>NZ_VDUZ01000039.1 GCF_008039615.1 Vineibacter terrae | reverse complement strand
TTTCGGACCGCGCGCGTCCACGCGCGCTCATGAATGCGCGCGTGGACGCGCGCGGTCCGAAAGATCATGACCGCCGATCTCTTCGACGACATCCGCCGCGCCGTGCAGCGGCGCTTCGGCAGCGCCGCACGCCTGGAGAACATCGTGGTGCCGACGCTGGGCGGCTCGAACCGCACGGTTGCCTTCGATCTCGTCGATGGCGCCGCGCGCCGCCGCCTGGTGTCGCGCCAGGAAACCTATGTCGCGCCCAACAGCCCGTTCCTGCCGTCCGACGACCAGTTCCGCCTGCTGCAGGTGGCCTTCGCGCACGGCATCCCGGTGCCGGAGCCGGTGTTCGCCTACGAAGCCGATGACGGCGCCGGCCATGGCTTCGTCACCGCCTTCGTGGGCGGCGAGACGATGCCCAACCGCATCCTGGGCGATCCCGGCTTCGCGGCCGTGCGGCCCCGGCTGGCGGCGCAGGCCGGCGCCATCTTCGCGGCGCTGCACGCCATCGATCCGGCCGAGGTGGATTTCCTCGCGCGCTACGCCGACAGCGACGATCCGATCGCAGCGCAGCGCGCGCGGCTCGACAGCTACGACGAGGCGCATCCCGCGATCGAGCTCGGCCTGCGCTGGCTGGAGCGCCATCGTCCGCCGCCCGGCCCACGCTGCTTCCTGCACGGCGACCTGCGCACCGGCAACTTCATCGTCGGGGCCGACGGCATCGCCGCCGTGCTCGACTGGGAGTGCAGCCATCTCGGCGCCGGTGTCGAGGATCTCGGCTGGCTGTGCACGCGTTCGTGGCGCTTCGGCCGGGTCGAGCTGCCGGTCGGCGGCTTCGGCAACCGTGCCGACCTGTTCGCCGCCTACGAGGCGGCCGGTGGCGCGCGTGTCGATCCGGATGCCGTGCGCTACTGGGAGATCTTCGGGCTGGTGCGCTGGGCGGTCCTGAACGTGATGCAGGCGCACGGCCATGTCTTCGGCGGCCGCCGCAGCCTGCCCTTCGCCGCCTGCGGCCGCAACACCAGCGTCATCGAGTACGACCTGATGATGACGCTTGCCGGCCGCTACGATTGAGGAAAGGCGCATGAGTCAGGACCGCCCCGACATCGATGACATCCTGTCGAGCGTGCAGCACTTCCTCGGCGGGCACGGCGAGGGCCAGCCGGGCGAGCAGCGCTTCCACGCCCAGGTCGCCGCCTACCTGCTGGGCATCTGCCGGCGCGAGCTGCAGCATGGCGCGGCGCTGGAAGCGGCCGAGCGACAGCGGCTGGCGGCGTTCCTCGGTGTCGAGGACGGCGTCGCGGCGCTGAACCGGCGCCTGTCGGCCGATATCCGCGCCGGCCGCCTCGACGATCGATGGTCCGAGGCGTTCGAGGTGGTCCTGGCGCATGTCATCGACAAGGTGACGGTGGTGCGGCCCGAACGACTGGAGCCTGACCACCGGCGCTAGCGAACCGCCTTGCGCGCGGCGCCGTTACGCGCTGAGCTAAACAATCATTCACATAGCGATCAATCTGCGTGGATCTGACATGCCCGATGACAGCAAGCCCCTCCGTTCCGACCTCGAGCTGGCGCTCAAGACGCGCGCCGAGCGCATGGATGCCGCGCGGCCGGCGGCGGTGGCGCAGCAGCGCAAGCGCAACCGCTGGACGGCACGCGAAAGCCTCGCCGCCCTGCTCGATGACGGCTCGTTCGTCGAGTATGGCGGGCTGGCGCGGCCGGCCGTGGCGGGCATGGAAGGCGCCGCCGACGGCATCGTGATGGGCACCGGCCGCATCGGCGGCCGCTCGGTCGACCTGCTCTTCTACGACTACACCGTCTATGCCGGCACCCAGAGCACCATCAACCATGCCAAGGCCAGCCGCATGTTCGCGCATGCGGAGAAGCACCGCCTGCCGGTGATCTGCTGGCTCGACGGCGGCGGCGCACGGCCGCACGACATGAAGGTCGAGGGCCGCGGCTCGACGCCGACCTTTGTGGTGTTCGCGCGGCTCTCCGGGCTGGTGCCCACCATCGGCATCCTGCCCGGCCGCGCCTTCGCCGGCCATGCCAACCTCGCGGGCATGTGCGACGTGCTCATCGCCACGAAGGATTCTGCGATGGGCATGGCCGGCCCGCCGCTGGTCGAGGCGGCGCTGGGCGTGAAGCTGACGCCGGAAGAGATCGGGCCGGCTTCGGTGCATGTCGCCTCCGGCGTGATCGACGTGCTGGTGGAGGACGAGGCCGAGGCGATCGCCGCGGCGAAGAAGTATCTCGGCTACTTCAACGGCCCCTGCCCGGCCGGCGAAGCGCCCGACCAGCGCCTGCTGCGTAGCGTCGTGCCCGACAACCCCAAGCGCGCCTACAACGTGCGCAAGGTGATCGAGCTTCTGGCCGATACCGGCAGCGTGCTGGAGCTGAAGCCCAGCTACGGCCGCGCCGTGGTGACGTCGCTGATCCGCCTGGGCGGCCGGCCGGTCGGCGTGGTGGCCAACCAGCCGATGTTCCTGGCCGGCGCCATCGACAGCCCGGCATCGGAGAAGGCGGCGCGCTTCATCCAGATCTGCGACGCCTTCGACATCCCCATGCTGCTGCTGTGCGACACGCCCGGCCTGATGGTGGGGCCCGACGTCGAGAAGACCGGCCTCGTGCGCCGCAGCGCGCGCGTGCTGGCGGCGCTGGCCAACGCCACGGTGCCGATGATGACCGTGGTGCTGCGCAAGGCCTACGGACTGGGCTACTACATCATGGGATCGCAGCCGCTGGATCCCACGATCCTGCTGGCCTGGCCCACTGCCGAGTTCGGCGGCATGGGGCTGGAGGGCGCCGTCAACATCATCTACCGCCGCGAGCTTGATGCGATCGTCGACACCGAGGAACGCGCCGCCCAGCACAGGCACCTGACCGACGAGCTCAAGCGCCGCAACACCGCCGTCGAGGCGGCGGCGCGCTTCCTCTACGACGACGTGATCGACCCGGCCGAGACGCGCGACATCCTGCTGAACACGCTGGCCACCGTGCCGCCCCCGCCGCCGCGCACGACCCGCAAGAGATTGATCGAACCGATGTGACGATGTGATGAGGACCGTCATCCCGAGCGCAGCGAGGGATCTCCCGCGAATGGCGCACCGTATCTCATTTCAGGGAGATCCCTCGCTGCGCTCGGGATGACAGGATGTTCGAACAACAAAATCGGAGGAACCGCTATGCCCACCGCCTGGCATGATCCGCGCGTACCGGCGCCCGAGGACTGCGTGCTGCGTCCGCTGCTGGAGCGACGTGCCGCGGCGACGCCGGACAAGGTGTTCATCCGCTTCGCCGACGGCAGCACCTGGACCTACCGCCAGACGCTCGAAATCGCGCGCCGCACCGCATCGGGCCTGCGCGCGCTGGGCGTCAGGCAGGGCGAGCACGTGCTGTCGTGGCTGCCCAACGGTCCCGACGCGATCCGCGTCTGGTTCGGGCTCAACATGCTGGGCGCGGTCTATGTGCCCATCAACCTCGCCTACCGGGGCCGGCTGCTGGCGCATGTCGTCGAGAACTCCGACGCGGCGCTGATCGTCGCGCACGCCGAGCTGTTCGTGCGGCTCGCCGACATCGACCGCGCCAAGCTGAAGCGGGCCGTGATCCTGGGCGGCGACGCGCCGGCGGTGCCGGGCATCGAGGCCCATCCCGCCGCGGCGCTGGCGCCCGATGCGGCCGACCTGCCGCCGACCGAGCGGCCGATCGCGCCCTGGGACACGCAGACCATCATCTACACCTCGGGCACGACCGGCCCGTCAAAGGGCGTGCTGTCGTCCTACCTGCAGCTCTATTCGATGGGCACGTCGTCGTTTCATTTCCTCGGCGCCGACGACCGCTACATGGTGAACCTGCCGCTGTTCCATGTCGGCGGCACGGCGCCGGTCTACGCCATGCTGGTGCTCGGCGGGTCGCTGGCCATCGTCGATGCCTTCGACACCGGCTCGTTCTGGCGGGTGATCCGCGAGACCCGGACCACGACGGTGGTGCTGCTGGGCGTGATGGCCCCGTTCCTGGTCAAGCAGGCGCCGGGCCCGCAGGACCGCGATCACAGCCTGCGCACCGCCATCATGGTGCCGCTGTGCGAGGACACGGCCGCGTTCAGCGAGCGCTTCGGCTGCGACATCTACACCGTGTTCAACATGACCGAGGTGTCGGCGCCGCTGGTGTCGGACCGCAACCCGGCCGCACTGGGCAGCTGCGGCCGGCCGCGCGACGGCGTCGAGGTGCGCATCGTCGACGAGAACGATTGCGAGGTGGCGCCGGGCGACACGGGCGAGCTGGTCGTGCGCACCGACCGGCCCTGGGCCATGAACCACGGCTACTACAAGAACCCCGAGGCCACGGCGCGCGCCTGGCGCAACGGCTGGTTCCACACCGGCGATGCGTTCCGCGTCGACGCCAACGGCGACTATTTCTTCGTCGACCGCATGAAGGACGCGATCCGCCGGCGCGGCGAGAACATCTCCTCGTTCGAGGTCGAGACCGAGGTCTGCGCCCATCCCGCGGTCAAGGAAGCCGCGGCGGTGGCGGTCGCCAGCGAGTTCGCCGAGGACGAGGTGCTGGTCGCGGTCTCATTGGCCGAGGGCGCCAGCCTCGATCCGGCGGAGCTGGTCCGGTTCCTGATCCCGCGCATGGCGCATTTCATGGTGCCACGCTACGTGCGCATCGTGCCCGAGCTGCCCAAGACGCCGACGCAGAAGGTGCAGAAGCACATGCTGCGCAGCGACGGCATCACCCCCGACACCTTCGACCGCGAGAAGGCCGGCATCCGGGTCCGCCGCGAGAAGATCGGCACCTGATGAGGTGCTCTTTCGGACCGCGCGCGTGGACGCGCGCGGTCCAAAAGATCACCACGCCTTCACGTCGAGGTACGTGCTTTGATACGTGGCGCCTTCGCCGATGTCGGTGTAGCGGTCGGAGCAGAGCATGTTGACGGTGCCCGACACCGCCTCGTCGTCCGGCCGCTGGCCCGGCACCAGCACGACGCCGGGCTGCACCTCGTCGCTGACACGCACCTTCAGGCCGACCTCGGCGCGGTCGTTGAACAGGCGCACCGACTGGCCGTCAGCGAGGCCACGCGCGCGGGCGTCGTCGGGATGCAGCACGCAGAACGGCGCGCCCTCGCGCCTGCGCAGGAACGGCACGCCGGAGAACGCGGTATGGCTCTGGAAGTAGCCCGGCGCCGTCAGCAGCCGCAGCGGCCAGCGCGCCGCGTCGCGCGTCTCCTCGGGATCGGGCTGCCAGTCGGGCATCGGCGGCAGGCCCTGCCCCTCGAGCGCCGCGGAATAGAACTCGAGCTTGCCCGAGGGCGTGCGGAACTGCTGGCCGCCTTCGGGCGCGATGCGGACCGGGCCGGCTGCCGGCAGGTCCTGGGCAGCGACGGCGGCCGAGGGTCCGCGCGCGCCCTTCATCATCGCCGCCAGGATCTCGGCCTGCGACTGGCCGAACACGGGGTCCGTCACTCCCAGCCGCGCGGCCAGGGCCTGCGCCACGCGCACATTGGACCAGGCCTCGCCCTGCGGCTCGACCGCGCGCTGGCCGTACTGCATGTAGTAGGCGCCGTAGGCGCGGTAGAGGTCCTCGGTCTCGAGATAGGTCGTCGCCGGCAGCACGATGTCGGCATAGCGCGCCGTCACCGACAGGAAGGGGTCGTGGACGACGGTGAAGAGGTCATCGCGCATCAGCCCGCGACGCACCTTGCCGGCCTCCGGACAGGTGACCGCCGGGTTGTTGGCGGCGATGAAGATCGCGCGCAGCGGCGGATCGCTCATCTCCAGGAGCGCCTCGCCCAGCCGCAGGTGGTTCACCAGCCGCGTGCTGGCCGGCCCCGAGGGCTTGCGCACGACATTGTAGTCGAGCTCGCACGAGGCGGCGGTCATCAGCATCGCGCCGCCACCCGGCCTGCCGTAGGCGCCGGTGACGCCGGGCAGCAGGGCCACCGCCCGCAGCGCCTGGCCGCCCTGCGCCAGCCGCGTCATGCCCTCGCCCAGGCGGATGAACGGCGTCCTCGCTTTGCCGTACAGCGCCGCCAGCCGCTCGATGTCGGCCACGGACAGGCCGGTGATCCCGGCCACGCGGTCGGGCGTGAAACGCGGCAGCACCTCGCGCTCGACGCGCTCGAAGCCCAGCGTCTGCTGCGCGAGATAGGCGCGGTCAGCGAGATCGTCGCGCACCAGGATATGCATGATGCACAGCGCCAGCGCCGCGTCGGTGCCGATGCGGATCGGCAGGTGCCAGTCGGCGCCCCTGGCGGTGCGGCTGCGGCGCGGATCGATCACGACCAGCTGCACGCCCTTCTTGCGCACCGCCTCGAGCTTGGCCCAGAAGTGCACGTTGGTGGCCATCAGGTCGGCGCCCCAGGCGATCACCAGATCGGCATCGACCACCGCCTCGGGGTCGGCGCCGCCGATCGGTCCGACCGTGGCGTTCCACGCCTCCTCACAGCAGGTGTCGCATACCGTGCCCGCCTGCAGGCGGGAGGTGCCCAGCGCATGGAACAGGCCGTTGACGAGGCCGCGGTTCATCAGGCCCTGATGGGCACTATAGGCGTAGCCCAGGATCGCCAGCGGACCGGACTCGGCGATGATCGCGCGCCAGCGCGCCGCGATCTCCTCGAGCGCCGCGTTCCAGGAGATCGGCGCGAACCGGCCCTCGCCCTTGACCCCGACGCGGCGCAGCGGCGTCTTCAGGCGCTCGGGGGAATGGACGAGCTCGCCGTCACGGTTCACCTTGGAGCAGGCGAAGCCGGCGGTGAACGGCTGGTCGGGATCGCCGCTGATGCGCACCACGCGGCCATTCTCGACGCGCACCAGCAGCGAGCACATGTCGGGACAGTCATGGGCGCACACGGTCCGGATCGTCGTCGCCACGTCTTCGCCTCCACCTTGATGAAGAAAGCTGACTGCCAGAGTGGATTGGCCTGGCGCAAGGTCCAATGCATGCGCTACGACCAGACCAATTCCCAGCCATGACAACGGAAGGCGCCATGCCCCAGCATCTCACCGGCATCGACCATTGCGTGATCCTGGTGCGCGAGCTCGACGCCGCGGCCGCGACGTGGCGCCGGCTCGGCTTCACCCTCTCGCCGCGCGGCTACCATAGCGCCCATATGGGCACCGCCAACCACACCATCATGCTGCAGGACGACTATTTCGAGCTGCTGGGCGTGGTGGCGCCGACGGAGCAGAACCACCGCTTCCGCGAGGAGATCGCGCGCGGCGAGGGTCTGTCAGCCGTGGCGCTGCAGACCGACGACGCCGATGCCGCCTGCGCCGAGATCCGCGGCATGGGCATGGCCGCCAGCGACGTCGTGGCCTTCTCGCGGCCGGTCGACCTGCCTGGCGGCGGCCAGGGCGAGGCCGCGTTCCGCGTCACCCATTTCCCCGACGGCCTGCTGCCGGGCGTGCAGCTGTTCGTCTGCGGGCAGCTCACCCGCGACACGGTGTGGATCCCCGAGCTGATGACGCATCCCAACGGCGCGCTCGGATTGGCGGCGCTGGTGATGGCCTGCGCCGATCCCAGCGCCACGGCGGCGCGCTGGGCCCGGGTGTTCGGGACCGCCGCCCTCGCTGCCATCGACGGCGGCGTGCGGGTCGACACCGGCAAGACCAAGGTCGAGCTGCTGGCGCCGCCGACGCTGGCGGCGCGCTATCCCGGCGTGCCCATGGACACCAGCCGCGACCGGCTGGTGGGGCTGGCGATCCGGGTTGCCGATCTCGGCAAGGCGCGGGCCGCGCTCACGGCCGGCAAGGCGCCCTGGCGCGAGAGCGAGGGGCGCACGATCGTGGCCCCTCAGGACGCCTCGGGCACGCTGCTGGAGTTCGTGGCCTAGCTCAGGCGCCGGCGCGCTTGGCGAAGGCGGCGCCGCCATAGATGCTGTCGGTTGGCATGACCTCCATCAGGGTCACGTCCATGCGCTGCGGCGCATCGAGCACGAACAGGATGGCGGCGACGATGTCCTCGGGCTGCAGCGAGGCATAGTCGTCGTAGAAGGCGCGCCGCGCCGCCGCCTGATCCGCCATCAGGCGCAGATGGATGCCGGTCTCGACGCGGCCGGGCACGATCTCCGTGACCCGGATGCCGCAGCCGTGCAGGTCCAGCCGCAAGGTCTGGCTGAGGTTATGGATCGCGGCCTTGGTCATGCCGTAGGCCGGCATGCCGGGGATCACGTGCAGGCCGGCAGTCGAGCCGAGATTGACGATGTGCCCGCGCCGCCGCGCCTTCATGCCCGGGACCACCGCCGCCAGGCCGTTGATCACACCGGCGATGTTGACCCGCAGCAGGTCCTCCATCTGCGGAACCGTTGTCTCATAGGACGGGCCGCCGGTGGCGACGGCGGCGGCGTTGTTGACCAGGATGTCGGCCTCGACGCCGTCGAGCGCCGCCATCATCGCGGCGCGGTCGCCGACATCGAGCGCGTGCGGCACGCAGCCGGTGTCGCGCGCCAGCGCCGCCAGCGGCTCCGCTGTGCGGGCGATGGCGTGCACCAGCAGCCCGCGCCCGCGCAGCGCCCGGACCAGGGCCGCGCCGATGCCGCGATTGGCCCCCGTGACGACGGCGGTGCGGTACGCGTCGATTGCCATGTCTCTCCCCCGTGGCGTCGGCCAACGCAGCCGAACTGAACACGATTGTCATAGCATCGCCGCCATCGATCCAGTATCTGCGGGCCAAGCACTATTTTGATTGTCCGTCTGCGTGTGTCCGGGGCCTTCGGGCCTGCATGGGGATCTATATGCGACGTTTCCTGCCGATCCGGTGGGTGCTGCTCGCCGGTATGTCCTTCTCATATGCGTCCGCTGCTTCGGCCCAGGGTCGCCTACTATGTCGGCCAGCTGACCCTGAACGACGGCCACAGCTTCCAGGGCTGGATCGAGATTCCCGACGAGCCTTATCTCGCCAAGTATCTGCAGGATCAGAAGTCCGGCTGAGCCGGTTCTCGCAGCCAGGCTGTAGCCGATCACAGATTCGACGCAGCCCGGACGGAGAACTTTGCATCGCGCGCTTGACCGGGCGTGCCTGGACCTTACTTGATTCCCCAGCGGGATGACCGATTTCGTTCGACCACCAGAGGTGGGAGGCCCCGCATTGCGCCGGCGCGGTGCATGCACGCACCGCGGCGCCCGACTCAATCGACATGGAGTGTGCGATGAGACTGTCTGCCGCACGGGTCGAACGAACCCTGAGCCAGTTCGAGGCACAATGCATCCCCGACAACCACCCGGTGGTGCCGCAACTCAATCAGATCTTCGGGGATCATACCTTCTTCATCGACAACAAGGGCCTGCACATCGTCGAGCCGGCCGAGCCGGAACGCGGCGGTACGCCGACCGGGCAGGTCATCAAGCTTGCGACCTGGAGCGACGCCAACCGGACCAGCCTGGCGCCCCATGAGCCCGAAATGACGGATGTCATCGTGGTCCTGGGCGCCGAGCCGAACTGATTGATCGGACGTGACACCAAGCCGGCAGGCGCCATGACAAGCGCCTGACCGCCTTACGCCTGGGCTGGGGCATCGACCCGGCGGGTGGCCTTGTCGGCATCGGCATCTGCCGGTGCCGTGGCATCCAGCCCGGCGGCAACCGCCTCCTCGACCCGCTCGAGCCAGATGAACTCGAGCCGGTTGCGCGCCTCTTCGGGGATATCCTCGAAGTCCTTGCGGTTGCGCGCCGGCAGCATGACACGCTTGATGCCGGCGCGATGCGCCGCCACGACCTTCTCCTTGATGCCACCCACGGGCAGCACCAGGCCACGCAGGCTGATCTCGCCGGTCATGGCCGTGTCGCTGCGCACCGTGCGATCGGTCATGAGCGAGGTCAGCGCCATGAACATGGCAACGCCGGCGCTGGGCCCATCCTTGGGTGTCGCGCCGGCCGGCACGTGGATATGGATGTCGCTCTTCTCGAACCGGCCGATGTCGATGCCCAGCGCCGCGGCGCGGTTCTTCACGATGCTCAGCGCCGCCTGCGCGCTCTCCTTCATCACGTCACCAAGCTGGCCGGTGAGGATCAGCCGGCCGCCGCCAGGCACGCGCGTGGCCTCGATGAACAGGATGTCGCCGCCGACCGGCGTCCAGGCGAGGCCCGTCGCCACGCCCGGCACGCTGGTGCGCATCGCCACCTCGTCCTCGAACCGCGCCGCACCCAGGATCGTGGTCAGGTCCTCACGTCCGACGCGGATCGGGCCGCTCTGGCCCTCGGCGAACCGCACGGCGGCATGGCGCAGGACCTTGCCGACCTCACGCTCGAGGTTCCGCACACCTGATTCGCGCGTATAGAGCTCGATGATGTCGCGGATAGCCTCGTCCGGCAGCTCGACCTGGCCCGGCTGCAGGCCGTTCGCCTCCATCTGCCGGCGCACGAGATAGCGCCGGGCGATCTGCAGCTTCTCGTCGGCGGTGTAGCCGGCGAGGCTGATGATCTCCATGCGGTCGCGCAGCGGCCCGGGGATGGTGTCGAGCATGTTGGCCGTGGTGAGGAACACCACCCGGCTCAGATCGAACGGCACACCGAGGTAGTTGTCGCGGAACGTGCTGTTCTGCTCCGGATCGAGGACCTCGAGCAACGCCGCGCCGGGATCGCCCTGGATGCCGGCGCCGAGCTTGTCGATCTCGTCGAGCATCATCACGCAGTTGCGCGCGCCCGCCTTACGGATCGCCTGGATGATGTTGCCCGGCAACGCGCCGATATAGGTGCGGCGATGGCCGCGGATCTCCGCCTCGTCGTGCACGCCACCCAGGCTGACACGCACGAACTTGCGGTTCATCGCACGCGCGATCGACTGGCCGAGCGAGGTCTTGCCGACGCCCGGCGGACCCGCGAAGCACAGGATGGGCGCCTTGCCGTGCGGCGCCAGCTTGCGCACGGCGAGATATTCCACGATCCGCCGCTTGATCTTGTCGAGGCCGTAGTGGTCCTCGTCGAGGATGCGACGCGCCTCGTTGATATCGATCGGGCTTTGCTCCGGCAGGCTCCAGGGCAGCTCGATCAGCCAATCGAGGTAGGTGCGCACCATGCCGTACTCGCCGGCGGCTTCGGGCATGCGCTGCAGCCGGCGCAGCTCCTTGCGGGCCTGGTCCTCGACCTCCTTCGGCATGCCGGCCTTGGTGATGGCCTGGTCGAGCTCGGCCATTTCAGCGGACTTGCCTTCCTCGCCCTCACCGAGCTCGCGCTGGATGGCTGCCATCTGCTCGCGCAGCAGTACCTCGCGCTGGCGCTCGTCGAGCGCCGCCTTGGTCTTCTCGCCGATCTTCTGCGACAGCCGCAGCACCTCGATGCGATGCGACAACAGCCGCGCCACCTTCTCCATGCGCGCCGAGACGTCGAGGGTCTCGAGGATCTCCTGCTTCTCCGTCGGCTTCACGTCCATGTAGGCGACCGCGAAATCGGCCAGCGCCGATGGCGATTCGATGGACTGCATGGCGGCCAGCAGCTCGGCCGGCGCCTGCGGCAGCAGCTGGACCGACTCGACGGCCTGCGCCTTGAGATGGACGAACCGGGCCTCGATCTCGGACGTGCGCGTTTCGGACTCAGGCAGGCGCAGCACGCGGGCGACCAGGAACGGCCAGCCGCTCAGGAATTCGATGATCTGGAAGCGCTGCTCGCCCTGGCAGACCAGATGATGCGTGCCGTCCGGCGCCGTGATGTAGCGCACGATGCTGGCGACGGTGCCGATGCGGTGCATATCGATCGCGTCGGGGTCGGCCACCTCGGCGTCACGCTGCAGCAGGATCCCGACCTGGCGTTGATCGCGGACGGCCTGCTGGGCGGCCGTGATCGATTTCGGCCGGCCGATCGCGATCGGGAAGACGAGCCCGGGAAACAGCACGGCATTGCGCACCGGCACGATGATCAGGGCGTCCGGCGGCAGCGGCGGGTGGGACGCGGCGCCCCGCGATGGCGTGTCCTCGGTGGGCGACAGCAGTTTGGTGTCAGTCACGGAGTTAGCCTGCCTTCTGCAAGGTGATCACGAGGCAGCCATCGATGGTGGCACGGCGCACGTCGCTGTAGCGCCCAGGCGGCAGCGGCAAACGGCGCAGGAAGCGGCCTTGAGGCAGCTCCAGCCGATGAATCGTCGCCGTCCGCAACGCCGGCGGCAGAACCCGGGTGCCGCCGATGACCAGATGGCCGTCATCCGCGATCACCGCCTCGGCCTGCTCCGCATCGACCCCGGGCAGCGCAACGAGGACGAGAACCTCGTGGTCGGTCTCGAGGATGTCGACGGGCGGCTGCCAGGCCGGCTGCGACGCCATCGCGCCCGCCGGCCGGAAGAACTCCCGGTGCATCCTCTCGGCACGCGCGATCACCTCGCACGCCTCCGACCACATCCAGTCATGTACGGTCATCAGGTCTCACCATGAATGCTGTGTAGAATCTGAGGCGTAGATCCCGCCAATTCAACACCCTGCCGGCAACTTGCGAAAGGCTGGCGCTTAACCTTCCGCCCGGTAGGGCTATCGTCTGGCCCCAAAAACGAAGCGGGGGATCCGGGATGGCCCCCGGATCCCCCGCTTCTGCCAGAGGAAAGCGCCCGGCTACGGGCGCATGAAGCCGATGGCTTCGTCCTCGTCGAGGTTCTCCGCCGTGGCGATCAGCTCGGCCGCGATATCGGCCAATGGCCGGCCTTCCTGCTTGAAGATGCGCACGGCTTCCAGCACGAGGTTGCGTGCCACCACATCCGGCGAGATGGACTGCGTCGCGGCTTCCGCCAGGGTGGCGGCAACATGCTTGGCGACCAATGCGTAGGCGCTCATCGTCCCTCCTTGCCGTCGATCCGAATCTCGGCCAGGTCGAAGTGCCGCTTGAGCAGCCAGAAGTCAAACGCCACACCGAACACGACCAGGCCGAATCCGAACAGGCCCATGGGCATGTCGACCGACCGGGCCCACAGGAAAAGGCCCAAGCCTGCCATGAGCGTGCTCAACACGCCGACAGCCCACGCCGAAAGCTCCTCCTCCATCTCCACCTCCTAGGATCGACCCTGCCGTTGCGACGGCTCGTCAAAGAGAATCCGGGCGGCATCGCCATCCGGATCCTCGAACTGCCCGGAACGCAAAGCCCAAAGAAACCCGACCAGACCGCATCCGCCGAGAAGCAATGCCACCGGCAGCAGGATGAGCATGACGTTCATCATCCCCTCCCTTGAGGCCTCGGACCGGCGCGGACCGGCCGAATGGCGTTGAGCACCACCATGAGCGAGGAGCCCGACATGGCTGCCGCCGCCAGCGGCGGTGTCAGCAAGCCCGCCATCGCGACCGGCACCGCAATCAGGTTGTAGGCCAATGCCAGCGCCAGATTGGCCCGCATCCGCCGGCTCGCGCTTTGCGCTGCATCAACCGCGACCGCGACACCGGCCAGGGAGCGGCCCCGGAAAAGGGCATCGGCGGCTGCCGTCGCCACATCCGTGGCGTCTCCCGGCGATAGAGACGCGTGCGCCGCCGCCAGGGCCGGCGCATCGTTGATACCGTCGCCGACCATCAGCACACGGCGCCCCGCGGCCGCCAGCGCCCGGATCCTATCCAGCTTCTCGTCGGGTGTCAGGCCAGCCTGCCAATCGTCGATGCCGACCTGCGCCGCCACAAGCGCGACAGCCGGCGCGCGATCGCCCGACAGCAGCGACACGGCAAGGCCGCGCGCCCGTAATGCGGCCAC
Source organism: Vineibacter terrae (assembly GCF_008039615.1). Taxonomy (GTDB): domain Bacteria; phylum Pseudomonadota; class Alphaproteobacteria; order Reyranellales; family Reyranellaceae; genus Vineibacter; species Vineibacter terrae. The sequence goes on along the minus strand of NZ_VDUZ01000039.1, from coordinate 80,360 downwards.
GGCCTGGGCCGCATCGGGCCGCAAAGCGTCGGTGAACGCGAAGCGGACCGCGTCGTGGCCATCGTGCGCCAGCCAAAGCTCGGCCGAATCGGCAGCACCGTCATCCGGCACGCCGCAGAAGCGTCGCGATCCCAGGCGCGTACCGGCATGGGACAGGCCGAGACCGGGGTGCTCCGTCACACCGTCGAGCGGCGCGACATCCGGCACCGCCGCGACAAGAGCGCGGGCCAGCGGGTGGCGGGAGTTGGCGGCCATTGCGGCTGCAGCCCGCAATGCCGCGGCCGGCCGGGCGGGCTGCGGCTGCAAGACCGGCTGCCCCAATGTCAGGGTCCCGGTCTTGTCGAAAACGACCGTGTCGACGTCGGCCAGCCGCTCCAGCCCAGTCGGCGACACCACCAGGACGCCGTCCCGGGCCAGCCGTCCGACCACGGCCGTCGCCACCGCGGGCTGTGCCAGGGCCAACGCGCACGGACACGTCACGATCAGGACCGCCACCGCGATCAGGACCGCCTCGTGCGCTGAAGCACCGCCCATGAAATACCAGGAGGCGAAGGTCAACGCGGCCACGACATGGACCAGCGGCGCGTACCAGCGCGACACGCGATCGGCCAGCGCCACGAACCGGCCGCGTCCCTGCTCGGCCGCCTCCAGCAGGCGCGCGATGCGCGCCAGCATCGTGTCGTCGCCGACGGCCGCAACACGCGCCCGCAAGGGTGGCCCGAGATTGATCGCGCCGGCATGGATCGTCGTGCCGGCGAGGACCCGCACCGGCAGGCTCTCGCCACTGACCACGGAATTGTCGATCTGCGTCTCATCACCGAGCAGCACGGCATCGGCGACCAGCCGCTCGCCGGTCGCCACCCGCAGCGTATCGCCGAGCCGGACCTGGGCCGGCGTCACCGACCGCAATGTGCCGTCAGGCGCTTCGATCATGGCCACGCCGCTGGCGAGGCTCAGCATGTGCGCTGCCGCCGAGCGGGCGCGGCCCCGGGCACGGCGCTCGACGTAGCGCCCCACCAGCAGGAAGAAGACCAGCATCAACGCTGATTCGAAATAGGCATGGCGGCCGGAACCCAGCGTTTCTGCCAGGCTCACTGCCAGGGTGAGCATGACACCGATCACGATCGGCACGTCCATGCTGGACCGGCCATGCGCCAGCGCCCCCAGCGCCGAGCGCAGGAACGGACGCAAGGCGTAGAGCACGGCCGGCAGAGCGATGACCGCCGAGACGAGGTGCAGCAGGTCGCGGGTCGCGCTCCCCATGCCGTCGGCCCCGCTCCAGGCGCCGGCCCACACGGACACCGACAGCAGCATCACATTGGCGGCGGCAAAGCCGGCCACGGCCATGCAGCGCAGCAGGAAGCGTTGCTCGTCATCGGCCAGGCGCGCGGCTGCGCCAGGAATGAACGGCGCCACGCGATAGCCCAGCCGGCGCACCAGTTCGGCGAGTCGGGCCGCGCGGTCAGCGGGCCCACGCCACGCAAGGCGCAAGCGCCGGTCGGTGGTGCTGAGACGGGCGACCAGCACATCCGGGTCGCGCCCCAGCGCCGTTTCGATCAGCCAGACGCATGCCGCGCAGTGCAGGCCGTCGATCGCAAGCTCGACCGTGCAACGGTCGCGGTCGACCCTGACATAGGGCGTCGGATCGGACGGCAGCGCATCCAGCACAGGCGCTTCCACGCGATCGGGCCGACGGTCGTAGTAGGCATCCAGGCCGAGCTGGCTGACCAGAGCATGGGCGCTGACGCAACCGGCACAGCAATAGGCTTCGCCGGGACGAACGTCGCCGCCACAATGAAGGCAGCTGGCGCCGCCGATGGCGACCGACGATCGCGCGAGCCCATCGGGCGCTGTGGCCGCCAGAGTCATCGGACGGTGATGCGCGCCGACGCCTGATGTGCCACCGGCCCGGTGCCGGCGGCCAGGGCGACATCCCAAAGGCCGCGGTGAGGCAAGGCGACGCCGGCCCGGTACACGCCCGGGGCCTCTTCCCGCAGGCGCACCTCAAGATGAACCGGATCGCCGACGGGGCGCGTGAGGATGGCGCGCGGATCAAGCCCCGAGATCGGCTTGCCGTCGGGGCCCACATAGCGCGCCACGACAGCCTCGCCCTGTCCGCGCTCGATGCCGACGTCGACATGCCAGCCCAGGGCGGCGATGGCGGCGTCCTGTGCCAGGACCTGGTTGTACTTGCGGCCACGCTCGTAGGCGTTGCCTGCCACAACGCCAGGAAACGTACCCAGCGCGAACCAGAGCATGACCATGTTCACCAGCACCACCAGGCCGAGACCGGCGGGAAACAGCCAGGGAATGATCGAACGCGGACCTCGATGAGGCCGGATCAGGATGGCCATGCGTGTCTCCACCACACTCAGCCCGGGCCGGCGAACACGGTCGATCGCCGGGCAGCGACATCGCCGGCGGGATCGATAATGCTGAACTGCACGGCCTGGAACTTGTCGGTGAGCACGCCGCGCTCGGCGCGCACGAAGAGCGCGAAGCTGCCCACCGAGTCGGGATTCACGGTCACCTCGACCGTGCCGGCGCTGGGCGCACCACCCGACAATGCCATCGTGGCGCCGGCCACGCCCTCGAACTGGATGCGGTATGTCACCGTGGAACGGGTCTTATTCAGAATTTTGATCGTGTAGCCGTTGCGGATGGAGCCATCGGCCAGCGTGACGAACTGCGGACTGCGATCACGCAGCACATTGACCTCGACCGTGGATCGCAGCGCCAGCGCCACGACCATCACCGCGGCGACCATCACAAGCAGGGCCGTGTAGATCAGCGTGCGGGAGCGCACGATGCGGTAGACTGGCTTCTCGCGCTTCGACGCCGCCGCATCCGCTGCCAGCGTCGTCCAGTCGATCAGGCCGCGCGGGCGGTCGATGCGGTCCATCATCTCGTTGCAGGCATCGACGCACAGGCCGCAGGAAATACATTCGAGCTGCGGACCATTGCGGATATCGATGCCGGTCGGGCAGACCTGCACGCATGCCTTGCAATCGATGCAGTCGCCGCGTCCCTCCCACGACTGCGTCTTGCGCTTGGCGCCGCGCGGCTCGCCACGCCAGGCACGATAGGTCACCGTGAAGCTGTGCTCGTCGAACATCGCGGCCTGGAAGCGCGGCCACGGGCACATATACGTGCAGACCTGCTCGCGGGCCCAACCCGCCAGGGTGTAGGTGGTGACCGTGAACAGCGCGACGAAGAAATAGACGCCCGCGCCGGCCTGTCCGGCGAAGAACGCGCGCGTCACGGTCGGCGCGTCGTTGAAGTAGAGGATCCATGCACCGCCCGTGGCAAACGCGATCAGCAGCCAGGCGGCGTGCTTGGCCGTCTTCAGCGCTGCCTTGCGGGCCGTCATCCGCCCCTTGTCGAGCCGGATGCGCGCATTGCGGTCGCCCTCGATCCAGCGCTCGACCAGCATGAAGAGATCGGTCCAGACCGTCTGCGGGCAGCTATAGCCACACCAGACGCGGCCGAACAGGCTGGTGGCGAGGAACAGCCCGACTGCGCCGAGGATGAGCAGGCCGGTGATGTAGTAGACTTCCTGCGGCCAGATCTCGAGATCGAGGAAGTAGGCACGACCGCCGACGATATCGATCAGGAAAGCCTGATCGGGCGCGTTGGGACCACGGTCCCAACGCAGCCATGCTGCGGCATAGTAGATGGTCAGGCAGGCCGCCAGGACGACCCATTTCACGCTGCGCCAGGTGCCTGACACCTTGCGCGGGTAGACGCGCACGCGGCTGGCATAGAGCGGCGCCGGCGTTGTGACGGACTGCGGATCGGTGGCTGCCGGTTCCAGATCGCGCCGTTCGGGCATGGCGACCATGATTCTCCTGCCCCTACTTGCCGCCGCCGAGGCCGTGCACGTAGAGCGTCAGCATCTTGATGGTGGCGTCGTCGAGCCGGTCCTGCCAGGCCGGCATGACGCCGCTGCGGGCCATGAAGACGCTGGTGCGGATGGCGGCGCGGTCGCCGCCGTAGAGCCAGATCGCGTCATTCAGCGCCGGGGCGCCGATTTCACGGTTGCCGGCACCGCCTTCCATGTGGCAGGCGACGCAGTTTTCGGCATAGACCCCTGCGCCGCGCGCCGCGCGTGCCGCGTCGTGCGGCGATTTCGACAACGAGCGCACGTATTCGACGACGTCGTCGATCTGCGCCGAAGTCAGCATGCTGTCGGCGCCGAAGCGCGGCATCATCGAGCTATGCGTCTTGTCGTGCTCGGTGCGGATGCCGAAGCGGATCGTCTGCTCGATCTCCGCCAGGGTGCCACCCCAGAGCCAATCGTCATCGGCGAGGCTGGGATAGCCGCGCGTGCCGGCGCCGCCGGCCTGGTGGCAGGGCACACAGTTGTTGTTGAAGGCGATGCGGCCACCGGTGCGTGCAAAGGTGAGCAGATCGGGGTCGACGCGGATCTCGTCCAGCGAGGTCTTGAGGATGCGATCGACATACGGCCTCTGCTCGGCAGCCGCCTTGTTCATGGTGGCGACGATGCTGCGCCGTTCGCTGTGGCCCAGCACGCCATCCAGCCAGGGCAGCGACGGATAGAGCACGGACCAGACGATGGCGAAGACGATGCTCGCATAGAACGTGTAGAGCCACCAGGTGGGCAGCGGGTTGTTCAGCTCCTTGATGCCGTCCCATTCGTGACCGGTCGTCTCGCGGCCCGTGACCGCGTCCCGTTCAGTCTCAGCGGCCATGGCGACCACCTCCCTGCGGCTGATCATCGTCCAGCGGGATACGGCCACGTGCCTCCAGCTCGCGGCGGCGGCCCGGCCACAGCGTCCAGGTGACTACGCCGAGGAACACGAGGAAGAACCAGACCGTCCACAGCGAGCGGGCTTGCGGCAGCAGATCAATCAGCGACATCGCACTCTCCTACTGCCGCAACGCGTCCGGCTTCACGTCGGAGAACTTCACCAGCGTGCCCAGCATCTGCAGGTACGCGATCAGCGCATCCATCTCGGTGATGCGAGCCGCATTGCCGTCGAAGGCGGCGACCACGGCCTTGGGATAGCGCTTCAGGAGCGCCGTCGAATCGGCATCGGGGTTGCTCTGCGCCTCGAGATCGGCCCGTGCGCTGGCGACCATCTCGTCAGTATAGGGCACGCCGACGGCCCGGTTCGCCTTGAGATGGTCGGCAATGAGGGCATAGTCGAGCGGCCGGTCGAGGAACGGATAGGCCGGCATGATCGACTCGGGCACGACGGAGCGCGGATCGATCATGTGGGCGGCGTGCCATTCGTTGGAATACTTGCCACCGACACGTGCCAGGTCGGGACCCGTGCGCTTGGAGCCCCATTGGAACGGGTGGTCGTACATGCTCTCGGCAGCCAGGCTGTAGTGGCCGTAGCGCTCGACCTCATCCCGCAAGGGGCGGATCTGCTGGCTATGGCAGAGGTAGCAGCCCTCGCGGATGTAGATATTGCGGCCCATCAGCTCCAGCGGCGCATAGGGGCGCACGCCGGCCACGCGCTCGATCGTGGTCTCGACCGCAAACAGCGGTACGATCTCGACGAGGCCGCCGATGCTGACGGTCAACAAGGTGAGCACCAGCAGCAGGATGCTGTTGCGTTCGATGACGGCATGACGAAAGGCCATTGTCGCCCCCTACTGCGCCGCGTGGGCGACAGCCGGCCCCGATGGGACGGCGGATTGCGGCTCGGGCTCCGCCGATGTCGCGGTGCGCCACAGGTTGTAGACCATCAGCAAGGCGCCGCTGAGGAAGCACAGACCGCCGAGCGCGCGGATGATGTAGAAAGGCCGCATCGCTTCCACTGTCTCGACGAACGAGTACTGCAGGAAGCCGAGCGCGTCGTAGGCGCGCCACATCAGGCCCTGCATGATGCCGCTCACCCACATCGCGGTGATGTAGAGCACGATGCCTATCGTCGCGATCCAGAAGTGCCAGGACGCCAGCCGCGTCGACCATAGCGCCTTCTTCCCCCAGAGCACCGGCACGAGGAAGTAGACCGCCCCGAATGTCACCAGCGCGTTCCATCCCAGCGCACCGGAATGGACATGCCCGATCGTCCAGTCGGTGTAGTGGCTAAGCGCATTGACCTGCTTCACAGACATCATCGGCCCCTCGAAGGTCGACATGCCGTAGAAGCCCACCGCGGTGACGCTGAAGCGCAGCGACGGATCCGTGCGCAGCTTGTCCCACGCGCCCGAGAGCGTCATGACGCCGTTGATCATGCCGCCCCATGACGGCATCCAGAGCATGATCGAGAACACCATGCCCAGGGTCTGCGCCCAGTCCGGCAAGGCGGTGTAGTGCAGGTGATGAGGGCCGGCCCAGATGTAGAGGAAGATCAGGGACCAGAAGTGGATGATCGAAAGCCGGTAGGAGTAAACCGGCCGTCCCGCCGCCTTGGGGATGAAGTAGTACATCATGCCCAGGAAGCCGGCGGTGAGGAAGAAGCCGACCGCGTTGTGGCCGTACCACCACTGCGTCATGGCATCCTGGACGCCGGCGAACAGCGTGTAGCTCTTGGCACCGGCAAGGGAGACGGGCACCGACAGGTTGTTGACGATGTGCAGCATCGCCACCGTGATGATGAACGCCAGGTAGAACCAGTTCGCGACATAGATGTGGGGCTCGCGCCGCTTGATCAGCGAGCCCATGAACGCCACGAGATAGGTGACCCAGATCACCGCCAGGAACAGGTCGAGGTACCACTCCGGCTCGGCGTACTCCTTGCTCTGCGTGACACCCAGCACGTAGCTCAGGGCTGCCATCACGATGAAGAACTGGTAGCCCCAGAAGATGAACCAGGCGACCGGCGCGCCGCCGAACAGGCGCGCGCGGCAGGTGCGCTGCACGACGTGGAACGACGTGCCCAGCATCGCATTACCGCCGAAGGCAAAGATCGCGGCCGACGTATGGACTGGCCGCAGGCGACCGAACGTGGTCCATTCCAGGCCGAGGTTCAGGGCCGGAAATGCCAGCTGAAGCGCGATATAGACGCCGGCAACGAACGCCACCACACCCCAGAAGCAGATCGCGATGACGAAAGCGCGCGTCACGTTGTCGAGAAGGGCTTCGTCCGTCCGTGGCCGGACGACGGCGATGGGCGAAGCAACAGCGGCCAGTGACATGATCTCCCCACGTCATGCATGACGAGGCGTCCTGTTAGCGCGGCCCGTGACGCCGCCCCTTGATCTCGATCAAGGCGAAGGCCCGGCCGCAGCGCGACACTGCGACAGCCAGCCGCAGCCAGCGCGCACGCAGCGGCTGACACCGCCACTGGCCCGCAGCCGGAGCCCTTCGATGACATGCGCCTACGACGCCGAGCGGAACGAGGAGCCACCGATCCTGCCCGGCGACGGCTCGCTGCCGCTGGACCGGCCGTGGACCTGGCTGGAGAGAGGTTGGCGCGACTTCACGCGCGCACCCGAGATCGGCCTGTTCTACGGCTTCGGCCTGGTCGCCTGCAGCTGGGCGCTGACCCTGGCGCTCGCGGTCGCCGGCGAAATCCATCTGCTGCTGCCATTCACCGGCGGCTTCTTCATCGTCGCACCGCTGCTCGTGGCCGGCCTGTACGACACCAGCCGGCGCCTGGAGCTGGGCGAGCGGCCGCGCCTGGGCACCGCGCTGATGGCATGGCGGGCGCCGGGGCAGCTTGCCCTGATGGGCGCCGTCCTGCTGTTGCTGCATCTCGCCTGGATCCGCGTCGCCCTGCTGCTCTATCCGTTGTTCTTCCACAGCGGGCATCGCTCGGTGACCTCGCTGCCGGAGCTTCTGGGCACATCGCCAGGGCTGGCGCTGCTCGTCATCGGCGGCCTGATCGGCGGGCTGTTCGCGCTGATCGCCTTCTGCATATCTGCGGTTTCCCTCCCGATGCTGGTCGACCGCGACGTGTCGGTGATCGAGGCGATCCTGGCGAGCGTCCAGGCCGTCAGGCGCAACCGGCGCGCAATGCTGTTCTGGGGCATCCTGATCGTGGGCTTCACGGCAGCGGGGATCGCCACGCTGTTCGTCGGCCTGGCGGTGATCGCACCAGTCATCGCGCATGCGACGTGGCATGCATACCGCGATGCCATCGCCGCGCCGCCATGACCGCAGCCGCTACGCGTGCGCGAACCAGGCGCCCAGGGCAAGCAGGTTGACCACGGCAAGCGGCACCGCCCAGCGGCGCAGCAGCACCCGCAGTCGACGGCCGGCCGTTGTGCCAAGCGCGCCCAGCACCGCCAGCGGCAGCCATGTCCCGGCCACGAAGGCCATCATCGACAGCGCACCCGCCCCGGCGCTGCCTGAGCCGGCGGACGCGGCCAGGGCCGTGTAGATCATGCCGCACGGCAGGAAGCCGAGCGCCGCGCCCAAGGCCACGTCGCCCAGCATGCCCGGTGCGCGCGCGACACTGCCGGCGATGCGCGCAACCGCGTCCTGCCACCATTGCGGTGGCGCCGCGGTCGACACAACGGCCGAAACGCGTCCGACGACGGGCACAAGCAGCAGCGCGATCGCGAGGCCGATGGCGACGTAGCGCACCCACGCCAAGCCAATGACAGCCGCAAAGCCACCGCCGAAGGCGCCCGCAACGGCACCGAACGCGCCATAGGTCAAGGCACGGCCGGCATGGTAGGCGGGCAATGCGCCGGCGCGCAGGCGCAGCCATGGGCCCAGCGCCTCGACCGGCAGCCCTGCGCCGGCGCGGGCCGCGCGCACAAGGACGAAGGGACCGCACATCGCCGTGCAATGCGTGGCGCCGGCAAGAAGGCCGGTGACAAAAAGCGCCAGGTAGAGCGATGCCGATGCGAAATCCGGCGGCAGCAGCGCCATCAGTCCGACTGCGCCGGAAGCGCTCGCGTGGTCGTGCATGATCGCGGCTCAGACACCGGCCAGGCGCCGCAGGGTCTCCTCGGAGGTCAGGCGCACGACGCTGGTGTTGTCCAGATCGATGGCGCCGCGCTTGCGCAGCTGGGTCATCGTGCGGCTTACCGTCTCGAGCGTCAGGCCGAGATAGTCGCCGATCTCGGCACGGGTCATCGGCAGGCAGACCGGGTTTCCCGACCGGCCATGCGCCACCGCACGGTCCGACAGCCGGATGAGGAAGCTCGCGACACGTTCCGTCGCCGTCTTGCGCCCCAGGAGCAGCATCTGGTCCTGGGCCGCGGCCAGCTCGGTCGACGCGATCTGCAGCAGGCGGCGCTCGACATGCGGATGCTCGGTCATGTAGCGCTCGAACCGGTCACGCGGAAAGCGGCACACTTCCACCGGCGTCAGCGCTTCGGCCGTGTAGGCGCAGGTCTCGCCATGCGCCAGGCCGATGAAATCCCCCGCGAACAGAAAGCCGGTGATCTGCCGGCGACCGTCCGACAAGGCCTTGGACAGGCATACGGTGCCGCTGGCGATGCTGAAGACGTAGCGCGGCGCATCGCCTTCGTCGAACAGGTAGCGGCGCGGCTCGAAGCGCAGCTTGACCGACATTGCGAAGAAGTGCGGCAGGTCGGCATCGCTCACCGGCGCGCAGATCGAGAACTGCCGTGCGGCGCAGGTGTTGCATGGAAGCGCACCGGCCGCCACGCGGTTCGCCGGCAGGCCTGACGGGTCGGCGGTGCCCGCGACCGGTGGAGTGCGAAGGATCGACATGACTGCTCCGCTGCGTCTGAAGACCAGCCGAACATCCGGAATCGGGCTGCACCCTGCCTTGACCTAGATCAGGGCATCCATCGACACGCGGCGACATAAATGATCGTTCGTGAATGGAGGTGACGAACCATGACGGAGTGGCGAATCCGGGCCCTGCCGGATTGCCGATTGGCAGAAGCCTGGCCGCTGGTCCATCTGCGCTATCCGGACTGGACAATGGACACCTGGCTGGCCGAAGCACGCACCCTGCTGGCCGAGGAAGGGGCCGGCGGCATCCTGACGGCCGAGACCAACGCGGGCTACATCTACGCCGTCTGCGGCTACCAGATGGACCCGTGTGATGGTGGTGGCGCCGCGCTTGATGTGCGGATCGTCGCCAATGTCGGCTGGCGCGGCACCGCCGATCCGCTGGCGTCTCTGCTGAAAGTAGTCGAAGGCGTCGCGCGAGACCACGGCTTCGCGCGCATCCGGGTTGACGGCGCCAGCGTCGCCGCCGTTGGCGAGACCGCGCGGTGGGAAGGGCTCGGCTACAGCTGGATGGGCCTTGACCTCTGCAAGGAGATCGATCCCGCCGGCCCTGCCCTCCGCCCCCAGCATTGAGGTGTCCCATGACCATGAGAACAGTCCGCCTGGAAATGGCACGCAACCCGGGATATCCGGACGGCGACCCCGCCTGCGGCTACGAGATCAGGATGCCGATGGATATCGGCGGCCGCATCGACGTCGCCGCGTTCCGCCGCGACCGCAAGGCCTGCACCGTCCGCCGCTTCTGGCGGGACGAGGACGACAGGACCGGCCTGCTGCATCACACCCGCCACGGCACCTGGGCCTTCTCGTACGCGCCGGGCGAGGACGACGATGAGCCGCTTTTCCGCCTGGAGGCCCATGCGCTGCGCCCCGGTGAATACGTCACCGTGCGGGAACATGACGGCAATACCATCACATTCAGGATCGCCAGCGTCACGTGACCCGCGCAAGCAGCGGCGCGCCAACGCGCCCCCGCGGCTGCGGCAGCCGCGGAAAATGACCTGGATCAAGGCGATCCAGGCATGAACCTGCTTCGATTGCCAGAGAAAGGAGCCGACCGATGAAAAGCACGTTTTCGATCCCGTTCGACATCACCGCGCCACAGGCAGTGTGGAAAGCCATGGTGATCGACATGCCGATGACGATGGCGGCCAGCAGCCTCCGTTTCGCGGCGCAGCGCCTGCAGGCCCAGGCCGATTTCCTGTCGTCGCTGACGCAGTGCCGGTCGGTCACCGCCGCGGTCGATGTCCAGTCGACCTTTGCGCAGGCAGCGGTGAACGACTACACGGCGTCCGCCACCAGGCTGATGGCGGACGCCCAACAGGCGATCCTGCGCAAGGCAGCGTAAGGCGCGGGCGGCGGTCAGACGACGTACTGACCGCCGTTCGCCGTCAACGTCGAGCCGGTGATGAATCGCGAGTCGTCGGACGCCAGGAAGACGACGCAACGCGCGATCTCCATGGGATCGCCAAGATGGCCCACCGGAATCTGCGGCAGGATGGCCGTTTCCAGCACTTCCTTGGGCACTGCCTTGACCATGTCCGTGGCGATGTAGCCCGGACACACGGCATTGACCGTGATGCCCTTGCGGGCGTTCTCCTGGGCGAGGGCCTTGGTGAAGCCGATATCCCCGGCCTTGGCGGCCGAGTAGTTCACCTGGCCGATCTGGCCTTTCTGGCCGTTGATCGACGAGATGTTGATGATGCGACCGAAGCCGCGCGCACGCATGCCTTCGATCACCGGCCGGCACATGTTGAACAGCGAGCCCAGATTGACGTCGATGACCGCCTTCCACTGCTGCGGTGTCATCTTGTGGAACATCGTATCGCGGGTGATGCCGGCATTGTTCACCAGGATCTCGACAGGGCCGAGATCCGCCTCGACCTGCCGGAGGCCCGCCACGCAGGCATCGTAATCCGCGACGTCCCATCTGTAGACGGCGATTCCCGTCTCGTCCTTGAACGCCCGGGCCGCCGCGTCGTTGCTGGCGTAGGTCGCGGCGACCACGTATCCCGCCTGCTTGAGGCTCCTGGAGATGGCTGCGCCGATGCCGCGCGTGCCACCGGTGACGAGCGCTACCCGTGCCATGGCTGATCCCTTCATGTTGGGAGGCCACGCTAGGTCGACGCGTTGGTCGCCGCCTTGATCTGTCGCAACGAGCGCTCAGTGGGCCATCAGGACGGGTATCGTCGTGTTCTTGAAGATGTGGCTGGTCACGCCGCCGAAAACGAGATGCCTCAAGCGGCTATGCGAGTAGGCACCCATGACGATCAATCCGGCGCCTTCGCGATTGGCGACTGCCAGCAGGCCCACGCCGGCATCCTGGGATGCATCCGACACGACGGTCGCGGCCGCGTAGCCGCGCCAGGCCAGATGGGTGACAAGGCGATCCGCCGAGCGCCGCAACGCATCGTCCTCGCCGCTGATGAAGATCACGATGCGCTTTGCCCGCCCCAGCAGCGACCAGGCTGCGGCAAGCGCATGGGCCGCTTCACGGCTGTCGTTCCAGGCGACCACGGCCGTGCCGAACAGGTCTGCCGGCGGTGCCCCGGAGACGAGCAGGACGGGCCGTCCGGTATAGAACAGCGCCCCGTGCAGGGCGTCATCCGTGGGCGCCGAGTACTCCCGGCTGGACCGGGCCAGCACAACCAGGTCGGTGGTTCGCCCACGGCTGCCGATCTCCGTGGAGACGGCGGCCTCCACCTCGTTCCACTCTGCCGACAGCGTCGCCGATCCGCCGGGCGCCGCGGCCATCTCGATGCCCGACGCCTCTTGCCAGCGACGGAAGCTGTCCCGCGCCGCGGCGGCGACCGTCTGCCGGGCATCCTCCAAGGAGGTCAGGATGTCCGGCGACATGTACGCACCTTCGAACATGCCGCCGGAGACGGCCATGCTGATCGGACTGCGAACGTGCAGCCCGACAATGTGGGAGCGCATCTGTCCGACAAGGGTGCCGGTGATCGCGAGGGCTGCGGTGTCAGCCGGATCACCCAGCACGGGCACGAGAACGACACGATATGTCATGGCTCAATCCCCCTCAACCCTGCTCGGCAGGCGTCCCGAATAATCGGTCGAGAGCCTCGCCGTCTCCTTGATGTGGATCACACCGCCTCGGCAGCACGGGCAGAAATTTGACCCGCATCAAGGTGCGACCAACCAGCGTCGTCCAGGATGCCGCCGATACACCGACGGGATCAAGCCATGCCTCTGCGAACGCTGCTGGTGCACGGCGACGCCGACAGCCAGATGCCAGTCCGGATGTCGCTGGCCACGGATGTGGCGCGCCGGCACCATGCCAAATTGCTGGTCATTTTCGCCTTGCAGGGGCGCTCCGCCGCCTTCCTCTACGCCCAGCATGCGCCCGCCGACGTCGTAAGCCGGCAAATCCGGGCGGAGCGGCTGCGCGCGGCGCGCATCGGCGCCCGGCTGGCGGACCGCGCGGCGCGCGCTGGAATCGGCTTGGCGTGGCGTGCCATCGAAGGCCGTCCCGACACCGTGCTGGCGCAACAGGCCGCAGCAGCCGACATGCTCGTCCTCAGCCAGGACAGCGACGACGCGGCATCGCCCCTGGTGGCGCCGGTGACGCTGGCCGCAGGCAAGCCGGTCCTTTGCGTGCCGCGCGGCGGTCCCTTCGCATCGTGTGGCCGGCGTGTCCTGCTGGCCTGGAACGGCAGCCGCGAGGCGGCTCGCGCCGCGCACGATGCCCGGCCGTTCCTGCGGCAGGCCGAGCGGGTCATCCTGTTCACGGCCGATGACGAGACAAGCGCCGGCACTTCGGCCGAAGACGCCGCGTCCCACCTGGCGGCCGACGGCATATCCGTCGAAATCCAACGCGCGCCGCTGAACCGCCGGGATCCCGGTCAAGCCATCCTCGGCGCCGCGTCGGACCACGGCGTCGACCTGGTCGTGATGGGCGCATATGGCCACAGCCGCCTGCGCGAATGGGCATTCGGCGGCGCCACCCGCACCGTGCTGCGCTCGATGGCCGTCCCGACCCTGCTGTCCTATTGAGCCGGCATGGCCGCCGATCGGGAGAGTGCCGCCTGCCCGTCCGTCTCCCTGGGCAGCGTGAACGAGAACGTCATGCCCCTGTCGCTCGCGTTCGGGTGCGCCTCGATCTCACCGCCATGCGAACGCACGATGGAGCGGCAGATCGACAGGCCGATTCCCATGCCTTCAGCCTTCGTGCTCACGAATGGCTGGAACAGCTTGCGGGCGATATCGGGCTCCACGCCGGGCCCGGTATCGGACACGGTGATGGTCACGACGTCGCCGCCGGCGACGGTGCGGACGACGAGCTCGCGCGTCGTGCATTGCTCCATCGCCTCGATGCTGTTGCGGATCAGGTTGACGATGACCTGCTGGATCTGCACCCGGTCGACAAGGGCGACGGGCGCTGCCGGATCGAGCTCGAGACGGGACTGGATCTCGAGCTGCTTGGCGCCGATCAACGCCAGGGCGCTGGCCTCTTCCGCGATCTTGTTGACGGACTCGGCGCGGCGTGAGCTCTGGCCCTTGCCGAGAAACGCCCGCAGCTGATGGATGATGGTGCCCGCGCGCTTGGCCTGGTTGGCTGCCTTCTCGATCATCGAGCGGGCCTTTTCGTGCCGCGCGTCGGCCTGCAGCAGCTGCTCTGCCGCGCCCAGATAGGCGAGAATGGCCGTCAGCGGCTGGTTGAGCTCGTGGGCCAGGGTCGAGCCCATCTGCCCCATCTCGCTCAGGCGCGAGACATGCGCCAGCTCGGTCTGCAGCTCCTCCATCCGGCGCTCGGTCGCCTGACGCTCGGTGAGGTCGCGGATGAAGCCGATGAACAGACGGCCCCCCTTGAAGCCGGCTTCACCGACCGACAGCTGAAGGGGGAACGTCGTGCCGTCCCGGCGCAGGCCGGAGACGACCCGGCCGATGCCGATGATCCGCTTCTCGCCCGTGCGCAGATAGCGCTGCAAGTAGCCGTCGTGCTCCTCGCGGTATGGCGCCGGCATCAACATGCTGACGTTGCAGCCGATCACGTCCGCGGCAGCGTAGCCGAACATGCGCTCGGCCGCGGCGCTGAAGGACTCGACGCGTCCGTCCTCGCCGATCACGATGATCGCGTCGGGCACAGTATCCAGGATCGACTGCAGCCGCGCGCTGATCTCGTCCGCACTCGACATGGCACCCCAAAGCATCCGACATCGCCACTCGGCGCCACTATACGGTCAGCGTGCCGCCGCATGCCAGCCGTCCCGCGGCCTGCGGCACGCCGCCTCAGGGGCGGTGCAGCATGCCGTTCACCAGCGCCATCACGTCGCCGGCCACGAAGGGCTTTTGGACAAAGCCGGCCGCGCCGGCGGCCAGCACATTGCCGCTGGTACGGCTGTCGGTGCGGGCGGTCATGATGATGACCGGCAGGCGGCTGTCCAACGCGATCAGCCGCTTCAGCACCTCGAACCCGTCGATGCCCGGCAGGTTGACATCCAGCAGCAGGCATCCCCGCATGGCCGGCGCATAGGAACTCAGGAACGCCGTGCCTGAGGCGAAGTCATGGACATCGAAGCCGTGCGCCTCGAACAGCGCGCGCAACGAATCGCGCACGGCCTCGTCGTCATCGACGATATAGATAGCCTCGGCCATACGCCTCCGATGCTTCCACCCTTCTGCCGATCAGCTGCCGGCCTACGGCAGGGTAACGGGCCGCCCCGGCACGATGAAGTCAGGTTCTTCCCGGACGCGACAGGGGGCACGCACGTGCCGGTCAATCCGGCTCCACGCCAGCCACGACGGCCATGCGGATCAGCTCCGGAAGGCTGTGGGCCTGCATCTTGTCCATGAGCCGCGCACGGTAGATCTCGACCGTGCGCGGGCTGATCTCCAGGCGATGCGCGATCACCTTGTTGGGATGGCCGGCCACAAGACCGGCAAGAACCTGGCGTTCGCGCACGCTCAGCGACGAGATCTTCGCCTCTTCGCTGCTGCGCTCGACCGCCGCACGTCCACGTTCGTCCGCATGGGCAACGGCCCGGCGGATCGCGGCCAGCAGCGCCTCACGGGCAATGGGCTTCTCGATGAAATCGACCGCCCCCGCTTTCATCGCCTGCACGGCCATCGGCACATCGGCATGGCCTGTCATCATGACGACGGCGATCCCGGGGCAGGTCGCCCCGACCCTTCTCTGCAGCTCCAGCCCGTCGATGTCCGGCATGCGGACGTCGACAAGCAGGCACCCGATCTGATCTACCGCCACCCAGTCGAGAAACGCCCGCGCCGATGGAAAGCATTGCGCCTCGAAACCTGCCACCTCGAGAAGGGCCTGGAGCGAATCGCGAACGGCATCCTCGTCATCGACAACAAATACCCTGGCCCCGACACCCATCCCGCCTGATCCTTGGCTTTCTGCAGCGGGACGTTACGACACTTCGCCGGCCACCTCCAACATCCAGGCCGCGTCACACCGTCCCTGGCGCACCGTGATCCGATCTCCCCTGTTGACATGGGTCAACGCCGGGATGAGGACAAAGATGCCAAAATAACCTCGGTTGTAGCAGCAAGAGGGGGCGCCCATGGCCTATCGGACCATTCTCGTTCATTGCGATGCAGATAGGACGACCCAGAGCCGCGTGGCGACCGCCGCCGAGCTGGCGCAGCGCTTCAAAGCTCATCTCGCCGGCCTGCATGTGCGGGCGCGCTTCGAGGCGCCGGTATTCACCGATGCCGGAGCGGCGATGGACCTGCTCTACCGTGCCTACGAGGAGAGGTCGAAAGCCGATGAGGCCGCCGCAACCGCCGCTTTCAATCAGGGGATCGCCCATAAGGGCGTGTCGTCCGAATGGCGCACGGCCGATGGCGCGATTGACCAGGAGCTGGTGGTGCAGACCCGCTACGCCGATCTGGTCGTGATCGGCCAGCATGACGGCGCGGCGCCGGTGACGACGACGCCCGCCTCCCTCCCGGAGACGGTGGCGATGGCAACCGGCCGTCCCGTCCTCGTGGTGCCGCATATCGGCGTGACGAAGCCGCCGGGCGGCACCGTCCTGCTGTGCTGGAATGCCAGCCGCGAGGCTGCGCGCGCCGCCGCCGATGCCCTGCCCTTCCTGACCGCGGCCGAAAAGGTGATCGTGCTGGTGATCGACCCCGAGTCCTCGCCGACCGGCCATGGCCCCGAGCCCGGTGCCGACGTCGCAGGGTGGCTCGCCCGTCATGGCGTGAAGGTGACAGTGCAGCGCGATTCGGCGGCCGATTCGGATGTCGGCAACGTGATCCTGTCACGCGCCGCCGACTTTGGGGTCGATCTGATCGCGATGGGCATCTACGGCCACTCGCGCCTGCGCGAGATGGTGCTGGGCGGCGCCAGCCGCACGGTGCTCGCCAGCATGACGGCGCCGGTCCTGATCTCGCACTAGCATCGACCGACGCGGCGGCCCGGCCGCAACCGGGATGGCATCGGCCGGCAGCAGCGCTATGCTGCGGCCCGCACATCGGCGCCGGAGCGAAATGTCGGTCATGAACGCCGCGCACCATCCCACGGCCGATGGCCTGTGGCACAACATCCGGCTCGCGGCCGAGCCTGCAGCCGGCGCAGCCGCGATCGCGGTACGCGATGGCCGCATTGCCTGGGTCGGCTCGGAAGCGGAAGCGCCGCCATCCTTCACACGAGGGCCGCGCCATGACGGTGGCGGCGCGCTGGTCACACCCGGCCTGGTCGACTGCCATACCCACCTGGTCTATGGCGGGCTGCGCGCCAATGAGTTTGCGATGCGGCTGGCAGGCGCCAGCTACGAGGACGTGGCGCGGGCCGGCGGCGGCATCGTGGCGAGCGTGCGTGCCACGCGTGCGGCCAGCGAGGATGAGCTGTTCGCCGCCGCCTCGGCCCGGCTCGCAAACCTGCTGGCCGACGGCGTGTGCGCGATCGAGATCAAGTCGGGCTATGGGCTCGCGCTCGAGCACGAACGCAAGCAGCTGCGCGTGGCGCGGCGGCTGGGCGAGGCGCATGGCGTGACCGTGCGCACGACATTCCTCGGCGCGCATGCGCTGCCGCCGGAGTACGCCGGCCGCAGCGGCGACTACATCGATCTGGTCTGCACCGAGATGCTGCCGGCATTGGCGGCCGAGGGCCTGGTCGACGCCGTCGATGTCTTCTGCGAGCGGATCGCCTTCTCGCTGGAAGAGACCGAGCGTGTCTTCAAGGCTGCCCGGGCGCTGGGCCTGCCGGTGAAGCTGCATGCCGAGCAACTGTCGGACACCGGCGGCGCGGTGCTGGCCGCGCGCCACGGCGCCCTGTCCTGCGACCACGTCGAGCATCTCTCCCAGGCCGGCGTCGAGGCGATGCGCGCGGCCGGCACGGTCGCGGTGCTGCTGCCCGGCGCCTACTATGCGTTGCGCGACACGCATCCGCCGCCGATCGCCGCCCTGCGCGCCGCCGGTGTGCCGATGGCGGTGTCGACGGACCACAACCCCGGCACCTCGCCGGCGATGAGCCTGCTGCTGATGATGAGCATGGCGTGCACGCTCTTCCGGTTGACGGTCCCGGAGGTATTGGCCGCAGTCACCACGCATGCGGCGCGCGCGCTGGGCCTGCACGAGACACACGGCCTCATCGCCCCCGGCGTGCCGGCGAACTTCGTGCTGTGGGATATCCAGGACATCGCCGAGCTGGCCTACTGGTTCGGGCAGCGGCCCGTGAAACGGATCGTGCGGCAAGGCAGGATCGTCACGGAGAAGGCGGCGTGACGCAGGCGCTTTTCGCGCGCGACGCGCTGCTGCCCACAGGCTGGTCGCGCGACGTGCTGCTGTGCTGGGACGATGCCGGCAAGCTCACGCGGGTCGCATCAGGCACGGCGCCGCAGGCCGGCGCGGCGATCGCCCGCGGGCCGCTGATCCCCGGCATGCCCAACCTGCACTCGCACGCCTTTCAGCGCGCCTTCGCGGGCCTTGCCGAGCACCGTACCCAGCAGCAGGACAGCTTCTGGAGCTGGCGCAGCCTGATGTACCGCTTCGCCGCCCGGCTGGGGCCACAGCAGATGGAGGCGATCGCCGGCTGGCTCTACGCCGAGATGCTGGAAGGCGGCTACACCAGCGTCTGCGAGTTCCAGTATGTCCACCACCAGCCTGACGGAACGCCCTATGTCGACGATGCTACCCTGACCCTGGCGACGCTGCGGGCGGCGCGCGCCACCGGCATCGGGCTGACGCTGCTGCCGGTGCTCTACCAGTGCAGCGGCTTCGGCGGCCAGCGCCCGACCGAGGGCCAGCGCCGCTTCATCCGCTCGACCGACTCGATGCTGCGGCTGGTGGAGGCGCTCAAGCCCGTCTGCGACGCGCACGGCGCGCGGCTCGGGCTGGCGCCGCACTCGTTGCGGGCCGTGCCTGAAGCGGCGCTGCACGACGCGCTTTCCGGCCTCGCCACGATCGATCCCACGGCGCCGGTCCATATCCACGTCGCCGAGCAGACGAAGGAGGTCGACGACTGCCTGGCTTGGAGCGGCCAGCGTCCGGTGGCCTGGCTGCTCGATCACGCCCCGGTCGATGCGCGGTGGTGCCTCGTCCACGCCACGCACATGGACGCAGCCGAATATCGCGACGCGGCGGCAAGCCGGGCCGTCGTCGGCCTGTGCCCCAGCACCGAGGCCAATCTCGGCGATGGCCTGTTCGATCTCGCCGCCTGGCGCGACGGCGGCGGGGCCTGGGGCATCGGGTCCGACAGCCATGTCTGCGTCAACGCCGCCGAGGAGCTGATGCTGCTGGAATACGGCCAGCGGCTGGCGACCCGCCAGCGCAACGTCGGCGCCGACGCGACACATCCTCAGATCGCCACCGCGCTCACTCTGGCCGCCGTGGCCGGCGGCGCCCAGGCCGCAGGCCGTGCCATCGGCGGCTTGGCCGTGGGCCAACAGGCCGACTTCGTGGCGCTCGATCCGCAGCACATCGCGCTGCGCGGCCTGGAGGCACCTGACATGCTCTCGGCCCACATGTTCGCCAGCCACCGCGGCTCCGCCATCGACAGCGTCTGGGTTGGCGGCCAGGCCCGTGTCATCGCCGGCCGGCACCCCGCGCGAGACGCCTTGGCGGCCGCCTTTGTGCAGGCGCGCGCCGACCTGCTGCGGGGTTGACAGTCGCGGCTACGCCGGCACCTGCGCACCCAGCCAGTCGATCGCGGCCTGGGCACCGCCCTTGCCGTGGGGGATGGCCAGCGCGTTCAACGCCATCTCGATCACGCTCAAGGTGCCCAGCACCATGGGCGCGTTGACATGGCCCATATGGGCGATGCGGAAGCCCTTGCCTGCGAGCTCGCCGATGCCGTGACCCAGCACGACGCCGCATTTCTGGTTGCAGTATTTGCGCAGGGCCTCGGGGTCGCGGCCGCCGTTCAGCAGGACCGTCGTGACCGTGTCGCAGCGCTCGGCCGGCTCGATGATGTTGAAGCCGATCGCCTGGCCTTCGCCCCAGGCGCCGATGGCGCGGCGCACCGCCTCGGCCAGCAGGCGGTGGCGCAGGAAGACATTGTCCAGTCCTTCCTCGAACAGCAGGTCGAGCGCCTGCCGCAGGCCGAACAGCAGGTGTTCCGGCGGCGTGCCGGCGTATTTCTGGTAGTGGATGTCGCCCTCGCGGTCGGTCCAGTCCCAATAGGGCGTGCGCAGCCCGGCCTTCTTGTGCACCTGGCGCGCCCGGTCGTTGGCGGCGACGAAGCCCAGCCCGGGTGGAGTCATCATGCCCTTCTGCGAGCCCGACATCGCGACGTCGACGCCCCAGGCGTCCATCTCGAAGGGCATGCAGCCCAGCGACGCCACCGCGTCGACCATCAGCAGCGCCTCATGCCCCGCCGCGCGCACGGCCTGGCCGATCGCGGCGATGTCGTTCACCACGCCCGAGGCCGTGTCGATCTGCGCCACCAGCACGGCCTTGATGGTGCCGCCCTTGTCGGCCTTCAGACGCGCCTCGACCTCGGCCGGGCGCACCGCACGGCGCATGTCGCCCTTCAGCACCTCGACCTCGACGCCCATGCGGCGGGCATTGTCACCCCAGCCCAGGGCGAAGCGGCCGCTCTCCAGCACCAGGATCTTGTCGCCCCGGGACAGCACATTGGTGAGCGCTGCCTCCCAGGCGCCGTGGCCGTTGGAGATATAGATGTAGGCCCGCCCCTTGGTATTGAACACGCGAGCGATGTCGCGCAGCAGGCTGTCGGTCAGCGCCAGCAGCGGGCCGGCATAGATGTCCACTGCCGGGCGGTGCATGGCCCGCAGCACCTCGTCCGGCACTGTCGTCGGCCCCGGAATCGCCAGGAACTCACGCCCTGCACGCACGCTCATCTTCTTGTCCTCCGCGCCCGCGGCACATCGATTTGCGCCTCGCGCGGCGCGGAGACTAAAGCCAATTGCCGTGAAATGCGACCGTCTCCATCAACCCCGGCGACGCATGCAATCCTCTCCCAGCGCAGATGCATAGATGCAGAGGACAGTCATTGGGCCGCCCCGGCTGGCGCCGCTGACCTCCAGGCAGGTCAGTGGGTTCTGCGCCGGCTGAATCCGCTGCCGAGCTGAGTCGGCCGCGGGTCGGCTTGTCGTTCGCGTTTGATACAGGCGCCATCAAGCGCCATAACCGCCCCATCGACGGCTCAAGCTTGGAAGCAGCGAGGAAGGTGCGCGCGATGCCGGATAATCCATCGGCCAGCGCCGGCAAGCAGGCAGCGCACGGGCGCGCGCCCAGGTCCGGACACAAGGCGCAGCCTCGACGCGAGATCCAGGAGCTCGTCACCTTGCGCGACGCGCTGCGCTACGCGGTGAGCACGTTCCGGGCGGCCGGCCTTCATTTTGGCCATGGCTCGACGACGGCGCTGGACGAGGCTGCGTTCCTCATCCTGGAAAGCCTCCACCTTCCGATCGACGACTTCAACGCCTTCGCCGATGCGCGGCTCACGGCACGCGAGAGGACGCTTCTGGGCGAGCGGATCGCGCTGCGCGTCGACGAGCGGCTGCCGGCGGCCTATCTGACCGGGCGCGCCTACCTCGGTGGCATCCCGTTCCGCTGCGACAAGCGCGCGCTGGTGCCGCGCTCCTACATCGCCGAGCTGCTGCGCTCGCCGCTGTTCGACGGCTCGGATGAAGGCACGGCCCTTGTCGGCGATCCCCAGGAGGTGACCTCGGTGCTCGACCTCTGCACCGGCGGTGGGTCGCTGGCGATCTTCGCCGCCTACGCCTTTCCCAATGCCGCAGTCGACGCCGTCGACCTGTCGGAGGAGGCGCTGGCGCTTGCTGCAGAGAACGTCGCCGATCATGGTCTTGAAGGCCGCGTGCGGCTGGTCAGGGGCGACTTGTTCGCTCCGGTCGCCGGCCGGCGCTACGACCTCATCCTGACAAATCCGCCCTATGTCGGACGGGAAGTCATGGAGCGGCTGCCACAGGAATATCGCCACGAGCCGCAGGTGGCGCTCGCCGGCGGCGAGGACGGCTTCGACCTGGTGCACCGCATTCTCGCGCGGGCGGCGAGCCACCTCCAGCCCGGCGGCGGCCTGCTATGCGAGATCGGCGAGGATCGGGAAGTCCTGGAAGCGGCGTACCCGCATACGCCCTTCTTCTGGCTGGACACCGCCGAGAGCGACGCCGAGGTGTTCTGGCTGACCGCCTCCGCGCTTCAGACGACGCCCGTGAGATAGTCCGGATCGGAACCGGCGCCTTCGGCCACAGCTGCCGTTTGGCCACAATTAATCCCAGACAACGCCGCATGCCCACCGCATCGCCACGCCATCCAGGGCGGCAAACCGGCGGTGGAGGCGGCTGTGATCACCCAATCCGACGACAGCCTGGCGGTAGCTCTTTTTCGCCGTGACTGCCCGCTGGCGCCTCTGATCGCGCTGGCGGGGATCGCTGTCCTGGCCGCGTGCTGGGCCGTGTTCTCGCCGCCGGTCGTCCTTTCCACGGAGATGACCTGGGACCTCCTTTTCAACCTGTCCGGCGCCTGGCACCTGCGCTTCGGGCATGTGCCGCATGTCGATTTCCACGAAGCCGTCGGCCGGCTCACCTTCATCCTGACGCAGATCGGCTTTGAGGTCGTCGGACCCTCGCCCCAGGCTCTTCTCGTTGGCGTCGGCATCGTCACCGGCTTTGTCTTCGTCCTCGCGACCTTCGCGGCGTGGCGCCGCCTTCCCCTGATCCCCGCCGCGCTGTTCGTCGTCTTCGTCTGCCTTCTGGCGGTGCGCCCCGCCAATGTCGGGGACTCGCCCAACGCCTATTCCTTCGCGATGACCTACAACCGCTACGGCTGGGCCGGCACCAGCATCATCGGGCTGATCCTTTTTGTCCCACCGCGGCGGCGGGGCTGGGCGGATGTCGCCGACATGGCCGTGGTTGCAGCACTCGCGGTGGCTCTCTTCTATTTGAAGGTGACGTATTTCGCGGTCGCGATCGCCAGCATCGTCGTCGCCCTTGCCGTCTCGCCGCATGTCGCCACGCGGTGGCGCGGATGGGCCGTCAACTGCCTGCTCGGCCCGGCGCTGGTGCTGGCCCCCTTCAACAAACCCTACATCGCCGACCTGATGGCCACGGTCCAGGCCGGCGTCGTGCGCGATGATGTCGGCTTCTATCTCAACGATTTCACCGAGAATGCCGCCGAGTACGCACCTTACTTCGCGGCCGTGGGGATCGCGCTGTGGCTATGGTGGCGCGGCAAGTCGTCCCTGGGCTTGCCCGTCGCCACGGCGTTCCTGCTCCTCGCCGGCCTGGGGCTGCTGTCGCAGAACTCGCAGTCGCACAGCGTGCCGCTCGCCGTCGTCATCGCCTTCCTGCTCTACCAGACATTGCAGCGCCAGCAAGCCGCGACGGCGCTGCTCTGCGCGCTGCTGCTGTTTCCGATCGCCTCGATCGTGAGCGCCACCGCAAGCATCGTCGGCTATCATGCCAGGACCGAGGCCGGCAATCTCAAGGTCGTCGATGCCACCAACCTGCGTGGACTGGCGGTGCCGGCCGAGCCGGACGGCGTGATCGCGGCCTTCGCCAGCGGCCGCGGCGGCGC
Organism: Vineibacter terrae; assembly: GCF_008039615.1. GTDB lineage: Bacteria > Pseudomonadota > Alphaproteobacteria > Reyranellales > Reyranellaceae > Vineibacter > Vineibacter terrae. Next base: position 56,746 of record NZ_VDUZ01000039.1, on the reverse strand, counting down.
CCGGCTTCTCAACCGGGCGCGCGCGGTGCGGCCTCGCTACGAGCTCTCGCCGTACGAATACGTGCAGACGCTGGAGGAAGCCGCTGCGTTGCTGCGCGACAACGGTCTTGCCGCGGGGAAGATCGCCACTCTCGATCAGGTCGATCCCCTGCCCTTCATGCTCGGGCTCGAGCCGCCGCGCGGCGGCAATCTATGGTCGGGCGCCGGCGCGCCGACCCTGCCCGCCGAAACCTACCTGGCCGATGTCGACGTCGTGCTGATCCCGAAGTTCACGACCAACATCGGCTGGACGCAGGTCGCGCAGGCGACTTATCGCGCATATCTCGATGCCCACTTCGAGCACCGTGCGGAGGGGCGGAGCTGGATCGTGCTCACCCGGTCTCGACGATGAGAAGCCAGAGGCGATATCGGCAAGCCTCGACCCTGGGTCCTCACCCTCCCGCTCGCGGACTCCGGGATTCACATCTTGACTGTCATCCCGAGCGCAGCGAGGGATCTCCCGCGAATGGCACACGGTGCGTCTTTCGCAGGAGATCCCTCGCTGCGCTCGGGATGACAGTCCTGATTTTCCGGGCGCAAGCGAACTCTTGGAGAGATGTATGAATCCCGTAGCTCGCTCGCGGGAGAGGGCTACCGATCTTGAAATGCGCGCCGTGCCCAGGCGCAGGCATCGGCCATCGCGGAATCGGCGCCATCCACCAGCCCGACCCAGAACAGGAAGCCGTGGTTCATGCCGGCGCGGCGGGTGATCTCCACGGGCACGCCCGACGCCTGCAACCGCCTGCCATAGAGCTCGGCCTCGTCGCGCAGCGGATCGTACTCGGCGCTCATGACATAGGCCGGCGGCAATCCGCCGAGGTCCTTCACGCGCAGCGGTGACGCATACGGATCGTCGGCCTCGCCGGGGTGGTTCAGATAGTGTGCCCAGAACCATTCCATCGTGGCGCGGGTCAGCCCATAGCCCTCGGCATTCTCGGCGTAGGAAGATGTGCCCGGCGTGTGATAGTCGGTCACCGGGTAGAGCAGCATCTGCCCGCGCAGCGCCGGCCCACCCTCGTCGCGAGCACGCAATGCAGTGACGGCGGCCATGTTGCCGCCGGCGCTGTCGCCGGCCAGCATGATCCGTGTCGCATCAGCACCGAGCTCGGCGGCATGGGCCGCCGCCCAGCGGGTCGCTGCCAGGCAATCATCCGGACCCTGCGGGAACTTGTGCTCGGGCGCCAGCCGATAGTCCACCGACACCACCACGCAACCGATGCCGGACGCCAGGTTGCGGCACATCCCGTCATGCGTGTTCAGGCTGCACAGAACGAAGCCGCTGCCGTGGAAGAACACCATGAGGGGCAAGGGCGCCCCGCTGGCGGACGGCGTGTAGATCCGCAGCCTCAGGGGGCCGCCCGGCCCGGCAATGTCACGCTCCTCGATTTTGGCCATCGCGGCAGGCGGCGCCATCAGCGCGATGCGTGCCTCGTACTGGCGGCGGGCTTCAGGGACCGGAAGGGTATGCGTCGCCGGCACACCTGTTCCCCGGTCCAGCAGGGCTTGAATTTGCGGGTCGACAGGCATTCGTTCTCCTTCCTGCGGCGGACATCCATCGAAACTCCGCCCTTTTCGTCAAACCATCGCCCGCTACTATAGCGGCACAAGCGCACGTGACGCACGGAGGTCTGCATATGACGACGTCATCCGAGTACACCCCGCCGCAGGTTTGGACCTGGAACAAGCCCAGCGGGGGTCGTTTCGCCAACATCAATCGCCCGATCGCCGGTCCGACGCAGGAGAAGGACCTGCCCGTCGGCCGCCATCCCCTTCAGCTCTATTCGCTGGGCACCCCGAACGGCGTGAAGGTCACGATCATGCTGGAGGAGCTGCTGGCGCTGGGGCACAGCGGCGCCGAGTACGACGCCTGGCTGATCAGGATCGGCGAGGGTGACCAGTTCGGCAGCGGCTTCGTCGCGGTCAATCCAAACTCCAAGATTCCGGCCCTGATGGATCGCAGCGGCCCGACGCCCATCCGTGTCTTCGAGTCCGGTGCGATCCTGATGTACCTGGCGGAGAAATTCGGCGCGTTCCTGCCGACCGAGGCTGCGCCGCGCGCCGAGTGCCTCTCATGGCTGTTCTGGCAGATGGGAAGCGCACCCTATCTCGGCGGCGGCTTCGGGCATTTCTACGCCTACGCGCCGACCAAGATCGAATATGCGATCGACCGCTTCGCAATGGAGGTCAAGCGCCAGCTCGACGTGCTGGATCGCCGCCTGGCGGAAAGCGAGTATATTGCCGGTGCCAGCTACACGATCGCCGACATGGCGATCTTCCCCTGGTATGGCGGCCTCGCAAAGGGCTTGCTCTACGGCGCCGGCGAATTCCTGAGCGTCCAGGAATACAAGCATGTCAACCGCTGGGCTGACATGCTCAATCAACGGCCTGCCGTGAAGCGCGGACGCATGGTCAATCGCATCTCCGGGAACCCGTCGAGCCAGCTGCACGAGCGTCACGATGCCCGGGATTTCGAAACGAGGACGCAGGACAAGCTCGCACCGGCGGGCTGATCGGCGAGACCACGCCCCGGCTGCAAGCCACGGGCGCGGCATCAGCGCGGCAGCTTGATCGCGAAGGAGAAGCTGCAGCGGCCGGCCGGGCAGGTCGTATCGGAGACGAGGACGGTCCTGCCGTCCTCGTCGTAGCATCGGCGGATGACCTGCAATCCGGGCGAATCCGCCTCGATGTTCCGGCCGTTCCGCGTGTCATCCCGAGCGCAGCGAGGGATCTCCTGCGGCAGGGCGCACGGTGCGCCATTCGCAGGAGATCCCTCGCTGCGCTCGGGATGACAATCGCGACTCACTTTCCACGGATAGCGAGTACTAGCGAGGCGGCAGCCGAAGCATCCGACGCGCGTCGTCGGGCGATGCCACCTCGCGGCCGAGCGCTTTTGCGCGCGCTGCAACGCGCTCGACCAGCTGCGCATTCGTCGGGCACCCATCCTCGGCGTAGGGATAGTCGCCCAGCCCGATCTGCACGTGCCCTCCGGCCAAGATGATCTTGTCGAGCAGCGTGTCGAAGCGCCCGCCGATATGCGTGACCGACCATTGCACCGAGCCGTCCTGGGGCAGGAACATCAGATAGGCGTCCAGGCCCTGCGCCGTTCCGGGATGGCCCGCGATCAGTATCTTCTCGGTCAGCACGAGGCTGATGAACAGCGGATCATCCAGGAGCGACATGCTCGAGAACGCCTGGATCTGCCGCACGAACGAGACATTCCAAGCAACCAGCGACGGTTTCATGCCGCCCTGGCGGATCCCCTGCGCAAGCTCGATCAGCATGTCGGTCGGATTGACGTAGACGGCGCCGGGCGTCCGCAGCGCCGCCCGCTGGCTGTCGTACAGGTCGACGTTCACTGAGCCCATGTCCATCGGCACGATGTCCGGCCTGGTGGCGTCCTGCTCCGCCAGCCGCCGCACGTTGGCGAAGCGCTCCTCGAACGAGGCCGTGACCGTGACGTAGCCCAGAGTTGGATGCACGAGGATGGGCGAGGACTCGCGGATCGCCAGGATCGTATCGCGGCACGTCTCGAACCGGTTGTCCGGTGCGCCGGCAGCGCTTCTGCCGTGGAAATGGATGATGCTCGCGCCGGCTTCACGGCATTCGGCGGCATCGCCGGCGATCTCGCGCGGCAACCAGGGCACGTTGCGGTTCCTGTTGCGGTTGGCGTACTCGTTCGCCCTCACCTCGATGATGAGCTTGTCCATCCGCCGCCTCTCACCGCGTCTCGATCCCGCAACCGCATCGCGATCCTGCCGCGGTGCCATCGCTTGGAATATTGGTCCGTATCGTTCTATTGTCGGCTTATTAGACCATATTTCTTCGCTATCAAAGCAGCAGCCTTGGCGGCACGCCATGCAGAGGAACGACGGCGCGGCGCGATGTCGGGACAGGAAGGACAGACGACGATGCGCCCCATCAGATCGCTGCTGATCTGCACCACGACAATCGCCCGGCATGTCGAGAGCGCGTTGGCGAGCGAAGCTGACGCCGTGATGCTCGATCTCGAGACCTCGATCGCCGAGGGCGAGAAAGCTGCCGCGCGCGCCGCGGCCGCCGCGGTGCTCGATCGCCGGCACAAGCCCGATATCTTCGTGCGCATCAACGAGATCGACGGACGGCACGTCTTCGACGACCTCATCGCGCTCTGCCGTGGGCGCCTGCGCGGTCTGGTGCTGCCGCAGGCCGAGGACCCGCGGCAGATCATGGTGCTGGACTGGATCCTGTCGCGCATCGAGGAGAAGCACGGCCTCGAGGGATCGCCGATCGAGATCATGCCGCTCGTCGAGTCCGCGCGCGGCGTAGAGAATGCCCGCGACCTGCTCGCGGCATCGCCGCGCGTGCGGCAGGCGACCTTCGGCGTCGCCGACTATTGCCAGGACACGCATATCCAGGTCGCCGACGACGAAGGCGAGCTCGCCTACGTCCGCGGCCGCCTGGTCCACGCCTCGCGCGCCAGCGGCCGGGAATCCCCGATCGACACCGTCTGGCTGGACCTGGCCGATGCGCAGGGCCTCGACGCCTCGCTGCAGCGCAGCCGGCGTCTGGGCTTCTTCGGCAAGCTGTGCATCCATCCGAGGCAGGCGATCCAGGCGAACGCGGCCTTCTCGCCTTCGGCCGCGGAGGTGGCGCGCGCCAGCCGCATCGTCGATGCCTTCGAGGCGGCGATGGCTGACAACGTCGCCGCGATCCGGGTCGACGGCCGACTGGTCGATCTGCCGATCGTGCGCAGCGCGCAGCGCATCGTGGCGCTTTCCAAAGACCTCGCCCGCCGGGCGGCCGAATAGCCGCCAGGCCGCTGCTCGGTTCAGCCCACGAAGGATCTGGCATGGCGCTGTCGCGCGACCTCTCTGCTCCCCCCGTCATCATCGAGGCGGCGATCAACGGCGCGCGCACCATGGCCGACAATCCGAACGTGCCGCTCGCTGCGCAGGAGATCGTCGACTGCATCACGGCCTGCGTCGAGGCCGGCGCCAGCGTCATCCACATGCATGCGGGCCAACCGATCGTGGGCGCGGGCGGCCATCATGACAGCGCGATGTACCGGGATGTGTTCATGCCTGCCCTGCAGCGGCATCCCGGCCTGCTGATCTATCCCACCCTACCCGGCGGCGGGCCAGGCACGACGATGCAGCAGCGCCTGTCGCATGTGCGCGGGCTTGCGGAGATGGGGCTGGCGGGCCCGGTGCCCGTCGATCCCGGCACCATGAATCTCGGCCGTATCGGCCGGCGCGGCCGCCCACCCGCGAACAGCCATGTCTATCAGACGACGTTCGCCGACGTCGATTGGGCGTTCCGCTTCTGCAATCAGGCCGGCCTGCCGTGCACCCTGTCGGCGTTCGAGCCGGGCTTCGTCCGGCTCGTGGAGGCGCATCGCCGCGCCGGCACGCTACCCGCGGCCGCCATCGTGAAGCTCGAGTTCGGCGCCGATGAGGTGCTGTTCGGCCTGAAGCCCGGCTTGCGCGGCCTGGAAGCGTGGCTCGACCTGTTCGATGGCGACGCCCTGGCGTGGATGGTCTCGCTGCGCGACGGCGACGTGAACGACCTGCTTGCCGGGCTGGCGATCGAACGCGGCGGCCATGTCCGCGTGGGGATCGAGGACTACCGCGGCCCGGCCATGCCGAGGAACGAGGAGCTGGTCGCCGCGACCGTCCGGATCGCCCGCGGCCTCGGCAGGCGCCCGGCGCTTCCCGATGAGGTCCGCGGCCTCATCACAGTGAATTTCCGCTGTAGCCAAGAGAGGAAAGAATGAGAGCGTTGTTCGGTATTCTGCTGGCGTGCCTGGCGCCGGTGCTGGGGGCGCCGTCCGCCCTGGCTCAGGACAGCTGGCCAAGCCGTCCGGTGAAGATAATCGTCCCCTTCCCCGCAGGCGGCTCGACCGACATCATCGCGCGCGAGGTCGCCCAGGGCCTCACCGCCAAGTTCGGACAGCAATTCCTGGTAGACAACCGCCCCGGCGCCAGTGGCACGGTCGGCACCGCCGCCGTCGCGAAGTCGCCGGGCGACGGCTACACCTTCCTCGTCACGGCCAGCCATTTCACGATCGTGCCGTCGCTCTATCAGCAGATCACCTACGATCCGCTGAAGGACTTCAAGAGCGTATCGCTGCTCGTGACCATCCCAGTCATCGTCGTCGCCCACCCTTCGGTGCCGGTCAAGACCGTCAAGGACCTGATCGCGTATGACAAGAGCCATCCGGGCAAGCTCAACTTCGGCTCCTCCGGCGCGGGCGGCGTCAACCATCTGAGCGCCGAGCTGTTCAACTACCTTGCCAACACGCACCTGACGCATATCGCCTACAAGGGCACGGCGCCGGCGATGCAGGATCTCATCGCTGGCCATGTCCAGATCATGTTCGACGCCGTCCTGACGTCGCTGCCCCACATCCGGACCGGCGCCATCAAGCCGATCGCCTTGACGGGCGCCAAGCCGTCGCCGCTGTTCCCTGACCTGCCGACGGTCGCAGCCTCGGGCCTGCCCGGCTACGAGACGTCGTCGTGGGTGGCGATGTTCGCGCCGGCCGGCACGCCGCCCGAGATCATCACCCAGGTCAGCGAGGAGGTGCACCGAATCCTCAACCAGCCGGCCATCAAGGACCGGCAGCAGTCCCAGGGCGTCGAGATCGCTGCGTCGACACCGCAGCAGCTCGACGATGTCGTGAAGGCCGAGATTCCCAAGTGGTCGACCCTCATCAAGAAGGTCGGCGTGACAGTCGAGTGACAGGATCAGCGGCGCCGACGCCCGGCCGCATTGCCGGGCGTCGGCGCCTGGGCCCATCCTGCGCTGCACATGTCGCACCGCGCCGATGGCGCAGCGCGCGTCACGACGCCACGCCGACTGCCTTGCTGTCGACGAGAGTGGCGATCTGCGCATCGCTGTAGCCCGCCTCCCGCAGCACCTCGCGCGTGTGCTCGCCCAGTCGAGGCGGCAGCCGGCGAATGCCCGCAGGGCTTTCCGAGAACCGGGCCGACGGCCTGGCCTGGCGGATCCTGCCTTCGGTCGGATGGTCGAGGTCCACGAACATGCCCACCGCCTGCAGGTGCGGCTGCTCGGCGACCTCGGTCATTTTGGCAAAGGCGGCGTGCGGGACATCGATCCGCAGCAGCAGCTCCTCCCATTCCGCCGTGGTGCGGCTGAGCGCGATCTCGCTCATGCGGTCGTAGATCTTGTCGATGTTGGAGGCGCGCAGCACCGGGTCGCGCACGGAGAGCTCCTCGATGCATTCCGGGTGGCCGACCGTCTCGAAGAAGGTGCACCAGTTGTCGCCTGAGTAGGGCAGCATCGTGATCCAGCCATCCTTGGTCCGCACCGGGCGCCGCTCCTGCATGCGCTTGTACCCGGCCGGCCCGATCGACGGCATGAAAGCGTGGCCGCCCAGCATCTCGATGCTGTTGAAGGCGGCAACGGTTTCAAGCATGGGGACCTCGACCAGCTGGCCCTCGCCCACGCGCTCGCGGCGAAACAGGGCAGCGACCACGGCGGCAGTGAGGGACAAGCCGCACAGCTTGTCGCCGACCAGGCTGGGCACGAAGGCCGGCTTGTCGTCCGTCCCCATGGCGGAGGCGAAGCCCGACGCCGCCTGCACGACCTCGTCGAACGCAGGACGGGCGGCCCATGGACCATCCTGGCCGAAGCCGGTTGCCGCCGCGTAGACGAGCCTCGGGTTGAGCTTGCGACAATCCTCGTAGCTGAAGCCCAGCCGCGCCAGCGCCGCCGGCCGCACGTTGGTGACCAGCACATCCACCGTGGAGATCAGGCGCCGCAGGACGGCCTTGCCGTCCGCGTGCTTCAGATCCAGCGCCAGGCTGCGCTTGTTCCGATTCGCGGCCATGAACTGCCCGCTCATGCCGCGGTTGCGAAACTGGCCGGAGTAGCGCCACCCGTCACCGGTCAGCGATTCGACCTTGATGATGTCCGCCCCCCAGTCGCCCAGGGTCTGGGCGCCGTACGGGCCGAACAGGATGGTGGTGAGATCAAGGACTCGGATGCCCTGCAGCGGGCCGCTGGGCTCAGTCATGATGGCGACACGCGAGGGTCATGCCTTGGGTGGATTTGCTGCGCAGTGAGCGCTTGAAAAGCTGCACGCAACGGCGGCTACCTGCAAGCAATTGCACGTTTGACCTCCTGCCCTTCTTCTTCGCGGACGTCTCCAACGGCGGAACGTTACAACGGCGGGCAGCCATGAGACAGATCGAGCGCGCCGGTCCGGAACGCGCCCCAACCCGGCTCAATGCGGCCGCCGAGCCCGGACATCGCGAGAAGACTCAATCCCGCCAATAGCCATGTAGCGCCGGTGGCTGTGCGATCAATGGTGGCGCGAACGGAAGAAGAACAACCAACGTGTAGACCGCCCAAAATTGTTGTGGCAAATCTGCAACACTTATTGGACGGGCAATCCGCTCGACGCCCTGTTTGATTTCCAAAAAGGGGGGAAGCTCATGGTGTCAGGATCCGGGCGCTGCACCCGCTCGAGCGTGCGAGCCATTGTTCAGGCGACAGCCCGTTCGATCACGGTGCTGGCCCTGGTATTGCTCGGGACGACGGGTATTCTTTCTCCCGCTATTGCTCAGGTCAAAGCGCCGCCGAAGTCGAAGCTCAAGCCTCCGCCCGCGGCCGATCCGACGGATGGCGCCGCCGATCGACTCAATGCCAAGTGGCTGCGGGAGAACGGCGCGCCGGCCGGTCTCCCGAAGACGGATCCCGCCGTGGCCCCGGCTTCACTCGCCACGCCTGCGGCCGCAGGCGATTGGGGCGACCGCTTGGTCTCGCGCGCCATGAAATATCTGGGCACGCCCTATCGCTACGGCGGCATCTCGCCGAGCACAGGCTTCGATTGCAGCGGCTTTGTTTACTATCTTTACGGCGCGGTCTTTGGACAACGCATCCCGCGCATGCCCCACGACATGGCACGTCAGGGCATTCCTGTCGCGCGCAGCGACCTCAAGCGCGGAGACCTCGTCTTCTTCGGCTACCGCGGCACCTTCACCCATATCGGTGTTTATGCCGGCAACGGCCAGTTCGTTCATGCCACGCATTCCGGCTCGCCGGTCCAGGTGACACCCCTGGATGCCGCCTACTACCGCGAGCGCTACATGACGGCGGTGCGGCTATCCCCGCAGTGACAGCAGGCGCTGAAGCGTCATGTCCGGTCCGCTCCCCGGCGGAACGGTCAATGAAGGCAAGACCCGCAATAGTTGCCAGCAACTGCTGATAAGGAGGATCGGCGCTGCGGGAAGGTGCTGCGAAACGACCGGATACGATCCGCGACGCGAGCGAAGGATCCTGCGGTGGTGAAGACAATCACGGCGCTTCTGATGTTTCACCGTCGCCGCCATTCTTTGAACAACCCACCGCAAGGTCCTTCGCTTCGCTCAGGACGACGACAAGCGCCATATGCGATCGCCCTGCGTCAGCGAGACGGGGAGAAGAGCTGCACCGGCTCCGAGAATCCCTTCAATGCCTCAAAACCCTTTGACGTAAATTTCAGATCAACACCGGCACACGCATCTCTGACCTCGCGGGACACGAGGATGGTATCCGCCTGCGCGACACTGCAGGTTCGGGCCGCCATCTGCACCGCCCGACCAAAAAGATCGTTGCTCTCCTCGACGGGTTCGCCGGCATGTATGCCGATCCTGACATGGATCGGGCGCCCGCTGCTTTCATTGTAGGCCCCGAACTCCTTTTGAATCTTCAAGGCGCATTCGACAGATGATGGAAGGTGGTCGAACGATGCCATGATGCCGTCCCCGAGGTGCTTCACCTCGGAACCACCATGCTGCTTCAAGGATCGCCTGACGATCGCGTCGTGCGCCTTGAGCAGTTCCACCGCCTTCACATCGCCGAGCTCCACCGTCATCTCGGTCGAGCCCACCATGCCGGTGAACATGATGGCGCGGAAAGCCGAGTCGTCGATCGGCTTCGTCTTGGCGGAGGGTGGATCCTGAATGCGACCGAGAAAGGCCTCGACGGCGGAGAGATCCACGGCGATCATTTCGTTGGCTAAATGTCCATGGGCCTCCGCGTGGACCCTGTCGGCCGTTTCCTTGTTCGGGGCGTCCACAAGACAGAATGTCGTTCGACGCGCCGAGTCGTACCAGTACGTGAGGAACTTCACGCCATATTTGGCTTCGACTGCCAGGTCCTTGACGTGCAACTTCGCAACATCCTCCGCGGATACGTCGCCAGCATTGTGACGGTCCAGGAATATTGGCATCTGCGGCCTCCCCTTGGCCTTGCAGTACCCGAAGCGCTCACTGCGCTCGTCCACGATGGCGCGCAGTCAAGCGCCGAGCCATGCTGTCAGCCTCGATCTTTCGCGAATCAAACCATCCTGGTTGAAGTGGTGAACACAGAAGTGCGCCCAAGAATTTTCGAACGCCATCTCCATGTCGCCCGCCACTGAGGTGGTGCCCAATCCGATCTCGGCGTAAGTAAACTCGAAGCTGCCGCTCGGGCGCGCGAGTGCAATGTGGAATGGTTCACCATTGAACTCGTTGATCTTTGGACCTGCCTTGCTCTTCAGGACGCCAGGTATCTCGACCCTTGCGGTCCGACATTCGAGGTCGGCCTCGAGGTCAATCGGCAGGAACAAGGTCTGGCAAAACGCCGAACATGTGGTGGCGAAAACGGCGAAAAGATTGCTCAGAGGAGCGCAGGCCTCGCCGGAGATGATTGTTTCGAGCGCGATCCGTTGAGCTTGATCCGCACGCTCGTCGACAACGATCTGGCGTTTGCCATTTCCGTCCTTGATCTCGCCGGGCCATTTGTAAAGCGCGGCCCAATTCAGCCCTGCCAACGGCGTATCATTGAAGTGGCCCTCGACCAGGTGGCCGATGAAGGCCGACTGACAATAGCCGTGGGTACTCGGCAGGTTGAACTGGCAGCCGCAATTGATGGCGCAGTTGCAGTTATCGTAGGTTTCGCTCTTGAAGAGCCATGGACCAGCCATCTGACCGATCCTCCCCTAAGCCGGGATATCCCACATAGGGCCCCGCCAGCGCGCCAAGTGTGACTCGGACTGGCTCGACGCGCAATCCAGTTGGCGTCCGCCGGCAACGGTTCTTGCCGTCCGCGCCGATCTTGACGGTGTAGTTCAGCAGGTCCTTGCGGCCTTCCTGGGCGATCTGCACGGTGAACGTCGTGGTCGAGTTCTGCGCGATGGCGCTGATCCCGCCGCCACCGCGCGTGGTATAGGTCTTGGCCACGTCGGCAAGGGTGGCCTGGTAGACGCAGATCGACTGTTGTACGGGTCCATGGCGCAAGTCCTCGATTGTTGGGCAATCGCTTCGCCTGCCATCGGCAGGTGCGACCCTGCCAGCCTGGATCCCGCGACCAGTACCGCGACAAGAGCGACAACGCCGGCACGTCTGGGTCGCTTCACACGTTCTTCCAATCAGTTCGGTCGCAGATGCTTTGCGGCAGGAGGGTTGCTCGTGGGCTTTCGAAAATCCGGCTTGCCGTCATCCCTGGCTGCGGCAGCGGCTGACACAGGTCGTTATTGTGGCACCTCGGCTCAGATCGAGCAGATCGACGGGCAGCCCGATTTGCGGGCCGCTATCGTTCGCGAGTGCACGTGGCTGACACCAGAATACGCGCTCAAGTGGGATGCCATTGAACCCAAGCCCGGCTCCCATCTATTCACACCCGTCGATGACCTGCTGCGATTCAGCGACGCGCATGGCATGAAGGTGCGCGGCCACACCCTGTTGTGGCATCGCACCGTGCCTTCCTGGGCCGAGCGCATCTTGCGTGAATCCAAGGATTGGGGGCCAATCCATCGACATTTCTCGACCGTGCTCGCGCGCTACGGCCAGGCGATCGATCAGTGGGACGTGATCAACGAGCCGCTGGAGCCTGGCCATCACGGTGACGGGTTACGCAGAAGCGTCTTTCTTGATGTGTTCGGGCCTGACTACATCCGGCGGGCACTCGAAGAAGCCCGCATCCTGGCCCCCACGGCACGCCTGATGGTCAACGAATACGGTCTGGAGTACGACCTGCCGGACGAGCGCAGCCGACGCCATTGCCTCCTCAAGCTCGTCGAGCGGCTCAAGGCTGCGGGTGCCCCGCTCGATGGCCTTGGCATCCAGGGACATCTGGACCTCGGCAAGGGCAAGATCGACGCAACGGCCTTTGGTGATTTCCTGGCCGAGATCGCGGCGCTAGGATTGTTCATCGTCATCACCGAGCTGGACGTGCGCGAGGCGGACCGCCAGGCGCCCGTGGCGGCACGCGATCGACGCGTGGCGGACGAGGTAAGGCGCTATCTCGATGTCGCGCTGGCGCAACCGGCGGTACGAGGCGTGATCACCTGGGGCATGACCGATCGCCACTCCTGGTTATCGCCGTCCACCGCCGACGAAGGCCATGCGACGGATACTGCAAGAACCACGCGCGACCGGAACCGAGGCCTGCCGTTCGATGCCGCGATGCACCGAAAGCCCATGCACAGCGCAATCCGAGAGAGCCTCCTGGCCGCCCCCCGGTGAGGACCATGCTCCCGCGCGGGCCGCAGCACGCGATCAGAATCCGAACAGCACGACCAGCGTAATCACACCGTAGGCCTCGGTCTTTCCCTCTCGTCGCTGAACGCCGGCACCGCCGGCAAGGCGCAGCGTTTCACTGATCCTCATGGAGTCGAAAGCGAAACCGACGCGCCAGGAGGAGTAATCCTCGCCGGCGACACCCGAGGTACTGAGGCCGATCTCGGTGTCGAGAACGTTGGTCTTGTACAGCAGCTGCGCCCGGCCATAGCTGTCGAAGTGCGGAATCAGCGTGCTGCCGATCACGTTGAGGCGCACGGGACCGCCCAGCGGCTGGTTGTAGTTCAGCTCCAGGCGCGGCCGCAGCTTGAAGCCGTCGTCGTGCAACGTGGTCGGGCGTGAATACTCCTTTTCGCGCGCTTCGAAGCCGGCGCCGAGACCGACACGCGCCGTGCCAACCGGAAAGAACCGGGTCAGGCCGACCGCACCTCCCCACGTGTGGGCACGAACAGTCTTGCTGCCATCGTCGACCTCGTAGACGAGGCGATCCAGCCACAGGCGCAGCACCCAATTGTGCGTATCGAACTTACCTTCCAGCGGCTTCAGCCAGCCGACAAAGGCATAATAGCCCGTCGACGCGTAATCGAAGCCGCTCAGGCCGATGGATTGCCCTTCCGCGCGCGCCGACGATCCCATGGAGAGGCTGACCGCCAGTGCCGCAACCAAACGCCCCGCCAACGAGCACGAACCTGAACACCCCATGCCGACGGGCTCCCTCAGCGGACGATTGATCCGTTATCATGCTGAACAACACTTGCGTCGACAAGCTGCAACGATGCAGGGTGCGTTCCACTGCAAACAAGCCGGCCCAATCGGAGGTCCCGGCATGGATCACAATCGTAGTCTTCCGGTATCCGACAGTACGTCGACGGCGCGGATCGGTGCGGGCTTGAGCGCCATGGTAGTCGACGATGATCCCCTGATGTGTGAGCTGACCTGCCGGCTGGTGCAGGATTGCGGTTTCACCGTGCAGGGCTTCACCGATCCCCGCGAGGCGCTGCGTGCGTTCGGCGCCGCCCCCACCGCCCTGGTGGTCACGGACTGGATGATGCCGGCGATGGACGGCATCGCTTTGATTCGAGCGCTGCGCCAGAAGCCCAGCGGCGACATGGCCTATGTGATTCTGCTGACGACGCGACAGGACCGCGACGACATTGTCGCCGGCCGCGCCGCCGGCGCCGATGACTTCCTTGGCAAGCTGATGACCACGCAGCGCCTGCCTGCCCATCTGCAGTCGGCTGCGCGAATCCTGGCGTTGCATCGCCGCCTGACGGAACGCAACGCGGCGCTGGTCAAAGCCATGGGCGCTCTGCAGCAGGCGTATGACCGCGCGCAGGCGGATCTGGCAATAGCCGCCCAGGCGCAGCGCCGCAACCTGCCTCCATCGTACGCAACCCTGCCCACCTTGCGCATCGGCGCCGTCTTCATCCCCTCGGCGATCGTGTCGGGCGACACGTACGGTTATGGTCCAGTCGGCCGGGACGAAGCCTATGTGTTCGCCGCCGACGTGGCCGGACATGGCGTTCCAGCCGCCTTCCAGTCGGTGACGCTGAACCGGATGGTCCGGCCGGACATCACGACCGGCCTGCGCCAGCCAGGCTTCAGCCCGGCCGCGATCCTGGCGGAGCTCAACGCGCGCTTCGCCACCGAGGCCGACTCCGACGACCCCTACTTCACCATGATCCTGATGCGCCTGGGACAAGAGGACCACCTCGACCTGGCGCTGGCCGGCCACCCGCCGCCGCTGCTGACCCGGGTTGGTGATGCGCCCACGCATGTCGACCTGACGGGCTTCCCGGTGGGGATGCTCCCGGAAGCGACATACGAGGACGTTTCATTAGAGTTTCGCGCCGGCGACCGATTGGCCGTATACTCTGACGGCGTGATTGACTGCACCAACAGAGATGACGTGCCGTTCGGCGAAGAACGTCTCGCCGACCTGCTCGACGCCGTGCGCGATCAGACCGTTGAACACGCGACGGACCATATTCGTCACCACCTGATGAGCTGGGCCGGCGGACGCGCGCTGGCCGACGATGTCAGCCTGCTGTTGATCGAGCGAACCGCCCGTTGATTCTTGCGAACAGGACCGCCGACATGAATCTCGAGAAGAAGGTACTGGGCGAGGTCATTGCACTACGGATGGACGGCACCCGGCTGGATGCCGGCGTCGCCGTCGCCTTCAAGGAGTCGGTCGGCACCGAGATCAGCAATGGGGCTCGACATGTCATTCTCGACCTCGGCGCGGTCGAATTCATGGACTCCTCGGGCCTCGGCGCCATCGTGGCTTTGCTCAAGCGGATCGGCCGCGATGGCGACCTGGTGCTGGCGGGAACACGCCCGGCCGTGCGCAAGCTGCTGCAGATCACACGCATCGACCGCATCCTGACCCAGCATGCGACAGTGGACGAGGCGGCGCGCGCGCTGGGCGCGGGCCCGCCCGCCGCATGAGCGCCGCGCCCTCACCGCTGCCCGAGGACATCAAACTGCGGCTCAGCATTCGCAGCGACATCGGACGCGCTCAATCGGAGCTGACCGGCCTGCGGACGCTGATTCTGGAGCTGCTCGGCGAAGACCGCGGCGAGCCGTTCGCGCTTGCCTGCAGCGAGGCGGTGAACAACGCCATCCTTCATGCGCACCGGGGAAATGCGGCTCTGACCGTCGAGGTCGAGGTCAAGGCGAGTGCCGCGCGTGTCGACGTGAGCGTGTGCGACGTCGGCCCGCCCTTCGATCTGGGGGGCCGCATCGCTGCGCAGGCGGATACGCCCTATGCCGAGCTCGACACCGACATGCTGCCCGAAAGCGGGCTCGGTCTGTTCCTCATCAAACAGGGCAGCGACGAGACGCACTACGAACGCATCGGGGATCGCAACTGTCTCGTGTTGATTCGCTATCGAGGGCGGTAAATTCGAGCGCTCTGCGACGCCCGTGCGGAGATGACACATATCTGGAAGTCAACGTTCGCTGCCGTCCTGAGCGAAGCGAAGGACCTGTTATGCCGTCGTTTCGCACGAACGGACTTCACCGGCGCATGTGCGTCATCGCCAGTTCCGTGCATTTCGACGGTTCAACGGATCCTTCGCTCCGCTCAGGATGACAGCAACGAGATGTGTCCACTCCACAGGGCGACGCCCAGGAGACGCGCACACGCTACTGGCCGATCTCGAGCAGCGGCCCCTGGCGAACATAGGCAACGGCCAACAGGATCCGAGCCGCATCGTGAGGTGAAAGCGCATCACCAGCCTCGGCGGTGACGCTGCTGCCGCCCGGACTGCGGGCCGCAAGGGGCTGCGGAAGGGACGCCGAGTCGAACAGCGCCCACCACATCGCCAACGTTCCAGGCGCAATGTCCTTCGCGTCATCGGCCGCGGCGCGCATGGCCCGCCATGAGAGCCGACTTGCAACGCCATCCGGCGGAAAGACTGTTGCCAGCAACGCCAATCCTTCCTCCAGCCGCCGCTGTTGTGTCGATCCGCTGATCACGACCCGGCCATCGTCCATGAATACGTTGCGCAGGTCGATGTAGCTGCGTGCCCTGGGCATTTCCCGGCCCACGATCGCTGCCGCACGGGCCGCGAACTGGCGATGACCGGGCGCCAGTCCCGTCAACGCCGCGGTACGGAGCGCGCGGGCTGCTGCCCGCGGCGGCGCCAGGGCCGTGCCGGACACATCGCCCGACAAAGCGAGGCGCGTGGCGGCAACCAGCGCCACAGCGCCCTCGATCCCGTCCGTCCAGGCGCCGGACGCGCGCGCCAGCGCCTCGCCGTTCGCCGGCGCGGCAAGCCGCGCATCGCAGACCAGGTTGCCGTGCAGGCAGGCCGCCACCCCGAGCAATACCGCTTCAGCCGGCGCATCTTCACGCGCCAGCCGCCGGCTCGCGGCCGCCACCCAGGCGTCGAGCGCGGGCACGCGCGCGCTGCCCATCGCGCGCCGCTGCGGCGGGTTGGCGGAAAAGCCGCGTGACTTCAGCCAATAGGTTCCCAACGGGTCGGCCTGCCGGCTGAAGTCGATGGCTTCCATCGAGACGATCACCGCCATCGCCAGCGCCAAGCCGATCAGGAACGCGATCTTGCTGCGCGCGGTGATCCAGCCGGACGGTCTTCGCACGTCAGTCATGTCGTCCCTTCCCCCACCGGACGCCACAGCGCGGCGCGGACGATGCTCATCATCATCATGATGCAGAACGTGCCCCAGAACACGTTCACGATGTAGCCGGAGACATCGGTGCGCCAGCCCAACACGAAGATGGCGATGGTCGCCCAGGCAATGGCCAGCACCGTCAGCACGATGACGAGGATCTGCCATTTGACGTGATGGAGGAACCGACCGATCTGGCGCTCCTTGGGCGTGATCGGAAACTTGATGGGCTCGCCCCGCAGGACGGTCCATATCGCCCGAAGGCCGTACGGAAAGAACGCCATGTGGAAGCTGCTGCCACGGCCGTTGGAAACGCCCCAGGCCCCGATCAGCACCGCAAGCTCATAGGCAAAGATGTACGGAATGAAATGGACGAAGAATTCCAGAGAGAAGGCCGTCACCGGCGGAATGCCGGTAAACAGGTATATGATGGGCGCAAGCAGGAAAGCCGGCATCCACAGGCAAGACAGCCAGGACCAGATCGTCATCAGATACATCAGCTTCTGCGACAGGGTCAGCTTGTAGTTCAGCAGCGGGTTGTCGTTCAGTGTGATGTCGATCGTGCCGGCACCGTACTTGAACCGCTGGATCAACCAACTCTGCATGTCCTGCGGCGACAGCATCTTGGAGAGGATTTCCGGGTGGAAGACGCTGCGCCACGGACGCACCGGATCGCCTTGCAGGACAATGGAGGTGTAGATGTCCTCCGAGACATGGAACTTGTAGGGCGTGACCTGCGTCTCCAGCGCCATTTCGCGCCGCATCGCCGAACCCAGGACCTCGCGGCTCTCGGCGTCGTCGATCTCGGCGATGACGGGGGTGACACGCTGCTCGACGGCGGCGGCGTAGGCACGCAGGGAGGCCTGCAGCACGGCTTCACGACGGTGGATCGAGCCGGCGCCGCAGCAGAATGAAGCACTGGCCCCGTTCCGGCGGCGCAGAAGCACGTCATAGAAAAAGACGGGGCTGTTGTCGAACGGATCCTCGCCAACCCGTACCGGGCCGACGAGGCGCTGGACAAAGCGCGCCGCCCGCCGCGCCAGCTTGTCCAGCCCCACAACCCGCCACCGGCGTTCCCACGCGTCTTCCAGCGACTCGCCCTCCGGCAGGTCGAAGAACCATTGTGGCGTCTGCACCCAGGCGACATCCGGGTCACGGAAGTAACCCAGCGTGCGCTCAACGAACTGCGGAAAGATACGGGTGTCGGCGTCGCAGATGATGACGAAATCGCCGGACGTATGGTCGAGCGCATTGCGCAGGTTGCCGGCCTTGAAGCCCTCGCCGCTCGAGCGGGTGAGATAGCCGCAGCCCTCCTCCTCCGCGACCTGGCGCATGTCGGGGCGCCGGCCGTCGTCGAGGCAGTACACGGCGATTTCTACGCCCGGCGGCGAGACGAGAGACTTCGCTGCCTGAAGGCTCAGGCGAACCAGCTCAGGATCCTCGCTGTAGGTGGTGATGTAGACATCAACCTTGACCGGCCGATCTTCAGCATCCGGATCGCACTGGCAGGCCGACGTCGGTGGCGGCTGCCACGGCGTGTCGCTGACCTGCCACATGTTGAACATCAGCAGCAGCAAGCCGATGAATGACAGGGTCTCGGCGAGCGCCAGGGGAATCGCGAACCACAACGCATCCATGTTGAGGCTCGCCGTCCAGCGCCAGTAGAAATACCACAGGCCGATACCGAGGCTCATGCTGGCCAGGATTTGCCATAGAGTCTCGCGCCACTTGACGTGCGGCGATGGCGGCAAGGGACGGCGATGCTCGAAGCGCGTGAAGTACCAGTCACGCGCCGGCGTATCGGACGGTCCGGCGGCCAAGGTCATCGGTCAGTTCCTGGTACCAAGCTTGTCGATCTCCTCCAGCAAGGCGCCGGCTGCGGCGCGCAGCGCACGCCGTTCATCGTCGATGCTGCGGCTCGGGTCGGCCACGGCAGCTGCCACGGCTTCTGCGGCCGTCGCCTGGCGGGACAATTCCTCGAATCCCAGGGAACCCGCCGTGCCGGCGAGACGGTGCGCGTACTGAGCCAATGCCGCGGCGACTTCGGCCGGCTGTATCTCATCGCCCTCCGCAGCCAGTGCCTTTCGCCAGGCGTCCAGCCGCGCACGCTCCCCGATGGTACGCTCGCAGAACCTGACGCGGATGGCGTCGATTGCCGATCCGAACGAAGCCGATTGCGTCATGGCTGCACTCCTCCTTCACCGGCCCCGGCGCCGCCGTCGGCAGCTGCCCAGAGGTCGCGAATCTGGTCGGCGACCTTCATCGGATCGAACGGCTTGGAGATCACGCCGATGGCGCCCAGGTCGCGATAGCGCGCAACCTCTCCGGGCTGGACCTTTGCCGTCATGAAGATCGCCGGCCGCTGCCCGACGTCGGGTATATCGCGCAGGGCCGCAAGGACGCTGGGCCCATCCATGTCAGGCATCATCACGTCGAGGAGGAAGAGATCCGGCCGAAACGACGGCGCGGCGGAGAGCGCTGCACGTCCATGGTCGCACACCAGCACTTTGAAGCCGCCGACCGTCTCCAGGGCGAGCTGCGCGATCGCCGCGATATCGGGATCGTCCTCGACATACAAGATCTTCTCCAGTTCACGCCGCATTGTGAGTCTCCGGGGTCGGCGTGGAGTCGTCGCGTGGGGTCTCAGGCTGCGGACTGCGGTCCAGGATGTGCCTGATGGCCGACAGCACCGCATCATTGGTCGTACGGGCGCGGATAAGGGCTGCACCGACGCGGCTGGCGACAGCATCATCGGCTTCGGCTGAGGACGACAGGATGAGCGGCGTTTCCGGCCTGATATCCGGCAACAGGGTCTCTGCGTGCTCCATGTGAAGGTTCAGCAACACCAAATCAAAGTCGTTGTCGGCCATCAGCCGACGCGCTGCCGCGACGGTCGTCGCCGGCACCGGCACGACATGGCCGGCAAAAAGCGCCGCGATGGCACGTCGGGTCTCGTCGTCACCCTCGACATGGAGCAGGTGGGGCAACCGGCCTTCCGCCTTCGAGGCGGCGATCCGCGCGGCGCGCAGCAATCGATCGCGATCGATCGGCTTGTCGATCCAGTCCAGCACACCAACGACGCCACCGTTGACGAGCCGCCGGCTTTCGTTCGCCTTGCCGGAGACCACGATGGCGGGCAGATCCTGTGTATGCGGGTCGGCGCGCAACTCGCGGAGAAACTGCACGCCATTCTCGTCAGGAAGACCGAGATCGAGCGTGACGCCGGCGTATTTCCGGGTCCGCAGCCGATCGCGCGCCATCTCGGCATCGTAGGCGATGTCACAGGCGAAACCGCCCTGCTCCAGCAGCATCGCGATGACGCGCGCAGTGTCCGGCTCGTCTTCAATGACGAGCAACTTCGGCAACCCATCCACGACGGGCAGCGGCGCCGGTACGTGCTCAGGCTCCACCCACTCCGGAAAGTCGACATGAAACGTTGTTCCCTCGCCCGTCTGCGAGACGAACGTGATGTCGCCGTTCATGTTGTCGACGATGGCCTTGGTGATGCTCAGGCCCAGCCCGGAGCCGCCCTTGCGGCGGGTGTCGGAAGGGTCGGCCTGGGCGAAGCGCCCGAATATCTTCGACCGGAAGGCCTCCGGGATTCCGGGCCCCTTGTCCTTCACCGAGATGCGCAGCTTATGTCCGCGGCGCTCCAGGCTGACCTCGATGCGGCTGCCGGACGGCGAGAACTTCGCCGCGTTGGACAGCAGGTTGTTCATCACCTGCATGAACCGGTCGCTGTCCACCCGCGCCACGCTCTGGGGCGCGCCATCCGAAAAGTCGCACTGGACGCCGAACTGCCGGAAATATCCGTCATTGGCGGAGATCGCCTGCGCGATCAGCGGTCCAACCGCTTGCGGCTTGAGATCCAGTGTGAGCCGTCCGGATTCAATCTTTTCTATGTCGAGGATGTCGTTGATCAGCCGCACCAGACGCTCGCAGTTGGCGTAGGCGATCTCCAGCAACGGCACAACGCGCTGGGGGATTCCCTCCAGCATGCCGCCGACAACCAGGCCAAGAGAGCCGCGGATCGACGTCAGCGGCGTCCGCAGCTCGTGACTGACGGTTGAAACGAATTCGTTCTTGACCCTGTCAAGCTGCTTGCGTTCCGTGATGTCGAGATAGGTCGCCACCCAGGAACCGTCCGGCAATGGCACGCGTCGCGTTTCTATGGTGCGGCCATCCTCCAGAGGGATCTCGTCCGTCCAGGCTTGGCGCTCCCGCAGCTTCGAGGCAGCACGCGCGACGATGGTGTCGGCGCGCGCCGTTGTCATACGTCCCCTGCCGACGGTCCGATGCACGAGGGTGTGGAACGTATCGCCGACCGCAACCTCCCGCGCATCCAGCGCCATCAGCTCAAGAAAATGCTCGTTCCACAGCGTCAGGCGATTGTCGGTATCAAAGACGGCAATCCCCTGGGCCATGGTATCGATCGTGGTGCGCAGCAGACGTGTCTGATCGGCCAGGCGACGCACCGTGCCCAAGCGTTCTTCGAAGGCATTGCGGATCAGCACGACAGCGCAGATCAACGCGCCAATGGCCAGCAGCGTCCCGACAATCAGGGTCAGACGCGTGAGCCAGAAACTGCCGGAGGCCCGCTCGTCCTGTTGTTCGACCTGCTGTTGCTCCATGGCGTTCAGGAGACGAACGATCTCCAGCGCCTTGTCACGGGTGACAAGGGCCTCGGCCACCATCGCCGAGCGCTCCGGCAATACGGTCGGATCCGACGGCAGCGCGATGATTGCGGCCGCCTGCTCCAGGTACGACTGGATCAAGGGACGCAGCTGGCTGACCCGTTGCTGCTGTTCGCCATTGCCTGCAGCCAGACGCTCCATATTGGTGAGCGCTGATGTGAGCCGGCTCGACGCTGCGGCCATATTCTCGCGCGCAATCATGGCGCCGCGGATATGGACGCGCAGCCAGGCCTCGATTTCGCGGCTGGCGTTATCAATGATCGTGAGCTCGGCCCGGGCCTCAAAAGAGGCATTTGCCATTTGCTCGAACCGATCGGCGTCGTCGATCGCCCTGAGCGCGATACCCGTCAGGGATCCCAGCAGAAGCGCCATTCCGACGGTCGCGGCGATAAGACGCCACAAGAATACGGACTTCATGATTGTCCACAAATCGACGGTTGGCCAAATATGATCAGCGAATATACGCGCACTTGCGCCGCCTGCGCTGCGTTGGCAAGAGGCATCCAATCCAATCTCCATACGCCAAGGCGATGGCGCGTGCATCCATCGCGATTTCACTGGCGCGCATATTCTTCGGATGCCCGCAGAGCCTCCTGAAAGACGTTTTGCCGCGTGAGCGTCGTTCATCGGCGCCGCACCGATGGGCGGACTCGACGACATCCAATTGGGTCCGATCTTGACCATTTTGGGCATTACGGACTCACACGACAGCCGTCGACGTTGTCGGCACCGGGCGAGAGCGCCCTGAACGTCACCTGTTGCCAGCCTTGAAGCGTCGTGAATTGCCCCACGATGCTATTTTTTCAAGGACTCTGGAGTGCGCTCGCCCGCGTAGACGCATGCAAACGCTGACGATGCAGGGGTCTGATTTGAACCTGGTTGGACGTGCATCACGACCGCCTTGGAAAGATCGCAATACTTGGCAATGTAGGGTGTTGAATCGGCGCGCGCGAGGTTGCTGACCGATAAAGCCATGCCCGGCGAGCATGTACCGATTCCTGTAATTTTGTCGTCGAGTGGACGGGTGCGATCTCCACTCCATTGAATGACGACTTGACAGAATTTTTCCTGAGCCTGCGCGGCCGTTGCGGCAAGATGGGCAACGGCACCCAAATACAGCGCCCGCCTGATGATGCTGGCCATTGTCGGGTTCCCTTGTCTGCGCGGCCTCAGGTCCGCGACCGCGCCGTAGAATGACGGACCGGCGCCACAACTGCCAAGCCGACAGAGCTGCATCATTGATGTTTGTGTTCTTGAATTCAATCGCCGAACAGACTCGGCAAGCGAATGTAGCACCTCACTGCACGCGAGCCGGATCAAGTAGGGAAGCGCAGGAAGCCAGCACGTCGCCAAGCTCGCCGGCGATCACAGTGGTCGATGGCAAGAACGTCGCGGTCCCCAGTACCAGTTCTCGCTCGGGTCAAGGCTAACAACGTCGATCGTGTGCGCCTGGGCGGAGGAGTCAAAATGAGCGCCCGTTTGGGGCGACGCTCGCCGCGATGGAGGAGGAAGGGCTTGTCGAGCGCCGCCCCACCCCAGCGATGGGCGGCACATTCGCGGTCACGTCAAACTGTACAAAACTGGTGCGTGCCTCCGATTACATGGCTTGCCGATCATTGTGGTGGATGTCGCGGGCCGTGCCCCCGGGTCGCATCAGCAGCCCCTGCCTCACACCACCGTGGACAGGAGCCGCGGCAGAGCGGTGTCATGAGACTTGATCCGTCCGTTCCATTTGCCGGGCGCGTCGGGCCGGATCATCGGCGCCTGGTTCACCGCGTAGGCGGTGTGCAGCTTCCAGTTAAAGCTGTCTTCCGGAACGCGCTTGAGCACGAGACGGACATTCTTCATCGAGACCGCCTGGACATGCAGGTAGTCGAGGAGATCGGACAGGTTCGGGAAGCGCGTTTGCATCTTGGCCACGAGGTAAGCCGGGATCTCGCTGCCTTTGGCTTTGGCCTCTCTGTACACCATCTCATCGTGCAGCGAGACCGTCTTGCCTTTGAGGATCTTGGTCCCTTCCAGGTAGTCGTTGAACGCCGTTTCGAACTCGTCCTTCGACCGCTTTGGTTTGCTCTGATCGCGCACGAAGCTGATGCCGCAAATCTCGGACGGCGGATGGACGATGATTTCGATGTACTTGTACTTGCACCACGTCTTGACCTGCCTGGGACCATGTCCGGTGACCATCTCGGCCCACATCCCGGTTCTCAGATCCGCTGTTCGTAGAGCGGCGGCGTTGATTGCGGCAACCTCGACTTCCGGATTCAGGAAGGCGCCCACGCTGTCCGCTTCGGCGTAGCGAATGTTCCGCGTGCGACCTGGCGCGTTCATCGTGTCGCCCATCGAGGTGTCCCACTGCAGGATCGTGCCGCGAACGCCGGTCTGGGCGAAGGGCTGGTCCGGCGTTTCACCGGTCATCAGCCGGACCAGCTGTGCTTCCCAGCCCGTCTGGTAGCCGTGCCGCGAAATGGTGTGAAACGCCGTCTGCTTCGTGCCCTTGCTGATCTCCTTGGCGAGAAACTTCTCGTGGGTCCTGAAGGCTTTGGCCTTCTGTCCGATCAAGCGTTCGAGCGCTGCCTTTTCTTCGGCGGTGATCATGGCCGGCTCCCCACGATGCTTGCATGAAGTTGCACCAGTCAGCCCCCCACGCGCGCCATCCCGCAACAACAACATAGTCCGAATTGAAGCGATCGGCCCTTTGTCCCGCTGTCCGCCCCGCGATAGCCCGCCGCCCTCGCCGTGACATCAATGCCTCTTTTCCAGCACGTCGGATGACGGTATCCGCCGGTTGATCGGGAAGTACAGCGAGTACCAGATCGAAATGGATTTCGTCACCATTCCAGAATTGGAAAACAGCGAACTGTATGGCTTTGCAACGCGCGTGCGACGACGAACATCGCCGGCAGGCTTCGTTACGTACGGGGAGTCCCATACGTAACCTGCTGAGTTGGAGCACCTAAGGCGTTGTCCGCCGATAGATGAATCGATCGTGATCGGCGGTTTGGGGGTGATGGATTCCGTTTGGCTGGCGGGGCCTATAGCATGCCGGTGTGATCGATGAATCAGTCATCCGGCAGCGGTTTGAGACGCTGCGTCCTGTGCTCGACGAACGGGCACGGCGGCGCTTTGCGGCGGCGGAGGCGCGGGCGGCGGGGCGCGGCGGGATCGCAGCGGTGGCGCGTGCCACCGGCATCGCCCGCAGCACTATTGGCCGGGCCTTGCGCGAGGTGCGCAGCGGCGAGACGATTGATCCGACGCGGGTGCGTCGGCCGGGGGCTGGTGGCAAGCCGAAGAGCGCGACGGATCCGAGCCTGGTCGCTGACCTGCGGGCGCTGATCGAGCCCGACACGCGGGGCGATCCCCAGTCGCCGCTGCTGTGGACGTGCAAGAGCCTGAGCAAGCTGTCCGGCGCGTTGTGCGCCATGGGCCACCAGATCGGCCGCACGCTGGTGGGCGAGCTGCTGCACCAGCTGGGCTATCGGCTGCAGGCCAATCGCAAGGCCCGCGAGGGGTCGAGCCATCCTGATCGCGACGCCCAGTTCCACTACATCAACGAGCAGGTGAAGGCGGCGCTGGCCGCCGGCGAGCCGGCGATCTCGGTGGACACGAAGAAGAAGGAGCTGGTCGGCGATTTCAAGAATGCCGGGCGCGAATGGCATCCCCAAGGCTCGCCGCCGCAGGTGCGCGTGCACGACTTCGTCATCCCGGAACTGGGGCGCGCGGTGCCCTACGGCGTCTACGACATCGCCGACAATACCGGCTGGGTGAGCGTCGGTATCGATCACGACACGGCGGCATTCGCGGCCAACGCCATTCGCAGCTGGTGGCTGCAGAGCGGCCGCCCGCGCTACCCTGGCGCCACGCGTCTGGTGATCACCGCCGACGGCGGCGGCAGCAACGGCTCACGGGTGCGGCTGTGGAAGCTGGAGCTCCAGAGGCTCGCCGACGAGCTGCGCATGCCCATCACCGTCTGCCACCTGCCGCCCGGCACCAGCAAGTGGAACAAGATCGAGCATCGCCTGTTCTCGTTCATCACCGCCAACTGGCGCGGCAAGCCGCTGGTCAGCCACAAAGTCATCGTCGAGCTGATCGCGGCCACCACGACCAAGGCGGGCTTGACGGTGCGCTGCCAACTCGATCCCAACACCTATCCGGCCGGCATCAAAGTCTCGGACGCCGACCTGCAAGCGATCAATCTCAAACGCCATGACTTCCATGGCGACTGGAATTACACCGTCGAACCGACCTGTTTCGATGTAGTTATTCGTGGATGACGCCTTAGCACGCTAGCAGTCGGATGCGTACGGTGATCAAGTCGGATGGCATCTTAGGGTGCGTTACGATGGATATCTGGAGCAACTCCGTCGAAGCCTTCTCCGTTCTTTTGATGCCGCCGATGTACTGCACGACGTTCGAGGTCTCGTTTTGGCAAATGATCCTGCGCAAGAACGGCTCGAACGCATCAATGCCAACCTCAGCCGCAACCTCCTGATCGACGTCGACAAACGTCCAGTCATCCTCAGGCCCGAGCTTCACCTTCAGAGGTAGCTTCTTCGGGCGCGCTTTCCGACGGCGCGTTGGCATGTCGAAGTACATGCGTAACGGACCCAGCATCGTGCGTAGAAACACCTGCTCAAAGGCTCCCGTGGCACGGGCGCAGGCAGCACAGCTTGATTTGGGAACCACCCATCGTCCACCGAGAGCGAAAGGAATGATGTGCTCGTCGGTCAGCGCTTCCGTGTGCGTTGGCAGCGGGAAACGGGCCATACCCTGAATATGCCGCTGGGCAACAGGGTGGTCTAGGTTCCTCCCGGTTGGTCAACCCGCCCGAGGCATACACCTACGCAAGGCGGAACGCAGAAACGCCGTGAACCGGAAAGGGACCGGCACGATCGCCCAGACCATCGCCTGGATCAGTTCTGGGGTGTCCTGGGCGTCATCTGTCGCGGCCCCACCAGACGGCCGACAAGGATCAGTCGCGCCCAGCGGCCGCGAAAAACCACGTTGGCCGCGACCTACCCGATCGCACTTGTGGATAGGCTTGTGCGGACCATGGAGTTTCACCAACAAGCTCTTGAAATAATTGAATAATTTGTCGAAATGGCGGAGAGGGTGGGATACTCCGGATGACGACGATCCGAGTGCGATTTTGCCGCAACTTTTTGAAAAGCCATGGCTTTCCGCCCATGTCGTCGTTACAAACCTCGTTACAAACTTGGCGTGCGTGCGTGGACCATGGGCAGAGAAAAGTATTTGATTGAGCGTGATGGTCGGTATTTCGCGCGAATTGTGGTTCCCGCAGAGCTTCGGCGAATTTTAGGTAAGACCGAACTCAGACAGAAGCTGGGACCAGATCGGAAGGTGGCCCTCAAGAAGCTCCCGAGGGCAGTCGCGGACCTCCAAGATCAGTTAGATGCAGCACGCCTGCAAGCATCCGAGAAGGCTCAGACCCCGGAAACCGTCGCGCGCCTTTACTACGAGCGTGAGCTTGCCCGCGATGAACAGCTCCGCTTCGGGCCTCTCGCGGAAGACAGCATCGTCGAACAGCTTCTGGGCCGAGCTATCCGACCCGCCTTGCTGGACAAGGTCCGCCGGGAGGCTGGGGGTGGAAGTCTCGCGGCGGTCGAGCCGATCCTAGACGCAATGATCGAGGCTGGCGACGTGGTCGCTGCCAGGGGCACCCCCATCTACTTGGAGATGGCCAAGGCTATCCTAAGAGCTCGCACTGAGGCCGTTACCCGCCAGGTGGAAAGAGATGGGGCGGATTTTTCTGGCAAACCGACGGATCCGATCCTGATTGACCCGGCCCCGGTCGTCCCCACTACCCGACCCTTGTCAGTATTGGGCGGCGCGCGCGTTCTGTCCGAGCACAGCACCAAGACACTCTCGGACTTGCTGCCCATGTTCCAGGAGGAACGGAGGGTCGCAGATGCCACCGCCGACGAGTACCGCGTCGCCGTTCGCATGGCCGAAGAGCATTTCGGCACCCCCAAGCCGATTTGCGAGATCACGCGCCAGGACATCCTGGCCTACAAGCGTGCCCTGCTCAGGCTTCCCAATCGGTACACCATGCGCTTTCCAGGCATGACGGTCCCCGAGGCCATCGAGGCGAACCAGAAGCGGGCAACGCCTTACCCGACCCTTAGTCCGGCGACGATTCGGGACAAATGGCTGGCGCATCTTCGCTCGGTGTTGGGATGGTGTGCCGATAACGGCATCATCCCGGACAATCCAGCAGCCGGGGTCAAGGTCGACGAAGGTAACGCCTTCAGGGAGCCCAGTCGGTATCCCTTCACGCCTGGTGAGCTGGCCAAGATCTTCGGGCCGCCCCTATTTGCCCCGGAGGTGCCGTTTGACACACGACACTGGGCGCTGCTCCTTGCCCTCTTCACGGGCGCCAGGTCATCCAGCGAGCTCGCACGCCTCAGGCTCGATGAGATCTATACCGAGCAAGGTGTCCTCGTGTTTCACCTCGCTGGCGCGTCCAAGAATGTGCGCTCCAAGCGGATTGTGCCGGTGCATGATGAACTGATTCGCTTGGGCCTGCGCGAGTACGTGCAAATGCTTCGGGACAAGCACGAGACGCTTCTGTTTCCCGATTGGAAGCCGAAGGACAAGATCAACGACTGGTTCAATCGCACCTACCGTCACCAGCAGGGTGTGACGGGCAAGGGCAAGGTCTTCCATTCGTTTCGACACACCCTGAAGACAGCGCTGGCCCGCGCCGGTGTTGCTAAGGAACTGAACGATCTCATAACGGGGCATGCGGATCAGACCGTAAGCGGCACCTACATCCACGACCAGGCCACCAACATGATCGTCGCGATGGCGGCGGCCCTGAACAAGGTGACGTTCGACGGCGTGGATTGGAGGGCGATCCGGTTGTGACAGCGCCGACGAGCGATTCGCGCGCTTGTTCGACATCGTTGCACTCGGGTCGTTCAAGACGGCCCTGGTCGGGCGCAAGGGGGTTATCTCAAGAACATGGTTCAGGACACGGAGAAATTCGTCTTCGAGCATGTTATCTACGATTCCGGCGGCGTGGAACGCACCTTCGCGGAGCAGCTCGAAAAGAACGACGCGGTGAAGGTTTACGCCAAGTTGCCCGGCTGGTTCAAAGTCCCGACGCCGCTTGGCAGCTACAATGCCGATTGGGCCGTGCTGGTACAGATCGACGGGCAGGAACGCCTGTATCTCGTCGTCGAGACGAAGGGCAGCCTTTTCACCGAAGACCTCCGCGATCAAGAAGCCGCCAAGATCGCGTGCAGCGAGGCGCACTTCAAGGCGCTCGCGGTTGACCAGGACCCGGCCCGCTATGTGAAGGCGACCACGCTCGATGAGGTGCTCAGCCATGCTTAGCGCATCGGAATACGGATTGGGCGACCTTCGGAGGCGTGACGAAATCTCGACCACGCCGGTCTCGGAATCCCGCTGCCAGTCGTCTTTGTAAAAACCGAGCGGGCACCGCGCACTGCTGCACGCACGTTCTCTTCATTGCCAACCGCCATACGATCATGGGCATGGGTCGTGGCGACTACCGCCTCTGGCAATAGTGCGGTAGCGGCATCCCGCTCGCGTTGCCGTCTCCATCCGCCCATACCGCCCACCGCTCCAGCGCGGACAATCCCGCCCCAGGCCCACTGCAATCAACTGCGCCGCAAGAAGAGCGTTTCAGCCGATTCTGAGGGTCGCGGCAAGCCGTGTCTTGAGCAGCTCGGACACTCCCGCGTCACAATCCACGATCCGATCATACCGGAGCACATCGACCGAAGAGTCCCGACGGCGGCCGTGTCGCCCAGCACTGGGCTGCAGAACATGCCCCCGCAGCCCGTCGACTGAACGGGTCTAGATGCCCTGGATATTTCGGAACGATTACGTGTTGGCGACCGTTCGCTGTGCGTGCGGTCGCCCCGACATTCAGGACCGCAGCCGGAAGCCCTGATCATCGCGTCTTGGCAGGTCTCGAAGAGCCTATTGAGCAGATCGGCGCGGGTTATCACCGCGCTCCGATCTGGTCGGCGCCCGAGACGACCCGGGGCGGAACGACAGCCGCCGAAGGCGCGGCAGGCACCGGCCACCAGCGCTTGACCGTGCCGTCGAGGAGGTCGTCGACCGGGACGCCCACGAGCCGGATGCGAACCTGCTGGCCCGCTGCCGACGGCGCGAAGAGCAGCGTCGTCGCGCGCTCGAACTCGCCTCGCGCGAGCGGATGAAGGAGTAGTACCTCGCGCGACTCGGGCATCGCGTACGCCAAGCCGTAGGTCGTGAGCTGGTACAGTTCGGCCGATGACGGCGGGTTCTCGTGGCGGTTCTTGTACTTCGCGTCGGCGACCGCGACGACCTGCTTGCGGCGGCGGAAGACGAAGTCGGGCCGGATCGTGGGGTGGTTCCAGCCTCCGGCGTTCTCGATGTAGCTGAAGACGTCGGAGCGCACGTCCTGCATGCCGATCCGCACGTCGTCGGGGCAGTGCTCCGACAGGTAGTGCCCGAGAAAGCGCTCGAAGACCATATTCATGTTGAGCGTGAAGCTCGAGAGCGGCATCGCGCCCGCCTCGATGTGCTCGCCGAGGCGTGCCCCGTGGTGGATAAGGGCGATGAGCGTCAGCGCGGTTCGGTAGTGGCTCGATCGACGATCAAGGCCGGACAGCATCGCCTCGAGCCAGTCCGTGGTCAGCGGGCGACGTTCGAGGTCGCCGAAGAAGCGGTCTGCTGAGCGGGCGAGATCGAGGCGCAGGTCGCGGGAGTCCATCACTGACCCCGCGAGGCGAAGGCCCGCGGCCAAGACCTGGTTAAGCTCGTGGTCGACGGTCAGGTCGTCGTAGGTGCAGCGCAAGGTCGCCCGACGCGGGTGCGTCGCGATGTGGCGAAGATCGAGACGCCCTCGCGGCGTGGCGATGTCCTCGTTGCGCGACTGGTACGTCGGCAGCAGCCCGCCCCGCACGATGCGCTCGATGGCCCGGAGCAGCGACAAGCCGAGGAGATCGATGAGCCCGTGTTCCGCGCTCTCGTAGGTCGTGCGCGTCTCCGTGACGAGCAGGTCGGAGAGGTCGAAAGCGTAGGCGACCATGCGCATCAGGTTGCCGAGGCGCAGCTTCGGCAGGATGACGAGCCGCATCGAGCTGAGGTTGACGGTGCCGATGTGCGGACCGACGGACACCGAGAGCCCGGAGCGCAGCTCGGTGAAGCGCAGGCTTGCGCGGCCCTCCAGCTCCGCGATCAGCTCGCGGTCGGCAGCGGAGAGCCGCACGTCGCGCAGGAGCGCGCCAGCGCCCGGCGTCTCGGGCGTGGTGGTGCTCCACTCGCGAACCTGCAGAACAGGGGGTGGGGTCATGCCTTCGGGCCTTCGTCGTCGTGCGGCTCTTCGAGATCCTCGTCGTCCGGCAGGTCGTCACCGAGCACGGCGTCGTGCTTCTTGTCGTCCGGCGTGACGATGGCGGTGAGCGCCTGCGCGAGCGCGTCCTCGCGGCCGGGCTCGAAAAGCTCGAAGCGAAGGTTCGCCGTGTCGCGATCGAACACGCCGCCCCTGTCGGCCGCGAGGATGTTCGCGAGCTTGTTCGGGTCCTCGTAGCAGTACTCCTGCAAGAGCGGCCAAAGCTCGTCGCGCACGATCTCGCCGATGCGGCTGATGGTGGCAGCGGGCTTGCCACCCGACATGAAGTACGCGTGGCCCACCTGCAGGTTGCGACCGTCGCGCCCTAGCTGCTCGACGATGCGGCGGTTGATGGCGCGGAGCCACGTGCTCAGTGCGACGTCAGCGATGCTGCCGGTGCGGAGCAGGTGCGGCTCGGGCAGCAGCTCCTTGAACGCGAAGCGCCGACGAAGCGCGGTGTCGAGGAGCAGGATGGAGCGGTCCGCCGTATTCATCGTGCCGATAACCAGCAGGTTATCGGTGACCGTGAACGGCTCCTTCGACAGTGGCAGCATCGCGCTCGTCGTGGCGCGCTTCGAGGTCTCGATGAGCGTGATGAGCTCGCCGAAGATCTTCGGGATGTTGCCTCGGTTGATCTCGTCGATGATGAGGACGAACCGCTTGGCAGGCTGCGCCTGTGCCGCCGTCACCATCTTCTTGAAGATGCCTGGCTCGAGCTTGAAGCCATCGCCGTCGGGCCGGTACCCCTCGATGAAGTCCTCGTAGGAGTACATCGGGTGAAAGGTGCAGGTCGCGATGAACGGATCGGTGCCGCCGCGCCCGTAGACCATGTCGCGCTGGCGGTCAGAGAGCTGCGAGGGCAGGCAGTTGAAGTTGTGGCGCGCGATGACTTCGAGGGCGATGCGCTCCGCGTGGTAAGTCTTCCCGGTGCCGGGGGGGCCGTAGAGGATGACTTGCCGCTTCCGGTCGAGCATGTCGACGACCTGGCGCGCGATGCCTTCAAGCGGCGGAGGCGGATCGACCTTCACACCCGACGAGTGCGCGGCTCCGCTGACGACCTTGGGCAGCAGCACCGAGGGCGTGTCCGCGAGCGAGTTGAAGTTCGGCCACGAGGCGGGCCCGATGCCGTTCACGAGCAAGGAGGCCTCGATGTCCGCGACGGCAGGATGCGTGGGTTCGAGCGAGACCAGGCCCGTTCCCAGCTCGCTGATCGGCGTCGAGACCTCGAAGCTGCGGTTGTGAACCCACCGGACCGGAACCTCATGGGGCCGCTTCGCTCCCTGCTTGAAGCGGTAGCTGCCCGTGACGATACCGACGGCTTCGACCGTCGAGGCGTCCGAGAGCAGCGCGACGAGGCTGCCCTCTTCGAGGCGGTACACCAGCTCGATGAGGTTGCGGGCCTCGGTCGAATGGGCGTCGAGCGAGGCATCCTGGAAGGCGGTTCGCACGACGACGCTGATGTCGCTCTTCTTGTTGAGCGCGATGGCCTCCGCGAGGCTCCCGACCTTCGAGGGGCCCAGAGCGAGGTGCTCGTGCGCGAGCATCTCCTTCCACGCATCGACCTCGCCCGCGAGCCCGAGGCACCAGTGGTCTCGTGGGATGAGCCCCTTGCCGACGCGATAGCGAAGTTGAACCGGTACCTCTACCAGCGTGGGGAGGCTGTTCCAGAACCGGATGATCTGGATGTCGATTGCGTAGAGCCCCTCCCACCGAGGCTTCTCGCCCACGTAGTACAGCGTCGCTTCGGACCAGGACGTCGTCGCGTTCCACGTCACAAGGTCCGGGAAGACGAGGTGCAGGTACTTGTGCATCCACGCGCTCTTGCTCCAGCGCGGGGCGGCATCCTCGACCGCCTTCTGGAACTTCTGCGGGTCGATGTCCTTGGCCTCTTTGCCGTGGAAGGCGCCCACTGCCTCGACCGCGTTGAGCAGCTCGGCGCGCCGCTCTTCCAGTGCCGTCAGCGCATCCGCCTCGCTGATGTTGGGGATCTCCCGTCCCCCCTCCAGCTTCGAGCGCCACGCGCCCGTCTTCTTCTCCTGCCACGGGCCGAACTTTGCCGCCGAGCCACCCGCGATGCTGCCGAACAGTGCGAAGTTGAACTCGCCGTCGTTCTTGAACTCCAGCCAATAGTCCATCGGCTGGTCGTTGCTGGCGTTGTGAGGGAGCAGCCGCAGTAGGTCCGGGCCGCTCATCTTGGCAAGCTGCTCGGGCCCGAAGTGCGCGAGGAACGCCGAGCGCTGGCGAGAGAGCTCGGTGACGTCAGGCAGAACGAAGGACCGCCCGAGCTCCGCCGCGATGTAGCGATTGAGGATGTCGTGGACGTCCTTGTTCATGCGCGCTCTCACTCCTCGTCGATCTTCAGCAGGTCATCGGAGCGAAACAGGTTGAACAGCGTCTCCTTGACCGTGTCCTCGATGACGGTGGGGCTGAAGCCGTTCTCGGCAGACGCCTCGACCCTCACGACGATCTTGATGTTGTCCGCGTTGCGCCCGAGCGCGTTGATGATGCCGGTGTAGAACGTGTGGAAGTCGGTGAAGGGCACCTCGGCGTCGAGCGATACGCGACGCGCCTTCTTGTCCTTGGCGCCGCCCACGGGCTTCGCCGATGTTCCCGTAGCACCGACCGGCGCCGTGCCTCCGTTGCTGGTTCCGCCCGGCTGCGCCACGACGGTCACGCCGCCGATGGGGCCCGTGCCGATGAAGGTTCCCCCGGCGTCCTTGGCCTTCTGTTCGACCAGCTTCTGTTCGGCGAGCGCGCCCCGGATGAGCAGATGTCCATCCTCGAGCGACACGCCCGTCGCAGCGATCTTGTCCTTGTAGTGGACGACCTTGGCGTCCGCGGCTGTGGCGCCCTCGCAGAGCGCGAAGGTGCCCATGCTGACGCCCTCGACGATCGACTGCTTCAGCACGTCGTCGTCCTTGAGGATCGGCAGGTGGGTGAACTGCCGGAAGTAGTTGGGCAGCGCCTTGAGGCTCAGCGCGGCTTCTTCCTCGGGCCACACCTGGAGCTTCCTAGGATGGACCAGAAGGATCGGCGCGATCTGCTCGAGGTACTTCTGCTTGTCCTTCAGGAAGGCGACGACGAGGTCCGTGAGGTTCTGGTCCGTCGTCGCGGGCGGCTGCCCCATGTCGAGGATCTTGAGCGGGTCGCCGTTGCTGCCGCCCCACGCTGCGTGGCGGTAGGCGCGAAGGATCTGCTGGCGCACGCCCTTCGAGGAGTTCGCCTTCTCCGTCTGGAGCTGCGTGATCTGGGTCTTCGAGAGGTTGTGGCGCTCGCGGTTGGTGTCGACGTTCTCCGTCGCCAGGAGACCTCGCACCCGCTCCTTGAGCGCGGCGACCTCGCTCTCATCGGCGATGAGGAAGACGAGCGTGTTGCGCCGCGTGCGCGTGGCCGTCCCGCTCTTGTTGAGGATGTCGAGCACGGCAGCCTGCGTCTCGGCGCGGTTCGCCACGCCGAGGGTGCGCTCAGGCGGCATCACGACGAGCTTGTTGCTCGCGCTGTCGGCGATGTCGCCGGAACTTTCGGGCCAGACGTACGGAGAGAGCGGCGCTGCGGAGAGCAGCTTGCGCAGCTCGGCGCCAAGCCGCTCCCGCACCTGCTCGTCGTCCACGCCGTTTTTCGCGTCGAGGAGGATGCGATTGAGGTTCGGCGTCGTCGAGAAGCGAAAGCGCTCGCCCTCGGTGTTGATGAAGTGGAAGCGCTCCTTCATCTGCAGCACGACGCCGGGGATGGTGCCGAAGTCGATCTCGGGTCTGGCGGACGCAAGGTGTAGCTCCGCAGGCGTTGCACCGCGCGAGCCGTTACCCGCCTCGCAGGTGAACAGGAACGTCGTGGTCGCGAGGCCCGCAGCGACGTGCCACTGCGTCATCAGCGGGCTCTGCTTGTCGAGCTCAGGGGCGTTCGCGGTCGCGCCGATGATGTCGGCCTCGAGCGCAGAGCGGAACTCGCGGTCGACCAGCTCGAGTAGCTCGGAGCGCAGCTCCTCGTGGGTCAGATCGATGTCGCTCGCCTGGATGAGCCCACCGTTGTGGCTCTTTTTCAGCAGGTCGGCGACGAGCAGCGCGAGCACGCGGAGCACGCCGCGCGTGCGCTGGAGCTTCGGGTTCGCGCCAACGAGATTCAGGATGTCGAGCAGCGAGGGATGGAACGGGTAGCTCTTCTTGAACCGCTCCGCGTAGTCGCGCTCCTTCGCCGACTCCGGTATCTGCGGGCGGGCCTTCAGGTCAGCGATGTACGCTTGAATCGTCGCGTCCTGGTTGTTGGCCTTCTTGGTCCGCGTGCCCTTGTCGTCGGTGTCCTGCCCGAACGGCACGAAGAGGCGGCGCCGGATGATCTCGTGGACCTCGTCGCCCTGCACAGGCTCGCGGACCTTCTGCACACGGCCGAAGACTTCCTGGAGCGCCTGAAGCACCTGCAGCGAGGCCGTGCCGTGGGTCTGCGTGCCGTCGCTACGCGGCAGCGTCGCGACCACGATGACGCGCTCATGCTGCCCGGCGCGCGTGGTGAGGCGCTGCAGAAACGTCCGCGTCTGCGCGGCCAGCGTCGAGTCGGCCACCGACACTGCGGCGGCCGTCTCGACGTAGTTCGCTACCTCGTCGAGGATGATGAGCCCGCCCTTCGAGAACTTGAGCAGCTTGTCGATGTCGTTGCCGTCGGGGGAGACGCGGTCCGCATCGAAGTTCCGCACCAGCTCGTAGCCCGCCTTGCCCGCGAGCTGCCACGCGAGGTGGCCCCACATTGTCTGGACCGAGAGGCCAGGCTCGAGCTCCACCGCGCCAACGCCGATCTGGTTGCCGTCGAACGCGGCGACGGGAACGGCCGGCGGCGTCTTCCAGCCGCGCTCGAACCAGTACTCCTTCAGCGCCGGATGGTCGAAGCACGCACGCCCGTTCTTCACGAGGTGGTAGAGCGTGATGAGCGTGTGCGTCTTGCCACCGCCGAACGGCGTCTGGATCTGCATGACGGCGTCGCCGTCGCCCTGGCCCGTGAGACGACCAACCACCTCGCCCGCGAGCTGCCGCAGCCCGCCCGTGAGGAACGTGCGGTTGAAGAAGCGGACTGGGTCGAAATAGTCCGGGTTGCCGCTGCTGTTCAGCACGTCGGCAAGGCTGGCGGCGAAATCGCTCTGCTTCACCTTGCCTTGCTTGATGTTGTCGTGCGGGGTGACGACGTTCCGCCAGGGCGTTGTGGTGGTGGTCATAGTTCGTCTCCTAGAACAGCCTCTGTTGTTTCACGGCAGCCTCGTCTTTCTTCGTCGGCGTCGGCAGCGATCGTGCTCCGACCAGGAAGTTCTCGTAGAGAGCGCGCTCCTTGTCGCCCGGAGGCAGCACGTCGACGATGCTCTGCGCGAGGCGCTGCATGCGGTCAGCGCCACCGGGGGGCAACGCAGTCGCGAGGAAGTCCGCGAGGTCCTGGCGCTCGCCAGCGGCCCAAAGGTTCGCCGCTCGGTGGAGAACGTCGATGAGTGAGGCCAGGGTGCCGGTGGCAGCCGGCTCGCCGAGGCCCTTCGTCTTCTTGCGGTCGACAGGACCCTTGAGCGTGACCTTGTCGCCCGCCTTGCTCAGCATGCCACTGTCGACGACCAGTTCCGAGAACTCGCATCCCATCGACTGCGCCATGTGGATGGCCTCGCCGCTCTCGACCTCGGAAGTGCCGAAGGCCCAGCGCCAGATGACGTAGAAGCGGCTCGGCTCATCGACGTTGCCGGCTGCCTCGCCACGTACGATGCGCTGGAGCGCGTAGTCGGCGACGATGCCGCGTACCTTGTCGAGCAGCTCGGCGATCGACACCTCTTCGCCGCTCAGCTTCAGGACACGCTTGTGGCGCCCAAACACCTCGACGGCAGGACCGATGGCCGACATGAAGAAGTCGGCCCCTCGAATGCCTTGCGACCAGAAGTAGTCGAGGCGCTCATGAAGCCGCTCGTGGAGTTCGGGCTCCACATCGTCAACAAACCCGTCCGAGTCTCTCTTTCTCTTTCGACACACAATGAACACCGTGGATGCAAGCGAGGCATTTCCGTGTGCATCGGCGCGTTGGGGCATCTCGGTTTCGACCGGCCAGGAGGCCGAAATAACGAGGCCGGCGTCGAGCGTAGCCTTCAGCAGTGTCTCCCAGGCCGCGGTGCTTTTGTGCGCGAACACCACCACCGCGATACCATCTGGCTTGAGCACACGTCGGACTTCTGCGAGCGCACCGCGCATATCGGATTCAAATCGCTCTGCCGTCTTCACCCGACCAGGACGTTGGACAATCTCGCTTCGCTTGGGCGTTGAATCCGTCGCAAAGGCGTCTGGATACAACTCGCCGATTGCGATCTTGTGCCATCCGTAGAAGAAATCCGAAGCATCGCCGTATGCGATTGCATCGTAGTAAGGGGGGTCGGTAAGCACGACGTCGACGGAGTCAGACTTGAGTGAAATGTCCGCCGCAGAACTCCGGTAGACGACTCCCGAGGTCGTTGTACGAGGCGCCTGCTCAAGACTTTTGGTCATTCGCTCGAGGCACTGAAGCCACGAGCCACTCGACTCCGCCAAAGTGTTGGCTTCGGCGTAGTCCCACATCATCGGGACGTACTTGCTGGTGAACAGATTCCGAACGGCTTGCGCCTGCGGTTCCCACCGACAACAGATCGTAGACAGATCGGCCATGCGCGCGATGGCGCACGACAGCGCGGTGCAAACATCACGAGCCAACTCCGCCGCCTCAGCATCGCGGAGAATCGAGATGTACTCTTTCTGCACAACATCAAACTCGGCCTTAACCTCCATCGCAAAAGTGCTGAGCGCCAGCCTTTGGCGCGGGTTGTGGAGGTCGCTCCACAACCTCACTCCAAACGTCGCAGGAGTGAACTTTCTCGAGTCATCCTGCGGAAAGGGATTGGTAGGAACTTGTGAGCGTGAGGCGAGCATGCTCTCGGCGACGCCTACGCATTCGCGATCTCTCTTACTTGCAACGCGGTACGATTTGCGGCCTTCACCATCGAGGTAACCGACCGCGGCGAGAAAGTGGCCGATCCTCCCAGCCATCCCCTCAGCCTGCAGATAGCCGCGACTGCTGATCTGTTCACAGTATGGACAGTGAATTTTGCTCGCGGCGACCGTGCCTTCCTGCGTCGGCTCGGATTCGACCATCCGAAACTCGATGCCTTGCGCCGACGCATCCAGCTCTAGTGCAAGCGGGGCATCGCCCTTGCGAACCCACCAGTTTGCGGCGAGAGGATCTAGGCGGCGACACGCGGGGTTCTCACACGTCGCGGTTCGTACCCAGAGGAACGCGAAAACATCTTCGCTTGACCTGGAGTTGGCCTGGTATGCTTTGGCAAGTGACTCTCGGGCTCTTGTAGCAATTCGGCTGCCGGCGCGACGAACCAAGTCGGTGAAGCCCTCGCTGCCAGGTACCGGGTCGCGCAAAGCAACCTTTTTGCGGAGGACACCGTTCCATTTCGGAAGCGCCTCGACAAGGAGATGCTGCACCAGAAACGCAACAGGGTTCAGGTCTCCAACTACCGGCGACGCTCCGAGGCGCAGCGATTCAATTGCAGTAGCGCCAGAGCCACCGAAAGGATCGAGAACGACCTTTCCGCGAGCGGCGTCGAACGCGTGAAGATGAGAGCCGGTGAGGCGTCGATTGGCGACATCCTTGACGAGCTTGAAGGAGGCATCGCCCGGCGGTAGCAGGCTGGCCGCGATGGCTGCGCGCATAGAGGGCAGCGGCTTGCATGACCACCAGAGGTGCGTGTTTCGCACGTGGTGCCCCTTCGTCGACTTGTCGAACGCCGACTCCGCGCTCACCTCCGCAAGAGGGAAAGAAACCTCAATTAGACGCTTGTCACTCATCCGTCGTTCCTCTGCAGCCCGTCGATGTGGATGGATACTCGGCGGGTCGCTTCATCGACCTGGGCTGTCGTTGCGTCCTTCGGGGCGAGCCGCAGAAGCTGGTCGTCCTTGGCCACGTACAGCGCCGCGTGGCTATTCAGGTGCTGGAGCTGCGTCCACTCGGTGGACTTGAGCCACACCTTGCCGTCGCCATCAACGGCGCGCGCCACGAGGAAGTCGACGCCCTGGCCCTCGGCGTCGCTCGCCACGGCGTCGAAGCCGACGCCTTCGCGGCGCACGTCTTCGAGGACGCGGCCTCGCGACGACTCGTAGGCGCGCACCTGGTCGAGCACGCTCTCGTTGGCCTTCGCCGCGCCGACGTTGGCCGGAGCGGGCAGCACCGTCACGACGCCGAGAAACTCGGGCGCGCGGGGCACAAGCTGCTGCTCGAGCCGAATCTGGGCGAGGCGCTCCTGCTGGCGCCGCTTGGCTTCGTCCATGAGCCGTTGCTCACGGCCGAGGGAAAGTGTCATGTCCTGACCCGCGCTCGACTTGCTCTCGAGGCCAAGGAGGTGGTCGGAGTGCCGGCTGATGACGACGCGGAACGAGCGCTCGAGGTAGCGCTCCTTCAACGCCAGCTCCTTGAGGCGGCCGCTCGCGACATCCTCGACGAAGCGCGGCACGAGGGTCTCGAGGCAGAAGCGCGTGGCGGCGTGCTTGCGCACGTCGAAGTCCGTGAGCGGCGTTGGCGGCGGGTCATCGGTACGCGGCCTCAGGTCGTGGAGGCGAATCGGGTGCGCGGGCTCGAAGCCGGCGCTGCCCGGCGTGCCGAACTCGCGCACCGCGAAGAGGCGCTGTGAGAGCACGCGGCCAGTGCCATCACCAACCACGCCCCGGAAGAACCAGAGCAGCTCGGGGCCCTTGGCGTCGACGTCGAAGAACACGGCGCCGCGCGTGAGGGAGTCCGACGAGCTTGCCTGCGCGGCCTGCAGCACCGACTCGAAGAGCGCGTGGCCGGGGCCAAGTAGCTCGGTGCGCCCGTCCTCGCCGACCCTCTTCTTGTCGAATGAGAGCGAGAGGTAGCTGCGGCCGACGGTGCCAAAGCGACGACGGAAGTCGACCTCCTGCTCACGGCGCAGGTTCACCGGGACGCGCTCGACGCGGAGCTTGCCGTCGGCGCGGCGCTCCCAGCGCCCACGGTTTCGCTCCAGCGAGCGCGTGAAGAACGTCTCCAGGTGCGCCGGGATCAGCGCGTGGCTCTCGGAGCGAGCAGCGTCCTGGCGAAGCTCCGGCAGGTTCAAAAAGCGACGCGCGAGCCCTTCCTCGCGGGCCGCGATGAGCGACGCCTGGTGCTGTGGGCTT
This sequence comes from Vineibacter terrae, assembly GCF_008039615.1. Taxonomy (GTDB): domain Bacteria; phylum Pseudomonadota; class Alphaproteobacteria; order Reyranellales; family Reyranellaceae; genus Vineibacter; species Vineibacter terrae. Next base: position 16,782 of record NZ_VDUZ01000039.1, on the reverse strand, counting down.
ACGGCCTGCTCGATGCTCGACACAGCGTCTTGCAGCCGGCGACGGTTCGTGATGCACGAGATGATGAGGTCGGAGAGCGAAATCTCGTGGTCGTCGAGTAGATCGCCGACGAGGTCGAACACGCGGTCCGAGCCGAGCCCCCGCCGCATCTCATCCATCTTGTTGAGCAGCGCGACGAGCACCGCACCCTCGCGCGTGTCGGTCGCGACGAGGTTGAAAATGAAGACCTCGTTCTTCTGTCCGATGCGGTGGATGCGTCCCATGCGCTGCTCAAGGCGGTTTGGGTTCCACGGGATGTCATAGTTGACCATCTGGTTGCAGAACTGAAGGTTGATGGACTCGCCACCGGCCTCCGTCGCCACCATCACCTGCGCCTGGCCTCGGAATAGTTCCTGCTGCCTGCGGCGCTGCTCCATCGAGAGCGAACCATCGATGACGGCCACCGTGAAGCCCTGCGCGCGCACACGCTCGACGAGGAAGTCGAGCGTGTCCTTCGCCTCGGTGAAGATGAGAAGCTTCTCGCCCCGCGCAGCGAGGCCTCCGTCACGGAGGATCGCGTCGGTGAGCCTGATGAACTTCGCCTCGAGGCCGCTGCTGAGCGCTGCACGCGCGCGACGCACGAGGCGTTCGAGGGCGAGCACCTCGGCCTGCAGCTCCTCGATCGACTCGGCGTTGGTGAGTCGCTCGACCAAAGAGTCCTCGACCTTCCAGCGCTCCTCTTCGGTGAGGTCGTCGAGGTCTTCGACCTCTGCACCGCCGAGCAGGTCTTCGAGCACCGTGTCGTTGTCGTCTGACTTCAGCACGCTCTTCGCCGTGGTGGCGACGAGGGCGCGCACCTGATCGAGGAGCGTCTGGAGCCGGTCGTGGCGTCGCGTGAGTGACGCTGTGATGGCCGCGAGGCTCGACGTCAGGCGGCGCTGCAGGATGGTCATGGCAAAGCCGACGGTGCGCTTCTCCTTCTGCATCGCCTTGTTGAAGTGCTCGGCGACGTACTCGGTGACCTCGTCGTACAGCTCGCGCTCGGCCCGGCTTAGGGCGAAGGTGACCGTTTTCACCGTGCGCTGCGGAAAGAGTGGTGAACCGTCGAAGCGGCGCATCTCCTCCTTCAGGCGGCGCAGGATGATCGGGTTGTCCGACGAGCGCATCGCCTCTTCGAGGATCTGGCGATCGGCGAAGAGGTCCTTGTCGAGCAGCTCGAGGAGCAGCCGGAAGTTTTCCGGGTCGCCCTTGTGCGGGGTGGCCGTGAGCAGGAGCAGGTGCTTCGTGCGCACCGACAGCTCCTCGCCGAGCCGGTAGAGCCGCGTCTTGCGCGTCTTCTGCGAGCGCACGCCCTGCTGGTACGCGGCCATCTTGTGGGCCTCGTCGACGACAACGAGGTCCCAATCGGCGTCCTTGAGCGGCTCGAGCACGTTGTCGCGCGCGGCCCAGTACACTGAGGTAATGCAGCGGTCGGTCTCAGTCCACGGATTGCGGCCGACGTTGGCCTTCAGCACCCCATTGTCGATGATGGTGAACTCCTCGGAGAACTTGCTCGCGAGTTCCTCCTGCCATTGCCGCGCGACGAGCGGCGGGACGACGATGAGCACGCGTTCGGCAAGCCCACGGAAGCGCAGCTCCTTGAGGAGCAGGCCCGCCATGATTGTCTTGCCGGCACCCGGGTCATCCGCGAGGAGGAAGCGGACGAGCGGCGACTTCAGCATATAGCGGTAGACCGCATCGAGCTGGTGCGGCAGCGGCGTAATCGTCGAGGCGTTAACCGCGAAGTGCGGATCGTACTCGTAGGCCAGCCGAATCCGCATGGCCTCGACGGCGAGATGGAAGGCCTCGGCGTCGCCCGAGAAGTCCATCCCCTTCGCGCTGGAGAGGACCTTGAGCGCTTCGACCTGCGCGGCCGTGACGATGATGCCGGGGTAGAACTGGCGCGTGCGGGTGCCGACGGCATCGACCTGCAACATCGTGCCGAAGTGGTCGACGCTCAGCACGCGCACCGGCTCGGGCCACAGTGGGCCCTCGATCACCATGTTCTTCTCGAGGGGCACGCTCATGTCGGGGCTCCAGCGTCTACGCGAAGGAACTCGGCCTCAGCCATAGTGAAGGTGCGCCGTCCAGCGACGATGAGGTGATCGATGTCGGGCACGCCGAGTGCATCGAACACTGACACCAGCGTGCGGGTGACGGTGAGGTCCTCGTCGGAGGGCTGCGCCACGCCACCGGGATGGTTGTGTGCCAGGACGACCTTCGCGGCGTGGTGCCGGAGTGCGGCCTCGACGATGAGACGCGGGTAGACTGGTGCGCTCGCGAGGCTGCCCTCGTGGAGTGGTAGCGCGCGGACCACGTGGTTCTCATGCGTGAGCAGCACTAGAAGGAACACCTCGATGGTGGCCGTCGCGAGTTCGTCGACGACGAAGGGGCCGAGATCCTCGCGCGTGTTGAGCTGCGGCTTGTGCCCCCAGCGGTCGCGGAGGCAGCGGCGGGTCAGGCGTGGCATCAGGTGGAGGAGTGTTGCGCCAATCTCGCCGACACCGTCAACCTTCACCAGCTCGGCGGTCGGCGCGTCGAGGACGTTCGAGAGGGAGCCGAGACGTTCGAGGAGGGCGTGTGCGATCGGCTTCACATCCTTGCGCGGGAGCGCGTATTTCAGCAGCAACTCGAGAACCTCGTGGTTCTCGAACGCACCGAGCCCGCTCTCGTTGAAGCGGTCGCGGAGCCGCTGCCGATGACCCTCAACGTAAGACATCGCCTATTCGCACTCCTCCTCCTCACGCAAGGCTGCCTTTCGCTACTTCAGGCCGCGTGCGTTGCCCATCACCCTTGCATCAAGCTCGTCCTGCCGGGTTAAAAGCAGCTCGAGCATCATGTAGTTCGTGAGAAGAATGTCGGACTGGTTGGCCGCGACCGCGTTGCGTTCCGCGTCCTTCTCCTGGCATGTGTCGCACTTCACCACAGGCCGCAACTGGTCCGAGATCGAATGCTTCCATGACAGTCTGCTCTCGTAGGCGGCCGTGATCTGATGCGGGAGCGGTTCGACCACGGAGGTGTGGACGGCAAGCACCAGGTCGAACAGGTGAGCAAGGTAGATGCGCTGGGCCTCGGAGACGAGGCGGAACAGGACGCCGTCGCCCTCGAAACTCCAGGGCCGCCCTTCCTCAACGACCTCCAGATCGGCTTCTCGATCACGGTATAGGAGCTCATTGCCGACCTTGCCGGCGGCGTCCTTGTAGGTGAGCTCGATGGCACCGGAACCGAACCACTGCACGCTAACGACTGTTACGATGCCATTTGGCAGCACGCCGCGAACCGAGCAATTGGGCTTCAGATCTTCAAGTACGGCCAAGACCCCTGCCTCCATTCAGTTGCCATCATCGACGGACGTATCGCGTAAGGAACCTGGGGACGACGTCGCTTCCACTCAGCGTGGAACGGATGTTCGCCAGCCGGTTCTTGAAACCGCAGGTCGGGTTGGCAACCAAAGCGGGCCGGGCGTGAATGCTCGACCGGATCTCGGGCGCCTGTCACGTCGGGCGACTGGTCCGCGGCGAAATCAGCATAGCTCGCTGTGCCAGCGAGCCCATCCGCATATGGCATGCAGAGATCAGAGATGACGCTCCCCAATGTTTCCCCCCAATACTTGTCATGTTGTAGATACAATAGAGTTCAGCAATTTTCGAGGGAAACTCGTCGCATTGCAGCCGATGGCGTGCGCCTACCGCCTCAAGCAGTACGCCGGCAGTGTCATTGCCGCGGCGACAGGCTTCTCAAGCCGCCCATACCGACCGCCGCTCCAGCGCGGACAGTCCCGGCCCAAGCCAGCCGCGATCAACTGCGCCGCCAGATCGCCGTCCTGATTCCGGCAGACCCCAACCCAGCGATCATGGGTGCGATCACCGTTGAGCTGGCAGACGACCTGCTCGCCCCTTGTATGCTCGATCATCCAAGCACGGGCGGCCGGGCCACCGGGCTCGCGTAGCTCGGGCGCATGCAGTCCATTCAGGCGAACTGGCACGCCGTTGACCACGATCGTATCACCATCGCGGACGTGGGTGACCGTGCCAACGAGTTGCCGGCCCTCACGGGCGTCAGCGATGCCGAGCCACAGACCGAAGATCAGTCCGGCGCCAACCAGCGAGAGGGTGCGGAGCGTGGGCATCAGTCGTTCCCCACGACCTGGAGACGGCGGTTGTCCGATTCGGTCGCCTGCACCTGAGCCAGCCGGTCATTGGCGCTGATCAGCAGGAGCACGAAGAGCAGTAGTGGCAGCACGTCGATCCCGATGCCCACGGCCCAGCCGGCAACAACCCGGTCGCCATACTCAAGGACAGCCTCACCTGGCCCCATCGGCCGGTAGGAGATCACTTGAACCGGCCGCTTCTGCCGCTGCAACGCATCCACCGACTGGCCCAGCCGCTCGGCATGCTGGCGCAGCTCGGCCTGGAGATTGTCCATGGCGCGGCGTTGACCTGGGTTCAGCCCCGTTGCCGACACGTCCACGACACCTGCACGCCGAATGCCCGGCAGGATGGACAGCGCCTGAAGCTGTGTGATGGCCTGCTGGAGCTCGCCGACCGCCTCTGCGAAGCGCTTCTGCGCGACAGCGGAGGTCTCGGCCACAGACACAATCTCATCCATCTGGCGCAGAGCGAGCGCACCTGCATGCTGAAACTGGTCCGCCTGGTCACGGACAGCCCGGCCTTCGCGCGCCAGCCCGTCGTAGACGTCCGCGACCCGCCGCAACCGATCGACGACGGCACCCTCTCCCTTCGTGCCACTCAGCCGACCCGATTGCTGCTCAGCATCGGCCATTGACCGAAATGCGGCCGCGCTGCCTGTGAGTTCCGCCAGAACGTTCTGCTCAACCAGGACATTGCTGTGAGCTGTCGCAAGCGCGGTCCGGTATTGGGCAATCTGCTCGCCCATATGGGTTCGGACCGCGGTATTACCGCTGATGGCGGTCGCGACGAACCAGGCCGAGACGGCTGCCGCCACGAGGAAGAGCACGCCGGCCAGGACGGAGAGCGCGGCCTTGGTCCCTGTCCCCTGCGCTTTGGGTACGGCGCCGAGCAGGAGGTGCCAGATCGAGCCCAGCCCGATGCCGACGACTGAGGCGGTTACGAATGGCACAACTACGCTTTCGACGCCGTGCGAAACAAGAGCGCGGGTGCCAAAAAAGGTCGCCACGCTGGCGGCGATGGCGCACGCCACCAGCACGACGAGCTGAAGTCGTTGCATCATGATCTCCACTACTAGATGTCGTTGGCGGCGTTGGCGGTCCGGTGGATCAGCGATCCTGAGGGATTGACGTGGAAGGCTTGTTCAACGCCGCCAATGCTTCGGGTGCGTCGCAACGCAGCGGCGCAATGCCCGCAGCCCAGCGAAAGTGCCTCGCATATACAGCACGTATGCCGCGCCGCCAGAACATCGGCTTCATACTGATCATGAGCGTGTTTCATTTTGAGATCATGCCCCAGGCTGGCTGACCGTTTCGCGCAGGAGCCGCTGGGAGATGCAGCACGCTCGAGCGAAAGCCAGTTCCCGGCGGGCGCGCCATCCAGCCGTGGCCGGCGGAACACCGCATGTTCACCTGCCAGCGCCCAACAAGAGAAGGCCGCCGGTTGCAGCAATCACTAGCACCGTACCAACGACATCCCACCATCCCGGCCCTGAGCTGCGGCCGTCATTGCAGGCGTTGCCGTCATAAGAGTACGCCTGCACGATGCTGTTGGGGCCTATCTTGAACGTCATGCGACAGCGCGGCGTCTCGGCATTGCTGCTTGCGGCTGTGCCGGCCTTCAACCAAGTCAAATACCTCGTGCCGGTATCGTCGTTCTCGAGCTTGTAGGTGGTATCGGGTGGACCGAGTTTGTCGACCAGCGACTGCTCGGTCAGACCGACATTGGACTGCATCGCACGCTCGAAGTGCTCGGTGCCCCCGCAGGCAGCAAGCTGCGATGCAATCGCAAGTGACCCGGCAACGCGCTTGAACGTCATCGTTCTCCCCCCCTTTCGGCTCTGACGGCCCGATGTGGCCGCTGACCCATGTGCCGACGACACACCCCATGAGCGGCACTGCCCGCGCCATTGTTCATCGTTTTCGTCCTCATGCGCCGACCAAGACTTACCTTTGTCCGTCGACCTGCGGCCAAGTTCACGGCCAGTCCTGGCGCGTCACGACCTCTACCGCCGGATGATATGAGGGGGTCGTGTCTGATGGGCCAGATGAATCCGCACCATATCGGCATGATCAGTCCGCATTTTGACTATGAAGGTACTTCATGTAGTCCCCTCTGGTCGGCTCATCGCGCGGGTCGGCGCGCGGGCGAAAGGCTGAAAGACGCCGTCGAACCAAATCAGACGGACACGTTGGGGTAGGCAGTCAGATGGATGACCTTGCCGCCGGCGATCAGACCGGCGCCAACCAGGCCGGGCGCTGTCAGCCGCAGGTCTTCGCCCAGCCCAACGGCACGGTGGCGGGTGGCTTGGCTTCTGGCGAGCGCCGCCAACCCCTCCGTCGGCTCCAGAGCGACATCAGAGGCTCCGCCTGGCTCCTCACGATCCAGAGCATCGAGGGCGTAGCCGCGCACGATCTTTGGAAACAGGTGCGACAGCAGGTCCGTCGATCCGAACACCTCCAGGCCCGCCAGCCGGCCGTCCACCAGGAAGGCAGCTCCTACCTGCCGTTCCGTGGTCGCAAAGCTATTCACGAAGCCCTCAATGTCCGCAGCGTGCCGTTCATACAGGGCACCGGCCGCCCAGGTCTCGGATGAGGCGTCAAGCCGCGCCGACTTTGCCGAAACATCGCTCCAGACCTGGTATTGATCTGTTGACCGTCGCCCGCTCCGCCGCAGGCTCGCTGATACTGACTCGACATTGGCCCGCCGCAGCTTGGCGTAGATGACCCGGTCTGAGGTCGTGAAGCGGCGCGACTTCCAGGCCCAGCGGCCCTGCTCGACGCAGGAGACCGGGATTTCCAGGGACTGGTGCCCTGGTGCCAGGACGCTCAGGTTCAGGATGCGGTTCTGCCGGGCGCCGACCAGCTCCTCGCCGTCGATCAACAGGACCGGGTCCGTGCCATGGTTGAGGAACAACAGCCGCGGCACATCACCTTCTTCGGAGACCTCTGTCACCTCCACCAGGCTGCGTGACAGCGCTTCGTCGAGCGTCAGCAGACCGCTTGGACCGCGCTCAGATGACAGGATCGGTAGGAGGGTTAGGTTGCGGCAGATTTGGGCAGAGCCGAAGGACAAGGTCGTGAGGAAAGAGGCCAAGTCGCGTTGCGTCATGGATCATCCGTAAAGTGGGGCGGGTGTCGTGCCCGTATGGAAAGGAACATGGAGGGCGGAGGTGTCAGTTCCGGGCACCTGCTGGCTTATGCCAGACGCACCCGGCCTTACTGGGACACCGCCTCAATCAGAATGGTAGCGGGCGATCGACGCGAACGCTGGTTCCGAACGGCGTCACCTCTGGCACGCAGAACGGATCGTCGGTGACGTCGATAAACTCATCCAACCAACGTCGAACGTCGGGATGGTTCATGAACCAGTTTTTGTCGGCGAGTTCGCCACGGCGACGCGCCCAGATATGCATGGTCATGATCTGCATGGCGGGGACCATGCGACGATGCCAGCGCATGAAGGTCGCGAGCTTGTGCTGCCGTGCCTCGGCGCTGGCCGTCACGTCCTTCATGACCATGCGTGCCATGACGAGCTGCAACTCTGGATACTGCGGCATGATCGCCTGTTCGGGGTCCCGGTAGATTTCTTCCAGCGCCGGCACCAATCGCGCGGCGATCCAGTCGGAATTGATGGTGTAAGCCATGGCGGAAGCCCCCGCTCTGCGTCCTTATGCGGGGCAAGGCCCGCGATCGGCGGGAATATGGCAGTCCAGGGTGTCAGTTCTGGACACCTCGAGTGACGTCCATCGACCAGCGCTGGTTGGGGCCTTGCGTCAGGGTCATCGGGACGCGCCTGCCGGTGGCTCGCTTGCGGCCCCGCCGGCGCATCCGCCCGCATTCGCTGCCGCACCGTCCTGGGCTCAATCTCGATCAACCTGCAGGCGCGGCGTTGTGAGAAGCCGTGTGCCGCCATGAGACGATGCGCTGCTTCTCGCCGCGCTGTAGGCGTGGTCAGTTTTTGACAGCAGGTCCTTCAGCGCCGCCACGTCCAGCATCGACTCCGCCAGCAGCTTCTTCAGACGACGGTTCTCGTCCTCAAGGCTCTTCAGGCGCTGCGTATCCGACGCCGTCAGGCATACCGTTGACGTTTCGGAAAAATGGCCGATGGCGGTTTGCGTCTGAGGGCGAGATGCCTCCGCATTACGATCCGAACTCTTGGTCAAGCAACTGCCTTAGCTTGATTGCTGCGGCCTGATCGAACTGAATGGTTTGACTCTTCTCGCCTTTATGTTTTCTGGATGTAGACCCATAAGTATCAATTTGGATGTACCGTTTGTTGTCCTGCGTGAAGATTGTGTATGTGCAACGGACAGGCTCGTGGACACGGTTTTTATCGAGATCCAAGCGTTCGAGTTTCTCTACACGAGCCATGAGCGCTCCTTTCAACATAGTAGGGTACCATACCCCATTTAGCCACTAAGATCATCGTCTTCACGCCCCTCTTGAATACCGATAGGGGCATTGCATGCGATAAGCATTTCATCGGAAGAAAATCCGTATGCCTCCAATAGGCGCACGACTTCCCCGCCCGTGCTGCACCAACCGACCCACGTCTCGGTGCCTTGCATCTCATGGCCGTAGCAGACGCGGAAAATATCATCCTTGCGTGGCGCGTCCCAGTGATCCGGATTGTTGCACAAGATCAAAATGACGTTGTCGCCATCGACGCGGCGCTCCCACCAAAGCAGAGCGTCATTGGATTTCACCTCAAAGCCCAGCGCTAGGAAGAGGCGCCCATCGACGGACCCCATAGCAATCGATTTGCGGTCAGTCACAATTTATCTCCGGTCTTTGCTGCCAAAGTCATCCTCGGCACACACTACCGTCGCAATGTTTCTGGATGAGTCCTGCAACGCACACAACGCATTCACCAGCTTCACCTGCTCGATCGTGCTGCACGGCACGTCCGGCAGCCGCGGGCTTGCGAACACTATCGCTAGCGCCTGGGCGCGGGGCGCCGCGGCGTAAAGTCGGTTGCTGGAGACTCGTCAGGCAGAATGTTTCGCTACTGAGTAAACCGTCGAGCAAACTCAATCAGCTTTTGTTCCACCTCAGGTCGGGCGCCGAGGTAGTGGTCAGTCACACCAGCGGGGGAAATGACTTCCCAATGAGCCTGCCACTTTCCCTTTAGGTCACGTTCGCAGGTTCCCCAGTACCTCGAGGGCCATTTCTCGTCCTTGCTGGAAGTGATGTTCAGAACTGGAACCGTGCTCGGGGTCTTCAAGCCTGAAGTCTGCTCATCATAGTTGCGACACATCCAACCATGGAGGATCACGGCGCGGAATTCCGTCCCCCTCCAATTTCCAGCAGCAATCGCTCCTTCGCTATGCCCCATCAGAATCAGTCGATTGGTGTCGACCCATGGCTGAGTCCGCAGCATAACGAGGGAATAGCGTATTTCCTCGATGCGCCATTTGTGGGCATCGGGAAAACCGCCGCAGTTCATATTCAAGTCGCATTGCATTTTGCGACCCTTGCGCTTGAAGGAATCAGGCGCAATGGAGATGAAACCACCCTGCGCCAGGACCTTCATGTCGTGAATATGACCCTTCTCGATGCCGGTACTGCCATGAAGGTAGATCGCAACTGGTGTGCCGCGTTTGACAGCGGCAAAGTAGTTGTAGTTGATCGCGTCGGTCATTCGCGCGATCACAGGATCAACACCCGGAAGTGTCGGCATCACCACCAATGCACCGCTCCAAGAGCGTTCGACATCGAACGTCGGATCTACTGCCGAAGCTGGGATGACGTACATCATCGCCGCCGTTAGACAGACGGCCTTGAACCATTTCAACATTCCAATCCCCCAATTTTTTAATGTAGGAGATCGTACCTTCAGTAGGCCCATCCGATCTAATAGGAACCCCGTCCAAAGGCGACTCCCTCACAGTCGTACAAGACGGATCGAAGCGCTATCATGTCGTTCTGTTCCGGGCATTTCACGACGCTCCCGCAAATCCAGTTGTCATCTGCCTCTTCGCAGTTCTGCGGTGCCAAGCTCTCGCAGGCAACACAAGGCGTTCACCAACTTCATCTGCTCTATCGTGCTGCACGGAACATCGAGCAGCCGAGGGCTCGCAAACACGACCGCGAGCGCCTGAGCCCGTGATATGGCCACATTCAGACGGTTCGTGCTGAACAGAAAGTCAATGTTTCGTGGCAACTCGTCGCCACTCGAGGTCGCCATCGAGATCAAGCAGACGGGCGCTTCCTGTCCCTGGAACTTGTCGATCGTGCCCACCCTAGCGCCGGCTGGCAGGTGCTCCTTCAGCCGGTTCACGTGTGCGTTGTATGGGGCGACAATCAGAATGTCGTCGAGGCCGATCACGCGCTTTTTGCCGTCGCGATCGCGGAACCGTTTTCCCATCAGGGCACTGACCGCGCCGGCGACCGCCCGTGCCTCCTCCACCGACGACTGGCTGTTGCCGTCGTGCTCGACGTCTATGAAGGCTGTTCCCGCCGTGGGAAGCCCCTTGTACGGCTTGCTGCCCCAGATGATCTGCTGCCGCGCGGTGTCCGGCTCACTGGCCAGGCGCCCGTCGTAGACGATCTGTGAGACGTACCGGCAGATCGACGGGTGCATGCGGTGGGTTACGGGAAGAAAGATCCCCTTGTCCGGCGGTACGGTCGCATGCCCGTGCAACACGTACTGCAACGCCGACAGGCCACTGTCGCCGGGATGGACACCCCGGATTGGCTGCGCGAGCTGCATGGGGTCGCCTACTAGGACGATGTTCTTGGCGCAGGTCCCCGTGGCGACGATGTTCGCCAGCGACACCTGTCCGGCCTCGTCGACGAACAGGTAATCAAACCGTTGATCGTGCTCCTCGCGGGCGAACAGCCAGGCGGTGCCAGCCACCAGCGGATACTCCTGGAGCTCCGGCGCCTTGTTGTCGTGAACGACTTTGATCAGGTCGTCACCGGGACCGGCGTCACCCTTGTTCACCTTCTTGACGGCCTTGAGTGGGTATCGCTCCTCTCGTGCCGCGCTGGCGACGGCCCGAAGCAGGTTGTCGATCGCTTTGTGCGAGTTCGACGTGACGGCGACCCGCTGCCCCTCCCTGAGCAGCGCAAGAATCGCGCGCGAGCTCACGTAGGTCTTGCCCGTGCCGGGTGGCCCCTGAACGGGCAGGCATGTGCTTCCGGCATCACGAACGGCAGAGACGACGGCAGACACAACGTCCATCGCCGTGTCGATGACCGACTCTCCAGCCCTGCGGCCCTGGATCCGGGGCGGCTCGCGTTTCAGAAGTCCTTCGATCGCCGGGTAGCGGTGCCCACCGGTTGCGATGTCCGCGGCGACACGCCACACCGCGTCGCGCAGAACGGCGTTGTTGATCGGGCCGTCAGGGATAATGTCCAGCGCCTGGGGCGGGCTACCGGCACTGGGGCCAAACTTCAGGTCGATGGTGCGCTGCTCCAGGTCGAGCACCTCAGCCTTGATGCGTGATAGACGCTCGCTGCGTACCCGAACGGTGTCGCCCGCAGTCACCTTGGTTTCCTGCTCCGGGAAACGGTAGCGGCGGACTTGGGAATGGGCGACGGGCCAGGACGCGCCAGCGGCTTCCAGGCCACCGAGGCTGTCGAGGTCGTCGGTCAGTTCCTCGGACTCGCGCTCGGCGCGGTCGAACATCGCCCACCAGGCAGGCTTGTCCTCGCGTCGGTGAAATGCTGTGAGCTCGAACAGTAGCTCGAGCGGCTTGGTACCCAACCCAGAAGCATCATGCTTCAACCGCTCCCAAAGCTTGCGCCGCGCAATTTCGTGAGGGTCCGCTTCGGTGTCCACATCCGGCTCTTCCGTTCCGATAGCCGCAGGCCGGAACCATGGCCTACCCGCCGGCCGCACGTTCTCGACAAGCCAGTCGCGCAAGCCTTTCGTCGAACGGCAATCGGTCTCATTGTAAGCACGGATCTCCTCGAGAATCGAAGAGTCCCCGGTTTCACGATACTTCTCATACGCGACGACGCTATCAGCCGCCGTGGCGACGTCGCCCCCACGGGCTGGCAGATAGAAAACTTCCAGGTCCTTGAGCGAATAACCCGGTTCTGATGCGATCAGGCCCTGCTGCACCACCCGGTAGAGGTCCACAAACCGCTTGCCGCGCAGTAGTCTATCCAGCGCGGCTTCGCCGACAGCGTACAGGCTCGCCAGCCGCTTCAGAGCCGTCACCTCGTAGTGGTTGTAGTGGTAGATGTGAGCCCCTGGATGGGCCTGCATATGGCGATCAAGGAGGGCCAGGACCTTGACTGTGGCCCTCGCCTCCTCCTCCCGATTATGCGCCCAGATCGGCGTGAACGCCGGTTCTGACTCGTCTGCCCGGTAGATGCCGAACAGATATTCCAGACCACCCTCGAAATAGGGATCGCCTTCCATATCGAAGAAGAGATCCCCAGGATTGGGCTGGGGCAGCCGGGCAAGGCCGCGACCGAGCTCGGTGGCCCGAAGCTCGAAAGACGGTGGTCCACCCTGCCGCCTGGCTTGTTGCAGACGCGCCTGGACCGTCAGCCGCTCCAGCGTCTCTGCCACCAGCGTCGGAACCCTGGCCTTGCGCTTTGCCAGGGAGGCGATGGTCGTAACCCCGGCTGCCTCGAGCTTCTGGCGCTGGGACCGGGTGCTGCCGGCGACCAGGCTGAGACTGTCCGTCCGGTCCCATTCCTCCTGGCAGTGGTCTCGCCAGCGGCACAGAGAGCAGGCCGCGCTGGGTTCCGGCCGCGTTTCCGCGGGGGACGCCACGAAGGCTTCCAGGCGATGTCGCAGCGACCGGCAGTACGCAGCATAGTCTGCCAGCCGAAGCGATGCCCGCTCGCCCGACCCGAGCTCGACATGGACGTGCTCAGGCGCCACGCCCTGGATCCCCGCGAGCAGGTCGGCGTAGAGCGAAAGCTGGAGCAGGTGCTTCGGATCGGCCGACCGCTTCAGCTTGGTGTCGACCACCTCGTAAGAATACGTGCCCAGCCTGGAAGGTCGTTCGACCCGTTCCAGAAAATCAGCGTAACCACCCCACTGCCCGTCCGAGAATGCCGCCTGGTAGATGTGTGGCGCCCCCTCGTTCAACGCCTCGACCGTCGCGGCGGTGGCATCCTGAAGCGTCAGGCCGTCTTTGGTGATCGTGACAACCGGCCCGGCCTTCTCCAGACGAGCCTTGTAGGCAGCTTCGTGGGCATCGCCCTTCGCCTGCACCAGCTCGGCTGCCGCATCGTCCGCGGCCGGCATCATCAGATCATCCCCCCGCGCGTAGCGGAGATCGAGGGCGGTCGCGTGAGCACAGGACTGGAAGCGCATCAAGTCCGATGCGAACAGCCGTATCTTGTCGCCTTCCAGCTTCACGGAGCACCCCTCGCTCAGAAACGGGCCTCATACAGCGGCGGGGTGTCAGAACCTGACAGGTTCCGGTCCGTTCTGGCGCAAGTCAGGCCATGCGACGGTCCAAAGGTGATGGCAAGACAATGAGAGATTGTTTTTTGCCTTATTTTTCAATGAATTCTTCTAAGACGTGAACGATTGTCGCAGTTACATATGCAGCACGCAGCGTCGTGCGCTGAGACGAAGGAGAACATGTTGGTGCGAAAGAAAAGCAGACCCGCCCCGCCCGGTGACGCCGTGGACATCATCGAGAAGGGCATGAAAAAGGCTGAGCTCACCAACCGGCGGCTGGCCGAGATGCTGGACACCACGCCGGCCGTCATCGCCGCCATCCTAGCCCGCGAGATCCCGATCCCCCTAATGTGGATCCCCAACATGGCCGATGCGATCGAGTACGACGCGAAGTTCCTGATGAGCCTGGCTCTGGGCGAGCAGTGGTTGGCGACCCTGACGGCGATCGCCGGGTCCTTGCTGTGGGAGGAAGGCGCCGTCCAGCGCGAGCTGATTGACTTCTTCACCCGACTGGGCGGCGGCGAATGTCCGTCAATGAGCGAGGATCCGGCGTTGGCGGAGAGGCTTGAGAAGGCGTTTCGGGATCCCGACGACGATCGCCAGGGTGGTGTCAGTGGTAGCCAGGGAGGTCCGGTCCATTGAGTCGTTGATGGACCACGCCCGGCAGCCCCGCAGTTAGGGCGCGTACTCATAAATCTGGGATTGTCCGTTTTCGGGGGTAAAGCGGACATCTGGCGACGATCCCGGCAGGTCGCCTTTTGACCCGAAGCGGACATGATGGGTCCGCTTACTCGATCACCTCGTCGGCGCGGGCCAGCAGGGTGACGGGCACGGTCAACCCGAGTGCCCGGGCGGTCTTAAGATTGATCACCAACTCGAACTTCGTCGGCTGCGCGATCGGCAGATCTCCGGCCTCTGCGCCACGCAGAATCGCAGCCACATAGCCGGCTGCTTGCCGCCGCATCTCCAGCGAGTCGGGACCGTACGCAACCAACGCGCCGGCCCGCACATACCCGATGTCAGGCGTCATCGTCGGCAATCGCGCTGCCAGCGCGGTGCGGAAGATCGCCTCCTTGTGTTGCGTGAACACCGGGTCAGCACCGACGTAGACACCGCCCGCCGGCAGGCGCGCCGCCCACGCCATCGCATCGGAAATCTCATCCGGCCCCGTGACGGCGCGCTCCTTGATCTCGATCCCCAGCACTTCGGCAATCGCCATAGAATTCTTTAGGAATACCTCATTTCCGGGATTTGCCGGATGAAACAACACAGCAAATGTCTTGGCCGTGGGAACGATCTCCTTCAACAGCTGGAACCGCTTGCCGCTCAGCTCACTGCCGAGAATCGAAACACCGGTGATCTTGCCACCTGGTCGCGACAGGCTACGCGCGAAACCCGCTCCCACCGGGTCGGCGCTGGGCGCCATCACAATGGGCATGTTGGGTAAAGCCGTCCGGACGGCCTGCACCGACGTTCTACCCGACGTGACGATCAGCACGCTGCCCGCGGCCTCAAGCTCGCGGGCAAGCCTTGCCAGTTCCCCGACATCACCATTGGCATAGCGCATCGCAAGGCGAACAGATTTCCCCTCAGACAAGCCGTTCGACTGCAGCCCGTTGCGGAACGCTTCAAGCCTCCCCTGGAAGCTTTCCTCGCTGCCCAGGTAGAGAACCCCAACGGTAGGAACCTCGCCTGATCGCTGCGCCCGTGCGGCGAGCGGCCACGTGAACGACGCGCCGACGAAGACCATGATGACATCGCGGCGTCTCATGTGAGCGGCCCTCCATCGATCAAGCTATCAAGGCAGCGATGTCAGGTCACTGACAAAAACGCGCCGATGTCCGTTCTTGGCCCATAGCGGACATCCCTTCGTCCTATGCCAATGTCCGTTTTTGGGGGCAAAGCGCCATTGCCTTGCCTGCATCGGTAGGACCTGTCTATGAGTACGCGCCCTAGAATGCTGTCGAACGTCTTTCCCTCTCACAAGAGCCACAAAAGACATCACGTTTAGCCCGATTGTAGACCACGATCGTCGCCCGGTCGCGAGACCATTGACCCCTTCATGCGTCATCAGTCCATGTTCGACGATGATTTCGCGGCTCTCCCCGATCTTCACTCCCGACGTGATTGTGGCCTTCGGGAGGCACCCCTTTGAGTCTCACGTGTCAGGTCCCGGTATGGCAGGTGCGATTGGTAGCGCTCTTCCTGACTACCACCTTCGCCGCCGTCTTTGCTTCCTCTAATGGCAATCCTTCTCCACCATGGATTTTCTTCTTTCTCTGAGTTTCCAGAAACACAGCTACCAATCACTACCTGTGACGACGGAGACGACGCCCACCCCTAGATTAGGACCAAGCCACCGTGCAGGCCCTCCGCGTCATACAAGTCGGAAGTATCCGGATCGCGCAGGGCCGTCGGCGGCCAGATCCAGGGGAGCCTCTCATGACCAAGAAACCCGCTAGTCTCGAAAGCATCGCGGCCATGCTCCAGGAGGTCCTGAAGCAGCAGCAAGTGATCCACGGGAAGATGGAAGAGATCATCGCGACCTGCGACCGCATCATCGTCATGGGTAAGGAGATGCGCGCCCTTTGTCGGGAGCGCGATTGACCGGCGCTGTTCAAGCTCTGAGGCCGACAATCCGACCCGCCCACCAACCTGCCGTGCCCTGGCGCGTCGGAAGTATCCGGGTCACACCGGATTTCCCGGAATACTGGCACCATCCTGCCCATCGGAACGCTGCCGTTCTAGGACTTCCATGCCCCTGCGGTACATGGCGCCCTGTCGACCCGTTCCCGGACGGACGACCATAGGTATTCGCCCACCATGTCCAATCGCGCCCTGGCGATCAAAGTTGAAGCTCCCTGCGCGGACGCCCCAGGTCTGGGCGTCGGCACGAATGACGAAGCGAGGGACGCACACCGTGTGCCCAATACTTGGGATCAGGAAAAGTCCATGGCTCCGCTGACGACAGTCGTTTCGAGTTCTCAGACTCGACGGGTGGGCTTGCCCGCTGAATGTAAGGTTCAGGGTCCCAGCGGATAAGCTCCACATTCTGCCCTGAAATCGCTGAGGCGAGCAGAAGAACCGTACCAAACGGGAGAGCTCCCAATCGGCTCCTCGACGTGGCGAATGGAATTGGGGGGAATTGTTGGTAACCTTCGCCGAGAGACGGAGCGGGGGTTGGGTTGGACGGGAATCGGGTGCTGGCACTGGGTCTTGGCGTGACGGCGCCGTGGCG
>NZ_VDUZ01000038.1 GCF_008039615.1 Vineibacter terrae | reverse complement strand
GACAGCGCCGAGCACGGCGCTACGCTCACACGGCAAGGGACCGCCATCAAACCACAAGCGCCCCTTATTGCCCTCCATTTTCCCCTTGATAACCGGTAGGAGGTCCTCGCTGCGCTCGGGATGACAGCCATGACTCTCCCTCCACCGATAGTCGGTACGCGCCGCTTCCTGCGCGACGGTGCGGAGATCGCCAACCGCTTCGTCTCGCGGCTGGGCCGGGCCGTGCTATAAGGCGCGCCAGGACCATCCTGGCAGGAGCCGACCGATGGCGAGAGATCCCGACATCGTCTTCTATCATGCCCCGCAATCGCGCTCGATCATCGTGCAGTGGATGCTGGAGGAGCTGGGCGAGCCTTACCGCCTGCATCTGCTGAACCTGAAGAAGGACGAGCACAAGCAGCCCGGATACCTCGCCGTCAATCCCATGGGCAAGGTGCCGGCCATCGCGCACAAGGGCGTCGTCGTCACCGAGGCGGCGGCGATCTGCTGCTACCTTGCCGACGCCTACCCGTCGGCCGGCCTCAACGTGCCGGTCGGCGACCTGCGGCGCGGCCCCTACCTCAAGTGGCTGTTCTTCGGGCCGAGCTGCCTGGAGCCGGCGATCATCGACCGCATGTTCAAGCGGCCCGACGTGACGCCCGGCGCGCTCGGCTACGGCAGCTACGATGCCACGCTCGACCTCGTGGCCAAGGCCGTGGCCACGGGCCCGTACCTGCTGGGACCGCATTTCTCGGCGGCCGACGTCGTCATCGGCTCAGGCCTCACCTGGGGCATGATGATCAAGGCCCTGCCCGAGCGCCCCGAGTTCACGGCCTATGCCGCGCGCCTGCGCGAGCGCCAGGCGCTGCAGCGCGTCTACGCCAAGGATGCCGAGCTGGCCGCCGCGCAAGCGGCGTGACATTCTGTCGTCCTGAGCGCAGCGAAGGACCTTGCGGTGGTTCGCTCAAAGCACGGCGGCTTTCAGTGCCGTCATACTTTGTCAGGACCACCGCAAGGTCCTCCGCTGCGCTCAGGACGACAACTATCAAACCCTATTGGCGCGCTGCGGCCAGACGGGCTATGACGACGGCTGATCCCCAGCCGTAACGTTTGCGCATGACCAACCACCTGTTCTCGCTCGTCCGCTCGTCCATTCCCGCCCCCGGCAAGGCCTTCATCGAGACGCCGGACGGCAGCACGCTCAGCTTCGCCGAGCTGATCGACGGCACGGGCCGCTATGCCAATGCGCTGGTGGCGCTGGGCGTGGCCCCCGGCGACAGGGTCGCGGTGCAGGTCGAGAAGAGCGTGCCCGCGATCCTGCTCTACCTGGCCTGCGTGCGCGCCGGCGCCATCTTCCTGCCGCTCAACACCGCCTACACCATCGCCGAGCTGGAGTATTTCATCGGCGATGCCCAGCCCACCGTCGTGGTCTGCGATCCGGCCAGGCGCGAGGGCATCGCGGCCATCGCCGGCAAGGCTGGCGTCAAGGCGGTCGAGACGCTCGACGCCACGGGCGACGGCAGCCTGGCGACCAAGGCGGCAGCGCAGGCGCCGCAATTCGCGGACGTCGCGCGCGCCGCCGACGACCTGGCCGCGATCCTCTACACGTCGGGCACGACGGGGCGCTCGAAGGGCGCCATGCTCACGCACGACAACCTGGCGTCGAACGCGCGCACGCTGGTGGCGTACTGGCGCTTCACGGCCGACGACGTGCTGCTGCACGCGCTGCCGATCTACCACACGCACGGCCTGTTCACGGCCACCAACACGCTGCTGGCGGCCGGCGGCTCGATGCTGTTCCTGCCGAAGTTCGATGCCGACGCGGTGATGCGGCTGCTGCCGCGCGCCACCGCCATGATGGGCGTGCCGACCTTCTACACCCGCCTGCTGCAGCATCGCGGCCTGACGCCTGATGCGACCCGGCATATGCGGCTCTTCATATCGGGCTCGGCGCCGCTGCTGGCCGAGACGCACCGCGACTGGCGCGCCCGCACCGGCCACGCCATCCTCGAGCGCTACGGCATGACCGAGACCAACATGAACACCTCGAATCCGTATGACGGGGACAGGGTGGCGGGCACGGTCGGCTTCCCCCTGCCCGGCGTCGCGCTGCGTATCGCCGATCCCGAAACCGCGCGCGTGCTGCCGCAGGGCGAGATCGGCGTGATCGAGGTGAAGGGACCCAACGTCTTCAAGGGCTACTGGCGCATGCCGGAGAAGACCGCGGCCGAGTTCCGGCCCGACGGCTTCTTCATCACCGGCGACCTCGGCCGCATCGACGAGCGCGGCTATGTCCACATCGTGGGCCGCGGCAAGGACCTGATCATCTCGGGCGGCTTCAACGTCTATCCCAAGGAGATCGAAGGCGAGATCGACGCCATCGCGGGCGTGGTGGAGAGCGCGGTCGTGGGCGTGCCGCACCCCGATTTCGGCGAAGGCGTCACGGCCGTGGTCGTGCGCAAGCCCGGCGCGAGCGTCGATGAACGGGCGATCCTGGCCGCCCTGGAGGGCCGGCTGGCCAAGTTCAAGCAGCCCAAGCGCGTGATCTTCGTCGACGACCTGCCGCGCAACACGATGGGCAAGGTGCAGAAGAACGTGCTGCGCGACCTGCACAAGGGGCTGTACGCCCGGTGAGGCTATCGCCGCACCAGGAGTGCTGACAGGGCAAGGCAGCAGAGCGCTATGAATGTCAGGATCGCGCTCGCAGCGTGCGCGTATTCCCAATGGGCACGCAGCGCCTGCCAGTTCTCCGGTGCGACCGTCCAGTTCTGCGTCGCCTGATTTGCCGGATAGGTCCAGACGAAGAAGATCACCAGCGTCGCGGCCATCAGCAGGAACGCCGCCAAGGCCAGCGCGAACACCGCACCCTGCCCGCGCAGCAATACACTCAGTGCCAGGCTGGCGAGCAGCGCCGCGATCAGGACGATGCCGAGCAGGGACCAGCCGCGGTAGATTGCCTGCACGGTGAAGTAATCGGCCTGCGACAAGCCGATCTTGTTGGGCAACTCGAGCAGATGCGCGCCGGCCGGCACCAGCGCAAGCACTGCCAGGATGATGGCGCAGAAATGGATGCCTCGCGTGAGCATCCGATTTCAACGGCCCGGGCCTGGAAAGGCTGCGCCAGACTCCCCTTCTCCCGCAGGGCTGTCCGGGGAAAATGTCTGGTAAAACCTGGCACTTTCCGCTGCAGCAACGCTTCATGGTGAGCTTGTCGAACCATGAAGCGTCTCGCACCAGCCGTCGTGCGTGGCCTTCATGGTTCGACAAGCTCACCATGAAGGCTTTTTCCCCGGACAGCCCTGCTTCTCCCGCGTAGGCACGGGAGAAGGTGCCCGATAGAGGCGTTTCGACGCGAAGCGTCGAAACGCTGGAGGCGGATGAGGGGCTTGCTGTTTCGGACCGCGCGCGCTCACGCGCGCATCGGCGCGTCAGCGCCGAAAAGATTTCGCTCTTCGCTTCGTGCGAGCGAATGCGGGCGTGGACGCCCGCGGTCCGAAAGAGCCTCGCCCGATGGGCGGTTGGCGGCCGTTCAGCTGACCCGCACCAGCAGCTTGCCGCGATTGCGGCCGGCGAACAGCTCGGCCAGCGCTTCAGGCGCCTTCTCGAGGCCATCGACGATGTCCTCGGCGGCTTTCAGCCGGCCCTCCTCGATCCACTTGGCGAGCGTCGCCTCGGCCTGCGGACGGGTCGCGAAGTAGTCCATCACGATGAAGCCTTCCATGCGCAGGCGCTTCACCACCAGCAGGCCGGGCACGCCGATGGGGCCGGGCTCGGGCTTCTCGGCGTTGTACTGCGAGAGGTTGCCGCAGCACACGATGCGGCCGCCCATGTTCATCTGGTAGAGCGCCGCCTGCAGCACCGCGCCGCCGGTATTGTCGAAGTAGACGTCGATGCCGCGCGGGCAGGCCTCCTTCAGGGCGCGGCGCAGGTCGGCGCTCTTGTAGTCGATGGCGGCATCGAGCCCCAGCGTGTCCGTGAGCCAGGCGCATTTCTCGGGACCGCCGGCCGTGCCCACGACGCGGCATCCCTCGATCCTGGCGATCTGGGCGGCGATCGAGCCCACCGCGCCGGCGGCGGCCGACACCAGCACCGTCTCGCCGGGCTTGGGCCGGCCGACCTCGCGCAGGCCGTAGTAGGCGGTGAGCCCGGTGATGCCCAGCACACCCATCAGCGCCTCCGGCCGGTAGCGGCCGTCGCGCCGCGTGACATCGGCCGGCTTCATCACGGCATAGTCCTGCCAGCCCAGCATGCCGTCGACCAGGTCACCGACGGCGATGTCGGTCACCTTCGAGGCCACGACCTCGCCCAGGGCGAAGCCGTGCATCACGTCCCCCGGCGCCACCGGCGCCTTGTAGGTCGGCACCGGCGACATCCAGGCCCGATTGGCCGGATCGAGCGACAGCAGCCGCGTGCGCACCACGATCTCGCCAGCGCCGGGCTCGGGCAGGGGCTGCTCGCGCAACGTGAGATGCTGCGGCCCGACCATGCCCGACGGACGCGACGCAAGCAGCCATTGACGATTGACGGGGCTGGGCATGCAGACTCTCCTCCAGTGCCGGCGCGGTTCATCTCGTCGCATAGCCGGCGCCCGCCTCGACTTCATTCATCGCCGGGGTTAAGACTCCGGAAAGCTCACGCGCTCTGATCGATGGATCGTTCTCACGCCATGCCTGCCAAGTCCAGCGCCACGCCCCTGTCGGGCCGGCGCGCGGTGATGCTGTGGCTGGCGCTGCTTGCCCTCACGGTCCAGGCCTTCGCGCCGCTGGCGCATGCCCGTGCCCTGGAGCGCTTCGCAAACGGCGCGGTCAGCGGCTATGTCGTCGCCTGCTCCACCGACGGCCTGAAGCTGGTCAATCTCGATGCCCTCACGGCGGCTGATGCCGGCGACGGCAAGGCCGTCGGCTTCCACCTGCCGTTCGACGTCCAGGCCAAGACCGGCAAGCATGCCTGCTGCCTTGCTGCCGGCGTGCCCGCTACGGAGCCGGACCAGCCCGAGGCGCTGCCGCCGGCACGCGCCGCCAATGCGACAGCGCCGCCGCGCGCGGAAGGCCCGCAACTTCTCGACCATGCGCCACCCGGCCGTCCCGGCCATCCGCGGGATCCACCTGCCTCCGCCTGAACGCCTCGTTGCGGTGCCTCCGGTCCACGACCGGACACCGTCCGTCGTTCCGTCCGGTGGAGATTTCCATGTCCGTCTATCGTCGTATCATCGCGCCGCTGGGCGCGTGCGCGCTGTCCATCCTGGCGCTGCCGGTATCCGCCCATGTCTCGCTGGAGACCCGGGAGGCCGCCGTCGCGGGCAGCTACAAGGCTGTCTTCCGCGTGCCGCATGGCTGCAAGGGCGCCGCCACCATCGGCCTTCGCGTCAAGATCCCGGAGGGCGTGATCGGCGTGAAGCCGATGCCCAAGCCGGGTTGGACGCTGGCCACGGTCAAGGGCAAATATGCCGGCAGCTACAGCTACTATCACCGCAGCACGGTGAGCGAGGGCGTGACGGAAGTCGCCTGGAGCGGCGGCGCCCTGCCGGACGATTTCTATGACGAGTTCGTGATGCAGGTGTACCTCACCGACAGCCTCAAGCCCGGCACGATGCTCTATTTCCCGGTGGTCCAGGAATGCGCCGGCGGCGCGGTGGACCGCTGGATCGAGATCCCGGCCGAGGACAGGAAAGCCGACGACTATGAGGCGCCTGCGCCCGGCCTCAAGCTCCTGCCCAGGAAATGACAGGACAGCCGCCCTCTTCTACCCTGGCGGCAAGATGATCCGGGGCCACCTCCAACCCGTGGCGGTTGTCGATACCGCGCCTGCGGCGCCAAGCGGCCCGGCGCGGCGGTGGCTGGCGCGCGCCGTGGCCTGCCTGGGCATCATGCTGGCGATGGCATTGGCATCGATGGGCCCGGCCTTGGCGCATGCCTCGCTGGTCCGGACCGATCCAGGCGACGGCGAGGTCACGGGCACGGCGCCGGCGCGCTTCGTCCTGACGTTCAACGAGTCCGTCACGCCGCTGGTGCTACGGGTCATCCGGCCGGACGGCACGGCATTCGATCTCTTGCGCCAGGCGCGTCAGGGCAGAGCCATCGACGTCGAGGCGCCCAAGGACCTCGGCATCGGCACGCATGTCCTGAGCTGGCGCGTCGTGTCCGAGGACGGCCATCCCGTCAGCGGCGCCATCGTGTTCTCGATCGGCGCCCCCAGCGTCAACACGATGCGAACCGCCGGCGATGTCGGTGACGGCCCCGTACGCTTCGCCATCTGGGCCACCAAGCTTGGCCTCTTCATCGGGATGTTCGTGGGCATCGGCGGGGCCTTCTATCGCGCCTGGATCTCGAGGCCGGAGCGCCATGGCCTGCGTGTCATCGCCGGCGCGATCATCCTTGGCTTCGTCGCGGCGCTGTTCTCGATCGGCCTGCAGGGCCTCGACGCCCTGGGGCTGCCCTTCTCGGGGCGTATCCATCGCATGGCCTGGGCGGCTGGCGTCGACAGCAGCCAGGGACGCACGGCAATCGTCGTCGCCGCGGCGCTGATCGCAGCCTTCATATCGCTCGGCACGCCCAGGGTGTCGGCATGCCGCGCGTTGTCGCTCGTGGCGCTGCTGGCGATTGGCGCCGCGCTCACGATGAGCGGACATGCCAGCACGGCTCATCCACAATGGTTGATGCGCTCGGCGGTGTTCCTGCACAGTGTGGGCATCGCCTTCTGGACCGGCGCGCTCACGCCTCTGTTCGCGCAGCTTGTCGCCGAATCGCCGGACGCTGCCATGTCCTTGCGCCGCTTCTCGCGGGCCATTCTATTCGTGCTCGTCCCGCTGGTGGCCGCAGGTATCGTCCTGGCCGTTGTCCAGGTCCAGCACGCGAGCGCGCTGTGGACGACCGACTACGGACGCGTGCTGCTGATCAAGCTCGGCCTGCTGGCAGCCGTTGCCGGCCTGGCGGCCTACAACCGCTGGCGATTGACGCCCCAGGTCGAGCACGCCACGCCCGGTGCGGCGCGGCGCCTGGCGCGCGTCATCGCGGTAGAGATGGTGCTGGTCCTGGCGGTCCTCAGCGTCGTGGCGCTGTGGCGCTTCACGCCACCACCGCGCGCGCTGGCCGCGGCGGCCAGCGAGCCAGCCTACGTGCATATCCACGGCCCCAAGGCGATGGCCGACCTGACGATCACCCCGGGCCGGGCCGGGCCCGTCGAGGCCGTCATCACCATCGCAGCCGGCGACTTCGGGCCCCTGAAGGCCAAGGAAGTCACGCTCATCCTGACCGACCCGGTCGCCGGCATCGGGCCGCTGCGGCGCCCGGCGCGGCGATCCGACGATGGAAGCTGGCGGGTCGAAGGCCTGGTGATGCCGATTGCCGGCCACTGGTCGGTGCGCATCGTCATCCTCATCTCCGACTTCGAGCAGGTGACGCTCGAGGACACGATCGGCATCCGGCCATGAGAAGGCGCGGGGGCGAGATGCTCAGGGACACGCTGGGCGCTCGCCGCGCCGGCGGTCCAGCTGTAGGCGCCAGTTCTGCCCCCCAGCGGCGTGTGCCGGACCGCGCGCCCCCCGGCGCGCTCATGGTGTTGCCACGACCAGACGAAGAGCGCGGCAGGAGCCGCGCGGTCCGTCCGGGCAATCGTGCGTCGAAATTTGCCCCCGTAAACAAGGCCAGCGCCATGCTCACCTGGCGGCGTGCGCTGGCGCTGTGGCTGGCGCTGCTCGCGCTCACGGTGCAGGCCTTCACGCCGCTGGCACATGCCCGGGCCCTGGAGCGCTTCGCCACCGGCCCGGTCAACGGCTTTGTCGTGGTCTGCTCGGCTGACGGCCTGAAGCTGGTCAACCTCGACGCCCTCATAGCGGCGGACGCGGGCGACGGCAAGGCGGTCGGCTTCCATCTGCCGTTCGATGTGCAGGCCAAGGCCGGCAAGCACGCCTGCTGCCTTGCCGCCGGCGTGCCGGCGCTGGCCCCCGAACCGACCGAGATCCTGCCGCCAGCGCGGATCGCCAATGCCACGGCGCCACCGCGCGCTCAAGGCCCGCAGCACGTGGACCGGGCGCCGGCCCGACGCCCGGGACATCCCCGCGATCCACCCTTGACGGTCGCCTGAGCGTCATCCTCTGACGCCGGCCGCGCCCGCGCATGGCCTGACCCAGTAGCGATCCACCGCGCGGATCGCACCGCCTCCCCGTCCTCGAGCTTTTCGCCACGGCCCGGATATGCGCGCCCGCGCGCCGGCGTGGCTGGAGACATGACCATGCCGTCCCAACGACGTGCTCCTGACAAGCGCCGGGTGCTGCCCGCGGGCACCGTGCTGAGCTTCCTGCTGCTGGCCGACCAGGCCGCCGCCCAGGCGCCCATCGAGGTGCCGCCGGTGACCGTCACCGGCGATCGCGTCGTGCCTTCCCTGACCGTGCCGTCGGTCGACGACGCCCGCCGCGACATCGAGCGCACGCCCGGCGGCGTCGGGCTCGTGCCCAGCGAGCGGATCCGCGACAGCAAGGCGACCACCATCAAGGACGCGCTCGACTACGTGCCCGGTGTCCTCGCGCAGCCCAAGTACGGGCAGGAGGACGCGCGGCTGTCGATCCGCGGCTCCGGCCTGTCGCGCAACTTCCACCTGCGCGGCATCCGGATCATGGTCGACGGCGTGCCCATGAACCTGGCCGACGGCGGCGCCGACACCCAGGAGCTCGATCCGCTGGGCGTGCGCTACATCGAGGTCTTCAGGGGCGCCAATGCCCTGCAATGGGGCGCGGCCTCGCTGGGCGGCGCCATCAACTACGTCTCGCCCACCGGGCGCAGCGCGCCGGGATGGCTGGCGCGGGCAGACGGCGGCAGCTTCGGCAACGCCGGCGGCCAGGTGGCGCTGGGCGGCAGCGCCGGGGCATGGGATTACTGGTTTTCGCCCACCTTCAGCCATGCCGACGGCTATCGGCAGCATACCGAGCGCGACTATCTGCGCTTCAATGGCAATCTCGGCTACCGCTTCGATGAGGATGTTGAGACCCGCTTCTTCGCCGGCGTCAACCATATCCGGCAGCAGATCCCCAGCTCCCTCACCCGGTCGCTGGCCTACACCGACCCGCGCGCGACCGATCCGTCGAGCTTCCTGAAGAACACGCGGCGCGACATCGACTCGCTGCGCCTGGTCAACCGCACCACGTTCCGGATCGGCGACGACTCGGTGACCGCCTCGGCCTGGTATCATCACAAGGTGCTGTTCCATCCGCTGTCGTTCGGCGTCGTCGACAACGTCTCGGACGACGGCGGCGCCAGCGTGCGCTGGACGGGAACGGCCACGGTTGCCGGCCTGCGCAATGACTATGTCGTCGGCGCCAATCTCTTCACCGGCGTCAACGTCAACAAGACCTACGTCAACAACAACGGCCGCCGCGGCGCGCTCACCAACCATGTCGATGAGCGTTCCACCAATGTCGAGCTCTACGCCGAGAACCGGCTCTATCTCGATCCCACGCTCGCCTTCATCGTCGGGGCGCAGCTCGGCCACGCCCGCCGGAGCCTCGACGACAAGCTCCTGGCCAACGGCGACGACAGCGGCCGCAAGATCTTCAACAGCGTCAACCCCAAGGTCGGGGTGCTGTGGCAGCCGCGCAAGGACTGGCAGGTCTTCGGCAATGTCAGCCGCGCCTCCGAGCCGCCAACCTTCGCCGAGCTCAACCCCAGCGCCAGCCCCGGCTTCGCCAACCTCAAGCCGCAGACGTCATGGACGGCGGAGATCGGCACGCGCGGCACGTGGCGCGGCATCGGCTTCGACCTTTCCGTCTATCGCGCCTGGATCCGCAACGAGCTGCAGCTCTTCGTGGTGCCCGGGTCCGGCGACGGCGGCTTCGCGCTCAACGCCGACCGCACCATCCATCAGGGCGTCGAGCTCGGCATCGATGCGACGCTGCTTGAAGGGCTGGCCACGGCGACGGCCGCCGCCCCCGACAAGGTCCAGGCGCGCCTCGCCTACACCTTCAGCGACTTCCGGTTCCGCAACGACCCGGTGGCCGGCGACAATCAGATCCCGGGCGCGCCGCGGCACTACGTCCGGGCCGAGCTGCGCTACAGCCATCCATCGGGATTCTGGTTCGGCCCCAACGTCGAATGGGTGCCGCAGGGCTATTATGTCGACAACGCCAACACCAAGGCGTTTCGCACCCGCGCCTATGCCTTGCTGGGCGCCCGGGCCGGCTGGACGTTCGAGAACGGCCTGAGCCTGTTTCTCGATGCGCGAAACCTGTTCAACAAGACCTATGTCTCGAACACCAATGCGCGGCCGGTCGCGACCACCGTGGATCAGCTCTACAACCCCGGCGACGGCCGCGCCGTCTTCGTCGGCCTGGAGTTCCGCTGGTAGGCACGGCGATCGCATCTGGCGCCAGAAAGAAAACCACAGAGGCACAGAGACACAGAGACAGCACAGAGAGGAAAACGTTGCGCGCCTTCGGCGCGCGATAATGTCTTGCTCTGTGTGATCTCTGTACTACTGACTTCAAGAATCTTCGCGAGCCGCGGTGATTTTTGTAGCCTTCATGGTGAGCTTGTCGAACCATGAAGGCGTCGCACGGGCAGTGGTGCGCCGCTTCATGGTTCGACAAGCTCACCATGAAGCGCTTTCCCCGCATTTGGTTGCGGCCAACGGCTGCGCTGTGTCTCGGTGCCTCTGTGGTTCGTCTTCCGGCCGCGAGGGCGCCTATTCGGACGGCACCTTCGCCGCCCGTGGCCGCACCCAGAGGATGGAGCGCGTCACCGGCAGGCCGCCATAGCGTGCGGTGATGTCGTCGAACACTTCGACCGAGCAGGCCGCGGCCGGCGCGGCGCGGCCGGCCTGAGCCAGGATGGTGGCACGCGGATAGGCCCATGCCTTGGCCTGGGTGCGCACCAGCGTCGCCGATTCATCGAACCACAGGGCCACGACCGAATGCGGCGCACGCAGCCCCAGCAGGCGGTCGAAGAACATGTCCAGCTCGCCGGGCGGCACGTGCAGCAGCACCGCGACACAAACGATGAAATCCGGCTGCTGCGCCCTGACATCGCTCAAGGTGGTGGTGTCGATCACCGCCAGATGCGGGCAACGGGCCTGGGCAGCACCGGGCGGCAGCAGGTCCAGCCCGTCGCGATAGAAGCTGTCGGTGACATCCAGGCCCCAATAGCCGCCCGGATCGAGGAACGAGATGAAATGCTGGCCGATGCGCAGGCTGCCGCAGCCGTAGTCGACCACGCGATGCTCCGGCCGCAATCCCTCGAGGAACAGGCGTTCCAGCACGAAACGGCCACGGGCTCCGTGCCGGGCGGTCGTCAAATCGAGCGCCTGGCCGGTGCGGCGCACGCGCTTGCGCTTGCCCAGGGTCGGGTGGCTGGCGCCGGTCGCGAGCTTGCGCTCGATATCGTAGGCGTAGAAGTCGGCGAACGTGGCGCCGGGACGTGACAGCCGGAACAGCCTGAAGCCTATCTCGCCCCAGATCGCGAGCGCAGCCCGCTCCACCGCCCCGGCAAACGACGCCCGCTGCGCTGCGTCCTGGGGCATGGTTGCCGCATTGTCGAAGCGCGTGATCACCGGCAGGCAGAAGACTGCCACCCCATAGAGCGGCACGTAGCAGAACTCGAGAAATTCATCGACCCACTCGGCCGCCGTGGGTGAAAGAACAAAGACCATCGTGGTGCCCTCCACCAACACCGACAGGCCATGCACGATCCAGGCGCCGCCCAGGAACAGCGCCGCACGATCGGAAATCTCGACCCTGCTCACGAAGCTGTGCAGGACCGCGGCCATCGCAAGCCAGAGCGCCAGATCGACCACGCGCTCGCTGCCGATGATCTTATGCAGCGAGAAGGCTTCTTCCAGGCCGATGAGGAAAAGCACGGCGCCGAGGGCCAGGCCGCGTCGTCGCAGCGGCGCTTCCGATGGTGGCGTGCCGCCGAGATAGGCCAGGATCGCCACCGCGCCCAGCAGCATTGCCGCGGTGCCGGGAACCAGCTCGAAGGTCGAGCCTTCGCGCCATGGCGGGATGGCTCCCATCGCGACAAGGGCGCCGCCCAGGACACCTGCGGCCACGACATAGCCCGCGATCAGCACAAGGACAAGTCGTCCGCCACGCTCACGCAGCAGGACGCCCTTCGTGTCGACGCTCATGATTGCCGCTCCTGTGTCTTCGATGCGCGCCGCCCGGAGTTGGTGCGCCGTCGCTGATCCTTACGCCTTGGGAACACGCTCGACCCGGATGTCGAGCTTGCGTATCCGATGCCACAGACCGCGATCGGTGATCCCCAGCATCGCGGCTGCCCGCACCTGCACCCCGCCCGCCCGGCGAAGCGCCTCGATGATCCAGCGCTTCTCGGTCGCTTCGAGCTCGGCCGCGAGATCCGCCGGCAACCTGCTCTCCCGCTCGCCCGTGGCGCCCGCGCCGGTGGGCTGGAACAGATATGGCGGCAGATCGGGAAGGTCGATCAGATCGCCGCGCGCCACGATCACCGCGCGCTCGACGCAGTTCTGCAGCTCGCGGATGTTGCCCGGCCACGGATATGACGCCATGGCGCGGCGCGCCGCCGGCGTGATCCCTGTCACGCGCTTGCCCATCTCGGCGGCCAGGCGTGCCACGAACCGGTCGGCCAGCTCGGCGACGTCGTCTTCACGGTCGCGAAGCGGCGGCAGCGCGATGGGGTACACGCTCAGGCGGTAGTACAGGTCTTCGCGGAAGCGCCCTGCCCGCACGGCTTCCAGCAGGTCGCGGTTCGTCGCCGCGATCACCCGCACATCGACGCTGCGGGTGCGGTCGCTGCCGACCGGCTCGATCGTCCGCTCCTGCAGCGTGCGCAGGATCTTGGCCTGCAGCGCCAGCGGCATGTCGCCGATCTCATCCAGGAAGATCGTGCCGCCATCGGCCGTGGCGAAGCGGCCGGGCCGGTTGGACAGCGCGCCCGTGAAGGCACCCTTCACATGGCCGAAAAGCTCGCTTTCCAGCAGGTTCTCGGGAATGGCGGCGCAGTTGATGGCGATGAAGCGGCTTTCCTTGCGCGGGCTGTTGAAGTGGATGGCGCGCGCGACCATCTCCTTGCCGGTGCCGCTTTCTCCCGTGATCAGCACGTTCGCCTTGCTGGCGCAGACTTCGGCGACAGCCGTGATCACGGTCCGGAAGGCGGCGCTGGAGCCGGCCAGGTTGTCGAAGCGATAGCGGCCCTCCAATTCCTCGCGCAGGCGCTGGTTCTCGCGCAGCGCATCGCGCAGCCGCAGCGCCGAGGCGATCGCCGACTCCAGCTCATCCATCTCCACCGGCTTGCCGATGTAGTCGGACGCGCCCTGCTTGATGATATCGACGGCGTCGCGCACGGTAGCGTAGGCGGTCATCAGGATGACGGGCAAGCCCGGCCGGCGCTCGTGGATCGCCCGCATCAGCTCGCGGCCCGTGATTCCGGGCATGCGCAGATCGGTCAGCACGAGGTCGACGTCCTCGACGTCCAGGGTCTTCAGGGCGGCGGTCCCGGTCGAGGCCGTCAGGGTCTGATAGCCGAGCGCCTCCAGCGCAACCGACAGCACGTGCAGCAGCTTGGTCTCGTCGTCGACAATCAGCACGGTGCGCGACATGAGCACCCTCAGGTAGCCGGGAAGCTGAGCGTGAACGTGCTGCCGCGCCCGGGGGCGCTGTCGCAAGCCACGCTGCCGCCATGAGCTTCGACCAGCGCATGCACCTTCGCCAGCCCCAATCCCACCCCGCGCTCCTTGGTCGTGAAGAACGGGTCGAAGACATGTGGAACGACATCGGACGCCATGCCGGCGCCGGTGTCGGCGACCCGCACGGCAACCCGCGCGCCCTCGCGCGCGATGCCGACGGTCAGGCTGCCGCCGTCCGGCATGGCATCGATGGCGTTGAGGATCAGGTTGAGCAAGGCCTGGAAGAGCTGGTTCTCATCGCCCATGATGGCGGCCCCCGGCGCCCGGTCATCGAGCTGGACCGCTACCGAGCGGGCCGAGAACTCGGGGCTGCAGAATGCCAGCGCGCGATCGACGACCTGGCGCGGCAGCAGCCGCGCCAGGACCGGCGGCGCCGGCTTGGCGAAGGTCAGGAACTCGTGCATCAGGTGATCGATGCGCCGAACCTCCTCGATCACGTAGCCCATCAGGTCGGCGTCCTTCCGGCTCAGCTCGGCGCGCCGGCGCACGACCTCCGCGGAGGTCTTGATGATCCCCAGCGGGTTGCGCACCTCGTGCGCGAAGCCGGCTGCCACCTGGCCCAGCGCCGCCAGCCGCTCGCGGCGCCGCAGCTGCTCCTCCAGCGAGCGCAGATCCGCCAGGCGGGATGACATGTGGTTGACCGCCGTGGCGACCTCGGCAACCTCGTCCTCGCCCTGGACCGGGACCTGCTCGCCGTACTGCCCTTCCGCCAGCCGCCGCACGCTTTCGGCGAGCTGATGCAGCGGCCGGGCGAGGCGCTTGGACAGCAGGACACCGGCGCCCAGCGACAGGATGGTGCCGACGACGAAGATGCCGGAGAACAGCAGCGGCGGCGTCGGCCGGCCGCGCAGCGCCTCGGTGACCCGCACGCCCGTGAACAGGATGGCATGCGCCGGCTTGTCCGACTTGCCGGGCAGGACAGTGTAGACACCGATGAGCTGGCCGTCGTCGACCTCGCGATCAAGGACGTGGGTCGCCCCCTGGTTCAGTGCCGTCAGGACCGCCGGACCTGGCCGGCGGGCGGGCTCGGTCGGGCCGTGGGCGGAATAGATCTCTTCGTAGGCGCCATGCTTGACGTAGTAGATCCGGTACTCCAGCGACGTCACCGACTTCATCTGGCTGAGGAAATCCCGGTCCAGCCAGGTGCCCAGCAGCAGCGTCTGATGTCCGCCGGCGGTCTCGATGCGCCGGATGCCGGCCGAGGCGTAGCGGACGTGATCCCCGACCTCGAGGCGGTAGAGCGGCGCCTGGTCGCCGAACGGGATCTCCTGGACGGTCCTGATCGGCGGCTCGGAGAAGAGGATGCGGCCGGTGTCGTCGTACAGCACGATGGCCGAGTAGCCGAACGCGTCGGTGAGGCCGTGGATCGGCGCCGGCAGCGGGCCGCCGGCCCGGAGCGTGGCCAGCGCCGCCTGGTCCTGCGCGATGAAATCGGCAAGGCGCTTGGCGCCGTCGGGCGTGTCCTTCAACTCGTCGGCCAGGAAGACGGTGGTCTCGGTCAGCCAGCGCTCGAGCGCCGAATCGTAGTTGCTCGCCACGAGCCAGGTCGAGAGCTGGGCGATGAAGATCGTCGGCAGCAGGCTCACCAGCAGGAAGGCGAGCACCAGCTTGCCGCGGATCGAGCGGCCCAAATTCGCGAACAGGCGCGATATCCCCACCTCGATCCCCATTGCCGGCAGACGCCGCGCGACGGCGCGCCGTTCAGCGACCAGGCCCATGCGATACCCAAATCGTTGTTGCGTGACAATCCAACGGCCGATGGCCGTGCTGGCACCTTGGTGCTGGACACTCCCCGTTCATGGCTCCTCCGACAGGCGGGCGCGGAAACGCACCGGACCGGCTCGCCACCAGTGGCTGCTGCCAGTCGATCGCGGTCATGTGGCGGCTGTCGTCGAGCATGGCGTTTCGACCGGCCCGCCCAGGTTGCGGGCTGGCGTCACGCGGCTCGTAATGTCGTCCTCTGACGCGTCCATGACGAGAGTTGGCGTTCGGGGTGGCCGGCGCAGGACCTGCGCCGGCAGCGGGCAGGAAGATGCCTCGTCGTTCCCGGGCGTCATCCCCCTGCCCGTCAGCGCTCATCCGTGCTCGACGCGGGCCAGCACCTGGTCGAGCAGGACGATGGCGAGGTCCATCTCCTCACGCGAGATGTCGAGGCTGGGCGCCAGGGTGACGACGTTCTTGTGGTAGCCGCCGATATCGAGCACCAGCCCGTATGACTTGCCGTTGACGACGAGGTCGCCCTTCATGGCCTCGTCGACCATGCGATCGACCGTCGCCTTGGCCGGTGTGAAGCCATCCTCGGCGCAGATCTCCATGCGCAGCGCCAATCCCAGCCCGTCGACGTCGCCGACGATCGGATGCTTGCGCTTCAGCTCACGCAGGCCCTCCAGGAAATAGACCCCCTTGGCGAAGGTCGCGGTCTCGTAGTCGCTCTCGTCGAGCATCCGCATCGTCTCGAGCGCGGCGGCGGTGCCGAGCGGATTGGCGTTGAACGTCGAGTGTGTCGATCCCGGCGGGAAGACCGACGGCGCGATCAGCTCCTCCCGGGCCCAGATGCCCGAGAGCGGGTTGAGCCCGTTGGTCATGGCCTTGCCGAAGACGATGATGTCCGGCCTGACGCCGAAATTCTCGATCGACCACAGCTTGCCGGCGCGGAAGAAGCCCATCTGGATCTCGTCGTCGACCAGCAGGATCTTGCGCGCCTCCAGCACCCCGGCGAGCTTCTCGAAGTAGCCCGGCGGCGGGATCACATAGCCGCCGGTGCCCTGGATGGGCTCGACGTAGAAAGCGGCATATTCCGATTCGCCGACCTTGGGATCCCACAGGCCGTAGTATTCCGTATCGAACAGGCGTGCGAACTGGTCGACACAATAGAGGCCGCAATCCTCGCGCTTCTTGCCGTACGGGCAACGGAAGCAGTACGGGAACGGCACGAACTGCGCCCGGTCCCCGAAATGACCGTAGCGCCGCCGATAGCGGTAGGACGACGTGATGGCCGAGGCGCCGAGCGTGCGGCCGTGGTAGCCGCCCTCGAATGCGAACATCAGGCTCTTGCCGTGCGAGGCGTTGCGCACCAGCTTCAGCGAATCCTCGACCGCCTGGCTGCCGCCGACGTTGAAATGCACGCGGCCCTTGCGCCCGAACTTTTGCTCGGCATCGCGCGCGATCATCGCCGCCAGCTCGATCTTCTCGCGGTGCAGATACTGCGATGCGACCTGCGGCAGGCGATCGATCTGCCGCTTCAGGGCCTCGTTCAGACGCGGGTTGGCATAGCCGAAGTTCACCGCCGAGTACCACATCTGCAGGTCGAGATATGGCCTGTCGCGACGGTCGTAGAGGAACGAGCCCTGGCAACGCTCGAAGATCATCGGCGTGTCGGTGTAGTGGACCGTGTCGCCATGCGAGCAGTAGCGCGCCTCGTCGGCACGCAGGGCGGCCTCCTCGGCATCGTCGTCGCGGCTGAGGTCGTGCAGGCGGATGATCTGGTTCATAGCGCGGAACTCCACTCGGGGATGCGGGCAGCCACGCGCTGCTGATGACGACCGAGATGGTCGACCACGGCGCGCACCTGGGCGAAATCGTCGAACGGGATCACCGGCAGGCCGTCGCGGCGGCAGTGATCCAGCAGCGACGCCTTGGCGATCACCATGTCGGCGGCGCCGGCGACGCAGAAATCGGAGCGCCCGTCGCCGATCACCAGCGTCGGCAGCCTGGGTCCGCGGAATCCGCACTTGCAGACACCTGAGCTGCAGATCCGCGACGCATGGGGGAATTCCAGGACGTAGCGGCGGCCGCCGGCCGGGCGAAGATGGTTGGCGACGACGGCAAGGTCATGGATGCCATGTCGCCGGAAGATGCGCCGGATGGCGTAGTCGAGCCCGTCGCTCACGATGGTCAGGCGATGGCCCCAACGGTGGCAATCGCCGACGAAGCCGGCGAAGCCCGGGTCGATGTCGATGCTGTCGAGGGTGGCGTCGAGCTCGGCCAGGCTGCAACGCAGCAGCGCCACCTGACGCTCCATGCAGGTGCGGCTGCTGATGCGCTCGGCCTGCCATTCGGCCTCGATATCCCGCCAGGCTGGCTCGGCAAATCGCTCAAAGAGGGCGTCGGACACATCGACGGGAACGATTGTCCCGTCGAAATCACAGAGGATGTTCCAAGGCATCTCGCACTTCTTTGTTGGGGACTACGCAACGCCCCCAGAAGCGCGAACTTCGTGCCAACTCGGATAAATATATTAAGTCATTGGAATGTAATGTCTTTCACGAAAATCGACAGAGCAGGATGACGCCGGGGAACCTACAAAATCCGAGGCTTCCCCCAAATCAGGGGCGCCCTCGTCCCGGTTGCAGGGTTGCCGCTCCAAACTGTCATCCCGAGCGCAGCGAGGGATCTCCCGCGGCAAGACGCACGGTGCGCCATTCGCGGGAGGTCCTCGCTGCGCTCGGGATGACAGTGTGAGGCTACCGCTCACCTGGCGTTGCCGAAGATCGCGTGGCGCACCTTGTCGCCCGGCTTGATCCCCAGCATGCGGGCGGCGCCGCCGTTGATCTCCAGCACCGCCCTGACGGGCGAGCCGCTGTCGATGGTGCGGGTCGAGAGCGGCTCGGCATTGGCGTGGATGCGCGCGATGGTGCCGTCGGCATCGATGAACAGCATGTCGAGCGGAATGAGCGTGTTGGCCATCCAGAACGACAGCTTCTGGGTCGCGACGAAGTCGAACAGCATGCCTTCATGCACGCCGAGCTTCTGGCGGAACATCAGGCCGCGCTGCTGCTGCTCGGGCGTCAGCGCCAGCTCGACGTCGAATTTCTGCTCGCCCGCCGCGGTGTCGATGACGAGGCTCGACTTCTCGAACGAGACCGCCGGCGGCGGTGGTGGCGACTGCGCCGGTGCCGGCGCCGGCGTCCCGGCAACGCCGAACGCGAGGAGGACGGCGAGAACCCACGCAACGCGACGCATACCCGGCTCCTTCGGTGCTTCCGGACCGCGCGCCGCCCGGCGCGGTCCCAACGACACGATCACGACTTGTCCACGCCCGACGGGTGGTCGAGCACATAGAGCCAGCGGCCATCGGGCTGGCGGCGCAGCACCTCGGCGCTGGTGCCGCGACGCTCCATCGGCTTGCCTTCGGCATCGGTGCCGGTCATCACCCAGTCATGGCGCACCAGCGCCAGCCCGTCGCGCTCCATGATCATCACCGCGGTCATGGACATGCGCGGCCGCCGCGCGGTCATGCGGGCGAAGGCCTCGCGAATGGCCGCCTTGCCGACAACCCGCGCGCCTGGCTGCGGCGCCAGCACCGCCTGCTCCTCGTAGAGGCTGACCAGCGCCTCGATGTTGCCGGCGGAGAATGCCTCGGCGAACGCACCGGCCATGTCCTCAACCCGCATCACCACCGCCATCTGCCCCTCCGCGTCATCGGCCGCTGCGCCCTTCGCAAAGCGCCGGGATGGGCAGGCATCGTAGCGGTGTCGGGCGGCAAAAAGAAAGACGCTTGCAGGCCGCAGCACGAGCCGCCAGTATCGCGCGGCGAGAGTCACCGGGGGGAGCCGCGGCGGCGGCTGAGAGGTCCGACAGGACGACCCCTGGAACCTGATCCGGTTCGCACCGGCGTAGGGACGGTGAGCAATGTCTTCGGTCACGGCCGCTCCGGCGGGAGCGTCCACAGGTCATTCCAGGGAAGGTCAGGCCCGGCAGGCCGGCGCGGCGGTGCGACGCACGGCCATCGCGGCCCCGGCGATCCGCCTGCGCGGCGGGCGGGTGCTGTTCGAAGGCACGGCGCTGTTCGACGGCATCGCGCTCGATCTGCCGGCCGGCCGCACCACCTGCCTGCTAGGCCCGTCCGGCGTCGGCAAGTCATCGCTGCTGCGCGTGGTCGCCGGCCTGCTGGCGCCGGAGCCGGGCGCGACGCTGGCGGCCGACGACGGCATGCCATTGGCCGGACGCATCGCCTACATGGCCCAGACCGATCTGCTGCTGCCGTGGCTCGACGTGCTCGCCAACGCCACGCTGGGGGCGCGGCTGCGCCGCGATCCGGCGGCGCACGCGGCCGCCCGGCAGCGCGCGGCCGGCCTGCTGCAGGAAGTCGGGCTGGGCGAGCGGCTGGCGGCACGGCCGGCGACGCTGTCGGGCGGCATGCGGCAGCGTGTCGCCCTGGTGCGCACCCTGGTCGAGGACCGGCCTGTCGTGCTGATGGACGAGCCGTTCGGCGCGCTCGATGCCATCAGCCGGCTGCAGCTGCAGGACCTCGCCGCCCGCCTGCTGGCCGGCCGCACCGTGCTGCTGGTTACCCACGACCCGCTGGAAGCGGCGCGGATGGGCCATCGCATCCACGTCATGGCCGGCGCGCCGGCCACCCTGGACGCAGCGCTGGAGCTGCCCGCCGCGCCGCCGCGCGACGTCGCCGACCCGATGGTGCTGGCGACGCAGGCCGAGCTGCTGCGCCGCCTGGCCGAGGCGACGGCAGCATGAGTACCATGGCCGCCCGTCGGACCGCGCGCGTCGGCGCGCGCATGGAGACGACGCCTTGACCCTCCTGCGCCCCGTGCTCGTCGCCGTGGCGCTGATCGCGCTGTGGGAAGCCGTGGTGTGGCTGGGCGGCGTCCCGCATTACATCCTGCCGCCGCCCAGCATCGTGGCCCAGGAGTTCGTCGGCCGCGGCGACCTGCTGGCCGAGCATGCGGCATGGACGCTGATCGAGATTGCTGCCGGCCTCGTGCTGGGCGTGGCGCTGGGCGGCGCCACCGCGCTGGCGATGGCGCGGTTCGGCCGCCTGCGCGCCTGGGGCATGCCGCTGATGGTGATCAGCCAGGCGGTGCCGGTGTTCGCCATCGCGCCCCTGCTCGTGCTGTGGCTGGGCTACGGGCTGGCGTCGAAGATCGCCATGGCGACACTGGTGATCTTCTTCCCCATCGCCAGCGCCTTCTATGACGGGCTGCGCCGCGTCGACCCCGGCTGGCTCGACCTGGCGCGCATGATGGACGCGCCGCCGCTCTCGGTGCTGCTGCGCATCCGGCTGCCGGCAGCGCTGCCGGCCTTCGCCTCGGGCGTGCGCGTGGCGGCGGCCGTGGCGCCGATCGGCGCGATCATCGGCGAATGGGTCGGCGCCAGCGCCGGCCTGGGCTACCTGATGATGCAGCAGCTCGCCCGCGGCCAGACGGCTTTGGCCTTCGCCGCGCTGGTGGTGCTCTGCGTCATCGGCGTCGCCCTCTACTTTCTCGCCGATGCCTTGCTGCGGCGTGCGATGCCCTGGGTCCCCCACGCCGCCTGACCTGCCATGACGCCCGACCTGCCATGACGCCCGACCTCCCATGACGAAGGAGCCGACATGACCATCACCCGCCGACACACGCTTGCGGCCGGCCTCGCGCTGGGTGCCGCCGGCCTCGGCCGGCAGGCGGCGGCCGCCGACAAGGTCACCGTGCTGCTGGACTGGTTCCTCAATCCCGACCACGCGGCCCTGGTGATCGCCAAGACCCAGGGCTTCTTCGAGAAGCAGAATCTTGACGTGAGCCTGACGGTGCCTGCCGACCCGAGCGCGCCGCCCAAGCTGGTGGCGGCCGGCAAGGGCGACTACGCCGTCTCGTACCAGCCGCAGCTGCACATGTTCGTCGCGCCGGAGCGTGCCTCCGAGGCGCTGCCGCTGGTACGGATTGGTGTGCTTGTGCCGCAGCCTCTGAACGCGCTGGTGTCGCTGGCCAACGGGCCGATCAAGACCATCGCCGACCTGAAGGGCAAGAAGGTGGGCTACTCCGTCGCCGGCTTCGAGGACGCGATCCTTGCGGCCATGCTGGAAACCGCCGGCCTGACCCTGAAGGACGTGACGCTGATCAACGTCAACTTCGCCCTGACCACGGCGCTGAAATCCAGGCAGATCGACGCCGTGATCGGCGCCTTCCGCAACTTCGAGCTCAACGACCTCGAGATCGAGAAGCTCAAGGGCGCCGCCTTCCCGGTCGAGGATTTCGGTGTGCCCGTCTACGACGAGCTCATCCTGGTGGCGCGCCGCGACGGCCTCGACATCGACAGGACGCGACGGCTGCTCGCCGCCTTGCGCGAGGCGACGGCATGGCTGCGCGCCAACCCGGCCGCGGCGTGGGACGCCTTCGCGGCCTATGGCGGCAAGGAGGTCGCCAACGAGCTCAACCGGCGCGCCTGGCAGGACACGCTGCCGTTGCTGGCGTCGGATCCCGCCAGCCTCGACCGCACGCGCTATGCCCGCTTCGCGGCCTTCCTGAAGGCACGCGGCCTCATCAAGCGCGACGTGCCGCTGGAGAGCTACGTTCAGGAGATCAAGTAGCCCGCAGCGTGCATGTCCTCGCCCGCCTGCGGGCGAGGACGCCGCATGCTGCCAGCCTATGCCAGGCGGATCTCGGCGACCTGCAGGCCCTTGGGGCCGGTCGTGACGCGCACACGCACGGTCTGTCCGGGCGTCAGCCCTTCGATGCCGCTGCGCCGAAGAGTCGCGGCGTGCACGAACACGTCCTTGTCGGTGGCCTGTGGGCAGACAAAGCCGTAGCCGCGCTCGGCGTTGTACCACTTCACAAGCCCGACGACGAAGTCGTTGTCGTCGCTCTGCGCTTCGGGCGATGGCGCCGCCTGGGCCATCTCGGGACGCGGCATCGGACCGGCCGTGCTGAGGTCGATCGATGTGATGCGCATCACCTGCAGCCCTTTGGGTCCCTTGGTGGCATGGCAGCCAAGGGTCACACCGGGCGCGATGTCCTCATGCCCCGCCTGCCGGAGGACCGTGATGTGAAGGAACGCATCGCCTGTCCCGGATTCAGTGGTAACGAACCCGAAACCTTTGGTGGCGTTGAACCACTTCACTCGACCACGGAACTCAACAGTCTCCGGAGCGCTGCTGCCTTGCCCTGTCATCTGGGTCGTCATACACGCCGATCCCACTTTCTTCTTGTCCCCTGAAGAACCCTAACACTGAATCCGCGGCGCGGGAACAGTCCCAATTTCACTTGGCAACGCTCTCGACGAAAAGAAGTGCCCTGTCTAAAGGGTTTCGACACACATGCGCAGTGAACCGGAGGAAAAACATGTTCAAGGCCGATCTGTTCAAGGGCAAGACGTTCCTCGTCACCGGGGGCGGCAGCGGCCTGGGCAAGACGATGCTCGATAAGTTCGTCGAGCTCGGCGCCGACGCCGTGATCTGCGGCCGCCGCGGCGCCGTGCTGAAGCAGACGGCGGACGAGCTGATGGGGAAATATCCGGGGCGGCGGGTGCATGCCTATACCTGTGACATCAAGGTGGCCTCGGCAGTCGAGGAGATGGTGGACGCGGTGTGGCGCGAGGTCGGTCCGCTGGACGGGCTGGTCAACAACGCCGCCGGCAATTTCATCGCCCAGACCAAGGATCTCAGTCCGCGCGGCTTCGATGCCATCGCCGGCATCGTCTTCCACGGCACGTTCTATATGACCCATGCCTGCGGCAAGCGCTGGATCGCCGAGGGCCGCAAGGCCAGCGTGCTGAGCATCCTGACCACGTGGGTGTGGACCGGCAGCCCGTTCGTTGTGCCGTCGGCGATGTCCAAGGCCGGCGTCGCCGTCATGACCCAGAGCCTGGCCGTCGAATGGGGACGCTACGGCATCCGCCTCAACGCCATCGCGCCGGGACCGTTCCCGACCGAGGGCGCCTGGGCGCGGCTCAATCCGATGGGCGACAACACGCGCTACAAGGACCGCAACCCGATGGGCCGGGTCGGCCGCCATCCCGAGCTGGCCAACATGGCGGCGTTCCTGATGTGCGACGAGGTCGAGTACATCAACGGCGAGGTCATCGCCATCGACGGCGCCGCCGGCATCATGGGCAGCGGCACCTTCTCCGGCATGCTGAGCCAGACCGAGGAAGACTGGCAGAAGATCCGCGACGCGATCCAGTCGACCAACGCCACCGACAAGGCCAAGCGCGGATAGATCCGTCATCCCGAGCGGTTTCACTGTCATCCCGAGCGTGGCGAGGGATCTCCCGCGAATAGCGCACCGTGCGCCTTGCCGCAGGAGATCCCTCGCTACGCTCGGGATGACAGAGAGGCGCCTGGGATGACCGGCGCTAATCACGGAAATTGATGAACTGGACCGGCCGGTCAACTTCCAGGCCGCGCACCACATTCATCGCCGCCTGCAGGTCGTCCCTCTTCTTGCCGGTGATCCGCAGCTCGTCCCCCTGGATCGCGGTCTGGACCTTGAGCTTGGAATCCTTCACCGCCTTGACGACCGATTTGGCCAGCTCGCGGTCGATGCCCTGCTTGACCGTGACCACCTGGCGGACCGTGTTGCCCGAGGCGCGCTCGGAATCGGCGAAATCCAGCGCCTTGGGGTCGAGCTTGCGCCGCACGAAGTAGCCGCGGACCAGCTCCTGGACCTGGCGCAGCTTCATCTCGTCGTCGGCAATGATGGTGATGGCCGCCTCCTTGTGCTCCAGGGTCACCTTGCTGCCCTTGAAATCGAAGCGTGTGCCGATCTCGCGGCGCACGCCGTCGAGGGCGTTGTCGACCTCGGCGAGGTCGGTCTTGGAGACGATGTCGAACGACGGCATGGCCAGCTCTCTCAACGCGGAACGTCCCGATCCTAGTACCTGGAATCGCTGGTCGCTGATACGCCTGTCATCCCGGGCGCAGCGAGCGATCCAGGGCGCCGTCGCGGCGGCGGCCGGGGTCGCAGGCGAGCGGCGCACCTCTGATCGGGCCATTGATTTCGAATCCGTACCGGAAATACTGGAAAAATTACTTATAGTTTTCTTTCAACATGTTAGTTGCCGTTACTCAAGTACTGGAAAACTACCGGAAATTACTGGAAACCCTGAGGACCGAATGCCGGATGGGCGCAGGGTGAGGACAGCAGAGGTCATGCGTCAGCCCGATGATGGTGGAAGTGGTGGCGTTGCCAGACGAAGGCAACGACGCAGCGCCCGTTCGGTCCGGCGGCGGCCTTGCCCCTGACTATGGAACCCACAAAAGCGCCTGAAGGGCCCCGACGCCGAAAGCCGAATCAATACACTATTCTCCATAAAAGAACAAGATTTTTGTGGCCGGGATCGCACAACGATCGACGAGGACTACGCGAAATCCGAACCACTGACCAAGACCATCCCTCCCCAGGTGCCGGCAGCCAGCTCTTCGCAAGGCGCGCACCGAGACGTCCTGCCAGCGAGTGGCGAAGGCTCAGTGGACGCGCTGGACGGGCGCGGGGAACCACGTGCCATCGAGCACATCGGGCCTGGGCACATACATCCGCAGATCCAGCGCGAAAGGCCTGCCCGCCGGCGTGGGCAGCCAGTTGCTCTCCGCGATCCCCCTGGGCTGCGTCGGGGCCAGCCACAGGTTGAGGGAGCCGTCGGTATTCAGCTTCATGTCGGAGTGGCTGCTCAGGCCGTATCGCTGCAGCGCGTTGGACACGAGTTGATGGTCCGGCCCGCTGTAGAGCGTCATGGCCCAGAAGGCGTTGACCTGCGCCTCGGGCTTCCCCTCCCTCGGAAATCGGATCAGGTAGGTCCGGCTGCCATGCAGCGGCAGCCGATCGCGGTCGGTCAGGCCGGCGAATGAGGTGGTCTCGCTGGCGATGTTGGGCCATGTGCCACCGGCGTTGACGATGGCGCGGGCCATGATGTCGTCGCCGAAGCGGCCGGTGGCATACGTGACCGACCAGCCGCCCTTGTGCATGCCCAAGCCCTTGGCCCCTTGAGACAACGCCGGGATGGCCTGGTTCCTCACGACGTCTTCCACCCGCGCGCGGGCGGCGGTGTCGCTCTTCACGTAGGCGGACACCGCTTGCGCCATCGCCTGGTATGCGCCGGCCCGGGGCATCGGATCGGGACACGTGGCCAGCGCCGCCGCCACGTTGTCGAAGATCGCGGCCGTGATCGGCGCCGCGGCGCTGAAGGCCGGGATCCTGAGCGGCGGATCGTTCTTGATCCCCGGCGGCACGTCGAGCGTGAACCGGCGCTGCAGCTGCACCGCGTTGTCGGGAGTTCCCTTCAGCTCGACGCGCGCCAGAAGCTTCACCTTGGGTGCCGGCACCTCGATCCTGACCGCGCCGTCGGGCACGACGGGATGTGCGCCTTTCAGCACCAGAGCGAACGCGCCGGACGGACGGTCCGGGAACGTGCGGTCGTTGATGTTGGCGACGACCTCGCCCCAGCCGTCCACAAGCTGCGCCGTATAGTAGCGCCCCGTGATCCGGGGCACGTTCAGGATCACGGCGTTGCCGACGTCGACGGCGATCCAGGCCTCAAGGTCGGCAACATCGGGATTGGCGCTGGCGGCGGTGGCTGAACCCACCGGATTGTAGGTGATCTTGTTGTAGCCGACCTTCCTGACGTTGATGTCCCGGTGCTCCTGCTGCAGCACCAGGTAGCGGCCGTACATGTAGGTATAGGCGTCGACGATCTCCTTGTCCGTCGGCGTGGCGGGCTGCGCCTGGACACAGGCGGCGAAGCCCATGGCGGCGGACAAGACCACACCGCATGCCAGGCTGCTACGAGCGAACGTCATCACCATGGTTGCATGATGGGACCGCGCCACACTGATCGCATGACTCTCCCGGCTCAGCTATCCGAAAACCGAACCGCGGCGGTGACGGTCGATGTGTGCCGGGCTTCGGCGCCAATAGAGGTCGCCGCGGTCAACCTTGTTCGGCGCCGCGGGGCGCTACGGCGCCGATGGGCAAGATCATCCAAGACGCGCTTTAGCGGGGCACCCTAATACCGGCTATCGGTCGAAGGGGCGCTCGGGATGACGGATGCATCAGCGACCTGCGATTTCCAGCACTAGCGTGGCGCCGTGAGCATTGAACAAGCCATCGGCTTCCTGGTCTTCTCCCTGGTGGCGGCGATCACGCCGGGCCCGAGCAACGTCCTGCTGGCGGCGACCGGCGCCGTGGTCGGCGTGCCGCGCGGCCTGCCCTGCCTGGCCGGCGTCGCGCTGGGCATGGGGGTGCTGATCTTCAGCGTCGCGCTGGGGCTGGGACAGGTGATCCTGGGCCATGCCGCGATCCTGCAGGTGCTGAACTGGCTGGGCGCCGCCTTCCTGCTGTGGATGGCGTGGACGATCGCGGCAGCCGGCGCGGCTTCGGCCGCCGTGCAGAAGAAGCCGGCCGGCTTCACGAAGGCCGCGCTCTTCCAATGGGTCAACCCCAAGTCCTGGCTGGTCAGCACGGCCGCGGCGGGCGCCTATCTGCACGGCAATGCCGACAGCGCCCTGTTGCAGGCGAGCTGGCTTGCGCTGCTGTTCGTCGCCGCGGCGCTGCCCTGCGGCCTCGTCTGGCTGGCCTTCGGCGCGCTGATGCATCGGCTGCTGCGCAGCGCGCGGGCGGCGCGCATCTTCAACATCGTCATGGGTGTCAGCCTGGCGGCGTCGGTCGGGTTCATCCTGTGGTAGCCCCCTGCCCCCGCCTCATGCCGGCAGCACCTTGAGCGCAACCACGCCGCCGACGATCACGACGACCGCGGCCAGGCGCGCCGCGTTCATCGCCTCGCCGAACAGCAGCAGGCCCGCGACGACTGACCCGACCGCGCCAATGCCGGTCCAGACGGCATAGGCCGTGCCCAGCGGCAGGACCTTCAGCGCCTGGGTCAGCAGGCCGAGGAACACCGCCAGCGACGCCAACGACACCAGCGTCCAGCCCAGCCGCGTGTAGCCGGCGGCGTATTTCGTCGCCACCGCCCACACCACGTCGGCAATGCCGGACAGGACCAGGAACAACCACGCCGACGCGTTCGACATGACCTTCTCCCGACTTTCAATCGGGCCCTTCACGCCGCCTGCTCGTGCTGCAGGCTCGGCACCGCGATGCCCCGCTGCACGGCCGGACGCGCCGCCACCTCGGCGTGCCAGCGCGCCAGATGCGGGACGGCATCGAGCGTCAGCCCGATCCTGGTGACGGCGGCATGAATCCACGGCCAGGTCATCACGTCGGCGATGCCATAGCTGCCGGCGAGGTGCGAACGCGCCGCCAGTGCGCCGTTCAAAACCCCGAGCACCCGTCGCGACTCGCGCTCGAAACGCTCGATCACGGTCGGGATCTTGTCGGTTGCGAAGATCTTGAAGTTCCAGAGCTGGCCCAGGCTCGGACCAACATGGGCGGCCTGGAACAACGTCCATTGCAGGGTCGCCAGGCGCTCGTCCTCGGAGGCCGGCACCAGCACGCCGGCGCGTTCGGCCAGGTAGAACAGGATGGCGCCCGACTCGACGACGACGCGTCCGCGATCCGGATCGACGATCACCGGGATCTTGTTGTTGGGGTTGAGCGCCAGGAACTCGGGGTGGTGCTGCGCGCCCGCCTCGATGTCGACGACATGCACGCGGTACGGCAGGCCGGTCTCCTCGAGCATGATCGCGGCCTTGTGACCGTTGGGCGTCTGGTAGGTGTGAAGCTGAAGCGGGGTCATCGCGGATCCTCGGCAGGT
Source organism: Vineibacter terrae (assembly GCF_008039615.1). Taxonomy (GTDB): domain Bacteria; phylum Pseudomonadota; class Alphaproteobacteria; order Reyranellales; family Reyranellaceae; genus Vineibacter; species Vineibacter terrae. The sequence continues at coordinate 67,256 of NZ_VDUZ01000038.1, read as the reverse complement.
GTTGTCGCGACACCCAGATGAGGTGTGCTTGCCTGCACGGCTATCTGCCTCTATGCAGTCTGCCTCTGCACAAACGCACAGGCCAAGCGATGGACTGGGACGGGTTGCGCTACGTGCTGGCGGTCGGTAGCGCCGGCACCCTGGCGGGAGCGGCGCGCACGCTGGGCGTCAACCACACCACCGTGCTGCGCCGCCTCGCCGCGTTCGAGGACGATGCCGGCCTGCGTCTGTTCGAGCGGCTGCCGACCGGCTACGTGCCGACCGAAGCCGGCGAGGCCCTGCTGGCCGCCGCCCGCGAGATCGACACCACCGTCACCGGCCTGGAACGCCGGCTGGCGGGGCAGGACCTGCGGCTGTCGGGGACAGTGCGCGTGACCACCACCGATACGCTGATGGCCTCATTGCTGCCGGCGATGCTGGCGTCCTTCCGGGCGGCGCATCCCGGCATCACCGTCGAGGTCGCGGTCTCGAACCTGATGCTCAACCTCACCCGGCGCGACGCGGATGTCGCGATCCGGCCGGCCGATGACCCGCCGCCGACCCTGGTGGGCCGGCGCATCGCCACCGTCGGCTTCGCGGTCTATGCCAGCCGGGCCTATCTCGAGCAGTCGACCGTGCCGGCCAGGCGATGGCACGCGCATGCCTGGCTGGCGCCGGACGACAGTCTGGCGGGCACGGCGACGGGGCGCTGGATCCGCGAGACCCTGCCGGACGCCGCCATCGCCGCCCGCGCCGACTCGCTGCTGGCGCTACGCGACCTGGCGGCGGCCGGGCTCGGGGTCGCCGCCCTGCCCCGCTATCTCGGCGACTTGTCGGCTGGCCTGGTCCGCATCGGCACGCCCGATATCCCGCCAACGGCGCTCTGGATCCTGACGCACCCGGACCTGCGGCGCACGGCGCGCGTGCGCGCCGTCACCGACTTCATGGCGCAGGCCTTCGCGCGGCAGCGCACGCTGCTGGAGGGAAAGACGGCGCGCTGAGCCAGGTGGTGCCTGCCGCCTTCAGGCGCTGTGCTGGTGCCGCTCGCTGGCCAGGCACTGGCGGATGGCGTCCGACAGGGTGTCGGCGCGATACGGCTTGGCCAGCACGATGAAGCCTTCCTCGACCACCTCGGCCGCGGCGTGGCTGTAGCCGCTGGTCAGCAGGATCGGGATATGCGGGAAGTGCTGCCGGACCTTGCGCGCGAACTCCAGGCCGGGCATCCCGCCCGGCATGACGATGTCGGAGAACACCAGGCCGAAGCGCTGCCCGCCCAGCAGCAGCGCCAGCGCCGTGCGCGGGTCGCGGGCGTGCCGGGTCTGATAGCCGATCAGGCGCAGCATGCCCGTGGTCACGGCCGCGACATCGTCGTCGTCCTCGACCAGCAGCACCGTGCCCGTGCTGCGCAGCGACTCCAGGCGTGCCTCGGCGATGCCGGCGGCCGGTTCCTCCGTCGAGCGCGGCAGCAGCAGCGAGACGGTGGTGCCGCGTCCGGGCGTGCTTTCGATGGTGACGCGGCCGCCGGCCTGCTGCGCGAAGCCATGCACCTGGCTGAGCCCGATGCCGGTGCCCTTGCCGACCTCCTTGGTGGTGAAGAACGGCTCGAACACGCGCGCCAGCACCGCCGGCTCGATGCCGATGCCGGTGTCGGTGACGTTCAGGGACACGAAATCGCCGGCCGGCGCGTCGGCCGGCCGGTCCGGCGTCGGCAGCACCAGGTTCGTGGCATCGATACGGATGAGGCCGCCGCTGGGCATGGCATCGCGCGCATTGACGCAGAGATTGAGCAAGGCGAGCTCCAGCTCGCCAAGATCGCACTGGATCGGCCACAACTCCTCGTCGAGCGCCAGGACGATGCGGATATCGCCGCGCAGCGAGCGCTGCAGCAGCTCCGTGATGTCCTGGGCCTTGGAGCGCAGATCGATGCGCTCCGGGCGCAGCGCCTGCTGGCGCGAGAACGCCAGGAGCTGGCGGGTGAGCCGCGCGCCCCGCTCGGCCGCGCGCTCGATCGTCTTGAGGCTCTGCACGTCGTCCGGCGACGTGATGCTGTCCAGCAGCAGCTCGGCGCTGCCGTGGATCACGGTCAGCAGATTGTTGAAATCGTGCGCCACGCCGCCGGCCAGCCGGCCGATCGCCTCGAGCTTCTGCGTCTCGCGAAACGCCTCCTGCGCGCGCTCGCGGTTGCGCACCTCGGCCTCGAGCTGCCGCGTGCGCTCGAGCACCCGCTGCTCCAGGGTCTCGTTGAGCTGGCGCAGCCGCTCCTCGCTCTGCCGCAGCGCCCGGTTGGTTTCCTGCAGCTGCTGCGCGCGATGCAGGACATCCACCGCCATGCGATCGACCCGCTCCAGCAGGCCCTGCGCGCGCCGCGCCTGGGCGCGGCCCTGTCGCTGCAGCCGGATGAAATCCGTCACATCTTCGACCCGGTGGATAACCCAGGCGACATTGCCGGCGCCGTCCCGCACCGGCGTGTTGACCGGGCTCCAGTAACGTTCCTCGTAGCCGCCGCCTTCCGATGCCGGGCGGCGCACGTCAAATTTCTGCACCGCCATGGTGTCAGGCACGCCATGCTCGATGGCGCGCAACAGCGAGGCCTTCAGGTTGCTGACGCCCGTAGCCTTGGGATCATCCGGATTATCCGGGAACACCTCGAAGATGCCGCGGCCCAGGATGTCGGCACGCCGCGTCCTGGTGGCGGCAAGATAGGCGTCGCTGACCGCCGCGATCGTGAGGTCAGGACGCACGATCAGATACAGGCCCGGAGCCGCTTCGAACAACGCGCGAAAATCAGGCGCTTGATCCGACTCGCGCCCAGCCACCATGGCACATCCTCTGAATCAACCCTGCCTTCGATTTGTCTACTGTAGAGTAAGGAAAAATAAGTGTCTCGCGTGAAAGTTACTTCGCCTCCGGGCCCGAAGCCATCATCCCGAACGCAGCAAGATTTCCCTGCTGCGTCCAGGACGTCGGTCTCGGCCCGCGCCGGCGCTGGTGACACATCTGTCATCCCGAGCGCAGCGAGGGATCTCCTGCGAATGGCGCACTGTGCGCTCTGCCGCAGGAGATCCCTCGCTGCGCTCGGGATGACGGCTGTGTCACCAACCAGTGATTGCGGGGACTATGCCAGCGCCGTGGCCACGGCGCGCGCGACAGATGCGATGGCGGCGTTCTGCCGGTCGGCGTTGACGGTGGCACCGGTGAGATAGACGCTCATGATCACCGGCTGGCGTCCCGGCGGCCAGGCGAGGCCGACATCGTTGGCGGTGTTCGAATTGCAGGTCCCGGTCTTGTCGCCGACACGCCAGTCCCTGGGCACGCCGGCGCGCAGGCGCGCGTCACCGGTCTTGTTGCCGACCAGCCAGGCCGTGAGCTGCTCGCGCGACGCGGCCGACAGGGCCGTGCCCAGCACGAGCTTCTGGATGGTCGCTGCCATGGCGGCAGGCGATGTCGTGTCGCGCGGATCATCGGCCCGCGCCTCATTGAGGGTCGGCTCGGTGCGGTCGAGCCGCGTGACGCCATCGCCGATCGAGCGGACAAAGGCTGTCACGGCCGCCGGCCCGCCGAAAGTCGCCAGGATCAGGTTGGCGGCGGCATTGTCGCTGAGCGTCACGGTTGCCGCGCACAGCTCCGCCAGCGACATGGTGCCGCCTACCCGCTCCTTGACCGCCGGCGAATACGGGATGATGTCGCTGGCCTGGACAGGGACGCGCCGGTCCAGCTTCTCCTTGCCGGCATCGACCCGCGCCAGCACCGCGGCTGCGGCCAGCATCTTGAAGGAGCTGCACATCGCAAAGAGCTCGTCAGCGCGATGGCCGGCGCTGGTCCCGGTCTGCGTGTCGAGCACCGCCACGCCCAGGCGACCGCCGCTATCGGCCTCGATCTTCTTGAACGTGTCGGCAAGCGTGGCGGGCAGCCCGGACTGGCGGGCCAGGCCGGTTCTGGCGGCGACCGTGCCGCCGATGAGGATGCCGCAGGCTGCTGCCGTGAATGAACGCCGATTGATCATGCAACTCTCCGTTACTGGCCGGCGCAAGGTGTCGTCGCAGACGGCTGTTGACAAACGATCATAAATCCGGCGAGCCCCTAGGAAAATTTGGGTCGCGCGCGGATGGGTGTTGGCGTCATGGCGAAGTCGAATGTGCCGTTGAACGCGCTGCGCGCCTTCGAAGCGTCGGCGCGCCATCTCAGCTTCACCAAGGCCGGGCTGGAGCTGCGCGTGACGCAGGCCGCCGTGAGCCACCAGGTGAAGGGCCTCGAGGAGATCCTGGGCCTGCGCCTGTTCCGGCGCCTGCCGCGTGGCCTGGCGCTGACCGATGAAGGCCAGGCGCTGATCCCTGTGCTTGCCGACTCGTTCGGCCGTATCCGTGCCATGCTGGAGCGCTTCGAGGACGGCCATTTCCGCGACGTGGTCACGGTCGGCACCGTCGGCACGTTCGCGACCGGATGGCTGCTGCCGCGGCTCAAGGTCTTCTGCGAGGCGCATCCCTATGTCGACCTGCGGCTGCTGACCAACAACAACCGGGTCGATATCGCAGGCGAAGGCCTCGACTACGCGATCCGCTTCGGCGACGGCTCATGGCACGGCACCGAGGCGGCGCGGCTGTTCGCGGCGCCGCTGTCGCCGGTCTGCGCCCCGACGATCGCGCAGAAGCTGCGCCGGCCCGCGGACCTGGCGCGCCAGGTGCTGCTGCGCTCGTATCGGGCCGACGAATGGGCACGGTGGTTCGAGGCCGCCGGCGTGCCTTGCCCGGTCGTGCGCGGCGCCGTCTTCGATTCGTCGGTCACCATGGCCGAAGCGGCCGCCCAGGGCGCCGGCGTGGCGCTGCTGCCGGTGCGCATGTTCGCGCGCGAGCTGCGGCGGGGACGCATGGCCCGCCCGTTCGACGTCGAGATCACGACAGGCGCCTATTGGCTCACCTGGCTCAAGTCCAAGCAGGAAACCAGGGCCATGCGCGCGTTCAAGGACTGGCTGGTGCAGAGCGTCGCGGCCGCCGAGACGGCCACCGGCGGCGCACGCCGCCGGCGCCGCTGATCGCCGTCGCATTTTGAGGTAGCCTGCTGCGCGAGCGCCGCCGGCGCCAGGCCAACCGGAGGGGATATGGACGATATCGTGAAGCGCCTCGAGAAGCTCGAGGCCCGGGTGAACTCGCTGGCCGAGATGGTCGAGCGGGTGACCATCAGCAACGCCACCATGCTGCGCGCCCAGCAGGGCGTGCTCGACCTGCAGCAGGGCCAGACCGAGGCCCTGCGCCTGGTGCGCGAGGAGCTGGCGCGGCTCAGCAAGGCGCAGCGGGACTGACCGCGCGATCCTTCATCCGTCCGAAAGGCGGTTGGGCAGCCCGGTCTGCGCCGTCAGGCCGCCATCGGCCACGATCGCAGCGCCGGTGACGTAGGACGCCAGGTCCGAGGCCAGGAACAGCACCACATTGGCCATCTCCTCGGGCCGGCCCAGCCGCCCCATCGGGATCGCGCCCAGCGTCCCGTCGGCGAAGCCGGGCAGCGCCATCGACGGCCGCAGCAGCGGCGTGTCGATGGCGCCGGGGCAGACGCAGTTCACGCGAATGCCGCGGCGCGCGTACTCGATCGCCGTGACGCGCGTGAGGTTGATGACACCCGCCTTGGCGGCGTTGTAGGCGCCGATCGCATAGTCCGCGAACAGGCCGGAGATCGAGGCGGTGTTGACGATGGCGCCGCCGCCGCGCTTGAGCAGCTCCGGGATTGCCCGCCTGGTGGCGCGGAACACCCCGGTCAGGCCGAGCTCGATCGTGTGCAGCCACACCTTCTCGTCGATGTCGGCGGTGAGGGCCAAGCGGCTCTGGCCGGCAGGCAGCGCCGGCTGGCCGAAGGCGTTGTTGTGCAGGATGTCGAGCCCGCCGAAGACCTGCACCGCGCCGCCGATCATGGCGTCGATGCCGGCCGGGGATGCGGCGTCGGCGGCGATCCCGGCCGCGATGCCGCCGGCCGCCGTGACCTCGCCGACCACGGCCTCGACCTTGGCCGCATCGATATCCGCCACAACCACTTTGGCGCCACGGGCCGCGAAGCCCAGCGCCGTGGCGCGGCCGATGCCCGACCCTGCGCCCGAGACCAGCGCGACCTTGCCGTCAAACCGCATGTGCATGTCCCTCCCGACTCTTCTACCGTCATCCCGAGCGCAGCGAGGGATCTCCCGCGAATGGCGCACCGTGCGCCTTGCCGCAGGAGATCCCTCTCCTGAGCCTGTCGAAGGGGGCGCTCGGGATGACAGCGAGGCCATATGCGAATGCCCTGCCCACTGCGTGAGGAGGATCAGCTGGCCAAGCGATAGAACCGTGTCGCGGTGCCGCTGAAGAGGTCTGCCTTCTCCGCGGCGCTGGCGCCCTGGGCGAGCCGCTTGCAGGCATTCCAGAACTCGGGATAGGCGTAGGAGCCCTTGTCGACCGGGAAATTGCTTTCGAACATGCATCGGCTGGCGCCGAAAGCCTCGATGCAGGTCTCCATATAGGGCTTCCAGGCCGCGGCGAGCGCCTCGGACGATGGCGGCTCGGCCTGCTCGTGGAAGGTGAAGCCGCCGATGCGCATGCCCAGGCCGCCCAGCTTCACATGCACATTCGGGCAGGCCGCGAGCGCCTGCATGGCCGGCCGCCAGCGCGCCAGCACTTCGGCCTGCTTGCCGGCATAGGCGCCGATATGCAGCGGGCCACCGACATGGTCGAGCACGATGGCGGTTTCCGGAAAGGCGCGCGCCAAAGCTTCCAGCTCGCCGATCTGCGGGTGATAGAGCCAGGCATCGAAGGACAGGCCGAGCTTGGAGAGCCGCGCGAACCCGTCGCGGAAGGCCGTGCTGTGCATCAGTCCCTGCGGCACCTGGTAGTTGGGGTTCAGCACCGACGTGTCGGTGTCCCAGGCCGAGATATGGCGGATGCCGCGGAAGCGCTCGCCGGCGACCCGCAAATGGGCCTCGAGCACGTCCTGCACGCGCGCCCCCAGCGCCAGGTCGGCGTGGCCGACAATGCCGGCGCAGACACGGGTGGCGCCATAGCCGCCGCTGGCGCTCATCGCGGCCACGCCGTTCACGAACTCGGTCTCGCCCAGGGGCTTCAGCTCGGCAGGCCCATCGGCGCGGTACATGGCGCGGCACTGCACGAACACGGTGGCCACGATGTTGTGGCCGCTGCCGGTATCGGCCAGCAGCTCAGGCAGCAGATAGCGCCAGCCCGGCCGCTCCCAGAGGTGATGGTGCGGATCGACGATCGGCAGGCCGGGCTCGAGGATGTCCTCGCGCCGCCGCGCCAGCCAGTCCTCGCGCACCGGCAGATAGCCGTGGAACGGCGGCGTGGTGGTGGTCGGCGTGGTGCTCATGGGTCCTCCCTGAAAAATTTCACCACAGAGACACAGCGCAGCCTTTGGCCGCAACCCGGGGGAAGCGCTTCATGGTGAGCTTGTCGAACCATGCGGCGCCGCACGGGCAGTGGTGCGGCGCTTCCTCCGCCCTTTGGGTTGCGGCCAAAGGCTGCGCTGTGCCTCTGTGGTGCGTTCTCGTCTCATGGCCGCACGCGGTCGGGCAGGTCGAGGCCGACGCCCTCCAGCGCGCCGAACAGGTCGTAGAGCTGCTGCACGTCGGCGGCGGGCAGCGGCGGCTTGAGGATCGACTCGATGTTGGCGCGCAGATGGGCGCGATTGCCGGTGCCGAACAGCACCACGTCGGTGCCCGGCTCATGACGCGCGAAGCGATAGGCGGCATCGGTGAGGCTCGAGGCGCCGCCCTCGTGCACCAGGAAGCCCAGCGGCCGATCGGTGTCGGCGAGGCCGGAGGGCACCCGGCCGGCGGCGGCGAGGTCCTTCATCGTCCGCGCCAGCAGGCCGGGTACGCTGAAAATGTTGCGCACCACGAACATCAGCAGGGTGCCGATGCCCTGACGGCGAGTGTGGGGGAAGAGTTTCAGGCGCGCGCCCTGGTTCATCATGTGGAAGGCAAGCATCATCACCTCCCAGCAGGGATCGTGCACGGCACGCTGCAGCGTCTTCTGCGCCGGATCGCGCGGACCGGTCTCGGTGATGCCGAGATGGCGCAGCTTGCCCTTCTCCTTCTCGCGCAGCAGCGCCGGCGCCAGCTCGCCCAGCGCATGCGCGTAGGCATCGGGCGCCACGGCGTGCAGATGGAAGACGTCGACATGATCAAGGCGCAGCCGGCGCAGCGACGCCTCCAGCGCCTGCACCACCTCGGCGGCCGATCGCAGGCCTGCCCCGGCACGGATCAGGCACTTGGTCGAGATCACGACCTGCTCACGCGGCACCGCCGAAACGGCCCGGCCAACAATATCCTCGGTGCCGTAGGCCTCGGCCGTGTCGATGAAGCTCACGCCCAGGTCGAGCGCCTCGCGCACCAGCGCCACCGACTCGTCGGCGCTCAGGCCGGTGCCCTGCCCGATGCGGCTGTTGCCGCCGCAGCCCAGGCCGGCAACGCTGACACGCAGGCCCGTCCTGCCGAGGGTGGTGTAGTCCATGCGCCCTCCTCCCGCGCCCGACCTGCCGAGCCCGTCAACCATGCCGGCCGGCGCGCCGGTGGAGAACGGCCAAAGCGGTCTGACTGCCGTGCGCAGCGCGAGCTTGCTGCTGGCCACGCCGGCCCGGCTATGATCGACTGCTGCCGTCGTACGACGCGCCAAGCCAGGAGGAAACCATGCTCTACGAGTTGCGGGTCTACCGCTGCGTGCCCGGACGCCTGCCCGCGCTGCTCAAGCGCTTCGACACCATCACCCTGAAGCTGTGGGAGAAGCACGGCATCCGCCAGGCCGGCTTCTGGACAACCGCCATCGGCGAGTCGAACCAGGACCTCTACTACCTGCTGGCCTGGGACTCGCTGGCCGATCGCGAGCAGAAATGGAACCGCTTCATCTCTGATCCGGAGTGGCTCTCCGCCCGTGCCGAGACCGAGAAGGACGGCCAGATCGTCGCCAATGTCAGCAACGCCATCCTGCAGCCCACCAGCTTCTCTTCGGTGAAGTGACATCGGCGGAAGGACCGCGAGAAGATCAACCACAGAGGCACAGAGACACAGAGGGGGCACAGAGAGAAAAGATCGCGCGCCTTCGGCGCGCCGAACCATCTCTGTGAAGCTCTGTGCCTCTGTGCCTCTGTGGTGAAGTCTTCATGTCTGAGCCGCATCAATTCACAGGGTCGACGCACTGCGAGGTCCTTCGCGTCCGGAAGACTTGAACGGGAGGAAGCCATGTCGCAAACCCTGTTCCGCAACGTCCAGGTCATCGACGGCAGCGGCGCTGAGCCGTTCAGCGCCGATGTGCTGGTGGCCGGCAACCGCATCGAGGCGATCGGCCGGCAACCCGGCGCCCTGCGCGCGGCGCCCGATGCGGTGGTGGTCGACGGCCTGGGGGCCACGCTGATGCCGGGGCTGGTCGAGGCGCATGCCCATCCCAGCTTCGCCAACACGCCATCGATGCCGGCCCTGGGCGACATCCCGCCCGAGGAGCACACGCTGATCACCATGAAGTTCGTGCGCCTGCTGCTCGACCACGGCTTCACCAGCATCAACTGCGCTGCCGCCGCCAAGCCGCGCGTCGATATCGTGATCCGCAACGCCATCAACGCCGGCGACATTCCCGGTCCACGCATGCTGGCCGCCTCGCCCGAGATGACCGTGACCGGCGGCCTGGGCGATGTGCGCCTGTCGCATATGCATCGCGAGACCTTCGCCGTGGTCGCCGACGGGGCCGACGAGTTCCGCCGCTGGGCCCGCCTCTTCGTGCGCGAAGGCGCCGACACGCTGAAGATCAACCCGTCAGGCGACGAGGGTGTGCCTGGCGCGCCGGCGCACACCACGGTGATGACCGACGCCGAGGTGGCGGCCGTGTGCGATGTGGCCCACCATCACGACAAGCGCGTGGCAGCGCATGCCCGCAGCGCCGACTCGGTGAAGATGGTGCTGCGGCACGGCGTGCAGATCGTCTATCACGCCACGCTCGCCGACGCGGAGGCGCTGGACATGCTGGAGGCAGCCAAGGACCGCGTGTTCGTGGCGCCCACCATCGGCATCACCTGGGCCGCCTACAAGGAGCGCGGCTCGCTGTCGGCCGACGCGGCGCGACGCCTGAACCACGAGCTCGAGCTGGGCTGCGCCAACATGAAGGCGCTGCAGAAGCGCGGCGTGCGCGTCCTGCCGGGCGGCGACTATGGCTTCGCCTTCAACCCGATGCCGCGCAACGCGCGCGACCTGGAGCACTTCGTGCGGCTGCTCGGCTTCAGCCCGATGGAGGCGATCATCGCGGCGACCCGGCATGGCGGCGCGCTGATGATGCAGGGCGGCGAGCTCGGTCAGGTCAAGGAGGGCTACCTTGCCGACCTGCTGCTGGTCGACGGCGATCCGCTGCAGGATATCAGCCTGCTGCAGGATGCCGATCGGCTGATCGCGATCATAAAGGACGGCGTGTTCCACAAGGCACCACAGGATCGTCGCCGCCAGGCCGGGAAGCTGGCGGCAGAGTAGCCCCTCTCCGCCTCGCCTGTCGGGCGAAGAGGGTTCAGAAAGGAGAGCTCCATGAAGCTGGCGTACTTCGATGATTTCGTGCCGGGTGTGATCCAGGGCGACAGCGTTGTCGATGTCTCGTCCGAGGTGCGCGACATCCCGCATACCGGGCCCCACGATCTCATCAGCGGGCTGATCGTGCGCTTCGAGCAGTACCGCGCCCGCCTGGAAGATGCCGCCCGGCGTGGTCCGGGCAGGAAGCTGGCCGATGTGCGCCTGCGCCCACCCCTGCCCCGGCCCGTCAACATCGACTGCATGGCGCAGAACTACATGGAGAACGGCACGCTGCGCGAGCCGGCGCCGATCAACGGTTTCCACAAATCGCCCAGCGCCGTCATCGGCGACGGCGACACCATGGTGCTGCCCGACGTGCCGGCGACGATCTTCGAAGGCGAAGCGGAGATGGCGGTGGTGATCGGCAAGCGCGCCACCAATGTGCGCGCGGCCGATGCCATGAGCCATGTCTTCGGCTACGTGAACTTCATCGACGGCTCGGCCCGCGGCCTGCCGCCGGCCGGCAACGTCTTCTACCAGATGAAGTCGCGCGATAGCTTCGCGCCGATGGGGCCGTGGCTGGTGACGGCCGACGAGATCGCCGACCCGCACAATCTCGCCGTCCGGCTCTGGGTCAACGGCGAGATCAAGCAGGACTTCAACACCAGCGACATGGCCTACAAGATCCCGCGCTGCATCGAATGGGTGAGCTCGATCCACACGCTGGAGCCGGGCGATGTCCTGGCGACCGGCACCAACCACCGCGGCCTGTCGAGCTTCCAGGACGGCGACCGCATCGAGCTGGAGACTCAGGGGCTGGGCCGCCTGCGCATCAACGTGCGCGACGACCTGAAGCGCACCTGGCTGCGCGAGACCCGCCTGGACCGCCAGAACAAGGGGCAGGCCGGCCCCACACCGCAGCTCACCGGCAAGCACGCACCCAAGGCGCCGGCGTAATGGGGGGAAGCTGCTATCTGCTATCCGGTGGAAAGCGGGTCACGATTGTCATCCCGAGCGCAGCGAGGGATCTCCTGCGAATGGCGCACCGTGCGCTCTGCCGCAGGAGATCCCTCGCTGCGCTCGGGATGACAGGTGTGTCACACCAACCAGTGATTTCGGGTACTACCTTGCACAGGAGGGAGCCATGGCTAGCAAATACCTCTTCATCGTCTCCATGGATGTCGAGCCCGACAAGGAGGCGCTGTTCAACGAGGTCTATGACGAGCATATCGGGTTCATCCGGCGCGTTCCCGGCGTGCGGGGCGTCAGCCGTGCCAAGACGGCGCCGGCCGCCGTGATGATCGGCGGCGAGAAGAAGCCGCTCATCGGCGAAGGCGAGCCCACCTATACCGCCATCTATGAGCTCGACAGCCCGGACGTGCTGCTGAGCCAGGCCTGGCAGGACGCCGTCGAGGCCGGCCGCTGGGCGGCGCAGGTGCGGCCCCACACCAGGAACCGCCGCCACGTGCTGCGGCAGGTGATCTGAGCCAATTCGTTACGGTCGGGCCGCGGCGCTCCAGCGCCGCCTCATGATCATGATGCGCCGCTGGAGCGGCGCGGCCCGACCTCATTCCCTATCCCGCCAGCGCCGCGGCCGCGACGTCGAAAGCCGCCAGCGCCGTCGCGATATCGCGCTCGTCATGCGCCAGGGAGATGTAGAACTTGCTGTCGCCCTTGAGCACGCCGTTCTCGCGCAGCACCTGGTTGAAGCGCCGCATCATCTGGGCATCGCCGCGCGCCGTGTCGCGGTAGTCGCGCATCTCGCCGTCGGCGAAGACGACGTCGAACAGCGGCGGCTCGCCGGTCACCCGTGCCTTGACACCTGCCTTCTCGAGACGCGAGCGCAGCCCTTCCATCAGGGTCCTGCCGGTCGCGAACAGGCGCTCGTAGGTCCCGGGGCGGCGCAGGACGTCCAAGGTCGCAAGGCCGGCGACCGCCGCGATGGGATTGCCGCTCAACGTTCCGATCTGCGGCAGGAAGCCGGCCTCGCCTACCGCGCCGCGGTCGAAATGCGCCATGATGTCGGCGCGACCGGCGATGGCGGCCAGCGGGAAGCCGCCACCGATCACCTTGCCCAGGGTGCAGAGGTCCGGCGTCACGCCGTAATAGGCCTGCGCGCCGCCATAGGCGAAGCGGAAGCCGGTCACGACCTCGTCGAAGATCAGCGGGATGCCGTGGCGCGCGGTGAGCTCGCGCAAGCCCTGGAGGAAGCCCGGCCGCGGCGGGATCGAGCGCTGCATGGGCTCGACGATCACGCCGGCCAGCTCGTCGCGGTGCTCCGCCACCAGCGCCGATGCCGCGTCGAGGTCATTGAACGGCGCCACCAGCATCTCCTGGCGCAGCGACGCGGGAATGCCGGCGGAATCGGGAGCCGCCTGCGGGAAGTTGCCGGGACGCGTCGGCCACAGGCTCATCAGCCCGTAGTCGCTCATGCCGTGATAGCCGCCCTCGAACTTCAGGATCTTGTCGCGCTTGCGATAGGCGCGCGCCAGCCGCATGGCATAGAGGTCGGCCTCGGAGCCGGTCGACACGAAGCGCACCTTCTCGGCGCAAGGCACCGCCTCGACGACCGCCTCGGCCAGCCGGATGCCGTGCTCGTTGTTGGCGAAGAAGGTGGTGCCGCGCGGCACCTGATCCAGCACCGCCCGGTTGACGTCGGGATGGGCGTGGCCGACCAGCATCGGGCCGGAACCGAGCAGGAAATCGACATAGGCATTGCCGCTGGCGTCCCAGACGCGGCCGCCCTTGCCCTCGCGGATCACAACCTCGCTGGCGGTGTTGCCGAAGCCGCCGGCCGGCAGCACGCGCCGGGCGGTCTCGACGATCGCGGCTTCGGTGTCGCTTTGATGTAACGTCACGGTCAGAGCCCCTGGTCAGGCAGGTATGGGCGAAAGCCTATCGCACCGCGACGGGCGCTCCAAGATATCGATGCACGCGCAAAGACGTCACGATGCTGCCTCGCCCCGCACCGGCGGCCGGGCTTCCTGGACCAGGGCTTTGAGCTCGGCCTCATCGAGCGTCTCCTTCTCCAGCAGGCGGCGCGCCGCCCGCTCCAGCAGCGCGCGCCGCTCGGTCAGGATCGCCGCGGTTCGATCGAAGGAATCGTCGACGATACGGCGCACCTCCTCGTCGATCGAAGCTGCGGTCTCGTCCGAGAAGTCCCGCTCTCGCGGCCCGCCGGGAAAGGCATTGGGGCTGAGATAGGAACGCTGATCCTTCTCAAGCGCGACATGGCCGATCTTCTCGGACATGCCGTAGCGCGTGACCATGGCGCGGGCGATGTCGGTGACCTTGGCGAGGTCGTCGGCGGCGCCGGTCGAGAGGTGCTTGAAGACGATCCACTCCGAGGCACGGCCACCCAGCAGCACCGCCATCTTGTCGAGCAGCTCCTGACGCGTCATCAGGAAGCGATCCTCGGTGGGCCGCTGGATCGTGTAGCCCAGCGCGCCGACGCCGCGCGGGATGATGGAGACCTTGTGCACGGGGTCGGTCCCGGGCAGCGCCATCGCGACCAGCGCGTGCCCCATCTCGTGATGCGCCACGACCTCGCGCTCCTTGGGATTGAGCAGCCGGTTGCGCTTCTCCAGGCCGGCGACGATACGCTCGACGGCATTGTTGAAGTCGTCCATGGTCACGGCATCAGCGCCGCGGCGCGTGGCCAGCAGGGTCGCCTCGTTCACCAGGTTGGCGAGATCGGCGCCGGTGAAGCCCGGCGTCAGCGCCGCGACCTTCTCCGGATCCACGTCGGCCGCGAGCTTGGCCTTCCTGAGGTGCACCTGCAGGATCTGGATGCGGCCCGGCTTGTCGGGCCGGTCGACCAGCACCTGGCGATCGAAGCGCCCGGCACGCAGCAGCGCCGGGTCGAGGATCTCGGGCCGGTTCGTCGCCGCCAGCAGCACCAGGCCCGTGGCCGACGAATCGAAGCCATCCAGCTCCACCAGCAGCTGGTTGAGGGTCTGCTCCTTTTCATCGTGGCCGCCGCCGAAAGGACCGATGCCGCGCACGCGCCCCAGCGCGTCGAGCTCGTCGATGAAGATGATCGCCGGCGCCTTGGCGCGTGCCTGCTCGAAAAGATCCCGGACCCGGGCGGCCCCCACGCCCACGAACATCTCGACGAACTCCGAGCCGGAGATCGAGAAGAACGGCACCTTGGCCTCCCCCGCCACCGCCTTGGCCAGCAGCGTCTTGCCGGTGCCCGGCGGGCCGACCAGCAGGATGCCCTTGGGCAGCCGGCCGCCCAGCCGGCCGTACTGCTCCCGGTTCTTCAGGAAGGAGACGATCTCCTCCAGCTCGGCCTTGGCTTCGTCCACGCCGGCGACGTCGCTGAAGGTCACCCCCGTGTTCGCCTCGACATAGATCTTGGCCTTGCTCTTGCCGATCTGCATCAGGCCGCCGCCCATCGTGCCGGCGCGGCGCAGCAGGAACATCCAGACGCCGAGGAACAGCAGCACCGGAACGACCCACGACAGCAGGTCGCGCAAGAACGTGCTTTCGATCTGGCCGTTGAAGCGGACGTTGTAGCGCTGCAGCTGGGCCGCGAAATCCGGCTCGACGCGGGTGGTGACGAACCGCTTCTGCCCGCCCGGCAGCGGATCCTTCAGCTGCCCCTGGATGAAGCGGTCGGAGACGGCAACCTCCGCGACCTTGCCTTCCTGCAGGTACTTCTCGAAGTCGCTGTACGGGATCTGCGCGACCTGCTGGTTCATCGCGAAGATGTACTGCAGCACCAGCAGGCCGCCGAACGCGGCGATCCAGTACCAGACGTGGAACTTGGTCTGCTTGGTCATGATCACGCTCCGCTGCCGGGCTGCCCGCAGGCGCCTTGTACAACGAGCGGCGCGCCGGCGGGTTTCCGCGGCCAGGATACCCCTGCGACCGGTGACCGGCCAGGGCGGCAGGGTGAGGCCCCCGTCATCCCGGGCGCCCCTTCGACAGGCTCAGGAGAGGGATCTCCTGCGGCAAGGCGCACGGTGCGCAATTCGCAGGAGATCCCTCGCTGCGCTCGGAGCGTGTGACTTAATCCTTCCCCCGGAGGGGGAAGGTGCCCCGAAGGGGCGGATGGGGGATGTTTGAACGAATTCGCTGTCATGAGCTGCATCGAATCCGCTGCGACATCCCCCTTCCGGCGCTTCGCGCCACCTTCCCCCTCCGGGGGAAGAATAAAATCACAAACTCTCGGGATGACAGTCCCGACTCGCGTGACGAACGCCTGCTATTTCCTGCTGCCGGCGCTGTAGGCGCGCCAGCGGTCGGCGATCTCGCCCACGATGCCCTTGCGGAACGCCAGCACGATGGCGACGAAGATGACGCCCTGGATGACCAGCACCCACTCGCCGGTGGCAGCGAGGTAATTCTGCATGGTGATGATGATAACGGCGCCCACGACCGGGCCGAAGATGGTGCCGATGCCGCCGACCAGCGCCATCAGCACGACCTCGCCCGACATCGCCGCGGTGACGTCCGTGAGGGTCGCGAACTGCATGACGACAGCCTTGAGGGAGCCCGCGAGGCCGGCCAGGGTCGCCGACAGGATGAACGCCACCAGCTTGTAGCGGTCGGCATTGTAGCCCAGCGACACGGCGCGCTGCTCGTTCTCGCGGATCGCCTTGAGCACCTGCCCGAAGGGCGAATGGATGATGCGATAGATCGCGCCGAACCCGAACAGGAAGATCGCCAGCACGACGTAGTACAGCACCATGTCGTTGTGGACGGGCAAGAGGCCGCCCAGCATCGGGCTGCGCGGTATGCCCTGCAGCCCGTCCTCGCCGCCGGTGAACGGCGCCTGCAGGCAGAAGAAGTAGACCATCTGGCTGAAGGCCAGCGTGATCATCGCGAAATAGATGCCCTGGCGCCGGATCGCCAGCGCGCCGGTGACGACGCCCAGCGCGCCGGCCGCGAGGGCGCCGCCCAGCATCGCCAGCTCGGGCGGCCAGCCCCAGACCTTGATGGCATGGCCGCAGACATAGCCTGCCAGGCCGAAGAACATGGCGTGCCCGAAGCTCATCAGGCCGGCGTAGCCGATCAGCAGGTTGAAGGCGCAGGCGAACAGCGCGAAGCACAGCGCCGTCATGAGGAAGACCGGGTATGCCACCCACGGCGCGACCAGCGCCACCGCCAGCAGCAGGAATCCGACGTTGCGTGTGCTCATTTGGTCCGCCCGAAAAGGCCGGCCGGCTTGACGAGCAGGACCAGGGCCATGACGACGAAGATGACGATGTTGGAGGCCGGCGGATACGCCACCTTGGTCAGGCCCTCGATCAGGCCCAGCCCGAAGCCCGTGAGGATCGAGCCCATGATCGAGCCCATGCCGCCGATCACCACCACGGCGAACACCACCAGCACCAGGTTGGTGCCCATCAGCGCCGAGACCTGCTGGATCGGCGCCGCCAGGACGCCGGCCAGGGCCGCCAGCCCGACGCCGAACGCGTAGGTGAGCGTGATCATGCGCGGCACGTTGATGCCGAACGCCCGCACCAGGGTCGGGTTC
The DNA here is from genome assembly GCF_008039615.1 of Vineibacter terrae. Lineage (GTDB taxonomy): Bacteria > Pseudomonadota > Alphaproteobacteria > Reyranellales > Reyranellaceae > Vineibacter > Vineibacter terrae. Next base: position 50,277 of record NZ_VDUZ01000038.1, on the reverse strand, counting down.
TCGGTCGCCGCCCGCAGGTAGGCGCCCAGCCGGGTGCGCTCGATGGCGTACCAGGTGGCCAGGCAGATCACGAGCGAGGCGATCACCACCCAGCCGCGGTAGTACGGCAGGAACATGAAGCCGAGATTGACGCCGCCGGGGATGGGATTGTCGTAGGGCTGGCCCGACGAGCCCCATTTCCAGCGGAACACGCCCTCGATGATCAGCGCCAGGCCGAAGGTCAGCAGGAAGCCGTAGAGGTGATCGAGGTGGTAGATGCGCCGCAGCAGCAGGCGCTCGATCAGCACGCCGGTGAATCCCACGATTATTGGTGCCAGCACCAGCGCCGCCCAGAACGGGATGCCCAGCACGGTCAGCAGCAGCCAAGCCGCGAACGCGCCCATCATGTACTGCGCGCCGTGCGTGAAGTTGATGACGTTGAGCAGGCCGAAGATGACCGCCAGGCCGAGGCTGAGCATGGCGTAGAACGCACCGTTGATGAGGCCCAGCAGGAGCTGGCCGAACAACGCTTGCGGTGGAATCCCGATCAGCTCGAACATCAAGCCCTCACACGCTCGCTGGGAGCGCGCCACTCCAGTGGCGCACCGGCGCGCCGCGCCGGACCGTCAGCAGCATCGCAACACGAGCCGGCCCGGCGGGCCGTGCGCCACTGGAGTGGCACGCTTGCAACAAGACCACGCGCCGCACCTAGACACCCAGGTAGTCGTGCAGCTTGTCGATGCTGCGCTCGACATCGGCGGCCACGACCATGTCCACGACGCGGCCGTCCTCGACGATGTAGTGCCGGTCGGCGATGGTCGCGGCGAAGCGGAAATTCTGCTCGACCAGCAGCACGGTGAAGCCGCGCGTCTTGAGCTGCCGGATGACCTCGCCGATACGCTGCACGATCACCGGCGCGAGGCCCTCGGTCGGCTCGTCGAGCAGCAGCATGCTGGCGCCGGTGCGCAGGATGCGGCCGATGGCCAGCATCTGCTGCTCGCCGCCCGAGAGCTTGGTGCCCTGGCTGCGGCGACGTTCCAGCAGGTTGGGAAACAGCGTGTAGATCTCCTCCACCGTGACGCCGCCCGGCTTCACCACCGGCGGCAGCATCAGGTTCTCCTCGACATTGAGGCTGGAGAAGATGCCCCGCTCCTCGGGGCAATAGGCGATGCCGGCACGCGCGATGATGTCGGACGTGCTGCCCGCCAGCTCCTGCCCTTCGAACCGGATCTGGCCGGTGCGCTTGCCGACGATGCCCATGATCGCCTTCAGCGTCGTGGTCTTGCCGGCGCCGTTGCGGCCCAGGAGCGTGACGAGCTCGCCCTTGCCGACCTCGAAGTCGACGCCGTGCAGGATATGCGACTCGCCGTACCAGGCGTTCAGGCCGGAAACCTTCAACAGCGGATCAGCCATGGCCCGTCCCGACATAAGCCTCGATCACCTGGGGATGCTTCGACACCTCAGCATATGGTCCCTCGGCCAGCTTCTCGCCGCGCGCCAGGACGGTGATGGTATCGGAGAGGTCGGCCACGACCGACATGTTGTGCTCGACCATCAGCACCGTGCGATCGGCCGCGACCTTGCGGATCAGCTGCGCGATGCGGTCGATATCCTCGTGCGCCAGGCCGGCCATCGGCTCGTCCAGCAGCAGCATCTCGGGCTCCAGCGCCAGGGTGGTGGCGATCTCCAGCGCCCGCTTGCGACCGTAGGGCAGCTCCACCGCCGGCAGCCCGGCATAGGGCGCCAGACCCACCGCCTCGATCAGCGCCAGCGCCCGATCGTTCAGCCGGTCGAGCATGCTGTCGCTGCGCCAGAACTGAAAGGAGTTGCGCAGCGGCCGCTGCAGCGCCACGCGCACGTTGTCACGCACCGTGAGGTGCGGGAACACGGCCGAAATCTGAAATGAACGAACCAGCCCCATGCGGGCGATCGCGGCCGGTGACCGACCCGTGATATCGACGCCGTTGAAGCGGATGCGCCCCGATGTCGGCACCAGGAAATGGGTCAGGAGGTTGAAGCAGGTTGTCTTGCCGGCGCCATTGGGGCCGATCAGCGCGTGGATCGAATGTCGACGCACGCGCAAATTAACATCCTTGACGGCGACGAAGCCCAAAAACTCCTTCGTCAGGCCTGTCGCCTCGAGAATGATATCGTTCTGCATCTTGCCTTCTTGGTATACGCGCCTTCCCTGTGGACCGAGCCATAGCACGAGCCCGCGGCCAAAAACAACGCCGCACGCAGCATCACCCGGCGAGCCCGCTGCACGGAATGTCCGGGCGAGCCCGCGCCACGCTTCCAGCCATGCGAGATGATTGTATTGTATACGGGACGAGGGACCTGAAGAGATCCCTCGCCGCGTTCAGGATGGCAGATGGGCGCGGTCAGCCGTTGCTCGAGAGGACCGCCGTTGCGGCCGCGCCGAACATGCCGCCCACGCCGTGCACGACCGAGATCTCGGCGCCGGCCACCTGCGCGGCTGCCGTGCCCCGCATCTGCCGCACGCCCTCCTGCAGGGCGTACATGCCGTAGCGCCCGGAATGCATGTAGCAAAGCCCGCCGCCGTTGGTGTTGGTGGGCAGCTCGCCGCCGGGCGCAGTGCGCCCTTCGGCGATGAAGGCGCCGGCCTCGCCCGGCTTCACGAAGCCGAGATCCTCCAGGCCGTAGATCGGCAGATGGGCAAATGCATCATAAATCATCAGGTGATCGACATCGGCATGCGTGACGCCGGCGCGCGCCAGGGCGTGATGGCCGGAGACCCGGAATGCCTTGCTCGAGGTGAGGTCCTCCATCTGGCTGATCATGGGCATTTCCAGCGCCTCGGCGCTGCCCAGCAGGTAGACCGGCCGCTGCGCCCGGTCATGGGCCCGCTCGGCGGCGGTGACGATCAACGCGCCGCCGCCGTCGGTGACCAGGCAGCACATCAGCTTGCGGAACGGATAGGCGACCATGCGCGAGCTCAGGATCTCGTCGACCGTGGTCGGCGCGCGCAGCGTGGCCCGCGGGTTGAGCGCCGCCCATTGCCGCTGCGCCACCGCGACGCCGGCGAGCTGCGCCTCGGTAAGACCATACGTCTTCATGTAGCGCAGCACCGGGATGGTGAACAGGCTCGGCGGCCCCCAGACACCGAAGGGCAGCTCGAACTGGCGGTGCATGTCGGTCCACTTCATGTCGAGCGGCCCGACACCGACCTGGGAGCGGCCGCTCTCGCCGTGCGTGATCAGCACGGTGGTGCACAGCCCGGCCTCGATGGCGGCCGCGGCATGGCTCAGATGCATGATGTAGGAGCAGCCGCCGACATCGGTGCCGTCGACCCAGGTCGGCGTGATGCCGAGCTGGTGGGCGATCAGCCAGGGCATCTCCTCGGCGCAGGCGATGCCGTCGATATCCTTCGGCGTCAGCCCGGCATCGGCCAGGGCATTGAGGGCAGCATCACAATGAAGCTGCAGCTGCGACATGCCTGGGATGACGCCGAGCTGCGTGGTTTCGGCGGCGCCGACGATGGCCGCGCGTGGCTTGCGCATGGTCAGATCTCCGTGGGCTTGAACTGCGGCAGCCAGATCGTGTCGCTGACCTGCCGGAACGTCGCCGCCAGGGGCATATCCAGGCGCAATGCTTCAGGAGTCTGCGGGCAGTCGACGATGTTCGACATCATGCGCGGGCCCTCCTCCAGCTCGACCAGCGCGATCGCGTAGGGCGCGGTGAAGCCCGGCGCGTTGCGGTGGCTGATGACGTAGCTGTGCAAGCGCGCGCGGCCGCTGCTCTTGAAGACCGAGACGCGCCGCGAGGCGCAGGCGGGACAGAACGGCCGTGGCGGGAAGTACGCCTTGCTGCAGTCGTCGCAGCGCTGCAGGCGCAGCTCGCCGGCAGCGGTGCCCTCCCAGAAGTGGCGCGTCTCCGGCGTTGGAACCGGAACGACGGGTTCGCTCATGCCAATGCTCCATGCTTGGTGATGGTCAGGGGATTGCACGCAGCGCGTCCGACATCCGAGCGCAGCGAGGATCAGGGGTGCTACGACGCCGGCATCCCGGCCAGTGCCCGGATGATCTTCATGTAGGTGCGCAGCACCCAGGCCGGGACGTCGCCCTGGCGGCTGTAGTGCTGGTACAGCAGCGTGCGGGCCGCGATCAGGATCAGGGCCAGGACCTCGAGCTCCCGGGCCGAAAAATTGGCGAAGTCGCCCTGCCCCTTGCTGCCGCGCAGCGAGGCGGCATAGTGGCTCAGCACGTTGGCCATGTGCTGCTCGTAGGCTGCCGGCGCGAAGACCTGCGCCTCCGTGAAGACGCGCAGGGTCGACGGATTTGCCTTGGCGTATTCGAAATAGGCCTTCGTGCCCCGCTCCTCGACCTCGACCGCGGTGCTGGCGCCCTGGATCTCCTGCCCGAGCGCGCCCAGCAGCCGGCCGCCGACCTCGGGCAGCAGCTTGTCGAACAGGTCCTGCCGGCTCTCGAAGTACTGGTAGAACGTGCCCAGCGCCAGGCCGGCCCGGGACGTGACCTGCGCGATGTTGGCCCCCTGGTAGCCGTCGGTGCCCACGATCTCGGCCGCGGCGTTGATCAGCGCGTCCCAGTTCTCGCGGGCGCGTTCCTCGCGTGTGCGGCGCTTGCGGCGCGGCCGCTTGACGGCGTCGGTCGAGAGCGTGGTCATCCGTTCAGGCCTCGAAGTCCGAGACGATGGACGGCAGCGCCTTGGCAATGATCTGCTTCATGATCTCGTTGGTCCCACCGGCTATGCGTTGCACCCGCGCGTCGGCATAGGCGCGCGCGATGGGATAGTCCCACATGAAGCCGTATCCGCCATAGAGCTGCAGGCAGCCGTCGACCACCCGCCCCTGCATCTCCGTGCACCAGTACTTCGCCATCGCCGCGGTGACGGGGTCGAGCGCGTCGCGCACCACCAGCTCCAGGCAGTGATCGACGAAAACCCGTCCCACCTGGGTCTCGGTGGCGAGCTCGGCCAGCCGGAACTGGGTGTTCTGGAAGTCGGCCACGGCCTTGCCGAACACGCGGCGCTCGCCGGTGTAGCCCAGCGTGTCCTCGATCGATTTCTCGCACACGGCCAGCGCCAGGATGGCCATCTGCATGCGCTCCCAGGCGAGCTGCTTCATGAGGTAGCCGAAGCCCTCGCCTTCCTGGCCCAGGAGATTGGATGCCGGCACCCTCAGATCGTCGAAATAGAGCTCGGCGGTATCCTGGGCACGCAGACCGAGCTTCTTCAGCAGCTTGCCGCGCCGGAAGCCGGGCCGATTGGTCTCCACCAGGATGAGCGAGATGCCCCTGGCGCCGGCGCTCGGGTCCGTCTTGCACACCAGCACGATGAGATCGGCGTTCCAGCCGTTGGAGATGAACGTCTTGGAGCCGGTGATGACGTACTCGTCGCCATCGCGCACGGCGCGCGTGCGGATCGCCTGCAGGTCCGAGCCGGCGCCGGGCTCGCTCATGCCGACCGCCAGGATCGCCTCGCCGGAGGCCAGGCGCCGCAGCCACGTCCGCTTCTGCGCCTCGCTGCCATAGGCGAGGATGTAGGGAGCGGCGATGTCGGAGTGCACCCAGAAGCCGGGGCCGCTGTCGCCGGCGCGGCCCTGCTCCTCGATCAGGATGGCGGGATACAGCCGGTCGACGCCGGCGCCGCCGTATTCCTCCGGGATGGTCGTGCACAGGAAGCCGAGCTCGCCTGCCTTGCGCCACACCTCGCGGTCGACGAAGCCCTGCTCCTCGAACCGGTCACGATGCGGCGTGATGTGCTCCTGGTAGAACCGACGGACCGAGGACCGGAAGGCGGCATGCTCTTCCGAAAAGATCGACCGTTTCATTGCTGCCTCTCCTTGTCATGCGGCTGTCAATGGACCTGCCTGCCCTGGCTGTCCCAGTAGGGCTCCCGCAGCACGTTCTTCAGGATCTTGCCGGCGGCCGACAAGGGCACCGGGCGGTCGGTGACGTCGACGCTGCGCGGGCATTTGTATCCCGCGATGAGCTTGCGGCAGTGCGCGATGATCTCCTCGCCGCGGACCGCGGCGGGCCCGGTGGGCCAGACAACGGCGTGGACGGCCTCGCCCCAGCGGGCATCGGGAATGCCGATGACGGCGCACAGCCGCACGCCCGGATGCTGTGCGATCGCATTCTCCACCTCGGCGGAATAGACGTTCTCGCCGCCCGAGATGATCATGTCCTTCAGGCGGTCGACGACATGAAGGAAGCCGTCGGCATCCATGTAGCCGGCATCGCCGGTATGCATCCAGCCATTGCGGACGGTCGCAGCAGTCAGGTCGGGCAGGTTCCAGTAGCCCTTCATCACGTTGGGGCCGCGCACGACGATCTCGCCGACGCCGCCGGGCGGGTGCTCGGCACCCCGGCCGTCGACGACCTGGACCTCGACATGCGAGGCGGCGCGGCCGACCGAGTTCAGGCGGCCGGCCAGCGGGCCGGCCAGGGTGTGGTAGCCGGGCTCCAGGACGGTGGCGATCGCGGTGGTCTCGGTCATGCCGTAGGCCTGGACCAGGGCGGCGTTGGGAAAGGCCCAGATGGCGCGCGCCAGCAGCGCCTCCGACATCGGCGAGCCGCCATAGAAGATCGTCTCGACCGACCGCATGTCGTCGGCCACGAACGCCGGATGCTCCAGCAGCATCTGGATCATGGTGGGCACGAGCAGCAGGTGCGTCGCGCCGCGCGCCCGGATCACGTCCAGAACTGCCGACGGGTCGAAGGCGTCGACGAAGAGATGGCATCCCGCCACCGCGGTGGTGGCAAAGCCGGCAGCCGCGTCGGCCAGGTGGAAGCTGGGCGCCGCGTGCAGGTAGGACGAGCGCTGGCGCAGATTGAGCCAGATCGCCTCCGCCATGCTGTTGGTGAACAGGTTGCCGTGGCTCAGCATCACGCCTTTGGAACGCCCGGTCGTGCCGCCGGTATAGAAGATGCCGGCAACCTCGTCCCAGTCGCCGTCGGCATCGTCGATCGGGTCGCCGTGCGCGGCCATCTCCTCCCACGCCAGAGCGCCGGCCGGCCCCTGCCCGTCGCCGCAGAACACGATCGTCCGCAGGCGCGGCGCGGCTTGTGCGATCTCGGGCACGAGGTGCTGGAAATGATGGTCGACGATCAGGATCTCGGCGCCTGCATCGTCGAGCGCGAACACCATCTCCGGGACTGCCCAACGCGTGTTGATCGGCACCGCGATGCCGCCGGCCCAGAACGTCGCGTAGTAATACTCGAGATAGCGGTCGCTGTTGCGGGCCAGCATCGCCACGCGCGCGCCGCGGCCGGCACCTCGCGCCTGCAAGGCACCTGCCAGACGCGCCACGCGATCCGTGAAGGCGCGCCAGCTTTGCACGCGTGCGCCGGCAATCGTCGCGGCGCCATTGCCGTTCACCTGCACGGCGCGGTGCAGAGCGCGCGTCAAGCCCATGGTGCTGTTGCCCTCCCTCGGCATCTTTCGCGCACGACTATGCCCGGTATGGCATCGAGGTCAATATCATTTTGAAAATTGAACCGATTTTCATTTAGTGTTGACTCGCTTCCCCGATTGCATGACGTTTGCAGGCAAGAAGCCGGCCGCTCGAGGCGGCTTCATCGACGCGATCTGGCGCGATCCGGAGGAAATGAGCATGGCAGGACGGCGGAAGCTGGCGATGTTTGCCGGCATGGCGACGGTGGGCTTGCTCGCCGCTTTTTCCGCGGCGGCGCAGAAGCCCTCGATGAAGGACGAGGTGCGGATCGGCGTGCTGACCGACATGGCAAGCGCCTATTCCGATCTCGTCGGCGCCGGCTCCGTCATCGCCGCGCGGATGGCGATCGAGGATTTCGAGGCGGCGGAGAAGCCCTCCTTCAAGATCAAGCTCTATTCCGCCGATCACCAGAACAAGGCCGACGTGGCGTCCAACATCGCCCGGCGCTGGTTCGACCAGGACGGCGTCGACATGATCACCGACGTCACCGGCGCGTCGGTGGCGCTGGCTGTCTCCAAGCTCGCGCCGGTCTACGACAAGGTGATCCTGATGACGTCGTCCGGACAGCCGAGCCTGACCAGCGAGGACTGCCAGAAGACGGTGCTGCACTGGACATACAACACCTTCGCGGTCGGCCGCTCGACGGCCGAGATCGTCACGCGCGAGGGTGGCAGCACGTGGTTCTTCATCACTGCCGACTACGCCGGCGGACGGTCGATGGAGGAAGGCGCCACGGCTGGCGTGCGGGCCGCCGGCGGCAAGGTGCTGGGCTCGGCCAAGCATCCTCCCGCCGCCACGACCGACTTCGCCTCGCAGCTGCTGACGGCCCAGTCGTCGGGCGCCAAGGTCGTTGGCCTCGCCAATGCCGGCGCCGATGCCATCAACACGATCAAGCAGGCCAGGGAGTTCGGCATCCAGAGGCAGCAGACGCTGGCCGCGGCGCTGCTGTTCATCACCGACGTGCACAGCCTGGGCCTGCCGCTCGCCCAGGGCATGTACATGACGTCCGCCTTCTACTGGGACCTCAACGAGGCCAGCCGCACCTGGTCGCGCCGCTTCTTCGAGCGCCATGGCAAGATGCCGACCATGGTGCAGGCCGGCCTCTACTCGGCGACGCTGCACTACCTCAAGGCGGTGAAGGCGGCCAGCACGGTCGACGCGCAGACGGTCGTCCGCCAGATGCGCGCCACGCCGGTGCGCGACATGTTCACGCAAAGCGGCTACATCCGCGACGACGGGCTGATGGTGCACGACCTCTACAGCTTCAAGGTCAAGGCGCCGGCCGACTCCAAGGAGCCGTGGGATCTGCTGAGCCTGCGCGCGACCATCCCAGGCGACCAGGCTTTCGCGCCGCTCTCGGAGAGCAAGTGCGCGCACGTCGTCGCCAGGTGACGGCCTCTCCTGTCCTGCGCCCTGCTCCCCGACGATGAGGAAGCCTGCGATGCCCGACGCGTCCCCGGATCGGCTGAAGGAAACCCTGTGGTCCCCCTTCGTCGATGAAGACTATGCCGCCGGCGTGCGGCGCCATGTCGCCAGCCACGTGGCGCCGCACGCCGAGCGCATCGACCGCGACGACATCTATCCCGTGGAGATCATGAAAGGCCTGGCGAAGGCCGGGCTGAGCACCGTGGTCCTCGACCGCCAGCATGGTGGCCAGGGGCTCGGCTACGCTCATGCCGCGACGGTGTGCGAGGAGCTGTCCGTCGCGAGCGCCGCGGTCGGCGTGTCGCTGATCACCATCCTGCAGGCGCAGACCATGATCGGCCGCTTCGGCCGCGACAGCCTGAAGGCGCGCTACCTGCCCGCCTTCGCCGAGGGCCTGCTTTCCTCCTATGCCCTGACCGAGGCCGGCCATGGCAGCGACATCCGCCAGCTCGACACCAAGGCCAGGCGCGACGGCGACGATTGGGTGATCACCGGCGAGAAGCACTTCATCACATCCGGCTCCGCCGCCGAGTTCTTCGTCATCCTGGCGCAGACCGACATCGGCGTGAGCGTGTTCGCGGTGCCGCGCGACGCCAAGGGCCTGTCGATCTACAAGGGCCCCAATTCGGCGACGTTCGGGCTGCGCAACGGCCCGCACATGAACGTGGTGTTCGCCGACGTGCGGGTGCCGCTGGACCACCTCATCGGCGAGGAAGGCAAGGGCGTGCGCCAGGCGGTGACGGTGCTCGACTACTCCCGCACGATGGCCGCCGCCATCAGCATCGGAATCGCCCGCGCCGCGTTCGAGGGCGCCCTGACCTTCGCCCGCGACCGCGTGGCCTTCGACCAGCGGGTGCTGCAGTTCCAGGGCATCCAGTGGTACTTCGCCGACATGCTGTCGGAGATCGACGCCGCCCGCCTGCTGATCTACCGGGCGTGCACGGCGCTTGACCGCCACGAGCAGATCGCGCGCTGGTCGAGCGAAGCCAAGCTCAAGGCATCGGCGGTGGCAACGGACGTGGCGGCCCGGGCGGTGCAGGTGTGCGGCGCCTACGGCGTGATGGAGAACGCGCCCTTCGGCCGCTACCTGCGCGATGCCAAGGCCTATGAGATCGCCGGCGGCTCGTCCGAGGTGCTCAAGAACACGGCCGCGAAATTCCTGCTGGCGGCCGCCGGCCTCACGGCGGCGCCGGGGGCGCGACGCGCGTGACGACGTTGAGCGCCTGCCTGGCGCGGACGGCGAGCCGCAGCGGGCATCGCGCTGCCGTCATCACCGACACGCTGACGCTGACATGGCAGGACGTGCACGCACTGTCGCGCGGCTATGCCCAGGTCCTGGCCGCGCACGGCGTCGGCGCCGGCGATCACGTGGCGCTGATCTGCTCCAACCGGCCGGCCTTCCTGATCGCATGGTTCGCCATCGCCCATCGCGGCGCCGTGATGGTCTCGCTCAACACCGGCCTGGTCGGTGACGGGCTGCGCCACGGCATCGAGCACAGCGATGCCAAGGTGGTCCTGATCGAGCGCGCGATCCTGGCGGCACGGCAGGACGATATCGCGCCGGTCCTGGCCGGCCGCCAGGTGCTGGCGTTCGACGGCGAGGACGATCTGTTCGCCGCGGCGCGCGCCGGCGAAGCGGCTGCCGGCCATGACGGGCATGAGGGTGATGCATGCGCCATCATCTACACGTCGGGGACGACCGGCCGGCCCAAGGGCGTCGTCAACAGCCACCGCGCCTACCTGGCCTGCGGCGAGCACACGGCGCGCCTGCTGCAGCTCACGCCCGATGACCGGATCATGGTCTTCCTGCCGCTGTTTCACGCCAACCCGCAGATGTACGCGGTGATGTCGGCCCTGACGGTGGGCTGCGCCATCGTGCTGCGGCCGCGCTTTTCCGTGTCGTCCTTCTTCGGGGATGCGCGCCGGTTCGGATGCACCTGCTTCACCTATGTCGGGACGGTGCTCGCCATGCTCGCGAGCCGGCTCACGGGTGTGCATCACGACCATGGGCTGCGCCGCTGCATCGGCGGCGGCGCGCCCGTCGCGGCATGGCAGGCCATCGAGAGCCGGTTCGGCGTGCAGGTCCACGAGCTCTACGGCATGACCGAGATCGGCGGCTGGGTGACAGCCAACACCGACGATGCGCGCCGCGTCGGCACCTGCGGCCTCGCCCGCCCCGACATGGAGGTGCGGATCGTCGACGCCGACGACCGGCCGGTGCCGGCCGGCACGCGCGGCGAGATCGCGGTGCGGCCGCGCACGCCCTTCGTGATCCTCTCCGGCTACTACAAGGATCCCCAGGCCACCTGGACCGCGGCGCGGAATTTCTGGTTCCACACCGGCGATGCCGGATCGCTCGACGCGGATGGCTACCTCACCTTCCATGGCCGGCTGCGCGAGATCATCCGGCGTGGGGGCGAGAACGTTTCCCCGGTCGAGATCGAGACTGCCCTGCTGCGCTGCCCGGGCGTCGAGGATGCCGCGGTCGTGGGCATTGCCGATCCGATATTCGGTGAGGAAATCAAGGCCGTGCTGGTGGTTTCCTCGCCGATCGCCGCAGCCGGGGTACGGGCATTCCTGGCCGGCAAGATCCCGGATTTCATGTTGCCGCGGTATGTCCAATTCGTGACGCGCATCCCGAAGACCGAGACCGAGAAGGTTCAACGCCACCTGGTGCGCGAGATGGCCGGCGATGTGATCGATCTGCAGGCATAGCCGCCGCATGCGCGCGGTGCCAGGACGTCGCAGGCATCGCGGCGGGCCCCGCTATGGCGTCGGACAAGCGAAGTGTTATAACGCCTTCACGTACCGTTAGTGTATGAGGGAGGCTTCATTGAATCGCGTAGTTGCCGGTGCCGTGCTGGCGGCATTGTTCACTGCCGGCAGCGCCTTTGCCCAGGCGCCGTTGCGGATCGGTGTGGTGGCCGGGTTCTCCGGCGTGTACGGCGACCTTACCGCCGGCCAGTATGAAGCAGCGCAGATGGCCGCGGACGAGGTCGGCGGCAAGGTGCTGGGCCGGCCGATCGAGATCCTGCAGGCCGACCACCAGAACAAGCCCGATGTCGGCGCCGCCATCGTGCGCAAGTGGTATGACGTCGACGGCGTGTCGATGGTCACCGGCATCGACACCTCTTCCGTGGGCCTCGCGGTACGCCGGGTCGCAGCCGAGAAGGGCAAGATCGATCTCAATGTCGGCTCGGCCACGGTCGACCTGACCGGACCGGCGTGCTCGGCGACCGGCGCGTCCTGGGCCTACGACACCTACGCGCTGGCCCAGGTCACCGGCTCGGCCCTGGTCAAGGCCGGCAACGATTCGTGGTTCTTCCTGACCGCCGACTACGCCTTCGGCCACGCCCTGGAGCGCGATGTCACCGCCGTGGTGACCGCGGCGGGCGGCAAGGTCGTGGGCGGCGTCAAGCATCCGATCTCGACACAGGACTTTTCGTCCTTCCTGCTGCAGGCGCAGGCGTCGAAGGCCAAGATCATCGCGCTGGCCAACGCCGGTGCCGACACGATCAACAGCATCAAGCAGGCTACTGAGTTCGGCATCGGCAAGGGCGGCCAGAAGCTGGCTGGCCTGCTGGTGTTCACGTCGGACGTGCAGGCGCTGGGGCTGAACGCGGCCCAGGGTCTGGTGCTCACCGAGTCGTTCTACTGGGATCTCAACGACCAGACCCGCGAATGGACGGCCAAGTTCCGCAAGCGCAAGGACAAGGTGCCGAACATGACGACGGCCGGCGTCTACAGCGCCACGCTGCACTACCTGAAGGCCGTGCAGGCCGCCGGCACCGACGAGCCCAAGGCGGTGATGGCCAAGATGCGCGAGCTGCCGATCAACGACATGATGACGAAGGACGGCAAGCTGCGCGAGGACGGCCGGGTGATGCGCGACATGTACCTGTTCCAGGTCAAGGCGCCGTCGGAATCCAAGGACAAGGACGACATCTACAAGCTGATCGCCACGGTCCCGGCCGAGCAGGCCTTCCGTCCTCTGAAGGACGGCAACTGCCCGCTGATCAAGAACTAGACAGAGGCTGTGCCGCGACAGCACAGGGCCAGGCAGAATGGCCGCTGCTGCTGGATCGAGCATGAACGGGCGCGCATGCGCCCTGAGCATCCCGTGCGCGGCGATGGCCGAGCAGCCCCGCGCCGCGCACGGACAAAAAAAGCCAAATCTCGGGATGGAGCGTTCAACATGCGTCAAGGGCTTCTGGCCGGCCTTGTGCTGGCGGCATTGTCGGCGAGCGGCGCGTTTGCGCAGGCGCCGCTGCGCATCGGTGTCATGGGTGGTTTTTCCGGCGTCTATGCCGACGTCACCCTGGGCGAGGTCGAGGCGGCCCAGATGGCGGTCGACGAGGTCGGCGGCAAGGTGCTGGGCCGGCCGATCGAGGTCCTGTCGGCCGACCACCAGAACAAGCCGGATATCGGCGCCGCCATCGCGCGCAAATGGTACGACGTCGACGGCGTGTCGATGATCACCGGCATCGACACCTCGTCGGTCGCCCTGGCGGTGCGCAAGATCGCCCAGGAGAAGGGCAGGATCGACCTCAACACCGCGGCCGGCACGGTCGACCTCACGGGCCCCGCCTGCTCCGCCACCGGCGCCCATTGGGTGTTCGACACCTATGCGCTGGCCAATGTCACGGGCTCGGCGCTGGCCAAGGCCGGCAACGATACCTGGTACATGCTGACCGCCGATTATGCTTTCGGCCATGCCCTGGAGCGCGACGTGACGGCGGTGGTCACCGCCAACGGCGGCAAGGTGGTGGGTAGCGTCAAGCACCCGATCTCGACCCAGGATTTCTCGTCCTTCCTGCTGCAGGCGCAGGCGTCGAAGGCCAAGATCATCGCGCTCGCCAATGCCGGCGGCGACACCGTCAACGCCATCAAGCAGGCCAACGAGTTCGGCATCACCGACAGCGGCCAGCATCTGGCGGCCCTGCTGATGTTCTCCACCGACGTGATATCGCTATCCCTGCCGGTTGCCCAGGGCCTGATGCTCACGGAAGCCTTCTACTGGGATCTCAACGACGAGACCCGGGCCTGGACAGCCAAGTTCCGCAAGCTCAGGGACAAGCTGCCCAACATGAACATCGCCGGCACGTACAGCGCCACGCTACACTACCTGAAGGCGGTGCAGGCAGCCGGCACCGACGAGCCCAAGGCCGTGATGGCCAAGATGCGCGAGCTGCCGGTCAACGACATGATGACCAAGAACGGCAAGCTGCGCGAGGATGGCCGCCTGGTGCGTGACATGTACCTGTTCCAGGTGAAGAAGCCGTCGGAGTCCAAGGGCAAGGACGACATCTACAAGCTGATCGCCACGGTGCCGGGCGACCAGGCGTACCGTCCGATGAAGGACGGCAACTGCCCGCTGATCAAGAACTAGGCTTTATCTCATCCCGGCGCGGCGAAGGATCTTGCGTGGTTCTTCGCCGCGTCCGGAACAGCGGACATCGGTAACATCAAATCGGGGGAAGTACATGAGGAAGATCCTCGTCGCCGGCCTTGCGCTGGCGTCATTGGCGGTCGGCAGCGCCTGGGCGCAGGCCCCCGCCCCGCTGCGCATCGGGGTCATCGGCGGGTTCACGGGCGTCTTCTCGGACCTCATCGGCGGCGAGGTCGAGGCGGCCCAGATGGCGGTCGACGAGATGGGCGGCAAGGTGCTGGGCCGGCCGATCGAGATCCTGAGCGCCGACCACCAGAACAAGCCCGATATCGGCGTCGCCATTGCGCGCAAATGGTACGATGTCGACGGCGTGTCGATGATCACCGGCATCGACACCTCGTCGGTGGCCCTGGCCGTGCGCAAGATCGCCCAGGAGCGCAGCAAGATCGACATCCACACCGTCGCCGGCACGGTCGACCTCACGGGTCCCGCCTGCTCCGCCACCGGCGCGCATTGGGTCTACGACACCTACGCCCTGGCGCGGGTCGTCGGCTCGGCGCTGGCCAAGGCCGGCGACGACACGTGGTTCCTGCTCACCGCCGACTACGCCTTCGGGCATGCGATCGAGCGCGACCTGACCGCGGTCGTCACCGCCAACGGCGGCAAGATCGTGGGCACCGTCAAGCATCCGCTGTCGACCCAGGATTTCTCCTCCTTCCTGCTGCAGGCGCAGGCATCGAAGGCCAAGATCATCGCGCTGGCCAACGGCGGCGCCGACTCCGTCAACTCCATCAAGCAGGCCAACGAGTTCGCGATCGGCAAGGGCGGCCAGAAGCTGGTCACCCTGGTGAACTTCGCCACCGACGTCCAGGCGATGACCCTGCCGCTCGCCCAGGGCCTGATCCTGACCGAGGCGTTCTACTGGGATCTCAACGACGAGACCCGGGCCTGGACCGCCAAGTTCCGCCAGCGCAAGGACAAGCTGCCCAACATGGTGATCGCCGGCGCCTACAGCGCCACGCTGCACTACCTCAAGGCCGTGCAGGCGGCCGGCACCGACGATGCCAAGGCCGTGATGGCCAAGATGCGCGAGCTGCCGGTCAACGACATGATGACCAGGAACGGCAAGCTGCGCGAGGACGGGCGTCTCGTCCGCGACATGCATGTCTTCCAGGTCAAGACGCCGGCCGAGTCCAAGAGCAAGGACGACCTCTACAAGCTGGTCACCACCGTGCCCGGCGACCAGGCCTATCGCCCGATGAAGGACGGCAACTGCCCGCTGGTCAAGAACTGAGCAGACCGTAGGCGAACGACGATCGCTACTGATCGCCGCGGTGCCGGCGATCAGGCTCATCGTCCGACGAAAGGCGGCGACTGTCCGCTGATCACGCATTAAGGTGAAGGCAACCGTTGTTCCCGACGACGCGGGGAAATGGCGGCAAAGCCCAATCAAGCAGTGGAGGCATTCGCGTGAGGAAACATCTGATCTGCGGCCTTTTCCTGGCCGCTCTGTCGGCCGGCGGCGCCTGGGCCCAGGCGCCCCTGCGCATCGGCGTGATGGAAGGCTTCTCCGGCGTCTACGGCGACCTCACCATCGGCGAGGTCGAGGCCATGCAGATGGCCATCGACGATTTCGGCGGCAAGGTGCTGGGCCGGCCGATCGAGATCCTGTCGGCCGACCATCAGACCAAGCCCGATGTCGGCGCCGCCATCGCGCGCAAATGGTACGACGTCGACGGCGTGTCGATGATCACCGGCATCGGCACCTCGTCGGTGGCGCTGGCGGTGCGCAAGATCGCCCAGGAGAAGGGCAAGATCGACATCAACACCGGCGCCGCGTCGGTCGACCTGACGGGCCCCGCCTGCTCCGCCACCGGCGCGCACTGGGTCTACGATACCTATGCCCTGGCCCATGTCACCGGCTCGGCCGTCGTGAAGTCGGGCGGCGATTCCTGGTACTTCCTCACTGCCGACTACGCTTTCGGCCACGCGCTGGAGCGTGACGTCACGGCCGTCGTGACCGCCGCCGGCGGCAAGGTGCTGGGCGGCGTGAAGCATCCGCTGTCGACCCAGGATTTCTCCTCGTTCCTGCTGCAGGCGCAGGCGTCGAAGGCCAAGATCATCGGCCTGGCCAATGCCGGCGCCGACACCATCAACGCCATCAAGCAGGCCAACGAGTTCGGCATCGTCAAGGGCGGCCAGCAGCTGGCCGGCCTGCTGGTGTTCGCCACCGACGTGCAGTCGCTCACCCTGCCCGTGGCCCAGGGCCTGGTGCTGACCGAGGCCTTCTACTGGGACCTCAACGATGAGACCCGGGCCTGGACGGCGCGCTACCGCAAGCGCAAGGACAAGCTGCCCAGCATGCTGACGGTCGGCGTCTACAGCTCGACGCTGCACTACCTGAAGGCGGTGCAGGCGGCCGGCACCGACGATGCCAAGGCCGTCATGGCCAAGATGCGCGAATTGCCGGTGAACGACGTCATGACCAAGAACGGCAAGCTGCGCGAGGACGGCCGCCTGGTGCGCGACATGTACCTGTTCCAGGTCAAGTCACCCGCCGAATCCAAGGGCAAGGACGACATCTACAAGCTGATCGCCACGGTGCC
Organism: Vineibacter terrae; assembly: GCF_008039615.1. Lineage (GTDB taxonomy): Bacteria > Pseudomonadota > Alphaproteobacteria > Reyranellales > Reyranellaceae > Vineibacter > Vineibacter terrae. The sequence goes on along the minus strand of NZ_VDUZ01000038.1, from coordinate 33,443 downwards.
GGGCGACCAGGCGTACCGTCCGATGAAGGACGGCAACTGCCCGCTCGTCGCGAAGTAGCTCGCGCCCGCGAGTTGTTGCGGAACGCGCCGCGAAAGCGGCGCGTTTTCCTTGCCGTCCGGGCTAGCCGGGTGCGGCCCGTTCGAGATCGCGCGCCGCGTCCCGGACGTTCCCCCGGCTGCGCGGCGCGGCATGACCCTGCGCACGCGGACGCGCTGGCTGCGGTGCGCGAGCGAAGACGGGAACATCGCCCGTGCCGGTTCCCGGCCATATGCGATGGCGCGCGATATCGCCGCGGCGCATGACGAACAGCGGCCCCCACGCCGGGTTGCTGTCATGCATCTGCTTCAGCAGCCGCAGCATGCGCGTGAAGATCAGAGCGATGTCGGCATCCGGGCGCAACGCGCTCCTCACGGCCGCTGCCACGACATGCGCGGCATACACGCCGCCCGTCAGCTCGGCGGACAACCCGACGGGCACGCCGAGCGCCTGACACAGGGCATCGACGATCTGCTCGTCCCGGTCTCGCCAGGTCTGGATGCTGGCCAGGCTGTGGCCACCGAGCTCGGTGAGGTGGCTCTGTGCAATCGCCTGCGCAACGACTTCGGCCGAGCTGCGCGCCGTGGCCTGGTCAATGGGTTTTCCGGCGATGCGCAGCTGGCCGTTCACCCAGTCCTGGAGCGTCTCCTGCAGGATCGCATCGGCCCATGCATCCCTGCCAGCGAAGGGACACAGCCGCACCACCTCGGCGGCCAGGAAGCCGCGCAGGATGTCCGCCGGATGGGGGTCGTAAGGCGACGCTTCGTTGCTCAGCCTGGCCACCCCGTCGAACACCGCACGCAGGCCCCGGAAGTAGCCGATCAACCCGATCCCGGCGGAGGGCCCCATGTTCAGGATGCCCAACACGTCGGCCGCGGTCTCATCCATGCGGTCGGCCCAGTAGTCCGCGAGCGCCGGATACTTCGACAGGGCGGCGCGGACCTTGTCGGACAGCTCCGACTCCAACCCGTCGTTGGCATGCACCACATCATGCCCCGCCGCCTCGTGCGCCAGCGCAGCCCAGGCCAGCAGGCCACCGCGGCCATGCGCCGGTGGCAGGCTGACGATGGCGGCCTCGACCCCCAGCCGTTCCGTCGCGTCCGACGGCCAGGTATACGGGCCGAACTGGGGCTTGCCCCACTTGACCAGGGGCGACAGCACGTCGTGGTCCGGCGGTGGCACGCCGCGCCGATCCTCGGCGCTGAGAAAGCCGTCGTAGAGGTCGGCCACCACCTCCTGGAAGGCGTCCGTGGCCACGCCCTGGTAAGCCTCGCCATTCTGGAGGATGGCATGGGCAACGTCGAGCACCAGCCCGGCCTCACGCTCGCGCGCCGCATCGCGCAGCAGCATGTCAGTGAAGCCGGCGGATCCCAGCTGATCGAGCGCCTGGCCGAACGGCGATGCGACGCGCTGCCGGTAGACGGGCGGCAGCTGTCGTTCGCTGGCCGCCAGGCGCGCGCGCAGGTTGCCGAAGTCGATGGGATCGGGCGGCCCTTCCTCGCCATCGAGGATCGCGCGTCGAGCATCATCGATGCAGGCTTGCATGTTTCCGACAAGGGCATGGGTCATCTGCTTCTCCCCTGGTTACAAGCTGGCGCCGTCAGCGCGTCGCCGATCTGGCTGCCGTGGACGCAGGCGGTGGCACCTCGAATGACGCCGAGAGGTAGTCCGACCTGACACTCAGCTCGGCGAGCGCCGTCCACAGGACCGTCTCACTCACCCGCTTCCGATACGGCGTGGCGGCGAAGATGGCGTCGAACGCGCAAACGTCCTGCCGCTGGACCGACGCCAGCAGGCCAACCAGCCTGTCGAATTCCTCCGAATTGCGCACAAGGTCGTCGGCTTCCTGCGGGCTCAGCAATCGCGCCAGCAGCTGCCGCGCCTCCTGCCGGATGGTCTCACGGTCGAACGGGAGCCGTTCACCTTCCGTCGCATGGCGCAGCGACACCTTGCCGAACAGCCGCACCAATCCGACCTGCTGGCCGGCGGGCGTGGCGATCTCATTCGGGATCAGCAGCAGGACGCTCACTGCGTGGTTGCGCGGCACCATGGTGTAGTCCGACGTCGGCGAACGCGGGGCGCCAAACCGCACCTGGATGACGTTATCCACGCTGCGGGCCACGGACAGGACCGAGTTGAGCTCGTCGCCGACGATCGACCGCAGCTCGTCCCGGGTCCGGCCGAAGGACGTGTCTATCGCCACGCCCTGGGCGATCGCTGAGACGGCAAGCGATATCTGGCGGACCAGCTCGGTCGTGCGCGCGGCGCGGCTTGCTTCCAGATTGTCCGTCACCAGCAGCGGCACGACATACGGCGGACGTGCCACCGTCCACGCCGATCCGCGGCCTGCCCCCGCGGGGGCCCCCGGGGGGCACGCGAGCGGCACGGTCTGGGCCGATGCCGCGTGGCGTGCGCTGAAGAACGCGAGGCTCAAATAGGCGTCGTAGGGCTGGTTCCGGGCAAACGGCTGCAACCCGACGTTGAGCCGCACGATGTACGGCGTATACCCCTTCCTGGTCGCGAGATGGTCGACATGCTGCTCGAGGAGCTTGACCTCCTGGTACAGGGCTGTCGCCGCGGCATACTCGAGCATGGGGTCCTTGCGATCGGCACGCTTGTCGTCGGCCGATGCCAACGTGGCAGCCTTGCGCTGCTCGTCCGTCAGCCCTCCCGGTGGATCCTTGGGTTGCACCGGCCTCCCCGAGGTCCTGGATTGCTCGTTGACCAGGCTGTCCTTCGTCTGGCCGTCAACCGTCTCGATGCGGCGAGACCGGGTGAACGTCGATTGTGGCAGCCCAATTCCGAGCGCGGCCGACAGCGCATCGAGCACGCGCTCCTCCACATAGGTCGTGGTCGGGATCACCTCGCGTCGGGCGTCGGCAGCGTTGAGATTGAATGCCGGCTTCATCGCCTGACGCACGTCGGCAAAGCGCATGACCGCGGTGACGGCGATGTGCGAGGAACCAGCCTCGACCTGTGATACCACGCGATGCGGCCGGAAAAAGGCGCCTTCGCCGTCGCACGATGTCGCCAGGAACGCAGCCGACGCTGCCACGAGGAGCCCCGCGGGGCGGAGGTTCCTGAAGCGCAGTTTGGTGGTCATGTCGCCCTGCGGTGGTGATTTCGGCTCGGGTGATGCCCCACCCTACGGCGGCCGATTGCACCTGAATGTGATGTTCGTCACATCCGTTCACTGATTTCAGATCACGCCGGTCACATCGAGCGCGGCAGAGAATGCTGGCCGGCGGAGCGAAAGGATCCCTCGCCGCGCTGGGGATGACGGCCTTGACCCGCCTCTTGCTGTAGTCGGGGCTGGTGCCGACTATCGATGGAAGGCGAGTTGCGACTGTCATCCCAAGCGCAGCGAGGGATCTCCTGCGAATAGCGCACTGTGCGTCCCACGCGGGAGATCCCTCGCTGCGCTCGGGATGACGGATGTATCAGCGACCTGCGATTCCCAGCACTAGCGCAGCGCGAACACCTCGACCGGTGCGCGCACGCCGCGAAGGGCATGGCGGCCGAGGCTGCGAAAATGCTGCGGGATGCCCGCCAGGTCGACGAAGCGCCGGCTGGCGAGCAGCGGCACGTCCAACGTGGCGCACAGCGCCTCCAGCCGCGCCGCCTCGTTGACCGCGGGACCGACGATCGTGAAATCGAGCCGGTGGTCGGAGCCGACATTGCCGTAGAGCACCTCACCGGCATGAAGGGCAAGGTCGAGCGTCATTGTCGGCATGCCGTCCTGCCGCCGACGGCTGTTCAAGGCATCGATGCGCTGCAAGGCGGCGGTGGCTGCAGCAAGCGCATCGCGGCAGACCAGCTCGGGCTCCTTCGCCTCGAACGGGAACGTCGCCAGCAGGCCATCACCCAGGAACTTCAGCACCTGGCCGTTGGAGGTCTCGACCGGGCGGACGAGGCAATCGAGATAGTCGTCGAGCATGCTGACGAGCTGGTCGCGCGGCACCGTGTCGGCCAGCACGGTGAAGCCGCGCAGGTCGCCGACGATGATCGCCGCCGACATCGCCTCGACCGAGCCGCGCCGCACCTCGCCGCTCAGCACCCGGCGGCCGACATCGCCGCCGAGATAGGTTTCGAGCAGCGTGCGTGTCTTGCGCAGATCGGCGCTGACCCGCAACGCGGCGCCGAAGGCCGGCAGCAGGTCGTCGATGATGGCGATCTCGCCGTCCGAGAAGCCGCCGGGGCGGTCGGTCGTGAAGCTGACGGCCGCGCCGCCTGGCGAGCCGTCGAGGCGGCCGTCATTGCCATAGACGATCACGAAGCACAGGTAGTCGGTGCCGCCGGCGGCATGGAACTCGGCCAGCAGGGGATAGGATTGCGGCCCCTCGCCCCGCTCCAGGCGGTGGCGGATCATCGGGATCACGGTCTCCTGCGCGTCCTCGGCGCGTGCCTGCGCCAGCACATGCGCCGCGGAGACGGCGTCGTAGAACGGGCTCGAGTTGGCGATCCGCGCGAACGAGCCGTGCTCGAACTCCTCCAGCTGGCGCTTGCCCTGCCGCGTCCAGGTCAGGCCGATGGACTCGATCTGCGGATGGACCGTGCTGATGCCGACATGGGCGCGCCACAACGGCACCCCCAGCGCCAGCAGATCGTCGGCGAAACGCGCCGCGATGCGTGGCACGGGCGTCGCCAGCAGCGCCTGCTGGACGAGCCAGGATTTCAACGCGGCCACACCGGCACTGGACTGGGTCGACACCATACGCTCCGCTGCCGCCTCATTGCGGCGGCGCAGACTAGCAAATCCGGGGCGGGGCCGATATTGCCCCGTATCAGCCGGAAGCGGCTTTCGTGCGCAGGTCGGCGGCAATTTGCGCCAGCGTTTCCCGGTCGACCACGCTGCTGGCGAGGCCGAAATCGGCGACGAGGTCGCCGTAGCGGCTCCAGATCTGGGGCGCGATGTCCTTCACCTCGCCCATCACCGCGAAGGTGCGCAGCATCTCGTCCGTCACCAGGCTGCCCATCTCGGACCAGCGTCCGCTCTTGGTCATGGCCTGCAGCTCCGGCTGCAGCGCCCCCCAGCCATGGGCGTCCAGCACCGGCTTGTAGGCCGGTGTCGAGGCGTAGAAGGCGATGCGGTCCGCCAGGGCCTTGCGCGCGGCGGCGAACTGCGCCTCGTTGGTGCCGGTGATGATCATCGGGTCATAGACGAGCTGGCAGGCCCCGGGGTCACGCCCGGTGCTGTCCAGCCCCTTGCGCAGGTGCGGCAGGGTCGCCTGGCGCAGATAGGCCTCGGTCGTGAACGGGTGCACGAACAGCCGATCCGCCACCGCGCCGGCGGTCTCCGTCATCAGCGGCCCGACTGCCGCGATGCCGATCGACGGCTTGCCGTGCGCCGTGTTGGTCGGGGTGAAGGCCGGCGTCATCAGCGTGTGGTTGTAGAACTGGCCCTCGAACCGCAGCGGCGCGCCGTCATACCAGGTTGCGAAGATGGCGCGGATCGCCTGGATCAGCTCGCGCATGCGCACCGCCGGATGCGACCACGGCATGCTGAAGCGCCGCGTGACATGCGGCTTGATCTGAGAGCCGAGGCCCAGCACGAAGCGCCCGCCGGAGAAGGCGTTGAGATCATGCGCGAGATTGGCCAGCGTCATGGGCGTGCGCGCGAAGGCGATCGCGACATCCGTCATCAGGTGCAGCCGCTGGCTGCTCGCGGCCGCCAGCAGCAGCGGAAAGAACGGATCGTGCGCCGATTCGTGGCTCATCACGCCGTCGAAGCCCAGCGCCTCGATCTCCCGCGCCTGCTGGCCTGCCGTTGCGAGATCATCGGTCAGATGGGCAAAGATGCGTATCGGCATGGAACGTCGCTCCTGTCAGTGCCGCCATGACAAAGGCCCGCACAGCCAATGACAAGACCTATCATCGGGCATGTCTGCCCAGCGAAAGCGCGCGGCCGGGGCAGCTTGCCGGCCTTCGCCGCCCGTGCCTATCGTTGCGACGCAAACGGCGGAGTCCGTAGCGGAGGGCGCCTATGAAGTTCGGGATCTTCTACGAAATCTCCGTGCCGCGGCCTTGGACGCGCGAACGCGAGCGCGAAGTCTACATGAACTGCCTCGAGCAGGTGAAGCTGGCCGACGAGCTGGGCTTCGAGCAGGTATGGGCGGTTGAGCACCATTTCCTCGAGGAGTACTCGCACTGCTCGGCGCCGGAGCTGTTCCTCACGGCGTGCGCGATGGTGACCAAGAACATCCGCGTCGGCCACGGCATCGTCGTGTGCGTGCCGGAGTTCAACCACCCCATCAAGATCGCCGAGCGCACCGCGACCTTGGACATCCTGTCGGGCGGGCGCCTGGAGGTGGGAACCGGACGGTCGGCAACGTGGACGGAGCTGGGCGGCTTCCGCGCCAACCCAGACGACACCAAGAAGTCGTGGGACGAGTTCGTGCGCTGCCTGCCCAAGATGTGGATGCAGGAGAGCTTCTCCTACCAGGGCGAGTTCTGGTCGATGCCGGAACGCACGATCCTGCCCAAGGTCTACCAGCGCCCGCACCCGCCGATGTGGGTGGCCGTCACCAGCCCCGGCACGGAGCTCGATGCCGCCGACCGCGGCCTGGGCAGCCTGGGCCTGACCTTCGCCGGCTTCGCCGAGCAGGAGAAGAAGATCCGCGAGTATCGCCGGCGCATTCAGCTGTGCGAGCCGGTCGGCGCCTTCGTCAACGAGCAGGTCGGCACCACCAACTTCCTGTTCTGCCACGAGGACAACGACATCGGCGTCGCCACGGGCAAGCGGCTGGGCGATACCTTCAACTACCTTGCCGCGCAGCTGATCTCCACGCGCGAGGTCTTCGCGTCGCGCTCCTACCAGTCGCTGGGCCTGCTGCCGCAGCTGCGGCGGGCCGCGACCGGGCCCGATGCCAGCAGCGAGCAGGCCGAGGGGCTGTGCTTCGGCGATCCGGCGCGCATCATCCGCGCCATCAAGCGCTGGGAGTCGATCGGCGTCGACCGCATCAACTTCCTGCTCAATGCCAATGAGGTGGTGCCGCAGGAGCAGGTGCTGGCCAGCCTGCGCCTGTTCGCCAAGGAAGTGATGCCGGCCTTCGCCACGCCGGCCAGCAAGCGGGCCCTGGCGCCGGCTGCCGCGGGAGGTGCGTGATGCCGCTTTTTGGACAGCTCGACCTGAGCACGATCGCGCCCCACCTGCCCACCCTGCCCGACCTCGATACCCATGCCTGGGCGCTGCCTGGTGCCGAGACCATGCAGCTGCTGCTGGAGACGCCGCGCGGCGCCGCCGATGCGCTGCTGCCCAAGGCCATGCACCCGGCCGTGCCGTCCTATCTGGCGTTCACGTTCACACGCTGCCCGGAGAGCCCGGTCGGGCCGTTCACGTTCGCCACGGTGCGCCTGGGCAGCCGCGCCGGCGCGCATCCGCGCGGCCTGGTCCTGGGCGCCTACGCCAGCACGCCGGAGGCCGCCGACGGGCTGCGCCGCGGCTGGGGCTTTCCCGCCAGCGCCGCCAAGGTCAGCCTGACCCGCCGCCACGATCGGCTCATGGGCACCGTCGTGAAGGATGCCGTCACGGTCCTGGACTGCGCGCTGGTGAATCCGGAGGCGATCTCCGGGTCGGACGTGCAGCTGATCAACTGGGTGACCATGGCCAATGCGCCGCTGGATGGCACGACATCGCCGATGCTGATTCAGGTCGACCCCAAATACGTGTTCCACAAGGCCGAACGCGGCCGGCCGGAGGTCAGCGTCTTCGACCCAGCGGCATGGAATGCCGGCCCCCTGCAGCCCGGCAACCCGATCGTCGCCACGGTTGCCACGGTCGACACCGACCTGCCGCGCATCCGCTTCGTGATGGATCCGGCCAAGCCGGTGTACCAGGGCACGCGGCGCATCCGGGAGTCACGCGCGGACGAGTGAGCCGGCCTTCGCGCCGGATCCGAAACCATGATGATCGGCGTCATCTCTGATACCCATGGTCTGCTGCGCCCGGAAGCGATCGAGCGGCTTGCGGATGTCCAGCACATCATCCATGCCGGCGATATCGGCAGGCCCGAGGTGATTGCTGCGCTGCGCAAGCTCGCACCGACCACGGCGATCAGGGGGAACGTCGATAGAGGTGCATGGGCGACCGGATATCCGGACACGGCGCTCGTGAAGCTCGGGCGCTGGTCGATCTACGTGCTGCATAACGTCAACGAGCTGGATATCGATCCGGTGGCGCACGGCATCCATGTCGTCGTGTCAGGCCATTCGCACCGGCCGAAGGTCGCGACCGTCGACGGCGTGCTCTATCTCAATCCGGGCAGCGCCGGGCCGCGCCGCTTCACCCTGCCCATTGCGCTTGCGACGGCGGAACTGGCCGGCGACACGCTCCGGCCGCGCATCCACGAGCTTGGCGGCATGCCGCAGAGGCTGCTGTCATCCCGAGCGTAGCGAACGGCTTTCGGACCGCGCGCGTCCACGCGCGCATCGGCGCGTCAGCGCCGGTCATGCTTTCGCTCTGCGCTTCGCTTCGAGCGAATGCGGGCGTGGACGCCCGCGGTCCGAAATCCCGTCGAGGATTTTCGCCGCCACAGCTTCTTCGTCGCCAGCGCCGCGCCCTGCGACAACGCTTCGAGCTTGGCCCAGGCGATCTGCGGGTGCACGCGTCCGCCCAGGCCGCAATCGGTCGCGGCGATGACGTTCTCGCGGCCGACCAGCCTGGCAAAACGCAGGATGCGCTCGGCCACCAGATCGGGGTGCTCGACCACGTTGGTGGCGTGGCTCACCACCCCGGGCAGGATACGCTTGCCGTCCGGCAGCTTGACGTCCTTCCAGACCGCCCATTCGTGCTCATGGCGCACATTGCCGGCCTCGAACGAATAGGCCGAGGCGTTGATCGCCAGCATCACCTCGATGATGTCGCGCATGGCGATGTCGGTGGTGTGCGGCCCATGCCAGCTCCCCCAGCACAGGTGGAAGCGGATGCGGTCCTGCGGCAGCCCCCGCAGCGCATGGTTGAGAGCCTCGACCCGCACCATGGTGAACTTGCGATAGTCCTCGATCGTCGGCTCGGGATTGATCTGGTCGAAGTTCTCGGCGATCGACGGATCGTCGATCTGCAGCACCAGCCCGGCATCGATGATCGCCTGGTATTCCGGCCGCATGGCGTCGGCGCAGGCGAAGACGAATTCCTCGTCGGTCTTGTAGTGCTCGTTGCCGATGCGCGAGGCGCTGCCCGGACCGATCGAGGTCATGAAGCCCTCCTCGATACCGCTGGCTGCCAGCGCCGCCTTGAAGTTGGCGATGTCGGCCTGGATCGCCTCGTGGCCCTTGTAGGCGATCGGCCCGACGCAGGTCGGCCAGTTCTTCAGGCGCGGCCCGGTCGACACGCCGGACTCCGGATCCGCGTACGCGGCCGCGAAGCGCAGCCGGTCGCGGCGGTCGGCGAAGCTGGACAGCACCACCTCGCCCGGCGTCGAGCGGCGCACGGGGAAGTCGTAGAGGCCTAGCCCCTTCAGCTCCAGGCCGCTCAGGCGGTGGAACGAGTAGCTCCACCAGGCGCCGTAGTTCACCTTGTGCCACATCGACTTGCCGTATTCGCCGTCGCCGGCCACGTCGATGCCGGCCTCCTTCTGGCGCCGCACGACATCGCCGACCGCCGAGCGCAGCATGGCCTGGAACCCCGCCTCCTCCACCGTGCCGCCGGTCTCGCGCTGGCGGTTGGCTTCGATGAGGTCGTCGGGGCGCGGCAGGCTGCCGGCATGGCTGGTGATGATACGGTCCTGGCTATGCTTCATTGGTGCGCTCCCTCCCAGGAATCGAACCGGCGACAAGCTGGCGTCGGTATCGTATCAAAGGATGCTGCAACGTCGACCGCCGCATGTGGAGAAGAACGATGCGTGTAGGAGTATTCTACTTCCCGACCGATTACGGCATCGATATCGCCGAGCTGGCACGCGCGCTCGAGGAGCGCGGTTTCGAATCGCTGTTCGTGCCCGAGCACACCCATATCCCGGTCAGCCGCAAGACGCCCTTTCCCGGCGGCGGCGAGCTGCCCAAGCGCTACATGCGCACGCACGATCCCTTCGTGGCGCTGGCCTTTGCCGCGGCCACGACGCGCAAGCTGCTGATCGGCACCGGCGTCTGCCTGGTGCCGCAGCATGATCCCATCGTGCTCGCCAAGGTCATCGCCAGCCTTGACCTGCTGTCGGGCGGCCGCTTCGTCTTCGGCATCGGCGGCGGCTGGAATGTCGACGAGATGGAAAACCATGGCGCTCGCTACGAGACACGCTTCAAGCTGATGCGCGAGCGCGTGCAGGCCATGAAGGCGATCTGGACGCAGGAAGAAGCGTCCTTCCACAGCGACATGGTGAACTTCGATCCCATCTGGAGCTACCCCAAGCCGGCGCAGCGGCCGCATCCGCCGGTCCTGCTGGGCGGCGAGACCGACCACACCTTGAAGCGCGTGGTCGCCTACTGCGACGGCTGGTTCCCGCGCGGCGCGCGTGGCTTCAACCCCGTGGAGGCAATCGAGCGGCTGCACCGCATGGCGACCGCCGCCGGCCGCGATCCGGCGACGCTGACGACATCGGTGTTCGGCGCGCCGCCCGATGCCGCAGCCCTCGAGGGCTATGCCAAGGCGGGCGTCAACCGGGTGCTGCTGGGCGTGCCGGACAAGGATCCCGACGAGATCCTGCGCACGCTCGACAAATGGGCGCCGCTCGCGGCTGCCCACGCGGCGTAAAGGCCGGAAAGATTTCACCACAGAGGCACAGAGATCACAGCGCAGCCGTTGGCCGCAACCCAAATGGGAGGAAAACGCTTCATAGTGAGCTTGTCGAACCATGAAGCGCCACGCACGGACCACTGTGCGACGCCTTCATGGTTCGACAAGCTTACCATGAAGGCTACTCAAATTGCCGCGGCTTGCGAGGACTCTCGAGATCAGTAGTACAGAGGGAAACAATGCTTTCTGCGCGCCAAAGGCGCGCGACCTTCTTCATCTCTGTGCGCCTCCGTGATTTCTGTGTCTCTGTGGTTGATCTTTCTGGCGGTGTTCGCTGATGCACGATGGTCCAAGGAGCGCATGCCATGAGTGTCGCGATCGGGCTGGGCCTGATGGAGTTCCCCTTCGCCTCCGCCGCCGGCTACTGGCGCTGGGTCGACCTGTGCGAGCAGGGCGGCGTCGACTCGCTGTGGCAGACCGACCGGGTCGTCAGCCGGCAGCCGATTCTGGAATGCATGACCGCCGTGGCGGCGATGGCCGGCCGCACGCGGCGGCTGAAATTCGGCGTGAACGTCATCTCCGTGGCGTTGCGCGATCCCGTTCTGGTGGCCAAGCAGTGCGCCACCATCGATGTGCTCTCCGAGGGCCGCCTGCTGCCGGCCTTCGGCATCGGCAGCCCGCTGGCGCCGGAATGGAAGGCGCTGAATGCCGACACCCGCACCCGGGGCCGCCGCACCGACGAGGGGCTGGAGATCATCAGCCGCCTGTGGCGCGAGGACAGCGTCGATTTCACCGGCGCGCACTACCGCTTGTCCGGCGCCTCGATCTCGCCCAAGCCGGTCCAGCCCGACCTGCCGATGTGGATCGGCGGCGCCTCCGAGGCGGCGATCCAGCGCACCGCCCGCATCGGCACCGGCTGGCAGGCCGGCGCCGAGACGCCCGCGGAGGCCAGCCGTGTGGTCGCCGCCATCAAGCAAGCCGCCGCTTCTTCGGGCCGAACCATCGACGACGATCACTATGGCGCCGCCTTCCCCTTCCGCTTCGGCCGCCCGGACGAGCCTGGCATGGGAGCCGCGATGGAAGCCTATGCCAAACGCACCGGCCGCGACCCGGCACGCTACTTCGCCATCGGCGGCGCCGATGCCATCCTGGAGCGCATCGCCGAGTATGTGGACGCCGGCCTGTCGAAGTTCATCCTGCGGCCGGTCGGCACGTCGGAGGACGACATGATCGCGCAGACCCGGCAACTGATCGAATCGGTGCTGCCGCGGGTGGCATCGCGTTGGCCGCGGCGCGCGCGGCCGGCCGCGTGAGGCGCCGCGCTTGGCAAAGTCTGCCTGATGGGACGATATGAAAGCCTTACTGGTCCCACACCCCTCGCTTGATCTACATCGAGGGCCAGAGGGAGAACCAGCATGATCATGCCGTTGCGCATTCCTTCCGCCGTCGCGTGCCTTGCTTTCCTCGCGGTGCCCGTCATGGCGCAGGATCAGGTTCCGGCCGCGATCGCCGCACCCGGCGAGACCGTGGTGGCCACGATGCATGCCGAAGGCGCCCAGATCTACGACTGCAAGGCCAACGATAGCGGCAAGCTCGTCTGGCAGTTCCGCGAGCCGGTGGCAACACTGCTCGTCAGCGGCCAGACGGCCGGCCGGCACTACGCCGGCCCGAGCTGGGAGCTGACCGACGGCAGCGTGGTCGTGGGCAAGGTGAGCGGCCGGGCGCCCGGCGCGACGGCCAAGGACATCCCCCTGTTGAAGCTCGAGGCGACGTCGCACCGCGGCGCCGGCAAGCTCACCGGCGTCACGACCATCCAGCGCCTCAACACCAAGGGCGGCGTCGCCGACGGCCCGTGCGAGCGCGTCAATAGCTTCCTGAGCGTGCCCTATTCGGCGGACTACGCGTTCCTGAAGAAGGGCGGCTGACAGGGAACCGGCTGTCATCCCGAGCGCCAGCGAGGGATCTCCTGCGGCAAGGCGCACGGTGCGCAATTTGCGGGAGATCCCTCGCGACGCTCGGGATGACAGCGAGGTCATACGCGAATGCCCTGCCCTCCGGGGGAAGATATAAAATCACAGGCTCTCGGGATGACAGATCGAGCCCCTACGGCTGCTGCTTGGGCCAGATCGGCGGCGCCAGCGCCAGCTCGGTGGGGTAGACGGTGACGGCCTGCCCCTTCTGCCACTGCACGATCACCAGGTGGGCGCCGGCGCGGCGGCCGTTGGCCTCGAACTTCACGCCGCCGGGAAAGGCCAGCGCTGCCGGGCCGTCCTTGAGATCGAGCGAGCGCATCGCCTCGGCGACCTTCCTGGAGTCGGCCACGCCGGCCCGTTCCAGCGCTTCCTTGAGGATCCACATGTCGCCGTAGGCGGTCATGCTGTCCTGGGTGATCCAGGGCTCGCCGGTGCGCTTCTTGAAGCGCTCGATGATCGCCTCCTGGCCCTTCACGCCCCAGTTGGCGACGATGAACATCAGGCCTTCGAGCAGCTCCGGCCCGACATTCTTCAAGAGCTCGGGCGAGCCGATATGGGCGCCGTTGGCGATCAGCGGCACGCGGCCCTGGCCCAGCTTGAACTCGTTGAACTTCTCCAGGATCAGCTTGTCGTCCGGCACGTTGGTGGGCAGCAGCAGCATCAGCTCCGGCCTGGCGCGCCGCACCTTCTGGACGAGTGCCGTGGCGTCGGCCAGCGGCGGCGTGAAGACCTCGTCCACGACCAGCTCCAGCCCGAGCGCCTGCAGCCCGCCCTCGCGCATCGGCTTGGCAAAGCTGACGGGCGCGGCCGTGTTGTCCATGATGATGCCGACAGTCTTCGGCTTCTTGCCGGTCGCCTTCTCGGCCAGCTGCAGCAGGGTCGGCAGGGCGACCTTGGCCTGGGTGCCACCGGTCGGCGAGGTCTGGAACACGTAGTGGAAGCCGCGCTCGGTGATCGCGTCGGAGTAGGACAGCGTCAGCATCGGCACGCCGGCGCGCTCGGTGATCTCGGTCACCGCCAGGGTGAACGAGCTCAGCCAGGCGCCGGTGCCGCCCACCAGGTCGGGCTCCTGCGCCAGGATGCGCTGCGCGGCGTTCTTGGCCTTCTCCGCCGAGTCGCCGGCGTCGGCCAGGATCAGCTTCAGCCTGGCGCCGCCCAGCGCCTTGATCCCGCCGCTGTCGTTGATCTCGTCGATCGCCATCTCGGCGCCCATCTGCATGAGCTTGCCCTGGCGTGCCCACGGGCCGCTGAGCGGCGCGATCACGGCCACCTTCACATCCTTGGGCTGGGCCGCCACTGGTGGCGCGGTGAATGTCGACGCCATCACGGCTGCGACGGCCAGCGCCGTGAGGACGTTCCGCAAACCGACTCGTACCAACATCGTTTCCTCCCTTGGTTCATTCCTCCCCGCGTCGCGGGGAGGTGGCCCGAAGGGCCGGAGGGGAGCCAACGTGATGCTTGCTACAATGACCTCGTCGTCTCCCCTCCGCCCTTCGGGCACCTCCCCACTGCGTGGGGAGGAAAGAAATTAAAGACCGAGGTACGCCTTCTTCACCCTGTCGTCGGCGATCAGCGCATCGTGGTTGCCCTGCATGACGATCCGGCCGGTCTCCAGGACGTAGCCGCGATCGCAGCTCTCGAGCGCCTCGGCGACGCGCTGCTCGACCAGCAGCACGGCAACGCCGTGCTCGTGGTGGATCTGCTGGATGCGGTCGAAGATCGTGTCGGCGACCGCCGGCGCGAGGCCCATGGACGGCTCGTCCAGCATCAGCAGCTTGGGCGCCGACGCCAGTCCCCGGCCGATCGCCAGCATCTGCTGCTCGCCGCCCGAGAGGGTGCCGGCGAGCTGCCCGCGCCGTGCGCCGAGCACCGGGAAAAGCTGCAGCACCAGGTCGAGGGATTCGCGCCACCGCGCCCTCCCCGCCTCGGTGTAGGCGCCCAGCTCCAGGTTCTCGAGCACCGTCATCGACGGGAACACCTGCCGCCCCTCGGGCACGTGGGCGATGCCCAGATGCGGCCGCCGCGCCGCCGGCACCGCGAGCAGGTCATGGCCGTCGTAGTGGATGGTGCCGCCGGCAGGCGTCACCGTGCCCGATATGGCGCGGAACAAGGTGGTCTTGCCGGCGCCGTTGGGGCCGACGACGGCGACGAACTGGCCGTGCGCCACCTCGATGCTGACGCCATCGAGCGCGCGCAGGCCGCCATAGGCGACGTCAAGCGACGCGATCCGCAGCACGCTGCACCCATTTCCGGCCGAGATAAGCCTCGATCACCGCCGCATCGCGCGTCACCTCCGCCGGCGGCCCGTCGGCGATCAGCGCGCCGTGGTCGAGCACCGTCAGCCGGTCGGCCAGGCGCACCATGGCGTGCATCGTATGCTCGATGATCAGCACGGTGGTGCCACCACGCGCGATGCGCCGGATTGCCTCCACGACCTCCTCCAGCTCGGCATGGCCCAGCCCGGCGAGGATCTCGTCCAGCAGCAGCAGCCGGGGCCGCGCCGCCACCGCCCGGGCAAGCTCCAGCAGGCGCAGCTGGCGCATGGTGAGGCCGGCGGCCATCTGTCCGGCCTCGCGCCGGCTCAGGCCGACGCGGTCGATCGCCCATAGCGCCAGCCGTTCGGCCTCTCTGTCATCCGGCGTGGCGACATAGGCGCCCGTCGTGACGTTCTCGAGCACGGTCATGCGCGGGAACGCGCGCACGATCTGGAACGTGCGGCCGATGCCGGCGCGGCAGATGCGGTTGGGCCGCAGCCCGACGATGTCGCGGCCGTCGAACCGGATGGTGCCCGAATCGGGCTGCAGGAAGCCGTTGATGACGTTGAACAGCGTCGTCTTGCCGGCGCCGTTGGGCCCGATGATGCCGTGCACCGTGCCCTCCTCGACGGCGAGCGACACGTTGTCGATGGCACGCAGGCCGCCGAACGCGCGCGACACGCCTTCAAGCACCAGCAGCTCGTGGTGCGGCCGCGCGAGCGCGACCGGCGGGTCCGGCGCTGGCGCCAGCTTGGGGACCTCGGGGGCACGCGCGAAGAAGCGGTCGCGCAGGCGCCAGAAGATCCCCTCCGGCGCCAGCAGGATGATGCCAATGATGGCCAGCCCGTACACCACGCCCTGGATGCCGGGCACGACGCTGCCCAGCTCGCCGTGCAGGATCTCGGCCAGCGGCACCAGGATGGCGGCGCCGATCACCGGTCCCCACAGCGTGCCGACGCCGCCGAACAGGCAGACGATCAGCGCCTGGGCCGAGACCAGCACCCCGAACACGGTCGGCGGCGTGACGATCAGCAGCACCACCGCATAGAGCCCTCCGGCTGCCGCGGCGAAGCCGGCCGACAGCACCATGGCGGGCATCTTCCAGCGCCAGGTGTCGATGCCGGCCGCCTCGGCCGCGGCCTCGTTCTGCTTGATGGCGCGCAGCGCCCGGCCGAAGCGCGAGCGCTCGACGGCGAGCGACGCCAGCAGCGCCAGCACCATCAGGCCGAGGCCGAGCAGCGCATGCACGCGCGGGTCGCTGAACTGCATCCAGGCCGCCGGCTGCTCGCGCTTCATGGGCAGCGTCACTTCCTGGTAGCCCAGCCACTCGAACACGTAGAGCATGGCCAGCGGATAGGCGAGCATCGCCAGGCCGAAATAGTGGCCGCGCAGCCGGAATGTCGGCAGCCCGACCAGCAGCCCGGCAACCATCCCGACCACGACGCCCATCGGGATGCCGAGCCATGGCGTGATGTCGAGCTTCACCATCGCCAGGGTGACAGTGTAGGCGCCCAGGCCGAAGAACGCGGCATGGCCGAACGAGATCAGCCCGCCGTAGCCCGACAGCATGTTCCAGGCCAGCCCCAGGGTGGCCCAGATCACGACCAGCGTCAGGATCAGCCTGTAATAGGCGCTGTCGACCAGCAGCAGCACCACGACGAAGGCGCCGACGATGCCGGCTATCGCGGTCAGCTCGCGGTAGGGAGGGCGGCGGCGCGCCACGGCTCAGGTCCGCTCCGCCGAGCGGCCGAACATGCCGTGCGGCCGGAAGAACACGATCAGCAGGAAGACCACGAAGATCGCCGTGTTCTGCAGCTGGAACGGCAGCACCAGGGTCGACATCTGCTGCACCAGGCCGATGGTCATGCCGCCCCAGAAGGCACCCAGGATGCTGCCCAGCCCGCCCAGCACGACGCCGGCATACATGGTGATCACGAAGTCGAAGCCGATATAGGGCTGGAATGACTGGGAAGACGCGATCAGGCCGCCGGCGATCGCCGTCACGCCGCATCCCAGGGCGAAGGCGGTGCGATGGCAGCGGTCGACATCGATGCCCATGTAGAGGGCCGCCTCGGCGTTGTCCGCGGCAGCGCGCATCGACTTGCCCAGCGTCGTTCGCTTGAGGAAGAGGTACAGCAGGAGGGCGACGACGATGGCGACCGCGAAGCTCACCGCGCGGGCCTGGTTGATCAGGAACTCGCCGAGCTCCCACGACTCGCGCGACATCGGGGTCGGCACCGACAGCGGCAGCGAGCCGAACAGGATGAGCCCGCCGTTCTGCAGCACCAGCGCGATGCCCAGGGTGAGGATGATCTGGGCATAGTGGCCATCGCCCTCGGCGCCGACCGCCGCCACGCCGGTGACGCGCCCGACAAGGAACCGGTGCAGCAGCCAGCCGACCGCAAACACGATCGGCCCCGCAAGCAGGCCCGCGACCACCGGACCGACATAGGGCCCGAGCACGGCCATCACGCCCAGCGCCGTGGCGACATAGTAGGCGGCGTACATGCCGAGCATGAAGAAATCGCCCTGGGCGAAGTTCACCACGCGCATGACCCCGAAGATCATGCCCAGCCCGACACACATCAGGGCATAGGTGCCGCCGACCAGCAGGCCGGTGATCAGCGCCTGGAAAAAATCGATGGCGAACAGCTCGACTGCGCCCATCGCTTCCATCCCGCCAGAACGACGCTGATGCTGCGGCCCAGCGTTCGCCATTCTGAGCATAGGGTGTCGCGCTTGTGAACGCCATGGCCGATCTGCCATTCTCGCGCCGCGATGACGGCCGAGACTGATCTCTATGCGCCCGTGAAGGCCTTCCTCGAAGGCCAGGGCTATGTCGTGAAGGGCGAGATCCGCCAATGCGATATCGTGGCCGTGCGTGGCGCGGAGCCGCCGGTCGTGGTCGAGCTCAAGCGCGCCTTCAACCTCAGCCTGGTGCTGCAGGGCGTCGACCGGCTGAGCCTGAGCGACACGGTCTACCTCGCGATCGGCGCCTGGCCCAAGCGGCTGCGCGACATCAAGAGGCTGTGCCGCCGGCTGGGCCTGGGCTTGATGCTGGTCAGCGGCCCGCGTGTCGACGTCCTGCTCGATCCGCTGCCGTACCAGCCGCGCAAGAACACAAGGCGCGTGCAGCGCCTGCTGGGCGAGCATGCGCGTCGGGTCGGGGATCCCAACCGCGGCGGCGCCACGACCCGGCAGCCGGTCATGACGGCATATCGTCAGCAGGCGTTGCGCTGCGCCGCCCTGCTGGCGACGCATGGTCCGATGACCCCGGCGCAGCTGCGCGCCGCCGATGACCTGCCCAGCGCCGGCCGGATCCTTCTGCAAGACGCCTATGGCTGGTTCGAGCACGTCGGCCGCGCGCTCTACGGACTCACCCCCGAAGGCCGGCGCGGGCTGGAGCGGTTTGGCTGGGCAGTGTCGTTCCCTCCCCCAACCCTGGTTGGGGAGGTGCCCGACGGGCGGAGGGGGAGGCAGCCGGGTCTTCGTAACTGAGACCACGTCGCCTCCCCTCCGCCCCTTCGGGGCACCTCCCCAACTTCGTTGGGGAGGAATTCCCCTACCCTTCCACCAGCATCGTGCCGCCCATGTCCTCGTGACCATCGCCACAGAAGATGTCACAGAAATAGGAGAAGCTGCCGGCACGGTCCGGCGTCAGCTGCACCGCGGTGACGACGCCCGGCACGATGTCGGTGCGCAGGTTGAAGTCGGGCATCTTGAAGCCGTGGATGCGGTCTTCCGAGCTCAGCAGCAGCATGACGGGCTCGCCGACCCGTGCGGTGACGCTCGAGGGGGTGAACTCGAACTTCTTGGCCGAGATGCGGATCTCGCGCACGGCCGGCTCGGCGGCAAGGCCGACGGCAGCCGCCAGGCCGGAAGCGACCGGCGCCGCTGCCAGCCATCGCAGCGTCGTTCTACGGTTGATCATGGCTCAGGCCTTGGCGACCGGCAGTTCCTTGAGGGCATAGGAGCTGGCCACGCCGACGGCGACGTCGCGCGTGCCCAGCCCGCGATAGGGCGTCGCCGCATCGAACGGCAGAGGCGCGCGCCGCGGCTGGGAGCCTGGCGCAGGCAGCGGGAAGACCAGCGATTGCGCTGCATGGTGCGCGATATGGCCGGTGACGTGGTGGTGCTCCTGGTGGATATGGCCATAGAACACCACGACATTGCGGTAGGGCATCAGCAGCTCCATGACCTTGGCGCCATCGGCGGTCGCCCAGTCCCATGACGGATAGAGGTCGAACAGCGGCCGGTGCGTCATCACCACGATGCGGTCCTCGGGCTTGCGCTGCTTGAGGTCGGCTGCGAGCCACGCCAGCTGCTCGTCGCCCACCCTGGCGGCCGGGTCCGAGACGTTGTCGAGCGCGATGAAATGCACGCCTTTGTGATCGAAGGTGTAGTTGGGCGCGCCGAAGAACTCCTTGTAGGCTTCGCCGCGGTCGAGCGACGCGTCGTGCTCCCCGGGCATGAAGCGGACATCCTTCACGCGCAGCGCCGAGACGATCTCCTTGAAGCGCTTGAGCCGCGCGCGGCGCTCCTTGGGGTCGTCAGTGGTGTGGGTGAGGTCGCCGGTGAAGACGATGAAGTCGGGTTGCGCCGCCAGGCCGTTGACCGTCTCGACGGCTTTCTCGAGCGTATGCGCCGCGTCCGGGTTGGCGGGACCGGTGTAGCCCCAATGCGTGTCCGAAAACTGCACGAAATGGAAATCGCTGCCTTGCGCCTGGGCGCCGCCGGCGGCCGGGAACAGCCCCGAGGCGAAGGCGACGCCGGCGATGCCGCCGAGCCTGAGGAATTCACGGCGATCGTAGCCTGTCTGCATCCTGCCCTCCTCGCGTCCCGCGCAGAGGGGACGTGCTGGGGGATACCGGGGATGCCCAACGGTTATTCCGGCGACATCCCGGATGGAATAAAAACGGCCATGGTCTGGTCTGGGATCGATGTCTCGCGTCGCCGGCATGACTGACACCGCCCGGGCGCAGCGCTTCGCGGCGTTGGCCTTGCCGCACCTCGATGCCGCCTACGGTTTCGCGCGCCGGCTGACGCGCAACGACAGCGAGGCGCAGGACGTCGCGCAGGAGGCGTTCCTGCGCGCCTGGCGCTACTTCGAGACATTCCATGGCCAGGATGCGCGCCCCTGGCTGCTGACGATCGTGCGCAACACGTTCATGTCGCTGCGTCGCGCGCGCGGCGCGCCGATGGCCGGATTGGAGGATGCCGACGTGGCGCTCGACGAAGCATTGGCCGGCACCGAGGCGCTCGCCGCCCCGCCGGTGACGCCGGAGAAGGCCTTGCTGGCGGCCGACGCGAAGCGCTCGGTGATGGCCGCGCTCGATGCCCTGCCGGTGGCGGCGCGGGAGGTTCTGGTGCTGCGCGAGCTCGAGGAGCTCTCCTACAAGCATATCGCGACGATCCTGGACGTGCCGATCGGCACGGTGATGTCGCGCCTGGCGCGGGCGCGCGCGGCGCTGGCGGCCGAGATCCGGCGCCGCGCCGAGGACGATTGACGAGGATGACGGCGATGGATTGCGCCACCTGCGAAGCCCTGATCGACGCCTACGCCGATGGCGAGCTGTCGGCCGACATGGCGGTCGCGCTGGAGCGCGCCCTGCCCCAGTGCCCCGGCTGCCGGCAGCGCCTCGAGGAGGCCCGGCTGCTGCGTGATGCGCTGCGGGCAGCGCCGGTGCCGCGCGCGCCGGACAGCTTACGGGCCAATATCCTCGCCGCCCTGCCGGCGCAGGGCAACGGCGCCACGGTGGTGGCGATGCCGCGTCATGCCGCGGCGGCGCCCTCTGCCACGCGGCGGAACACGATGCGTTGGGCCGCTGCCATCGTCGTCGCGCTCGGCGTCGGCTGGGCCGGCGGCCGCTTCCTGCCGACAACCGCGGACGCACCGCAAGAGGCGCGCGAGATCGTGGACGGCTACCTGCGGGTGACGGCCACCGACCGGCCCGTGGACGTCGCCTCATCCGACCGCCACACGGTGAAGCCGTGGTTCGGCGGCCGGGTCGCCTATGCCCCGCCGGTCCATGACCTCACCACCGACGGCTTCCCGCTGGTGGGCGGCCGCGTCGACGTCATCGACGGCCGCAAGACGGCGGTGCTCGTCTACCAGCGCAACCGCCATGTGCTGGCGCTCTTCCTCTGGCCCGGCGACAGCCCCGGCGTGAGCAGCGAGGTGCGCAACGGCTTCGGCCTGCGTCGCTGGTCGCATGGCGGCTTCGTGTTCCACGCCATCGCCGATCTGGCGCTGTCCGATCTCGACCGGTTCGCCGCCGCGCTCAACGCGCGCCTCGACGCGGAACGGTGATCTGCCGGGAGCGCGCCACTCCAGTGGCGCGCTCCCGGTGAATTGCGCTCCCGCGACGGATCAACATACGATAGCCGGCATCATTCGATTGCAAGGTCAGCCCATGTCCCCAGACGTCATCGCCCAGCTCGCGCCAACGGGCGTCCTGCGTGCCGGCATCAATCTTGGCAATTTCCTGCTGGTCACCGGCCGCAGCGCCGATGGCGATCCTGAAGGCGTGGCGCCCGATATGGCGCGCGAGATCGCGACCCGCCTGGGCGTGCCGGTGAAGTACGTGCCCTACAAGACGCCGGGCGAGCTGGCCGATGCCGCCGGCAGCGGCGCCTGGGATATCGGCCTGATCGGCGCCGAGCCGGCGCGCGCCGAGACGATCGCGTTCACCGCTGCCTATGTCGAGATCGAGGCGACATACCTCGTGCCGGCCGGCTCGCCGCTGCACAGCGTGGCTGACGTCGACCGGCCCGGCGTGCGCATCGCCGTGACGGCGCGCAGCGCCTATGATCTGTGGCTCGCGCGCAACATCAAGCACGCCGAGCTGATGCGCTCGGGCAGCCTCGATGCCGCCTGCGAGCAGTTCGTGCGCGACAAGCTCGATGCGCTCGCCGGCTTGCGGCCACGGCTGCTGGCGGATGTGCAGAAGATTCCCGGCGCGCGCATCCTCGACGGCCAGTTCACCGCCGTGCAGCAGGCCGTCGGCACGGCGCGCGCCAACACCGCGGGCGCCGCCTTCCTGCGCGAGCAGGTCGAGGCGCTGAAGGCTTCGGGCTTCGTCGCCGGCCTCATCGCACGCCACAAGGTGGCGGGCCTGTCCGTGGCGCCGGCGGGATAATCCTTCGGCGGGGGCCGGACCGCGCGGCTCCTGCCGCGCTCTTCGCACCATGAGCGCGCCGGGAGGCGCGCGGTCCGGCTCACGCCGCCGTGCGTCAACATCAGCCGCCATGACCAAGCGCCGGCGCGACCAGGGGGCGGCAGCCGGGCGCGGGCGTGATGGCGGCGCCGGTGCGGGCGCGCAGCGCCTCCAGGCTCATGCCGGCCAGCAGCTCGCGCGCGATGAAGCCGTCGGCCGTCACGTCGATGACGGCAAGATCGGTGTAGACGCGCTGGACGCAGCGCACCGCCGTCAGCGGCAGGGTGCAGGCCTCGAGCAGGCGCGGCCGCCCGTCCCGGGTCGTGTGCTCCATGATCACCCAGGTCGCCTTGGCGCCCACCGCCAGGTCCATCGCGCCGCCGACCAGCGGGCCCTTGTCGGGCACACGGGCATCCCAGTTGGCAAGGTCGCCATTGGCCGCCACCTCGAAGGCGCCGAGGATGGTCACGTCAATATGGCCGCCACGGATCATGGCGAACGACCAGGCCGAATCGATGATGCTGCCGCCCGGCCGCAACGTGACCTTGCGGCTGCCGGCGTCGACCAGGTCGGGCTCGATACCGTCGGGTGCCGCGGCGGGGCCGACACCGATGACGCCGTTCTCCGACTGGAAGAAGACGTCGCGGCCGGCCGGCAGGTGATCCGATGCCAGCACCGGAATGCCGATCCCGAGATTGACGACCATGCCGTCGGCGATGTCCTGCGCCGCCCGCCAGGCCATCTGATCGCGGTTCAGGGGCTGCGGCAACTCAGCCTCCCACCGCGACGACGCGGTCGACGAAGACACCGGGCACCTGCACGCGCTCGGGTGGAATGGGCGCCTCGTGCGCTTCACGCACCTCGGCCACGGTGAGGGATGCGGCGGTGGCCATGGCCGGTCCGAAATTCATCTGCGCATGGCGGAAGGCCAGATTGCCGTAGCGGTCGGCGATATCGGCGCGCACCAGGGCGAGATCGCCGGTGATCGCCTCCTCCAGCACGCAATCGCGGCCGGCGATGGTGCGGGTCTCCTTGCCGCGGGCGAGATCGGTGCCGAAGCCGACCGGCGTGAAGAACGCCGGGATGCCGGCACCGCCGGCGCGGATACGCTCGGCGAAAGTGCCTTGCGGCACGCACTCGAGCTCGATCCTGCCGTCGCGCAGCAGCAGCTCGAAAGGCGACAGCTCGGCGCCGCGCCCACGGCCGCTGCTGGCGATCACCTTGCGCACCAGGCCGGCCGCGATCAGCTCGTGGGTCAGCGACGCCGGATGGGTCGCCGAGTTCACGACCAGCGTCAGGTCCTTGGGCCCGTGCTCACAAAGCGCGCGTAAGAGCACATTGGCAAAGCCGGCGCCGCCGAAGCCGGTGATGAATACGGTGGCCTCGTCCCTCACGTCGCGCAACGCGTCCGCGGCCGTCGCGACCCGCTTGTCGATCGGCATTGCCGTGCTCCACTCTCTACACGCTGGCACAACACTGCGGCGCGCATCGCGCCGGCACAAGAAAACAGGGAGCGGCCTTCCATTTATTAGCAAATATGTGTAAATTTATACACAAACAACTTGAAGTTGGGGGATGCAAGCCATGCAGCGGATTGAAGCGCACCGGCCTGCCGAAGCGTTCCATCAATGCTGGCAGGCGGCGGGCGAGCACATCCAACGGCACGCGCCGGCATCGCTCGCCTGGCTCAAGGCACGCTTTGAGCCGCCGTTCCTGGAGCACCTGTCGTTTCGCATCGGCAACCAGCTTTTCTTCGTCCAGATCGAGGATGAGCACCGGGAGCTGGAGCTGCCGGGGAACCGAAAGGGACTGATGAGGATCGCCGGTGCCTGCCGCGGACACCCCTGCGTCCTGCCCATGCGGCTTTCATCGGATGCATGGTCGCCGGTCCATTGCGGCTGGGGCCTTCGCCACGCGCAAACCGGCGAGCCGGTCGATCCGGGCGCATTGGTCACCGACGAGCGCATCGAAATGACCGACTGGGAGGTGCACGACTGCGCCGTGGAAGCGGTGCGTGAGCGCCTGGAAGAGCAAGGCCGCGAGGTCACGGCATCGGCGGGTGATCCGGACCTGAACCCGGCCATCTGGTTCAAGGGAGACCGCGGGCCGGAATGGGTGGTCGTGCGTGCGGCACGCCATCCCGCCCCGGACCCAGAACCGCCCGCGAACTGGGCTCAGATCGCCCAAAGCTGCGCGCATCTGAGCAAGACAGGGCATTTCGCTGCGGTGAGATTCGCCAGTCCCGACGATCCGTTCGACCCTGAAGGCCATGGCGCCATACCGCTGTGGCGTGGCCACGCCATGATCCCCAACAATTTCAAGCTGGTGCAGCCCGGCCGGCCGGTGGGCCTCCTCGGCAGGCTGATGCCGGGTTGGCGACGGTGACAGGCTGACCACGCCTGGCGCAGCGACCCGGTTTAGAGTTGGCGTCCCTGCGGCGGATGCCCATATGCTGGCGCGAATGCAACGTGCGCGCAGCGCATGCCACGCCAACAGGTGGTCCGCCGTGATTCCCTTTTCCGTACTCGACCTGTCGCCGATCATCGCCGGCGGCGATGCCGGCCTCGCCTTCCGCAACAGCCTCGATCTCGCCCAGCATGCCGAACGCTGGGGCTACAAGCGCTACTGGCTGGCCGAGCATCACAACATGCCCGGCATTGCCAGCGCCGCGACGGCGGTGGTGATCGGACATGTCGCCGCCGGCACGCGCACCATCCGGGTCGGCTCCGGCGGCATCATGCTGCCCAACCATGCGCCGCTGATGGTCGCCGAGCAGTTCGGCACGCTCGAGTCCCTCTATCCCGGCCGCATCGACCTGGGCCTGGGCCGCGCGCCGGGCACGGACATGCGCACCGCGCAAGCCCTGCGCCGCTATCTCGCCGGCGCCGACCGCTTTCCGCAGGACGTGATCGAGCTGCAGGCCTATCTGCAGCCGGCCCAACCCGGGCAGGCCGTGCGCGCGGTGCCGGGAGCCGGACTCGACATCCCGATCTGGATCCTGGGCTCCAGCCTGTTCGGTGCCCAGCTCGCCGCGGCGCTGGGCTTGCCCTTCGCCTTCGCCTCGCATTTCGCGCCCGACCACCTGCTCGATGCGCTGGACATCTATCGACAGCAATTCAAGCCGTCGGAGCAGCTTGCGCAGCCCTACGCCATGGCCGGGATCGCGGTGGTCGCCGCCGACACCGATGCCGAGGCGCAGCGTCTCTTCACCTCGCTGCAGCAGCAGTTCATCAACCTGCGGCGCGGCACGCCCGGCCCCCTGCAGCCGCCGGTCGACACGATGGAAGGCCGCTGGTCGGCGGCCGAGCGCGCCGGCGTGGCGCATGCGATGAGCCGCGCGCTGGTCGGCTCGCCGGAGACGGTGCGGCGCGGCATCGAGGCCTTTATCGCCGAGACCGGCGTCGACGAGCTCATGATGGCGGGCCAGATCTACGACCACAAAGCCCGCCTGCGCTCCTTCGAGATCGCCGCCGCGATCCACGGCGTGATGGCCAGGGACGAGGCCGCGGTCCCGGTGGCGTAGCTGCAGTCCCACTGTCATCCCGAGCGCAGCGAGGGATCTCCGGCGAGTAGCGCACCCTGCGCCATGCGCAGGAGATCCCTCGCTGCGCTCGGGATGACAGGTGTATCCGCGACCAGCGATTCGATCTCAGTCGACGATCGCCGCCTGCACCATCGTGCGGAACTGGTTGCGCAGCATGATGCGATCGCCGTCGCTCACCTGCACCATGTAGATCGCAATCAGGTCTTCCTTGGGGTCGACCCAGAACAGGGTGCCGGCATTGCCGGCCCAGCCGAACTCGCCCACCGAGCCGGGCAGGCCGGCGCCGCCGACCCTGCGGCGCACCTCGAAGCCGAGGCCGAAGCCCAGTCCTGGCGGGCGCCCCGGCAGGCCCGCGACATGGTCGGCGGTCATGAACTCGATCGTCTTGCGACCCAGGAGGCGCTGCTCGCCCAGCTCGCCGCCGTTCGACAGCATCAGGGCGAAGCGCAGATAGTCTTCCATGGTCGCGGTGAGCCCGCCACCGCCGGATTCGAAGCGCGGCTTCTGCGCCACGTCGAAGCGCCGGGTCATGGGCGGTCCGTCCGGGCGCTGCCAGGGCTGGGCGGCGCGTGCCATCTTGTCGGCCGGCACGTAGAACGCCGTGTCGCTCATGCCCAGCGGCTGGAATATCCGTTCCGCGAGGAAGGCGCTCAGCGTCCTGCCCGACACGACCTCGATCAGCCGGCCCAGCACATCGGTCGACACGCCATACTCCCAGCGCGTGCCCGGGGAGAAACGCAACGGCAACGCCGACAGCCGCGACACAAACTCCGCGGTGCTCGCCTCGCGATCGCCCAGGCGCGCCTGGACATAGGCCGTGTTGACCAGCGAATGGCCGCGCGCGCCGTAGATCAGGCCCGAGGTGTGACGCAGCAGATCCTGCACCGTCATCGGGTGGTCCGGCTCCACCAGCTCCAGCGCCGGCTTGCCGGCCGCATCGGCCTTCTCGACACCCACCTTCATCTTGCCGATCTCGGGCAGGAAGCGCGCCACGGGATCGGTGATCTGCATCCGGCCTTCCTCGACCAGCATCATCGCGGCGACGCTGACGATCGGCTTGGTCATCGAGTAGATCCGGAAGATCGCATCCGGGCGCATCAGGTCGTTCGCGGCGCGATCGCGATAGCCCAGGGTCTTGAACCACGCGACCTTGCCCTGGCGGACGACAAGCATGACGGCGCCGGGCACCAGGCCTGAATCGATATGCTCCCGCGTCACCGCCTCGATGCGCGCCAGCTGCGACGACGACAGGCCGACGTCTTCAGGCGTGTCGGCGCGCGGCAGTGGCATCTCGGCGCGGGCCGGAGCGACAGCGAAGAAGCCGGCGAGAACCAGGACGGCATAGATCCGCTGCAGATAGCGCATGGTGGATTCCTCTGCCGAGGCGGTCCTCGACTATCGCATCACCGGCGACCCCGTCACCAGATCATTCCACATCAAGTGACCTTTCTGTGATGGCGATGGCTCCCTGGTAGCGCTATATGCTGGCGGCAACGAATGACGGTGGCGAGCATGGACGAGATGAAATCCCTCAAAGACCAGATGAAATCCGTCCAGGCAGCCTGCCGCACCGCCCGCACCACCGACAACGGCCGCCATTGGGAAGTGCTGACCGGCCTGATCTCGGTGATCAACTCGCTCATGGACATGCATCAACGCCAGGAAGACCGCATCCATCGCCTGGAAGCGGCGTTGCGCGAGCAGCAGGCGCAGAGCTGATCGCCGCCCGTCCAGGCGGCAGCCGGGAGACCAAGCCGCACGCAGGCCCGCCGATCACCGCGCCGAGGCGATAGCCCCGCCAGCCATGAGGCCCGATATCTCGTCGGGGCTGTAGCCGTGCTCGCGCAGGACGGCCTCGGTATGCTGGCCGCACACCGGGGCCGTGGCGCCTGGCGTGCCGTCGGCAGGCATCACAGCGCCCGGCAGGATCGGCATCGGCACGGGTTGGGTCATGCCGGGCTGGTTCAGCCAATGGATCAGCCTGGTTGCCTCCACGTGCGGCTGGGCCATGAACTCAGCATATGAGTTCAGACGCTCGTACATCAGGCGCGCGGCGCCGAACCGTTCCGCCCAGTGCTGCGTCGGACGCGCCGCGAGCGCCGGCCTGACGATCGCATAGAGCGCCTCGGGATCAGCCACCCGTGCTGCCGGGGTGGCGAACCGCTCGTCGCGGCCCAGCTGCGGCAGCTCCATCGCCTCGCACATGGCCAGCCAGTCGCGGTCGTTGATGACCGCCATCGATATCCAGCCATCCGCCGTCTTGAACACGCCGCCCGGTACGGCGCCGGGCTTCATGGTGCCGCCCTCCAGATGGCAGGCCATCATGCGGATCGACTGCAGCGCGGCGGCGGCCTGCATGAGGCTGATCTCGATGAAGCGGCCGCGCGGCTGGTCGCGGCGCGCGTAGAGCGCCGCCGAGACCGCCTGGAAAGCGTAGAGCGCGGTGGACATGTCGACCACGATCACCGGCACGCGGTGCGGGATGCCGTCCTCGCCGCGGTTCTCCACCATCATGCCGGTATAGGCCTGCAGCACCGGGTCCGTCGCCGGCCGCTCGGCCAGCGGTC
Source organism: Vineibacter terrae (assembly GCF_008039615.1). Taxonomy (GTDB): domain Bacteria; phylum Pseudomonadota; class Alphaproteobacteria; order Reyranellales; family Reyranellaceae; genus Vineibacter; species Vineibacter terrae. The sequence goes on along the minus strand of NZ_VDUZ01000038.1, from coordinate 5,244 downwards.
CGGATTGGCCGAAGCCCGAGATCGAGACGTAGAGGAGCCGCGGCACGCGCGCCGACACCGCCTCGTAGTCGAAGCCCAGCCGCTTGATGACGCCCGGCCGGAAGCCCTCCATGAACACGTCGGCCTCGTCCAGCAGGCGCCAGAGCACGTCACGGCCGGCCTCGGTCTTGAGGTTGAGCGCCACGCTGCGCTTGCCCATGTTGCCCACGATCGAGAACACGGAATGGTTGCCATACCGCACGCCCAGCCCGCGCGACCAGTCGCCCGCGCCCTCGGTGGTCTCGACCTTGATCACATTGGCGCCGTGCTGCGCCAGCATCATGCCGCAATAGGGACCGGCGATTCCCTGGCTCAGGTCGACCACCTTCAACCCGGCGAATGGGGCGTCGTAGCTCAACAGAATCCTCCTCGGGCCCAGCATGGACGGCCCGCCAATGTCGTCGGTAGCGGGCAGCGCACACAACCACGCGGACAACATACCCGCTAGCCTGGATCGCACGGGCTGTGCCGGATTCGGAACACCGCCGTCCCGGGCGGCTACGGGTGCTCTTGCAAACCGCACCGACATCCCGTAACCACTCGAGCGGATTCCATCCGGCAGGGAGGGCTGCGTGAGCGCATACAATCAGCACCACCCGCGCGGCCCCTGCCACGCCCCGCGACAGCACGTCGTGGGGCCGGCCATCGCACGGAACTGACACCACAGCGTTCCGCTCCGTCTGGTCTGTCCCGAACGGCATCTTGAGGCATTCGCCCGCGGGCGCGCCTTTCCGTTGGCATGACAACCAGTGAGTCGAACATGGGCTCGTTCAGCCTGCGCAGCGTGAGCGTGCTTGCGCCTGCCCCCCTATTCCAGAACCTCAACCTGATGATCGGTGATGCCGATCGCCTGGGCCTCGTCGGCGGCAACGGCACCGGCAAGACCACCCTGCTGCGATGCCTGGCCGGCCTGGCCGAGCCCACGAGCGGCGAGGTCGTGCGCTCGCGCGGCCTGCGGGTCGGGCTCGTCGAGCAGGAGGTCCCCTCCAACCTGCTGGGCCTGTCCCTGGCCGACTGCGTGCGCCGGGCCTTGCCGCCGGCCGATCGCGACAGCGAAAGCTGGCGGGTCGACCTCGTGCTCGACGAGCTGGAGACGCCCGCCGACCTGCGCGGGCGCCCCCTGCAGGCGCTCAGCGGCGGCTGGCAGCGGCTGGCGCTGATCGCGCGCGCCTGGGTCACTGACCCCGACGCGCTGCTGCTCGACGAGCCGACGAACCATCTCGACCTGGCCAAGATCGGCCTGCTGGAGGCGTGGGTCACGAGTCCGGCGCGCCGGATCCCCATGGTGATCACCAGCCACGACCGGCAGTTCCTGGATACCTGCACGACGCACACGCTCTTTCTGCGCGAGGGGATATCGCATTACTACGCCCATCCCTACTCGCGTGCCCGCCGCCTGCTGGCCGAGGCGGACGCCGCACAGGAGGCGAAATTCGCCAAGGACAGCCGCGAGGCGGACCGCCTGCGCCAGAGCGCCCACGCCCTGCGCAACATCGGCATCAACAGCGGCAGCGATGCGTCCCAGAAGAAGGCCAAGCAGATGGCACAGCGCGCCGACGACCTCGAGCAGACATTGCGGCGGGCACCCGTCGAGAAGCCGGGCGATATCCGGCTGGCCAACCGCGGCACGCATGCGCGCGTGCTGGTCAGGCTCGACGATGTCACGGTGGAAGCGCCGGATGGCCGCGCCCTCTTCCGCACCGGCAAGCTCGCGATCCTGCAGCAGGATCGTCTCATCGTGCTGGGGCGCAATGGCGTCGGCAAATCGCGCTTCATCGCGCTGCTGCGCCGGGCGATGATCGAGCATGACAGCGTGCCGGGGGTCACGATCAGCCCATCGGTCGTACCCGGCTATATCGACCAGCTCATGTCGCACCTGCCCGGCGGCGCAACGCCGCTGGCCTTCATCGGCGACAGCTTCCGCCTTGGCGACCAGCGCAGCCGCAGCCTGCTGGCCGGCGCCGGCTTCGCGGTGGAGCGGCAGCTTCAGCCCATTGCGCAGCTATCGCCGGGCCAGAAGGCGCGCCTGGGCCTGCTGGCGCTGCGCCTGCTCGAGCCGAATGTCTACCTGATGGACGAACCCACCAACCATGTCGACATCGCCGGGCAGGAGAAGCTCGAGGCCGAGATCCTGGCGCACGCGGCGACCTGTGTGCTGGTGTCCCACGACCGCCGGTTCATGAAGACGCTGGGCACGCGCTTCCTTCTGATCCAGGGCGGCCGGATGACCGAGGTCGATGCGCCGGAGGCTATGCGGAATCTCTCAAAGTGAGCGCCAGGGCATTCGCATATCTTCTTTGTCATCCCAGGCCTGCCGTCATCCCGAGCGCAGCGAGGGATCTCCCGCGAGGGACGCACCGTGCGCCATCTGCGGAAGATCCTCGCTGCGCTCGGGATGACAGCAGGCCCGCTCACGCCCGCTTCGGGATATGGACCGACACGTCGACCGGACGGGCGAGCACGTAGAGCAGCAGCACGACCAGGAGCACGGCCCCGATCACGGCGAAGGCATCGGCGTAGGCCAGGACGAAGGCCTCGCGCTGGATGACGCGCGCGAGCAATGCATAGCCACGCAACGTCGCCTGCTCGTCGCCGACGCTGCGGCCGGCGACGGCGTTGCTCAGCGCCGCCGTGCGCTGGTCGGTCATCCAGTCGCCGATGTCGACGTTGAGGTTGATCAGGTTGGCGTGGACATGCTCGCGCACGGTGATCAGCGTGCCCACGACGGCGATGCCGACCGTGCCGCCGAAGCTGCGCACGAGGTTGACGAGGCGCGCCAGGCTCAGGCCGTCGGCCGGTGACTTCACGACGGAGAAGCCCAGCGTGATCACCGAGACGACGATGATGGGCTGCGCCACGGCCTGGATGAACTCCGCCGGCAGGAACTCGGGCCCGGCCCAGTCATGGGTGATCTCCACGCTCATGAAGCAGCTTGCGGTCAGCAGGCCGAAGCCCAGCGCCAGCAGCAGCCGCACATCGACGAAGCGCAGGATCGTGGGGATCACGAACGGCAGCAGCAGCTGCGGCAACGCCACCCAGAACAGCACCTCGCCGACATCCTGCGGCCGATAGCCCTGGATGCGCGTGAGGTACTGCGGCAGCACGTAGGCTGAGGCCAGCAAGGCGATGCGGAACGCGAGCATGGTCACCATGCCCAGCGCGAGGTTGATATGCCGCAGCAGGCGCAGGTCGATCAGAGGCGCCGGATGCCGCAGCTCGTGGACGACGAAAACCACCATCAGGCCCGCGCCGGCCAGCAGCAGGCCGTTGATCAATCCCGAGCCCAGCCAATCGAGACGATTGCCCTGGTCCAGGGCCGCCGACAGGAAGCCCAGGCCCAGCGCGCAGGTGGCCATGCCGAACCAGTCGCCGTTGCGAAGGACCTCCCGGTTGGAGGGCTCCCGCGGCAACCCCCATGCGGTGCCTGCCACCACCATGGCGCCGACCGCCGCGGCCATCCAGAAGATGAAGCGCCATGACAGTGCTTCGGTGATCCAGCCTTCGAACGTCGCCGAGATGTTCGACGTGAACGTCGAGCTGAGGCTGTAGAGCCCGAACCCGTACAGCCGCCAGCGCAGCGGCAGCCAGCGGATCATGATGAACAGCGTCACCGGGATCAGCGTGCCGGCGCTCAGCCCGCGCGCGAATTGCAGCGCCAGCAGGCTCGGCAGGTCCGGCGCCAGCGGGCAGAGCAGCGAGAAGATGACGAAGCAGCCGGCGCTGATCACCACCAGGCGGCGCACCGAGAACGACAGCCCGATCCACGACGCGAACGGTATGATGGCGATGTCGCCGACGGTGTAGGCTGTCGTGATCCAGGACCCTTCGTCGAAGCCGGCGCCGATCGCGCCCTGGATATCCGCCAGCCCGAAGCTGGCGAGGCGCGTGCTGAGGGTCGACATCGCCGCGCCGAGCATCACGCTGAGGACGCCCACCGCGGCCCGGGCCGTGATCGTCTCGGGCGCCGGCGGCATGCCGCCCGCAGGAACCGCGACGTCGCTCATCGGCGCACCGGCGCATCCGCATGGATGGTGGTGACCACCGACATCCCCGGCCGCAGGCGGCCTTTGAGGGCATGGTCGGCATCGAGCACGATCTTCACCGGAATGCGCTGCACCACCTTGGTGAAGTTGCCGGTGGCGTTGTCCGGCGGCAGCAGGCTGAACTGGGCGCCGCTGGCCGGGGCCAGGCTGTCGACATGCCCGCTGATCGTCACGCCGGGGAAGGTGTCGACGGCGATATCGACGCGCTGTCCCGGCTCGACCCGGGTGAGCTGGGTTTCCTTGTAGTTGGCGACCACCCAGACCGTCTGCAGCGGCACCACGGTGATCAGCTGCGTGCCGGGCCGCACATATTGGCCGGTGCGCACGTTGCGCTCGCCCACCATGCCGTCGATCGGCGCCGCCACCTTGGTGTAGCCCAGATTGATGCGCGCCAGGTCGAGCATGGCCTGCTTGGACTTGAGCGCCGCGCGCAGCTCGCTTTCCTCGGTATCGAGCACGGCGAGCTGCGTGCGCCGCGCCTCCAGATCGGCCTCGCTGCGCGCCAGCTGGGCGCGGAACCGCTTCTCCTCGGCGACGGCGACCTCCAGCCGCTGGGCCGTGCCATAGGTCGATTTCACCAGCTCGCGCTGGCGCTCGGCCTCCAGCCGGCTGCGCTCGACATCGGCCTTGATCGCGTTGATCTGCTCCTCGGCCTCGTCGAGCTGACGCTTCTGCATGGCCTTGCGCGCCTTGATGTTGTCGATGCTGGCCTCGGCCGCCAGCACATCCGCCTCGGCCTGCGCCAGGCGCGCGCGGTAGTCGTCGTCGACGATCTCGACCAGCAGCTCGCCCGCCTTGACGACCTGGAAGTCGTTGACCGGCACGGCGCGCACGATGCCCTCGACCTTGGCGCTGAGCGGCGTGATGTCGCCGCGCACATAGGCATTGTCGGTCGTCTGCTGCGTCCGGCTGCTCGTCCAGCCCACCCATTCGCTTGCAAAGACGACGACGATCGCGACCGCCACCGCCAGGATGCCGCCCCGGACCAGCACGCCGCGCGCCGCCGCCATGCGCTGCAGGATTCCCTGGAGGCTGACCGGTGCCCTCATGACGACCCTCCAGTGGTGCTCAAACAGCCGTTATGGGGACTTGGCCGGGCCGCGGCGCTCCAGCGCCGCATCCGGCGCGTAGCGCCGGACACATGAGCGGCGCTGGAGCGCCG
>NZ_VDUZ01000037.1 GCF_008039615.1 Vineibacter terrae | reverse complement strand
GCACAATATATCCATAATTGCTACTCAAAAACACCATTTACATGCCTACATACTGGACGCAAAATCGCCGCTTTTTTCAACAAAGCCAAATACTTACCTGACTCTGTCAGGGGTAACTTCGGGCTAACGCTTCCTCAGCGCCTCGGCCAGCGCGGCGCCGAGCGCGCCTTGTGACGGCGGCTTGTCCGATCGGGCATGCGCCTGCCGCGGCGCGTTCTGCCTTCTCCTGTCGTCGCGTTGCTCCGGCTTGGCGGCGCCGTGGCTGGCATCCCGCCGCATCGACAGCGCAATGCGCTTGCGCGGGATATCGACATCGACGACGCGCACCTTCACGACGTCGCCCGCCTTCACCACCTCGTGCGCATCCTTCACGAACCGGTCGGCCAGCTGCGAGACATGCACGAGGCCGTCCTGGTGCACGCCGATATCGACGAACGCGCCGAAGGCCGCCACGTTCGTGACGGTGCCTTCCAGCAGCATGCCCGGCTTCAGGTCCTTGATGTCGTCGACGCCGTCGGCGAAGGTCGCCGTCTTGAAGCTGGGCCGCGGGTCCCGGCCCGGCTTGTCCAGCTCCGCGATGATGTCGCGCACCGTCGGCAGGCCGAAGCGCTCGTCAACGAAGACGCGCGGGTCGAGCGCCTTGAGCGCCGCGCTGTCGCCCAGCAGCGCCCGCACGTCGCGCCCGCAGGCGGCAACGATCTTCTTGGCGACGCCATAGGCTTCGGGATGGACAGAGGATGCATCCAGCGGCTCGGCCCCGTTGGGGATGCGCAGAAAGCCGGCGCATTGCTCGAAGGTGCGCGGCCCCAGCCGCGTGACCTTGAGCAGGTCCTGCCGGCTGGAGAACGGTCCGTTGGCGTCGCGATGCTTCACGATGGCCTCGGCCAGCGAGGCGCCGAGACCTGAGACGCGCGCCAGCAGCGAGGCCGAGGCCGTGTTGAGGTCGACGCCGACGGCGTTCACGGCGTCTTCCACCACGGCGTCGAGCGAACGCGCCAGGCGATACTGATCGACGTCGTGCTGGTACTGTCCGACCCCGATCGATTTCGGCTCGATCTTGACGAGCTCGGCCAGCGGATCCTGCAGCCGGCGCCCGATCGACACCGCCCCGCGCAGCGACACGTCAAGCTCCGGGAACTCGGCGGCGGCGGTCTTCGACGCCGAGTAGACCGAGGCGCCGGCCTCGCTCACGATCACCTTGAGCGGCTTGGGCGCCGGCATGTCGGCCAGCATCTCCGCCACCAGCTTCTCGGTTTCGCGGCTGCCGGTGCCATTGCCGATGGCGACGAGCTCGACATTGTGCCGGCGGACAAGGCTGGCGAGTTCGGCCTGCGTGCCACGCACGTCGTTCTTCGGCGGGAAAGGGTAGACGGTGGTCGTCGCCAGGAGCTTGCCGGTGCCGTCGACCACGGCGACCTTCACGCCGGTCCTGATGCCGGGGTCGAGCCCCATCGTGGCACGCGAGCCGGCGGGCGCGGCCAGAAGCAGATCCTTCAGGTTCCTTGCGAAGACCTGGATGGCCTCTTCTTCCGCTCGCTCACGCAGGGCACCCATCAGGTCGATGGAAAGATGCAGGGAGAGCTTGATGCGCCACGTCCAGCCGACCACGCCCATCAGCCAGCGATCGCCCGGCTGCTGGCTTGCGATGGCGTAGGCCTGGGCGATCATGCGTTCCACGGGCTTCACCGGCGCGGCATCATCGGCATCGACCTCGATGTCGAGCATCAGAACGCCCTCGTTGCGGCCGCGCAGCATGGCCAGCGCCCGGTGGCTCGGCACGCCGGACCAGCGCTCGGCATGATCGTAGTAGTCGGAGAACTTCGCGCCGGCTTCCTGCTTGCCCTCGACGACGCGCGAGCGCAGGAAGGCGCGCTCCTTCATGTAGGCGCGCAGATGGCCGACGAGATCGGCGTTCTCGGCGAACTGTTCCGCCAGGATGTCGCGCGCGCCTTCGAGCGCCGCCTTTGTGTCGGGCACATCGTCGCTGACATAGGCTGCGGCCAGCTCCGCCGGCGTCGCGGCCCTGTCGGCGAGGATGGCTTCGGCCAGCGGCCCCAACCCGCGCTCGCGCGCGATCTCGGCCTTTGTCCGCCGCTTCGTCTTGTAGGGCAGATAGATGTCTTCCAGCTCCGCCTTGGTCGCGGCGTCTGCGATCTTGGCTTCCAGCTCGTCCGTGAGCTTGCCCTGCTCGCGGATCGACGACAGGATCGCCTCGCGCCGCGCATCGAGCTCGCGCAGGTAGGCGAGCCGCTCCGCCAGGTTGCGCAATTGCGTGTCGTCGAGGCCGCCGGTCACTTCCTTGCGGTAGCGCGCCACGAACGGAACCGTGGCCCCTTCGTCGAGCAGCGTTATGGCGGCCGCCACCTGCTGCGGCCTTGCGCCGATTTCCGATGCAATGACCGAAGCCATGCCTTGACGTGCCTTGGTGAGCTGATCCGTGTCGTTCATACGCTGCTCGTCGACTGAGATGAGCCGCGCACTTTATTGAAAAGCCGTCCCGGGATCACCATGCGTGCAGCCGCGGCGGCGGGCTTCTCCACAGGCCGATGCGGCGAAAGCCGGCGGTGCGAGGCGGGCAATTCCGGTGGGCGGCGCGCACCCGGCGGGCATGGCACATGGCAGCGTCGTGGGCCTCCCGCTGGTGGCCCGGGGACGCGGCGCTAGAATGGACAGGCAGCTGCACGTGAGGCGTGATGTCGGTATCGGCGCGTAAGGACCCCAAGAGTGTCGAGCCCGGCATGCTCGTGCGGCTGATGCCCTCGCCGATGGCGCGCGGCCTGCTGCTGGCGGTGACGGCCGGCGTCTTCTTCCAGTGCCTCAATGCGACGGTGAAGCTGCTGGTCGCCGACATGCCGCCGCTGTTCGTCGCCTGGGGGCGCTGGACCATGGGCCTGCTGCTGATCGCGCCCTTCCTTCTGGCGGGTGCTGGATTGAAGGCGGTGCGCACCAGCCAGATCCATCTGCACGGCCTGCGCGCCGTCTTCCACACCACGGGCTACGTGCTCTGGTACCTGGCGGTGGCGCTGATCCCGCTGGCCGAGGCAGCGGCACTGGGCTTCAGCGGCCCGATCTTCGTGGCCGCCGGCGCCGCCTTGTTCCTCGGCGAGACCGTGGGGCCGCGGCGCTGGCTGGCCGTCATTGTCGGTTTCGTCGGGGTGCTGATCATCGTGCGGCCCGGCTTCGTCGCGTTGAATTGGGGCACGGTGATGATGCTGGCCTCGGTGCCGGTGGTGGCCGCCTCCAATCTGGTGGCCAAGAAGCTCACCGCGCGCGACAGCCCGCAAGTGATCGTGTTCTGGCAAAGCGTGCTGGCGACCCTGTGCTTCCTGCCGTTCGCGATCCTCGACTGGCACCTGCCGACATGGACGCAGCTCGGCTGGCTGCTGCTGGCGGCCGTGTTCGGGCAGATGGGCTATCTGCTGATGACCAGCGCCTATCGCCTGGCCGACATCTCCGCCGTGCAGCCGACGGTCTTCCTGGGCATCGTCTGGGCGGGGCTGTTCGACTTCTTCCTGTTCGGCCGCAGCGCCGATCTCGCGACCTTCGCCGGCGCTGCCATCATCGTGGCCAGCACCAGCGTCATCGCCCACCGCGAGGCACTCGCCGCGCGGCGGCAGCGAGGCTGAGGCGATCAGCGGCTTTCTGGCGGCCATTGCTGTGCGGCGTGAAGCACGCGAAGAATCGTCACAGCACGCGCATTCTCGGTGTAGATCACGACATAGTTCGACCGGACGATCATCTCCCGCGCGCCCGGCACGATACAGTTTCGGATGCGCAGGCAGCATCGCTGCCTTGGCCTCTATGTCGTCCTTCAGCCGCTGGGCAGCGTCCGGATTGTCGTCGGAGATATAGTCGACAATGGCCAGCAGATCGGCACGGGCCGTCTCGCGCCACTCAAGCGCGCGCACGGCGCTTCTTGTCGATCAACGCCTGCGCTTCGTCCATGACCTGCTGATGCGCGGTCGCCGGCCGTTTGTCGTCCAGCGCCTCCCGCACCTTCACCCGGAACCATGCATCATATGCTTGCGGGTCGGTCGTAAGGCCAGCCGGCAAGCCACCTTCCCTGGCGACGCGAGTCAGCAGGATACGCACGGCATCCGAGACGGTCAGGCCGACATTGGCGAGCTTTTCCGCTGCATCGGCTTTCAGCTTCTCATCCACGCGGACGTGGAGCATTGAGGTCTGAGCCATTGGAGCTCCCTAGGGCTGTTGCTTGAGTATGTCTCTCATTTGAGAGACACGCAACCATCGCCCACAGGCATTGCCGGCCGATCATCGAACCGTCACTGGCCTGAAACACACCGGTCACCGGCGCGCCCTATCCGCTGCTGCGGGTTGCGGGGGAGCGTCGCGCATGTCATGAGCTTCGGGGCGCGATCTCTCTCTTGAGGCGATGAACAGCCGCGTCGCGGGCGCCTACCAGGACGGCAGCACGGCGCCCTTGAAGGTGTCGAGCAGGTACTTCTTCACCTCGGGCGAGCGGTAGGCGGCCACCAGCTTGGCGAACTCCGGCCGGTCCTTGTCCGCCGTGCGCACCACGATCACGTTGACGTAGGGCGAATCCGTGCCCTCCAGGGCGATGCTGTCGCGGCCCGGCTGCAGGCCGGCCGGGACGGCGAAGATTGTGCTGATGATCGCCGCGTCGACGTCGTCGAGCGCGCGCGGCAGCTGCGGCGCGGGCAGCTCGACGATGCGCACCTTGCGCGGGTTCTCGGCGATGTCGGTCATCGGGCTGGCGAGCATCCCGGCGCCGGGCTTCAGCTTCAGGACCCCTTCCTTCTGCAGCAGCTGCAGGGAGCGGCCGGCGCTGCTGGGATCGCTGGGAATGGCGATCTTGCCGCCCGGCGGCAGGTCGGCCAGGGACTTGATCTTCTTCGAGTAGACGCCGACCGGCGCCAGCAGGGTGTGGCCCACCACGGTGAACTTGTAGCCGCGGTCCTTGCTCTGCTGCTCCAGCAGGGGGATGTGCTGGAAGCTGTTGGCGTCGATGTCGCCGGCGGCCAGCGCCTCGTTGGGCTGGACGATGTCGGTGAACTCCACGATCTGGATCTGCAGGCCCTCGCGGGCCGCGTTCGCCTTCACGATCTCCATGACCGGGGTCTGCGGTCCGGCCAGGACTCCCACCTTGATCGGCTTGAGCGCCGTCTGCGCCCGCAGCGTCGCGGGCAGCGCGGCCGCTGCGGCCAGGCCCAAGGTCAGGCGGGCGATGTGGCGGCGGGAGAGGGGGATCGACATGGGCGTATTTTCCTTGTTGTTTGCAAGTAATGGTTAGCGGCGGCTGAACCGCCGTACTAGGAAGTCTCCCAGGGATTGCACGCCCTGTACTAGCACAATGAGGACAACAACTACAGCGGCCATGACCTCGGGCAAGAAGCGCTGGTAGCCGTAGCGCACGCCGAGGTCGCCCAGCCCGCCGCCGCCGATGGCGCCCGCCATCGCCGAGTAGCCGACGAGGCCGATCAGCATCACGGTGGCTGCCGCCAGCAGCCCCGGCCGTGCCTCGGGGATCAGAACCTTCATCACGATCTGTAGCCGCGATGCGCCCATCGCCTGCGCGGCGTGGATCAGGCCGGAATCGACCTCGCGCATCGCCGTCTCGAACAGGCGCGCCACGAAAGGCGTGGCGGCGATCGCCAGTGGCACGATGGCGGCTTTCGTGCCGATCGCCGTGCCCGCGATCAGGCGCGTCAGCGGCACGATGGCGACCAGCAGGATGATGAACGGCGTCGAGCGCACCGCGTTGACCACCACGCCGGCGATGACGTTGACCGGCCGGTTCTCCAGGATGTGCCCCTTGCCAGTGATCAGCAGCAGCACGCCCAGCGGCAGGCCGGCGATGATGGCGACGCTGCCGGCAGCGGCGACCATGACAAGCGTCTCGAGCAGGGCCTCAAGAAGCAGCTCGATCATTTGCGGCGACATGGCCGAGGACCTCGATCTGGACGTTGCGCTGGCGCATGTAGTCGAGCGCCGCGGCGATATCATGGGGCGTGCCGGTGGTCAGCACGACCAGGCTGCCGAACGGGCGGCCCTGGATGGCGTCGATGCGGCCGGCGACGATCCGCACATCGATCGCGAAGTTGCGCACCAGGCGGGACATCAGCGGCTCGCCCGGGGGCACGCCCACGAGGCTGACGCGCATCAGGGTGGCGGCGCCGATGCCGGGGTTCTCGGCCACCATCGCCAGCAGCGCCGCCGGCACCTCGTAGCCCACGGTCTCGGCCACGAAGCGTCGCGTGGTCTCGAACGCCGGCCGCGTGAAGATGTCGTAGACCGGGCCGCTTTCCAGCACCCGGCCGGCCTCGAGCACGGCGACGCGATCGGCGATGCGGCGCACCACGCTCATCTCGTGCGTGATCAGCACGACGGTCACGCCCAGCCGCCGGTTGATATCGGCCACCAGGTCCAGGATCTGGATCGTGGTCTCCGGGTCCAGCGCCGACGTCGCCTCGTCGCACAGCAGCACCTTGGGCCGGTTGGCCAGCGCCCGGGCGATGCCGACGCGCTGCTTCTGGCCGCCGCTGAGCTGGGCCGGGTAGCGGCCCGCCTCGCCGCTCAGGCCCACCAGCTCCAGCAGCTCGGCGACGCGCGGGCGGATCTCGGCCGGGCGGGTGCCGGCGATCTCCAGGGGCAGGGCGACGTTGTCGAAGGCCGTGCGCGAGGACAGCAGGTTGAAATGCTGGAACACCATGCCGATCTCGCGCCGCGCCCGGTTCAGCGCCTGGTCGCCCAGGGACGACAGGTCATGCCCGTCGACGCTCACGGTGCCGCTGGTCGGCCGCTCCAGCAGGTTGATGCAGCGGATCAGCGTGCTCTTGCCGGCGCCGCTGCGGCCGATGACGCCGAAGATCTCGCCGCGCCCGACGGTCAGGCTGACCTTGTCGAGCGCCACCACGGGATCCTTGGCGCCGGGATAGATCTTGGTGAGTTCGACAAGCTCCAGCATGGGACCGTTCTGATGACGAGGCCTGGCAGCGCCGGTGGCGGCGCCGTCGGTCCATCTCGGTATGCCGGATCGAGCTCAACAAAGGTCGTCGACAAACAGTGACAACGGCCGACATGCGCACATAGCGGGCCGCGGCGGCCACTGCAAGCTGCTCATGGACGGCGGCGGTGAAGAAGGGCCCTGGTCCCGCGCCGGGAGGGAAGCGGCGGGACCAGGGCCGCTGCCGCAGGCCAGTGGTCCGGTCGGGCAGGTCGGACGGACTGGCATGCGGATGCGGCCGCGGCAGGACCGCCGTCTGCCGCGGGCATGTGCGAGGCCTCAGGCCGCCAGGCGCGCCTTGCCGGCGGCGTCGAGCGCCTGGGCGAGGTCGGCGATGATGTCGTCGATATGCTCGATGCCCACCGACAGGCGGACATAGCCGTCCGAGACGCCTGTCGCGGCCTGGTCGGCGGCCGACAGCTGCGAATGCGTGGTGCTCGCCGGGTGGATCGCCAGGCTGCGCGCATCGCCGATATTGGCGACGTGGTAGAACAGCCGCAGCGCGTCGATGAAGCGCCGGCCGGCATCGTGTCCGTTCCGCAGCTCGAAGCCGACCAGGCCGCCATAGCCACCCTTGAGGTACGCGTCGGCCCGGCGCCGCGCCTCGCCGTCCTGGCGGCCGGGATAGATCACGCGGCTCACGTCGCGGTGCGTCGCCAGGTACGCGGCCACGGCCTGGGCGTTGCGGCTGTGCTCGCGGATGCGCAGCGGCAGGGTCTCCAGCCCCTGGATGGCCTGGAAGGCGTTGAACGGGCTCAGCGCCGGACCGAGGTCGCGCAGCAGCGTGACGCGGGCCTTGATGATGTAGGCCACCGGCCCCAGCGGCTTGACGGCCTCGACCCAGACCGCGCCGTGATAGCTGGGATCGGGCGTGTTGAGCGCCGGCTGGCGTTCGGGCGCCAGCGACCAGTCGAAGCTGCCGCCGTCGACGATCAGGCCGCCGATCGAGGTGCCGTGGCCGCCGATATACTTGGTCGTCGAGTAGACGATGACGGCGGCGCCATGGTCGAACGGCCGCGCCAGCAGGGGTGCCGCCGTGTTGTCGATGATCAGCGGGATGCCCAGCGGGCGGCCGATATCGGCGACCTCGCGGATCGGGAAGACGGCCAGCTTGGGGTTCGGCAGCGTCTCGCCGTAATAGGCGCGCGTGCGCGCGTCGGTGGCGCGCCGGAAGTTCTCCGGGTCGGCCGGATCGACGAAGCGCACCTCGATGCCCTGCTGGCGCAGCGTGTTGGCGAACAGGTTCCAGGTGCCGCCGTACAGGTCGGTGGCGCTCACGATGTTGTCGTCGGCCTGCGCCAGGTTCTGCACCGCCAGCGCCGAGGCCGCCTGGCCCGAGGCCACGGCCAGCGCGCCGGCGCCGCCGTCCAGCGCCGCGATGCGCTTCTCCAGGACGTCGGTGGTCGGATTCATGATCCGCGTGTAGATGTTGCCCAGCTCCTTGAGCGCGAACAGGTTGGCGGCGCGCTCGGTGTCGGCGAACTGGTACGACGTCGTCTGGTAGATCGGCACCGCGACCGCGCCGGTGGCCGGATCGGCCCGATAGCCGGCATGCAGGGCAAGCGTCTCGGGGTGCTGCGACTGGGTGGACATGGATGGTCTCCCGTTGAACATCTGGATGGATGGCGGGGCGCGCGGCTCAGCGCGGCATGTCGAGATGGGCCGATGGCGGCCGCCGCTGCGGCGCGAGGCCCCAGCCTGGCGCCGCCGGCGGCGCGCCGTGGGCCCCGGTGGCGGGCGCGGCGGCATGCTTGCGGCGTCGCGCGCTGAGGCTGTGCACGATGTCTTCGGCGGCGCGCTGCGCCCGCCAGGGCGTGGCGTAGAGCCGGTTCTCGAGGCGGTAGAAGCGGGGATCGGCGGCCCGGAAGCGGAAGCCGCCGCGTTCGCGCTGCACGATGCCGGCAGCAATGTCGTCGATCTCGATGATGTAGGCGTCGCTCATGGCAAGTCTCCGGCGTCCGGCATGGCGCGAGGCGCCAGCCGCAGAGGCGATGCTGTCGGGAAGGCTCGGTGCGTCAGCGCGTGACGGGCGGCGTCAGGCGCGACAACAGCAACAGCAGCGGGGACGGCGGGACGGTCGATCGAGCGTCGGGGTCGGGAAGGGCATCGCAGGTCTCCGGTCTGTCAGGTGAGCCCACGACGCTGGTCGTGGCGCTTTAGCGTTTGGTGATGCGGCGCAAGCTGCTCGTTCAAATCTCCGCAGATCCGTCGGGGTGGATCAGTCCCTTGGCTGGCGAACATGCGAGCAATGTCCGCCACCGGCAAACTAGATTTCATTGACTCCGTTGTTAGTTTTTCTGGCAACCGTTCGGACCGCTTGCGTCCACGCCCGCGTTCGCTTGGAGCGAAGCGGAAAGCGAAAGGCGTCGGCGCCGGCGCGCCGATGCGGGCGTGGACGCAAGCGGTCCGAAGGAAGGCTTACGCGTTCAGTCCCTTCACCGCCTTGCCGATGACGTCGTCGGCGCGGGCCCACACCAGCTCGGCCCATTTGGCGCCGGCGGGGTAGAAGCGCTCCTGCATGTAGGCCTTCATCTCCTTGCCCTGCGCCGAAGCGAGATCGCCGCGGTGGTGCAGCCAGTTGTCGCGCCGCACCGCGTCCAGCACCTCGGGCACGGGGTAGGTGCCGTATTCCAGGGCGATGCCGGTGAACTCGGCGTCCGGCGCCTCCTGCGGGAAGGCGTCGAGCACCACGCCCACCACCACCGCCGAGGCCGACGTGCCGCTCTCGGGCGACGTCAGCTCGTCGCCGTACCAGGCCTTCTGGCGTGCGAAGGCGGGCTGGCCGGGATCGCCGATGCCGATGATCTCGCCGTGGCCGAACGGCCCCAGCCCGGTGTGGAAGTCGATGCAGCCGATGCGGCGTGCCTGCGCCAGCTCGGTGCGGATGACGGCACGGATGGTGCGGTTCGACCAGGTCGGCTTGTGGCCGCCGAAGAAGATGCCGTCCATGTGGCTGTACTGCCCGCCGGTGACGGCGCTCTGCAGGCCGAAGGCGCCGTTCTTCTGGGCGTAGGAGTCCAGCGTCTGCTGCGCCGTCGCCAGCGCCGCCGCGTCCCATGTCGGCGGGTTCAGCGCATCGGCGATCTCGCGGTAGCCGTCGTTCCTGGGGTAGGGCTTGGCGTGGTCGACGAAGTTGCGGTTGAGGTCGACATTGTCCTCGTTGACGCGGCGGATCCAGGCGAAGCCGTGCGGATTGACGCCGTGGATCAGCAGCGCCCCGGTGCCCTTGGGCAGCCGGGCGGGGCCGCCGCTGCGCAGCCAGTTCACCATCGCGCCCGAGCCGCAGAAGCCCTCGACGCCGTGCGTCGCCGCCATCAGCACCAGCATGTTGGGCGCATCGTCGTCGCCCAGGCGCACGGTGTCCATGAACAGCCGGCCGCCATCGGGCCCCAGGGTCGGGTTGCGATACGAGCGGAACTGTCCGCCGCTCGCGGCGGCCGCGGCGCAGAACTTCTGGCGCGCGTCCTGGTAGTCGGTGGCGAAATGGGCGGCGACGGTGCTCATGACAGGTTCCCCGGATCGTGTACGGTGCGGCGCATCCTAGCGGAAGAACGGACAGAGGGTGTGATGGCGTTCATGACGGTCGAGCAGGCGCAGGAAATGCTGGAGCCGGGCGGGCACTTCCCGTCCTGGGTCGCCGAGCTGGGCCTGCGGATCGAGGCGATCTCGGCGCAGGGCCTGCGCGCCCGCCTGCCGCGGGCGCCGCATATCCAGCGCGCCGGCGGCGTCGTGCTGGGCCAGGCGCTGATGGCGATGGCCGACACCATGCTGGTCTTCACCTTCGCCGAGGCGCTGGGCCGTCTGCCCTCGATGGCGACGATCTCGCTGACCACGAACTTCATGCGCGCCGCCGTCGACTGCGACGTGATCGGCCAGGCCCGGGCGCTCAAGCTGGGCCGCAGCACGGTGTTCGGCGAGGTGACGTTCTTCACCGATGCCGACCCGGCGCCCATCGCCCAGTCGACGGCCGCCTTCGCCGTGCTGCCGGACGGCAATGCCAAGTTCACCCGGGTCGGGGCCAAAGGAGTGTAGGATCTGCACGGCAACGACCGAACGCATCTTGCAGGCTGCCGGGCGCGACGCTATAAACCGCGCCTCTTGCGGCCGACCAGAGGCCGCAGGGCGGACGGAGTGTAGCTCAGCCTGGTAGAGCACTAGCTTCGGGAGCTAGGGGCCGGAGGTTCGAATCCTCTCACTCCGACCAATCTTTTCAATGGGTTAGCCGGTCCTGCGGGCCGGCTTTTCTTTTGCCTGGGGCTGACCGGCGCCGCGAGCTGGGGCACGACGAAGATCACCGCGCCGCCCACAGCATGCCGCGGTGGAAGATCGTGCGCATCTGCGGCACGTCGAACTCGCGCGCCGCGTGACCCAGCGAGCTGTAGAAGACGCGGCCCTGGCCGTGGCGGCGTTTCCATACCACCGGCATGACCACACCCTCGATCCAGGGTGCGTGCGCGCCCGAGAACGTGGTGGTCGCCAGCACCTCGTTGGAGGGATCGACGTGCATGTAGTACTGCTCCGAGCGATAGTCGAAATCGTCGATGCCCTCCATGACCGGATCGCTGCGGCGCCTGATGTTCACACGGTAGTCGATGATGTTGCCGGGGTGCGCCACAAATTGCCCGCCGCAGATGAACTGATACTCGGTGGCCTCGCGAAAGGCATCGCCCATGCCGCCATGAAACCCGGCCAGCCCGGTGCCGCCACGCACCGCGCGCGAAAGGTTGTCGACCTCGTCCGGCGCGATCCTCGACATTGTGACGATTGGCACGATGAGGCTGAGACCGGTGATCGACGGGTCGGCGAGAGCCGCGGTCGTGTTCGCGATGGTGACCTTGAACCCGTTGGTCTCGAGCAGGCCGGCAACGATGTGCGCGCACCGCTCGGGCTCGTGGCCATCCCAGCCTCCCCAGACGATCAGTGCCTGGCTCATGATGCTCTCCTTTGCGCGGGCAGGCTCGCGGTGAGCCCATGATTGCTGCCGCAGCCGGCGATCATATCGCGCCGGCGGGCGGCCGGTCGCGACCTGAGGAAGGCGCGCTTCGCGTCCTTTGCTGGCAGGCCAGCACGGCGTTGCCGTTGGGTAGGGTTGCGTGTATCCTGACCTTCCAGCGAAGATTTCAAAAGCATATGATTGGGGCACCGACAAAAAATGGGGTACCCGTGACGGGAAGTCCGCTCATGTGGGCATGGCGGATGGCCATCGTTGCCTTTGCGGCGGATGGCCTGGCGAGCGTCAGCGATCTGCCGTCGGTCGTGAGCGTGATCGTCGTGCTTGCCTTCGTGGTGGCGGAGCTGTCGCTGGTGGATTGGTTCCGCCGCAATCCCCTGGGCGACCTGCGGCGTGTGTTCGCGCTCGTCATGCTGCGGCTGAGCCAGCCGGTTCTCTGGGCCTTGGCCATATTCGGGGTTGTTGCCGAGTAGCGGCCGCCCTGCCATCGGACTACACTGACCAGCGATTGGCGTTTGTTCACCGCATCGCCGTGCGCGCAAGGCCACGGCGCCTCCCGGAACCGTCGGTGGAGCGCAGCCATGACCGGCCAGAACACCTACGTCAAGACCGAGATCGTCGGCACGTCCGACGTCTCTATCTCCGAAGCCATCAACAATGCCATCGGCACGGCCGCGAGGTCGTTGCGGAACCTCGAGTGGTTCGAGGTGATCGAGCTGCGGGGCAGCATCCGTGACAACAAGGCCGCCAGCTATCAGGTGACGCTCAAGCTCGGGCTGCGTTACGACGCCGGCGCCTGACCCGTCGCCTGGAGGATCCGGATCGATCGTCGGTCCGGGTTGGTGCAGCGAGGAGGACAGAGCCATGCCCGAGAGCGTGTACAAGATCGTCGAGGTCGTGGGATCGAGCCCGGATTCCTGGGAGAAGGCGGCCGCCACGGCCGTCAAGCGGGCCAGCTCGTCGCTGCGTGACCTGCGCATCGCGCAGGTGGTCGAGCAGGACATCCAGATCGAGGCCGGCGAGATCCGCGCCTACCGCACCAAGCTGAAGCTGTCGTTCAAGATGGAAGAGTGACGGTTGTGGCGTGCCTGCGGCGCGGCGCGCGCCGCAGGCCGCCGCGACGGGCGCTCAGCGGCGCGGCGGCTGCGGCGGCGGCTGCCATTGCTGGCGGCGCTGCATGTCCTGCTGCTGCTGCAGGTTGCGCCGCTGCATCCAGTCCTGCTGCTGGCGCCAGCCGTCGTCGCGCATCCGTTCCTGATCGCGCTGCCAGATCTCGCGCCGCTGCTGATCGAGCTGGCGCTGCAATTGCTGCTGGCGCTGGATCTCCGTCCCGTCGCGCCCGGCCTGCGCCGCCGCGTCGCCGGCAGCGCCCGCGACGATGATCGCCGCCAGCGCCGCCAGGAGGGGGGATGCTCTCATGGCACTCTCCATCCGTGCACCTCTCATTTGTGCATCGCTCGCGGATGGGCCAAGGGGCGGATTGTGACGATGGCAGGGCAGCGCCGGGAGGCAAGGCGGCTCAGGAATCGTAGGTGACCAGCGTCTCGACCGGAATGTCGAGCTTGCTGCGGCCGTACAGGAAGCTGAGCTCGATGACGCAGGCCGCGGCCGGCACCACGGCGCCGACCTGGCGCAGCAGGCGGGCGCCGGCCGCCAGCGTGCCGCCGGTCGCCAGCAGGTCGTCGATCAGCACCACGCGCTGGCCCGGCTGCACGGCGTCGTCATGGATCTCCAGCGTGTCGGTGCCGTATTCCAGCGCGTACTCATGCGCGCTGATGCGCCCGGGCAGCTTGCCCTTCTTGCGCAGGATGGAGAAGCCGCAACCCAGCGCGTATGCCAGCGGCGCGCCGAAGATGAAGCCGCGCGACTCGATGCCGGCCAGCAGGTCCGGCTTGTACGGACGCACCACCGTCGCCAGCCGGTCGACCGCTTCCTTCAAGGCCTCGGCATGCAGCAGCAGGGTGGTGATGTCATAGAACAGAATGCCGGGCTTGGGGAAATCCGGGATCGGTCGGATATGGGCTTTCAGGTCGATCGGCATGGGTGCTCGCGAGCGGCGGAGGAACGGGCGATGCTATCGCCACCGCAGCGGCGCGCAAAGCGAAAGGCGTCGCGGAACTCGGGCGTCCCGCCCGCATTCGCCCGAAGCGGGAGCGGAGGGCGACGCCATGACGGGCGGCGCTTTCACGCCGATGCGGGCGAGACGCCCGCGCTCCGCGGCTAGTGCGTGCGCTCGATCGCGAAGTCGACCGTCTCGAGCAGGGCGCGCTTGACCGGGCCGTCGGCGAACAGGCCCAGCGCGTCGCGCGCCATGGCGCCGTAGTGGCGGGCGCGCTCCAGCGTGTCGGCCAGCGCATGGTGGCGCTGCAGCAGCTCGATGGCGTGCGGCAGGTCGGCGTCGTTCTGCTCCAGCGCCTCCATGACGCGCGTCCAGAAGGTCCGTTCCGTCGCATCGCCGCGCAGGAAGGCCAGGATCACCGGCAGCGTGATCTTGCCCTCGCGGAAATCGTCGCCCACCGCCTTGCCGAGCTTGGCGGCGGTGCCGCCATAGTCGAGCGCGTCGTCGACCAGCTGGAAGGCGATGCCGAGATTCATGCCGTAGCTGGCCAGGGCCGCGCGCTCCGCCGTCGGGCGCTCGGCGATCACCGGCGACACCTCGGCTGCGGCCGAGAACAGCTTGGCGGTCTTGGCCTTGATCACCTCCAGGTAGGTGTTCTCGCTGGTCGTGGTGTTGTTGGCGGTCGACAGCTGCAGCACCTCGCCCTCGGCGATCACGCTGGAGGCGTTGCTGAGGATGCCCAGCACCTCCAGCGAGCCGACCTCGACCATCAGCTCGAAGGCGCGGGTGAACAGGAAGTCGCCCACCAGCACGCTCGCCTTGTTGCCCCAGATCGCGTTGGCCGCCGGACGGCCGCGGCGCAGGTCGCTGCCGTCGACCACGTCGTCGTGCAGAAGCGTGGCGGAATGGATGAACTCGACGCAGGCCGCGAGCTTGACGTGGTGCTCGCCCTGGTAGCCGCAGAGCTGGGCCGCCGCGATGGTCAGCAGCGGCCGCAGCCGCTTGCCGCCGGCGCTCACCAGGTGATCGGCCAGCTTGGGGATCAGGCTCACCGGCGAGGACATGCGGGCCGCGATCATGGCGTTGACACGCTCCAGATCGGCCGCCGTGAGGGCGACCAGCGCATCGATGCTGGGGGCCTTGCGGCGCTTGTCGTCGAAGGTCAGCACTACAGCCATACTCGTCTCCCCGGCCGTGCCGGCCGTGCGTGACGTGTCGCACAGGTGACAATGGTGTGCAAATCGCGTGCAACCAAGGGCGTGCGGTTGTGACAGCGGGCCGCAGCCGCGGGCCGGGGACAGTCGGATTTTCCATTGGGCGCCGCGCCCTGGCGGCGCCATCATCCGCCGCCATGTCGCCGGAACTGGATACATGTGGAGCAGGCCGCGCTGGCCTTGACGCCGAGCCGTTCGCCGATTGCACCGATGACCGGCTGCTGGGCGGGCGCGTGCGCCTGCTGCAGCCGGCCCGCGGCTATCGCGTCGCCATCGACGCGGTGCTGCTGGCGGCGTCGGTGCCGGTGGCATCCGGCCAGCGCATCATCGATGTCGGCTGCGGCGTCGGCGCCGCGGCGCTCTGCCTGCTGGCGCGGGCGGCAGCGTCGGGATTGAGCGGCGTCGACGCGGTCGGGCTCGACGTGCAGCCGCGCTTTGTCGCCCTGGCGCGCTGCAACGCCGAGCGCAACGGCGTCGCCGGCGCCATGACGGTGGTCGAGGGCGACGTCGCGTCAGCGCCGGACCTGGGGCTGTTCGACCGGGTGATGACCAACCCGCCCTATCTGTCGGCGGCGCATGCCGATCCGCCGCCGGACCGCTCCAAGGCGCTGGCCACCGTCGAATCGACGGCCAACCTGGCCGCCTGGCTGGGCTTCTGCCGGCGGCTGCTGCGCCCCGGCGGCACGCTGAGCCTGGTGCACCGCGCCGACCGCCGGGCCGAGCTGCTGCGCCTGCTGCGGCCGCTGGCCGCCGACATCGCCGTCCTGCCGCTGCTGCCGCAGGCCGGCGCCGCGCCCAGGCGCCTGCTCATCCGCGCGCGCCAGGGCACGGGCGGCCAGGTGCGTGATCTACCCGGCCTGGTGCTGCACCGGAAAGCGGGCGGCTACACGCCCGAAGCCGAGGCGATCCTGCGCGATTTGGGCAGCCTCGACCTGGGCTGACTTGCGCCCGGCCGGTGCGCATCCGACATAGAGGGTCTGGTCGACCGGATGAGGGCCCATGGCTGCGTTGTCCCGCCTGCTCACGCGTCTGCGCTATCTCGGCACCACGCCGCCGCCGCTGGTGCCGGTGGTGCGGCTGTCGGGCGTGATCGCCTCGCGCGAGGTCTTCGGCCGCAGCCTGGCGCTGGCGACGGTGGCGGCGCGCCTGGAGCGCGCCTTCCGGCTGCCCGGCGCCACGGCGGTGGCGCTGCTGGTGAACTCGCCCGGCGGCTCACCCGTGCAGTCGGCGCTGATCGGCCGGCGCATCCGCCTGCTGGCGGAGGAGGCGGGACTGCCGGTGCATGTCTTCGTCGAGGACGTGGCGGCCTCGGGCGGCTACTGGCTCGCCTGCGCCGGCGACGACATCCACGCCGATGCCGCCTCGATCGTGGGCTCGATCGGCGTGATCAGCGCCGGCTTCGGCTTCCAGCGCCTGCTGGAGCGCTGGGGCGTCGAGCGCCGTGTCCATACGGCGGGCGGCACCAAGGCGCAGCTCGATCCGTTCCGCCCCGAGAACCCCGAGGACGTGGCGCGGCTGCGGCGGCTGCAGGACGACATCCATGCCGACTTCAAGGCGTGGGTGAAGCTGCGCCGCGGGGCGCGGTTGAAGGCCGATGACGCGGCGTTGTTCGAAGGCGAGTTCTGGACCGGCAAGCGGGCGCTGGAGCTGGGCCTGATCGACGGCATCGGCCATCTGCGCGACGTGCTGCGCGCCCGCTACGGCAGCAAGGTGCGCACGCCCCTGGTCGGCGAGCGCCGCGGCTTCAACCCGCTGCGGCGCCTGTTCGGCCTGCGCCACGGCAGCGACAGCGAGCTCGGCAGCACCCTGACCGACGGCGTGCTGATGGCGATCGAGGACCGCGCGCTGTGGAGCCGCTTCGGGCTGTGACATGAGCGCGTTCTGGGCACAGCTCCCGAGCGTAGCGAGGGATCTCCTGCGGCAAGGCGCACGGTGCGCTATTCGCGGGAAATCCCTCTCCCGAGCCTGTCGAAGGGGCGCTCGGGATGACAGCTTCGGCTATACAAAAAACAGTGAGTTCGGACCGCCGCGACCCTCATTCGCGGAAGCGCTTGTAAGCCTCGACGATTTCTGTCTCCGTCGCGAATTCCCCTCTGCATCCCTGGGCGATCCCGTTGGCAATGGCGGCGCGGGTCGCTTCGTCCTCATGCAGCCGGGCGCCGTCTTCGGTCCGGCTTTGGAGGATTTCAGCCAAGGTGGTTTCGGTTCGGGTCATGGGAGAAATATAGAACACATTCCGTCCGTCCCGCTCATCGCCGTCACGGGGCAAGCCCGTCGCGGCGCATCGCCGCGACCATGTCGTTGCCCTCCGGGCAGCCGTCGGCGCGGGCCCGCGCTGGGCGGCCAGCCTCGCGCCAGGTGCCGCGGTCCTGGCTGTCGTTGACGAGGGTGCAGGCGACCAGGCGGCGCTGCGGCGAGACCGCGACGGTGACGTTGTTGTCGCCGCATTCGTGCATCTTGCAGGCGCGGGCGACCACCCAGCCGCCGCTGGCGATCACCGGCTCCTCGGGTCCCCAGCCGCGCCGCACCGTCGTGCCCAGCCGGGCGCCGATGGCGCCGTCGAGCGCCGGCTCCAGCGTGTCCCACAAGGTGCGGCCCTCGATCTTGTCGGACGGGTACTTGCCCACCCATTGCGACGGATCGGCGGCCCATGCCGGCAGCGTTCCGCCCAGTCCCAGGGCCAGCAGCGCCGCGCGCGCCAGCCTCGCACCCGCACCCATGGTTTCCTCCCCGTCCGCTGCTCCCGCGAAAACAGTCCTGGCCAAGGCCTGCGCCGGCGGAATTTTCTGGTGCCCAAGGTGTTGTGAGCATATACTCACTCATTATCCTGGGAGCCAGGACATGCCAAGCGATATCTACGGCCAGCCGTCCAATCGCTACGAGATGTTCCTGCCGATCATGTTCGCCGAGACGCGCCTGAAGAGCCAGTATGCCGGCGGCTTCAAGCTGCACATCACCGTGGCGGCGGAGCAGGCCGAGCCGCTGGCGCGCGTCATCCTCCCCGCCCTGGAACGCATCCATCACAAGGTCGTGCTGCCGGGCGGGCACTATGCCCGGCTCAACGAGGGCAACGAGCGCGGCAAGTTCATCACCATCTATCCGGGGCCGGCGGCGCCGTCGCAGCACGTCCTCGATGCGATCGATCCGCTTCTGCTGCAGCTGCGCTCGCAGGGCATCCGCCCGGGCCCGGTGCCGACCACGCGGCAGAGCAACCATGCCGAGGCCGAGATCCGGATCGGGCACAGCGGCCTGGTGCGCACCTACTGGGCGGAGAACTACCGCACGACCTGATCGCCGGCGGCGCTTTCGCTCCCATATGGGAGTATCGCGCCGCGGCCCGCGCGCACGATCATGCCGAGTTCATGATCAAGCCAGGGGAAGCCGACAATGGCGCGAGAGCCCCAGACCTACGACCTCTACGGGCAGCCCGACGACGAGTACGACATCTACCGCGACTTCACGTTCGCGGAGACGAAGCTGAAGACCGAGCACATCAGCGGCTTCAAGCTGCATGTCACCGTCGCGACCGGGCAGCATGACCAGCTGGCGCGCGGCATCCTGCCGACCCTGCGCGCGCTGCACACCCATCACAAGGTGGTGCTGCCGTTCCGCTATGCCACCTTCAACACGGGCGTGCAGGCCGGCAAGTTCATCACGGTCTATGCCGGGCCCGAGGAGCCGGCGCAGGACATCGTCGATGCGATCGATCCCGTCCTGGTGGCCTTGCGCAACCAGGGCATCAATCCGGGCCCGGTGCCGATGGCGCGTCCCAGCAACCATACCGAGATGGAGCTGCCGATCGGCCGCAGCGGCATGATCCGCTGGCTCTGGCTGCAGGACCTCAAGCGCGGTTGAAGGCAGGACGATCGCCTCTGGTCCTGCTGCAATCGCGAGCGTGTGATCGCCGTCGCCCGGCAGCGTCATTTGCTGTTAGAATCTTCCAGCTTCGGGAGAAGTTTCCCACCGGTGGGCCGCCATGGCAGAAGTGGAGATCATCGGCTCCTCGCGATCGACCTACACGCGCGTTGCGCGCATGGTCTGCGAGGAGAAGGATGTCGGCTACGCGCTGACGGAGGTCGAGCTCGGCGCGCCCGAGCTCCTTGCCATCCACCCCTTCGGCAAGATGCCGGTCTTGCGTCACGGCGATTTCGCGCTCTGCGAGTCCAAGGCCATCGCCACCTATCTCGACCGTGTCTTTCCCGGCCCCCAGCTCATGCCGTCCGACCCGCGGCTCGCCGCGCTCACCGAGCAATGGGTGTCGATCACCAACACGGTCATCGATCGGACGCTGATCAGGACCTATCTGCTGGCCTATGCGGCGCCCCAGACGGCCGACGGCACGCCGGACCGCATTGTGATCGACGCGGTGATGCCGGCCATGCGGGAGCAGCTCAAGGCTCTCGACAAGGCCGTCGCCGCGACCGGCCACCTCGTCGGCGACCGGTTCGGCCTCGCCGACATCAATCTCATGCCGATCCTCTTCTACATGCAGCTGCTGCCTGAGAGCGCCGCGGCGCTCGCCGACGCGGCGCACCTTGCTGCCTACTACAAGCGGCATGCGGCGCGCCCGAGCTTCACGCGCACGGTGCCGCCGCTCGGACCGCCACGGCGCGCGAAGGCGAATTAGCTCTGATTGCTCGAGGCGACATGCGTTCCTTTCGTCACCAAGGAGAACGGGCATGCCTGATCAATCCCGCCACGACGCATGGCGCGCCGGCGGCAGCTACGATCTCTACATGGGACGCTGGAGCCGGCAGCTCGCGCCGGCCTTCCTCGACTGGCTGAACCCTGCGGATCAGCTGGACTGGCTCGAGATCGGCGTTGGCACGGGCGCGCTGTCGGAAGCGGTCATGGCGCGCTGCAGGCCGGCGAGCTTCACCGGCATGGACGCGTCGGAGGCTTTCCTGGAGCTTGCCCGAACGAATGTCGCGGACCAGCGTGCCGCTTTCCTGCTCGGCGATGCACGGGCGGTGCCGGTCGATAGCGACAGCGTCGACATGATCGTGTCGGGGCTGGTCCTCAACTTCGTGCCGGACAGGGAAAAGGCCCTGGCCGAAATGAAACGCGTGGCGCGCAACGGTGGGACCGTAGGCTTCTACGTTTGGGACTATCCCGGCCGCGGCATGGAGATGATGCGAGCCTTCTGGGAGGCCGCCGTGGCGCTCGATCCGGATGCGCGCGATCTTGCCGAGGATCGGCGCTTTCCCTTCTGCAACCCGGACGGCTTGACCGCCCTGGCCGAAGGCGCCGGCCTGCGCGCGGTCGATTGCGTGGCGGTGGAGGTGCCGACGGTCTTCACGGATTTCGAGGACTACTGGCATCCCTTCACGCTCGGTGCCGGGCCGGCACCCGGCTATTGCATGAGCCTTGATCCTGGCTCGCAGCAGCAGCTGAAGGAAAGGCTCGCACGGGACCTTCCCCGCCGCCCCGACGGATCGATCGCGTTGAAGGCAAGGGCCTGGGCCGTGAGAGGAGCGGCCGGCTAGACCGCTCCAGTCCAGCGCAGCAGCGTCGCGCGCGGATGCCGCCGCGACGCGCCGTGCCTTGCGCCTCAGGCGAAGGCTTCGTCGAACAGCGCCAGCATCTGCGCCCAGGAGTGCTTGTCGGCGCTGGCGTCGTAGCGGGCGAACTCGGGCCGGCCCAGCGCCCCGGCATCGGGGTTGGTGAAGCTGTGCACGACGCCGCCATAGACGTGCAGCCGCCAGTCGACGCCGCCGGCGCGCATCTCCTGCTCGAAGGCGGCGCGCTGCTCGGGCGGGATGCCGGGATCGTCGGCGCCGATGCAGACCAGCACCTTGGCCTTGATGTTCCTGGCGTCAGCCGGCGCGGCGGTGCCGAGCCCGCTATGGAAGCCGACCACGGCGGCGAGGTCGGCGCCGCCGCGCGCCAGCTCCAGCGACAGCGTGCCGCCCAGGCAGAAGCCGATCGCTGCGACGCGCCTGGCATCGACCTGCGGCCGCGCCAGCAGGGCGGCAAGCGCGCCGCCGGCGCGGGCCCGGATCCGCGCCGGCTCGTCGCGCAGCTTCATGACGATCGGCATCACGTCGGCCAGGTCGGGGATCACCTTGCTGTCGCCGTGCAGGTCGCAGGCCAGCGCCACATAGCCATGCTCGGCCAGCCGCCGGGCGCGCGATTTCGCGTGCTCGCTCAGCCCGAACGCCTCGGGGAACACCAGGACGCCCGGGCGCGGCCCGGCGCGGCTCTCGTCCCAGTGCAGCTCGCCCACCATGTTCAGCCCGTCGGCGGGATAGGTCACGGTCTCGGTCTTCATGCAGGTCTCCTCTATGGTGGCGGCGAAGCCTAACGGGACATAGGGGGAGGGAATATCGTGACGGCATCCGGTCTTGCCGTCCCGAGCACAGCGAGGACGAGGCGCAGCCCGTCGACCCCTCGCTGCGCTCGGGATGGTTAGCGGTGCCATAGCACCGTCAGATAACGTGATTGTCACTCGTCTTCTCGGCCCGCTCGCTTCGCCAGCGCCGTGCGTTGACGACGCCAATTGCGCACGATCTCCTCATGCGGGATGCGCTTCACCTGCGGGTCATTTGCCTCGCGCATTCCTCGCGCCACTTCGGCCCGGAACCAGGAGTCGTGCTCCGTTTTCAGCTTCACCGTGGTCTCTTTCGCCATGGTCCCGCCCCTTGGGCCGTCGCTATCTGGCTGTTGAGCATAGACGTTGGACGGATAGTGGACATGACCAATCGCATTGCTCATCTGCATGACGCAGAAATCATTGGCGTTGAGTTCGGGTGCGAGCAACGAGAATAGGGTCTGCGTGCGGAGGCTCGACCAGCCGCTACGACAAGCCGGTCCAGGCGCCCCGCTGCGTCGGGCGTGCCGTTCCGCCTTGACGCCGGCGGTCGCGTGACGCGACAACCCTGTCATGGGCTTCATTGGCAAGATAATCGTCCTGGTCGGCGTGATCGCCGCGGTGTGGTTCGGCTGGCGCTGGTGGCAGCGCGTGCAGAGCGGGCAGCTCGACCGCCCGCGCAACCCCGCGCCGCGCGACGATCCCAGGCCGCCGCGCGACGATCCCAAGCCGCCGCGCGCCGCCGCCGACATGCTGCGCTGCCCGGTCTGCGATGACTATGTCGCCGTCAACGCACGGCGCTGCGAGCGGCCGACCTGCCCCCGCGGGTAGCTGCAGGCAGGCTGCGTCAGAGCCGGCATGCGAGACAGGCAGGAGCTGCCAACCCCTTGATATCAGGGCCGAAACGAATCGGCGGCCGGGGCGGC
Organism: Vineibacter terrae; assembly: GCF_008039615.1. Lineage (GTDB taxonomy): Bacteria > Pseudomonadota > Alphaproteobacteria > Reyranellales > Reyranellaceae > Vineibacter > Vineibacter terrae. The sequence goes on along the minus strand of NZ_VDUZ01000037.1, from coordinate 77,033 downwards.
GACCCCGGCGTCCGCCTTGACCCCATCCGGACCGGCCAATATGGTGCAGCGCACACAAGGCCGCCTCTCGCAGGGCGGAAACGCCTGGGGAATCAAGACCGTGTCGAGCCCGATGGATGTCCCGAAGCCGACCTGCTTTCAGGAGCTGATCCTGACCCTGCAGCAGTATTGGGCGGGCCAGGGTTGCGTGGTCCTGCAGCCATACGACATGGAGATGGGCGCCGGCACGTTCCACGTCGCCACCACGCTGCGGGCGCTGGGGCCCTCGCCATGGCGCGCCTGCTATGTGCAGCCCTCGCGCCGGCCCAAGGACGGCCGCTACGGCGAGAACCCGAACCGGCTGCAGCACTACTACCAGTTCCAGGTGATCCTCAAGCCGTCGCCCAACGACATCCTGGACCGCTATTTCGGCTCGCTGCGCGCCATCGGCATCGACCCCGACCTGCACGACCTGCGGCTGGTGGAGGACGACTGGGAAAGCCCGACCCTGGGCGCCTGGGGGCTGGGCTGGGAGGTCTGGTGCGACGGCATGGAGGTGACCCAGTTCACCTATTTCCAGCAGGTCGGCGGCATCGAGGTCGAGCTGGTCTCGGGCGAGATCACCTACGGGCTCGAGCGCCTGGCGATGTACCTGTTCGACAAGAAGAGCGTCTATGAGCTGCCCTTCAACCGGCCGGGCTCCGAAGTGCCGCTGACCTACGGCGACGTCTTCCTGCGCAACGAGCGCGAGCAGTCGGCCTACAATTTCGAGCGTGCCGACACCGAGATCCTATTCCGCCACTTCGCCGACGCGGAGAAGGAGTGCCAGTCCCTGCTGGGCAACGCCGACAACAGGCTGGCGCTGCCGGCCTACGACCAGTGCATCAAGGCCAGCCACGCCTTCAACATGCTCGACGCCCGCGGCGTCATCAGCGTCACCGAGCGCCAGGCCTACATCGCGCGCGTGCGCGCGCTGGCCAAGGCCTGCTGCGAGGCGTGGCTCGAGGGGCGGACCTGAGCCATGGCCAAGCTGCTGCTCGAGCTCCTGTCGGAGGAGATTCCCGCCCGCATGCAGGTGCGCGCCGCGCAGGACCTGGAGCGCCTGCTCGGCCAGGGCCTGGCGGCCGCCGGCCTGCCCTTCGCCGGCACGCGCGCCCTTGCCGGGCCGCGGCGCGTCACGGTGATCGTCGACGGCCTGCCGCGCGTGCGCGCCGACGTCGAGGAGGAGAAGCGCGGGCCGCGCGTCGGCGCGCCGGACAACGCGGTCCGCGGCTTCCTCAAGGGCGCCGGGCTCGACTCGCTCGACCAGGCCGAGAAGCGCGCCACCGACAAGGGTGAGTTCTGGTTCGCGGTGATCCGCAAGAAGGGCGGCCCGACCGATGCGGTGCTGCCGCAGATCGTGATCGACGCCATCCGGGCGCTGCCCTGGCCCAAGTCGATGAAATGGGGCAGCGGCACCTTCGCCTGGGTGCGGCCGCTGCATTCGATCCTGGCCCTGTTCGACGGCAAGCCGCTGCCGGGCCAGCTCGAGCTGGGCGGCACGATGCCGCCGCTGCGCTTCGGCAACCGCACCCGCGGGCATCGCTTCCTGTCGGCGGGCGAGATCATGGTCGAGGCGGTGGCGGGCTACAGCCGCCAGCTGCGGACCGCGCGCGTCATCGTCGACCAGGCCGAGCGCCAGGCGGTGATCCGCGCCAAGGTCGAGACGCTGTGCGCGCAGAACGGCGTCGCCCTGCTTGCCGACGACGCGCTGATCGAGGAGGTGACCGGCCTGGTCGAATGGCCGGTGCCGATGATGGGCACGATCGATGCGGCGTTCATGGACCTGCCGCCCGAGGTGCTGACGACCCCGATGCGCGCGCACCAGCGCTACTTCGCCACGGTGAAGCCGGACGGCTCGCTCGCCGACCGCTTCGTGGTCGTGGCCAACATGATCACCAAGGACGGCGGCACCGAGGTCATCGCCGGCAACGAGCGGGTGCTGCGCGCCCGCCTGGCCGATGCCCGCTTCTTCTGGGACCAGGACCGCAAGGTCAGGCTCGAGGACCGGCTGCCGGCGCTGAAGGACATCGTGTTCCATGCCAAGCTCGGCACGCAGCACGAGCGCGTCGCGCGCATCGTGGCGCTGGCCGGAGAGATCGTCGCGCACGAGAAGAGCGGCTTCTTCAAGGGCGTCGCGGCGGCTCACGTCGAGCAGGCGGCGCGCCTGTGCAAGGCCGATCTCGTGAGCGGCATGGTGGGCGAGTTCCCCGAGCTGCAGGGCACGATGGGCCGCTACTACGCGCGCCACGAAGGCCTGCCCGGGCCGGTAGCCGACGCCATCGCCGAGCACTATGCGCCGCAGGGCCCGAACGACCGTTGCCCGACGGCGCCGGTGTCCGTGGCGGTGTCGCTGGCCGACAAGCTCGACATGCTGACCGGGTTCTGGGCGATCGGCGAGAAGCCGACCGGCTCGCGCGATCCGTTCGGCCTGCGCCGCGCGGCGCTGGGTGTCATTCGTGTGATCGTGGAGAACGGCCTGCGCCTGCCGCTGGGTTGGGCGATGAAGGCCGATGCGTCGGACCTGATCCCGTTCTTCGCCGATCGCCTGAAGGTGCAGGTGCGCGAGCAGGGGGTGCGGCACGACCTGGTCGACGCCGTGTTCGCGCTGGGGGGCGAGGACGACCTGGTGCGCCTGCTGGCGCGCGTGCAGGCGCTGCAGGCGTTCATCGGCAGCGAGGACGGCAAGAATCTGCTCGTCGCCTACAATCGCGCCGCCAATATCGTGCGGGCCGAGGAGAAGAAGGAAAAGGCGCTGCGCGAGAAGATCGCGGGCGCGGTGGATGCAGCGCTGCTGCAGGCGCCCGAGGAGAAGGCCGTCGCCGCCGCCCTGCAGGCGGCCGACGCCAAGGCCGGGCCGGCGCTGGCCGGCGAGGATTTCACCGCTGCGATGACGGCGCTGGCGGAACTTCGCGCGCCGCTCGACGTTTTCTTTGATCGTGTGACGGTCAACGCCGACGATCCGGCGCTGCGCCTGAACCGGCTCAAGCTTCTCAACCGCATTCGCGCGACAATCGACCGCGTCGCCGATTTCTCGAAGATCGAGGGATAGGCACCGCTGCAATCGTGAGAGACGATCGATGACGAAATGGGTCTACGGCTTCGGCAACGGCACGGCAGACGGCAAGGCCGAGATGCGCGACCTGCTGGGCGGCAAGGGCGCCAACCTGGCGGAGATGTCGAGCATCGGGCTGCCGGTGCCGCCGGGCTTCACGGTCACGACCGAGGTCTGCACCTACTACTACGCCAACAGCCGCGCCTATCCGCCGGAGCTGAAGGCCCAGGTGGCGGCGGCGCTGGCCGATGTCGAGAAGATCGTCGGCCGCAAGTTCGGCGATCCCGACAATCCGCTGCTGGTCTCGGTCCGCTCCGGCGCCCGCGCCTCGATGCCGGGCATGATGGACACGGTGCTGAACCTGGGCCTCAACGACACCACCGTGCTGGGCCTGGTGCGCTCCTCGGGCGACGAGCGCTTCGCGTACGATTCCTACCGGCGCTTCATCCAGATGTATTGCAACGTGGTGCTGGAGATCGATCACCACAATTTCGAGGAGGTGCTGGAGCAGAAGAAGCTCGACCTCGACGTCCATCTCGACACCGACCTGAAGGCGTCCGACTGGAAGGACGTCATCAAGCAGTACAAGAAGGTGATCGAGCGCGAGCTGGGCAAGCCCTTCCCGCAGGATCCGCAGGAGCAGCTGTGGGGCGCCGTCGGCGCCGTGTTCGGCTCGTGGATGAACCAGCGCGCCATCACCTACCGCAAGCTGCACGACATCCCCGAGAGCTGGGGCACGGCGGTCAACGTCCAGGCCATGGTGTTCGGCAACATGGGCGATGACTGCGCCACCGGCGTCGCCTTCACGCGCAACCCCTCGACCGGCGAGAACCTGTTCTACGGCGAGTACCTGGTGAACGCGCAGGGCGAGGATGTCGTGGCCGGCATCCGCACGCCGCAGCAGCTCACGGTGCAGGGCAAGGAGGCCCAGAAGTCCGACAGGCCGGCGATGGAAGAGGTGATGCCGGAGGTCTACGGGCAGCTCGCCGAGATCCGCAGCACGCTGGAGCGGCACTACCGTGACATGCAGGACATCGAGTTCACGGTGCAGTCCGGCAAGCTCTACATGCTGCAGACGCGCAACGGCAAGCGCACTGCCAAGGCGGCGCTGAAGATCGCCGTCGACATGGTGCGCGAAGGGCTGATCGACCGCAAGGAGGCGGTGACCCGCATCGCGCCGGCCTCGCTCGACCAGCTGCTGCATCCCACGCTCGATCCCAAGGCCCAGCGCAAGGTGCTGGCCAAGGGCCTGCCGGCCTCGCCCGGCGCCGCCTTCGGCAAGGTGGTGTTCACCGCCGACGCCGCCGAGAAGATGGCGCGCGACGGCGAGAAGGTGATCCTGGTGCGGCGCGAGACCAGCCCCGAGGATATCCACGGCATGCACGCCGCCCAGGGCATCCTGACCTCGACCGGCGGCATGACCAGCCACGCCGCCGTGGTGGCGCGCGGCATGGGCAAGCCCTGCGTCGCCGGCGCCGGCGACGTGCGCATCGACGCCAAGGCCGGCACGCTCACGGTGCGCGGCACCACGGTGAAGGCCGGCGAGGCGATCACGCTCGACGGCTCGACCGGCGAGGTGATCCTGGGCATCGTGCCCACGATCCAGCCCGAGCTCTCGGGCGACTTCGCCGAGCTGATGGACTGGGCCGACGGCGTGCGCACGCTGAAGGTGCGCACCAATGCCGAGACGCCGGCCGATGCCGCCACCGCGCGCAAGTTCGGCGCCGAGGGCATCGGGCTGTGCCGCACCGAGCACATGTTCTTCGAGGGCGACCGCATCGTGGCGGTGCGGCAGATGATCCTCAGCGACGACGAGAAGGGCCGCCGCGCGGCGCTGGCGCGCATCGCGCCGATGCAGCGCCAGGACTTCGTCGAGCTGTTCGAGATCATGGCCGGCCTGCCGGTCACCATCCGCCTGCTCGACCCGCCGCTGCACGAGTTCCTGCCCAAGACCGACGCCGAGATGGCGCAGGTCGCCAGGGAGCTGGGCGTGGCCGAGAAGGAGATCGAGGCGCGTGCCGCCAAGCTGCACGAGTTCAACCCGATGCTGGGCCATCGCGGCGTGCGCCTGGGCATCTCGTATCCCGAGATCTACGAGATGCAGGCCCGCGCCATCTTCGAGGCCGCGGTCGAGGTGCGCAAGAAGCACGGCAAGACCGTCGATGCCGAGATCATGATCCCGCTGGTGGCCACCAAGCGCGAGCTCGACCTCATGAAGGAGGTGATCGACCAGGTCGCCAACGAGGTCGGCAAGCTCAACGGCGTGACGCTCGACTACAAGGTCGGCACCATGATCGAGCTGCCGCGCGCCGCGCTGCGCGCCGGCGAGATCGCCGAGAGCGCCGAGTTCTTCAGCTTCGGCACCAACGACCTGACGCAGACCACCTTCGGCCTGTCGCGCGACGACTCGGCGTCGTTCCTCGAGCGCTACCAGCGGCGCGGCATCTTCGAGCATGACCCGTTCGCGACCCTCGACGTCGAGGGCGTCGGCGAGCTGATCAGGATCGCGCATGAGCGCGGCCGGCGCACCCGCAAGGATCTGAAGCTCGGCATCTGCGGCGAGCATGGCGGCGATCCGGCCTCGGTGTTCTTCTGCCACCAGGTCGGGCTGGACTACGTGAGCTGCTCGCCGTTCCGCGTCCCCATCGCCCGCCTTGCCGCCGCCCAGGCGGCCCTGGGCGTGGCCCTGAAGACGGATTAGCGTCAAAACCCATGAAGTCGTGCCGCCGCGTCTGCTTCCACCCGCTTTCACGCAAGAAACGGCGTCTCGGATAAGGTACGCTACGCTTCCGGATGGCGGGGGAGGCGTTCATGCCGGTCGACGAGGAAGCAGACGCACGTAGCAGCGACGCGTCCGGGCCAATGTCCGTTGGCGGCTGTGCCTACACGGTCATCGACCATACGTACGACGTCGTTGTCGTTGGCGCCGGCGGGTCGGGCCTGCGCGCCACCTTCGGCATCGCCGCCAAGGGTCTCAAGACCGCCTGCATCACCAAGGTGTTCCCGACGCGCAGCCACACCGTGGCGGCGCAGGGTGGAATCTCGGCGGCGCTGGGCAACATGGGGCCGGATGACTGGCGCTGGCACATGTACGACACGGTCAAGGACTCGGACTGGCTGGGCGACCAGGATGCCATCGAGTACATGTGCCGCGAGGCGATCCCGGCCATCATCGAGCTGGAGCGCTACGGCGTGCCGTTCAGCCGCACGCCGGAGGGCAAGATCTACCAGCGGCCGTTCGGCGGCATGACCACCGAGTTCGGCAAGGGCATCGCGCAGCGCACCTGTGCCGCCGCCGACCGGACCGGGCATGCCATCCTGCACACGCTCTACCAGCAGGCGCTGCGCCACCACGCCGAGTTCTTCGTCGAGTACTTCGCGCTCGACCTGATCATGGACGAGGGCGTCTGCCGCGGTGTCATGGCGTGGAACCTCGATAACGGCACGCTCCATCGCTTCCGTGCTCACATGGTGGTGCTGGCCACGGGTGGTGTCGGCCGCGCCTACTTCACGACGACGCAGGCGCACACCTGCACCGGTGACGGCGGTGCCATGGTCTTGCGCGCCGGCCTGCCGGTGCAGGACATGGAGTTCATCCAGTTCCACCCCACCGGCATCTACGGCGCCGGCTACCTGATCACCGAGGGCGTGCGTGGCGAAGGCGGCTACGTCACCAACGGCAACGGCGAGCGCTTCATGGAGCGCTACGCGCCGTCGGCCAAGGACCTGGCGTCGCGCGACGTCGTCAGCCGATCGATGACCATCGAGATCCGCGAGGGCCGTGGCTGCGGGCCCGACAAGGACTACATCGACCTGCATGTCGAGCATCTTGACCCGAAGGTGATCCACGAGCGCCTGCCTGGCATCGCCGAGACGGCGCGCATCTTTGCCGGCGTCGACGTCACCCGGCAGCCGATCCCGATCCTGCCGACCGCGCACTACAACATGGGCGGCATCCCGACCAATCCCCGCGGCGAAGTGGTGACGGTGAAGGACGGCAACCCGGACACAGTCGTGCCCGGCCTGATGGCGATCGGCGAGGCGGCTTGCGTGTCGGTGCATGGCGCCAACCGGCTAGGGTCGAACTCCTTGCTCGAGCTGGTGGTGTTCGGCCGCGCCGCCGCCAAACGCGCCGCCGAGCTCGTCCAGGCCGGCGCCGCGCACAAGCCGCTGCCGAACGGCGGCGAATCGGCGATCACTCGCCTCGACAAGGCACGGCACGCCAGCGGCGGCACCGCCACGGCGGAACTGCGCCTTCAGATGCAGCGCACCATGCAGAACGACTGCGCCGTCTTCCGCACCCGCCAGTCGCTCGACGAGGGCTGCGCCAGGATGGACACGGTGTTCGACGGCGGGAGCGACATCCGGGTCAAGGACCGGTCGATGATGTGGAACTCCGACCTGGTCGAGACGCTGGAGTTCGAGAACCTGGTCCTGGGCGCGCTGGCCGTCATCCGGTCTGCGGCCAATCGCACCGAGACCCGGGGCGCGCATGCCCGTGAGGACTTCCCTGAGCGTGACGACAGGAACTGGCTGAAGCACACCGTGATCTGGGTCGACGACAAGGGCGGCACGAGGATGAGCTATCGCCCGGTCAAGCTCCAGCCGATGAGCAACGACGTGCAGTCATTCCCACCCAAGGCGCGGGTGTACTAGGCCGCATGGAGGCGACAGGTGCGGCTTCAATGTCCACCGGGGAACATGTCTCGCCGCCCACGATGTGATTCATCCGGTGAACAATCCTCTCGACAGACGCCCGGCCTCCACGTGTAGCCTTGCGGATGGCGGAGCGAGAGGGACCGTGGTTGAACGTTCTCGCCTGTGCGGCACGTGCGCCAACATCGATCAAAACAAGAAGGTGTCCGCTTCGGCGCCGCATCGCGTCGCACTGGCGTGCTGTGCCGCCACCGCATGCTTCCTGATCGGCTGCTCCCCCGGATCGCGCGTGACGCTGCTGTAACCGAGCGACCAATGTCGATGCGTTCCGGCGCGCCGGACGATCTGTGACCCGGCCGCCTTTTTCAAACCGAGGTACTGGCAAATTTCCGGCACTGCTTGATCTGGTCCGGTCCCCGTGATCTGCTCAAGCATAGTGCTTCAATGTCCATGACACGGGCACAGGAGGGGAGTCATGACGGCAATCGTCAGCTGTGGGCGCGCCGCGGCACTGGCTCTGGCCGTCGGGATGAGTCTGTCATCGGCCGCTGTGGCCGATGAAGCAGATGCCAGGAATCGATTGAAGGCGATGTTTGCCTACATGAATGCGCAGACGAACATTGGGTTCCAGTACGATGCCAATCTCGAGGTCGTGACCAAGGATCAGCAGAGGCTCTCTCTGGCAAGTTCGGGGGTAGTCACGCTCGCTCGCCCTGACAAGATTCGGGCCACCCGGTCCGGCGGATTTGTCGATGTCGAAACGGTTTTCGACGGCAAGACCCTGACTGTGCTGGGCAAGAACAAGAACCTGTACGTTCAGGTCGAAACGCCCGGCACGCTGGAACATCTGATCGACGAGCTGAAAGACAAATATCACCGGCCGCTTCCGGCCGCAGATCTGCTTCTTCCCAACGGTTACGACGAGTTGATGCGCGACGTGACCGATGTGAAGGACCTTGGCAGTGGCGTGATCGGCGGCACCGAGTGCGATTTTTTCGCGTTTCGGAGCAAGGAAGTCGACTGGCAGATCTGGATTGCCCAGGGTGATCGTCCCTATCCCTGCCGGTTCGTCATCACCTCCAAGCTCATCACGGGCAACCCCCAGTACAGCATCCAGCCCAGAGACTGGAAGTTTGGGACGGCGGCCGCAGCCGGTGACTTCAGCTTCAAGCCTCCGGCAGGCGCAAGGAAGATCGACATGAAGGAGCTCAGTGAAATGAAGGATATGGGCGAACTGCCCAGCCACTTTGCAATCGAGGGAGGTCGGTGATGAGCAAGGCAGCTAAAATTGGCTTCCTCATGCTTTTCGCGATGATTGCCGTCGGTGTATTGGAGATCGGCAATCAGTTGTCGATCCCAGGCATTCCAAGTGTTGTTTCACGAGCCGAAGCGGTGGTCGGACGTCCGCTTACGCCTGTAAGCGTCGCGGGTGTAGCCCGCCGCACGGCACGTCGCTGCGCGGCCGGTGTGTACAACTGCTGAGATTGGCTGGCATCTATTGGTGTGAAGGACGCCCCGTTTTTAGTGGATTGCTGCAATTGCATGGCGGCGAAGCGCACTACCACAAGGCGCTGGTCATCGCCGAGGCCCGCGAGATGCGCCCCTCGTCGCCCACTGCTACCTCGGTCTCGGGAAGCTGTATCGGCGTACGGACAGGGAGCGGAAGGCGCAGAAGCACCTCACCGCCGCCGCGACGATGTACCGTGAGATGGACATGCTCTACTGGCTGGAGCAGGCAGAGGTGTGGACCGGATGAGACGTTGCTCGGGATGTTCGAGAGCATCAGTTTGCCGCGCGGAAAGGCGGGATACAGGATGCACCGTTCCGACAACCTTGACGCCGTTGGTGACGCCGACGGGACGATTGCCGGCACAGGCTGATCCCGGTTGCCAAGAAGGGGTATATTCGCGGACGGTACCATTTCCGGTCCCGATGCTGCGAAAGCGGGCACGAGCAATCCTCGACGAGGTTCTACGATGAGCCGCTACATGCTGGTTCGCGTCGCCTACAAGTCGCGCGACTACGTGCAAGAGATGCGCGACCTTGCCGACACCGTCGTGACCATCGAAGGAGTTTACCCTGAACAGGATTACAGGCTCGAGTCGTTGCAGATCATCGAATACCGTGTGCCCGCGGATAAGCTCGAGGCTGCTGTTGAACACCTGCGCAACGCCGGCTTTGAGGTCTCATTCGACGAGCCAGTCGCGGATGACAATGTCAGGGAGGACGGTGCCAAGCAGGATCCCGGGGGCTGGCAGGCAGCTCGCGGATCGGCCGCCTCCGATCTGATGAGAGGGACGACTCGTAGCCGATACCTGTGGTTGTTGTCGGGCGCCGAGGCCTCCGGCATCATCCCCGCTGTCGACAATGGACCCGCCAGCAAGGTGACGCTGCAAGGAAGGCTCTCGGCCCTGTCGCTGAACCGGCCATCTGCGCGGCGGCCAATGGGTCTCCCGACTTGCGTCACGTATTCAAGGAATTCCGGACCGTTGGCTTGGACGAGCAGCTTGCCATCGGCCTATAGCGACACGGTGATCGGCAGCAGCGATTTGCTGGTTGCAGATGGCCTCCTCAGCCAGCCCTCGTAGAGGTGGTATCGCTCACTTGATCTCACGCGGGATGATAGCGAACGATTCAAGGTAACGCTTCATGATGTATGGAACACGACTGGAGTAGAAGGGGTGCAGCTTTTCTGACTCCGAAAGCGGGCCTTCGGCATGAATGCGGTAGATATTGTAGTGTCCAACAGTGTGCATGAGGCAGGCAACTGTCGGACGGCCATCGACCTTGTAGTCAAGGACGGCGAAGTCGGCTTTGAAATCGCCATTCGTGATCTGGTATCTCTCCCGCGGCTTGATCTTGTGGTTTTCAAGTGACTGATCGCCGGCCTTCCGTACTATCGCCGGGATTGATTCCTTCGGCGGTGTTATTGTCGTGTTCGTCCAATTGCTTTTGTTGAACCACACGGCGACAGTGAAGAAATAGTCGTTATATTTGACAAGGACGCTGAAATCTTTATGCCCGTCAGATGACGATACTACCCGACTTTCGGGTATGTCCGGGAACTCAATGCGATAGCCAGCAACACCGGATCGATATAGTGTCCAATTTTGTGCCAGCGTGTCGCTCGACCAGGTGAGCAGGCTAAGCAGCATAAGCACCTTGGACATGACGGTCTCCGTCATTAGGGCAACTCCATTGTAGGACTTCTTGGTGCTTGCCGACTACCTGCGCGTGGTGGTTCTGATCTCCGGCGGCGCTTCGTGATGTCACCCCCGTTTCCGGCAGCACCTTGGCGGCGCGCTACGTCCGCATCACTGCGAGCTGAAGAGAACAGTCGCCATGGCTGACGCCCACCGGATCAAGCACGTCGCCTCGCCGCTCGCGCGCCAGACCCTCCTCGATCGCGATCTCACCCGTCCCGTCGCCGGCGGACGCCCGATCCGGCTCCTCCCTTGGGTGCAGGTCGCGAAGATCGGCGGCCGCTCCATCATGGATCGCGGCCATGACGCGATCCTCCCGCTCGTGGACGCGCTGCGGACGTTGTTGCCTGAGCACCGTCTGGTCATCCTGACCGGTGCCGGCACGCTGCCGATCGATCGGGCGCTCCTCAAGGTCATTGCGAACGCGCGACACATCGAGCGCGTGCAGGTCGTGACCGGACTCGTTCCCCGCCGGCTTGCTGCGGCGCTGCGTGGTCAGCACGTCGGGTCGATCATTTATACTGGCGCTCACCCGGCCTGAGCTCACAATCGCCGGCGGAACGGGCTCGCGCCTCATTCTTCGGCGCGAGCCCGAGTGAACCGCTCGGTGCCAAGCGAATGTCGTGTTTTGTACCGGTTGTATGCCGATCTGAAGTCACATATATTAGTTGACATTAGATGCGTTCCCGCCGCCGGGGCTAACGGGCGTTTCGCCTGCCCGGCCGTCACAGGGCAAAGCCGCCGCCGGGCTTCATGCGGGCGTCTTCGCCGGTTGCTGACGTCAAGCAACACCGTTCCACTATCCTCGGGTGTGCCCATGAGCGCGCACGATTTCGCCAGCCTGACGCATGCTGATCACGGCACGCCGCTGCGCTGGTGGCATTACACCGACAGCTTCGCCGTCGCCGGCTTCCGCGGCCGCGACGGCCGCAAGCGCATCGCGATGGCGGTGCGCACCGGCGCGCAGTGCTACTGGCACGAGCCGCTGGCGCCGCTGCCGCTCTACGGCGCCGCCGACCTGCAGGCGCGGCCTGCGGCGCCGGTGCTGGTGGTACAAAACGAGGTGATCGCGGATGGCGCGCGGGCGTTGTTCCCGGACCATGTCTGCATCGCCTGGGCTGGTGGCTGCGGCGCGGTCGACAAGGCCGATATCGTGCCGCTGCGCGGCCGCGACGTGGTGGCGTGGCCGGACGACGATGCCGGCGCCACGGCCATGGCGCGGCTGCAGGTGCGGCTGCGGGGCTGGGCGCATCACGTCGCGCTCATCGCCGCGCCGCGCGCCTGGCCGGCGCCGTGGCATGGCGACGACCCACCGAAGCTGCCCGAGGCGGCCGTCGAGACGCTGCGGCGCCAGCTGCGCGAGGCCCTGCCTGACGTTGCTGCGGACCCACCGTCATCCCGAGCGCAGCGAGGGATCTCCTGCGGCAAGGCGCACGATGCGCCATTCGCGGGAGATCCCTCGCTGCGCTCGGGATGACGGAGTGCTACGCCGCGCGGCTCACCAGGCGCATCTGCTCGTCGAGGTCGTCGGCGATGAAGTGGCGCACGATCTCGTCGAGGTCGCGATCGGTCTCGAAGCCGAGCCGGCGGGCGCGGGCACCGTCGATGCCCTGCGGCCAGCCATCGCAGATCCGCTGGATCATGGGATCGTGCTGCCAGGTCACGGTGCCGGTGCGGCGGTTGCCGGCGTGGCGCTGCATCGCCGCTTCCAGCTCGCGCGCCGTGACGTTGATGCCGTTGAGCAGCAGGGTGCGGCCGGGGCCGAAGGCGTCGACCTCGAGGTTGTGGGCGCGCACGAAGGCGTCGACGGTGCGGCGCGGGCTGAGCACGGCCATCACGGTCTGCGGCGTCACCGGGCAGACGACGTCGACGCCGGTCAGCGGCTCGCGCACGATCGAGCTGGCCCAGGTCGAGGCTGCCTTGTTGGGCGCGCCGGTGCGCACGCAGATCGTGGGCAGGCGGATGGCGGTGCCGCGCAGGTAGCCCTTGCGGGTGTAGTCGCGCACCAGGAACTCGCCGATCGATTTCTGCGCCCCGTACGAGGTCTGCGGCGTGAGCGGCGTGTCGTCGGTGACGGCGGGCGGCAGGTCGCCGCCATAGGCCGCCAGCGAGGACGTGAAGATCATGCGCGGCGCCGTGCCCAGGGCCCGGCAGGCCTCCAGCACGTAGCGCGTGCCGTCGAGGTTGACCTTGTAGCCCAGGTCGAAATCGGCTTCGGCGCCGGCGCTGACCACGGCGGCGAAATGGAAGACGGTGGAGGCGCCTTGCATGATGGATTGCACGGTGGCGAAGTTGGCGATGTCGCCGGCCAGCGCATGCACGCGCGGATCGTCCAGCCCCGGCCCGCTGGCCGGCACGACGTCGAACAGCGTCAGCTCGCGGACCTGCTCGGGCTGCCCCGACGGTCCCAGCAGCTCGGCGCCCTCCAGGATGCGGCGCGCCAGCTTCTTGCCGAGGAAGCCCGCGCCGCCGGTGATCACGACCTTCATGGTTTTCCTCCCGCGTTCTTCTTTCCCTCTCCCGCATGCGGGAGAGGGCGGGGCCCACGCGCAGCGTGGGAGGGTGAGGGGGCAAAGACAAGATGCCGTGCGTGAAGCCCTCACCTCGGTATGCCGGCCGACGGCCGGCATACCTGTCCGAACGCTTCGCGTTCGTCGACCTCTCCCGCTTGCGGGAGAGGTGGGTGTTACTTCTTCTCGCTGCCGCCGGTCATGTCCAGCGTCACCTGGTCGGCGACGATGATGTAGGTCACCGATCCGTCGGACGCCTTGTAGGTCCATTTCTCGATCGGCCCGACCTTGTCGACGCCGGTGGGCTTGCCCAGCGCCTTCTCCAGGTCGGCCTTGGTCTTGGCACCCTCGCCCTTCTTCAGGATCTCGGCCTTGCTCGGCGTGCTGTCGCAGCCGGCCAAGGCCAGGATCGCCACACCCGCGGCGATGAAAAGACGACGCTCGATCATTGCGCTCCTTGGCCCTCAGGCCGCCTGCTTGATCGCCTTGCCGAAGATGTCGATGATCTCGTCGATCTGGTTCTTCTCGACGATCAGCGGCGGCGACATCGCCAGGGTATCCGCCGACTGGCGCACCAGCAAGCCCAGCTCGAAGGCCTTGACGAAGGCGGCGTAGCCGCGTGCGCCGACGGCGCCCGGCTTGCTCTCCAGGTCGATGCCCGCCGCCAGGCCCAGGTTGCGGATGTCGGTGACGCCCGGCGCCGACTTCAGCGAGTGCACGCCGTCCTCCCAGTACGGTGCCAGCTCGGCGGCGCGCTGGAAGAGGCCGTCGTTCTTGTAGATGTCCAGCACCGCGCTGGCGGCGGCGCAGGCCAGCGGGTGCGCCGAGTAGGTGTAGCCGTGGAACAGCTCGATGGCGTTCTCCGGCCCGGTCATCAGCCCTTCATAGACATGCTTGCGCACGAAGACGCCGCCCATCGGCACCGTGGCGTTGCTGATGCCCTTGGCCACCGTCATCAGGTCGGGGATGACGCCGAAGTACTCGGCGGCGAACGCGGCGCCCAGGCGGCCGAAGCCGGTGATCACCTCGTCGAAGATCAGCAGGATGCCGTGCTTGGTGCAGATCTCCCGCAGCCGCTGCAGGTAGCCCTTGGGCGGCGGCAGGTAGCCGGTCGAGCCGGCGCAGGGCTCGACGATCACGGCGGCGATGGTCGAGGCGTCATGCAGCGCCACGATGCGCTCCAGCTCGTCGGCGAGCTCGGCGCCGTGCTCGGGCAGGCCGCGCGAGAAGGCGTTCCTGGCCGGCAGGTGCGTGTGCGGCAGGTGGTCGACGCCCGGCAGCAGGCTGCCGAAGAACTTGCGGTTGTTGGCCATGCCGCCGACCGAGATGCCGCCGAAGCCGACGCCATGGTAGCCGCGCTCGCGGCCGATCAGGCGGGTGCGCGTGCCCTCCCCGCGGGCGCGCTGGTAGGCCAGCGCGATCTTGAGCGCGCTGTCGACGGCCTCGGAGCCGGAGTTGCAGTAGAACGCATGGTCGAGGTCGCCCGGCAGCATGGCGGCGTGGCGCGCCGCCAGCTCGAACGCCTTGGGATGGCCCATCTGGAAGGTGGGCGCGTAGTCCATCTCCTCCAGCTGCGCGGCGATGGCCTGCTTGATCTCCTCGCGGCCATGGCCGGCGTTGACGCACCACAGGCCGGCCGTGCCGTCGATCACCTTGCGGCCCTCGGGGGTCCAGTAGTGGACACCCTTGGCCTTGGCCAGCAGCCGCGGGTTCTTCTTGAACTGCCGGTTGGCCGTGAACGGCATGAAGAACGCTTCGAGATTGTTGGCGGCTGGCGCAGTGCTGGCAGTCATCGACGGAGTCTTTCGGTTGGAGGCAAACGGCGGGTGGACCCTAGCATATATCCTCCCCCACGCAGTGGGGGAGGTGGCCGGAGGCCGGAGGGGGACCCGACGTGGTCTCAGTTGCAAGGACCTCGTCGTCTCCCCTCCGCCCCCTTCGGGGGCACCTCCCCAGCTTTCGCTGGGGAGGAAGTTCTAAGCCGCGAGCGGGCGCGAGCCGCCGAGCAGCGGGCCCAGGCTCTCGATCACGGCGGGATGGATCAGCCGCCCGCGCTGCACGTTGAGGCCGGCGCGCAGATGCGGATCCTCGTCCAGCGCCGCCAGACCCTTGGCGGCCAGCCGCAGGCCGAACGGCAAGGTGGCGTGGTTCAGGGCGTGGCTCGACGTCAGCGGCACGGCGCCGGGCATGTTGGCGACGCAGTAATGGATGATGCCGTCGACGACATAGGTCGGATCGGCATGGGTCGTGGGCCGCGAGGTCTCGAAGCAGCCGCCCTGGTCGATGGCGACGTCGACGATCACCGTGCCGGGCTTCATCATCGCCAGCATGGGGCGCGTGACGATCCTGGGGGCCTTGGCGCCTGGCACCAGCACGGCGCCGATCACCACGTCGGCGGCGCGCAGCTCGTGCTCGATCGCTTCGGCATGCGAGTAGCGCGTGCGCACGCGGCCGCCGAGCACCTCGTCCAGCACGCGCAGGCGCGGCAGCGAGCGGTCCAGGATGGTGGTCTCGGCGCCCAGCCCGATGGCCATGCGCGCGGCATGGATGCCCACCGTGCCGCCGCCGATGATCACGACGCGCGCCGGCGGCACGCCGGGCACGCCGCCCAGCAGCAGGCCGCGGCCGCCGGTATGGCGGCGCAGCGCCAGCGCCGCCGCCTCGATCGACAGGCGCCCGGCCACCTCGCTCATCGGCACCAGCAGCGGCAGGCCGCCCTGGGCGTCGGTCACGGTCTCATAGGCGATGGCGGTGCAGCCCGAGGCGATCAGGCCGCGTGTCTGCTCGAGGTCCGATGCCAGGTGCAGGTAGGTGAACAGGATCTGGTCCGCGCGCAGCTGCGTCCATTCCGACGGCTGCGGCTCCTTCACCTTGACGATCATCTCGGCGGCGGCGAACACCTCGGGCGCGGTCGCGACGATGCGCGCGCCTGCCGCGCGGTAGTCGTCGTCGCCGGCGGCGATGCCGGCGCCGGCCTGGGCCTCGACCAGCACCTCGTGGCCCATGGCCACATACTCGCGCACCGAAGCGGGCGTCAGGCCCACCCGGTACTCGTGAACCTTGATCTCCTTCGGCACACCGATACGCATGGGGCCCTCCCTGGGCAGTATCCGACATGTACCTGCATACGGAGTTGCGTTCCCCGAAAAGTCCGTGCGATCCGCATGGCGCGACGCACGAATCCTGCGCAAAATGAAGGTCTGATGATGGAAGCGAGCGCATGAGCATCGATCGCATTGATATTGCCCTGCTGGCGGCGTTGACCCGCAATGCCCGCGCCACGCATGTCGAGCTTGCCGAGCAGGTCGGGCTGTCGAGCACGGCCTGCGCGCGGCGGCTGAAGCTCCTGGAGGAGAACGGCCTGATCACCGGCTATCACGCCACGCTGGGCCTCAAGCAGCTGGGCTTCTCGACCACGGTGATCGTGCGCATCACGCTCGACAGCCAGAGCGAGGAGGCGCTGAACGCCTTCGAGAAGGCGGTGGCGCGCTGCCCTTCGGTGGTGCACTGCCTCTTGATGTCGGGCGACGACGACTACCTGCTGACCGTGCTGGCGCGCGACATCGAGGATTTCGAACACATCCACAAGGGCCAGCTCTCGACCCTGCCGCGTGTGGCGCGCATCCACTCCAGCTTCGCGATCCGCGAAGTGACCAACCGTCCGGTGCCGCCGACCGCCATCGAGCACCTGCGCCGCGCAGCGCGATAGGGCCATGACGAACGCTTGGTCGGGCCGCGGCGCTCCAGCGCCGCTCTTCATGACCTTGGTCATGACCCAAGAGCAGCATGAGCATGGGCGGCGCTGGAGCGCCGCGGCCCGACCGGCGTGTGTCGGGCTATCGCGATGGCGGCGCCTTGAAGATGCCGCTGGCGCGCACGATGCGCTGGCCGTCGGCCGAGACGTGGCAGTTGGCGAAGGCCAGCGATCCTTTGGCCTTCTGGATGTCGGCGCGCGCCTCGACCCACTGGCCGAGCTGCGCGGCGCCGGCGAAGTCGGCGGTGAGGTTTACGGTCAAGAGCCCACGTTGTTCGGCGGCTCTGCCCAGGGCGTAGCCCAGCACCAGGTCGGCCAGCGTGACCAGCAGGCCGCCATGGGCGAAGCCGCGGCGGTTGCAGTGGCGCGCCTCGATGCGCAGGCCGAGGATCAGGTCGCCCTCTTCCGTCGACCCCTCGTACAGCGGGCCGACGGCGTCGAGGAAGGCGCTGGAGTAGGCGAAGGGCTGGAAGCCGGCAGGTATGTCGCTCATGGCCACGACATCACGCCCGCCGGCCGCCGCGGGCAACCGCAGCGATGGCAACGCCGCTTGCGCCGCACGCAACCGAAGCGCGGCTGTCATCGTGTGAACGGCTGTCATCCCGAGCACAGCGAGAGGTCTCCCGTGAATGGCCCACGGTGCGTCTTGCCGCAGGAGATCCCTCGCTACGCTCGGGATGACATGTGCGCCTGCGCCTTGAGCCAGCGGCGCACGGCGGTGACGCCGCGCGAGCGCGCGTCGCGGGCGCGATGCAGCAGCCACCAGCTTTCATGCGGCACGAACGACGTGTCGAACGGCTCGACCAGGCGGCCGTCGTCGAGATACGGCTGCACGAGGTCGTCGAAGGCCAGCGCGACGCCCAGGCCGCCGGCGGCGGCCTCGTACAGCAGGTGCAGGCCGTCGAAGCGCAGCGTGCGCACCGGCCGGAAGGGCGGCAGCCCGGCCTCGGCGCACCAGCGGCGCCAGAAGCCGCGCGGCTGCGAGACGCCGAGCAGGGCATGCTGGCGCAGGTCCTGCGGCGCCTTGAGCCGCAGCCGCGGCGCGCAGACCGGCCGGCAGCGCATCGGCAGCAGCCGTTCGGCCGACCAGCCCGGCCAGTCGCCGGTGCCGATGGCGACGGCCATGTCGATGTCGCCGCGTCCCGCTTCCGGCGCGCGCTGGGCCGTGGCGATGCGCAGGTCGATCGTCGGATGAGCCGCGGCGAAGGCGGCCAGGCGCGGCAGCAGCCACAGGGCGGCGAAGGACGGCAGCACGCACAGCGTCAGCCGGGCGCCCGGCGCCGCCGGCTGCAGGCTGGCGCCGGCGGCCCGCAGCGCGTCGATCGCCGGTGCGATCGCGGCGAGATAGCGCTCGCCCGCGGCGGTCAGGCGCAGCGCGCGGTTGAGGCGGTGGAACAGGCGCACGCCCAGCGCGGCCTCCAGGGCCGCGACGCGGCGGCTGATCGCCGAGGTGGTGAGGTTGAGCTCGCGCGCCGCCGTGGTGAAGCTCTGCGTGCGCGCCGCCGCCGCGAACGCCTCGATGGCGCCCAGCGGCGGCAGGCGTGCGGCCATGGGATGTCAGGCGTTGACGTCGACCACGACGCGGCCGCGGACCTGGCCCTTCAGGATCTGCGGCGCCAGACCCGGCAGGTCGTCCAGCCTGGCGTCGACGACCATGGCGTCGAGCTTTTCCAGCGGCAGGTCGGTGGCCAGCCGCGTCCAGGCCTCCAGCCGCGGCGTCATGGGCAGCATCACCGAATCGATGCCGCACACCGTGATGCCGCGCAGGATGAAGGGCACGATGCTGCCGGGGAAGGACGCGCCGCCCGCCAGTCCGCAGACCGCAGCCGCGCCGCCGTACTTCACCATCGCCAGGGCGCGCGCGAACATCACGCCGGAGACCGTGTCGACCACGCCGGCGAAGCGCTCGCTGAGCAGCGGCCGGTCGGGCGCCTCGGTGAGCTCCTTGCGCTCCATGATCGCGGCCGCGCCGAGGCCTTTGAGGTAGTCGGCTTCCTGCGGCCGGCCGGTGGCCGCCACCACCTGGTAGCCGAGCTTGGCCAGGATCGCGACCGCGACGCTGCCGACGCCGCCGGCGGCGCCGGTCACCAGCACCTCGCCGCGGGCCGGCGTGACGCCGTGCTTCTCCAGCGCCAGCACGCACAGCATGGCGGTGTAGCCGGCGGTGCCGATCGCCATGGCGCGCTTGGCGGAGATCGCCTGGGGCAGCTTGACCAGCCAGTCGCCCTTGACGCGGGCGCGGCTGGCGTAGCCGCCCCAGTGCAGCTCGCCGACGCGGTAGCCGTTGAGCACCACGCGGTCGCCGGCCCTGAAGGCGGGGTTGTCGGACGAGAAGACCGTGCCCGCGAGATCGATGCCGCCGACATGCGGCCACGTCTTCACCAGGCCGCCGCCGCTGGTCAGCACCAGGCCGTCCTTGTAGTTCAGGGTCGAGTAGTCGACCGCCACCGTGACATCGCCCGTCGGCAGGCGGCTGTCGTCGAGCGTCTGGATCGTGCTCGTGACCTTGCGGTCGGCTCCCTGCTCGGACAGCAGCGCGCGAAACGTGCCCATGGATCATCCTTCCTTGCTGAGCGTATCGACGAAACGGATGGGTGTGCCGATGGGCCGGCCGAGCAGCTCGCCATCGCGCATCACCACGTTGCCGCGAATGATGGTGGCCATCGGCCAGCCGGTCACGGTCATGCCGGCGAACGGCGTCCAGCCCGACTTGGTGGCCATCCACGCATCGGTGATCTCGCGCCTGGCGCCGAGATCCACCAAGGTCAGGTCGGCGTCGTAGCCCAGCGCGATGCGGCCCTTGGCGGCCAGCCCGAAGATGCGCGCGGCGCCGGCCGATGTCAGGTCGACCAGCCGCGCCAGCGACAGGCGGCCAGCGTTCAGGTGGTCGAGCAGCAGCGGCAGCAGGGTCTGCACGCCGGGCATGCCCGACGGCGAGTCGGGATAGGGCTTGGCTTTCTCCTCGCGCGTGTGCGGCGCGTGGTCGGAGCCGATCACGTCGACCGTGCCGTCGCGCACCGCCCGCCACAGGCCCTCGCGATGGCGGGCCTCGCGGATCGGTGGGTTCATCTGCGCCAGGGTGCCCAGCCGGTCGTAGCAATCGGGCGCCGCCAGCGTCAGATGCTGCGGCGTCGCCTCGACCGTGGCGACGTCCTTGTGGTCGCGCAGGAACAGCATCTCGTCCTCGGTCGTGACGTGCAGCACGTGCACGCGCCGGCCGTGCTTGCGCGCCAGGCGGATCAGGCGCTGGGTGGCCATCAGGGCCGACTCCATGTCGCGCACG
Source organism: Vineibacter terrae (assembly GCF_008039615.1). Lineage (GTDB taxonomy): Bacteria > Pseudomonadota > Alphaproteobacteria > Reyranellales > Reyranellaceae > Vineibacter > Vineibacter terrae. Next base: position 56,554 of record NZ_VDUZ01000037.1, on the reverse strand, counting down.
ACGGGATGCAGGTGCGGCGTGACGCCCGGCTTCTGGGCCAGCGCCTTGCGCGCGTTCATGCGCGCCTCGTCCTCGCAATGCACCGCCATGCGGCGCGTGCCGTGCGCCAGGATGCGGTCCAGCGTCGCGTCGTCGGGCACCAGCAGGGTGCCGGTGGAGGCGCCCATGAACACCTTGACGCCGCAGCAGCCCGGCAGGCGCTCCAGGACCGGCAGCTGCTCGACGTTCTCGGCCGAGCCGCCCATGTAGAAGGCGTGGTCGCACCAGGCGCGGCCGCGCGCCAGCGTGAGCTTGGCCTGCAGGTCGTCGGCGGTGAGCGTGCTGGGCTTGGTGTTGGGCATCTCGAAGACGGCGGTGACGCCGCCCAGCACGGCGCCGCGCGTGCCGCTCTCGAGATCCTCCTTGTGCTCCAGCCCGGGCTCGCGGAAATGCACCTGGGTGTCGATCACCCCGGGCAGGACGGTGAGGCCGGCGGCGTCGATGACGGTGCCGGCCGACGCCGTGCCCAGGTCGCCCAGGGCCGCGAAGCGGCCGCCGTGCACGCCGATATCGGCCGGCACCAGCCCGGCCGTGGTCCAGGCCTGCCCGCCGCGCACGATGAGGTCAAAAGTCTCGGCCATCGGCATCTCCTTGCGGGCCTTGTAGCCACCCCTTGCGGCCAGGGCTATCACCTATGGCGCATCGTGGCGTTGCCGCCATCCGCTGCCCCTTGTGTGGGATGCCACCCTTCACCACTTCGGGGTATAGTGTGCCCGGATCAAGGCAAGAACGACCATGAGCGCGTTGAGGTTTTCCACTGTTGTGCATCGGGGCGCGCTGCGCATCGAAGGACAGGACCGGGTCCCCTTCCTGCAGGGCCTGATCTCCAACGATGTCACCCGCGTGTCGCCGACGCAGGCGATCTATGCCGCGCTGCTGACGCCGCAGGGCCGCTTCCTGTGGGATATGTTCGTCACCGCCACCGGCGACGCGCTGCTGCTGGATGTCGAGCGCGACCGCGCCGCCGAGCTGATGAAGAAGCTCGCGCTCTACAAGCTGCGCGCCAAGGTGGTGCTGCAGAACCCGGGCGAGGGCATCGAGATCGTCGTCGCCTATGGCGAGGGGGCGGCCGCGGCTCTGGGCCTGCCGGCGACGTCCGGCGCGGCCCGCGCCATCGACGATGCCATCGCCTATGTCGATCCGCGGCTGCCGGCGCTGGGCGTGCGCCTGATCGCGCCGGATGGCCATGCCGCGGCGCTGCTGGCGGCGGAAGGCTTCGCGGCGGCGCCGTTCGACGACTACGAGTCCCTGCGCCTGGCGCTGGGCGTGCCCGACGGCAGCCGCGACCTGCCGGTGGACAAGGCGCTGCTCCTGGAGAACGGCTTCGACGAGCTCAACGGCGTCGACTGGGCCAAGGGCTGCTACATGGGCCAGGAGCTGACGGCGCGCACCAAGTACCGCGCCCTGATCCGCAAGCGGCTGCTGCCGGTGACGGTCGAGGGTCCGCTGCCGGCCGCCGGCACGCCGGTGATGCTGGGCGACCAGGAGGCCGGCGAGATGCGCTCCGGCGCGGCCGGCCATGCGCTGGCGCTGCTGCGCCTGGAGGCGGTCGACAAGGCGGCGGCCGGTGCCGGCGCGCTCAAGGCGGGCGATGCCCTGCTGACGCCGCAGATCCCCGACTGGCTGCGGCGGCCCGAGCCGGCGCCCTAGCGCTGGAAGATGCGGCTGGCGCGCCAGGCCAGCAGGAACAGGATGCCCAGCGCCGGCCACTGGAACCAGAAGTGGCCGCGGCCGGTCAGCAGGTTGATCGCCAGCAGCAGGGCGATGATCGCGCCGCTGCGCATGGCGTCGGCGTAGAAGCGCTGCCAGCGCTCGTCGCGGCCCGGCGCCGGGCGGCCCGGTGCCGGAAAGCTCGCGTCGGGCGCCGGCGCGACGGGCGGGTCGGCCGACGGCGTCGACGCGGCGCCGGGCTGCAGCAGCACGCGGTAGGTCGGCACCTGGGCGGCGATGTTCTTCACCGATTGCGGGCCGAGATAGTCGAAGCCCAGGGTGAGCTTGTCCTTGACCTGGTCGAACACGGTGCCGGCGATCAGGATGCCGCCGGGCTCGGCCATCGACTGCAGGCGCGCGGCGATGTTCACGCCGTCGCCGTAGAGATCGCCGCTCTCCACCATCACGTCGCCGAGGTTGATGCCGATGCGGAACCGCATCTGGCGGTCGGGTGCCAGGGTGGCATTGCGCTCGGCCAGCGCCCGCTGGATCGCGACACCGCATTCGACCGCTTGCACGACGCTGGCGAATTCAGCCAGCAGGCCGTCGCCGGCCGTGCTGACCACGCGGCCGCGATGGTCGGCGATCATCGCGGTCATCACCTCGCGGTAGGTCTTCAGGGTCGCGAACGTGCCCGGCTCGTCGGCGGCCATCATGCGGCTGTAGCCGGCGACATCGGCGGAGAGGATAGTGGTCAGCTTGCGTTCGATCGACGCGGCCATGGCCTGTCCTTTGGGCGCCTCGCGGGAGCGGAGGGAGCAATAGCATGACCTGGTCCATCGTCGCACGCGATCCGGCAACCGGCGCGTTCGGTATCTGCGTCGCCACGCGGGCTTTCGCCGTCGGCGCCCGGGTGCCGCATATCGCCAGCGGCGTCGGCGCCATCGCCACCCAGGCCAACACCAACGCGCTCTACGGCACGCGCGGCCTGCGCCTGCTGCGCGCCGGCGTGCCGGCGGCGGATGCCGTGCGGCTGCTGACCGCGGCCGATGACGGGCGCGCGCACCGCCAGCTGCATCTGCAGGACGCCCAGGGGCGCAGCGCGGCGCATACCGGCGCGCGGTGTGTGCCGTGGTGCGGGCATGCCATGCATGACGGCTTCTCGGTGGCCGGCAACATGCTGGCCGGCCCGCAGGTGATCGAGCAGACGGCGCGCGCCTATGCCGCGGCGGCCTCGCTGCCTTTCCCGCGCCGCCTGATCGAGGCGCTGCGCGCCGGTGAGGCCGCCGGCGGCGACAAGCGCGGCAAGCAGTCGGCGGCGCTGAAGATCTGCTCGACCGAGGAGTATCCCGACTTCGACTTCCGCGTCGACGACCATGCCGAGCCGCTGGCCGAGCTGGCGCGGCTGGAGCAGGTCAGCCGCGAGCGCTTCGCTTATGCCCGCCTGTTCAGCCCGCGCCGCGACGATCCGGTCGGCCTCACCGACTTCGACGAGATCACGCGCCGTGTCGAGGCGCTGAAGGCGGCGGAGGGAACATGATCCGTCATCCCGGACTCAATCCTTCCCCCGGAGGGTAGGGCGCATATGGCACGAGGCCGAGCTGCCGCCCCTTCCGTCATCCCGAGCGCAGCGAGGGATCTCCTGCGGCAAGGCGCACGGTGCGCTTTCCGCAGGAGATCCCTCGCTGCGCTCGGGATGACAGATCTTTTGGGAGGCGTGATTTCACATGTTCTTCAGGATGCGCTCGTAGACGGCCTTGATCGCGGCCATGTCGCCGGGCCTGGGGTGCCAGTTGATCAGCAGCCCGTCGTCCTTCCAGCGCGGCAGGATGTGGATGTGCAGATGCGACACGCTCTGCGCCGCGCCCGGGCCGTTGGCCTGCAGCAGGTTGATGCCGTCGGGCGCCAGCGTCTTTTGCACGGCGGCGGCCACGCGCTTGGCCGTGGCGGCGACATCGCCGATCATCTCGGCCGGGATGTCGTGCACCGTCGGCCAGTGGCCCTTGGCGACCGCCAGCGCATGGCCCTCGTTGGCCGGGTTGATGTCCATGAACGCGATCGTCGTGTCGTCGTCGTGCAGCTTGAAGCACGGGATCGTGCCGGCGACGATCTTGCAGAAGACGCAGTCGGCGTCGGTCGGATGCGGCATGGCAGGCTCCTTGGCGCGTGTCGGCGCAGCCTAGCGCGCCGACAGCCGCGCGGCCACCTGGGCGATGCGCGCGAACGGCGAGGCGCCCGGCGCCAGGGCCAGGTCGCCGGCGCGGCGCAGGCCGTCGCGGCCGAAACGCTCGCGCACCGCTTCCTCGACCCAGAGCTGCGCCTGAACATGGCGCGCCTGCGCCAGCCGCCCGTCCTGCCGCAGATGGGCGCCGTGGGCATCGATCGCTTCAGCGAGCGCGGCGATGCCGGCGCGCTGCTGCGAGGAGACCGCCAGCACGCGCGGCTTCCAGACGCCGTCACCGCTCTCGCCCAGGCTCAGCGCGCCGGCGACGTCGGCACGGGCGCGCTCGGCCAGGGTGCCGAGATCGGCCTTGGTGACGGCCACGATATGCGGGATCTCGACGATGCCGGCCTTCATGAACTGCAGCGAATCGCCCGAGCCCGGCTGGACGCAGAACAGCACCGTGTCGGCGACGCCGGCGACGTCGGTTTCCGACTGGCCGACGCCGACCGTCTCGATCACCACCCGGTCGTAGAGGGCGCGCATGATCACCATGGCGCCCAGGGTCAGCTCGGCCAGGCCGCCGAGCCGGTCGCGCGCCGCCATCGAGCGCACGAAGATGCCATCGTCGGCGGGATCGGTGACGAGCCGCGCGCGGTCGCCCAGCAGCGCGCCGCCGGTGCGGCGCGACGAGGGATCGATGGCGATGACTCCGACGCGCTCGCCGGCGGCGCGCCAATGCTGGATCAGGGCCGACAGCAGCGTCGACTTGCCGACGCCGGGCGGCCCGGTGATGCCCACGACATGGGCGCGCGGCGTGGCGTAGGCGCCATCCAGCAGCCGGCGCACGTCGTCGGCGTCGGGCGTCCGCTCCAGCCGCGCCAGGGCGCCCGCCAGCGCCGCCTTGGCGCCGCTGCGCAGCGGCGCCAGTATGTCTTCCGTGTCACGCACGCATTGGAGATAAAGCACCGCGGCCGCGATGGCCACAGGCACGACGTCTCAGTTCAGCCCGTAGAGGCGCTGCACGTTCTCCTTGGTGATCTTGCGCCGCACCGCGGGCGAGAAATTGGCCAGGTTCTCGTCGAGGATCCTGCGCGATTCGGGCCACAGGCAATCCGGGTGCGGATAGTCGGCGCCCCAGATGATGGTGTCCTCGCCGATCAGCGGCACGATCGGCTCCAGGAACTGGTCCTGCTGATAGGTGACAAAGCCCTGGCGGCGGAAATAGTCGCTGGGCTTCATCTTGAAGCCCAGGCTCTTGGCCCGGTCCTCGTACTCGGTGTCGAGCCGGTCGAACACGTAGGGCAGCCAGGTCACGCCCGATTCGCCCAGCACGAACTTGAAGTCGGGGAAGCGCTCGCAGGCGCCCGAGGCCAGGATCGAGACCAGCACCTCCATGGTGTCGAGCTGGAACAGCGCCGAGCGCACCAGGCGGACCTCGGTGAAGTACTCCTTCTCCATCTGCGGGGTGTCGGCGGCGCGCAGCGCCTTGAAGCCGGTGGAGTGGAACGAGATCGGGAAGCGGCACTCGGCCGAGGCCTGCCACAGCGCGTCCCAGTCACGGTGCCACAGCGGCGGCGTCATGCGCTTGAAGGCGAGGTCGCCGCCCTTCAGGCCCAGCCTGGCGCAGCGCCGCACTTCGGCGGCGGCCGCCTGCGGATCGTGGTTGGGGATGATCGCCAGGGGAAAGACCCGGTTGGGATCGGCGCGCCTGGCGAAGTCGGCGACCCAGTCGTTGTAGATGCCGTCGCACCAGCCGCGCAGGTTGGGATCGTTGATCATCTCGTTGATCATCAGGCAGCCATAGACGACCTCGGCGTCGAGCCCGTCGCGGTCGAGATCGGCGATGCGCAGCTCGGGCGTGGTCGGCCGCGGCTTGGCGCCACGCCGGTAGTCCCACTCGAAGCCATGCGCGCGCATCTCGTCGACATGCTTGAACGAGCCCTGCTGGTACTTCAGGAAGCCCGGCCCGACGCCGTTCCACATTCCCTTGTCCTGCGCCTCGACGAACCAGTGCAGGCCGTCGTCGAGCTCCTCGGTGCGCGGCGCCAGCAGCTTCCATTTGCCCGGCGCGGCGGACGACCACAGATCCGGCGGGCAGTAGGTGAGATCGATATGATTGTCGCCCGAGATCAGGTTGTAGGCCATGCTGCGTTCCTCCCGTTCCTGCACGGAAGGCTAGGGCCTGCCCGGGAAGAGGGCAACGCGCGCCGCGGGAGCCTCGCATTCGATAGCGTCATGCCTCCCGCGCCGGAAGCGCGGGCAGCCGGGCTGCCCGATGACGCTGCGATGAGCTCAATGGAAGTCGCGGCTTTTGAGCAGGCGGGCCGCTTGCGGCTCGAGGTGCGGCGGCAAGGTGGATGGCGCGGGCGCTTCCCCGGCGGCCAGGCGCGGCAGCCAGGCGCTGAGGTCGACGAACGCCTCGGCCACGACATGGATCACGATGCCTTCGCGCTGGATCTTGCCGCGCACCAGCAGCAGCTGCGCGTTCATCACGATGCGGCGGTTCGCCTCGAAGACGTCGGGCCACACCACGGCGTTCACGATGCCCGTCTCGTCCTCCAGGGTCAGGAAGATCACGCCCTTGGCCGTGCCCGGGCGCTGGCGCACGAGCACCAGGCCGGCGACGGACACGCGCCTGTCCTTGAGGCTTTCGTCCCTGTGCTCATCGCTGGTGATGACGCCGCGCGCGCCCAGCTCGGCGCGGAAGAAGCTGCAGGGATGCGCCTTCAGCGACAGGCCGATCGCGGCATAGTCCTCCACCACGTGCTCGCCCAGCGTCATGGCCGGCAAGGCCACCGGCGCCTCGTCGAACAGATCGCCCATGCGCGTCGCGGTCAGCAGCGGCCGGCTGGAGGACGTCGCCTGGGCGGCGCGGTTCTGATGCGTGCCGCCTTCCAGGCCCTTGACCGCCCACAGCGCGGCGCGCCGGTCCAGGCCCAGCGAGCGCAACGCATCGGCCTCGGCCAGGCGCTCGAGCGTGGCGATCGACACGCCGCTCTGGATCCAGAAGGCGCGCAGGCTGGCATAGCCCTGGCCGCGCTGCGTCACGATCGCTTCCGCCTGCGCCTCGGGCAGGCCGTCGATCAGGCACAGGCCCAGCCGCACGGCGCGTCGCTGCGAGGCGTCGGTGGCCGGCTCGAGCGTGCAGTCCAGATCGCTGGCGTTGATGTCGGGGTGGCGCACCTCCACGCCATGGTCGCGCGCATCGCGCACCAGCTGCGCCGGCTGGTAGAAGCCCATCGGCTGGCTGTTCAGCAGCGCGGCGCAGAAGACCTCCGGGTGGTAGCACTTGAGCCACGACGACACGTAGGCCAGCAGCGCGAAGCTGGCGGCGTGGCTTTCCGGGAAGCCGTACTCGCCGAAACCCTCGATCTGGCTGAAGCAGCGCTGAGCGAACTCGCGCTCGTAGCCCTTGGCGACCATGCCATCGATGAACTTGTCGCGGTACTTGTGGATCGTGCCGTTGTGCCGGAACGTCGCCATCGCCTTGCGCAGACCGTTGGCCTCGTCGGACGAGAAACCGGCCGCCTTGATGGCGATCTCCATCGCCTGCTCCTGGAAGAGGGGGACGCCCAAGGTTCTCCCAAGGACGGCCTCCAGCTCCTCCGAAGGGAATTCCACCGGCTCGATGCCGTCGCGCCGGCGCAGGTAGGGATGCACCATGTCGCCCTGGATCGGGCCGGGGCGCACGATCGCGATCTCGATGACCAGGTCGTAGTAGGTCTTCGGCTTGAGCCGCGGCAGCATCGACATCTGCGCCCGGCTCTCGACCTGGAACACGCCGATCGAGTCGGCGCGCGACAGCATCTCGTAGACCGCCGGGTCGTCGGGCGACATGGCCAGCGTCAGCGTCCGGCCGTAGTGATGCCGGATGAGGTCGAAGCTCTTGCGGATGCAGGTCAGCATGCCCAGCGCCAGCACGTCGACCTTCATCATGCCCAGCGCGTCGATGTCGTCCTTGTCCCATTCGACGATGGTGCGGTCGTCCATCGCGGCATTGAGGATCGGCACGCTCTCGTCGAGCCGCTGGCGGGTGAGCACGAAGCCGCCGACATGCTGCGACAGGTGGCGCGGGAAATCGAGCAGGGTGCGGGCGATCTCGATGGCGAGCCTGAGCTGCGGATTGGCCGGGTCGAGCCCGACCTCGCGGATATGGCTGTCGGGGATGTCCTCGCCGCTGCCCCACATGGTGTTGGCCAGCGCCGCCGTCACGTCCTCCTTCAGGCCCATGGCCTTGCCGACATCGCGGATCGCCATGCGCGGGCGGTAATGGATCACGGTGGCGCAGATCGCGGCGCGGTCGCGGCCGTAGCGGTCGTAGATGTACTGGATCACCTCCTCGCGCCGCTCGTGCTCGAAGTCGACATCGATGTCGGGCGGCTCGCTGCGCTCGGCGGAGAGGAAGCGCTCGAACAGCACCTGGGTCTCGTCGGGGTTGACCGAGGTGATGCCCAGGCAATAGCAGACGGCGCTGTTGGCGGCCGAGCCGCGGCCCTGGCACAGGATGTCGACGCTGCGGGCGTAGTGCACGACGTCATGGACGGTCAGGAAGTAGCGCGCGTAGTCGAGATACCGGATCAGCGCCAGCTCCTTGAACAGCAGCGCCCGCACCTTGCCCGGGACGCCGTCGGGGTAGCGCTGTGCCGCCTTCTCCCAGGTCAGGTCCTCGAGGTGCTGCTGCGGCGTCTTGCCCGGCGGCACCGGCTCGTCGGGATATTCGTAGCGCAGCGCATCGAGCGAGAAGCGGATGCGCCCGGCGATCCCGCCGGTGCGGGCGACGGCCTCGGGATGCTGCGCGAACAGCCGCGCCATCTCGGCGCCGCTCTTGAGATGGCGCTCGGCGTTGGCCTCCAGGCGGAAGCCGGCATCGGCGATGGTGCATTTCTCGCGGATGCAGGTCAGCACGTCGGCCAGCTTCCGTCGTCCCGGCGCGTGGTAGAGCGCATCGCTGGTGGCCACCAGCGGCGTGCCGGCCTGCTGCGCCAGCTCGGCGAGCAGGCCCAGGCGGCGGCGCTCATCGCCGCGATAGGGGAAGCTGGCGCCGAGATGGACGCGGCCAGGCGCGGCGGCACCCAGCGCCGCGAGGCGCCCGGCCAAAGCCGGCGTCAGCTCGGGCGGCGGCATGACGATGAAGATCTGGCCTTCCTGGGCGTCGCGGATCTCCTCGAACGCGAGGTGGCATTCGCCCTTGGGCGCGCGCCGGTTGCCGGTCGTCAGCAGCCGGCACAGGCCACCATAGGCGGCGCGGTCGATCGGGTAGCAGACGGCCTCGAAGCCGTCGGTCGTGACCAGGCGCGCGCCGACCAGCAGCTTGATGCCTTCCTCCTTGGCCTGCGTGTGCGCGCGCACGACGCCGGCCAGCGTGTTGCGGTCGGCGATGCCGATCGCGCTCAGGCCCAGCGCCTTGGCGCACATCACGATCTCCTGCGGATGCGAGGCGCCGCGGCGGAACGAGAAGTTCGTCATGGCGACGAGCTCGGCGAAGCCGGTCATGGGAAGACTCCGTGGACGAACCAGGGCGGCGTGGGAGTGGCGTCGTAATGGCCGGCGCGGAAGAGCCAGAAGCGGCGGCCGGCGGTGTCCTCGACGACGTAGTAGTCGCGCTCCGTCGCGTCCGGGCCGGGGCGCCACCATTCCGGCGCGATGCGCTCGGGGCCTTCGGCATGCGCGACCTCGTGCAGCACGCCACGCCAGCGGAAGCGTCGCGGCGGTCCTTCGGGCACGCTGGCCAGGACGTCGTCCGTCTTCTCCGGCGGCGCCAGCAGGAGCGGCGGGCGCATGCCGAAAGGCGCCTCGATGCGCCAGTCCGCGGCCGGCGCCTCGGCGGCGGCGCGGGCCACGACGGCGCGCTCGGGGATGTGGCTCTGCTGCGGCTGCAGCCGCCGCACGGCACCGGCGCCCAGCCGGTGCTCCAGCCGGTCGATCAGCGGTGCCAGGCCAGCGGCCTCGCCAGCCTCGTCGGCAATGCCCAGCGATGCCTGCCGCTGGACGATGCGTTCGGCGGCCGTCACATGCAGGGCGGCAGCCTCGAAGCCGAAATCCGCCGCCAGGCCCATCGGCAGGCGTTCCAGGCGCATCGCGATCAGGCGCGCGACATGGGCGACGTCGCGGCTGGGGGCGGCCAGGCCGAGCTGCAGCGCCTGCACCTCGCCGTCGAGGCGGAACAGCAGCAGGCGCAGGATCCGGATGCCGACGCCATCGCGGGCGAGATCCGGCATCAGCCTGCGCAGCAGGCGGGTCGTCGCCTCGACGACATGCGCCTGCAGGGAGATCGCCTCGGCGAACACGGCATGTGTGCGATAGGAAGGTGGCGGCTCCAGCGGCGACAGCAGCTCGGCCTCGCGGCCCAGCGCCTGGTCCAGCCGCAGCAGCAGCGACGCGCCGAAGCGCGCCGCCAGCGGCGCCCGCGGCTGGCGCATCAGCTCGCCGATGCGGCGGAAGCCCAGCCGGCACAGGACAGCCTGCGTCGAGGCATCCAGACGCAGCGCCGCCAGCGGCAGGTCCCGCAGCGTATGCTGCTGTTGGTCGGGAGGGATGATGTGAATGTCTCTCCCCAGCGACAGCTGGGGAGGTGCCCCGCAGGGGCGGAGGGGAGCCGACGTGGTCTCGGTAACGGACATCTCGTCGGATCCCCCTCCGGCCTTCGGCCACCTCCCCCACTGCGTGGGGGAGGTGAAACGTGCCACGGCCCAGGCGGCGCCGGCGGTGTCGGCCACGGCCGGGCGCGGGTTCAGCCCGAAGCGGCGCAGGCGGGTGGCGAGGTCGGCGAGCAGGCCATCCTCGCCGCCGAACAGATGGGCGCAGCCGGTGATGTCGAGGAACAGGCCGCTGGCCTCGCCCGTCTCCCAAGGTGCCACCACCGGCGTGTAGCGCAGGCACCACAGCGCCAGCCGGCGCAGGGCATCGCTGTCGGCGGCGGGATCGGCATCGCGCACCTGGAGGTCCAGCACCTTGGAGCGCGCGTTGGACAGCAGGTCGCCCACCGCCAGGCCGCAGCGCCACGCGGCGGCGTTGAGCGCGACCAGGCGGGCGCCGCCCGTGCCTGATGCGACCAGCACCAGCGGCCGCTGCGGGTCGAGGCTGTCAGACGGCGCGGCGGAGGTTCGGGCGCTCCGGGCCCGCAGCAGACGCGCGATCGGCCACGACTTCAGCCACACCGAAACGATGCGCGACATGATCCCACTCCAGCTCCCATTGGCCGGCGCGACCGTTGCGGCAGCGCTCGAGCGCCACCTGCCAGCGCGTCCCTGCGATCGCACCGAAGCGATCGCGCCGGGCGGGCGCAGCGGCGATGCGCCAGCGGGTCGTGGCGGCGCTGATGCCGGTCGCGGCCGGCGGACGCAGCATCAGCAGGGGCGTGCCGGCCGCGGCAGTCGCCAGGTTCAGGCGCCGGCTCATGGTCAGGTCGAGATCGGTCTCGACCACGCCGGCCACGACGGCCGCGCCCGCGTCGCTGCGCAGGATTTCCTCCAGCGCCCACAGCGCGTCCTTGCCGCTGCGCGCCTCGACCAGCAGCAGCCGTCCGGCATCGAGGCTCAGCGCGCGCAGCCCGTGGCCATAGGGGGTGCCGAAATCCGCGGCCTGGCGCGAGACGACGAGCATGGCCGGACCGCGCCGCGCCCGCAGCGCACAGGCCATCACGGCAAGCGTGAAGCCTGTCGCGGCCGGCGTGTCGGCGTGCATCGCCGCGATCACCTCGTGCAGCGCGCCGCAAGGCAGGCCTGGGCCGGGAAGGTGCTCATGGAGATCCGGCAGGCCCAGCGACAGATAGGCCGGCGGCGCGCCCAGCCAGGTGTTCTCCAGCTGCGCCACGGCCTGGCGCAGGGCGGCGACCTTGTCTTCATTTTCGGACCGCGGGCGTCCACGCCCGCAGTTGCTCGGAACGGAGTGAAGAGCTGCGCCGATGCGCGCGTGGACGCGCGCGGTCCGAAGAAGGGAAAAGACGTTGCTGTTCCGGTCGGGCTGCATAGCCCTTCATAAGAACAAAACAGGAACAAGTCAACCGAGGCGAATCGCTTTCGCTATATTTTTCAATGTGTTAACAAGATATCGCCGGTCGCGTCCGCCGATCCCCAATATCTAGATCACGCCCGGCTCAGGCGACGGGCCAAGCGGCGCCCGGGGGCCTCGACGGCGTAGTAGGTGAGGCCGGCCACCAGCAGCAGCGCGCCATAGAGCAGCGGCACCGTCGCGACATGCGCCCACACCGCCGGCACACGCGCCTGCAGCCACTCGAACAGGCCGTTGCGCGGCCCGATCAGGTAGTCATGCAGCAGGTAGAGCGAATACGAGACCAGGCCCAGCCAGTAGACCGGAAAGCTGCCCAGCACCTGGCTGATCCGGCCGCGATTGCCGTAGAGGCCCAGCACCAGCGCCGCGAACAGCGGGTAGACGACGAGGTCGTGCGCGCCGGCGGCGAAGCCGATCACCAGCAGGGCGATCACCAGCCCCAGGACGCCGTCATGCGCGGCCCAGGCCACCACGCGCGGCGAGCGGCTCAGGCGATAGGTGAGCAGGCCGAGCACGAAGCCGCCGAAGCAGCGCAGCAGAGGCTGCACCGTCGTGCCGTCATAGGCGTCGAGCGGGCCGCTGTGATAGGCGCCGTCATGCATGGTGAGTCCGACCGTCCCCAGGATGACGGCGACGACCGCCAGCACGGCGATCAGCGCCGTGCCGGCGCGGCTGAACAGCGCGACGCCGACCAGGACCGGGAACACCAGATAGGCCGCCCATTCGGTGCTGATCGACCAGGCCGGCCCGTTGATGCTGCGCGTGATGCCCCATGACTGCACCATCAGGAGGTTCGCCACCAGGTCGCGAATGGGCACCGGCAGCCCCACGGCCGGCGCCGGATTGCCCGGATGCAGGTTGCCGTGCGCGACCAGCGTCAGCAGCACCGCGCCGAGGACCAGCACGATATAGAGCGGATAGATGCGGGCCAGGCGGCGGACCAGGAAGTCGCGCCAGCGGCGCAAGCTCCAGCCGCTGGCGAAGAGATGCGCGTAGTTCAGCGCCAGCACGAAGCCGCTCAGGATGAAGAACACGTCGACCCAGAGATAGCCCTTGCCGATGAAGCGGCTCAGCGCCGGCTGCGTGATCGCGTTCGGGGGATAATAGTGATAGGTGGCGACCAGGAGCGCCGCCACGCCGCGCAGGCCGGTCATGGCCTTGATCTCCGCGCCGTCGGCGGGTGCCGGACGATCCGTCGCACGTGAGGGAAATTGCGCGGGCTCTGCGTCGGTTCGTGGAACGGCATCAAGCGTCATGGTGTCGGCTTCGATCAAGGGCGTCGATGTGGGGGAGATGCCGGCGTACGGCCGGCCCGGGTGATGTTGAAACGCGATGCGGGCGTGTCAACCGACCGGCTGTGACCTTCATGCGACGACGGCTTTGGGTTGCGCTTCCTGCCGCTGGGCTGCACAAGGCTGGCCATGGATAATGCCGTCGCCCGTCTGACCGTTCCTGTTCCGATCGATGCGGCATGCGCGCTGCTGAAAAGCGTGTTCGGCTTCGATGCATTCCGGCCCGGCCAGGAAGAGATCGTGCAGGCGCTGCTGGGCGGCGAGGACGTGCTGGCGATCATGCCCACCGGCAGCGGCAAGTCGCTGTGCTATCAGCTGCCGGCGCTGGTGATGGGCGGCCTCACGGTGGTGGTGTCGCCGCTGATCGCCCTGATGCGCGACCAGGTGCGACAGCTGCGCGCGTACGGTATTGCCGCCGCCAGCCTCAACTCGAGCAACGACATCGAGCAGAACCGTCGGATCCACGACGCACTGATGGAAGGGGAGCTGCGCCTTCTCTATGTCTCGCCCGAGCGCCTGGCGCGCGCCGACATGACCGCGTGGCTGCGCGATGCGGGCGTGCGCCTGCTGGCGATCGACGAGGCGCATTGCGTCTCGCAATGGGGCCATGACTTTCGGCCCGAGTACATGGCGCTGGGCCGCGTCCGCGCCGAGCTCGGCGGCGTGCGCACCATCGCGCTCACCGCCACGGCCGACGCGCCGACGCGGGCCGATATCGTCGAGAAGCTGTTCGCGGTCCCGCCGCGCATCTTCGTGCGCAGCTTCGACCGGCCCAACCTGCGGCTGGCGATGGCGCCCAAGACCAGCACGCCGCGCCAGGTGCTGGATTTCGTGCGCACCCACCAGGGCATGAGCGGCATCGTCTACTGCCTCTCGCGCAAGCGCACCGAGGAATATGCCGCCATGCTGGTCGGTGCCGGCTATCGCGCGCTGCCCTATCATGCGGGTCTGGAGAAGCCCGAGCGCGAGGCGAGCCAGGACACCTTCCTGCAGGAGGACGGCGTCATCATCGTGGCTACCGTCGCCTTCGGCATGGGCATCGACAAGCCTGACGTGCGCTTCGTCTGTCATGCCGACCTGCCGCAGAATGTCGAGAGCTACTACCAGGAGATCGGCCGCGCCGGGCGCGACGGCCTGCCGGCCGACACCCTGACGCTCTACGGCCTGGACGAGATGCGCCTGCGCCGCGAGTGGATCGAGCAGGCCGAGGTCTCCGAGGAGCGCAAGCGCATCGACCGGCAGCGCCTCAATGCGCTGATCGCGCTGTGCGAGGCGCCGCGCTGCCGCCGCCAGACGCTGCTGGCCTATTTCGGCGAGCCGTCGGCGCCGTGCGGCAATTGCGATCTGTGCATCAACGGCGTCGAGTCTTTCGACGGCACCATCGACGCGCAGAAGGCGATGTCGGCCATCGTGCGCACCGGCGAGCGCTTCGGCACCGAGCATCTCGTGAACATCCTGATCGGCGAGGCCACCGAGGCGGTGCTGCGCTACCGCCACGAGGCCCTGCCCACCTTCGGCGTCGGCAGCGACCGCAAGGCGACGGAATGGCGCTCGATCTTCCGCCAGATCTACGCCGCCGGCCTGATCGCGCTGGACATCGTGCAGCATGGCCGCTGGACCGTCACCGATGCCGGCTGGCGCGTGCTGCGCGGCCAGGAGAAGATCGAGCTGCGCCGCGACGTGCTGGAGCCGGGCAAGGGCCGGCGCGGCAAGGTCAAGGCATCGACGGCGTCGTCGGCCGACGGACGGCCGGTCGACCAGGCCCTGCTCGACGCGCTCAAGGCGCTGCGCACGTCGCTGGCGCGCCAGCAGCAGGTCCCGGCCTACGTGATCTTCCCCGACCGCACCCTGATCGACATGGCCGCACGCCATCCGACATCGCTGGCCCAGATGCTGGAGGTAGATGGCATCGGCCAGGTGAAGCTGGAGCGCTACGGCACGGCGTTCCTCGAGGTTGTGCAGCGGCACGGCGCGCCGGGCCAGAACAATGCTGAACAATGAGCCGACCCTTCGGGCCGGTGCGCCACTGGAGTGGCGCGCTCCCTGCCAGGGCTCGCTGCGCTCGGGATGACGGGACGGTGACGCATGTCAGGTCGGCGTGGCGCGCACAGCGCTTTGGCCGTGCCGGTTCTATCGTGGGCGGGGTGGAACAGACGGAGCATGCGAGATGAAGTTCGGCATCTTCTATGAGCTGCAGCTGCCGCGGCCCTGGCAGGAGGGCGACGAGCACCGGCTCTACCTGAACGCGCTGGAGCAGATCGCGCTCGCCGACCGGCTGGGCTACGATCACGCTTGGCAGGTCGAGCATCACTTCCTCGAGGAGTACTCACATTCGCCGTCGCCCGAATCCTTCCTGGCGGCGGCCAGCCAGCGCACCAGGCAGATCCGGCTGGGTCACGGCATCGTCCAGCTCACCACCAACCATCCGGCGCGCGTCGCCGAGCGCATCGCCACGCTCGACCTGCTGTCGAGCGGCCGCTGCGAGCTGGGCATGGGCGAAAGCGCCTCCATCACCGAGCTCGAGCCGTTCGGCGTCGCCATGGAGAACAAGCGCGAGATCTTCGAGGAGGCGGTGCGGGCCCTCATCCCGATGTTCAAGGACGGCCCCAGCGAGCATCACGGCAAGCACTTCGACATGCCGCTGCGCATGGTGGTGCCCAAGCCGCTGCAGAAGCCGCATCCGCCCCTGTGGGTCGCCTGCTCGCAGCTCGAGACGCTGGCCAAGTGCGGCGAGTGGGGCATGGGCGCGCTGGGCTTCCAGTTCGTCTCCGCCGACGCAGCGCATGCCTGGGTGCACGCCTACTACAACGCCTTCGTGAAGCGGCAGAAGAAGCTCGCCGACTACCAGACCAATCCCAACATCGCCCTGGTGTCGTTCTTCATGTGCGCCAAGACCGACGAGGAGGCGCGCGAACGCGCCGACGGCGATACCTTCTTCCAGTTCGCGCTGCGCTTCTACGGCCAGTCGACGGACCGGCGGCGGCCGCCGGCCGGTACGGTCAACATGTGGGACGAATACAACAAGTGGAAGAAGGCCAACCCGGAGGCCCATGCCGCGTCCCTGCGCGGCGGCCTGATCGGCTCGCCCGAGACGATCCGGCGCAAGCTGCGCCGGTTCCAGTCGTCCAACATCGATCAGGTCGTGCTGCTGAACCAGGCCGGCAAGAACAGCCACGAGCATATCTGCGAGTCGCTGGAGCTGTTCGCGCGGGAGGTGATGCCCGAGTTCCAGGCCGCGCACCCCCAGCTGCTGCAGTGGAAGCAGCAGGTGCTGAACCGCGAGATCGAGCTCGAGGAGATCGACACGTCGGCCTTCACCGACCGCTACGGCGGCACGATGAAGGCGATCTCGCCGGCCGCAGACGCGCGGCGCGTGCAGGCAGCGGAGTAGGACAAACATCCTCCCCCAACGGAGTTGGGGGAGGTGGCCGAAGGCCGGAGGGGGAGCCGACGAGATCTCTGTTACCAACACCACGTCGGCTCCCCTCCGCCCCTTCGGGGCACCTCCCCACTGCGTGGGGAGGAAAGATCATTCCTTCTCGATCTTCGCGACCTCGACGATCCTGGCCCACTTCGCCGTTTCGCTGACGACGAAGCGGCCGAGTTCGTCGGGCGTGCTGGGGTCGGCAATGCCGCCGATCTTCTCGAAGTAGGCGGCCGCCGCCGGGCCCGAGGCCGCGGCCAGGAACGCGCGGTTCAGCCGCGCGACGATGTCGGCCGGCGTGCGCGCGGGCGCGAAGGCGCCGACCCAGGCCGTGAGCTCGAAGCCCGTCACGCCACTCTCGGCCACCGTGGGCACGTCGGGCAGGGCGGGCACGCGCGTGGCGCCGGTCACCGCCAGCGGCCGCACCGTGCCGGCCTGGATCAGGCCGAGGGCCGAGGACGGATCGGCCGCCACCATGTCGACCTGGCTCGCCACCAGGTCGGCCAGCGCCTGCGGCGTGCCGCGATAGGGCACGTGCAGCATGTCGAAGCCGGCCATCGCCTTGAGCAGCTCGGTCGTGCCGCGGCCGATGGTGTTGCCGCTGCCGAAGCTGAGCTTTCCGGGCTGCTGCCGCGCCGCCGCGATCAGGTCCTGCAAGGAGCGCATCGGGCTGTCCCGGCGCACCACGAAGACGACGGGGATGCGCATCAGGCGCGCCACCGGCGCGAAGTCGCGCACCGGATCGTAGGGCAGCTGCTTGTAGAGGTTGATGTTGGCGGAGTGGGTGGAGTTGGTGGTGACGAAGACGGTGTAGCCGTCCGGCGGTGATTGGGCCGCGGCCTGGGCGCCGACGATGCCGTTGGCGCCGGGGCGGTTGTCGATGATGATCGGCTGGCCCATCGCCTCGCTCATGCGCTGGCCCAGAAACCGCGCCAGCCCGTCGGTGGCGCTGCCGGCGGGGAACGGTGCGATGAAGCGGATCGGCTTGTCGGGATAGGCTTGCGCCGCCGCTGCGTGCGGCAGCAGGAAGGCGCCGGCCGTCAGGCCCGACGACAGCAGAAGGCGCCGTGTGATCGTGCTCATGGCTCAGAAGCCGACGTCGTGGGGGCCCTTGGTCTGCAGGATCTCGCGCGCCTCGGTGGGGCTGGCGATCTCCAGCGACAGCTCCTCGATGATGCGACGGATCTTGGCCACCTGCTCGGCGTTGGAGGTCGCGAGCTTGCCGCGGCCGGCGTAGAGGCTGTCCTCCAGGCCGACGCGGACGTTGCCGCCCAGGATCGCGCTCATGGTCACGAACGGCATCTGGTGCCGGCCGGCGGCCAGCACCGAGAGGTAGTAGTCGTTGCCGAACAGCCGGTCGGCGATGGTGCGCATGTGCAGCAGGTTCTCCGGATCGGCGCCGATGCCGCCGAGGATGCCGAAGATGCACTGCAGGAAGAAGGGCGGCCGCGCCAGGCCGCGGTCGGCGAAATGCGCCAAGTTGTAGAGGTGGCCGACGTCATAGCACTCGAACTCGAACCGGGTGCCGAGATCGCCGAGCTCCTTCAGCCCGCGCTCGATCTGCGCGAAGGTGTTGGAGAGGATGAAGTCCTTGGTCATCTCCAGATAAGGCTTCTCCCAGGCGTGCTTGAATGCCTCCACGCGCCCGCCGGCGCCCGAGATGTTGAAGTTCAACGAGCCCATGTTCATGGACGCGACCTCGGGCCTGGCCCATTTCGCCGCCGCCAGGCGCTCGTCCAGCGACATGCCCAGCCCGCCACCGGTGGTGATGTTGATGATGGCGTCGGACTGCTGCTTGATGCGCGGCAGGAACTGCGCGAACAGCGCCGGGTTCTGGTCCGGCTTGCCGGTCTCGGGATCGCGCGCATGCAGGTGCAGCATCGACGCGCCGGCCTCGGCTGCCGCCACCGCGTCGCGCGCGATCTCGTCGGGCGTGACCGGCAGATAGGGCGACATGCTGGGCGTGTGGATCGAGCCCGTCACGGCGCAGGTGATGATGACCTTCTTGGAGCGTCTCATGTCGGTTTCCTCCTGCGGCCGTCGGCCACGGCGTCATGGGCGCTTGCGCAACCATGTGGCCGTGGCACCGCGGCCATGCCCTCAAGCGTCCTTGTAGAAACGGTGCAGCGCAAGCACGTGCTGCGCCTGGGTCAGGTGCGGGATGTCCAGCATCTTGCCGTCCAGCCCGATCGTGCCGGCGCCCGGCGCAGCGGCAAAGGCGGCCAGGACCCGCTCGGCGAAGGCCACATCCTCGGGGCTGGGCTTGAAGCTCTCGTTGATGGCGGCGACCTGGTCGGGATGGATCGCGATGCGGCCCGTGAAGCCCTCGTGCCGGGCCGCGATCGAGCTGGCGCGCAGGCCCTCGGTGTCGCGGAAGTCGACATGCAGCGTCTCGATCGGCTGCACGCCGGCAGCCTTGGCGGCCAGCAGGCACAGCGACCGCGACAGCCGGTATGTCAGCGCCCAAGCGCCCGACGCGTCGAGGTTGGTGCTGGCGCCCAGCGCCGCGGCAAGGTCCTCCGCCCCCCAGGTCAGGCCGAACAGCCGCTCCAGGCCGGCGTCGGCATAGGCGCCCAGCGCGAAGGGGGCGCGGGCCGTCTCGGTGGCGACGGGCAGGATGCGGACCGTCCCGGCCGCGATGCCGGCGCGCGCCTCGAGCGCGTCGAGGTAGTGCGACAGGCGCTGCACCACCGCCGGCCCGTCGGCTTTCGGGATCATAATGCCGTCCAGGCCGCCGGCCACCACGGCGGCGACGTCCGGCAGGCCGTGCGGCGTCGTGAGCGGATTGATGCGCACCCACAGAAGCGGCCGGCGGGCGGCGCGCGGCTGCGCCAGGAAGCTGGCCACGGCGTCGCGCGCCAGCGGCTTGCGCGCCGGCGCCACCGAGTCCTCGAGGTCGAGGATCAGGGCGTCGGCGCCGGACTGCAGGCCCTTGGCCAGCTTGCGCTCGCTGTCGCCGGGAACGAACAGGAAGGAGCGGATCGGGGCCGTGGTCACGTCGGGGCCTTCATCATGAGGCCGGAGCGCTTGCAGTGGGCCACCAGCTCGTCCTTCTGATTGTAGGCCCGGTGCGCGAAGATCACGATGCCCTGGTTCGGCCGCGATTTGCTCGCGCGCATCTCCAGCACCTCCGTTTCGACCCGGATCGTGTCGCCGTGGAACAGCGGCTTGGGGAAGCGCACCTCGTCCCAGCCGAGATTGGCGATGGTCGTGCCCAGCGTGGTGTCGCCGACCGTGATGCCCACCATCAGGCCCAGCGTGAAGCCGCTGTTGACGATGCGCTGGCCGAACTCGCTCTGGGTGCGGCAATACTCCTCGTCGATGTGCAGGTAGGCGGGGTTGTGCGTCAGCGCGCTGAACCACACGTTGTCCGATTCGGTGATCGTGCGGCGGATGGCATGCTTGAAGATCTGGCCGACGTGAAACTGTTCATAATACAAGCCCGGCATGACGGCGTTCCTCCTTCAACGGCAGTGGCGTCATCTAGTATGGTTGCCTACGACTATGCCAGGGGCAAGTACGACATCCTTGACGGTCGTGCCATGCATGGCGATCAATCCGGCATGAGCGCCGACACCGCCGCGAAACGCACCACCGACCTCGATGCCGCCCTCCGCCAGCGGGACCTGCGTCTGGGCTTCCTCGTCCACGACGTGTCGCGGATGCGGCGCAGCGCCTTCGACCGGCTGATGCGCCCGCTGGGCGTGACCCGCGCGCAGTGGTGGGTGATCGCGCATCTTTCGCGCCAGGACGGGATGATGCAGATCCAGCTTGCCGACATCCTGGACGTCGGCAAGGCCAGCCTGGGCGCCGTCATCGACCGGCTCGATGCGGCCGGGCTGGTCGAGCGGCGGCCCGATCCTGTCGACGGCCGCGCCAAGCGCGTGTTCATGACCCGCAAGTCGCATCGCCTTCTCGCCAAGATGCAGGACCTGGAGCGTGCCTTCAATGCCCGTATCCTCAAGCATCTCGGCGAGGCCGATCGCGACACGCTCATTCGCCTGCTGTCGCTGATCCGGACCGAGCTCGTCGACATGCAGGACGACGATACCAGCGCGTGACACGGTTCTCCCAGATTTAGTATGGTACAATACTATTCTGGAAGGGAGGAGATGATGCCGGGTCCTGATATCGGCAGGCGGGCGGTCCTGAGGGCAGCGGGGGCGGCGCCGGCGGCGGCGTTGCTGGCCGGCGTGCCGGCGTGGGCCCAGCCGGCATGGCCGAGCAAGCCGATCCGCGTGCTGTCGGGCGGCGCGCCCGGTGGCGGCAGCGACATCTTCGTGCGTATCCTGGAGAGCCGGCTGCGCGAGAAGCTGGGCCAGCAGCTGTGGATCGACAACAAGCCCGGCGCCGGCGGCATGGTGGCGGCGGAGGCCGCGGCACGTGCCGCGCCCGATGGCCACACGTTCTTCGTCAGCAACCTGGCCACCAACGGCATCGGCGTGTCGCTGTACAAGCGCGTGCCGTTCGACCCGGCGACCGACCTGCCCGGCGTGGCACGGATATCGACGCTGTCCAACGTGCTGGCGGTGCGGGCCGACCGCGGCATCGGCTCGGTGGCCGAGCTGATCGCGTATATGCGGGCCAACCCCGACAAGGCGTATTTCGGCTCGGCCGGCGCCGGCACGTCGGCGCATCTCTCGGGCCTGCTCTTCGCCCAGCGCACCGGGCTTTCGGTGACGCACGTGCCCTATCGCGGCACGGCCGCCAACCTTGCCGCCCTGCTGGCCGGCGAGGTGCTGTTCTGCCTCGACAACCTGCCGGTCTATGCCCAGCACGCGCGGCAGGGCACGCTCAAGCTGCTGGCGGTCAGCGTCGCCAGGCGCCTGCCGGACCTGCCCGAGGTCCCGACCCTGCAGGAGGCCGGCGTGCGGGATTTCGACGTCTCGTCCTGGTACGGCCTGTCGGCGGCGACCGGCACGTCGCGGCCCATCATCGAGCGCATGAGCGCGGAGATCGTCGCGGCGCTGGGCGACCCCGAGATCATCAAGCGCGTCCGCGACGTCGGGGCCGAGCCGGCGCCGCTGGGGCCCGAGGCCTACGACGCCTTCATCCGCGCCGAGGTGGCGAAGTGGCAGCCGGTGGTGCGCGCCTCCGGCGCCGTGGTGGAGTAAACCATCTCCCCCAACGCAGTTGGGGGAGGTGCCCCGCAGGGGCGGAGGGGGATCCGACGTGGTCCTGGTTACCGAAACCACGTTGGCTCCCCTCCGCCCCTGCGGGGCACCTCCCCAGCTTCGCTGGGGAGGAAAAAATTTTTACCGCCCGGTCCACCGCGGCGGACGCTTCTCGAGGAAAGCCGCCATGCCTTCGCGGAAATCGGCGCTGGTGTAGCACATCGCGACGAGGTCATCGCCTTCGCCCGGCGACATCCGCGCGGCGATGCGGCGCAACGCCTCCTTGGTGGCGCGCAAGGTGAGCGGCGCGTGGCCGGCGAGGGTCCGGGCCAGCGCATCGGCGCGCGCCATCAGCGCGGCATGATCGGGCAGCACCTCGCCGACCAGGCCGATGGCCTGGGCTTCGGGTGCCTCGACGAGCCGGGCCGTGAAGATGATCTCCTTGGTGCGCGCGATACCGATCAATGCCGCCAGCCGCGCGTAGTTCGCCATCGACAGGCAATTGCCCAGCGTGCGTGCGATGGGAAAGCCGAAGCGGGCATTGGCAGCCGCGATGCGCAGATCGCAGGCGGCCGCGATGGCGGCGCCGCCGCCCGTGCAGGCACCCGATACGGCCGCGATCGTGGGCACGCGGCAGCGCTCCAGCGTGTCGATGACGCGGTCCATGCGCGCCTCGTAGGCAAGCCCGTCCTCGGCCGTCTTGAAGTCACGGAACTGCCCGATATCGGTGCCGGCGGCGAACGCCTTGTCGCCGGCGCCGGTCAGCACCAGCGCCTTCACCGCGCCGTTGCCCTCGACCTCGCCGCAGATCGCCGCCAGCCGTTCGTACATGGCGAAGGTCAGCGCGTTGCGCGCCTGCGGCCGATTCAGCGTGATGCGGCCGATGCCGTCGCGCACATCGTAGAGAAGCTCATCGCTCACGTCGAACCTCCGTCGTCTGGTCCCAGGCGCAGCAAGGGATGACACCTTCGCGCTTGCATGACGGACGGGACCATCAGGCGCAAGGCCTCACATGTGCGAGGGCAGGAACGTGGCCAGCACCGGCAGCGCGATGAGGATCGCCAGGCGCAGGATATCGGTGATCACGAACGGCAGCACGCCGTAGAAGATCGTGGAGATCTTGACGTCCTTCACCACGCTCTTGATGACGAACACGTTCATGCCGACAGGCGGGTGGATCAGGCCGAGCTCGACGGTCATGACGATGATGACGCCGAACCAGATCGGGTCGAAGCCCAGCGCCTTGATCACGGGGAAGATGATCGGGATGGTGAGGATGATCATGGCCATCGCATCCATGATGCAGCCCAGCACGAGATACATCACCATGATCAGGATCAGCACGCCGTAGCGGCCCAGCCCGAGGCCGGTCAGGAAGGACGTCACCTTCTGCGGTGTCTGGGTGATGGTCAGGAAGTAGCCGAACAGCAGGGCGCCGATCAGGATGGTGAAGACCGCGGCCGTGGTGCGCACCGTCTCGACGCAGGACTGCCAGAAGCCGGCGCGCGTCAGCCGGCCACGCAGCAGGGCGATGATGAAGGCGCCGCCGGCGCCGGCCCCGGCCGCCTCCGTCGCCGTGAACAACCCGCCGTAGAGGCCGCCGATGATGAAAAGGAACAGCAGGGTCACGGCCCAGATGTCGCGCAGCGCGGCGGCGCGCTCGGACCAGGAGCTGCGTGGCCCGGCGGGCAGGAAGGCCGGCCGCGCGGCGCCGATGATGTTGATGGTGATGATGTACATCGTCACCGCCACGAGCCCGGGAATGATGCCGGCCACGAACAGCTTGCCGATATCCTGTTCGGTGATCAGGCCATACACGGCCAGCACCGTGGAGGGCGGGATCATGATCCCCAGCGTGCCGCCGGCGGCGACGACGCCGGTGGCGAAGCTCTGCGGGTAGCCGTAGCGGCGCATCTCGGGATACGCCACCGACGAGAAGGTGGCGGCAGTCGCCACCGAGGAGCCGCAGATCGCCGCGAAGCCGCCGCAGGCGGCGATGGTGGCGATGCCCAGGCCGCCCTTGAAATGGCCGAGGAAGCTGTTGGCGGCGCGGAACAGCTCGCGGCTCATGCCCGAGGTGGATGCCAGCGCTCCCATCAGCAGGAACATCGGAATGACGGCGAACTCGCCGGACGTGGCGGTGCGGATCGGCGACTGCGCCAGCAGGTTCATCGCCGGCCCGGGGCCGGCGAGATAGCCGAACCCGACCAGGCCCACGAAACCCATGGCGATGCCGACCGGCACGCGCAGCAGCATCAGCGCGAACAGCGCCACGAAGCCGATGACGGCGACACCGTCGGGGCTCATGGCCTGCATCTCCCGGGCGCGCCACAATGCGTTGATGGGAAGAAGAAGGCTGGTGCGCGTCGGCTCGATGGCAGCATGCGCCCAGTCCTACTCCAGCGGCTGCGGGTTCGCGTGGCGCACCGCCCTGTCAGGGCGCAGCAGCAGCCGGACTGTCCGCACCGCCAGGAGCAGGATGGCTGCCGCCAGCCCGATCCAGGCGACGAAGTAGAATATCCAGACCGGCAGGCGCAGGTCGAAGGTCTGCACGTTGTCGTTCAGCGTGCTCAGCACCTTGACTGCCATCATCCAGGTGAAGGCGCCCAGGCAGGCAAGCGTCAGCAGGTCGGCGAACACGTCCATGGCGCGCTTCAGCGCCGGCGGCGCCACGCTCCACAGCAGGTCGACAGTGATGTGCTCGCCGCGGTAGCTCGCCCCGGCGATGCCCCAGAAGATCAGGATGCCCAGCAGCAGGCTGCCGAAATCGTAGCTGTCGGGAATCTGCCAGGCGAAGATGTAGCGCAGTATCACCGATACGAAGGTGATCGCGGTGACGACGGCAAGGAACACCGCCGCCGTCATCTCGATCGCGTCGATGAAACGGTCGACCGGACCGCGGGTCATGGCAACGCCTTGTCGCTCAGTAGGCCGCCTTGTATTTGGTCAGGCTCTCCTGCAGCTCCTTGAACACGGCGTCGGGGTCGAGCCGCACCTTGCGCACGCCGTCGGCCCAGTTCTTGTGCAGCGGCTCGGCCGCCTTGCGCCATTCGGCCAGCTGCTCGGCGCTGACGCCGTAGACCTCGTGGCCGGCCTCGGCCTTGATCTTGCCGCGGCCGGCGGCCTCGAAATCGGCCCATGGCGCCGCCACCTTGAGCGCCCACTCGTTGGTGCAATGCTCGTCGATCACCTTCTTCTGCGCCACCGACATCGAGTCGTAGCGCGACTTGTTCATCACCCAGGCGAAGGTGGTGACGTAGAGCGGTACGTCCATGTGGTACTTCACCACCTTGTCGATGCCGAACAGGGGCACCGAGCCCCAGGGGAAGGTGACGGCGTCGGCGACGCCCTTCTCCAGAACGTCGCGCACTTCAGGCGCGCCGGCCTGCACGTTGGTGCCGCCCAGCTGCGTGACGAAGGCCGCGATGGTGGCATGTGCCGGGCGGATCTTCATGCCCTTGATGTCGCCGGGCACCATCACCTTCTTGGTGCGCGAATGGATGGCGCCCGGGTCATGCACGAAGCCGAGGCAGAACTTCACGTCCTTCATCTCGGCGGCGGCATATTTGCGATACCAGGCGTCGAGCGCCTGCGAGCCGCCCTTGGCGTCGGCGATCAGGAACGGCAGCTCGCCGGCGCCGATCACGGGGAAGCGGCCGGGCTGGTAGCCGGGGTTGATGTAGGTGACGTCGGCGATGCCGTCGCGGGCCATGTCGTAGTGGTCGAAGGCCTTGCCCAGCTGCTGCGCCGGGAACACCTTGTACTTGATCGAGCCGCCGGAGGCCTTCTCGATCGAGGCGCCCCAGTCCTCCATCGCCTTCTGCAGCGGGTGCGACGGCGGCACCCAGTGCGACAGGCGCAGCTCGATCGGCTTGTCCTGCGCAGCGGCGGTGCCGCCCAGGCCCAGCGCCGCCAGCGCGCCCAGCATGATGGCTCGTAGCTTCATCGTTTCCCTCCCATCTGTCGCTCGGCAGTTCATCCGCCGATGTCGATCACCCCATTGCGTGTCTCAGCTGTCCCCCACGTCGTCGTTGAGCTCGGCCGCGATGCGGCGCAGCAGCCGGATCAGCCGCGGCTTCTCTGCCGCGCCCACGATGCGGTCAAGGCTGCGGTCATGGGCTTCGGCATGCCGGGTGAGGCCGGCCAGCACGCGCTCGCCGGCCGGCGTCAGGCTGAGCGCATAGGTGCGTCGATTGGTCGGCAGGCGCTGGCGCAGGATCAGGCCGCGCCGCTCCAGCGCGTTGAGCGCCGGCGTCAGGCTCGACTTGTCGCGGCCATCGGCGCGGCTGAGCGCCGTCTGGCTGATGCCGGGATTGTGCCGGATCAGCGTCAGGACGGCGAACGTGCCCGGGCTCAGCTCGGTCTGGCCGACACGCCGCGCGAAGGCCTGGAACGAGGCGTTCTGCGCCATGCGCAGATGGAAGCCGATATAGTCGGCGAGCGGTCCGATGGTGGCGGCATCGCCCGCGGCGCCAGCGCTCGGCGCCGCGACCACGGACTTGCCCGGAACGGCGCGCCGCGGCAGGCCGTTTGCTCTCGCCATCTCTTGCCCTTCGACCAGCGGACAGGCCCCGATAGTGGGCCCAAAGACAGTTTTATGTCCAACAATAATCGCAACTGTCCCGCAAGCGGCCCCTGTCATCCCGAGCGCAGCAAGGGACCTCCTGCGAATGACGCACCGTGCGCCGGGCCGCGGGAGATCTCTCGCTGCGCTCGGGATGACAGTGATCAGGCTTGCGCCAGCTCGAGCAGCACGTCCAGCAGCACGGCGGCGCCGGCCTCGAGGTCGGCCGGCGCCGTGTACTCGGCGACGTTGTGGCTGAGGCCCGTCACGCTGGGCACGAAGATCATGGCCGTGGGACACAGCCGCGCCATCATCTGCGCGTCGTGCCCGGCGCCCGAAGGCAGGCGCATCGGATCGTGGCCATGCGCCCGTGCGACGCGCTCGACATGCGCCACCATCGCGGCGTCGAACACCACCGGCTCGAAGCGCGCCAGCCGCCGGCGTTCGACGGCGGCACCCTCGGCCTGGGCGACGCTGTCGATCGCCGCGAAGGTGCGCTGCTCGGCCTGCCGCAGCAGCGCCTCGTCGGTGTTGCGCAGGTCGACGGTGAAGCGCGCATGGTTGGCGATGACGTTGATGAGGTTGGGCCGCAGCTCGCTGACACCCACGGTCCCGACCTGCGCGCCGCCCATGTCATGCGTGAGCTGACGCACATAGGTGGCCGCGGCGGCGGCGACGTAGCCGGCGTCGTGGCGCAGGCGCATCGGCGTCGTGCCGGCATGGGCAGCGGTGCCCGACACGACGAACTCGTGCCAGGAGATGCCCTGCACGCCGGTGACGGCGCCGATGGTGCGGCCGGCTTCCTCCAGCACCGGGCCCTGCTCGATATGCAGCTCCACGAAGGCGCGCGGCCGGATGGTGCCGGGCGCCGCCCTGCCGCGATAGCCGATACGCTCCAGCTCGTCGCCCAGGCGCAGGCCGGACGTGTCGGTCGCGGCATAGGCTTCCTGCAGGCTCAGGCCGCCGGCATGCACCAGGCTGCCCATCATGTCGGGCTGGAAGCGCGCGCCTTCCTCGTTGGTGAAGAACGCAACGCAAAGCGGGTGCCGGGTCACGAGGCCGGCGGCATCGAACGCGCGGCACACCTCGAGGCCCGCCAGCACGCCGTAGTTGCCGTCGAAGCGGCCGCCGGTGCGCACCGTGTCGATATGCGAGCCGGTCATGACAGGCGGCCCATCCTCGCGTCCGGCGCGGACGGCGAACACGTTGCCGATGGCGTCCACCGTCACCGCCAGGCCCTGCGCGCGCATCCAGCCGACGACCAGGTCGCGGCCGTCCTTGTCGGCGTCGGTGAGCGCCAGGCGGGCGCAGCCGCCGCCGTCGATGGCGCCGACGCGGGCCAGCGCGGCCAAGCGGGCATGCAGATGGATGCCGTCGATCACAGGCGTGGTGGTCATGGGACGAGGACGCTAGAGCATGTTCACGGCGAAGGCGATCGGTTCCTGCCGCCGGAGCACCACCGTTGGCCGGGCCGCGCCGCTCCAGCGGCGCTCTTCTCTTCTCTGCAATGGGAAGCTGAAGATGCGCCGCGGGAGCGGCGCGGCCCGACCGGCGCGTGATCTTCGCCTTGCCGAGGGGGATGGCCGCGGGCAATAAGCAGCCGCATGAAACGCGATTTCCCCCATGTGCCGCTGTCGTTCCACGAGCATCCGCCGGCGGAGATGTGCCGGCGGGCGCGGTCCTTCGCCGATGACCTGATCCGGCGGCGCACCGTGCGCGACTTCGCTGACCGGCCGGTGCCGCGCGACATCATCGAGGCCGCGATCGACGCCGCGCGCCACGCGCCCAGCGGCGCCAACCATCAGCCCTGGCATTTCGTGGCCGTCGCGGACCTGGAGATCAAGCGCCGGATCCGGGCGGCGGCGGAGACCGAGGAGAAGGCCTTCTATGCCGGCCGCGCCGCGCCGGAGTGGCTGGAGGCGCTCAAGCCGCTGGGCACCGACTGGGAGAAGCCCTTCCTGCAGGTCGCGCCGTGGCTGATCGTGATCTTCGCCGAGCAGTGGGGCCGTTGGCCCGATGGCCGGCGGCGCAAGAACTACTACGTGCCCGAATCGACCGGCATCGCTGCCGGCTTCCTGCTGGCCTGCCTGCACCATGCCGGGTTGGCGACGCTCACCCATACACCCAATCCGATGGGCTTCCTGGGCGAGACCCTGGGCCGTCCGAAGAACGAGAAGGCGATCATGATCGTGGTCGCGGGCTATCCGGCGGCGGATGCGGTGGTGCCGACGCACGCCCTGCAGAAGAAGCCGCTGCCGGCCGTCGCGACGTTCCTGTGAGCGGTGCATCTGCCATGAGCAAGAACACCTTCATCGTGATCGTCGGCGTGGCGATGCTGTCGAGCGCGATCGCGGTCTACTACGTCTACGGCGCCATTCCCGGCGTGCTGGTGCTGGTCGCGAACTCGTTCCTGCTGCGCTGGATCCGGCACAACGTGAAATAGACGGCGCCGCGGCTACATCGTGCCGGAGCGCCGCAGGGTCGCGGCCTGGGCGGCCGAGACGTCGTCGAACAGCTTGGAATCGACGGTGCCGGTGACCGGCAGCCCCTGCGCCGACTGGAATTCGCGCGCTGCCGCGACAGTGCGCGGGCCGACCACGCCGTCGGCCGGCCCCACGTTGTAGCCCAGCGCCCGCAGCCGGGCCTGAAGCTGCACCACCTCCTGGTACGTCAGGGCACGCGGCGGCGGCTGCGGCGCGGGCGGGACGTCGGCCTTCGGCGGTGGCGCGGCCGCGGCCTGCGGCGGCGGCGGCGGTGGCGCCGATACCGGAGGTGCCGGCGGCGCGGGGATGGGCGCAGCGGTCGGCACCGACATCGTGGTCCGCGGCTGCGGCGGTTCCGGCCACAGGCTTGGCGAGGTGGCTGCAACCGCGATGGCTACGGCTGCCGTTACGGCCACGACCCAGTGCCAGGCCTGCAGACCTTGCGGCTGCGCGCTTCTGGACAGCACCGACAGGCGCCGCGAGAGCTCTGATTGCGTGGAGCGGGCCGCTGTTGCGGTGTGCACGCCGCTCGCCTTCAGCCATCGGCCGGTGCGTCGCGTGCCGTGGGCGAGGGCGACGGCAGCCGCGCCAGCACCTGCGCCGGCCATGCGCAGGCCGGCTCGTGTCCCCGTGCGCATGCGGGCAAAGAACCATGCCGCGGCGGTCGCCATGGCCCGGCTGGCGGCCGGCGGCCGGGCCGGACGCGGCGGCGATGCTAGCGGTTCCGGCGCCTCGGCGCTCGGAATGAGCGGGCGGCCCCACTCCTGGGCCGGCGCAGCCGCGTCGGCGGGGCGGCGCATCGTGTCGGCCTGGCGCGCCGGCGTGGTGGCGAGCGGTGGTGGTGCCGCTTCCCGGGCCGGGGGCGTGGCAGACCAGACAGGGACCTTCGACAGCGCGACCGGCTCGGACCAATGCGCCGTCATCTCGTCATCGGCCGGCGCGCGGCGCGATCCCAATGGTGGCCATGCCGGCACATGCAGCCGCGACAGCGGCTCGGACCAGTGCGCGGCGCTGCCGTCATAGGTCGACTCGAAGCGGATCAGCGGCGCGCCGCCGCGATGGGCCGACAGCCGGGCCACGATATCGGCAATGGTTGCCAGAGCCGGTGCCGCCGGCGCCGCAGGCTCTTGCCGTGCCGGTGTGGGCGGCGCCGGCGGGGCGGCGTCGGTCGCCGGTGCAGCCTGTGCGATCGAAGGCTCGATCCGCGGCATCGTAGGCCGCGATGCCGGCGGGGCGGCTGGAGCCGTCCTTGCTGCGGGCTCGGGCTTCGGCGGCAAGGGTGCCACTGGCGGAGGCGGCGCAGCCTGTGGCGCTGTCTTCAGGGCCGGCGGCTCTTGCCGCGCCGATGCGGGTGGTGGCGCCGGCGGGGCGGCGTCGGTCGCCGGTGCAGCCTGTGCGATCGAAGGCTCGATGCGCGTCGTCGTGGGCTGCGATACCGGCGGGGCGGCTGGAGCCGTCCTTGCGGCGGGCTCGGGCCTCGGCGGCACGGGTGCCACTGGCGGAGGAGGCGGCGCAGCCTGTGGCGCTGCCTTCAGGGCCGGCGGCTCTTGCCGCGCCGATGCGGGTGATGGCGCCGGCGGTGCGGCTTCGGCCGCCGCTGCAGTCGTCGCGATCGAGGGCTCGATGCGCGGCGTCGTGGGCTGCGATGCCGGCGGGGCGGTTGGAGCCGTCCTTGCGACGGGCTCGGGCCTCGGCGGCAAGGGTGCCACTGGTGGAGGCGGCGGCGCAGCCTGTGGCGCTGCCTTCAGGGCCGGCGGCTCTTGCCGCGCCGATGCGGGTGATGGCGCCGGCGGTGCGGCTTCGGCCGCCGCCGCAGTCGTCGCGATCGAGGGCTCGATGCGCGGCATCGTGGGCTGCAGTACCGGCGGGGCGGCCGGAGCCGTCCTTGCGACGGGCTCGGGCCTCGGCGGCAAGGGTGCCACTGGCGGAGGCGGCGGCGCAGCCTGTGGCGCTGCCTTCGGAGGCTCATGCTGCGGCGCCGCCGGGGGCGGTGGGGCTTCGCCCACCGGCGTTGCCTTCGCGACAGGCGGCTCGAGTCGCGACGGTGCGGACGTCACTTCCTGCGATCGCGGCGCATCGATTGCCTGCGGGGTGGGGGCGGCTGGCGGTTCTTGCTGCGCCGGCACAGGGGGCGTCGCCGGTGGTACGGTCGCTGGGGTGGCCACCACCTGCGACAGCGGTAGAACCTTGAGCGGCGGCGGATCGCTTGCCGGCGCAATCTGCTGGGGCGCAGGTTGCGCCACAGCCGCAGGCGGATGGGCTGGCGCCGTTGGCTCGACTGGCGGTCGGGCTGTCGCCTCTGCTGCCGCCGGGCTCGGCGGCCGGTCGATCATCTTCGCCGGCGCCTCGACGGAAGCGGGGCTCGCGGGTGGTGGTGCCGGTGCGATCACGACGGGTGGCAGCGGCGCCGGCAGGGTATCCACGAAGCGGGTGAACGTATCGGCGACCGCTTCACAGGCTGCACGATCGCTGAACCGGTAGGCTTCATCGAAACCCGTCGGCAGGGTGACCAGCAGCTCGCCGTCTTTCGTGGCCAGCACACCGCCCGCCGGCGCACGCGCGGCGCGCGCCGACATGAACACGTCGCGCACGTCATGCAGCGCCAGGGTGCCCCGGCGCGCGGTGATCGCCACGAACCACGGGAAGATGAAAAGAGTCGCACCGTTGTCGTGACGCAGACGCACCGGTGCGATCTCGCTGACGATCGTCTCGAGTCCGGGGTCATGGCCGACGGGGTCGGTTGCCGGTGCATCGGCGCTGGTGCGCAAGGAACGGGCACGCATCGCGCCGTCCGCCGTGGCGGCATTGGCATGCGCGGCGTGCAGCGTATTGAAGCGCTGGGCAAACTCGCCGAACAATGTCCGCGCCCGGGCGTCGATGTCGAAAAGCGCATCGACCACGGTGTCGTCAAGCTGCCGCTGAAGCGAATCGATCTCCTCGACGAGGGCGTTCAGCCGGGCTTCGTCCATGTCAGGAGCACGGCGCGTGAGGCGGCCGAACACTGGCCAGGCGCGGCGGTCCAGCCCGCGCTCGATCTCATGGGCCATGCGCTCGCGTGTCGCGATCTCGCGGCGCAGGCCTTTGCGCTGCTCGTCCGTTTCCCGTGCCGCTGCGATGAGCGTCTGCAAGTCGAACTTGCCGCGCTGGCGTACTGCGGGCGTGCGCGGTGCCGGCGGGCGCGGCTCGACGGCGCGCCGCGGCGGCGGCAGCGGGGCGCGAACGGCGGGCGGCGTGGCTGTCTTCTCGCGTGTCGCAATCGGCCTGTCGCGCAGCGCGGTCGGCTTGGGCCGTGCCGGCGTCAATGGCGCGGCCGCGCCGGTGCGCAGCTGCGCTGGGCGAGCGGGCGCCGGCGGCGGTTCGGGTGGGCCAAGGTGCAGGATGCGGCCGCGGCGGACGCCGCCGATTTTCGCGTCGCCAGTGGCGCCCGGCGCCGCGGCAGGTTGTGCCGGGGCGGCTGGTGTCGGGCCGAGAGTGATCCGTGCGCCTGGATTGGATTTTTCCCGATCGCTCGATCTGAGCACCATCGCCTCTGCCCCTCGCGGTCAACACCGTGCCCGGCAGGATCGCGCCAACCGGACACAGGCTCGCAACGGAAACGATTAGCGCAGCTTCCAGTGAAGCACCGGGGGTCTTTCTGTGTCCGCTTTCCGGGCGATCAGGCGGCTTGCGGCAAAGCTGCGGCGGCGATGAGGCGCTCGTGTGGCAGCACGGTTCCCGTCGGGATCTCCGGTTGCCGGGCCAGCGCGGCATAGAGCGGCGGGAAGTCGACCTGCGTCGCGTCGAAAAGCTGCCGGAAGTCGTCGAGCACGAAGTAGGTGCGCTGCAGCTTGTCGATCTCGTAGGCGGTGCGCATCACGCGTCCGGCGTCGAACGCGATGCGCGCCGGCACCGGCGAGCCGATGGCGTAGAGGGTCTCCTTGGCCGACGAGATGATGCCGGCGCCGAACACCTTGACGCCTTCCTCGCTGCGGATCAGCCCGAACTCGACCGTGTACCAGTAGAGCCGCGCCAGGCGATGGATATTGGCCGCGCCGGCCTCGACGCCGCGCTGGCCATAGGCCTGCATGTAGTCGGCGAACACCGGGTCGGCGAGCAGCGGCACATGGCCGAAGAAGTCATGGAACAGGTCGGGCTCGACCAGGTAGTCGAGCTCGTCGCGCCGGCGGATCCAGACCGTCACCGGGAAGCGCCGATGGGCGAGATGGCCGTAGAAGACGTCGTCGGGGATCAGGCCGGGCACGCCCACGACCCGCCAGCCCGTGCGCCGCGCCAGCGCGTCGCTGACCTGGCTGAAATCGGGGATGCGCTCGTCGATGTCGAGCTGCGCCAGGCCGCCGAGGAACTGCGGGCAGGCGTGCTGGCGCGCCAGGCCGGATTGGCGGCGCAGCAGGGTGCGCCAGATGTCCTGCTCCTCGGCGCCGTAGCGGCGCGGGTCCTGCGGCACGGTCCAGTCGGCTTGCATCCGGCTGTAATCGCCGCGCAGGCCGGCAGTGGGCGAAGGTGAGGGCTGCAACATGGCGTGCTCCTTGACGGGCAGCACGATACGCTTGGCCTGCGGAGTGAATCCCTGCGAATTGATATCTCCCGAGGGCTATGGTGAGTTAAAACAACTCACGTGGGGCTTCGTCGGAGAGAAGTTTGCCATGCCCGATCTGGATGCCATCGATCATCGCATCATCACCGAGCTGCAGCGTGACGGGCGGCTGCCGATCGTCGAGCTGGCCGACCGGGTGGGGCTGTCGGCGACGCCCTGCCTGCGCCGCGTCAAGCGACTGGAAGCCGATGGCGTGATCGTGCGCTATGCCGCGCTGGTGGACACGCGCCGGCTGGGGCGCGGCGTGCAGGCGCTGGTCGAGGTGACGCTGGAGGATCATTCCGAGGCTGTCGTCGAGGCCTTCGAGGCGGCGATCCGCGATCGGCCCGAGGTGGTGGCCTGCTTCGCCATGACCGGCGAGATGGATTTCCTGATGCTGGTGCAGGTCGCCGACCTCGAAGCCTACAGCGCCTTCGCCTTGCGCACGCTGCTGCGCATGCCCGGCGTCAAGGGCAGCCGCTCCAGCTTCATCATGCAGACCATCAAGTCGGACCTCGCCTATGCGCCGATGCCGCCCGCCCGGGAGCGGCATCCGCGTTGAGGCAAAGGTCAGGCCGTCACATCACCGGCATGGCGGCGCAGCGCGCGGGCATAGCGCGGCATGACCTCGGGCATGAAGGTGCCGCCCGGCGGCGGTCGGCCGACGCCGAAGACATAGCCCGGGAAGTCCAGTGTCTTCTGTACTGCCCAGATCGCATCGTGCGCCTCCGGCGGCAGGATGCGCGGCGGATCACCGACAGCGACCCAGCCGATCGGCACCACGGAGTCCGGCGGCAGGATGGTGCGCAGATGCACGATGCCGTTGATGCGCACGGTTGTGCGGGCGCCGATCCGCGCCCCGTTGAAGACGCGCGTGCCGGCAGCCAGGAAGACGTTGTCGTCGACCGCGCAGCCCACGGCGTAGGCCTGCGGGCCGATCAGCACGTTGTCGCCGGCCATCATGGGATGGTGCGCCGTGGCGCGCACGACGGCGTTCTCCATCACCACGCAGTTGTTGCCCAGCCGCAGCGTGCCGCCGTCGGCCGTGACCACGGCGCCGAACAGGATCGCGGTGCCGTCGCCGATCTCGACATCGCCGCAGATGGTGGCATTGGGGGCGATGTAGACATCGCGCCCGATGCGGGGCCGCTTGCCCTGGTGCTCGACGATCATCTGTTCCTCCTCAGAGCTTGGGGCGGACGAATGGGCCGTCAATGGCGGTGGCGGCCGTGCCGACGGGGCAGCCGCCGTCGCGGCACAGCCCGTGATCGCAGAAGCGGCAGATGCGCCGGGCGGCGGCGCGGCCGGCGGTGAAGGCGGCGAGCAGGCCGGGCAGCGCTGCCTCCAGGCCG
Source organism: Vineibacter terrae (assembly GCF_008039615.1). Taxonomy (GTDB): domain Bacteria; phylum Pseudomonadota; class Alphaproteobacteria; order Reyranellales; family Reyranellaceae; genus Vineibacter; species Vineibacter terrae. The sequence goes on along the minus strand of NZ_VDUZ01000037.1, from coordinate 21,889 downwards.
GCGCGCGCATCACGTCCCAGCGTCGCCAGCGCCGTGTCGAGGACGGTCAGCCGCCGGGCTTGCAGCGCCTTGGCGCGGCGGCGGCCCGTCGCCGTCAGCGCCAGGGGCACGGCGCGTCCCTTCTTCTCGAGCCGGCGCACCAGCCCGGCCGCCGCCAGCTCGTCCACAAGGCGCACGGCCGCCGACTGCGACAGGCCGACCACGGCGGCCAGCTCCAGCGCCGCTATCGGCTCCCATTGCGCGATCGTCAGCAGCGCCGCCGCCGCGCTGGGCGACAGGTCCGCCTCTTGCAGCGCATCGCCGACCGCCACCGCCAATGCCGCCAGCAGATTGGCTGTCCGTAATAAATGCATGCTGCATACATTAATATATCCAAGGCCGAACGCAAGCGGGGTTTCAGGCTTGTGCGGGAAACCCGGCATGATGCCGGCTTGCCGTTGCAGATTCGTGATGGGCGCGAGCCTGCAGCCCGTGGCGCGGTGGCAGCAGGCTTGCAGGCGTGGCTGTGGTGCTCGGCGACGCCCGGCGCCATCCTGGGGTCATGAAAAGTGTCCTTCCTCTTCCTCGCATCGTGTCGCTCGAGGGCTGCTCCAACTTCCGCGACCTGGGCGGCTACCGAACCGTCGACGGGCGGCGGGTGCGCCACGGACTGGTGTTCCGCTCGGCGCATCTGGGTGGCCTGACGGCGGCCGACCGCCGCACCCTGGCCGGCCTGGGCGTGCGCACCATCGTCGACCTGCGCGGCATCGCCGAGGCCGCCGAGACGCCACATGCCATAGACGGCCTGAGCGCCAGCGTGCTGGCGGCCGCCATCGAGCCGCGGGTCGGCGAGCGCATCCGGGCCGCGCTGGATGAGGGCCGCGCCACGCCGGAGCTGATCGCCGGCCTCATGGCTGATCACTATCGCGACTACCCGCAGCGCGGGTCGCCGGCCTATCGTACGCTGTTTGCAGCGTTGTCCGATGGCGTGCGCCGGCCGCTGGTGTTCCACTGCACAGCCGGCAAGGACCGCACCGGCTTCGCCGCGGCGCTGCTGCTGTCGGTGCTGGGCGTGCCATGGGAGACGGTGGTCGAGGACTATCTCCACACCAACGTGGTGTGGACCGGGCATGTCGGGCGCTATCCCGAGCTCGATGCGCTGACTCGCGCCGCGATGATCGAAGCGCGTGCCGATTACCTCGACGCCGCCTTCGCCGCCCTGCGGACCGATCACGGCGATGTCGATACGTTCCTCAAGGCGGCGCTCGGGGTCGAGGCGGCCCGCCTGCGCGCGGACCTGCTCGAGGACTGATTTTCCCGCCGTGCCGGGGCGGCGCCGCCATTAGGCGCCGCTGCCGATGATCTGCGCGTAGAGTGGCCGGTCGATGTTGCCGCCGGACAGGATCAGGCCCACGGCCTTGCCGCGCATCAGGTCGCGTTCCTGCAACAGGGCGGCCAGGGCGCAGGCGCCGGCGCCCTCGGCGAGCTGGTGCGTGTCCTCGTAATAGAAGCGCATCGCCGCCATGATGGCGCCGTCGCCGACCTGCACGATGCGCTCGGCGTTGGCGCGGATGATGTCCAGCGCCAGCGCGTCGGGGCCGCGCACCGCGACGCCGTCGGCGAAGGTCTCGGCGGCATTGGTGGCGACCGGCTTGCCGGCGGCGAAGGAGAGCGCGTAGGCCGGCGCGCCTGAGGCGACCACGCCGACGATGCGGGTCTTCAGCCCGAGCGCGTTGCGGGCCGCGATCATGCCGCAGATGCCTGAGCCCAGCCCGATCGGCACATAGACCGTGTCGAGGTCCGGCGCGGCCCGCAGCAGCTCCAGCGAGTAGCTGGCCACGCCCATCACCAGGTCCATGTCGAAGGACGGCACCATTTCCAGGCCGCGCTCGGCGGCCAGCGCCATGGCCGCTTCCTTGGCGGCGTCGAAATCGTGGCCACGCTCCAGCAGCTCGGCACCGAAGGCCCGCATGGCGGCGTTCTTCTCCACCGAGTTGCCATGCGGCACGACGATGGTGGCATGGACGCCGGCGCGCCCGGCTGCGAAGGCGATGCTCTGGCCGTGATTGCCGCGCGTGGCGCTGACCACGCCTTTCACGTGCGGGCGCTCGCGCTTGAGGCGATCCATGTAGGCCAGCCCGCCGCGCACCTTGAAGGCGCCGATCGGCGTGTGGTTCTCGTGCTTGACCCAGACCGTGCAGCCGGTGCGCCGGGCCAGCAGCGGCCAGGCGTATTGCGGCGTCGGCGGCAGCGCCGCGTAGACGATCCTGGCGGCGGCTTCGAGCTCGGCAAGGGACGGGAGAGCGACCATGGCATGACCTCCTGTGCCGGGCTTACCCGCGCACGCCGACGGCGATCAACCGCTACCTTGTGTCATGACAATCGCGGGAGCATGAGTCAGTCGCCGTTGCTACCCTGCGCCGGACAATCGTCTCGTTCCGTCGGGGGAGTTTAATGCGCCGGATCCAGGGCTTGCTGAGCGGGGTGTGGCAGGCAACCCGCATCTACGCGCTCGTCTTCGCCGGCGGCTGGGGCCGGCCGCGGCTCTACGTGTTTCTGCTCACGCTCTTCCTGCTGGTCGGCGTGGTGCTGGTACTGATCGGTGTCGATCTTGAGGATGCCGACCGCTGGCTCGACCGTCAGGGCGGCTGGCTGGCGGCCCTCGGCAGCGCCGCCCTGAGGGTTGTGTTCGGCCTCGTCCTTCTGGGATGCGCTGTAGCCGTGCTGGCGGGCCTGTATCAGCGCCTGCCGGGGCGGCGTCAGGTGCCGGTCTGGGACGGGAGGAAGGAGCGCCGGCGCACGCAGAGCCGGCAGGGCGATGGGCGGATCGGCTGGGGCATGATGATCCTGGCGCTGGTCATCGGCTATTTCGCATTCATCGGCACCTTCGGGCGCTATTAGGGCGCTGGAACGGGCTCGCACAGGGCAGCAGGCGTCCCCTATGATGGCCGCGTTTTGCCGGACGCGCCGTGCCTTCGGCAGGTTCATGGAGTCGCTGGGATGCCCGTGATCGGCCGTGTGCTTGAGATGCAGGAAGAGCTGTCGCGCATCCGTCGCGACATCCACGCCCATCCCGAGCTGTGCTTCGAGGAGCAGCGCACGTCCGACGTCGTCGCGGCCAAGCTGGCCGAATGGGGCCTCGAGGTGCATCGCGGGCTGGCCAGGACCGGCGTGGTGGGCACGCTGCGCAAGGGCAACTCGCCGCGCGCCATCGGCCTGCGCGCCGACATGGACGCGCTGCCGATGCAGGAGGCCAACGACTTTGCGCATCGCTCCACCCACGAGGGGCGCATGCATGCCTGCGGCCATGACGGCCACACCACCATGCTGCTGGGCGCCGCCAGGTATCTCGCCGAGACGCGCAATTTCGAGGGCGCCGTGCATTTCATCTTCCAGCCGGCCGAGGAAGGCGGCGGTGGCGGGCGGGTGATGGTCGAGGAGGGGCTGTTCGACAAGTTCCCCTGCGATGCGGTGTTCGCGATCCACAACAAGCCCGGCATCGGCATCGGCCAGATCGCCACCAGGCCGGGGCCGCTGCTGGCGGCGGCCGACCGCTACGACATCCGCATCAACGCCCGCGGCGCGCATGCCGCCTATCCGCATCTGGGCGTCGATCCGATCGTGATCGCCTCGCAGATCGTGCTGGCGCTGCAGGGGATCGTCAGCCGCAACGTCGATCCCGTCGATTCGGCGGTCGTCACCGTCGGCTTCATCAAGGGCGGCTCGGCCTACAACGTGATCCCGCCGGAGGTGCACCTGGGCGGCACCGTGCGCACCACGACGCCGGCCAATCGCGACCTCGTCGAGCGCCGCATCCGCGACATCTGCGCCGGCGCCGCCACCATGCACGGCATCGAGATCGCGGTCGACTACCGGCGCGGCTATCCGCCGACGGTGAACCATGCCGACGAGGCGGCGTTCGCGGCCGAGGTGGCGGCCGAGATCTGCGGCGAGGCCAACGTGCAGCGCAACATCAGGCCGGCGATGGGGGCCGAGGACTTCTCCTACATGCTGAACGCGCGGCCGGGCGCCATGGTGTGGCTGGGCAACGGCCCCGGCGAGGGCGGCTGCATCCTGCATAACCCGCGCTACGACTTCAACGACATGGCCATCCCCTTCGGCGTCAGCTTCTTCGTGCGCCTGGCCGAGCGGTTCCTCGAAGCATGAGCTTCCTTGCCGTCTATGCCCGCGTGCTGCGCCAGCTGGCGCCGGAGCGCTGGCTGGCGATCGCGCTGGCGGTGGCCAACATCGCCGTCGCCGGGCTGCAGTTCCTCGAGCCGGTCCTGTTCGGCCGCGTCATCGACACGCTGAGCAGCGCCGCCGGCCGGCCGGCCGAGGCGGTCTGGGCCGACGCGATGCACATCCTGGGCCTGTGGATCGTGATCGGCATCGGCGGCATCGTCGCCAACATCCTGGTGTCGCTCTACGCCGACCGCATGGCGCATCGCAACCGGCTGGCGGCGATGGCGCGCTATTTCGAGCACGTGCTGTCGCTGCCGTTCGCCTTCCACAACGAGCAGCATTCCGGCCGGCTGCTCAAGATCATGCTGCAGGGCGTCGACAACCTGTTCGGCCTGTGGCTCAGTTTCTTCCGCGAGCACCTGGCCACCGCGGTGGCGCTGTTCGTGATGCTGCCGCTGTCGCTGTTCATGAACTGGCGGCTGGGCCTGCTGCTGATCGCGCTGATCCTGTTCTTCGCCGTGACCAATGCCTGGATCGTGGCGCGCACCGACCGGCTGCAGCGCGAGGCCGAGGAATACCATTCGCAGCTCGCCGGCCAGGCCGGCGATGCGCTGGGCAACGTGCACCTGATCCAGAGCTTCGTGCGCCTGTCGCACGAGACGCGGATGCTGCACGAGACCATCCGCGGCCTGCTGTCGGTGCAGTTCCCGGTGCTGAACTGGTGGGCGCTGCTCAGCGTCATCACGCGCGCCGCCGCCACCGTGACGGTGCTGGCGATCTTCATGCTGGGCACCTGGCTCTACCTCGCCGGCCAGGCCACGGTGGGCGAGATCGTGAGCTTCATGGGCTTCGCCACCATGCTGATCGGACGCATGGAGCAGGCTTCCAGCTTCGTCGCCCGCGCCTTCTTCCAGATGCCGGCGCTGGGCGACTTCTTCAACGTGCTGGAGACCGAATCGACCATCCGGGAAAAGATCGGGGCCCAGGATCTGGGGCGCGTGTCGGGCGCGGTGACGTTCGACAATGTCAGCTTCTCCTATGACGGCCGCCGCCCGGCGCTGCAGGATTTCAGCCTCGCGGTCGCGCCCGGAACCACCGTGGCGCTGGTCGGACCCACCGGCGCCGGCAAGAGCACGTCCATGGCGCTGCTGCACCGGATGTGGGACCCGCAATCCGGCGCCATCCGCATCGACGGCATCGATATCCGCGACGTCACCCTGGCGAGCCTGCGCCGCAATATCGGCGTGGTGTTCCAGGACAACACGCTGTTCTACCGCTCGATCGCCGACAACCTGCGGGTCGGCAAGCAGGACGCCACCGACGCCGAGCTGGCCGAGGCGGCGCGCCTGGCCGAGGCGCATGACTTCATCGAGCGCCAGAGCGACGGCTACAGCACCCGCGTCGGCGAGCGCGGCATCACGCTTTCGGGCGGCGAGCGCCAGCGGCTGAGCATCGCGCGGGCACTGCTGAAGAACCCGCCGATCCTGATCCTCGACGAGGCCACCAGCGCGCTCGACGCGGTCACCGAGGCCCGCATCCAGCGGGCGCTGAAGACCTTGATGGCGGGGCGCACGACCTTCGTCATCGCGCATCGGCTGTCGACCATCCGCGACGCCGACCTGATCGTGGTCTTCGACCGCGGCCGCGCGGTCGAGATCGGAAGCTACGACGAGCTCGTGGCCAGGGATGGAACCTTCGCCCGGCTGGTGGCGACGCAGCAGTCGGGCCTGCTGCAAGGCACCGAGATCCGCCGCTTCCTCGACGATCCGGTGAGCGAGGCGGCGCCGGCCCGGCCGTGACACGCCGCCCAGGGCGATCCGCGCCGGTCCCGCTCGGCCGGGCAGGGCGATCGCATATGGAGGCATCGGTGCTGGCCTTGCGGAGACGCGGCACGGCCGCGGGAGAATCCGGCCCGGATCTCGAACGGTCATGGCCGGGTAGCACCGCTTGCGCTACGGTGCGCGCTCACGTCAAGCAAGGCTGATGGTTTGATGGCCAGCGCCTCCATGTCCGCCACAGCGCCGGTGAAACCCCAGATCGTCATCGTCGAGGACGATGACGACTTCCGGGAGCTGCTGGTCGAGCTGGCCGTCCGGCTGAACTTCACCGTCAGGGCGGCGGCTTCCGGTGAGGAGCTGTTCTGGCTGCTGCGCATGCACGCGCCCGACGCGCTGGTGCTGGACCTGCGCCTGCCGGATACGGACGCGATCGAGATCGTGGGCAAGCTCGGCGATTATTCGCTCAAGCCCTACGTCGTCCTGATGAGCGGCGAGGACGAGGCGATCCTCGATGCGACCGAGGAGCTGGCCAGGAGCAGCGGCCTGGAGGTTGTCGGGACCCTGGCCAAACCGTTCTCCGGGCGGGAGATGCAGCGGCTCCTCAACGCCATCAAGACGCAGATTCCCGACCGCGGCAGCTATCAGGACCAGAGCCTGATCACGCAGCTGAAGCTCGGCATCCCCAACGACGAGCTGGTCCTGCACTACCAGCCCAAGCTGAACTTCAGCGACCACTCGATCGAAGGCGTGGAAGCGCTGGTGCGCTGGAACCACCCCACCCACGGGCTGCTCGGGCCGCTGGCTGAGTACTCGGAGGTCATCATCCCGCTCACCTGGTCGGTGCTCAAGAACGCGATCCGCCAGCACGTGGCCTGGAAGCGCGACGGCATCGTCCTGCCCGTTTCGATCAACGTGTCTGCGTCGTTCCTCGACGCGGCGGAGACCGCCGATGTCATCCTGAAACTCCTGCGCACGCAGCGCTGCGCGCCGTCCGACCTGACGCTGGAGCTGACCGAGGCGGAGGTGGCCGGGAACCCGACCGCGGCGCTCGATATCCTGGCCCGACTGCGGCTCCACGGCATCCGCGTCGCGATGGACGACTACGGCATCGGCTTCTCGGACCTGGCGCAGCTCCATCGCTATCCCTTCACCGACATCAAGATCGACCGGTCGCTGGTCAACAGCCTGGAAACCGACCCCCGGGCGCGCCAGACCGTCGACAAGGTGATCGACGTGGCGCGCGGCCTCGGAGTCAAGATCACCGCCGAGGGCGTCGAGACCGCCGACCAATGGCGGCTGCTGCACGAGATCGGGTGCGACATGGCCCAGGGCTTCCTGATCTCCCGCCCCCTGCCGGACCGCCAGCTGCGGGCCTGGCTGGCCAACGGCATCCGGTGCCTGGCGCTGCCGCGCTGACCAGCTGACCGACGCAGGCCGCGTCTGGCTGCCGCCGGGCCGGCCGCACTCCTTCCGCAATGTCGGCGACTGCCCGGTGCACGTCACCGGCTTCATGTGCGTGACCGGCGCCGCCTGAGGCTCAATCCCCGAACAGGGCGTCCAGGCGCAAGCGCGTGATCAGCCCGACTTCCGCCAGCGCCGTGCCGATCTCGGTGGCGCGGTCGTTGCCCAGCCGCGCCTCGCAGGCGGCCAGGATCGACTCCTTGGTGTGGCGCTTCACCGCCACGATGAAGGGGAAGCCGAACCGCTCGCGGTAGGCCCGGTTCAGGCGGTCGAAGCGGTCGTATTCGGTGTCGCTGAGGCGGTCCAGCCCGGCGCCGGCCTGCTCGCGCGTCGAGTCGGCCGTCAGGCTGCCGGCCCGCGCCGCCTTGCCGGCGAGGTCGGGATGGGCCTGCAGCAGCGCCACCTGCTCGTCGGCGGACGCCGCCGCCACCACCGCCATCATCGCCTGGTGCAGGCCGGCCACGCCGTCGAACGGCCGCGCCGCCCAGGCGCGCTGCGCGATCCAGGGCGAGTGCTCGAACACCGGCCCGACCCGCGCCAGGAAGGCGTCGTGGTCGAGCGCGTTGATATCCGACATCGTCATGCTTGTGGACAGTTCCGGGAAGGGGACGCTGGCAGCATGTTTGCATAGCCTCCGGCGGGCGGCTAGTTTGGCCGCAACGGCGCCGCGTGAGAACGATCAAGGGGCAAGCGCCGGACGCAGGGGACTTTCGCGGGAGATCGTCGACGATGAGCATCACCTCGACCACGCGGCGCGCCGCCCTGGGCGCCCTGCTGGCCGCTGGGCTGGCGCTGCCGGCGCAGGCCCAGACCGCCATCAAGTTCACGCTGGACTGGGTGTTCCAGGGCCCGACCTCGCCGTTCCTGGTGGCGCTGGAGAAGGGCTACTACAAGGCCGAGGGCCTCGACGTCACCATGGACCCCGGCCAGGGCTCGGCCGGCGCCGTGCAGCGCGTCGCCACCGGCGCCTATCAGGTCGGCTTCGCCGACGTGAATTCGCTCATCGAGTACAACGCCAAGAACCCCGGCAAGGAGATCCTCTGCGTCTTCATGGGCTACGACTTCCCGCCGTTCGGCGTCTATGCCCTGAAGAAGAGCGGCATCAAGGGGCCCAAGGACCTCACCGGCAAGAAGCTGGGCGCGCCCGTGTTCGACGCCTCGTTCCGGCTGTTTCCCGCTTTCGCCAAGAAGAACGGCATCGGCAAGACCGACCACATCAACCTGACGCCGCAGCTGCGCGAGCAGAGCCTGGTGCAGGGCACGGTGGACTTCATCTCCGGCCACTACTTCTCGTCGGTCCTCGACCTCGAGGCGCGTGGCGTCAAGCTCGAGGACCTGGTGGTGATGCGCTATGTCGACTACGGCATGGACGTCTACGGCAACGGCATCATCGTCTCGCCCGAGATGCTGAGCAATCCCAAGGCGGTCACCGGCTTCCTCAGGGCGACGGTCAAGGCCTGGAAGGAGGTCATCGCCGATCCCAAGCTCGGCATCGCCGCCGCCAGGAAGCGCGACCCGCTGATCGACGAGGCGCTGGAGACGCGGCGCCTGGCGCTGTCGCTCGATACCAACATCCTGACGCCCTACGTGAAGGCCAACGGCATGGGCGATGTCGATCCGGCGCGGTTCGCGCGCGCGGTGGTCGATGTCGCGGAGGCCTTCGGCCTGCCGGCGGCGCCCGACCCGGCCAAGGTCTTCACCAACAAGTTCCTGCCGCCGCAGGCCGACCGCATGGTCGCGAAGTAAGGGCTGATCGTCGTCGTGCCGGCGAACGGGCCAGCCCTTGTCGACCTGCGGCAGGTGTCGCTGACCTACCGCGTCGGCAAGGAGGAGACGCTGGCGCTGGCCGACGCCACGCTCAGCATCGCCAAGGGCGAATTCATCGCCGTGGTTGGTCCGTCCGGCTGCGGCAAGTCGACCCTGATGAAGCTGGTGACCGGCCTGCTGCCGCCCAGCTCGGGCGAGGTGCATGTGCGTGGCGAGAAGGTGGTGCGGCCCATCAAGGGCGTCGGCATGGCCTTCCAGAACCCCACCCTGATGCCCTGGCGCACGACGCGCGACAACATCCTGCTGCCGCTGGAGATCGTCGCGCCGCACAAGCAGCAGTTCCGGCGCAAGCGGGCCGAGTATGCCGCCCGGGCCGAGCGCCTGCTGGCATCGGTCGGCCTGGGCGGCTTCGGCGACAAGTATCCCTGGCAGCTGTCCGGCGGCATGCAGCAGCGCTCGAACCTGTGCCGGGCGCTGATCCATGAGCCCGAGATCATGATGCTGGACGAGCCGTTCGGCGCCCTCGATGCGTTCACCCGCGAGGAGCTGTGGGGCATCATGCAGCTTCTGTGGCTGGAGCGGCGCTTCACCGCCGTGCTGGTGACGCACGATTTGCGCGAGGCGGTCTATCTCGCCGACACGGTCTACGTCATGAGCCGCCGGCCCGGCCGCGTGGTGATGACCAAGCGCATCGACATCCCGCGCCCCCGCACCCTGGAGACGACCTTCGAGCCGCATTTCGTCGATATCGTGCACGCGCTGCGCGAGCGCATCCACCAGGAGCATGCGTGATGTTCGCTCTCCGGCGCTCGAAAAGCATACCTTCCCCTGCCTGCGGGGGAAGGTGCCCCGAAGGGGCGGATGGGGGGAGGTTCGAACGTAGGCGGCGTATCAATCGAGCGTCGCCTCTGTTGCGGCACCCCCCATCCGGTGCTTCGCACCACCTTCCCCCGCAAGCGGGAGAAGGTAAACGCGGACCGCAGCCATGACCGCCGGCACCGAGCGCGCCCTGCGCGTGGCCATGCCATGGCTGGCGATGGCGGTGTTCCTGGTGGTGTGGGAGCTCGCCTGCGTCGCCTTCGACATCGCCGAGATCATCCTGCCGCGCCCCAGCCGGATCTTCGCCGTGACCCTGCAGCGCTGGGACATCCTGCTGGCGTTCTGCGGCGAGACGCTGTGGACCACCGTCCTGGGCTTCCTGCTGGCGATCGCCGGCGGGCTGGTGATGGGGCTGGCGATCGGCGCCTCGCCTTTCATCTATTCCGGCCTCTATCCGCTGCTGATCGCCTTCAATGCCATCCCCAAGGTGGCGATCGTGCCGATCCTGATGATCTGGGTCGGGGTCGGCGCGACGCCGGCGGTGGTGACCGCCTTCGCCATCAGCTTCTTCCCCATCGTGGTCAACGTCGCCACGGGGCTCGCCACCATCGAGCCCGAGATGCGCGACGTGCTGCGCAGCCTGGGCGCCACGCGCACCGAGATCCTGACCAAGGTCGGCATCCCGCGCGCCATGCCTTACCTGTTCGCCAGCCTCAAGGTGGCGATCACGCTCGCCTTCATCGGCTCCGTGATCTCCGAGACCGTGGGCGGCAACCGCGGCATCGGCTTCCTGATGCTGTCGGCCAGCGCCCGCAACGACGCCGCCACCACCTTCGCCGGCCTGTTCGCCATCGCCGTGATGGGCGTGCTGATGTACGCCGTCTGCGCCCTGGTCGAGAAGCGCATGACCCGCTGGGCATTCCGCGGCGAGCTGGTGACTTAGTTAGGCGTAGGGACCCAGGTTGCACCGCACCCGGGTCGGGGCGTTGGGCCCATCACTTGAGCTGCTTCATCTCGTCGATGCGCAGGCCGTGCTCGGCGACGTTCTCGTCCGAGAGCCAGTCGCCCAGCACCGCCTCCTGGTGATCCAGGAGGGTGACGCGCCGCTTCACCTCGGACAATGCCTTGTCCGGATTGTCGATGGCGATGGCGTAGAGGGAACGCACCGGCAGGCTGCCCGGGCGTCCCTTGGTGATGATCTCGACCGTCCAGCCTTTCGCCATGACCGGGTCTCCCTTCGTGCCGCGATAGTGGGCAAGGCAGGCTGGGTCCTGTCAAGCGGCCTGTCTACCAGCTTTCGGTGACGGCCTGCGCCACGGCGTCGATGATGGCGGCGCTGTCCAGGCCCAGCTTGCGGTAGAGGTCGGGGATGTCGCCGGACTGGCCGAAGCCCTCGACGCCCAGCGGCACGGTGCGATGCTGGGCGACGCCGCCCAGCCAGGAGAGCGCGAGCGGATGGCCGTCGAGCACGGTGATCAGGCGCGCGTTGCGGCCCAGCGGCGCCAGCAGGCGCTCGACCGGGCTGAGCGCGCCGGCGGCGGCGCGGCTGCTGGCCGTGCGCCGCGCGCGGCGGCTGGCGATCCAGTCGCGGTGCAGGCGGTCGGCGGACGTCACCACCAGCAGGCCGGCGCCGGCGAAATCCCGGGCCACGCTTTCCCAGGCGGCGAGCGCATCGGGCGTGACGGCGCCCATGGCGACGATGGCGATCTCGGCCCCCGGCGCCGGCTCGCGCAGCCAGTAGCCGCCCTCGACGACGGCGCGGGCGAGATCCGCCGTCAGCGCGCGCGCCGGCTGCTCGACGGGGCGCGTCGAGAGCCGCAGGTAGAGCGCGCTGCCGTCCGGCTGCTGGATGTGCTCCAGGCCGAAGCGCAGGATCGCCGACAGCTCGTCGACATAGGCCGGCTCGTAGCTCAGCAGCCCGGGCTGGCCGATGCCGATCAGCGGCGCCGACACCGACTGGTGCGCGCCGCCCTCGGGCGCCAGGGTCACGCCCGATGGCGTCGCCGCGACGATGAAGCGCGCATCCTGGTAGCAGGCGTAGTTCAGCGCATCGAGCCCGCGGGCGATGAAGGGGTCATAGAGCGTGCCGATCGGCAGCAGGCGGGCGCCGAACAGCTCGTGCGCCAGCCCCAGCGCCGCCAGCTGGATGAAGAGGTTGTTCTCGGCGATGCCCAGCTCGATGTGCTGGCCCTTGGGATCCAGGCTCCAGCGCTGCGCCGACACCACCTTGAGCTCGCGGAACACGTCCTCGGCCGGGGTATGCGCGAACAGCCCCTTGCGGTTCACCCAGCCGCCGAGGTTGGTCGACACCGTGACGTCGGGCGACGTCGTGACGATGCGCTCGGCCAGGGCGCCGCCGGCCGCGGCGATCTCGTCCAGGATGCGGCCGAAGCCGGCCTGGGTGCTGGTGCGGCGGTCCTTGGGCAGCGGCAGGGACGCCGGCACCGGCACCGCCGGCGCCGCGAGCCGGCGCGTGCCCTGGGCGTGGAATGGTGCTGTGTCGATGAAGGCCTGCAGCTCGCGCGCATCGGCGTCGAGCCCGGCGAAGCGGTCCCATTCGGCGCCGGCCGGCACACCCATCTGCTGCTGCCACTGCGCCATCTGCTCGACGTTCATCAGGCCGGCGTGATTGTCCTTGTGGCCGGCGAAGGGCAGGTCGCGGCCCTTGATGGTGTAGGCGATGAAGCAGGTCGGCCGGTCGTCGGTGACCGACTCGAAGGCGTCGAGCACGGCCTGCATGTCCAGGCCGGCGAGGTTGGTCATCAGCGCATGCAGGCGCGCATCGTCGTGCGTCTCGAGGACGCGGCGGATGCCGGGATGCTGGTTGAGGTCGCGCGTCAGCGCCTCGCGCCAGGCGGCGCCGCCCTTGTAGACCAGCGCCGAGTACAGCGAGTTCGGGCAGTCGTCGATCCACTGGCGCAGGTGCTCGCCGTCGGGCTGCGCGAAGGCGGCCTCCAGCGTCTTGCCGTATTTCAGCGTCACGACGCGCCAGCCGACCAGCTCGAACATCTCGGCGACACGGCCGAACAGGCGGTCGTTGACCACCGAATCCAGGCTCTGGCGGTTGTAGTCGATCACCCACCACAGGTTCCGCACGTCGTGCTTCCAGCCCTCCAGCAGCGCCTCGAAGACGTTGCCTTCGTCGAGCTCGGCATCGCCGACCAGCGCCACCATGCGGCCCACCGGCCGCTCCGGCGCCAGCGCCTTGAGCCGCACGTAGTCCTGCACCAGCGACGAGAACAGCGTCATCGCCACGCCCAGCCCGACCGATCCGGTCGAGAAGTCGACGTCGTCGCTGTCCTTGGTGCGCGACGGATAGGATTGCGCGCCGCCCAGCGCGCGGAAGCGCTCGAGCCGCTCGCGGCTCTGCTGGCCGAACAGGTACTGGATGGCGTGGAACACCGGCGAGGCATGCGGCTTCACCGCGACGCGGTCCTGCGGCCGCAGCACGGCGAAGTACAGCGCCGTCATGATCGTGGCCAGCGACGCGCAGCTCGCCTGGTGGCCGCCCACCTTGAGCCCGTCGCGGTTGGGCCGGATGTGGTTGGCGTGATGGATGGTCCAGGCCGACAGCCACAGCACCTTGCGCTCCAGCGCGCGCAGCAGCCGCAGCCGGCGCGTGCGCGCGGCTTGCGCCGGCGCGTCGGGTGTGGCGGCGAGCAGGGCAGGCGAAGTGTCGGGCATGGCGCTTCTCCGGGCGGCCGAAGACCGGAAGCTACGCGGGATTGGCCGGTAAGTCCTTGCGTTCACACCCGAATTCCGTGCCAAATTGGCAGGTTCTTCCTCCAAGAAGCCGGATCGAGCAATGACCAACCCCGTTTCTGCCCTCGACGGCATCGACCGCCATATCCTCGAAAGCTTGCAACGCGACGGCCGGCTGAGCAATGCCGACCTGGCGGAGAAGGTCGGGCTGTCGGCCTCGCCGTGCTGGCGGCGGGTGAAGGCGCTGGAGGAGACGGGCATCATCAGGGGCTACGTCGCCGTGGTCGATGCCAAGGCGGTCGGGCTGCCGGTCAGCGTCTTCATGAGCGTCTCGCTCACGACCCAGGTGCAGAGCGCGCTGCAGCGCTTCGAGAAGGCCGTGCAGCAGCGGCCCGAGGTGATGGAGTGCTACCTGATGACGGGTGACAGCGACTACCTGCTGCGCGTCGTGGTGCCCGACCTCGAGGCCTACGAGCGTTTCGTGATGGATTTCACCCGCATCGCCGGCGTCGGGCAGATCCGCTCCTCCTTCGCGCTGCGGCCGGTGAAGCAGGGCACCGCCCTGCCGATGGGCCACCTGGCGTGACAGGCGCGGCATCGCCGGCGGCGCAATCCAGCCATATTGTCATGGACGATGGAATGCGCGGATAGTGCCGACGATGATGGATCTGCGTTTCTACAACCTGGCGATCAGTCCGCTCGGGCTCGTCGGTCCGGCGCAGGCGCAGTATGTCCGCCAGGTGCAGGAGCACCTGGGCTGGATCCATCGCACCATCAGCGGCCGCCTGCTTCTGGACTGCATCCGCCGTGCCGCCGTTGCGGTCGAGATCCGTCCGTTCCGCAGCCGCGCCCGCAGCCATGCGACCGGCGGCGGCGAGCTCAAGCCGGGAGCCGGCGCGCCCACCGGCTTCGTGTCCTTCTCGCCCGCCGCCGCATCCAAGCAGGCCGCGTTGCGGCTGCTGCCCGAGAACGACAGGAACGGGCGCCTGCCGGACGAGATCCTGTTCCATGAGCTGGTGCACGTCATGCGCAACGTGACCGGCACCTGGGACCCGGCGCCGCCGCTGTCGGCCGCGATGCGGCACTACGGCAACAACGAAGAATTCATCGCCGTGCTGTGCACCAACATCTACATCGCCGACGGCAGCAACCAGCTCAAGAGCGGCCTGCGCGCCGGCCACCTGGGCTATGCCGCGATGGATCCGGGTGACGCCATGCGCTTCGGCCTCTTTGCCAGCTCCCGCAGCGCGTTCGCCCTGGTCGGGAAGTTCTGCGCCGACAACCCGGTCTTCACGAAGGCGCTCGGCGAGCAGCTTGCGGACATCGCCTACAATCCCGTGGCCGAGTACTACGCCCACCGCGAGGTCTGCGCGGCGCTGTCGGTGCTCGGCGCCATCAGGGACGGGCTTCCGGAGATGCGCCAGGCGGCGGCGTCCGCGCGGACTGCAGCGCGCGAGCCCTGCGGCAGCCCGGTGCCTTGATCGTTCAAAGAACCGCTTATGGCCGCGATCAGAAGATGCAATGCGACCGGCAAGGAGGTTGCAATGTAATAAAGTGGTCTTCCGCCCACTGGTGCCGCCGACAGCTATCTGGACACGCTGTGCACGGCCGGCGCCGCGGGCCGGGACCGCGCCAACATGGGGGGACGTATGGCCGACCTGGCCGCCCTGGCGCTGGGCGCCGGGGCTGTGACGAGCCATGGCGCCGCGCGCGCCGGCTTGCGCGCAGCGCGGCGTGAGTCCGTGCTGCGCGCGATCGATGCCCATGGCGGCGATCCGGAATTGAGCGCCGCGTCGGTGGCGGCGCGGCTCGGTGTCACGCCCCGCTATGTCCATCTCCTGCTGGAGGAAACCGGGCAGACATTTTCGCAGCATCTGCTGGCGCGGCGCCTGGACCGGGCCTTGTGGCTGCTGCGCGATCAGCGCCAGGGCCATCTGCGCATCGGCGACATTGCCGGCGAGGCGGGCTTTGCCGACCTGTCGTACTTCAACCGCAGCTTCCGCCGCCGCTTCGGCGATACGCCCTCGGCGGTGCGTGCCCGGCTGCGCAACCTCTCATAGGCGCGCGTCCAGACCTGGGATCGGCCGTTCGCCCCGAGCCCAACGCGCTTCATCCTGGTCCGGGATGGCGGGTTGAAGGATCGGTTGCGCTGGCGGTTGTCTCGAACCCTGGGAGCGATGGCGCGCGGTGCGCCGTCGGTGATCCTCTTCAATCCGCCAGCGCAACCGATCCTTCTTCGCGTCATTCGTTACTCTGAGCACGGCGAAGGATCTCTTAGCCCGTCAGTCATCTGGAATCTGACGGCGGACGTGTCGGTGCGACGCCGGCGGCACTCAAACCGATCCTTATGGATCGGCAAGAGACTCTCATGGATGGAACCGTGGGCATGCGCCGTCTTTCCGGCAGCGGCATCCGCGGCCGATCGGCGCGCGGGTGGCGCAAGAGCGCACCGGGCCGGGACGTGATGTTGGGGCCGGTCCTGCGCGCAGCAGGAGAGAATCGCATGTTCACGTCGTGCAAGATCATTCTGAAGCAGAACCCCAATCCGGGAAACCTGAACGCCGAGAAGTACCTCGAGGTCAACTTGTTGCGGCCGCATATCCCGGTCTTTCCCAAGGATGACAAGGACATGACCAATCTCGACCTGATCGAGTGGGCGGGAAAGTTCGGCGACAGGGTCAAGGACTTCACATGGTGGGGGCGTTGGCGCGTCGGCGCCAACAGCGTCACCAGCATGGCGGACGATGCCTACTCGATCGGCACCAGCGCCCATCCGCGCTACAAGTACTGGATGTACTCGATCCGGAAGATGGAGCTGAACTTCATCGAGAACTGGACGGCCGAGCATGGGCTTCGGTTCGGTGACGAGGGCGGCTCGGACACGACCACGACGCTCACCCTGCACAAGGTGATGATGGTGGGCAAAGGGCTCGAGCCGTTCGGCAAGATGGGCTCCGGCACCGTCAGGGTGAACTCCAACACGCACATCCTCGAAACCGGCTATCCCGTGTTCTGGGATCGCATCATATGAATAGCCGATACCGGGCGGCCCGTCGGGCCGCCCGGTATCGGCGATGTGCCCGGCGGCAGCTCGATTTGGCCTCCGGCCTGCGAAGATTGGGCGTGACTGCCGGTTATGGCCATGCGATAGTAGTGATCGCTCGCCTGTTTTTGCATACTGGTCGAGAGCGTCATCCTCGAATCGGAGCCGGCGCGCTCGCCTGCGCCTGACGAGATCCATCCATGCGCGCCGTCATCCTCGCCGCTGTTGCCGTTGCCTTCTCTTGGCCCGCGCTTGCCGCCGATATCGAGGCGACATCGCGGATCGACACCGTGACCGTGTATCCGGACGGTGCCAGCGTGACGCGGCGGACCAACGTCACCCTGCCGGCCGGTGCGTCCAGCATCGTGCTCAAAGGGCTGCCGGCGTCGATCGACCCGGCGTCGATCCGCGTCGCCGGCGAGGGGACAGCCGCTTTCGCGATCGGATCGGTCGAGACCCGCAATGTTCCCGGCGATCCGCGGCCGGTGATCGACGCCGCCCTGGAGGAGAAGCTGCGGGCCCTGCGCGACAGGCGCGATGCGGCCGCCGCGCGCTTCGAGGCCATCGATCGGCGACGGGCGATGATCCGGCGCTACGCCGAAGCGGGACCGGAGAAGCTGTCGCCGCAATCCAGGCCGCTTGACGTCGCGCAATGGCCCGGCGCCTGGGATGCCGTCGGCGAGGCGCTGGCCAAGGCCAACGAGGATCTGCGCCTGATCACGGTCGAGCTGCGCGGCCTCGACGAGGAGATCGCGGCGCTCGAGCGCGCACGGCCGCAGCCGCGGTCGCCGGGCGCGCCGCGCCTGGACGTCACCATTGCGCTCGATGCGCCTTCTGCGCTGAGCGCGGCGCTGACCGTGACCTATCGTGTCGGCGGCGCGCTGTGGCGGCCGCTCTACGACGCGCGGCTGGACACGGGCGGCAAGGATCGCAAGCCGTCGCTCGAGCTGGTGCGGCGAGCCGAGATCGTGCAGCGCACCGGCGAGACCTGGAGCGACGTCGTGCTCGTCGTGTCGACCGTGCGCGTGGCGCGCAGTGGCGGCGCGCCCGACCTGGCGTCCTGGCGGGTGGACTTCGCGGAGCCGGTCATGTCCCGGCGCGCGCCCTCCGGCGGCGCGCCGCCGATGTCGGCGCCCAGCCCGCAGCCGGCCGACGCGCAGCCCAAGCTGGCAGAGGAGGCGCCCGCCGGCGAGCGGGAGGCCCGCCTCGACGCCGGGGCGTTCCAGGCGGCTTTCGCCGTGCCGGGGCGCGTGACGATCCCCCAGGACGGCTCGCCCAAGGCGTTCCGTATCTCGAGCGTCACCGTCAAGCCGGCGCTGTCGTTGAAGACCGTGCCGGTGCTGGATCCGACCGCCTATCTCGAGGCGTCGTTCGTCAACGAGGAGGAGGCCCCGTTGCTGCCCGGCCAGGTCGCCATCCACCGCGACGGCGCCTTTGTCGGCCGCGTGTCGCTGGCCATGGTCGCGCCCGGCGACAAGGTCCAGCTCGCCTTCGGGGCCGACGACCGGGTGAAGGTGGCGCGGGTGGCGGTGGCGCGGCGCGAGGAGGAGCCGGGCTTCCTGGGCTCCAGCCGCACGGATCTGCGCGAGTTCAAGACGGTCGTGAAGAACCTGCACGATTTCCCGGTGCGGATCACCGTCCTCGACCGCGTGCCTGTCGCCGACAACACGGCGATCACTGTCGAGACGCTGTCGCGCTCGACCCCGCCCACCGACAAGGTCGTCGACGACAAGCGCGGCGTGATGGGCTGGAGCTATGACTACGCGGCCGGCGAGCAGAAGGAGATCCTGCTTGCCTACCGCCTGAAGTGGCCCGCCGACCGCGAGATCCGCCTGCGCTGAGGATCGGCCGGGAGCGCGCCACTCCAGTGGCGCACTGGCGCGTGGCGCCGGATCGTAACGGGTGCAACACCATCAGCCGGCCCTCCGGGCCGGTGCGCCACTGGAGTGGCGCGCTCCCGGCGACGCCGCCTGCATTGTGTTCCTCGCATCATGCACCTGCGCTATGGTCGGGTGACGGCCGCGCCCAGGCGCGGCCTGTAAAGACCGGAGCGCGACGCCTATGACATCGACCCTGCCGTCCTATGACCACGGCACGTCCACCACCAAGCTGATCGGCGAGACCATCGGCACGTTCTTCGACGCGGCGGTGGCGCGCTGGCACGACCGCGACGCGCTGATCGTGCGCCACCAGGATATCCGCTGGACCTACGGCGAGCTGGGGCGGCGGGTCGATGCGCTGGCTGCCGGATTGCTGGGGCTGGGGCTGGAGCCGGGCGACCGTATCGGCATCTGGTCGCAGAACAACGCCGAGTGGGTGCTGACGCAGTTCGCCACGGCCAAGGCCGGCCTGATCCTGGTCAACGTCAACCCGGCCTATCGCAGGGCCGAGATCGAATACGCGTTGAACAAGGTCGCGTGCAAGGCGCTGATCACCTCGCCGGCGCTCAAGAGCAGCGACTACATCGCGATCCTGAACGATCTAGCGCCCGAGATCGCCACGTCGCAGCCCGGCCAGCTGAACGCCAAGGCATTGCCGCACCTGCGCACCGTGATCCGGCTGGGCAAGGACAAGACACCGGGCATGCTGAGCTTCGACGACATCCCGGCCCGCGGCGGCAACGCCGAGCGCAGCCGGCTGGCCGAGCTGGCCGACCGCCTGCAGTTCGATGATCCCATCAACATCCAGTTCACCTCGGGCACCACTGGCTTCCCCAAGGGCGCCACGCTCAGCCACCACAACATCCTCAACAACGGCTACTTCATCGGCGAGGCGATGCGGCTGACGCCGGAGGACCGGCTGTGCATCCCCGTGCCGCTCTACCACTGCTTCGGCATGGTGCTGGGCAACCTGGCCTGCGTCACGCACGGCGCTGCGATGATCTATCCCGCCGAGGCGTTCGATGCGCTGTCGGTGCTGCAGACGGTGCAGGCCGAGCGCTGCACGGCGCTGCATGGCGTGCCCACCATGTTCATCGCCGCGCTCGACCATCCCGACTTCGCCAAGTTCGATTTCTCGACCCTGCGCACCGGCATCATGGCCGGCTCGCCCTGCCCGATCGAGGTGATGAAGCGCGTCGTGGCCCAGATGAACATGCAGCAGGTGACGATCGCCTACGGCATGACCGAGACCTCGCCTGTGTCGACGCAGAGCTCGACCGACGATCCGCTGGAGCGGCGTGTGTCGACGGTCGGCCGCGTGCAGCCGCATATCGAGATCAAGATCGTCGATACCGAGGGCCGTATCGTGCCGCGCGGCGCCACCGGCGAGTTCTGCACCCGCGGCTACTCGGTGATGACGGGCTACTGGAACGACGAGGAGAAGACGCGTGAGGCGATCGATCCTGGCCGATGGATGCATACCGGCGACCTCGCCACGATGGATGACGACGGCTACGTCAACATCGTCGGCCGGCTGAAGGACATGGTGATCCGCGGCGGCGAGAACGTCTATCCGCGCGAGATCGAGGAGTTCCTCTACCGCCATCCCAAGGTCCAGGACGTGCAGGTGATCGGCGTGCCCGATCCGCGCTTCGGAGAGGAGATCTGCGCCTGGATCAAGCTGCGCGAGGGCGAGGCGGCGACGGACGAGGAGATCCGCGACTTCTGCCGGGGCCAGATCGCGCACTACAAGATCCCGCGCTATGTCCGCTTCGTGGACGAGTTCCCCATGACCATCACCGGCAAGGTCCAGAAGTTCGTGATGCGCGAGCAGACCATCAAGGCGCTGGACCTGAAGGAGCAGAAGACGGCGTAAGCCGGTATCTTCGGTCCGCCTTGCTCAGGCAGGGCGCTCGCATATGGACGCACCGCTGCTGTCTCCTCGTCCGGCTACCTGCTGCATTCACACATCCAGTCTCAGAGAGCTTGCGTCTCGAAAAAGAGGACTGTCATCCCGAGCGCCAGCGAGGGATCTCCTGCGAAGGGCGCACCGTGCGTCTTTCGCGGGAGATCCCTCGCTGGCGCTCGGGATGACAGTGACGATGTGTGAATGCCGTAGCCCCGCTGCCGCGGGGCGAGGGGTGAACGGCGGCGATCTCCGTCTTTTTTAGAAGACGAGGGAATACCTAAAATTTGTGAGTGTTCGCTCATCAATGGTGGGCGATCAGGTGAGTTGCGAAGCCCACCCACAGCATCGGTTGGGACTCTCGTATTTCCCCTGGGAGCGGAGCTCACAATGGACCTCGCCTTCTACAATTTCACGATCAATCCCGTTGGCCTGGCCGGCGCGACAGCGCGCCAGTACGTCAGCCAGGTGCACGAGCACCTGCGATGGATCTACCGCACGACCAGCGGCCGGATCCTGCTCAACGTCATCCGCCGGCCGACCTTCCCGGTCGAGATCCGCCCGTACACGGGCACCGACTGCAACTCGGTCGGCGGCGGCGAGTACAAGACGCCGGGAAAGCTGACCGGGTTCGTGGCCTATTCGCCGTCGACCTTCTCCAGCCACGGCGTCTGCTCGGCCCTGCCGGCGGCGGAGAACCGCGGCCGGCTGTGGGACGAGATCCTCTTCCATGAGCTGGTGCACGTGTTCCGGAACGCGACAGGCAAATGGAACAAGGGTCCAGCCTTGTCCTACGCGATGCGCCACTACGACGACAACGAAGAGTTCATCGCCGTGCTCTGCACCAACATCTACGTTGCCGATCGCACGAACAAGATCAAGACCGGCCTGCGTGCCAGCCACCAGGGCTACAAGGCGATGGACCCCGCCGACGCCATGCGGTTCGGGCTCTTCGCCAGCTCCAGGAATGCCTACGCCCTGGTCAAGAAATTCTGCGATGACAACCCGATCTTCACCAAGGCGCTGAGCGACAAGCTGCCGGACGTCATCTACAACCCGATCGCCGACTATTACCGCTTCCCGAAGATCTGCGAGGCGCTCTCGATCTTCGGCACCATGAAGGACCGGGCGGCGCTGGCCGCCTCGCTGACCGCGGCCGGGCTGCCCAAGTCCGTCGTCGACCTGCTCGTCTCGCTCGCCACGTGATCGCCGTCATGCCCAGGGCGATCGCATGCTGCCGCTCACCCCTCGCCCCGCGAGAGCGGGGAGAGGGAGGGGTGTACAGACCGATTAGATCGGTGACGGAATAGACCGGATACATCGGTAACAGTTTTGGCATGGAGGTGAGCATGCCGTGGCTGGAGACCGATGC
>NZ_VDUZ01000036.1 GCF_008039615.1 Vineibacter terrae | reverse complement strand
GCATCAATCGCCTCAAGCGGTTCCGTCGGTTCGCTACTCGCTACGAAAAGACCGCCCGCAACTACCTCGCCATGGCGCTGATCGCCTGTATCCTCATCTGGATCGGGGTTTGAAAACAGGCCCTAGTAGCTCCGCCAGGAGCTTGCACCCGTCTTCGATCGGCATACCCGCTACGTGGGACGTATGATTTCCGAGATAGAGGGCTCTCTCGCCGGTCTCGGGATGCGTACGGACGAGTGGGTGCACAACAGGCGGCGCCTTGCGCTTCTCTTCCTCCGTTGCAGGCCGACTGTTTGAGTTGATTCGTGACTGCTCCCAACTGTGCACGACACGGAGTGCCTCGATATGCGCCTTCATCGCATCGGATAGCGTTTGATAAGCAGCGGCCAGGTTCGCGAACATCGTATCACCACCCGACCTCGGTAGCCTCACCGCATAGAGCAATGTCGTCGAAGATGGCCGCTTCATGTACGAAGCGTCCGTATGCCAAAAGTAGTTGCCCTTATTCTCGATGTCCTCGAGCGACTGCGGCCGGCCAGATGGCCCGAGATTGTTGACGACATGCAGCTCCGGATAATCGATCCCCAGATAGTCCTTGTTGACCGGCAGCTCGAATTCCCCGAAGCGGCGACTGAATGCAATCTGCGCAGCCTTGCTTAGCTTCTGATCGCGAAAGGCAAGGAGATGATGCTGCCTGTATGCCGAAGCGATCTCGTCTGTTTGCGCGCCCGTCAATGGCTCGGCGAGGTCCAGTCCATGCACCTCGGCGCCCAATGCCGGTGACAGCGATGTGATCGACACTTCTTGGCTTTCCATGTCGCCTTCTCCCCGCTTTCAGATCACTTTCAACGCCTTCAATCTGGCAATCTCCTCGTCGCCGAGGCCTAGCCATTCTCTGTAGATCTCGGCGTTGTGCGAGCCGAGCTCCGGTCCCAGATGATCCAACCGGCCGGGCGTATCGGAGAGCTTCGGCACTACCGCCGGCGCAGCGAATGCGCCGGCACGCGTCTGGTCCATGCGCTGGATGTTGCCGCGGGCGGCGTACTGCGGGTCATCGAAAATGTCCTTGATGTTGTAGAGGAGGCCGCAGGCCATCTCGGCGGTCTCGCAGCGTTCCAGGACCTCTGCTGCGGTGAGGCCGCCCGTCCACGCTGAGACAATGCCGTTGACCTCCGAGCGCCGGAGATCGCGTTGCCGCATTGTCGCGTATCGCGGGTCTCGGCCGAGCTCTGGTTTGCTCATGGCCACGCACAGGCGTTCGAACATCTTGTCGCTGGAACAGGCAATGGCGACCCAACGGCCATCGCGGGTAAGGTAATGGCTGTGCGGTACGATATTCACGGTGTCTGCGCCCATCGGCTCGCGAACGAAGCCGCTCTTGCCGAAGGACGGCACCAACTCGTCCATCATGCGGAAGATCGGCTCATACAAACCGAGATCGATGACTTGACCCGCGCCCGTGCGATCCTTGACACGCAGCGCCATCAGGACGCCGATAGCGCCGTAGAGGCCGGATGTATAGTCAGCAAGGGAGGTCGACCCGGGGATCACCGGCGTCCGGTCCGGCTCGCGCGCCAGATAGGCGAGGCCACTGAAGGCGTGGGCGATCCGCGCGTAGCCTGGCTTTTCTCGATACGGGCCGGTTTGGCCGTACGCGCTGACGCGCAGCATCACCA
This sequence comes from Vineibacter terrae, assembly GCF_008039615.1. Lineage (GTDB taxonomy): Bacteria > Pseudomonadota > Alphaproteobacteria > Reyranellales > Reyranellaceae > Vineibacter > Vineibacter terrae. The sequence goes on along the minus strand of NZ_VDUZ01000036.1, from coordinate 98,023 downwards.
GACCCGGATTGATCTGACGCAGAGCCTCGTATCCGATGCCCCAGCGCTCAAGTGTGCCAGGTCGAAAGTTCTCAAGCACGACGTCGGCCTTTTCGACCAGCCTCCGGAACAGCGCCACGCCCTCCGGCGTGCGAAGGTCGAGGGTGATCGACTTCTTGTTGCGCGCTTCGCTCAGCCATACGAGCGAGTCGCCGCACTCGCTCTCAGTGCCCCACCCGCGCAGCGGGTCGCCCATGCCGGGCTGCTCAACCTTGACCACATCAGCGCCGAACTCGGCCATGATTGCGCCGCAGAACGGGGCGGCAATAAACGTCGCGATATCTAGAACACGAATACCGTCGAGCGGCCTCGGCCGCCTTTCCGCGCCGGTCATGCTGTCGCCCTCCCTTCAAGTTCGGCTATCGCATCGGCACGCCGCAAGATGTTCTCGGCAAGCTTGATGTGGGCCATGTCGAACAGCTCACCGTTGACACCGGTCGCGCCGTGTCCTTCGGACGTCGCCTTGCGCATTGCCTCGATCGCCCGACGTGCCCAGGCGATCCGATCGGACGACGGCGTGAAGACCTCGTTGGTGATTGGAATCTGCGCCGGATGGATTGCCCATTTTCCTTCGAAGCCCAGCGCGCGCGAGCGCAATGCGGAGGCGCGGTAGCCGTCGGGATCGGCGTAGTTGGTATAGGGCCCATCGATGGGCCGCAGGCCGAAGGCGCGACAGGTCGAGGCAACGCGGGCTAGGGCGTAGTGCCATTGGTCGTTGAAGGCGCGGCGCCTGCTCCCCGCGTCGTCGGGATCGGTCAGGACGGCGTAGTCCGCGTTGAAGGCGCCGACAATGAGATCAGGCGTCTCCATGCTGACGATGAAGTCGCCCACCCCGAAGATCAGCGCCTCAAGGCGCGCGACAGCGCCGGCGATCGCCCGAATGTTGGCCAGCCCCATGGCTGTCTCGATGAGCGCCTCGAGCCCGATCGGCGTGGCGCGTCGCGTCGCTGCTTCGATGCCGGCAAGCAGCGTGTCCACGAATTCAACGTCCCGCGCTCCCTGGACCTTGGGGAGGAGAACCATGTCCAAGCGCGGGCATCGTTCGGCCACTTCAACGACGTCACGATAACCCCATTCGGTATCCAGACCGTTGACGCGCACGACCATGGTTTTTCGCCCCCAGTCGATGTCGTTGAGGGCTTCGACCACAACCTGTCGGGCGCGCGTCTTTTCGGCGGGCGCCACCGCATCCTCAAGATCGAGGAAAATCACGTCGGCAGCGCTCTGTCGTGCCTTTTCGAAAAATCGTTCCGACGTCGCCGGAACTGCGAGTTCCGAGCGCTGGATACGGGCGGGTCGAGGGGGATGTTGGTCGGTCATGCGTCCTCAGTCTTGAAGCAGATATCCGGTAGACATAAAATCGCGATTATTAAGATTATTGATCGGCAAAGATGATCAATCTCAACACCCGCTGCATCCAGGCTTTCCTTGCGGTGGCCGACTGCGGCAGCTTTCGTCGGGCGGCCGAGATCCTCAACAGATCGCAATCGGCCATCAGCGCTCAGATCCAGCAGGTTGAACAAGAGTTTTCTATCTCGCTGCTGAACCGAACAACACGCTCCGTGAGCCTGACCGACGCCGGACGCCGGCTTGCCATCCGTTGCCGCAACATCGTGGCCGACCTGGATGCGGTAGCGCAGGAGCTGCGCGAAGAAGTGCAGATAAGACGCGGACGGGTGACGATCGGCTGTTCGCCGTCCATTTCCACGAACCGACTGCCGCCGATCATCGCGGAGTTCAGGTCCCGCTATCCGGGCATCGCGGTGTCGGTGAAGGAGGACTTCGCGAGGGAGATGTACGAGAGGTTGCGCAACGGCGAAGTCGACTTCGCACTGGGCCCGAGGCTCGAGGGCCTGAACGACTTTGCTTTCGAGCATATCCTGGACGATCCCCTGGTTGCGGTCCTGCCACCCGACTTTCCGCTCAGGCGGCGCCGCGATGTCCGGTTCGAGGATGTAATGCACCTGCCGCAGCTATCGATGCCCAAGGCAACGGCGACGCGGCAAGTCGTCGATGGTCTGTTTCACGAACGCGGAGCAGTCCACAGTCCCGCATTCGAGGTAACGCAGCAGCAGACGCTGTTCACAATGGTCGAGGCCGGGCTCGGTATGACCATCATGCCGCTGATCAGCGTGCCTCGCGGCAGGCAGCGTCGCTTCCAGGTCGCGCGGCTCACGCGGCCCAAAGTCAATCGCGATGTCTCTGCTGTCACCCAGCGCGGCGCAAGGCTGTCACCGCCGTCCACGACATGTCTGGATTTGGTCATAAGCCGGTTGCGAGCGCACGACGACGAGTTGGGATGATCACTCGGGGTCGATGCCGGCGCCGCGGATGACTTCGCCCAGGATCTTCGACTGTTCGGCCTGGAAACGCGCCAAGCCATCGGGCGCCGTGGTAAATCCAACCAGCCCGGTGCTCGCAAAATAGCGCTTGGCGGCCTCGCCCCTGGCCGCTTCGACCAGGATCTTGTTCAGCTTGCCCACGATCGGCGCTGGCGACCCGGCAGGCAGATAGGCAGCAAACCAGTAGCTGTTCTCGTAGCCCTTGACGCCCGCCTCATCGAAGGTTGGTACGTCTGGCGCAAGCGGCGAACGCATGGGGCCGGTATAGGCCAGCGCTCTTAGAGCGCCTGCCTTGATCTGAGGAAGGCCTGTCGCGGAGTCTGTGATCATGAGGTCTATGTGGCCGGCGACCAGGTCGTTCACGGCCAGAGGATTTCCCTTGTAGGCAACATAGACGAGCTTGATGCCGGCCATCTGGGCGAAGAGCTCGACCGATACTCGGCTGGAGGCGCCACCTGCGCCGTACGTCAATGTCCCCGGTGCCCGCTTCGCCATCTCGATAAGATCACCGAGGGTCCTGGCCGGAGACTTTGGATGGACAACGAGGAATGACCATCCCCGCGCGAGAGCGGAAACGGGCTCGAAGTCCTTGACTGGATCATACGGCAGCTTCTTGTACAGCCAGGGATTGGCGGCGTGGGTCGTGTGCGTGCCGAACAGGATGCTGTGGCCATCCGGAGATGATTTGGCAACGTTCTCAGCAGCGATGATGCCATTGGCGCCAGGCCGGTTGTCGACGATGACGTTCTGCCCGGTCTGCTTGGCGATCCCTTCGCCAACCGCGCGGGCGAGGCCATCCGTTGCGCTCCCCGCACCGAACGGCACGACGACACGCAATGGCTTGTCCGGATAGTCTTGGGCGTGGCCGGCGAAGAGGGGAGCAGCCAGCAGGGCAACGGCTAGACAGCTCCTCACCAACGCTACAAAAGCGGAGTACATCGGTTTCCTCGATTCCCTTTCACGCGGGATTATCGCCCGGACCGAAGACGGCGATAATCAGGAATATCTGTATGATTGTCCTGTGTTGCTGATCACTCATGGGCATAGGCAGGCATCGAATTCTGACGGTCTCGTCGCGGCAACGCCGGCGCTCAGGAGGTGAAATTCAGTTGCGACTCGCCTTCCATCGATTGTCGATACTGGAATGAGCCGATTCACCGAGCTGGGAACTCATGCGGCCGCCTGCTCCGCAGGCACGGCTCCACTTCACTTCCGCTTCACCACATTGAGCGTGCGCAGCGCCGCTTCGAGCTGCGTCGCCGCGAACGGCTTGGGCAGATAGGCGATCCGCGGGTCGGCGCCATAGCGGTCGCGCCACACATGCTCCTCGCCGCCGCTTGAGATGACGATCGACAAGGCCGGGTAGAGAACGCGCAGCTCGTCGACCAGGCTGCCGTCGCTTCGATCCGGCAAGCCGATATCGACGATCGCCGCGTCGATGCCGCCGGGCAGCAGGCTGAGCTTGCTGAGCGCCTGCGCTGCCGTGCCCGCGGCATCGACATCGAAGCCGAGCTCCTGCAGGCTGTCGACCAGCAGCATCTGCACCAGCATCTCGTCCTCGACGACGAGGATGCGCCCGGTCGCCGGCCGCGCCACGAGCAGGTCCTGCAGCTTCGCCGCCAGCATCGCGTAGGTGAACGGCTTGGTGATGAGCTGCACGCCCGGATCGAGGCGTCCGTCATGCACGATGGCGTTGCGGGCATAGCCGGTCGTGAACAGCACCTTCAGATCGCCGCGCAGCTGCCGCGCGGCGTCGGCGAGCTGGCGCCCGTTCATGCCGTCGGGAAGCCCGACATCCGTGAACAGCAGGTCGATCCGCGGGTGGCGCTCGATCAGACGCAGCGCTGCCTTGCCGCTGGCCGCTTCCAGGACGCGGTAGCCCAGCTCGCGCAGGATGCCCGTCGTATGCGTGCGCACGTCGTCGTCGTCCTCGACCACCAGGATCGTCTCGTGGCGTGTGGCGCCGGGCGCGTCGCGGACCGGCTCGGCCACGGCCGCGCTCTCGGTCGCGTGCTGGCGCGGCATGTAGATCTTGACGGTCGTCCCCTCACCGAGCTCGCTGTAGATCTTCACATGGCCGCCGGACTGCTTGACGAAGCCGTAGACCTGCGACAGCCCCAGGCCGGTGCCGTGGCCGACATCCTTGGTCGTGAAGAACGGCTCGAAGGCGCGGTTGAGCGCGTCGCGGGACATGCCCACGCCGTTGTCCGTGATGGCGATCACGACGTACTGCCCGGGAACGACCTCGGCAAAGGCGGCGGAATAGGCCTCGTCGAGGAACGCATTGGCTGTCTCGATCGTCAGCTTGCCGCCGCCGGGCAGCGCATCGCGGGCGTTGACGGCGATGTTGAGGATCGCCAGCTCGAGCTGGTTGGGATCGGCATGGATGCTCCACAGGCCGCCGGCGAGAACTGTCTCGACGGCGATCTGCTCGCCGATCGTCCGCCGCAGCAGATCGGACATGCCGGCAACCAGGCGGCCGACATCGACCGGCCGCGGATCCAGCGGCTGCTGGCGCGAGAAGGCGAGCAGACGCTGCGTCAGCGTCGTCGCCCGCTGCGCGCCACGCATGGCCTGGCTCGCCGCACGCTCCAGGGCCGCGACATTGCATGTGGGATCGCGCAGCTGGCGCTGCAGCGTCTCGAGGTTGCCCGCGATCACCGTGAGCAGGTTGTTGAAGTCGTGCGCGACGCCGCCGGTGAGCTGACCGATGCTCTCCATCTTCTGCGCCTGGCGCAGCGCATCTTCCACCCGCAGCCGCTCGCCGGCTTCGATCCTGAGCTGCTCGTTGGCCGCAAAGAGCTCGGCGGTGCGCTCGGCGACCTTGCGTTCCAGAGAGCGCTCGCTCTCGCGCAGAGCCTCCTCCGTGCGTCGGCGCTGCTCGATTTCCTGCTGGGCGGAGCGGTAGAGCCGTGCCTTGTCGATCGTGATGCCGGCCTGGGTTGCGATGCCGGCGATCAGGCGCTCCGCGCGCTCATCGAATATGTTCGGCTCGGGATGCCCGAGGAACAGGCCGCCGATCACCTCCCGCGTCTGCGACGTCACCGGCACGGCGAGATAGCTGCGGACCGGCAGATGCCCCTTGGGCATGCCGCGATAGGGCTGGTTGCGGCCGAACCGCGGATCGCGGGTGATATCCGGCGATCGCACGATGCGTTCACCGCGGAAGGTCGGCCCGAAGACGGCCGTGTTGCGCGGCATGGGAAAACGCGCGAAGTCATCGCGCGACGCGCCCGACAGCGTGTAGAGCGTGTACGCCTCGCCGGCGGCGTTGACGACATTGTAGAAGAATGCCCCGAACGCGGCGCCGCACAGCTCCGTGGCGGCATCGGTCACGATCTGCACGGCACGTTCGAGATCGAGCTCGGCGGCGATCGCCGTGCCCGTGCTGTTGAGCCTTTCCAGGGTCCGCGCCTCCTCCAGCAGCGCCCGCGTGCTTTGCTTGCGGATCAGCGCCAGGCGCAGGTTGACCTCGACACGCGCCAACAGCTCCCGGGCCGAGAAAGGCTTGGTGATGTAGTCGTCGGCGCCGCCGGCGAGGCCCGCGATCTTCGCCTCCTCGCCGGCGCGGGCCGACAGCAGCAGCACGGGCGTGTCGCGCAGGGACGCGTCGCGTCGCAGCGCATCCAGAAGCCCGAAGCCGTCCAGCTTGGGCATCATGATATCCGACAGGACGAGATCGGGCTTCAGGCGCTGGGCGGCGGCCAGCGCCGCCCAGCCGTCGGCGACAGCCTCGACCTTGAAGCCGGCCGTGCGCAGCAGACGCTGCACGTAGCGGCGCATGTCGGCGTTGTCGTCGGCCAGCAGCACAAGCCGCTCCTCGGCGCCCGGGATGGCGCGCACGTCGGCGAGATCTTCCGCCGTCGCGGGCAACGGCATGTCCCCCGCAGCCGCCGGCTCGGCTGACAGCCACCCCAGGACCTCGTCGACATAGGCCTGGGCACGCAGCCCGGTCGAGGCGGCGGCACGTGCGTCGTCCACGTGATCCGCCGGCAGATGCGCGCTGCCCAGGGGTATGGAAACGGTGAAGACGCTGCCCTGGCCCACGGCGCTGCCGATGCCGATGCTGCCGCCGTGCAGCTCCACCAGCTCCTGGACCAGCGCCAGGCCGATGCCGCTGCCCTCGTACGAACGGCCGCGCGCGCCCTCGACGCGGCGGAACCGCTCGAACAGTGTCAGCTGATCCGCCGCTGCGATCCCGATGCCGGTATCCCGCACCGTGAGCTCGGCACGCGTGCCGTCCGCGGACGGCTTCACGGCGACGGTGATGCCGCCTTCGAAGGTGAACTTGAAGGCGTTCGAGATCAGGTTGAGGACGATCTTCTCCCACATGTCGCTGTCGACATGGACGGGCTGCGGCAATGGCGGGCAGTCGACGGTGAAGCGCAGGCCCGCCCGCTGCGTCGCCGACGTGAAGCTGGATGCCAGCTCCGCCGTGAACGCCGGCAGGTCGACGGGAGCGAACCGGGCCTGCATGCGGCCCGCCTCGATGCGCGAAAAATCCAGCAGCGTGTTGACCAGCTTCAGCAGGCGCGTGGCATTGCGGTGCGCCGTCTCCAGCAACGCGCGCGTCACGTCCGGGACGCCGCCGGCCGGCTGCGCCAGCACCTCCTCGAGCGGCGCCATCATCAGGGTCAAGGGCGTGCGGAACTCGTGGCTGATGTTGGAGAAGAACGTCGTCTTGGCCCGGTCGAGCTCGTCGAGCGCCTCGGCCCGCTGGCGCTCTTCCTCGTAGGCGCCGGCGCGCGCGATCGCACTTGCGATCTGGCCCGCGGCCAGTGTCAGGAACGCCCGATAGCCATCATCGAAGAGCCGGTAAGGATTGAGGCCGACCACCAGCACGCCGGCGCGCCCCGTGTCGCCGATCGCCGGCAGAGGCAGAAGCGCCGCCTGCTTAGGCGGCAGCGACCAGGCCCCGGCGGAAAAGCCGCTGCCGAAACGCCCTTCGAGGTCCGTGATCACCTGGACCTGCTGCGTGCGCAGCACCTCGGCGAAGGGCAGCGCCCCGGCGGTGTCGGTGCACACCGCCGGCCGCGCCGCCGGGTGGGAAAGGTCGATGCCCGTCGCGGCGGCGCGCGTGACGTCGTCGCTGCCGGGCTCGACCATGTAGATGAGCGCAAAGGGCAGATCTCGCGGGTTGCTGCCCAAGGCGCCGATGCAGCGTTCCCAGCATTCCTGCCACGTGCGGGCATGGGCGGCGCTCGTGGCCAGGTCCCGCAGCAGGTTCATCTGGCGCTCGGATATCACGCGCTGCGTGTCGTCGGTATTGGCGCAGATGATGCCGCCGACGCCGCCATGGTCGTCCGGCACCGGACTGTATGAGAACGTGTAGTGGGTCTCTTCCGGGTAGCCGTTGCGCTCCATGATCAGGAGCTGCTGCTCGACATAGATGCCCTCGTCGCCCTGCAGCGCGGTCGCCAGCAGGGGACCGATCTCGTCCCAGATCTCGCGCCAGACGATGTTGGTGGGCTGCCCCATGGCCAGCGGGTGCCGGCCGCCGATGATCGGCTTGTAGGCGTCGTTGTACAGGAACGTCAGCGCCTGGCCCCACCCGATCCAGATCGGCTGGCGCGAGGTCAGCATGATGCGGACGGCGGTCTTGAGGCTCTGCGGCCACGATCGCGGATTGCCCAGCGGCGTCGTCGACCAGTCGAAGGCGCGCATGAGCGCGCCCATCTCGCCACCTCCGCCCAGGAATTCCGGGGCGCCGACGGTCGAAGCGGCGGCAGCGCCAGTCGACGGGTTCATGAGCCTGCCCGCGCGAAGCAAACACAAACCAGACACTAGGTGATGGCCCCCGTCTCCGAAAGGGCGCGCAAGCGGGGATGGCGGGTTTTCGATACGTCCCGCGACCTCGCCGTCGCGGTCGGACCTGCGGCGTTCCCGGGTCTGGCCGTCCCGGCACGAGACAGGGCGACCGCCCATGGCCCCGACCTCACGTCGAGGAGCCCGCGACCGCGGAAGTGTCGCCTTTCGACCACCTTCCCCCGCAAGCGGGGGAAGGTGGCGCGAAGCGCCGGATGGGGGATGCTTCAACGGAAGCGGTGCATCCCATCGAGCACCCACGCCGTTGCAGCACCCCCCATCCGCCCTTCGGGCACCTTCCCCCGCAAGCGGGGGAAGGTAGAAAGCATTGCCGACCGTCCGCGCCCTGGGCCGCAGAGCCTCCTGATACCCGCTACCAGCCCAGGTCGCGGCGCAGGCGCGCTACCGTCTCGAGCTGGCGCTCGGGATCGCCCGCGAAGCGCAGCACCAGGTGGCTGGCGCCGGCGTCGGCGTAGGCCTTGAGCCAGTCGGCCGCGCCGGCCGCCGGCCCGGCGTAGCACATCTGCCGCTTGCGCATCGTGTCCGGCCGCATGCCGTAGTATTGCTCGAGGAAGGTGTTGATCGTCGCCTCGGCGCGGGCGCCGTCCTCGTCGATCGCGAGCGTCAGGTACATGGCGCCGGTGAGCGCCGCCGGATCACGGCCGGCGGCACGCGCCGCCGCCTGCACCTCCTGCCACTGGCCGTCATACGCCGCGGCTGTCGGCGCGTTGGGAAACCAGCCATCGTAAAGCCTGCCGGCCCGCGCCCGCGCTGCCGCCACCGAGCCGCCGATCCAGACCGGCGGACCGCCCGGCCGGTGCGGCGTCGGGCCCAGCACGCCGGCCTTCACCGTCCAGCGCCCGTCCCAGTCCACCTTCTGGCCGCTCCACAGCGCGCGGGCCAGCGCCAGGCCTTCGACCAGCCGCCCCACCCGCTTGTCGAACGGCACACCGGCGGCCTCGAACTCGGCGCGGATGTTGGGCACGTCGGTGGCGATCCCGACGCCCAGGATCAGCCGCCCCTCGGCCAGGCGGTCGAGCGTGGCCACCTGCTGCGCCAGCACGACGGGATTGCGCAGCGCCGGCAGCAGCACCGCGGTGCCGAGCGCGACCGAGCGCGTGCGCGCCGTGACCGCGGCCAGCAATGTCAGCGGATCATGCCGCGGCCGCGCCAGCAGCGAGTCGCCGACCCACACGGAATCGAAGCCCAGCGCCTCGGCCCGCTCGGCCAGCGCCAGCAGCGGCGCCGTCTCGTGGCGCCCGACCATGATCTGCTCGCGGGTCGGCAGGAGGTATCCCAATCGCGGCATCGGCGTTCTCTCCGTTTCAAGCCGGTGATCGTTGGCGACTCGGGTACGGCAACGTGCCCTGGAAACCCAGTGAAAAAATAAATTGACGTGAACGTTCACTCATATCAATGTTCGATCTCTCGTTCGCGTCGGGTTTCGAGCATCACAGACGTCCTGGCGCCCAGTGCATCGTGCATCGCGCCCTGCCGTCATGACGATCCACACGAGGAGGACTTCACCATGGCTACCCGGGACAAGGTCCTGAGCCTGCTTCGCGGGCCGGTTGTCTCCCGCATCCGCTTCACGTTTCCGTTCGCGGCCGGCACCGTCACGATCGCCCCGCAATCGTTTCATCGGGTCGCGACCGCGATCGAGGCGGGCACGGTAAGCTTGCAGGTTACGAACACGTTCCCGCCGGGCGTGGGCGGACAATACATTTCCGGCACGCCCAACACGCTGCAGGTCGCGCCGCTGGTGGGCCGCACCGAGGAAGGGCTGCTGCTGCACGAGTGCACGCACGCCATCTTCGATCTCACCAAGACCCAGGTCACCGACAACGAGGACGAGGCCGCGGCCTATGTCGTCGATGCCCTCTATTTCCGCATGACCGGCCTGAGGCGGTCGCGCTGGAATGCCGAGCCGCATGCGACGGCCGGCGGCGTGGCCGATGACCTGCTGCGGCAATACCAGGCCGGGAAGGTCCGGATCCCGCCCGTCGACACCGGCCTGTGGGCCACGTTGCGGCGAACGGTGATGCTGGACCCGCTCTATATCGCCGGAACCTCCGGCATCCTGGGCGTCCTGTTCGGCACCGGCACCGGACACGACGGCTGACCTGCGATCACGTGCGCCCGTCGGCGTCGAGGACGGCGCGCACCGCATCGGGCGCCTCGTGGAAATCGACCCCGGCGCGCTCGAGCTGCAGCAGCATGGCCACGCGCGAGTCGCGGTGGTCCCAGCCGCGCCCGCGGGCCTCGGTCAGCTCCTGCAGCGCGAGGTTGACCATGCGCATCGGCACCCCGACCTCCTGGCCGAGCTGGACGGCCAGCGACACATCCTTGTGCGCCAGGCGCAAGGCGAAGGACGGCGGGTCGTAGCGGTTCACCAGGAACTGGTCGGCCAGCATGTCGAAGGTGCGGATGCGGCCGCGGGCGCCCTGCCGTACCGCCTCGAACAGCGCCAGCGGCTCGACGCCGGCCTTGGCCCCGACGGAGAAGACCTCCGCCAGGGCGCATTGGATCGCATAGCCGGCCGCGTTGTGCACCAGCTTGGCGATCGAGCCGGCACCGATCGGGCCGATATAGCGGACCTGGTCACCCATGGCGTCGAGCACCTTGCGGTGCTGCTCGAACACGGCGCGATCGCCGCCGACCCAGATCGCGCAGCGGCCCGACTGGGCGCCCTTGGGGCCGCCGCTCACCGGCGCATCGAGGAAGTGCAGGCCGCGCCTGGCGAAGTCGGCGTGCAGCTGGCGCACGACCGCGGGCGCATTGGTCGACAGGTCGAACACCGCGCTGCCCGGCTGCAAGCCGTCGGCGAGCGCCTGGGCCACAGCGGTGACCTCCGGCGGTCCGGGCAGCGAGGTCAGCACGACGGCGCAGCGCTCGGCCAGCTGGCGCGGGCTGTCGGCCCAGGCAGCACCCGCCGCCAGGTGCGGCTCGGCGTATTGGCGATGCAGGTCATGGACCACCAGGTCATAGCCCGCCTTCTGCACATTGCGCGCGAAGCTGCCGCCCATCGTGCCCAGGCCGATAAAGCCTATCTTGCTCATCTCGCGTTTTCCTCAATGTGTCTTGTGGCGATCCCGCTGTCCTTGGGTCCACCCTTCCCCCAGCATAGTCCAGCGGGCGTTGCGCTTTGGCAAAGCCGCTATGCAGCCGCCGTCGCCGCCGCCTCGGGAATCGGGCAAGGTGTCCGCCGCACACGAGGCGAGGCATGTCCGAAGGCAGCAGGATTGGCGAATGGGCCCGGCGCCTGAAGCGCGACACATTGATGGTTTGGCTGGCCGCGCGCGATCCCCGGGTGCCGTGGTACGTGAAGGGACTCGCGCTGTGCGTCGCCGGCTACGCGCTCAGCCCGATCGACCTCATCCCGGATTTCATTCCGGTCCTGGGTCTGCTGGACGACCTGATCCTCATCCCGCTGGGCATCTGGCTCGTGGTTCGGCTGATTCCCGCCCCGCTCGCCCTCGAGCTGCGCCAGCGGGCGGCGGAGCGGCTGGCACGGCAGCGGCCGGTATCCGTCTGGGGTGCCGTGGCGATCGCCCTGATCTGGGCCGCCGCGATCGGCGTCGCCGGCTGGGCGATATGGGGTTGAAGGCAGGCGATCGCATATGGCCTCGGCGGACCTATCACACGCTGGGGGGCGCGCCATATGCGATCGCCCCAGTACCGGCTATCGGTGGAAGGTGAATCGTGACTGTCATCCCGAGCGCAGCGAGGGATCTCCTGCGGCAAGGCGCACGGTGCGCAATTCGCGGGAGATCCCTCGCTACGCTCGGGATGACGGTAGGGGCATATGCGAATGCCCTGCCCCTCCGGGGGAAGGATTCAGTCACACACGCTCGGGATGACGGATGTATCAGCGACCTGCGATTCCCAGCACTCGGGTTGGAGGGGCACGGCGGACGTGTCCCCTCGATCGCGCTCGGAGCATTGCCGTCAGCGCGGAAGCCCGTACATGCCTATGAGCGCCTTGAGCTCCGCTTCATCGACACGCGCGGCAGCGTCCTGCGGCGTGAACCAGGATCTGACCCGCCGGCGCGTTTCAGGCCAGCGCTCCAGTTCGTCGGTGACTTCGAGGGAAAACACCTCGACCAGGCATGTCATCGAGTCCGTGCGGCGCCGGCGTTTGACATAGCGATACGATCCGACCGGAACGTCGCCGGTTTTCCCGATGACGCCGGCCTCCTCGAACGCTTCCTGCGCCGCCACCTGCGGACCGGTCTTGCCTGGCATCGGCCAGCCTTTGGGTATGATCCAGCGCCCGCTGTCACGCGACGTGATCAGCAATACGTGCAGCTGTCCGTCGGGTGACGGCCGATATGGCAGCGCCGCGTACTGCGTATGGATCGAAACGCGCAGGTCCGCCGTCATGCCGCGCCGCTTTCAACGTCCGCGGCACCCGGCGTGGCCCAGGTCCTGGCGCGCAGCGCAGCCACGAGCGTGGACGCGGCGGCGGCATTCAGGACCAGCGCCTGCGCATCCGCGTCGAGCAGACCCGTGCCGACGCCGGTCAGGACGAGCATCCAGGACGATTCACCGATCTGGGCCAGTCCGCCAGCCGCCATGACCGCCGGGCCGCACCGCAGCCCGGCCCGCGCGGCGCACGGATGGAGAAGCACGGCCTTTGCGACCAGGACGAAAAGCACCGTCGCCCCGAACGCCACGGGCATCTGCGCGATCGCTTCCCAATTGAACTGCATGCCGAGCGCGACAAAGAACGGAACGGCGAACGCATCCATGAAGGGCAGCATCTGCTCGACCGTTCGCCGCATCGCTGCGTCGACGCCAAGCGCTGCGCCAACCAGCAGCGCGCCGATTGCCAGCGGCATCCCGGGCAGGATCGCGCTGCCGCCGGCCGGGCCGACCACTGCCGGCAGCACGGCCGCGGCGGCGACGCAAACGAGTGTCTCGATCATCGCGACATTTGCCGTGAACCGGCCGGCCGAGCCGCAGAGCCTGTTCCCGAGAAGGCGCCGGGTCGCGACCAGGCTGGCTGGCGCGAGGCAGGCCCCGAAGACCATGCTCGTCGCCGGCGACCAGCCGAAGCCGATGCCCATGAGCCCACCGAAAGCCAGGCCGCCGCCGAGGCGCGCGCAGGCCCCCGCGACGGCCGCGCGATCGAGCGGCCACAAGGCCCGCCACGGCGCCCGCAGGCCGATGCCGAGCATCAGCAGAACCAGGCCGACATCAGCCAGCAGCCCGGCATGGACCGGACTGATGGACGGGCCCGGAGTCGCGGGCGCCAGCATGACTCCCGCCAGCACGAATCCGGCCAGCGGCGGCACCCTGAGACGATGGGCAATCATGCCCAGCACCAGGGCCAGCACGGCGCCGCCAGCCATCACCTCCATCAACGACAAATCCCCGGACATGCAACGCCCTCACGACGCGCGCGCCGCCCCGTCGGGGGCCGCGAGCGAACCGGCCGTCCGACCGGGGCGGACACCAATTTTGAAGACCTGATCGAAGAACGCCCGACTATCCCGGACGCGGAACCTTCTTCACGCGCGTCCGGGCAAGGAGCCGACCTTGCGGCGCGAAGCCTCATGAAGGTCGTGGAGCGAAATCGTCGTCATGGCCGGGCCAACCTAGCCCACACCCCCCGGAAGTCAATCGACGCCACATCGTCTCCAGGCGCCGTCGGTCAAGGGTACGTTTCCTGTTGTTCTTAAATCGGAAACATGATACATGTATGGTGCATATGGCCACTGCATGGCCGAAGCCGTTGGGGCGTAGAATGATCCAACCGAGCATCCGAGAGCTGATGTTCCCGTTCCGTCCCTGCAGCGGCCACGTCGGTCCGCGACTATCGCGCCGCCGCGTTTTCGTCGTTTCCGACGTTTGCGTCACCGGTTTTCCGGCATGAAAAACAGCAAACCATTGTTGTCCTTGAAGAATTTTCCTGCCAATCGATACTCGTGACCCGCGCCCGCCGCCGCCTGAGGCCACCTTCCACCCCCGCCGCACGGCATTCGCGTGACAGCCTGATCCGATGACCCTCTCGAGCCCCGCCATCGACCTGCAAGCGCGCCCGCGGCGTCACCGCGGCGGCGGCCTGGCGCTGGCCGCCGCCATTGTCGGGGTGCTGGTGGCGGTGCCGACGCTGGGTGTGCTGGCCCATCTGCTGCAGCCCAGCGGCGAGGAATGGCGCGGCATGATGGGCACCGTGCTGCCGGCCTACCTGCTGAACACGCTGTGGCTGCTGCTCGGCGTCGGCGCCGGCACCGCCTTCGGCGGCGTGGTCACGGCGTGGCTGGTCGTCATGTGCCGCTTCCCCGGGCGCCGCTTCTTCGAGTGGGCGCTGACCCTGCCGCTGGCCGTGCCGGCCTATGTGCTGGCCTACGTCTATGCCGACTTCCTGCAGTTCACCGGGCCCGTCCAGACGGCGCTGCGTGATCTGCTCGGCTGGCAGGCCGGCGACTACTGGTTCCCCGACATCCGCTCACCCGGCGGCGCCATCGTGCTGCTCAGTGTCGCGCTCTACCCCTATGTCTACCTGCTGGCACGCGCTGCCTTCGTCGAGCAATCGGTGTGCGCGATCGACGCCAGCCGCACGCTGGGGGCCAGCGCCACCGAGACCTTCTTCCGCGTCGCGCTGCCGCTGGCGCGGCCGGCGATCGCCGCCGGCGTGGCGCTGGCGCTGATGGAGACCCTGGCCGATTTCGGTGCCGTGGCCTATCTCGACGTGCCCACCTTCACCACCGGCATCTACCGCGCCTGGTTCTCGTTCGGCGACAAGGTCGCCGCCGCCCAGCTCGCGGCGGCGCTGCTGCTGTTCGCCCTGGGCCTGCTGCTGGTCGAGCGCGCCTCGCGCGCCTCGCGCCGCTTCCACCAGGCGACGCAGCGCTATCGCGCCCTGCCCACGTTCCATCTGTCGGGCCTGCGCGCCGCCGCCGCGACACTGGTCTGCGCCGTGCCGCTGCTGGTGGGCTTCGCGCTGCCGGTCGTGATCCTGCTGCGCTTCGCGCTGTTGTCAGGCGATGCGCAATGGGGCCGGCGCTACCTGGGCCTGACGCTGAACAGCGTCATGGTGGCGGCGCTGGTCGCGGTGATCGCCGTGGCGCTGGCGACCATCATCGCCTATGCGGCGCGCGGCGCGCGGCGCGCGCCGGTGCGCTGGATCGCGCGCCTGGCGGGCATGGGCTACGCCGTGCCCGGCGCCGTGATCGCCGTCGGCATCCTGGCGCCGCTGGCGCTGTTCGACAACGCGCTCGATGCCTGGATGCGCGCGGCGCTGGGCGTCTCCACCGGCCTGCTGCTCACCGGCTCCATCGTTGGCATCGTCTATGCCTGCGTCGTGCGCTTCCTGGCTGCCGGCATGCAGAGCATCGAGGCCGGCCTGGCGCGCATCACGCCCGGCATCGACGGCGCCTCGCGCACGCTGGGCGCCGGCCCGCTCGAGACCCTGCGCCGCATCCATCGGCCGCTGCTGCAGGGCGGCCTCGCCAGCGCCGCGCTGATCGTGTTCGTCGACACCATGAAGGAGCTGCCGGCGACCCTCATGCTGCGGCCCTTCAACTTCGATACGCTTGCGGTGCAAGCCTACAACCTGGCGCGCGACGAGCGGCTGGCCGAGGCATCGACGGCGGCGCTCACCATCGTCGCCGTCGGCGTGCTGCCGATCGTGCTGCTGACGCGCGCCGCCTTGCGGGCCCGGCCCGGCCACCCGCGTTGAGAGGACATCCATGCCGGCTCCCGTCAGGAAGAAACGCTTCCGGCTCGCCCACAAGGACCACGACGCGACGTCGCGGCTGTTCGCCATGGCCTTCGGCCGCTACTTCCAGCGCGTCTGCCGCCTGCAGCGCGAGCTGTCGCAGGGCGATATCGACCTGGCGATCATCGCCGGCGCCGCCGGCATCGTCGTCACCGATGCCCTGATGCGCGACGCCACGCAGCGCCGCGACTTTGCCGACATCCGCACGATCGTGGGCGAGCGGCAGCGCGGCTGCAACGCCCTGTCGCTGGCCGAGGCCACCGGCCTGCCGCGCGAGACCGTGCGGCGCAAGATGAAGCAGCTGGTCGAGATGGGCATCCTGGTGCGCCGCAGCACCCGCGACTACGTGTGGCAGCCCGGCGTCCTGCAGTCACCGCCCTATCAGCGGCTGTTCGAGGAGCTGTCGGCCGAGACCCTGCGGCTGCTGAACACCTGCCTCGAGGACGGGATCTACGACCTGGACCCGCCCGCATAAACCCAGAATGGGTAATTGCGTTCTGGATGTAAATTCACGAACAGGGTATCAAATCAAGGGACAGTCTGACTCTATTGCAGTATCGCTCGAACTTGTCGGGCAGCCATTGGACTAGCTATGAAGATTCTTGTGGTGGACGACGAGCACGACATCGTCGACGAGCTGCGCAGCTTCCTGGAGCGCCGAGGACATCAGGTGACGGGCGCCGGCGGCGTCGAGCAGGCTTGCGCCGCGCTCGACGGCGGTGGCGGCTTCGACGTCGTCGTCACCGACATGCGCATGCCGCCGCGCAGCGGCGTCGAGGTCGTCCACGCCTGCAGCCGCCTGACGGAACCGCCGGCCGTGCTGCTGATGACCGGCCAGGCCAGCCAGTCCGACGTCGACGACGCGCTGAGCGCCGGCGCGCGCACCGTGATCTGGAAGCCGCTGTCGCTGCGCAAGGTCATGGACGCGGTGAACGCCGCGATCCGGCCGGCGACCGCGGCCGTGACGCTGTAGCGGCGTCCGCCTTCGCCGCACCGCAGTCGTGGCATGCCCGACACGGCCGCGCCCCAACCTCGCCGCACTCAAGGATTCTTCGCCGCTTTCCGGGTGAGACACTTGCCCGGGTGCGCGCGACAACGCTATAGACCGACATCGCCGTATCGGCGCCGACGGGTCGGCGACGAGGAAACAGGCGCAGGGTAAAGAGCCTCACGAGGTTCGCCGCACGTCGCTGTCGGCCACGGTCGGTGTGACGCACGAATTCCCTGTCGCCGGTGTCGCTTCCCCCAGCGGCGCGATTGCGACGGGCGTCCCGAACGCCGCCGAACGGCACGCGATTTGCGACGGCTCCAGCCGGGGGAACGCCTTCTGTTGTCCATGCGTGCCGACGACCGACATTCAGCGTCCCGGACCAGCGCGCTCGCGGCGCTGCTGGCCATCATCGCCGCCACCTTCCTGGGCTGGAACCTGTTCAGCCACGCCATCGAGCCGCCGCCGATGGACGGGCAGCTCTACGGCGTCACCTACGCGCCCTACGGCAAGGACCAGGACGCGATGGCCTTCGGCATCGCCAAGGAGCGCGCGGCGCTGTCCGACGACGCCGGCGCCAAGGCGGCCGTGCTGCAGCACGGGCCGCGGCGCGAGCAGATCGAGCGCGACATGCGCACGCTGGCCGGCCGCGTGCGCTACGTGCGCACCTACTCGGCGCTCGACGGCATCGAGGAGGTGCCCAAGATCGCCGACCAGTACGGGCTGAAGGTGGTGGCCGGCAGCTGGGTCTACGACCATGTCGGCGTCACCAACGACCAGCGCGGCCGGCTCGAGTTCTACCAGCGCCTGACCGATCGCGAGATCGCGGCCCTGATCCGCATCGCCAACGCCAACCCCAATGTCGAGCGCGTGCTGGTGGGCAACGAGACGGTGCTGCGCGGCGAGATCTCGACCAAGCGGCTGATCGAGTACATCCGCCAGGTGAAGAAGAACGTGAAGGTGCCGGTGTCGACCGCCGAGCCGTGGCACGTCTGGCTCGACCACCCCGAGCTGGTGCGCGAGGTCGACTACATCGCCGTCCACATCCTGCCCTACTGGGACGAGGGCGCCGGCAAGGACGGCCCCATGGCCTACCTCAAGGACAAGATCGGCAAGCTGCGCGAGAGCTATCCGAACAAGAACATCGTCGTCACCGAGGTCGGCTGGCCCTCGCACGGCGCCTCGCGCATCGGCCACGACCAGGGCGGCACCGGCGTCAAGACCGCCTCGCCCGCCGAGCAGGCGCGCCAGGTGCGCAACGCCGTCGCCTGGCTGCGCGAGCAGAAGATCGACCACTTCGTGATCGAGGCCTTCGACCAGCCGTGGAAATCGCGCGACCTTGAGGGTATGGCGGGCGGCTACTGGGGCCTGTGGGACGCCGACCGGCAGCAGAAGTTCGACTGGACCGGACCGGTCACAGTGTTCGGCGCCTGGTGGAAGCTGGCGCTGTGGACCCTGGCGCTGGCGCTGCCGGTGTTCGGCCTGTTCCTGTGGACCATGCGCAACATCCGCTTCGCCGGCCAGGTCGCCTTCGGCGGCGTCGTGGCGCTGGCCGGGGCCGGCATGGTTTATGCCGGCTACGTCGCCGCCGGCACCTACATGGTCTGGTACCAGGTGCTGGGCTGGCTGCTGCTGATGGCGTTCCTGCTGGCCAGCCTGGCGATGGTGCTGGCGCAGGCGCTGGAGCTGGCCGACACGATCTGGCGCCGGCGCTGGGTGCGCGCCATCCCGCCGGCCAGGGACGTGCTGGCGTCGCTGCCCGCGATCCGGCGCTGGCCCAAGGTGTCGCTGCACCTGGCGATCTGCAACGAGCCGCCGGCCATGGTGAAGGAGACGCTCGATTCGCTGGCGGCGCTGGACTACCCGAACCTCGAGGTCATCGTCATCGACAACAACACCCGCGACCCGGCGGTGTGGCGTCCGGTCGAGGAGCATTGCCAGCAGCTCGGGCCGCACTTCCGCTTCTTCCACTTCGACGTGATGAAGGGCTTCAAGGCCGGCGCGCTCAACCACGTGCTGAAGGAGACGGCGCCCGACGCCGAGATCATCGGCGTGATCGATAGCGACTATGTCGTGCGCAAGGACTGGCTGAAGGCGCTGGTGCCGCAGTTCGACGACCCCCGGATCGGCTACGTGCAGGCGCCGCAGGACCATCGCGACTGGCGTGACGACCGCTTCAAGGAGATGCTGCAGTGGGAGTACGCCGGCTTCTTCGACATCGGCATGTGCCTGCGCAACGAGTATGACGCGCTGATCCAGCACGGCACCATGACGCTGGTGCGCCGCAGCCTGATGGAGGAGCTCGACGGCTGGGCCACCTGGTGCATCACCGAGGACACCGAGTTCGGCCTGCGCTCGATGGAGCGCGGCTACTCCGCCGCCTACAGCCGCGAGCGCTTCGGCCAGGGGCTCACGCCCGACAACTTCTCCGGCTACAAGAAGCAGCGCTTCCGCTGGGCCTATGGCGCCATGCAGATCCTCAAGGGCCACTGGCGCAGCCTCGTCAGCAACGGCACCAAGCTGACCTTGTGGCAGAAGTACCACTTCGCCACCGGCTGGCTGCCGTGGTTCGCCGACGCGCTCAACGTCGTCTTCACCCTGGCCGGGCTGGTCTGGGCCTTCGGCGCGCTGGTGCCGATCGTGCCACCGCTGGCGCCGCTGGGCGCGGCGCTCACCTGGCTCGCCTCGCTGGTCGGCGCCGAAGGCTTGGTCGGCAACGCGCTGTCGCCGATGATGGCCGCCAAGGACTGGGGCACCCTGCCGCTGCCGCCGGAATCCTTCGTGGTGCCGACGCTGGCGCTGTTCGTCTTCAAGCTGGTCTACTCCTTCGCCCTCTATGGCGCGCGCGTGAACTGCAGCCTGCGCCAGAGCATCGGGGCGGCCTTCGCCGGCCTGTCGCTGACCTATACGGTGGGCCGGGCGGTGATCTACGGCCTGCTGACCAGCAAGCTGCCGTTCATCCGCACGCCCAAGATGGACTCGCGCGCGACGCTGGGCCGCGCCGTGGCCATGGCGCGCGACGAGGCGCTGATCGCCGTCGCCTTGTGGCTGGCGGCCATCGGCGTCTGGCTCGGCAAGGGCACCATCGATCCCGAGGCACGGCTATGGGCCGTGCTGCTGGTGGTGCAGTCGCTGCCCTATGTCGCAGCGCTGTACGTGTCGCTGGTCAACGCGCTCGAGCAGATGCGCCAGTCCCGCGCCCTGGTGATCCCGGCGCCGGCCCAGCCGGTGGCGGCCGAGGCCACCGTGCCGCTGGCCGCCGGCGATTGACGCCGGGCCGCTGTCGCATGACGACGAATGACGGCCGCCCCATGCCGGCGACCACGACGCGCGATCGCGCGGTGTTCCTGAAGCGCTGGCTGCGCCGCCCGCTGAGCATGGGCAGCGTCACGCCCAGCAGCCAGGCGCTGGGCCGCGCCATGGCGCGCGCCGCCCTCGCCGGCCTGCCTGCCGATCACGTCGTGATCGAGCTCGGCGCCGGCACCGGCAGCATCACGCGCGCCCTGCTGGCCGCCGGCCTGCCCGACCGGCTGCTGGTGCCGGTCGAGCTCGACACCGAGCTGCATGCGCACCTCAAGCACGCCTTCCCGTCGCTGCGCCTGCTGAACGGCGATGCTGCGCGCCTGCCCGAGCTGCTGGCCGCCCACAGCGTAGCGCCGGTCGGCGCCGTCGTCTCGGGCCTGCCGCTGCTGGCCATGCCGGCGCCGGTGGTCGAGGCGATCGTCACCGGCGCCGTGGCGGTGCTGCCGCCGGGCGGTGCGCTGGTGCAGTTCACCTATGGCCCGACCTCGCCGGTGCCGCCCGAGCTGCTGCGGCGCCTGCAGCTGGACGCCACCCGCGGCCGGCGGGTGTGGTCCAACCTGCCGCCCGCGGTGGTGTGGCGCTTCACGCGGCGGGCTTAGCCAGGCGCGCCGCGGCCCGGGCCACGGCCGCCGCGCGCTCGGCCTGGCGCGACGCCGCCGCCTGCGTGACCATCTCGGTCAGCGCCGCGCCGGCCCCCGTCGGCGAGCCGGCATCGAAGGGCGGCTGTGGGTCGTACTCGATGCCCAGCTGGATCGCCTTGGCCGCCTCCGGCCCGGCGACCTGGGCCGCCACGGTCAGGCCGAAATCGATGCCGGCCGTGACGCCGCCGCCGGTGATGGTGTTGCCGTCGACCACGACCCGCTCGGGCACGGGAATCGCGCCGAAGGCCTTCAGCATGTCCATCGACATCCAGTGTGTCGCGGCGCGCTTGCCCTGCAGCAGCCCGGCGGCGCCCAGCACCAGGGAGCCGGTGCACACCGACGTCACGTAGCGGGCGCCGGCGGCCTGGCGGCGCAGGAACGACAGCGTCTCCTCGTCCTCCAGCAGCGCGTTCATGCCGGCGCCGCCGGGCACGCAGACCAGATCCAGCTGCGGGCAGTCGGCATAGGTGATGGTCGGCACGATCTGCATGCCGCCGGCGGCCCGCACCGCCTCGCGGTTCTTCCACACCAGGTGGACCTCGGCGCCGGGCAGCTTGGTCAGCACCTCGTACGGCCCGGTCATGTCGAGCTGCGTGATGTCGGGGAACAGCAGGAACCCGACCCGAAACGGCGTGGCGGCCATGATCACCCTCCTGGAACGGCGCAAGCGGGCGAAGGATAGGCCTGACATGCAGTGGCGGGAATGACATAGTCCCGGCAATTCCTGCCAGAGGCGTCCATGGGCCACAAGCCGCAGCGCACCATCGCCTTCCTCGCCTTCGACCGCTTCCAGCTGCTCGACGTTACCGGGCCCCTGCAGAGCTTCGCGACGGCTTCGGAGCTCAGCGGCGTGGCCGCCTATCGGCCGGTCGTGGTGTCGCGCGACGGCGGCCTGGTGGCGAGCTCATCCGGCCTGCACATCCAGACCGTGTCGTTCCAGCAGGCGGCCCGCCTGATGGCCGACACGCTCGTCGTGCCCGGCGGCCCCGGTGTGCACGACGCATCCCGCGATCCCCGGCATGTCGACTGGGTGCGGCGGCGCGCGACGGCGGCACGCCGGGCCGGCTCGGTCTGCACCGGCGCCTTCCTGGTCGCCGCCGCCGGCCTGCTGGACGGACGGGCAGCGACGACGCATTGGCGCGAGTGCCGCCGGCTGGCGGAACGCTTCCCGCAGGTGCGTGTCGATGCCGACGCCATCTTCATCCGCGACGGCAAGCTCTTCACCTCGGCCGGCGTCACCGCCGGCATCGACCTGGCGCTGGCGCTGATCGAAGAGGACCTCGGCCGGGCGCTGGCGATGCGCGTCGCGCGGCACCTGGTGGTCTACGCCCGCCGCCCCGGCGGCCAGTCGCAGTTCAGCGAGACCTTGCGCGCCCAGAGCGCCGACGACGGCACGTTCGATGCGCTGCACCAATGGATCGCCGCCAACCTCGATGCCGACCTGTCGGTTGAGGCGCTGGCGGCGCGCGCCGGCATGAGCGCGCGCCATTTCGCACGGGTCTACCGCGCCAAGACCGGCGTGACGCCAGCCAAGGCCGTGGCACGGCTGCGGCTGGAGGCGGCACGCCGCCAGCTCGAAGGCGCCGAAACCCGGATCGGCATCGTGGCCCATGCCTCCGGCTTCGGCGATCCCGACCGGCTGCGCCGCACCTTCCATCGCCATCTCGGTGTGTCGCCGCGCGCCTATCGTGCCGGTTTCGCGGCATGACACCGTCTGCGCCCGGCAACGGTGACGCTCCCGTCATGCGCTGATAGGCTCGCCGCCAAAGGATCCTGCCAAGGGAAGGAATGCGGCGATGAAGTTCGGGATCTTCTACGAGCACCAGCTGCCCAAGCCATGGACCGACGGGGCCGAGCAGAAGCTGTTCCACGAGGCGCTGGAGCAGGTCGAGCTCGCCGACCGCCTGGGCATCGACTACGCCTGGGAGGTCGAGCACCATTTCCTCGAGGAGTACTCGCACTCCTCGGCACCGGAAGTGTTCCTGGCCGCCTGCTCGCAGCGCACCAGGAACATCCGCCTGGGCCACGGCATCTGCCTGTCGCCGCCCGGCTACAACCATCCGGCGCGGGTCGCCGAGCGCATCGCCACGCTGGACATCGTCTCCAACGGCCGGGTCGACTGGGGCACGGGCGAATCCTCGTCGCTGATGGAGCTGGGCGGCTTCCGCGTGCCGGTCGAGGAGAAGCGCGCGATGTGGGCCGAGGCGGTCGAGCAGACCGCCAACATGATGGTGATGAGCCCGTATCCCGGCTTCGAGGGCAAGTACTTCTCGATGCCCTGCCGCAATGTCGTGCCCAAGCCGGTGCAGCGGCCGCACCCGCCGATCTGGATCGCCTGCTCCAAGCGCGAGACCATCCATCTGGCGGCGCGCTGCGGCATCGGCGCGCTGACCTTCGCCTTTGTCGATCCGGCCGAGGCTAGGCACTGGGTCGACGACTACTACCGCATCCTCAAGACCGAGTGCGTGCCGATCGGGCACAGCATCAACCCGAACATCTGCATGGTCAGCGGCTTCTCGGTCCATCCCGACAAGGACGAGGCGCTGAAGCGCGGGCTCGACGGCTTCATGTTCTTCGGCTTCGCGCTGGGCCATTTCTATATCTTCGGTGAGCACAAGCCGGGCCGCACCGACGTGTGGCAGAAGTACCAGGCCGCACGCGGCATGATGCCCACCAACGAAGCGCGCGGCATCGGCACGCCCGACGAGGTGCGGCGGCATCTGCGCGGCTTCGCCGAGGCCGGCGTCGATCAGGTCTGCTTCGTCCAGCAGGGCGGCAACAACCGCCACGACCATATCTGCGAGTCGCTGGAGCTGTTCGGCCGCGACATCATGCCGGAATTCAAGGAGCGGGCGGCCGAGCGCGAGGCCCGGAAGCTCGAGATGCTGGCGCCCTATCTCGAGCAGGCCATGGCGCGCAAGCAGAAGATGCGCGCGCTCACCGACGACGAGGTGCCGACCTACATGGCGCTGGGCCGCCAGGTCGTGGCCACCAGCCAGCAGGCGGAGATATCGCAGGACGGCAAGGTCGCCGATTTCGGCCGCGGCGACATCAACGTGCCCCTGCAGGATCCATCCAGGAAGGTTGAGGCTGCGCAGTAGCGTTTGGGAGAGAGTGATCATGGATATCGATACCGGGACGACCGAGCTTCTCTGCACGATCAAAGACGGCGTGGCGGTGATCACGCTCAACCGACCGGAGGCACGCAATGCGCTGTCGGACCAGATGCGGCCGGCGCTGCGCGCGCAGATCAAGGAGCGCGGCGCCGATCCCGAGGTCGGCGCCCTGCTGATCACCGGCGCCGGCTCTGCCTTCTGCAGCGGCGGCGACGTCAAGGGCATGGGTGATCGCAGCGCCAAGAAGGACATGAGTGTCGAGGAACGGGTCGCCGAGCTGAAATGGCAGCATGCGGCGGTCACGGGCGCCCTGGTCGGCCTGCGCAAGCCGACCATCGCCGCATTGCCGGGCGCCGCCGCCGGCGCCGGCCTCGCCATCGCGCTGGCCTGCGACATCCGCATCGCAGCCGCTTCGGCCGTCGTCAGCACCGGCTACGCAAAGATCGGCCTATCAGGCGACTACGGCATTGCGTGGCTGCTGACGCGCACCGTCGGCCCGACGCGAGCGCGCGAGCTGATGCTCACCGCCGAGCGCGTCGATGCCGGCCGCTGCGAGCGCATCGGCCTGGTGAACCGCGTCGTGCCGAACGACAGGCTGCGGGAAGAAGCCTTCGCCTTTGCACGGTCGCTGGCCCAGGGGCCGCGCGCTGCGCTGCACAGCATCAAGGACAATCTCGATGAGGCGCTTCACATCGATCATGCAACCGCGATCGAGCGCGAGGCGGAGCGCCTGGTGCGCTGCATGCGCACAGAGGATCACAAGGAAGCGGTGCGCGCCTTCGTCGAGAAGCGACCGCCGCGATTTCAGGCCGGTGAGCGCCGGCACAGCTGACGCAGCCATTGGTACAGACCGTGCATGGAGGTGATGGCTGCGCTTCGGCCTTGTCAGCGCCGGTTGGGGTGCTAGGGTGGGATAAATCGTGTGTGTGCAATCAATGACTGACTAGGGGGATGCTCATGTCTTTGTGGAAGCGTTTGGTCGGTGCGGCTCTGGTGGCCGGTGCGATAGCGATGGCGCCGCCAGCGTCAGCGCAGACTCTGCGCGTGGTGATGCATTCGGATCTGAAGATCCTCGATCCGATCTGGACCACGGCCTACATCGTGCGCAATCACGGCTATCTCGTCTGGGACACGCTGTTCGCCATGGATGAGAAGTTCGAGGTCAAGCCGCAGATGGTCGACAAGTGGGACGTGTCGGCCGACAAGCTGACCTACACGTTCACCTTGCGCGACGGCCTGGAATGGCATGACGGCACGCCCGTCACGGCCGAGGATTGTGTCGCCTCGATCAAGCGCTGGGGCGCCAAGGACTCGATGGGCCAGAAGCTCATGGGCACCACCAAGGAGCTCAAGGTCGTCGACGCCAAGACCTTCCAGCTGGTGCTGAAGGAACCGTACGGGCTGGTGCTGCAGTCGCTGGGCAAGCCGTCGTCGAACGTGCCCTTCATGATGCCCAAGCGCGTCGCCGAGACCGATCCCAACACGCAGATCAAGCCGACCGACGTGATCGGCTCCGGCCCCTTCATCTTCAAGGCCGACGAATGGAAGCCGGGCGAGAAGGTGGTCTACGTCAAGAACGCCAAATACAAGCCGCGCAGCGAGCCCCCTTCGGGGCTGGCCGGCGGCAAGGTGGTGAAGCTCGACCGGGTCGAATGGGTCTGGATCGCCGACGTGCAGACCCAGGTGAACGCGTTGATCAGCGGCGAGATCGACATGATCGAATCGCCGGGCCATGATCTGCTGCCGATCCTGGCCGCCGAGAAGAGCATCAACCTGTTCAACTGGAACCCGACCGGCAACCAGTTCACGATGCGCTTCAACACCCTGCACAAGCCGTTCGACAATCCCAAGATCCGCACCGCAGCGCTCGTGGCGCTGAGCCAGGAGCCGTTCCTGCAGGCTGTGGTCGGCGACAAGCAGTGGTACAAGGTCTGCAAGGCGATGTTCATCTGCGGCACGCCGCTGGAGACCACCGCCGGCATGGACGGCGTGCTCAACGGCGATGCCGCCAAGGCGCAGCAGCTCCTGAAGGAGGCCGGCTACGACGGCACGCCCATCGTGCTGATGCAGTCGACCGACCTGCAGGTGCTGACCAACCTTGCGCCGGTCGCCAAGGTCCAGCTCGAGAAGGCCGGCTTCAAGGTCGACATGCAGTCGATGGACTGGCAGACGCTGGTGGCACGCCGCTCCAAGAAGGACCCGCCCAATGCCGGCGGCTGGCATGCCTTCCTCACCTCGTGGGTGGCAGCCGACATCCTCAATCCGGTGATGGCCGGCTTCCTCAACGCCTCGTGCGACAAGGCGATGTTCGGCTGGCCCTGCGACGAGCAGCTGGAGAAGCTGCGCGACCAGTTCTCGCGTGAAAGCGACCCTGTCAAGCAGAAGGCGATCGCCGAAGCCGTGCAGAAGCGCTGGGTGGAGTACCCGACCCATGCGCATCTGGGCCAGTGGTACCAGCCGCTGGCCCGACGCTCGAACGTCGACGGCAACCTGGTGGGCGCCGTCCCCGTGTTCTGGAACGTCACCAAGAAATAATGCGAAGTGAACGCGGCGGAGCTCAGCTCCGCCGCGTTGCTGTCAGGAGAGAAGGACGCGGCACAGGATTTGCTGACAACAGACGGGGCCACCGTCGACGACCGCGCCCGCCAAGATCTTCGGGAGGCACCATGGCGTTCGTCACCACTACCTTGAAGCGCGCGCTGGCAGCCGCTGGGCTGGCCGCGTTGATATCCAGCGGCGCGTTTGCGCAAACCACGCTGCGCGTCGTCAAGAGCGGCAACCTGACCATCCTCGATCTGATCTGGACGACGGCCTACGTCACGCGCGACCACGGATACCTGATCTACGACACGTTGTTTGCGACCGATGCCGACAACGTGGTCAAGCCGCAGATGGTCGATACCTGGAAGGTGAGCGGCGACAAGCTGACATGGACCTTCACGCTGCGCGACGGGCTGGAGTGGCACGACGGTCAGCCGGTGACCGGCGAGGACTGCATCGCGTCGCTCAAGCGCTGGGCGGCGCGCGATGCGATGGGCCTGAAGCTCTGGGATTTCGTGAAGGAGCTGAAGGCCGTCGACGCCAAGACATTCGAGATCGTTCTCAAGGAGCCGTACGGACTGCTTCTCGAATCCCTGGGCAAGCCATCGTCGAACGTGCCGTTCATGATGCCAAAGCGCGTCGCCGAGACGAGCCCGATGGAGCAGATCAAGAGCCAGATCGGCTCGGGACCGTTCATCTACAAGACCGACGAGTCGAAGCCCGGCGAGAAGCACGTCTACATCAAGAATCCCAAATACAAGCCGCGGGCCGAGCCCGCGTCCGGTCTTGCCGGCGGCAAGGTGGTCAAGGTCGACCGCGTCGAGCTGATCGAGATGCCGGACGTGCAGATCCAGGCCAACGCGCTGCTTGCCGGCGAGATCGACATGATCGAGGCGCCGCCGCATGACCTGCTGCCCATGCTGAAGGCGGACAAGAGCGTCGTCATCGACGACTGGAACCCGCTGGGACATCAGTTCATCATCCGCTTCAACCATGTCGTGAAGCCGTTCGACAATCCCAAGATCCGGCTCGCGGCGCTGTATGCCATAAATCAGGAAGACTACCTGAAGGCGACGGTGGGCGATCCGGCCTACTACAAAGTCTGCGCCGCAGTGTTCATCTGTGGCACGCCGTTCGCAACCGACAAGGGCGGCGAGATCCTGCTGAAGTCGGACTTCGAGAAATCGAAGGCCCTGCTCAAGGAAGCCGGCTACGACGGCACGCCCGTGGTGGTGATGCAGTCGACCACGCTGCCCATCCTCACCAACACCGCGCCGGTGACCAAGGCGCTGCTCGAGAAGGGTGGCTTCAAGGTCGACATGCAGTCGATGGATTGGCAGACGCTGGTCTCGCGGCGCACCAAGAAGGATCCGGCCGACAAGGGCGGCTGGAACATCCTGCACACCTACTCCGTTTCAGCCGATGTGCTGAACCCGATCTCGACCTCGTACATGGTGGCGGCCGGCGACAAAAGCTGGTTCGGCTGGCCGACCGACCCGGAAATGGAAAAGCTGCGTGACGCATTCGCCAGGGAGACGGATCCGGTCAAGCAGAAGGCGCTGGCAGAGAAGGTGCAGCTGCGTGCGCTGGAGACGGCGCAATACGGCTGGATCGGCCAGTGGTATGGTCCTGGCGCCCATCGCAACAACATCAAGGGCTGGTTGAAGGCGCCGGTGCCCGTCTTCTGGAACATCGAGAAGACCGGCTCCTGAGCCGGCCCGTCGCCCAACGTCAGGATGGTTTGATGTTCGCCTTTATCGTCCGACGCCTGATCGCCACGATTCCGGTGCTGCTCTTTGTGGCGGTGTTCGCGTTCATGCTGCTGCGCATGACCAAGGACGACCCGGCCGCCATCATCGCCGGCGACAACGCGACCGCCGACCAGGTCGACGCGATCCGCGCCAAGCTCGGCTTGAACGAGCCGCTGTGGTCGCAGTTCTTCATCTGGTCGAGCCGGGTTCTGGTCGGTGACTTCGGCGAGTCGTTCTTCTTCAAGAAGACGGTCGCCGAGCTGATCCTGCAGCGGGTCGAGCCGACACTGATGCTGTCGCTCTGCACGATCATCCTGGCGGTCCTGATCGCCGTGCCGGTCGGCGTCCTGGCCGCTGCGCGTCAGGGCAGCTGGGTCGACCGCATCGTCATGGGTTTTTCCGTGATGGGGTTCTCGGTGCCGGTGTTCGTCATCGGCTACCTCCTGATCTACGTCTTCGCGATCGTGCTGGGATGGCTGCCGGTGCAAGGATACCGGCGAATATCCGAAGGCTTCGGCGACTTCATCATACGCCTGATCCTGCCCAGCATCACCCTGGCGGTGATCTACATCGCGCTGATCTCCCGCATCACCCGCGCCAGCGTCATCGAGACGCTGGGTGAGGACTATATCCGCACGGCGCGCGCCAAGGGCCTGCCGGCGCGGATCGTGCTGCTGCGCCATGCGTTGCGCAATGCCGCCGTGCCGATCATCACCGTGATCGGCATCGGCATCGCGCTGCTGATCGGCGGCGTGGTGGTGACGGAGAGCGTCTACAACATCCCCGGCATCGGCCGCCTGACCGTGGACGCGGTGCTGGCGCGAGACTTCCCGGTGATCCAGGTCGTGATCCTGATGTTCAGCGTCGTCTATGTGCTGGTCAACCTGGTCATCGACCTGGCCTACAGCGTGCTCGATCCGAGGATCCGCTATTGACCGTCGCCCTCGAAAACGAAGTCGACGCCGCCGCAGCACGCGCGGCCGCTGTTGCACGTCCCAGCATCTGGATCCGACTGCTGCGGCATACCAGCGTGCTGATCGGCGGTAGCATCGTGCTGCTGATGGTCCTGATCGGCCTGTGCGCGCCGCTGCTCGGCACGGTGCCGCCGGCGCAGATCGACCCGACGGTGCGCAACAAGAAGCCGGGCGTCGAGATCACCGTGCGCAATGACGACGGGTCCACCACGCAGCGCACGACGCTGATGGGCACCGACAGCCTGGGCCGCGACATCTACAGCCGGGTCATGTACGGCGCCCGGGTATCGCTGGTCGTCGGCTTTGCCGTGGGCGCCATCAGCATCGCCGTCGGCGTGCTGATCGGCCTGCTGTCCGGCTACATCCGATGGCTTGACGGCTTCATCATGCGCATCATGGACGGCCTGATGGCCATACCCGGCATCCTGCTGGCCATCGGCCTCGTGTCGCTCTTCCGCGCCGGTCTCGGCACCGTGATCTTCGCCATCGTCGTGCCGGAAATACCCCGTGTCGTACGCTTGGTGCGATCCGTCGTGCTGACCATCCGCGAGGAGCCCTATGTCGAGGCGGCGGTCTCGGTCGGCACGCCCTTGCACAAGATCCTGTGGCGGCACGTGATGCCCAACACGGTGGCGCCGGTGATCGTGCAGGGCACCTTCATCTGCGCGTCGGCCATCCTTGCCGAGGCGACGCTGAGCTTCCTCGGCATCGGCATACCGACCGACACCCCGACCTGGGGCAACATCATGGCCGAGGGGCGCCAGTTCTTCCGCGTGTATCCGCACAACATCCTGTTCCCGGCGATCTTCCTGGCGCTCACTGTGCTGGCCGTGAACATGCTGGGCGACGGCTTGCGCGACACGCTCGACCCCAAGATGAGCAAGCGCGTCTGACCATGGCTTCGAACCACCCTGTCCTCGAGATCCGCGACCTCTCGATCGCGCTGCCCAAAGGCAGCGACCGGCCGCATGCGGTCGAGAAGGTCAGCGTCGTCATCAATCCCGGCGAGATCGTCTGCCTGGTGGGGGAGTCCGGCTCCGGCAAGTCCGTGATCGCCCAGGCCGTGATGGGCCTGCTGCCCAAGTCGCTGCCGGTCACCGGCGGTGAGATCCGGCTCGAGGGCGAGGAGATCGCCCACGCCACCGAGAACCGTCTGCGCGAGCTGCGCTGCGTGCGCATGTCGATGATCTTCCAGGAGCCGATGACGGCGCTCAATCCCGTCATGACCTGCGGCGACCAGATCGACGAAGTGCTGCGCACGCATACCCAGCTCGAGCCGCAGCAACGCAAGGACAAGATCATCCGCGTGTTCGAGCGGGTCAGCATGCCCGACCCGCCGCGCATCTATGATTCCTATCCGCACCAGCTCTCCGGCGGTCAGCGCCAACGCGTCATGATCGCGATGGCGCTGGTGCTGGAGCCGACCCTGCTGATCGCCGACGAGCCGACGACGGCGCTCGACGTCACCACCCAGGCGCAGATCCTCGAGCTGATCAAGGACATCCAGCGCGACAAGAACATGGGCGTCCTGTTCATCACCCATGATTTCGGCGTCGTCTGCGACATCGCCCATCGCGTCGCCGTGCTGCGCCTGGGCGAGCTGGTGGAAGCAGGACCGACACACGACATCCTGTCGCGACCGCGCCATCCCTACTCCCGCATGCTGATCTCGTCCGTGCCCAGCATGCTGCCGGCCGAGCGCCCGCGGCACGACGGCGCCCGCACGGTGCTGCGCACCGAGAAGCTGACCAAGGTCTATGGCGGCGGCGGCATGTTCCAGAAGGCGCGCACCGTGCGCGCCGTCGACAACGTCAGCATCGTGGTTCGGCAAGGCGAGTCGCTGGGGATCGTAGGCGAGTCGGGTTCCGGCAAGTCCACCGTCGCACGCTGCATCGCGAGGCTGATCGATCCGACCGAAGGCCGGGTGACACTGGGCGAGGACGATGTGGCGCTGCTGCCGCAGCGGTTGCTGCGCCGGCATCGCCGCCGGATCCAGATCGTGTTCCAGGATCCCTACCGCTCCCTCAATCCCCGTCGCACGGTCGGCGAATCGATCGTCGAAGGGCCGATGAACTTCGGCGCCTCGCGGTCGGCAGCAACCCAGCGTGCCCGCACCCTGATGGAAACGGTGCGGCTGGACCCCGATGCCCTCGATCGCTACCCGCACCAGTTCTCGGGCGGCCAGCGCCAGCGCATCTGCATCGCCCGCGCGCTCGCGATGGAGCCGGAGGTGCTGATCGCGGACGAGGCCGTGTCGGCGCTGGATGTCTCGGTGCAGGCGCAGGTGCTGAAGCTGCTGGACGAGATCCGCGAGCGGATGAACCTTGCCATGCTGTTCATCACCCATGACCTGCGGGTGGCAGCCCAGGTCTGCGACGAGGTCGCCGTGATGGAGAAGGGCAAGGTCGTGGAGTACGGGCCGGCCGCCGACGTCTTCCTGCGGCCGCAGCACGCCTACACCCAGGCCCTCCTCGCCGCCGCTCCGGGGCGCGATTGGGAGTTCGGCAAGTTCGAGGCCGCTTAGCCTCCACCTCTCCCGCCGGCGGGAGAGGTCGGCGAGCGCGAAGCGCTCGACGGGTGAGGGCTCCATGCAAGGCACTTCGTCCCTGGCCCCTCACCTTCCCATCGCTTCGCGATGGGCCCCTTCCTAGCCCGCGCGCGGGAGAGGATATGGTCACTGGAGCAATGCGCCGGCAGCGCCTATACCCATCAGGCTTAGGCCCGCCGGGGACGGTGGGATTGCCAGCTTGAGGTCGTTTCATGGCGCAACCGATCGCCCCCCGCCCCGTCGTGCTGTGTGTCCTGGACGGCTGGGGCCACCGGCTCGATCCGCGCGACAACGCCGTCCTCGCGGCGCGCACCCCAAATTTCGACCGGCTGGTGTCGACCTGCCCGCAGGGGTTGATCGACGCCTCGGAACTCTATGTCGGCCTGCCCCAGGGGCAGATGGGCAATTCCGAGGTCGGCCACATGAATCTCGGCGCCGGCCGGGTCGTCATGCAGGACCTGCCGCGGATCGATCGGGCGATCGCCGACGGCAGCCTGGCCAAGGGCCCCGCCCTGCAGGATTTCATCGCCAAGCTGAAGGCCAGCGGCGGCGCCTGCCACGTGATGGGGCTGGTTTCGCCTGGCGGCGTGCACAGCCACCAGGACCATATCGCGGCCCTGGCCAACATCGTGGCCGCAGCCGGTGTGCATGTGCGCGTGCACGCCTTCCTTGACGGCCGCGACACACCGCCGCAGAGCGCGCGCGAATACCTTGCCGACCTGCAGGCGGCTCTCAAGCCCGGCCTGCCGATCACGATCGGCACCGTGTCCGGCCGCTTCTACGCCATGGACCGCGACAAGCGTTGGGATCGGGTCACCAAGGCCTATGTCGCGCTCACCGACGCGCAGGGCGAGCGCGCCGACACGCCCGACGCTGCCGTGGCCCAGGGCTACGCGGCCAAGACCACCGACGAGTTCGTCCTGCCCACCGTGATCGCCGGGTACGACGGTATGAAGGACGGCGACGGCGTGCTCATGGGCAACTTCCGCGCCGATCGGGCGCGCGAGATCCTGACGGCGCTGCTCGACCCGCTGTTCGACGGCTTCCCCCGGCCGCGCGTCGTATCGTTCGCCGGCGCGCTGGGGCTCACCGAGTACTCGACGGCGCTCAACGCCTTCCTCGACACGCTGTTCCCGTCGATCGCCATCGCCAACGGCCTGGGCGAGACGGTGTCCAAAGCCGGTCTGACGCAGCTGCGCATCGCCGAGACCGAGAAGTACGCGCATGTCACGTTC
Source organism: Vineibacter terrae (assembly GCF_008039615.1). Taxonomy (GTDB): domain Bacteria; phylum Pseudomonadota; class Alphaproteobacteria; order Reyranellales; family Reyranellaceae; genus Vineibacter; species Vineibacter terrae. The sequence continues at coordinate 65,014 of NZ_VDUZ01000036.1, read as the reverse complement.
TTCCTGAACGGCGGCGAGGAGCGAGTCTTCCCCGGCGAGGACCGCATCCTGGTTCCCTCGCCCAAGGTCGCGACCTACGACCTGAAGCCCGAGATGAGCGCGCCGGAGGTCACCGACCGTCTGGTGGAAGCGATCGATGCCAAGCGCTTCGACCTTATCGTGGTGAACTACGCCAACACCGACCAGGTCGGCCATAGCGGTGTCTTCGCCGCTGCCGTGAAAGCGGTCGAAACCGTGGACTCAAGCCTGGGCCGCCTGATGGATGCCGTCCAGCGGGCCGGTGGCACGCTGCTGGTGACCGCCGATCACGGCAATGTCGAGCAGCTCTTCGACTACGAAACCAACCAGCCGCATACGCAGCACACGCTGAACAAGGTGCCCGCCGTCCTCTTCAACGCGCCGGCCGGCGTGGTGTCGCTGGCCGATGGCCGCCTGGCTGACGTTGCCCCGACCCTGCTGGCGCTGATGGGGATCAAGCAGCCGGCGGAGATGACCGGACAATCGCTCCTGCGCGCGACGCCGCGCGACCATGTCCTGACAGTGCCGGCCGCCATGCGCCAGGAGGCGGCGCGCAAGGTGGCATAGTCCGCGACGCGCGGCTCATCACCCCAACAGATCGGCGAACTCGGCCAGCACGGCGCGGTAGACGTCACGCTTGAAGGGCACGATCAGTCCCGGCAGATCGACTGCCGGCGCCCACCGCCAGGCGCGGAACTCGGGGTGCTCGGTCGCGATGTCGATGTCCGCATCGCTGCCGGTGAAACGCATCGCCACCCATTTCTGGGCCTGGCCGCGGAAGCGGCCTTTCCACAACGACCTGGCCAGGGTCGGCGGCAGGTCGTAGGCGAGCCACGTGGCGCTTTCGCGCATGATATCGGCCTTGTCCGTGCCGACCTCCTCCTCGAGCTCACGCCGTGCCGCCACGACCGCAGTCTCGCCCTTGTCGATGCCTCCCTGCGGCATCTGCCAGCCAGCCTGATCGGCATCGGGATTCCTATCAAAACGCTGGCCGATCCAGACACGCCGGTCCGGCGCGATCAGCATGATGCCGACATTGGGGCGATAGCCTTTCGGCAGATCGTCGCTGCGCTTCATCGCCCACCGCCGCCGACCATCGCCTTGCGGACGCGCTCGGCGCACAGGTCCACGCATTCGGTGAGGCCGGTCACCGGCGCCAGGGCAATTCCGCGCGTCTCGATATCCTTCGACCACGCAATCAGCCGCTCGATGGTCTCCCGCTGCGCCGTGGCGACAGCAAGCGCGAAGCGGTTCACCAACGTGAACTCCTCCAGCGCCTGGAGGTTGGCCGTGATCTCATCCGGCTCGCTCTTGCGGTCGATCCAGCCGGCGTCGCTGCTATACGGCACGCCCAGCTCCTTGCTGGTCTGGTAGACCGTCCGGCCGGTTCGGAAGGTCTCGAGAACCAGCAGCCCTCGGTCGCCGACCTCCTTGAGCAACGGACGCAAGGCCGCGTCGGTGCTGCTCAGTGGCGTCGTGGTCGGCACGATCACACCGATATAGCCGGCGCCGGCGCGGGCGAGCAGCGTGTGCAGCCGCCGCATGTTCTCCTCCGGCGCAACATCGGCGCGCAGCGGCGGCCATGTCGAGTCACGCGGCTTGTCGGGTGCCTGCACCGGCAGCATCACCAGCACTTCGTGCCCGCGGGCACGCGCGCGGTCGATCCAGCGATCAAGCCAAGGCGCATCGGATGCGAACCCCAGCGAGATGCGCGGCGGCAGCGCATCGATGGCGCGCTGGGTGAGCTGCGGATCCTTGCCTAGCCCGAGCACAATCACGCCGACGCGCGGACGCGTCTCGCGATAGTTGAAAGCGGCAGCGTTGGCGAGCCACGGCATGCAGCCATTGGCATCAATGCGCGGCAGCCGGCCGACCGGGGTCCACTCGACCAGTGCCGCGGGATCGAGCGGCGGGCAGCGCGCCGGCACCGCCGGCTTTTCGGGTGGCGGCGCCGGCAAGCCGTTGGCGGCGATCAGCGCCACGAGCGGCGCCGGCGTCGGGACAGCCGCCTCGGTGGGAGGCTTGTCGGACGGGGCGGCAGGCACGGTGGCGCCGGCGCTGCCGGAAGGCGCCGGCGCCTCGGTTGACGGCCCAGTCGACGGCGACGCCGGGGGCGCATCCTTGGCCGTGGCAGGTGGCGGTGCGGTGTCGGCGGCGACTGGCGGTGGCTGGGCAGGAACGGCCGGCGCCGGCTCGGTTGCTGGTATCGCAGGTGGCGGCGTGGCCGTGGCGCTGTCGGCAGCCGCCGGCGGCACCGGCGGAGCAGATGATGGAGGTGCCTGCTCCGGTGCCGGCGTTGGCGCGGCCGGCGGCGCCTCGGCAACCGAAGGCGACGGCGTTGCCGGCGGCAATGATGGCGCTTTTTCAGGCTCCGGCGACGCCGGTGGTGAGGGCGGCGTGGCCACAGCAGCAGGCGGCGATGACGGTGCTGGCGGCGCGCTCGCGGCGTCGGGTGGCGATGCCGGTGCCGGCGGCGGCGTGGTCGCGGCTGCTGGTGGTGATATCGACGGTGCCGGGGGCGGCGTCTCGACCGGCGCTGGCGCTGCCGGGGGTGGCGACGCCGGAGGCGCGGCCGGGCTCTCCACCGGTGGCGGAGAAGAACCGCCATGCTGGACCAGCGTCGGGCGATTGGCCGGTCGCGGCGCAGCCGCTTCCGGCACTGGCGGAATGATCAGCGTCGCCGTCAGCTGGCGCGGTCCGGCGACGGCGCGTGCAGCATCACGCCAGGGAATACCGCCGAGGAGGCCGACGCCAAGCACGCCCACGCCCAGCAACAGCACCGCAGCCGCGGCGCCTGCCGCATAAGGTCCTGCCCGACGGCCACCGCGCGACCGAAGTCTGGTTGCCTGCCATGGCGAGGGGGCTTGCCTGGTCATACTGACGCTCCGCTACACATGCCGGCAGGGCCGACAGCGGGCGCATCTTAGCAGAGACGCGCCCTGATCCAGGCCTTCTCTGCGCGTTCTGCGACAACGCTTCAGGCCGGTCGCGTCTGTAGCCCATCACGGGCCGGCAGCGAAGCCGCCGGCCGCCGGCGTGAGGCCAGCGCCTCAGTTGCTGCGCTGGCTGAACAGGTTGATGCCGCGAATCAAATCCATGGCCCGCAGAAGCTGATAGTCGTTGGCGGCCTGCGCTGCCGGCTCGTTGGGATCCTGCGGCGGGGTATCCTTCGCCTCCGGCGACGTCCCATCCGGCTTCGCCTCGGGCTTAGGCGCATCCGGCGCTTTGCTGCCGTCCTTGCGGCCGTTGGGATTGGCGATCGAGCCGCGGAGGTTCTCCTCGCGCGTACGGTCACCCGGCTTGAGCGCCTCGATCTTGGCCTGCTCGACCTCGATATCGGGCTTGATGCCTTCCTTCTGGATCGAGCGGCCCGACGGGGTGAAGTACAGCGCCGTGGTGAGCCGCATGGCGCCGCCGCCGGTCACCGGCATGATGGTCTGCACCGAGCCTTTGCCGAAGGAGCGCGTGCCCAGGATGATGGCGCGGCGATGGTCCTGCAGCGCGCCGGCCACGATCTCGGACGCCGATGCCGAACCGCCGTTGACCAGCACGACGATCGGCCGGCCTTCGGTCAGGTCACCCGGCTTGGCGTTCCAGCGCTGCACGTCCTCCGGCTTGCGGGCACGGATCGAGACGATCTCGCCCTTGTCGAGGAAGGCGTCGCTGACCGCGATCGACTGATCCAGCAGGCCACCCGGGTTGTTGCGCAGGTCAAGCACCAGGCCTTTCCACTTCGGGCCCAGGTCCTTCTTGAACTTCTCGAGCGCGGCGTTCAGTCCGCTGGCGGTCTGCTCGGTGAACGACGTGATGCGGACGTAGCCGATGTCACCGCCCTCGACCCGCGCCTTCACCGACTGGATCTTGATGATCGCGCGGGTGAGCGTGACGTCGAACGGATCCTTTCCCTGACGGCGCACGCCGATCTTGATCTTGGTGTCGACCTTGCCGCGCATCTTCTCGACGGCTTCCTGCAAGGTCAGTCCCATGACCGGCTGATCGTCCAGCGACACGATCAGGTCGCCCGACTGCAGCCCGGCCTTGGCTGCCGGCGTGTCGTCGATGGGCGCCACGACCTTCACCAGGCCGTTCTCCATCGTGACCTCGATGCCCAGCCCACCGAACTCGCCGCGCGTCTGCACCTGCATGTCGCGGAACTGCTTGGGGTTCATGTAGGAGCTGTGCGGGTCGAGCGACGCCAGCATGCCGTTGATCGCCGCCTCGATCAGGTCGGTCTCCTTCGGCGGCTCGACGTAGTCGTTGCGGATGCGCTCGAGCACGTCGCCGAACAGGTTGAGCTGCTGGTACAGCTCGCTCTTGTCGGTCTTGGGCTTGTCCTTGTCGGGGGCCTTGTCCTGCGCCCAGGCGATGGCCGGCGCGGCCACAAGCGAAAGGGAGAGGGCAGCGGCGAGGGCCGGATGGCGCAAGAATCTCATGACTCTTTCCGAAACCGAGAGGGCGGAAAAGCAGCTACAGCGGCACGATAGCCGCCGCTTTATGGCTGAACAAGGGCGACTCGGAAAGGCTCGCGCAATGGTGTGCGTCGCCCTGCGAGGGTTCAAAATATGACCCGCGGCCAGCCCCGCCTAGGCCCCGCTGCGCGCCAGACGCTGGCTGCGCCAGCGCATGAAGCTGACGGCCAAGCGCGTCAGTCCGGCGTTCAGACGGCCCGTGGCATCCAGCCCGGCAGCCTTCAGCACCATCGCCACGCCGCGCTGGACATGGCCGGGGCGGTACACCGCATAGGCGCGCCGCGCATAGGCCTTGGCGCAGACCGTCCGGTCGTAGGCCTCGCCGGGAGCGGCATTGGCGGCATAGTAGGCGTAGGACAGCTCATCGTCCTCGCTCTCATGGATACGGGCCAGCCCGATGCGCAGGCGTCCCCAGCGGCCCAGGTGCTCACGCTCCAGCCAGCGCCGCATATGGGTGTAGAACAGCTTGTAGTGCCGCAGCTCGTCGGCGGCGATATTGGCGCAGATCTGCTTCAGCACCGGCTCGGCCGCGGCGTCGCGCAGGGCGCTGTAGTAAGAGCTGGTGCCGGTCTCGACGATGCAGCGCGCCATCAGCTCGCCGGCGCGGGTGCCGCGCACCGACGTGGTCGCGTCCAGCGGCAGCTGGTAGCCCTCGGTGAATTTCTTGAAGGCGGCCGCGAAATCGAAGCTCGGGTCGGCCATCATGGCCCAGCGCCCCAGCGCCTCGCCGTGCTGCACCTCCTCGCGCGCCCACCAGCCGATCGCGGCCCTGAACTCGGGGTCGTCGCCGAAGACGTTGCTGAGATACGTCTCGTAGTCATAGGCGTTGCGCTCGACCAGCGCCGCAGCCTTCACCAGCTTCAACAGGTCCGGATCGACCTTCGAGCGATCGAAGGCGTCCCAGGCGATATCGTCGAGCGTCCAGTTCTTCATGAACCCGCCGGCGGTCGAATCGCCGTTCCCTACTACTGCGGCCCCGAAAGGCCCGACATACCCCTGTCATAAAGGGAGAAAGGGCCGGCTTTCAACCGGCCCTTTCCACATTCGAAAGAAAATTTCCCTGCCGCCAGAGGGGCTTAGCGACCGGCGTAGTAAGCTTGGGCACGCTGCAGCTCGCGCGCCACGGTCACCGCCTGCTCGGCATTGGCCTTCGCCGCCGGCGCCGTCGCGTCCTCCACGGCCTCCTCGGCCTGGCGCACGCGGGCCGCCAGCTGGTCGGCCGTGACGTCGGCCAGGGGCTGCGCCTCCTCGGCCAGCACCGTGCAGCGTTCCGGTGTCACTTCGGCGAAGCCGCCAGCGACGATGTAGCGCGCCGTCACCTTGCCGTCGTCGTGAAGCTCGATCACGCCGGGCCGCACGGTGGTGATCATCGGGATGTGGCCCGGCAGAACACCGAAGTCGCCCTCGCTGCCAGGCACGACCACCATGTCGGCATCGGTCGTGACGAGCTCGCGCTCCGGCAGAACCAGGGAGAATGCAACCTTGGCCATTGTCAGGGCCTCCGCTCAGCTGTCCGCTCAGGCGGCCTCAGCTGCCATCTTCTTGGCCTTGGCCACGGCCATCTCGATCGTGCCGACCATGTAGAACGCCGCTTCCGGCAGGTCGTCGTAGTCGCCCGCGACGATGCCCTTGAAGCCCTTGATCGTGTCCTCGAGCTTCACGAACTCGCCCTTGGTGCCGGTGAACACCTCGGCGACGTGGAACGGCTGGCTGAGGAAGCGCTGGATCTTGCGCGCCCGGGCCACCACCAGCTTGTCCTCTTCCGACAGCTCGTCCATGCCCAGAATGGCGATGATGTCCTGCAGCGACTTGTACTGCTGCAGCACGCGCTGCACGTCACGCGCCACCTGGTAGTGCTCCTCGCCGACGACGCGCGGGTCGAGCATGCGTGAGGTCGAGTCGAGCGGGTCCACCGCCGGGTAGATGCCCAGCTCCGTGAGCGCACGGTTCAACACGGTGGTGGCGTCAAGGTGCGCGAACGACGTCGCCGGCGCCGGGTCGGTCAAGTCGTCGGCCGGCACATAGATGGCCTGCACCGAGGTGATCGAGCCCTTGTTGGTGGTGGTGATGCGCTCCTGCAGGGCGCCCATGTCGGTGGCGAGCGTCGGCTGATAGCCCACCGCCGAAGGAATGCGGCCCAGCAGTGCCGACACTTCCGAGCCGGCCTGCGTGAAGCGGAAGATGTTGTCGACGAAGAACAGCACGTCCTGGCCTTCCTCGTCGCGGAAATACTCGGCGACCGTCAGGCCCGACAGGCCGACGCGGGCACGCGCGCCCGGCGGCTCGTTCATCTGGCCGTAGACCAGGGCCACCTTGGAGCCCGACGTCGTGCCGTCGTCGTTGAGCTTGATGACGCCCGACTCGATCATCTCGTGATAGAGGTCGTTGCCCTCGCGGGTGCGCTCGCCCACGCCGGCGAACACCGACACGCCGCCATGCGCCTTGGCGATGTTGTTGATCAGCTCCATGATGACGACGGTCTTGCCGACGCCGGCGCCGCCGAACAGGCCGATCTTGCCGCCCTTGGCGTAGGGCGCCAGCAGGTCGACGACCTTGATGCCGGTGACCAGGATCTGCGCCTCGGTCGACTGCTCGACGAACTCCGGCGCGCTGCGATGGATCGGCAGCGTGCGCTTGGCCTTGACGTCGCCGCGCTCGTCCACCGGCTCACCGATGACGTTCAGGATGCGGCCCAGGGTTTCGGGGCCGACCGGCATGGCAATCGGCGCGCCGCTATCGGTCGCCTTCTGCCCGCGCACGAAGCCGTCCGTCGTGTCCATGGCGATGGTGCGCACCGTCGATTCACCGAGGTGCTGCGCCACTTCGAGCACGACCTTGCGGCCGTCGGAGTCGACGGTCAGGGCGTTGAGAATGGCCGGCAGCTCGCCTTCGAACTGCACGTCGACGACGGCGCCCATTACCTGGGTGATCTTGCCGATGTTGTTGGCAGCCATGGTTGTTCCCTTCTGCATTCGTTTCGGCGCGCGTTACACGGCCTGCGCGCCGGAGATGATCTCGATGAGTTCCTTGGTGATCGCGGCCTGCCGCTGCCGGTTCATCGACAGCGTCAGCTTCCTGATCATGTCGCCGGCGTTGCGGGTGGCGTTGTCCATCGCCGTCATCTGCGCGCCAAAGAACGAGGCGCTGTTCTCGAGCAGGGCGCGATAGACCTGGACCGTGAGGTTGCGCGGCAACAGATCCTTGAGGATCGTTTCCTCGTCGGGCTCGAACTCGTAGGGCGCCGCGCCAGCCACCGGCGCCGCCTGCTCGGGCAGGGCCGGTGGAATGATCTGCTGCTTGGTGATGATCTGGCTGATCGCCGAGCGGAAGCGGTTGTAGAAGAGAGTGGCGACATCGAATTCGCCGGCTTCGAACAACTCGACAACCTTGGTCGCCACCTGGGTGGCATCACCGAAGCTGACCCGCGGCCGACCGAGGTCGGCGATGGTGTCGATGATCAGGCTGCCGAAGTCGCGGCGCAGCTGGTCGCGGCCCTTGCGGCCGACGCAGAGGATCTTGACGGTCTTGCCGTCAGCCTGCAGCGCGCGTACCGCACGCCGCGCCTCGCGCACGATCGAGCTGTTGAAGCCGCCGCACAGGCCGCGGTCAGCCGTGGCGACGATCAGCAGGTGGACTTTGTCGTCCCCGGTGCCCGCCAGCAGCCTGGGCGCGCCCGCCTTGCCCTGCATGGCGCCGGCCAGCGACGCCATCATGCGATCCATGGCCGTCGCATAGGGGCGACCGGCCACGGCCGCTTCTTGCGCGCGCCGCAACTTGGCCGCGGCGACCATCTTCATCGCCTTGGTGATCTTCTGCGTGTTCTGAACGCTTCGGATCCGTAGTCGGTATTGCTTGAGGCTTGGCATCGGCGCTTCTGCCCGTCTGTCCTGTGTGCGTCACGCAAGGCCGGCGCAGCGCCCCGGCCCGGCAGGTCAGGCGAACTTCTTGACGAAGTCGTCGAGGAAGGACTTGAGCTTGGCCTCGATATCCTTGGTCAGCTCGCGCGCCGTACGGATGCCGTCCAGCACGCCGTTGTTGGAGGCCCGCAGCGCTTCGAGCACGCGGCGCTCGAACTCGCCGACCTTGCCTACCGGCAGCGGATCGAGGTAGCCGCGCGTGCCGGCGAAGATCGACACCACCTGCTCCTCGACCGGCATCGGCTGGAACTGGCCCTGCTTCAGCAACTCGGTGAGCCGCTGGCCGCGCGCCAGCAGGCGCTGCGTCGAGGCATCGAGGTCAGAGGCGAACTGGGCGAAGGCCGCCATCTCGCGGTACTGTGCCAGCTCCAGCTTGATCGAGCCGGCAACCTGCTTCATCGCCTTGATCTGGGCCGAGGAGCCGACGCGGCTGACCGACAGGCCGACGTTAATGGCCGGCCGGATGCCCTGGTAGAAGAGCTCGGTCTCGAGGAAGATCTGGCCGTCGGTGATCGAGATCACGTTGGTCGGAATGTACGCCGACACGTCGCCGGCCTGCGTCTCGATGACCGGCAGCGCCGTCAGCGAGCCCGAACCGTTCTTGTCGTTGAGCTTGGCGGCGCGCTCCAGCAGCCGCGAATGCAGGTAGAAGACGTCGCCGGGATAGGCTTCGCGGCCCGGCGGACGGCGCAGCAGCAGCGACATCTGGCGGTAGGCGACGGCCTGCTTGGAAAGATCGTCGTACACGATCACGGCGTGCATGCCGTTGTCGCGGAAGTACTCGCCCATGGCGCAGCCGGCGTAGGGCGCCAGGAACTGCAGCGGCGCCGGATCGGACGCCGTGGCGGCGACGACGATCGAGTATTCCATGGCGCCGGCGTCTTCCAGCGTCTTGACGATCTGAGCCACCGTCGAGCGCTTCTGGCCGACGGCGACGTAGACGCAGTACAGCTTCTTGGACTCGTCGTTGCCGGCGTTGATCGGCTTCTGGTTGATGAAGGTATCGATGGCGACGGCGGTCTTGCCGGTCTGGCGGTCACCGATGATGAGCTCGCGCTGGCCTCGGCCCACCGGCACCAGCGAGTCGATCGCCTTCAGGCCGGTCTGCATCGGCTCGTGCACCGAGCGGCGCGGAATGATGCCCGGCGCCTTGAGCTCGACCAGGCGGCGCTCGGTGGACTGGATGGGACCCTTGCCGTCGATCGGCTCGCCCAGGCCATTGACCACGCGACCCAGCAGGCCCTTGCCCACCGGCACGTCGACGATGGTGCCGGTGCGCTTGACCGTGTCGCCTTCCTTGATGGTGCGGTCATCGCCGAAGATCACGACGCCGACATTGTCGGTTTCCAGGTTCAGGGCCATGCCCTTGATGCCGCCCGGGAACTCGACCATCTCGCCGGCCTGGACGTTGTCCAGCCCGTGCACGCGCGCGATGCCGTCGCCGACCGACAGCACCGAGCCAACCTCGGCGACTTCCGCATCGACCCCGAAGTTCTCGATCTGCTTGCGGAGGATGGCCGAAATCTCGGCCGCGCGGATATCCATCACCCCACTCCCTTCATGGCCAGCCGCAGGCGCTGCAGCTTGGTGCGTATCGACGAATCGAACATGCGCGAGCCAACCTTGACGATCAAACCGCCCAGGAGATCGGCATCAACGCGCGCATTGACAGTGATCTTGCTGCCGACAAGGCGCCGCAAGGTCTCGGACAGTGACTGCAGCTGCGTTTCGCTCAGCGGAGTCGCCGAGATCACATCGGCGGCCGTCTCACCACGCCGACGGGCCAGCTCGGCCAGAAAAGCCGCGATCATGCTGGGCAGATCGCGCAAGCGTCCGTTCTGGCAGACCACGCCCACAAAACGACGCACCAGGTTGCTGGCGCCGGCCGTTTCGAGCAAGGCGGACATGGCCCTGCCCTGGGCGTCCCGCCCGATGACCGGGCTGGCGACCAGGCGCCGCAGATCGGCGCTCTCGTCCATCATCCGACGCAGCGTGGCGAGGTCGGCAGCGACGGCATCGAGTTGTTTCTGGCCGTCCGCAAGCTCGAACAGCGCGCTGGCATAACGCCCGGCGAGGCTAGCCGGGCCGGGTGCTTCAGTCGACACGATCAGGTGTCCCCAAGGGCCGGATCATGGGGTGTGAACCCCTTGGAATCATGGGGTGTGAACCCCTTGGAATAACGTGCGTTTTCCCAAAGAATGGACCCCGAAGGGGCCGCCCCCGAAAACCGCGGGCGGTAGCTAGCACACGCGTTTGTGTGATGCAAGCAACCCACCACCGGCGCGAAAGGGCACCGGCACTGTTTCGGGCTCGGATTGGGTCCGACAAAAACGAGCGGCATCGCTGACGACAATCTGACATAAAACTGATGAGAAATAATTTACGGCACCGGCCTGCCGATTTATCGTGCCGGCAACGTTGACGGCGGACAGATCATTCTGGTCTGACAAGGCGCAACAGGGATCGTGCGAATGACCAGCGCCTTGATTCAAACGCTCGACAACGCTCTGCTGACGCTATGCGGCCTGGGGTATTTCCGCCTGACGCGGGATGCGACCATACTGGACCGGGCGGATTACCTCATGCACTACGTGCGGGAAGCGCCACAGCCGCGCGTATCCATTCTCGATGTCGGCTGCGGCAGCAGCGCAACGCTGCTCTGGCTGGCCCCGGCTGCCGACAAGGTCGCGTCCTACATGGGGGTGGACGGCAATGTCGAAGGCCAGGACCGGCGCTTCCAGAACTTCCCGATCCGCCATGCGTTCCGCACTGTCGACCTCGACAAGCCATGGGATTTCGGACGCTTCGACCTTGTGAGCTGCCTGGAGGTTCTGGAGCATCTGATCGATGACCGCTCGATGTTCGCCAAGCTATGCTCGCAGGTGGCGCCTCATGGCCGGCTGCTCATATCGACCCCCAGCACGCCTTTTGTGGCGCGCATGGGCAAGCTGATCCCCGGCTTCGACCGCGTGTCGCCGACCCAGGACGGCGATCATGTGCGCATGGGCTACACCGTCGATGAGCTTCGCGCCCTGGCCGAGGCCAACAACATGGAGATCCTTTCGGTCGACTGGCTGTCGCGCTACGAGGCCGAGGAACTGCGCCAAGCCTTCGGGGCCTTGGGCCCTTCCAGGCGCCTGTGGCAGAATCTGCGCTACCCCCGCGGCGTTCCGGAGGAAGCCTGGGTGATCGGCGGCGACCCTGCCGCCCGGGCCGACACATATTGGAGCGTCGGCATCTACATGAAGCACAAGGACGCCTAGCCCGCTGCCCATGGTCATCACATGAACGAGTACGGGTCGATATCGACCTGCACCCGGACGGACGGCGGCACCGTGACCTGCGCCAGCCAATCGGCGACGATGCCCTGAACCTTCAGGCCGCGCTGGCTGCGCAGCAGCAGCCGGCGCCGGAATCGGCCGCGCAGCAACGATAACGGCGCCGGCGCCGGACCCAGCACCTTGATGCCGTCCATGACCGGCGCCGCCCGTGCCAGCGCCCGGGCAGCGTCGTCGGTCGCCGCCTCGTCAGTTCCCGAGACGATGATCGCCACCAGGCGGCCGAAGGGCGGCCAGCCGGCGCTTTCGCGGGCCGCCATCTCGGCCGCATTGAACTGGTCGCGCTCGCCGCTGGCCAACGCCTGGATCACGGGATGGTCGGGGATATGCGTCTGCAGCAGCGCCCGGCCCGGCTTCTCGGCCCGGCCGGCACGGCCGGCAACCTGGTAGAGAAGCTGGAAGGTGCGCTCCGCTGCGCGCAGATCGCCACCGGCCAGGCCGAGATCGGCATCGACGACCACGACCAGCGTCAGCAGCGGGAAGTGATAGCCCTTGGCCGCCATCTGCGTGCCGATCACGAGGTCGATCTCGCCCGCAGCGATGCGCTCGACCATGGCCTGCGCCGCACGGCGGCTGCCCACGGTGTCGCTGGCGAAGATCTCGATGCGCTTGTCGGGAAAAAGCGCCAGCGCTTCCTCGGCGAGCCGTTCGACGCCGGGCCCGCACGGCACGAACGAATCCTTGTCCTCGCAGGATGGGCACGCCGCCGGCAGCGGCGCGCCGTAGCCGCAATGGTGGCAGATCAGGCGGCCGCGAAACCGATGCTCGACCAGCCAGGCGCTGCAATGTGGACATTGCAGCCGATGGCCGCAGGTGCGGCACAAGGTGAGCGGGGCGTAGCCGCGGCGGTTGAGGAACAGCAGCACCTGCTCGCCGCGCGCCAGCGTCTCGTTCACGGCCGTCACCACGGCCGGCGCCAGCCAGCGGCCGCGCGCCGGGGCCTGGCGGCGCAGGTCGACGACCGCGACGCCGGGCAGCTGCGCGCCGCCATGGCGGTCGGGCAGATGCAGCGCGCCATAGCGACCGGCACGCGCGTTGGCGACGGTCTCCAGGGACGGCGTCGCCGACGCCAGCACGATCGGCACATCGCTCAGGCGGGCCCGCACGACGGCCATGTCGCGTGCATTGTAGAGCGTGCCGTCCTCCTGCTTGAAGGCGCCGTCATGCTCCTCGTCGACCACGATGACGGCGAGGTCGGCGAAGGGCAGGAACAGCGCCGAGCGCGCGCCGACGACGACGCCGGCACGCTTCTCCGCCACGTCGCGCCATGTGCGGCGGCGCTCGGTGCTGGTGAGATCCGAATGCCATTCGGCCGGCCGCATGCCGAAGCGCCGGGCAAAGCGATCCAGCCACTGCGTCGACAGCGCGATCTCGGGCAGCAGCACCAGCGCCTGGCGGCCCTGCGCCAGCGCGGCGGCGATGGGCTCGAAATACACCTCGGTCTTGCCGGCGCCCGGCACGCCGTCGAGCAGCGTGGTCGAGAAGCCGCCCGCGTTCACCTTGTCGACGAGATCGGCGGCGGCAGCCGCCTGCGCCTCCGATAGCGTCGGCCTGAACGCCGGCGCCGCCGGCGCAGCCGCGCGCGCCTGCCGGCGCTGCACCGCCTCGACCCAGCCGGCATCGACCAGCGCCTTGACCACGGCCGCGCCGACGCCGGCCTGACGCGCGACGTCGACCAGCGGCAACGCCGGGGCCTCGCGCAGGAAGTCGAGCACGCGACGGCGTGCCGGCGTGAGCTTCACGCCTGCGAGCGCCAGCGGCGTCGCGGCTGGCGCAAGCCGGTACACCGTCTCCGTGCGCGGCGCCTCCAGCGCATCGGTGACGCTCATCGCCATGCGCAGCACCGCACCCGGCGGGCTCAATGTATAGGCCGCGACCCAGGCGACGAACCGCCGCATGGGGTCGCTCATCGGTGGCGCCGGCAGGATGCGCTCGACATCGCGCAGCTTGCCCGGATCGACATCGCCGCGCGCCTTGCCCCACACCACGCCCGCCAGGGTGCGCTTGCCCAGCGGCACGGCGACAAAATCGCCCGGCGCCAGCGCCATCGAGGACGGAACCCGGTAGTCGTAGGCCTCGCCCAGGGGCAGCGGCAACAGAACCGCCACCGTGGCGTCATGATCCACACGCACCGCAGGCGCGTCAGCCGCAGCCGGCCCGTCGCCTTGCCGGTCCGCAGGCCATTCGCTAGAAGGGGCGTCGCGTCGCTGCATGGTCATCCACGGCAACATATCGGGCGGCGCACGCGTGGGGAACGGCGAGGGCCGCACATGAAATTTTTCGTCGACACGGCGGACGTTGCGGAAATCCGCACCTTGGCAGCCAGCGGATTGCTCGACGGCGTCACGACCAACCCATCGCTGATCGCGAAATCCGGTCGGCCGATGCTCGATGTGATCCGCGAGATCGCCGAACTGGTGCCCGGCCCGGTGAGCGCCGAGGTCACCGCGACTGATTTCGAGACCATGCTCAAGGAAGGCAAGAAGCTGCACGCCCTGGGCAAGCACGCCAAGGACAACATCGCCGTCAAGGTGCCGCTGACGCCCGATGGCCTGCGCTGCTGCAAGGCGCTGTCGTCCGAAGGCATCATGGTCAATGTCACGCTGTGCTTCTCGGCGGCGCAGGCCATCCTCGCCGCCAAGGCTGGCGCCACGTTCGTCTCGCCCTTCGTCGGCCGGCTCGACGACATCGGCGAGGACGGCATGGCCCTGATCGCCGATGTGGTGCAGATCTACCGCCAGTACGCATCGTTCCGCACCGAGGTGCTGGTGGCGTCGGTGCGCCATCCCCAGCATGTCGTGGCCGCGGCCAAGCTCGGCGCCCACGTCGCGACCCTGCCGCCCAACATCCTCAAGCAGCTCTTCAAGCACCCGCTGACGGACAATGGCCTGAAGGCCTTCCTGGACGACTGGGCCAAGACCGGCCAGTCGATCCTCTGATCGCAGCGCGGGCACGCACGTGGCCGACACCGACACCAGCGATGACGGCACGCCCGCGCTGTCGGCCGACGATGTCGCAGCCTACCTGAAGGCGCATCCCGACTTCCTGGCGCAGCACCCCGCGGTGCTCGACACGCTGCAGATCCCACCACGGCAGAGCGGCGCCGGCGTCGTCGACATGCAGGCGGCCATGGTCAAGCGCCTGCGCGCCAATATCGACAAGCTGCGCGCCGTTCAGCAGGAGCTGATCAGCGCCGGGCGCGCCAACCAGATCACGCAGAACCGCGTCCATGTCGCGGTGCTGAGCGTCATCCAGGCAACCAGCTTCGAGAAGCTGATCCACACGGTCACGCATGAGCTGCCCGGCCTGCTGGATGTCGATTTCATCGCGCTGGCCATCGAAGGCACCGAGGATGCGCCGCGGCGCGTGCCGGTGCGCGGCGTCTACGTCCTGGCACCCGGCGCCATCGACGCCGCTTTGGGACCGGGCGAGAGCGCCCGGCTGCGCGGCGACATCATCGGCGAGGAGGCGTTCTTCGGGCCGGTGGCGCGCCATGTGCGATCCGATGTGCTGGTGCGCCTGCGCGTCTCCAGCGGCTCGCCCGACGGGGTGATCGCCTTCGGCTCGCGCCAGGGCAGCACCTTCGGCCCCAACCAGTCGACCGAGCTGCTGTTCTTCCTCACCCGCGTGCTGGAGAACACGATCCGCGCCTGGCTCGACCTGCCGGAGTGACGCGCTTGTCGTCTCCGCGTTGAGCGCAGCAGCGCCGGATCGTTCGAGGTCTGTTGGCAGCGATGGTTTCGATATCGAGATCGCGAAGCCCCTCATCCCCGCCACGAGCGGCAGCGACGCGCTTGCGCGGCGAGAAGCAGCTTGCCCCAGCCCTGCCGCCGCCGCTGGCGGCAGGCGACGACGTCGCCGCCGCCATGGTGTCCTGGATCGAATGGATGGGGGCGGAGCGGCGCGCCGGCGACAAGACGGTGGCCGCCTATCGGCGCGACATGCACGACTTCATCGCCTTCGTCGCAGGACACCGCGGCGGGCCACCCGATCTCGACGCCCTGGCCGGCCTGCGCCAGACCGATTTCCGTGCCTGGCTGGCGCGGCGAGCACGCGACAAACTCGCCCGCACGTCGACGGCACGGGCCCTGTCGTCGGTGCGCAGCTTCTTCCGCTTCCTCGACCGGCGCGGCCTGGCCGTGAATGCCGCCATCACACTGGTGCGCACGCCAAAGCTGCCGAAGTCGGTGCCCAAGGCGCTGTCGATCGGCGACACCCGCGACCTTCTGGCTGAGGTCGATGCCGATGCGGCAATAGAATGGATCGCCCGGCGCGACACTGCGATCCTGACCTTGCTCTACGGCGCCGGCCTGCGCATCGCCGAGGCGTTGTCGCTGGACAAACGGACGGTGGAGGGGCTGCTGCGCTCGCGGGCGACCGCGATAGCGATCACCGGCAAAGGCGGCAAGCAGCGCATCGTGCCCCTGCTGCCCGCCGTGACCACCGCGCTGGCCGCCTATCGGGCCACCTGCCCGTTCATGGCCGCCGCCGCGCCGCATGACCGCTTCTTCATCGGCGCGCGCGGCGCGTCGCTCGACCCCGGCGTCGTGCAGCGCGCGGTGCGCCGCCTGCGGCTGCAGCTCGGCCTGCCCGAAAGCACCACGCCGCACGCCCTGCGCCACTCCTTCGCCACGCACCTGCTCGGCGCCGGCGGCGACCTGCGCACGATCCAGGAACTGCTGGGGCACGCATCGCTGTCGACCACGCAACGCTACACCGACGTCGACGCGGCGCGGCTGGCGGCCATCTACCGCACGGCGCACCCGCGGGCGCGCAGCCGGGGGTAGCCTTCACGCCGAAGACACGTCCGATCAGGGGCTGTTCCTGAGATGGCGGGCGATGAATGCATCGAGGTCCTTGAGGAACAGCGCATAGGCCGATGCATCGTAGCCGTAGTGGGCGCCGCAACAATCGTTCGGCTTGCTGCGGTTGCCGGCCGCCGCCAGCCAGGTCAGCCGCAGGCCGACGGCGTCGAAGCTGTGATAGGCTCCGGCGTAGATGCGGCTTTCCGCCTGGTCGCGGCTCGGGCCGAGGCGCGACAGCATCGCCTCGCACTGGCGCACGGGCGTCCAGTCATCCTTCTCGGCCAGGGCCAGGAAGGTAGGCTGCCGCGCCACCAATGCCGCCGCGTCGCTATCGGGCAGCGCGCAATCCGGGTAGACCGCGATCACGGCACGCACGGCCAGCTCGCGCCGCAGCGAGCGCATCAGCACGACACCGCCGCCATAGGAATAGCCCATTACCGCGATGCGATCGGCGGCGACGAATGGCTGCGTCCTCAGCCAGGCGACCGCGGTGTCGATATCGCGGGTGCGGTCAGCAGCCTGGGCGACCGTGGGCCAGTTGCGGGTGCAGGCGTCGGTGATGCGCCGTGGGCCGAAGCTGTCGACGACCAGCGCCGCGATACCCTGACCGGCCAGGCGTTGCGCCATGCGGGTGACATTCATGCCGACGCCGCCGCAGCCATGGAACAACGCCACCGCCGGGGCCCGACCTTGCACCGATGCCGGCTTGAACAGCGTCGCCGCCAATGCGGTCGGCGGCTTGCCGTCGGCGCTGGGCAGGCGGACGGCCTGCTGCGCCTGCGCCGCCGTCCCGCCAAGCCCAAGGAGCAGCGCGACAAGCAGGTGGAGCAGCGATCGTGCCGCGCCGCTCATGCGGGCTCAGCGGCCCCAGCGCAGCACCGGCAGCCAGCCCATCATGCCGGCCACCGCGACGGTGGCAAAAGCCAGCGCCCAATGCTGGGTCGATTGATGGCCGACCGCGTCAAGCATGACCCCCACGATCCAGGGGCCGAGAAAGCCGCCAGCGAACCCCAGGGACGTATGCAGCCCCATGGCGGCACCGGCACGGCCCTCGGGCGCGTTGGCGACCAGGCTCGCCGTCATCGCCGGGGAATCGATATAGGCCAACCCCATCAGCACGACGAGAAACACCGCGACCGCGTTGTAGCCCAGGCCGCCACCGACCCAGGGCAGGCACAACGTCCCCAGGCACGAGATCGCCATGCCGATCAGCACCAGCCGGCGGCGGCCGATCCGCGCCGCCAGCTCGCCGCCCAGCAGCGATGCCGGAATCGCCGCGAACGCGGCCAGTGTGGCCACGTCGGTGGGCTTCAGCCACGCCGATGCACCGCTACCGCTCTCGGCGATATAGGCAAGGTAGGCCACCATCCACGACACCAGCGCCAGGGCCTCCCAGGTGTGGCCGCACTGGCCGATGATATAGGCCATCGCCGGCTTGTGCCGCAGGACCGGCCGGTAATCGAACAGGTCGCGCAGCGTCGGAACCACAATCGGCGGCTTGCGCCGGCCGGGCACGAACAGGAAATTCATTGCGAAGGCGAGCGCCGCCATCGCGGCCACGAAGCCGAACGCCAGGCGCCAGCCGAAGACCGGCGCGATCTGCCCGGCGACGAGAATCGACAGCGCGACCCCGGTGCTGAACGACACAAGGTACCAGGTCGTGGCCCGTGCCTTGAGCTTGGGATCGTCGATCGCCTCGACCAGGGCCCGCAGACCCGGCATGTAGGTGGCAGCGAAGCCGGCGCCGTAGAAGCCGCGGATGAGCAAGGCGCTGGTGAAGCCCTCGGCCCAGTACGCGAAGGCATAGGAGGTGACCACGACCAGCGCCGACCCGGCGAGCACCACCCGGCGCGGATCGAACCGGTCCGTCAGCGCCGACAGGACCGGCACCGCCAGCATGAATCCGAAATACTGGCTCCCGGCGATCCAGCCGGCCTGGGCGTTGGTCAGCTGCCATTCGCTGCGGAACAAAGGCAATAAGGTCGTATAGCCATTGGCGCCCAGCATCGACAGTGTCTGGGCAACGCAGATGGCGGCAATCAGGAGACGTTGGTCCATCACTCGACAACTAGAACGCGAGTCGATGGCTGCATCGATGCCGCCGTCGCGAATCCCGCAACACTTCCCCTCCCCCGTAAGCCATCCGTGAATCGTGCGCCTGCGTCGCGCGAATTGATGCATGCTCCTGCTTGTTTTTCGATCCCAACGACTGGACTATCGTCACCCTGTCTCGTCCGACTCCGTCGTCCGGTCACACGCTCAAGCGCCCACGAAGCAAATCCGCAGGTTCAGCGAACGGCAGTATCAGGGTACAACCACGAGAGGCATAACATCGGACAGACAGGCTGACATACCATGCTTCGGCAGGGCAGGCAAAGGCATCGTTGCATGGCTCTTGTTGTTTTCACGCAACGGTGCAATCACCCTCTGGCGCCCTATTTCAGACGCACGCCGTCGATGGTCGTCCGGATGTCATTGGGATACAGCGGCTGCCCCGGCGGCGCGCACTGCATGGCGGCAAACATCTCGACGTAGTCCTGCCCCCGTCGCGTGCCCGGCTTGCGGAATGCCACGCAGCTGGCGGTACCGTTGCGGAAGGTCATGAACTCGGCACCGCCATAGGTGAGGACCGTCGACCAGTCGGTGCCGGCGCGCGTCGTGGCGTTGAGCTGGGGCAAGGCACGGTCGGCCGGTGCCGTGACCACCACCCCTTGCTCGCCCAGCGCCTGGCTCATCCAGATCTGCGTCTGCCAGCCACCGGCAGCCGTGTCGGCCATGTAGCTGCGGTAGCGCCCTGCCGAACCGGGCAGCGTATGGTCGCCGGAGACTTGGCACGTGAAGCCCGCCGGCACCCACAGCGGTATCGACGCGCAAGGCACAGACGACCACGTCATCGCAGCCGGCGGACCCGCGTCCGGCTTCTGGAGGTCCGCGAGCTTGCGCCGTGCCGCCTCGGCGTAGCGCCCCGAGGGATAGCGCTGCAGGTAGTCTCGCACGGGCGCGACCGTGGTCGCCGCCTGGGCGCGACGCCAGAGCTCGTCCTCTTCCTGCCGGCCGGCGGCGACCCGCTCGGCGGCGGCCAGCCGCTGGCGCGCCTCAGCAGCATGCTGGCCGTCGGGATAGCGCTCCAGGAAAGCGCGATAGGCCGTCTCCGTATCGGCCTGCATGGCAGCCCGCCAAGCTTGGCCCTCCCCGGCACGGGTGTCCGACGCGAACAGGGATCGCACCATCGCCACCGGATCGGCGAAGACAAAAGCCGCTCCGACCATAACCGCCAGCGCCAATCCGCCGACCAGCACCGCCAGGCCGGGCCCGCGCCGGCGGTGCCGGCCACCGGCAGCGGCATCGAGGGCATCCAGCGCCAGCACGTCGCGCATCGACTGCGGCCGCCGGGCCGGATCGGGCTCGAGCATGCGGGCCAGGCTGGGTCGCAGCTCCGGCGACACCTGCGACAGGTCGGGCACCTTCATGCGGGCCTCGATCGCCGCCATCGCGGAGGTGCCCATGTCGAGCGGACGGCCCAGGCTGCAGGCCACCAGGACCAAGCCGAGCGTGTAGACGTCCGAGCGGGCGTCCGCCTTGCCCGTGAACATGCCGAACTGCTCGGGCGCCGCGTATTCGATCTTGCCGGCGAAGCTCTGGCCGATGACGCTGGTCTTGCCGATGTCGGTGCGTCGCGCGATGCCGAAATCGATGATCGTGGCCTGGCTCAGATCGCCGTCGCGCAGGATGATGTTGTCCGGCGACAGGTCGCGATGGACCACGTTCTGGTCATGGGCTGCCTGCAAGCCTTCGGCCACGCGCCGCCGCAGCGCCCGCACCTGTGCCGGGCTCAGCGGCTGGCGCGCCACGAGCTGCGCCAGCGACGGCCCTGCGACAAAGTCCATCACCAGATAGAGCCGTCCGGCGGAATCGGCGCTGGCCCCCTCGTAGGAGACGACGGCGGGATGGCGGATCTTGCGCAAGGCCATGGCCTCGCGCAGGAACAGGTCCCGCATGTTGGCATCGTCGACCAGCTCAGGGCGGATGACCTTGATCGCGACCTGATCGCCGGTGTGCACGTTCGTGCCGCGATAGACCTCGCCCATGCCGCCGCGGCCCAGCATCTGGTCGATGCGGTGCGTATTGTTGAGCACGACACCCGGCTGCAGCGGCGTCATCGCCGGGAACACGCCCGCCGTCTGCGCGAACGGCGGCGGGCCGGCCGGCGCCGCTGACGCGTGCCATCGCGGCGGCGCGCCGGCGCTGTCGCTGTGCCCGGCGCTCACACCTCGCTCCCCGCGGCTCAGCGCACCTTCAACGTACCGATCACCGATGCGATCCGGTCCGTTGAGAGCGCCGCGTTGCCGCCAGGACAATGATAGCCGCGCATGACCCAGGCAAGGCCATCGGCCCGGGCCGGGCCGGGCTTTGCGAAGGCAAAGCAGGCGCGGCCATCTGCAGCCTTGAACGTGGCATAGAAGCCGTCGCCCTGCGCGTTCAAGGCCGACCAGTCGTGGGCATTGTTGCGGGTGAAGCTGCTGATCTCCAGCAGGAACTCGCTTTCGTCGTCGCGCCTGAGCGGCATGTGGACGGAGCCTGCGTCCACCGCGTCGACCAGCACCACGTAGGTCGCCGCCGACGGTCCATGGCTGCCCGCGGCCCAGCGCCGGAACGTGCCGCGGCCATCGACGCCGTCGTACTCGGCGGAAGCCGCGCAGCTCATGCCCGCGCTGGCCAGTATCCGCGAGCGCGAGCATTCGATATCGGCCCAGGCCAAGCTGCGTGTCAGGCTGGCGCGCGTATGCCGCCGCTGGGCTGCCTCCTGCTCTTCCTTGCGACGAGCAGCTTCCGCGGCTGCGGCCTGCTGCCGCGCCGCATCGGCTTCGGCCGCCTTGCGGCTCGCCGCGTCGGCGTCAGCTGCCTTGCGGCGGGCCGCCTGGTCGGCGTCGGCGGGGCCGGCCTTAGGCTTGTCGCTCGGCACGGCGATAGCGAAGATGCCCCAGGCCACGGCAGCGCCCGCGAGCAGCCCGGCGATAACGGCGGCGGCAATGACCAGCCCGCGCCCCGACTTCTTCCCTTCCACGTGCGCCCGCGGCGTCCCCGGCGTCGCCGAAACATCGGCCCGGGCGATCTGTCGGGCGCGGGCACCCGACACGACACGAAATGCCTCGACCGTGCGCACGATGTTCTTCATCACCGGCAGGCCCAGCCGCTCGAAGCCGTACTCCGGCAGCTTGGCGCGCGCCTGGCCGGCCACCTCGCCCGAAACCATAACCCCGCCGGGGTCGGCGGCGGACTGCAGGCGCGCCGCGATGTTGACGCCTTCGCCCAGCAGGTCGCCGTTGTCCTGCACGATCACGTCATCGAGATGGACACCGACCCGGAGCAGCATGCGCCGGTCGGGCGGCATGCCGGCATTGCGGGCATCGACGCCGGCCTGGACGTCGAGCGCACACCGCACAGCCTCCACGGGGCTGGTGAACTCGGCCAGCACGCTGTCGCCGGCCGTATTGGCGATGCGCCCGCCGTGGCGGCGAATCGACGAATCGACCGCCGTGCGATGGGTGCGCAGCAGGCGCAGCGTGCCTTCCTCGTCCGCGCCCATCATCGCCGAGTAGCTCACGACATCGATGGACATGATCGCAGCGAGGCGCCGTTTGACCGGCGAACCATTCATGAAGGCGACATTCCCCCTGTTGCCAACGCGCCAACCGTTTGTATGCCCACAATACTACGGGCAGTCATGGCGCACCACAGAATGCGGCGCTCCGCAGAGCGGTGCCGGCCGCTGCCGATGCGCGGCAAGGCGATTGACGGCGCCTGGAGGGTCGGATTTGCTGCCGCGCCTATCGACATGGAGGAGTGTGGCTATGGCGTACAAGGGCTTCGACCTGACGGGCAAGGTGTCGCTGATCACCGGCGGCAATGGCGGCATCGGCTTCGGCATGGCCGATGCGCTTGCCGAGGCGGGAGCCGGGGTCTGCATCTGGGGCACCAACGCAACCAAGAACGCGGCCGCGATCGAGAAGCTGAAGCGCCACGGCGGCAAGGTGCATGCGCAGATCGTCGACGTTGCCAGCGAAGCGGCCGTCGAGGCGGCTTTCGCCGAAACCTTGAAGGTCATGGGCAAGGTGGACAACTGCGTCGCCAATTCAGGCGTCTCGGGCCGCGGCAGCAAATCGTTCATGGAGATCACGGCCGACGAATGGCGGCGCGTGCTGTCGGTCAACCTCGACGGCGTGTTCTTCACCTTCCGTGCCGCCGCGCGCCACATGGTCGAGCGTGGCGAGGGCGGCTCCCTGGTGGCGATGGCCAGCACGGCGGCGATCGAGGGCGCGGCGCGCAACGAGCACTATGCCGCCAGCAAGGGCGGCGTCGTGTCCATGGTGCGGGCGCTGGCCGTCGAGCTGGCGCGCTACAAGATCACGGCCAATTCGATCCTGCCGGGCTGGATCGAGACGGCGATGACGGCCAACGCCTTCAACAACGAGAAGTTCGCCGGCAACGTCAAGCCGCGCATCCCGGTGCGGCGCTGGGGCGTGGAGCAGGATTTCGGCCCGGTGGCCGTGTATCTGGCCAGTGACGCCACCAAGTACACGACGGGACAGTCCATCGTCATCGATGGCGGCTACACCCTGTTCTAGCCGCACGGCCCTGCCCTGGAGCGTTCTGCTCCAGGGCGCCAGGCCAAAAAGGCGTTGGCGCTGACCATCAAAGCCGGCACGATCAGCGACGGATCAAGCGTCCGACGGGCTTTGGGGGCAGTCATTGCGCACGCCGACCGCCGCGCTGCTGGCCAGCGCGCTGTTCATGCTGGGGTCGATCACCGCAGCGGCGCAGGACGACCGCTGCACCGGCGGCCAGACACCCGGCGGCGTCATCATCGTGCAGTTCGATCGCGGCCAGTCGCTGCTGACGCCGCGCGCGCAGAAGGCGCTCTCCGACATCGCGCGCAAGGCCATCGCACAGAAGGCGAACCTGCTGTGCCTTGAAGCCTTCGCCGACGCCTGGCTTGGCAAGGAGCGCGACCTCGAGCTGGCACGCGCCCGCGCCGAAGCGGTGACGAACGAGCTGGTCGCCAGCGGCTATCCGCGCGAGAAGATCGTCATCCGCCGGATCGCCGATCCCAAGCGGCTGCTCGGCAAGGAGACCTCGACCGAGCGCAAGGTCGAGATCCGCTACGGCCGCTGACGCCCTGATCCCGATTCAGATCGCCGACATACCGGCGTCGATGACCAGCTCAGCGCCGGTCATGTAGCGCGACTCGTCGGAGATCAGGAACAGGATGCCGTAGCCGATATCCTCCGGCCGGCCCAGCTCACGCAGCGGCACGCGCTGGCGGGCGCGCTCGCGCAGCGCCTCGGTCTTGAAGAGCGACTCGCCCATCGACGTGAGAATGATGCCGGGATGCACAGAATTGCAGCGCACCTTGTAGCCCTTGCGCGCGCACTCGATAGCGACGGTCTTGGTGAACTGCCGCACCGCGCCCTTGCTGGCGCCGTAAGCCGAAAGCTCCGGCGTGCCGAGCAGGGCCGCCAGGGACGACAGGTTCACGATCGAGCCGCCACCGGAATCGCGGATCGCCGGCACGCCGTGCTTGCAGCCCAGGAAGACACCGTCGACATTGACGGCAAAGATGCGCCGCCACTGCGCCACGTCCTCGCTTTCGAAGGTGCTGGGAAAGGGCCCGCTTATGCCGGCGTTGTTGACCAGTCCATTCAGCCGGCCATGCTTGGCCAGCACCTCGGCGATCACGCGCTGCCATTCCTCGTCCTTGGACACGTCATGCGGCAGGAAGCTCGCCGCGCCGCCGATCTGCTGCACGGTCTGCAGCCCGCCGGCGCGATCGACATCGGTGACCACGACGGTCGCGCCCTCGTTGGCCAGCAGCGTCGCCGTGGCTCGGCCGATGCCCGAGCCGCCGCCTGTCACCAGAACCACCTTGCCTGCCACACGTCCGGCCACCACGTCCTCCCATGATCGTTCGACACTGCACGCTAGCGAGCGCCGGCCGGCTCATACAAGCCGCATGATGCCGGCGCGGCGCAGATCAGCGCAGATCAGCAATGTCGATACGTTCGCCTTGGCGCCGCCATCATCACAGGCTTCGCTGATCCCGAGTCAAAAACGAGGTCCGCATGTCCACCCGCCTGCGCCGTGCCGTGATCGCCGCCGCCACCTGCCTGACGGCGTTGGCCGGCGCTGCTGCGAACGCAGAGAAGCCGGACGGCCCGCCAGGCCAGAACAAGCGCGGCGGCGGTCCCGCAGCACCCGCCGCGAGCCGGCCGTTCTCGACCGCTCCCGGCGCGCCGACGGTGACCATCGTCATCTCGCCCCGCGACCAGGTGACCATCCGCCAGTATTTCGGCCAGCAGTTTGCGGCCGGCCGCTGCCCGCCTGGCCTCGCCAAGAAGAACAATGGTTGCCTGCCACCAGGGCAGGCCAAGGCATGGGCCCTGCGCCAGCCGTTGCCCGGCGGCCTGCCCTACTATCCGCTGCCGTCGGATCTTCTGGCCCGGCTGCTGCCGCCGCCGGCCGGCTATCAGTACATCCGCGTCGCCGGCGACGTGCTGCTGATGGCCATCGGCTCGCGCATGATCGTCGACGCCGTCCGCGACCTCGGCGGCCCATAAAGACTGGTTCCGCAAGTCTCATACAACACAAATAGTTGTGGTTCAGTCTTGCCGCAGCACACGAAACGGCCGATAGTGCCGGCGTCGAGACGCGGCTGGCACGAACCACCGCCCGACCCTGCAAGGCCCTCCTGCCCCCCGATGGAGGTCAGTCATGAATCTCGGCGCGTTTCTCGCGACGCTGATGGTTATTTCCCCTGCCGACACGCCGGCGCCGCCGGCGCAGGCTGTCGTCACGCCGCCGGCCGTGGAGCAAAGTGCTCCCGTCGTATCGCCCATCCAGCTCGCTGCCGTGCCTCCCGACCCGGAGCCGGAAGCTGCACCGCCGACGCCGCCGGCCGTGGCGCCCAAGGCCACCCCGCCCCGGTCCACAGCCGGCAAGGTCACGCCCCCGGGCACCCGCAACGGCAAGCCGACCGCCGCCCACAAGCCGGCGCCGCAGCGTAAGCCGGCCACCGCCGCTAAACCGCGCGTCAATGGCAAGACGCCAGTGGCGACGAGCTGCCCCGCCGGCAAAGTCAAGAATCCGGCCACTGGCCGCTGCGGTCCGCGGACACCGGCGACGCCGCGCGCCTGATCGACAGGCGCCGGTCAGATCTCCAGCACGGCCTTGCCGACGACCTTGCGCTCCAGGACAACGCGCATCGCGTCGGCGACCCGCTCGAGCGGAAATCGATGCGAGATATGCGGACGCATCACGCCCTGCGCCGCCAGCCGGGGAAACTCGCGCGCATAGTCGTCGGCGAAGGGCTTGTAGTGTCGCGCATGCTCGCCGGCGCGCACGCCGATCACCGACAGGCACTTGATCAGGATATGGTTGCTCTTGAGCGTCGAGGGGCCGCCGGACGTGAAGCCGATCACCAGCAGCCGGCCCCCGAAAGCAGCGCAGCGTAGCGAGCGTTCGAACGTCTCGCCGCCGACCGGATCGTAGATCACGTCGGCGCCGCGGCCGTCGCTGAGATCTTTCACCAGCGGCACGAAGTCGGTGCTGCGATAGTTGATGACGAAGTCGGCGCCCTGGGCGCGCACGACCTCCAGCCTCGCATCGTCACCGCCGGTGGCGATGACCTGCGCCCCCAGGTGCTTGCCGAGCTGGACCGCCGCCATGCCGACGCCGCCGGTGGCGCCGTGGACCAGCAGGACCTCGCGCCGCTTCAGCCCGGCGCGGTGGATCAGGCCGTTGTAGGCCGTCGTCGCCGCGACCCGGAATGCCGACGCCTCGGCGAACGACCAGCCGACCGGCACCTTCATCGGCTGGCTGTCGGCTGCAACGACCGCATATTCGGCAAAGCAGCCCGGGCGCTTGCCGAAGATCACGCCGTCGCCCACGGTCCAGCCGGTGACGCCAGGGCCCAGGGCCGCGATCTCACCGGCGGCTTCCATGCCCGGAATGAACGGCAGCGCCGGCTTGTGCTGATAGCCGCCAGCCACCATCAGCACATCGGGAAAATTCAGCGACGCCGCATGCACCCGAATCAGGATCTCGCCAGCCTTCGGCTCAGGCACCGGCAGTTCCGCGATCCTCAGCACCGAAGGATCGCCCAGAGTTTCGCACAGAACCGCACGCATGGATTTCCCGTCCGATATCTGATCCGACGCTATCGGGCAGGGTCAGCAGCGTCGAGACATATCCCCCAGGATCATATGCAGGGCGAAACGATCCCCGCTGTCATCCGGAGCGCCGGGAGGGATGACAGTTGCTAGTATCAGCTATCGGTAGAAGGTGAGTCGTGACTGTCATCCCGAGCGAAGCGAGGGATCTCCTGCGATTGGCGTGCTGTGCGTCCCACGCGGGAGATCCCTTGCTGCGCTCGGGATGACGGATGTATCAGCGACCTGCGATTCCCAGCACTAGTCGAGCTCGAAGGCGCCTTTGTAGTCGCGCTTCAATGACGGGTTCTGCGCTTCCTTGAGCAGCACGCAGTTGCCGACCACCAGCACCTCGATCTCGGAGCCCATGAAGCAGCGGAAAGCGTCTTCCGGCGTGCATACGATCGGCTCGCCGCGCACGTTGAAGCTGGTGTTCACGACCACCGGACAGCCGGTCTTGGCCTTGAAGGCCGAGATCAGGTCGTAGTAGGCCGGGTTGGTCTGGCGATGCACGGTCTGGATGCGGGCCGAGTAGTCGACATGCGTGACCGCGGGAATATCGGAGCGCGGCACGTTCAGCTTGTCGATGCCGAACAGCGCCTGCTCGTCCGCCGTCATCGTCCGCCGGCGACGCTCGACCACCGGCGCCACCATCAGCATGTAGGGGCTGTCGGCGTCGATGTCGAACCAGTCGGACACATCCTCGCGCAGAACCGACGGCGCGAACGGCCGGAACGATTCGCGGTACTTCACCTTCAGGTTCAACGTCTTCTGCATCGAGGGCGAACGCGGATCGCCCAGGATCGAACGGCCGCCCAGCGCGCGCGGCCCGAACTCCATGCGCCCCTGGAACCAGCCGACCGCCTTCTCGTCGGCCAGCGCCTGCGCCGTCGTCTCGATCATGCCGTCATAAGGCAACGTCTCGAACCTCGCGCCCGCCGTCTGCAGGCGTGCCTCGATGTCCGGCTGAGCGTATTCCGGCCCCAGATAGCTGCCGTCCATGCTGTCGATCTGGGGCGCATTGAGGTGCCCGTTGACGCGGCGCGGCTGGCGGCAGAAGCCGTGATAGGCGGCGTAAGCCGCGCCGACCGCGCCGCCGGCGTCGCCGGCCGCCGGCTGCACCCAGATGTTGTCGAACACCTTCTCGCGCAGCACCTTGCCGTTGGCGACGCAATTGAGCGCCACGCCACCGGCCAGGCAGAGGTTCCTGGCGCCGGTCTGCTGCGCAACCGACCGGGTCAGGCGCAGCACGACCTCTTCGGTCACCGCCTGGATCGACGCCGCCAGATCCATCTCGCGCTGGGTCAGCCGTTCCTCGGCCTTGCGCGGCTTGCCCCCGAACAACGCGTCGAACTTCTCGTTCGTCATGCGCAGCCCGGTGCAGTAGTCGAAATACTCGAGGTTCAGGCGAAACGAGCCGTCATCCTTCAGGTCGACCAGCTTGTCGAGGATGGTGGACTTGAACCGCGGCTCGCCATAGGGCGCCAGCCCCATCACCTTGTACTCGCCGGAGTTGACCTTGAAGCCGGTGTAGTAGGTGAACGCCGAGTAGAGCAGGCCCAGCGAATGCGGGAAGTGGATTTCCCGCACCATCTGCAGCTCGCTGCCTTCACCCATGGCCAGCGACGTGGTGGCCCATTCGCCGACGCCATCCATCGTCAGCACGGCTGCCCTCTCGAACGGCGACGGAAAGAAGGCGCTCGCGGCGTGGCTCTGATGGTGCTCGCCGAACAGCAGCTTGTTGTGCCAGTCGAAGTCGGGAATCCAGCGCTTCATCTCGTCGCGCAGCAGCGTCTTCTGAAGCAGCTTCTCCTTCAGCCAGACCGGGATGGCCATGCGGAACGAGGTGAAGCCGCGCGGCGCGAACGCCAGGTAGGTCTCCAGCAGCCGCTCGAACTTCAGGAACGGCTTGTCGTAGAAGGCGACATAGTCGATGTCCTTGAAGGCGAGGCCGGCATGCCGCACGCAGAAGTCGATGGCCTGCTGCGGGAAGCCGGCATCGTGCTTCTTGCGGCTGAACCGCTCCTCCTGCGCCGCCGCCACCAGCTTGCCGTCAACCAGCAAGGCCGCGGCGCTGTCGTGGTAGAGGGCCGATATGCCAAGAATGCGCACGCGAGGCGTTCCCGAGGATGGTCAGAAGATCGTGTAGATGAACGGGCCGATCGCGGTCTTGGTCAGCACAAGCAGCGCACCCAGCATCACCATCACCACGATGATCGGCAGCAGCCAGTACTTCTTGCGCACCCGCATGAAGCTCCACAGTTCCTTGATCAGCCACATTGCTCGTATTCCCTAGGCCGTGCGGCTCAGTACTGGTTGCGCATGGTCTCGGGTGACGGCCCCGGGGGCTGCCGCTCGATCCAGTAGCTCGGCGCCGCACGGTCGAGCTTCAACCTGAGGAGATCCTTGCCGCGCCAGCGCATCAGCAGGCCGATCGGCAGCATCACACCGTAGAACATGATCGCCAGGATGATGGGATTCATGACCTTGCTCATCAGCAGGCCCAGGTGCTTCCACACCCAGTTCAGAGGTCCCAGCGCCCGGGGCGCCGCCATGGCGACGACGCCAAAAAGGGCCGCCAGTCCGATCGCGTATGGCCACCACGTGCCATGATGCCACCAGGACCAGACCGCCACGATGATGAAGACAGCCGCGAAGACCAGCCCGAACGATCGGTCCGAACCTCCTGGCAGGTGTTCTTCGCGCGTGAAATTTTCGTGTGTTTCTAAGGCCTTAGCCATGCCGAAACCGCAATGAGCACACGCCTCGGCGGCGCGCCCGTGTGGTCCAAGTGACGGATTCGTCGGGGAAAGTCAATCGACGCCCAACGGATTTCTCGCCCCGCCGCAACAACAGACGCGGCAGCAGATGATGCGCCGTATGCAACCAGCCGCGGCATCGCGCCTGACAACCATCTGACCGGATCTGTGCCAATGGCCCGTCTGGGAGCCGGGGCCGACGACGTCTTCGTGGAGGCGCCTCTGTCGGAGGCAGAGCGTTCAAAGACACGCCGCCGCCCGCCAGCATGCTGGAAGACGGCGCTACGCCGCTTCTGGCGCCAGCCGACCTCTACAGCCTCGGTTTTCAGATGGTGGCGTACCCGGTGTCGCTGCTCTCCCGCATCATCCACACCAGCGCGCCTTGGTGGACATGCGTTCAGGCACCCCTTCACCTCAAGGCGAGAGTGTGAGCTTCTCGGACTTCAAGGCGTCGGTCCGCTTTGGCGACTGGGCCGAAATCGAGGACCGGTTCGGTCGTTGACCCGGCCCCGGGGACGCATCGCCCCCGGGCAGCATGCGATGGTCAGGCGGCTGCCGACACGCTCCGCGCCGTCGCCTGTGTCAAGATGGCGCCCACCATCCGGCGCATGGTCGCCGACGCAGCCTCCAGGTCCAGCCCATAGGTCATGCGCAGGCCGAACCACATCTGCCAATCGGACGCGGCCAGCAGGGCATCGACCGTCTGCTTGCGCTCCGCCTCCGACAGCCGCATCAGCTCGGGCGCAAACGCGCTTTCAGTGCGTTCGCGCGCGAACAGACGGCCGGCTGTCACCCCCGCAGCCAGCTTGGGTGACCGCGGTTGATGCAGGGCAACGGCGCGCCGGAACGGCAGCAGCGCCTCGTTGACCTCGATCCGCATGCGCATCAGCGCATCCAGCCGTTCTTCCCACGGCAGCGCCGAATCGATCGGCTTGGCCAGCGGCGTCAATGACTCGACCACCTGCTGGGCAACCGCAGCGAAGAGCGCCTCGGTGTCGTCGAAATGCTGAAAGATCGACCGAGTCGAGACGCCGGCCGTGCGCGCGATATCGATGACCCTCGGGGTGGATTCCCCACCGCGGATCAAGTCGATCGTCGCATTGATGATACGCTCCCGCGTCCGCGCGGCACGCAGAACACGACCATCGATCTTGGGCCGCGGGGCGGTTGCGACTCCTTCTCGTGGCGTGGCGACCGTTGCATCACTCATCTTTCAACTCCGGGTTGCCGACCGTTGAGCGGCCGTGTGTCGGTCCCCCGTTCCCCACAACGGAAAAATTCATTTGAAATATTACGATTCAACACGTCGCACGCATCACGGCCCGGAATCGTTAATCACCCGCCAACCTCACGTTATTTCACACATCTGCGCCCATCAGGCCTGTGATAATCTTGTGCCACACAGCCTGTGCTTCCTCGACCGGCAGGCCGTGGAAGCGGCGCATCGTCATCCACATGTCCCAGTCCAGGGCGGCCCGCAGCGCATCGAGCATCTGCCGGCGATCATTGGGCTGCAGGCGGTCGAGCTCGGGGCGGAAGGCCCGCTCGATATTCTGCCGCGTCAGCGCCCGCGCGACCTTGGCCCGCTCCACCATACCGGGTGACGAAGCCTCAACCGCAATTGCCGCAAACCGCACCGGCAGCACCCGCTCGCAGGCTGCGGCGCGACGCGTCACGAAGGCCTCGATCCGGCCGGCCAGCGGCCCGATCGGCTCGACCGCCTCCCATTCGCTCTGGGCCTCGCCCAGAATCTCGTCGAACACGACGAGAAACAACGAATCGACCTCCTGGAAATGCTGGAACACCGACCGCACGGACACACCGGCCCGCAGGGCGATCTCAGCGACCTTGGGCAACGCGAAGGTCTCCTCGACCAGGGCGCGGGTCGCAGCCACAATCTTGCGTCGCGTATGTTCGGCACGCAGGTTACGGCCGTCGATCCTGGTTTCTGCATTGCCACCAGCGTGGGCGGTGGCGGGGGCTGCAAGGGCCAGTATCGTCATCACAAACCTCTTCATCCACGAGTAAACAGCCCCGCGTCCCCGACCGAACTTCGACCTGGGCAACAGGACACAAAGCGACGATTGCATGGACCCGCTCGATCGCGATGGCGCCGACCGGGCGAGTTTGTCCCCCGTCAACTCGCTCCGTGCGCGTGTCGCTTCCGACGTTTCGGCTGCGCACCGTCGATCATGCGAAAGCATCGCCCGCTTTCGTCGTATTTTGGTGTACGGACAGGGTGTGGCCCTATCAAGGCAGCGCCGGTGCGAAAATGGTTCAAGCTGGATTAGACTTGCAGGGAATGTGAAATATGAACGACGGTTTACAGGCGGTTTTGTGGGACTTCGGCGGAGTCATCCTCAGCAGCCCGTTCGATGCTTTCGCGGCCTATGAGCGCGAGGCCGGACTTCCTGAAAATTTCATTCGCCTCCTCAACGCGCGCAATCCGGACACCAATGCCTGGGCCCGGATGGAAAGAAGTGAAATCAGCACGGATGCGTTCGTCACCCTCTTCGAAGCCGAGGCGCTGGCCCAGGGGCATCGGCTGGACGGGCAGCAGGTGCTGGCGCGGCTGAGCGGCGACATCCGGCCGGACATGGTCGAGGCTTTGCGGCGTGTCCGCACGCGCTATCGCGTCGCATGCATCACCAACAATGTGAAGTCGGGCACCGGCCCCGGCATGGCGCGCGACCCCGAGCGCGCCCGGCAGATCGCCGAGATCATGACCCTGTTCGAGCACGTGGTGGAGTCGAGCATCCTGGGGATGCGCAAGCCGGACCCGCGCATCTACCGGCACGCCTGCGAACTGCTCGGCGTGGCGCCTGAGCGCTGCGTCTACCTTGACGACCTGGGCATCAACCTGAAGCCGGCACGCGCTTTGGGCATGCGGACCATCAAGGTCCTCGGCTCGGCGCAAGCCATCGGCGAGCTCGAGGCCGTAACCGGCATGGCCTTGCGCTGAGGTGCATGAGCCGTCCGGGCGGCAGTGGAATATTTGTCGGGAGGCGGTGCTTGGGTGAGAATGGAGGTGGCGGGAACGACCAGATGACCGCACCCGAGCAGAGCCACGGCACCCGGAGCCGACCGCCGCGACGGAACGTCGCGGCCCTCACCCAGAAGCGCCTTGAAACCGCGGCGGCCGCCTAC
Organism: Vineibacter terrae; assembly: GCF_008039615.1. GTDB lineage: Bacteria > Pseudomonadota > Alphaproteobacteria > Reyranellales > Reyranellaceae > Vineibacter > Vineibacter terrae. The sequence goes on along the minus strand of NZ_VDUZ01000036.1, from coordinate 32,356 downwards.
GTCGCACGCTTCGACGCCTCGTCGTCACAGCTGCGCGCCGTGCTGATGCGCCGGGTCCGCACGGCGCAGCGCGCCGCGGTGCCCATCGTGGCTGCCGCCGAAGCCGTGATCGACGGCATCATCGCACGCTACACCAAGGCCGGCGTCCTCGACGACACCCGCTATGCCGAACGCAAGGCCGGCAGCCTGCACCGGCGCGGCGTCTCGTCACGTCACATCCGGGAGAAGCTGAAGCGCGCCGGCATCGACCGCGATGGCGTCGATCAGGCTCTGGAGACGACCCGCGAGGAGCTGGCGGCCGATGGCCACGAGCTCGACCTGCGCGCCGCCCTGGCATTCGCCCGCCGCCGACGGCTGGGCCCATTTCGCACCACCGGCGATCGCGATGAGCGGCGCAGCCGCGACCTCGCAGCCCTTGGCCGCGCCGGCTTCGCCTTGGACATCGCTCGCCAGGTCATCGACGCCGACGATCCCGATGCCCTGCTTGCCGACGGCCCGCCGCCATGATCGGCCAGATCCGCCTGTACAGCGGGCTCGTGCTGTTCGGCTACGCCGCGCTGCATCTGTCGAACCATGTGCTGCTTCTGGGCCCGTTGCGTCTGGCCAATGACGTGCTGGCCGCTGTCGCCGCGTTCTGGCACAGCCCGCCGGGCACGGTGGTGCTGTACGGCGCGCTTCTGGCCCATGTCGCCCTCGCGCTATGGTCGTTCGTCCGCCGCCGTCACCTGCGGCTGGTGCGCTCCGAGTGGCTGCAGCTCGTGCTCGGGCTGGCCATCCTGCCCGTCGGGATCACGCATTTCGTGGCCAATCGCGGCAGCGCCGAGCTTCATGACGTTCCACCCAACTACCTCTGGGTGCTGTTGTCCGTCGGCGACAGCTGGCTCGGCGCGCTGCAGCAGATGGGGCTGGCGCTGATCGTCTGGATCCACGGCTGCATCGGCATCCATGCCTGGCTGCGCCTGAAGCCGTCGTATCGCCGCTGGCTGCCATCGCTGTTCGGGTTCGCCGTCGCGTTGCCGGTCCTGGCGCTGGCGGGGACATTGGCCGGCGCCCGCCAGGTCAGCGAGCTTGCCGCCGACCCGGAACGCCTGCGGGAGATGCTGCAGGCGCTGGGCATCACGGCTGAAGTCAGCCAGGAGCTCTACCGCCTCAGCAACCTGCTGAAGATGATCGCCGGCGCCATCCTGGTTGCGGCGCTGGCCGCCCGTCCGCTGCGCGACTTGTGGGAGCGCCGCCACGGCGTCGTGCGGATCAGGTACAGCGCCGACCGCGTCGTCGTGGTGCCGGCCGGGCCGTCGCTGCTGGAGATCAGCCGCGGCGCCGGGGTCCCGCATCCCGGAGTCTGCGGCGGCCGCGGCCGCTGCTCGACCTGCCGCGTGCGCATCGGCGGCCCGGATCGCGCCCGCCTGCCTGAGCCGACCACGGTGGAGGCCAAGGTGCTGGCCCGCATCGGCGCACCGCCCAACGTGCGGCTGGCATGCCAGATCCATCCGCCGGCGGGAGATTACCACGTCACGCCGCTGATGAGCCCGTCGGTCGGCCCCAGCGACGCCTGGCGACGCTCGTCGGGCCATGGCAGCGAACGCTTCATCGCCGTGCTCTTCGCCGACATCCGCGGCTTCACCGCGCTGTCCGAGGGACGGCTCCCGTTCGACGTGGTGTTCGTGGTCAATCGCTATTTCCGCGCCATGGGTGGCGCCATCGAGAGCGCCGGCGGCCATGTCGACAAGTTCATCGGCGACGGCGTGATGGCCCTGTTCGGCATCGACGGCGACCCGCAACGGGCGGCACAGCAGGCGCTCGACGCGGCACGCCGCATGTCGCTGGCGCTGAAGGACCTGAACGACACGCTGAGCGCCGACCTGGACCTGCGTCTGCGGATCGGCATCGGTGTGCATGCCGGACCCGCGATCGTCGGCGAAATGGGTTATGGCCAGGCCCTGTCGCTGACGGCGATCGGCGACATGGTCAACACCGCGAGCCGCCTGGAGAGCATGACCAAGGAACTCGCCTGCGAGCTGGTCGTCTCGCACGACCTGCTCGAGCGGGCCGGCGTGATGCTGGACGACGTGCCACGCCACGAGATCGACGTGCGCGGGCGGCGTGGCAAGCTCGTCGTCTACGCCATCGCCGACGCCGCGACGCTGGCGGCGGCACCGTCGCGGGCCGCGGACCCGGCCGGCGGTAAAACCGTCGTCACCCCGGCGCCGGCCTAGCGCGCGGCCAGGCACCATCCTACTCTGCCGCCACGACGATGCTTGAGGGGAGACGGCGGATGCCCGCCACGGCAAAGACAGCCATCACGATCTGGCACAACCCACGCTGCAGCAAATCGCGTGAGACCTTGGCTTTGCTGCAGGAGCATGGCGTCGAGCCGGCGATCCGGGAGTACCTCAAGCAGCCGCCGAGCCGGCGGGAAATCGAGACCCTGCTCGACCTGCTGGGCGGCGAGCCGCGGGCCCTGCTGCGCGACGGCGAGGCCGAGTTCAAGGCGACGGGCAAGAAGGCCGCGACGCTGACCCGCAAGGACGTTGTCGAGCTGATCGCCGCGCATCCGGTCCTTCTGCAGCGCCCCGTGGTCGTCGCTGCCGACAAGGCCGCCATCGGCCGTCCGCCGGAGGCGGTGCTGAAGGTGATCGGCAAGATGTAGGGCCGATGGAAGGCAATGCCGCCGGTGGTGTTAAGGCTTCGTGGCCCGACAGGCACACAATGAAAGCCAAGCACGGCACAATGCCTCCGTATTCTCTGCACCCAGGCCGGTCCGCCATGGCAGCGCGCGTCATCGCGCCGCCACATGCCGCAGGACAGGCCAGGATCGCGCCATGCCGCAGCGCCTGCGCCTGATCTCCGGGATCACGCTGTTCGTCTTCGTGACGACACATCTGCTGAACCACGCGCTTGGCCTGTTCTCGATCGCCGCCGCCGATGCCGGCCTGACGGTCTTCGCCGCGGTTTGGCGCAATCCCGTGGGCACGGGCATCCTGGCGCTCGCCATCCTGACGCATTTCGGCCTGGTGCTGTGGTCGGTGTTCAGGCGGCGACGGCTGCGCCTGTCGCGATGGGAGTGGATCCAGCTGGCGCTCGGCCTGTGCATCCTGCCGATCGGGCTGGGCCATTTCGTCATGGTGCGGGGCGCGCATGAGATCGACGGCGTCACCACGGCCTATTTCTGGGTCCTGTGGCCCATGGTGGCCGACCCGTGGAACGGCGCCCGGCAGTTCGGCTTGATCCTGATCGTCTGGATCCATGGCTGCATCGGCCTGCACTTCTGGCTGCGCCTGAAGCCCTGGTACCGGCGGTTCATCGCCCTGTTCTACGCTGCGGCGCTGATGGTGCCGACGCTTGCGGTCTGCGGGGTGGCCGTGGCGCTGCGCGAGGCGGCCGACATCTTCCAGGACACCGACAGGTTGATGGCGCTCGCGCGGGCCCTCAACGCGCCGCCCGACAAGGACGCGATCGACCGCCTGCGCGCGCTGTCGGATATCCTGATCGCCACGGTGATCATCCTCATCGCCCTCGTGCTCGCAGCCCGGCCGCTGCGCGCTTGGTGGGAGCACCGCAAGGGCTCGGTGCGCCTCGAATACCCCGAAGGGCGTTTCGTCTCGCTGCCTGCCGGGCTGAGCCTGCTGGAGATGAGCCGCGTCGTGGGCATCCCGCACGCTTCGGTATGCGGCGGCCGCGGCCGCTGCTCGACCTGCCGTGTGCGCATCGCCGGTCCCGATGGCGAGCGCCTGCCGCCAGCCAGCGCCGAGGAAGCCCGGGTGCTGCAGCGGATCGGCGCCCCCCAGGGCGTGCGGCTTGCATGCCAGACGCGACCGCCGCCGGGCATCTACACGGTCACGCCGATGCTGCCGCCGGCCGCCGATACCCGAGACGTGCTGCGCGGCGACATGTCGGCCCACGGCACGGAGCGGGTGGTGGCGGTGCTGTTTGCCGATCTGCGCGACTTCACGTCGATCTCCGAGAAGCGCCTGCCGTTCGACATCGTGTTCATCCTCAACCGCTATTTCCGGTCGATGGGCGATGCGGTCCAGGCCGCCGGCGGGCATGTCGACAAGTTCATCGGCGACGGCGTGATGGCCGTGTTCGGCCTGCGCAGCGACAGCGCCACCGCGGCCCGCCAGGCGCTGGACGCCGCGCGGCGCATATCCATCGCTCTGGAGCTGCTCAACGACACCCTGACCGGCGAGCTCGATCGGCCGCTGCGCATCGGCCTTGGCATCCACGCCGGCCCGGCCATCGTCGGCGAGATGGGCCATGGCCGGGCGGTCAGCCTCACCGCCATCGGCGACACCGTGAACACGGCGAGCCGGCTGGAGAATGTCGCCAAGGAGCTGGGCTGCGAGCTGATCGTCTCGCAGGAGCTGCTCGACATCGGTGGCGTCACCCTGCTGGGCTGGCAGCGCCACGACGTCGAGGTCCGCGGCCGGGAGCGGCGCATGGCCGTGCGGGCCGTGACCACCGCCAGCCGGCTGCCGGCATCATGGTCATAAGCCACCGTCATTTTCGGGGGACATCATGCGTCGTACCGTCTGCGCTGCGCTCGCCGCGCTGCTCGCCATCGCCGCCACAAGGCCCGTCGCCGCCGCCGGCACCGAGTCCGAGCCGGCCGCCAGGCCCGCCGCCAATGCGGACTACGACATCGGCAAGGCCGCGGTCGAGAAAGGCGATTTTCCGCGCGCGATCGAGGCGTTGCGCCGCGCGGTCGCCAGCGACCCCCGGAATGCCAACGCCTTCAACCTGCTGGGCTTCGCGACGCGCAAATCGGGCGATCCGCGAGGCTCGCTGCAATACTACCAGCAGGCCCTGACGATCGACCCCAAGCATATCGGCGCCCACGAATATATCGGCGAGGCCTACCTGATGCTCGATGACGTGGCGCAGGCGCGGCAGCACCTTGCGCGCCTGGATCAGCTCTGCATCTTCGGCTGCAAGGAGCATCGCATGCTCAAGGATGCGATCGCCGCCCACCAGAAGGGCATCAAGCCGAAGTGACGCGTCGGCGCCGCGCGATGTGCCCCGGCGCCGCCGGGCGAGCGGCGTCAGAGCGTGACGCCGCCATCGACGTGGATGACCTGGCCCGTGATGTAGCCCGCGACCGGCGAGCACAGGAAGGCGATAGCGGCGGCGACCTCGGCCGGCTTGGCGAAACGGCCGATGGGTATTGCCCGTTCCCATTCGGCCTTGCGGCCTGGCGTCAGCGCCGTGTGCATTCCGGGATCCTTCTCGACAAAGCCGGGGGCGACGCAGTTCACGCTCACGCCATAGGGTGCCATTTGCACGGCGAAGGCCTTGGCCATGGCCTCGATGCCTGCCTTGGCCGCCGCGGTCGCCGGGAACACCGGCAGCCCGAACCCCATGGCATGCGCCACGAACGACGACACCGCCACGACACGGCCGTCGCGCGCCTTCTCCAGCCAGGGCCGTGCCGCCAGGATCAGATCGAAGAAGGCGTTCTGCATCGCCGCCATCGACGCATCGTATCCCGGCCGGTCGAGCTCGCCGATCGGCCGCCGGTCGGCGAAGCCGGCGTTGCTGACCAGCACATCCAGTCGCCCGAAGCGATCTGTCGTCGCCGCGACGATCGCGGCGGCGACATCGGCGACCGAGAGGTCACCTTCCACCACCAGCGCCGCCCCGCCCGCGGCCTCGATCTCGCCCGCCACCCGGCGGGCGCCGTCCAGGTTCCGGCGCCCATGGACGGCGATGCCGACACCGGACGCTGCCAGCGCCCGGCAGGTGGCAGCACCGATGCCGGACGACGCCCCGGTGACAAGGCAGACGCGACTGATATCGGGCATGGGGCTCGTTCCTTCTTCGACTTCGTGGCAGGGTGTGGGTGTTGTCCGCGATGCGCTGACCGGAGGCACAGGAATCAGCATGTCCTACATCGCCTGCGCGTCATCGCCTATCCAAGCAACCCACGAAACCAACCGGATACGGCCGCGCAATCGTGCGGAAACCCCTTGCCCGTAGCTAACACCGCCGCCGGCACCGCGCTTGAAAGCGCAGGTTGACGGCTTCCAAAGTCCGTGATAGTGAGTGATTACTCATAAATGACGCCTGCGTCACGAATACGAAAGATGAGCTGCCCGTGATCACGCTCTACGATCTCAAGCCACGCTTCCAGGCATTGCTGCGGCCATTGGCCGGCTCCCTGGCACGCGCCGGGGTCACGGCAAACCAGGTGACGCTGGCGGCGGCGGCGGGGTCGGTGGGGGTCGGCATCATCGTGGCAGCCTGCGCCCCTGCCCGCTGGCCGTTCCTGCTCCTGCCCGCGTGGCTCTTCCTGCGCATGGCGCTCAATGCGCTGGACGGCATGCTGGCGCGCGAGTTCAACCAGAAAAGCGCGCTGGGCGCCTACCTCAACGAGCTCTGCGACGTCATCTCCGACGCCGCACTCTACCTGCCCGTCGCGGCAATGGCACCCTTCACCCCGGCGAGCGCAGCGTTGGTCGTCTTCCTGGCGACGCTGAGCGAGCTTGCCGGCGTGCTGGGCGTCATGGTCGGCGCGACGCGACGCTATGACGGGCCGATGGGCAAGAGCGACCGCGCGTTCGTCTTCGGCGCGCTCGGACTATGGATCGGCATCGGCGGCGACCTGCCGGGGTGGCTGGCATGGCTGCTGCCGCTGGTGGCGGCGCTGATCGCGCTGAACATCGTCAACCGCGTGCGCCGCGGTCTGGCCGAGATCAGCTCATAACGCCCACGCGGCGACGGGGTTTGCATGCGCACTGCCGAAGAGAAGACCTTCACCACGCATGACGGCGTGGAGCTGTTCTACCGGTACTGGCCGGCGGCCGGCACGCCGCGCGGCGCCGTCGTGCTGTTCCATCGCGGGCATGAGCATTCCGGGCGGATGGCGCACCTCGTCGAGGAGCTCGACCTGGCCGATTTCGCCTTCTTCGCCTGGGATGCGCGCGGCCACGGACGGTCGCCCGGCGTGCGCGGCTTCAGCCCCAGCTTCGGCACCTCGGTGCGCGATGTGCAGACCTTCGTCGATCACATCACCGCCACCTACGGCATCGCGTCCGAGGACATGGCGGTGGTGGCGCAGAGCGTCGGCGCCGTGCTGGTGGCAACCTGGGCCCATGACTATGCCCCCAAGGTGCGCTGCCTGGTGCTGGCGTCACCGGCCTTCAAGGTGAAGCTCTACGTGCCGTTCGCGCGGCATGGCCTGGCGGTGCTGGAGCGCGTCAAGCCCGGCCGGTTCGTCAACAGCTACGTCAAGGCGAAGTTCCTGACCCATGACCCCGAGCGCATCGCGTCCTATGACTCCGATCCGCTGATCACGCGCGCCATCTCGGTCAACATCCTGACCGGGCTCTACGATGCCGCCGACCGCGTGGTGGCCGACGCGCGCGCCATCACCATCCCGACCCAGCTGCTGATCTCGGGCGCCGACTGGGTGGTGCATCACACGCCGCAGCATCTGTTCTATGAGCGGCTGGGCACGCCGCACAAGGAACGCCACGTGCTGGCCGGCTTCTATCATGACACGCTGGGCGAGCTGGGACGCCCGGTCGCCGTCGCGCATGCAAGGCGCTTCATCAACGAACGCTTTGCCGAGCCGCTGCAGCGTCCGACGCTGCTCGATGCGCACCGCTGGGGCTACACCCGCGACGAGGCCGATGCGCTCACCACGCCGCTGCCGTTCTTCTCGGCGCGCGGTCTGTACTGGGCGATGACCCGCGCCTCGATGAAGATCGGCGGCTGGTTCTCGCGCGGCATCGGCCTTGGCCACAAGACCGGCTTCGATTCAGGCTCGACGCTCGACTACGTCTATCGCAACACGGCCGAAGGCGTCGGGTCGGTGGGCCGCCTGATCGACCGGGCCTATCTCGACTCGATCGGCTGGCGCGGCATCCGCCAGCGCAAGCTGCATGTCGAGGAGCTGATCCGCAGCGCCATGAAGCGGCTGCGCGACGGCGGCCAGAAGGTGCGGATCATGGATATCGCCGCCGGCCACGGACGCTACGTCCTTGAGGCGCTGGAGGCGCAAGGCCGGGACCGGCCCGACTCGATCCTGCTGCGCGACTACAGCGACTTGAATGTCGAGAGCGGTGGCCGCCTCATCGTCGAGAAGGACCTGATCGACATTGCGCGCTTCGTGAAAGGCGACGCGTTCGACCGCGACGATCTGGCCAGGGTCGAGCCGCGCCCGACCCTGGGCATCGTGTCCGGCCTCTACGAGTTGTTCCCCGACAACGGCCTGGTCAAACGGTCGCTGGAGGGCATGGCCGCAGCCGTGCCGCCGGGCGGCTACCTCGTCTATACCGGCCAGCCCTGGCATCCGCAGCTCGAGCTGATCGCGCGCGCGCTCACCAGCCATCGCGGCGGCGCGGCCTGGGTCATGCGCCGCCGCACGCAGGAGGAGATGGACCAGCTTGTCGCCGCCGCCGGCTTCCGCAAGCTCGACCAGCGCGTCGACGAATGGGGCATCTTCACGGTGTCGCTGGCGCAGCGGATCGAGGGCACGTGATGGCGCCGATGCACAACGCAGTGGCGCCCCTCGAGAATGAGCCGGGGCGGCCCTGGAAGCGGGCGACGGCATGGCTGGCCATGCTGGCGGTCTTCTTCTACGCCACCTACGGGCTCGCCAACTGGCTCGCGGCGCAGCGCAGCGACGTGGGCAGCGTGGTGTTCGGCTGGGAACGGCACATCCCGTTCGTCGACTGGACCATCTTCCCCTATTGGTCGATCAACGCCTTCTACGGCCTGTCGCTGTTCGTCTGCGCCACAAGGGCCGAGCTCGACACGCATGTCCGCCGCCTGCTGACCGCGCAGATGATCGCGGTGTCCTGCTTCCTGCTGTTTCCGTTGCGCTTCACGTTCGACCGGCCGGAGACCACCGGCGCTGCCGGTTTCCTGTTCGCCTCGCTGGGTGCCTTCGACAAGCCGTTCAACCAGGCGCCGTCGCTGCACATCGCCCTGACCGTGATCCTGCTGGAATTCTATGCCCGCCACGCCACGCCGTTGTGGCGCTGGGTTCTGCGCCTGTGGTTCGTGTCGATCGGGCTTTCGGTGCTCACGACCTACCAGCACCATTTCATCGATATCCCGACCGGGGCGTTGCTGGGCTTCCTGACGCTGTGGCTGTGGCCGCTCGGGCGCAGATCGCCGCTGCTGTCGCTCGCCTGGACGCCGGATCCGGCCCGGCGGCGGCTGGCGGCGATCTACGCCGGCGGCGCCGGTTTCTGCGCCGCCCTCGCGTTCGGCCTGGGCGGGGCATGGCTGTGGCTCCTGTGGGCCGCGGTGGCGCTGGGCATGGTGGCCGCCTTCTACGGCATCATCGGCGCCGACGGCTTCCAGAAGGGCGCCGATGGCCAGCTGAGCCTGGCCGCCTGGGCATTGCTGCTGCCGTACCTGATCGGCGCCTGGATCAATTCGCGCCTGTGGACCCGCCGGCACCCGGCCCCCGACCATGTCGCCGACGGCGTTTGGATCGGTCGCGTGCCCACGACACGGCAGGCCAGGGCGCTGCCGGTGCGGGCGATTCTCGACCTCAGCGCCGAACTGCCCGGCCCGCGCGGCATGCCGGCCTACCGCGCCTGCCCGGCGCTGGACCTTGTGCCGCTCGACGCAACGACCTTGCAGCGCGCGGCCGACACGATCGAGGCTCTGCGCCGTGATGGACCCGTGCTCGTCACCTGCGCGCTGGGCTATGGCCGCAGCGCCGCGGCGATCGCGGCCTGGCTCGTGCGCAGCGGTCGTGCCATCGACACTGCCCAGGCGCTGGCCATGATCCGCGCTGCCCGCCCCCGTATCGCGCTCGACGCTGCATCGCTTGCCCGCACCCTGAGCGAGGCTGCCGCTTCCGCGCCCCTCGCCGCCGGCAAGGCGCCATGAGCGATCCCACTGCGGACGACCGGGCGACTGCCGCCGTCGCCGCGCATCTGCTGTCCCAGGGCGCGACGGTGCATCGCCTGTCGGCGGCGCTCACCGTGGCCAGCGTGCTGGCGCTGCCGAGCCTGGCGCTCCTGCATCCGCGACCGCTGCCGGCGCTGGCGACGGCGACATTGGCGGTCGTCATTGGGCTGGCGGAGCTATGGCTTGCCCTGCGCGTCGCCTTCGATGCGCGGATTTTTGAGCAGCTGGCGCGAGGCGAAGCAGGCGGCAGCATGACAACAGCCAGCTTCGACGGGGCCATGGGCGCGCTTGGACTGATGCCGGCGGACAAGGCCGGACGTCCGGTCGCCGCCCGCGTGCGCGGGGCGATGGGGCTGCTGCGCCGTCAGGCCACGATGGCCGTGGCGCAACTCGTCGTCATCGGCGTCAGCGGCTGGATTCTCGTCGTGGTGAGGGGCTGATCGCATGATCGAACGACTCGCGGCCAGCGTCATCACGGTCTTTGCGCGGCTGGTGACGGGCGTGCGCACCAACTGGCTGGGCTGCCAGCCCGAGCCGGTGCAGCGCATCTATTTCGCCAACCATTCGAGCCATGGCGACTTCGTGCTGATCTGGACGTCGTTGCCGCCAGGCCTGCGCGCCATGACGCGGCCCGTCGCCGGCGCCGACTACTGGCAGCAATCCGCATCGCGCCGCTTCATCGGCGAGCGGGTGTTCCGGGCCGTGGCGATCCCGCGCGGCGGCGACGCCCGGCAAGCGCAGGAACTGATGTGCGCGGCGCTGGACGGCGGCGCCTCGCTGATCGTCTTCCCCGAGGGCACGCGCAACACCGGCGACGAGATCCTGCTGCCATTCCGCAGCGGCCTGTACTGGCTGGCCAAGGCGCGGCCCGACATCGAGTGCGTGCCGGTTTGGATCGCCAATATCAGCCGCGTGCTGCCCAAGGGCGAGATCCTGCCCATTCCCCTGCTCTGCACCTTGACCTTCGGCGCCCCGCTGAAGGTGGCGCAGGACGAGGACAAGACGGCCTTCATCGCGCGCGCCCGAGGCGCGCTGCTGGCGCTGGCCAGCCCGCAGGGGAACGGAGAGTCCGAGCCATGACCACGCACGAGCAGACACTGGCCCTGTTCGCGGGCATCGGCGGGCTGCTGGTGATCGCCTCGCTTGTGGGCTTCGTCCTGGCCCGCCGCGCCCGGGGCGAGAGCCCGGGTATCGCGAACCTCAACGCACGCATCAAGGCGTGGTGGGTGATGGTGGCGCTGATCGCCGTCGCCTTCGTGTTCGGCAAGACCGGGGTCATCGTGCTGTTCGCGCTGGCCTCGTTCCTGGCGCTGCGCGAGTTCCTGACGCTGATGCGCACGCGGCGCGGCGACCACATCGCCATCGCCGGCGCCTTCTTCATCGTGCTGCCGGCGCAGTATGTGCTGATCGGCATCGACTGGTACGGCCTCTACTCGATCTTCATCCCGGTCTACGCCTTCCTGGTGATGCCGATCGTCGCCGCGCTGCGCGCCGACACCAAGAACTTCCTGACCCGCATCGCCGAGGTGCAATGGGGGTTGATGGTCTGCGTGTTCTGCGTCTCGCACGTGCCGGCGCTGATGACGCTGGACATCCCGGGCTATGACGGCCGCCAGCTGCTGCTGATCGCCTTCCTGGTGCTGGTGGTGCAGTCGAGCGACGTGCTGCAATATGTCTGGGGCAAGCTGTTCGGCCGCCACAAGATCGCGCCCCTGCTGTCGCCGTCCAAGACCGTGGAAGGGTTTGTCGGCGGCGTGCTGAGCGCCTCGGTGCTGGGCGCGGCGCTGTGGTGGATCACGCCCTTCTCGCCGCTGCATGCCTTCGGCATCGCGCTGCTGATCAACCTCATGGGCTTCTTCGGTGGCCTGGTGATGTCGGCCATCAAGCGCGATCTTGGCGTCAAGGACTGGGGCCATATGATCGAGGGCCATGGCGGCATGCTCGACCGGCTGGACTCGGTGATTTTCGCAGCCCCGATCTTCTTCCACGTCGTGCGCTTCTGGTGGACGGCGTAGCGACGAATCCGTGTTGACGGACGGACCCAAGCCGGTGACGCTGCGCCCCGTTGCGCAGCTGCGGGAAGACGGAGCCTATGCCGAGCGCGAGCACCAAACTGCAAGCCGCGGGAGCGGTCCGGGTCGGCATCGGCGGCTGGACGTTCGAGCCGTGGCGTGGCGTCTTCTATCCGGAGGGCCTGCCGCAGAAGCGGGAGCTGGAGTACGCCAGCCAGCACCTGACCTCGATCGAGATCAACGGCACCTACTACAGATCGCAGAAGCCGGAAAGCTTCGCGCGCTGGCGTGAAGAGACACCCGACGGCTTCGTGTTCTCGCTGAAGGGCACGCGCTTCACGACCAACCGTCGCGTGCTGGCCGAGGCGGGGTCCTCCATCGAGCGCTTCTTCGCCAGCGGCGTGATGGAGCTGAAGGAGAAGCTGGGGCCGATCAACTGGCAGTTCCTGCCCTCCAAGCAGTTCGACCCTGACGACTTCGAGGCCTTCCTGAAGCTGCTGCCGCGCAGCATCGACGGCCGCACCGTGCGCCACGTGGTCGAGGTCCGCCACGACAGCTTCCGCGTGCCGGCGTTCATCGCCCTGCTGCGCGCCTACGACGTGGCCGTGGTCCTCACGGACAAGGAAAGCTTCCCCGAGATCCCCGACGTCACGGCGCCGTTCGTCTATGCCCGGCTGCAGCGGTCGTCGGAAGATATCGAGACCGGATATGCCGCCAAGGCGCTGGACCTGTGGGCCGAGCGGGCCCGGACCTGGTCGAGCGGCGGCACGCCCGCCGATCTCGGCCTGATCGGCGAGCCGCAGAAGAAGGCGCCGGCTGCCCGCGACGTCTTCGTCTACATGATCAACGGCTTCAAGCCCAAGGCGCCGGCCGCCGCGATGGCGCTGATCGAGCGCCTGCCGCCGCTGGGCAACGCCACCGCCAAGCCGCCGGCGCCGCCGAAAAGCAAGACGCGCGCGCGACGGGCCGGCTGAGCCCGGCCAGCTCAGCGCCAGAGATTGCTGCGCGCCAGGTCGAGCACGTCATCGGCCCGGCCGTTCATCACGGCCTTGACCATGTAGAGGGTGAAGCCCTTGGCCATGTCCATGGTGACCTTGGGCGGGATCGCAAGCTCCTGGCGGTTCACCACGGCATCGACCAGCACCGGACCGGGATGGGCGAGCGCTGCCTTGATGCCGGGCTCGACGTCCGCAGCATCCTCGATCCGGATGCCGCGGATCCCCACCGCCTCCGCCATGCTGGCGAAATCGGGATTCTTCAACTCGGTGCCGGTGTTGAGGAACCCGGTCGACTTCTGCTCGAGCTCGATGAAGCCGAGCGCGCCGTTGTTGAACACCACGACCTTCACCGGCAAGCCGAGCTGGGCCAGGCTGAGGAAATCGCCCATCAGCATGGTGAACCCGCCATCGCCGCTGAGGGAGATCACCTGGCGCTGCGGAAAGGCGGCCTGCGCGCCCAGCGCCTGGGCCATCGCATTGGCCATCGAGCCGTGCCAGAATGAGCCCAGCAGCCGCCTCTTGCCGTTCATCGCCAGATAGCGGGCGGCCCACACGGTCGGCAGGCCGACATCGCAGGTGAACACCGCATCCTCGGCCGCGAGATCGCTGAGCGCCTTGGCGACCTGCTGCGGATGGACCAGCTTCTTGCCGGGCGTGCCCACCGCCAGATCGTCAAGGCCCCGCCGCGCCCGGCGATAGTGCTCCAGGGCCTGGTCGAGATGCCGGCGATCGTGCTTCTCCTCCAGGCGCGGCAGCAGAGCGTCGAGCGTGGTGCCGACATCGCCGACAAGCCCGAGATGGATCGGCGCCCGCCGGCCAAGCTGCTCGGGCCGGATGTCGACCTGCGCAATGCGCGCCGAGCCTTGCGGGTAGAACTGGCGATAGGGAAAGTCCGTGCCCAGCATCAACAGCATGTCGCAGTCGTTCATGGCGTAGTAGCCGGACGAGAAGCCGATCAGCCCGGTCATGCCGACATCGTAGGGATTGCCCCATTCCACGTGCTCCTTGCCCTTGAGGGCATGGACCATCGGCGCCTTCAGCCGTGCGCCCAGCGCCAGCAGCTGCTCGTGTGCGCCGGCACATCCCGATCCGCCCAGGATCGTCACCCGGCCGGCGCCGTTCAGCAGGTCGGCAAGCGCCTGGATGTCGTTCGCCTTGGGCACGACCACGGGCCGCGGCGGCGCGAGGTCGATGGTCGCCGGCGGCGCCGCCGGCGCTGCCGGCTGCAGCGCGACGTCGCCGGGTATCACGATCACCGACACGCCCCGCTGACCGATCGCCGTGCGCAGCGCGATATGCAGGCTGCGCGGCATCTGGCCGGCGCTGGAGACGAGCTCGCAGTAGTGGCTGCATTCCCTGAACAGCGTTTCCGGGTGTGTCTCCTGGAAATATCCGGAGCCGATCTCGGCCGACGGAATATGGGCCGCAATGGCCAGCACCGGCAGCCGCGAGCGGTGGCAGTCGAAGAGGCCGTTGATGAGATGCAGGTTGCCCGGACCGCAGCTGCCGGCACACACGGCCAGCGCGCCCGTGAGGTGCGCCTCGGCCCCGGCCGCGAACGCCGCCGCCTCCTCATGGCGGACATGGATCCAGTCGATCCTGCCTTGACGGCGCAGCGCGTCGGTCAGGCCATTGAGGCTGTCGCCGACGATGCCGTAGATGCGCTTGATGCCGGCGGCCGCGAGGGTCTCGGCGAACTGATCTGCGACGGTCGTCATGGTGCTGCTCCTGAACGATGACGCCGCAGCGTGGCCGGTGCATGATCCGGGCCGATGATCGCGCAATCGACAAAGCCTCGACGAGGCGCCGCCGCGAAAGATCGCAAGACTGCGCTGGCGCGAACGGTCCCGCAACGCCTCATCTGGGCGACCGAACGCCTCGATATCGCGCCGACCGACCGGCTTCTCGAGATCGGCTGCGGTCCCGGCGTGACCGTCTCGCTGATTTGTGATCGGCTGACGCACGGCACGATCACGGCCATCGACCGATCGTCCACGGCCATCGCTGCGGCCAAGGCCAGGAATCGGGATCACATCGCATCCGGCAGGGCCGCATTCCAGGCGACCGAGCTGGCCGCGGCGCGCTTCGAAAGCGCCAGCTTCAACAAGGCTTTCGCCGTGAACGTCAACCTGTTCTGGATCGACGCGGCGCGCGAGCTCGCCGTCATCGGCGATGCGCTCACGGCGGACGGCACGCTGACGCTGGTGTACCAGCCGCCTGCCGCAAAGCAGCGCCATGCCATCAGCCGAAAGCTGGCCCTGGCTCTCGAGGCCAACGGCTTTGTCGTCGCCGAGGTGCGCTCCACGGCGCCGGGCGCCCCGCCGCTGCTCGGCGTCACGGCGCGCATCACGCCGGCGCGCCGATGCCCGGCGCCAGCGGCGAAGGCCACCCTACGCCGTGGCAGGATTTGAGGTCTCTTTGGCATTTTCGCGCAGGACAGGATTGCTATCCTGGCGGCGTTCAACAGGAAGCTATCCGCCATGGCTCTGGATCTGCGGCCCAATTGTGAATGCTGCGACAGGGACCTGCCGCCGGCATCACCCCTGGCACGCATCTGCTCCTACGAGTGCACGTTCTGCGTCGACTGCGTCGACAACACGCTGCACAACGTCTGCCCGAATTGCGGCGGCGGGTTCGAGCCACGCCCGATCCGTCCGGCGACCGAATGGCGGCCGGGTCTTTCAGTAGCGAAGCGGCCACCCTCGATCAAGCGGGTGCATCTCGCCTTCAGCCTCGCCGAAGTCAGGGCACATGCAATGCTTATCCGGGAGATCGCGCCTGAAGACCGCTAGAATCACTGGTTGGTGACACACCTGTCATCCCGAGCGCAGCGAGGGATCTCCTGCGGCAGAGCGCACGGTGCGCCATTCGCGGGAGATCCCTCGCTGCGCTCGGTATGACAATCGTGACTCACTTTAGCAGGTCTAGGAATCACGCGACGGTGCGCTGTCCGCGGTTAACGCCCAACCACCGGTCACTTCACTTCCCAGAATCCTCCGATCGACCAGCGGTGCAGCTCCAGGAAGCTTTCGACGGTGGATGCCCTGCCGCCGACGATCACCGTGCCGCCGTCCTCGCTGACTTCCACGGCAAGCATGGCCTCCTTGTCGAGATCCCAGTCCCAACCCTTCAGCTTGTCCCCGGTATGTGGCCTGCGGCTCATTGGAATCTCCATCGAAGCCCAGCTGCACCGCCAACATCAAGCATTGCCCGAAACTTGCATAGGCTGTTAATGAAAATGAAGCACGAGGCGTGCAGCCTTTCCCAGTCCATTCCATCATAGTTCCGAAAGACGCCGATGCATCACGAAGCCACGCTGATCGCCACCGTCGCCATGGGGTTCGTGCTCGCGTTCGTCTTCGGCTTCATCGCCAATCGGCTCCGCCTCCCCCCACTGCTTGGTTACCTGGTTGCCGGCATTGCCGTGGGCCCGTTCACGCCCGGCTTTGTCGCCGATGTCTCGCTGGCCGGACAGCTTGCCGAGATGGGTGTCATCCTGCTGATGTTCGGTGTCGGGCTGCACTTTTCCATGGCTGACCTCATGGCCGTGCGCTGGATCGCCATCCCCGGCGCGATCGGCCAGATCGCGCTGGCGACAGCCTTCGGCGCCGGGCTCGCCATGGCCTGGGGCTGGAGCCTGGGCGCCGGCCTCGTGTTCGGTCTCAGCCTGTCGGTCGCCAGCACCGTCGTGCTGCTGCGCGCGCTCGAGGACCGCAACGCCCTTGAACACCCCAACGGGCGCATCGCCGTCGGCTGGCTGATCGTCGAGGACTTGGTGACCGTGGTGGCGCTGGTGCTGCTGCCCGCGCTCTCCGAGCTGCTGGGTGGCCGCCCCGACCCGCATGCCCCCGCCGGCGGCAGCGTGGTGATGACGCTCGCCATGACGCTGCTGAAGGTGGCCGCCTTCGTCGCCCTGGCCGTGGTTCTCGGCCCGAAGGTCGTGCCCTGGATGCTCAAGCAGGTGGCGCGCACCGGCTCGCGCGAGCTCTTCACGCTGTCCGTCCTGGCGATCGCGATGGGAATCGCCTACGGTTCGGCGACGCTGTTCGGGGTGTCCTTCGCGCTCGGCGCGTTCTTTGCCGGCGTCGTGCTTGCCGAGTCCGATTTCAGCCACCGAGCCGCCGCCAACTCGCTGCCGCTGCAGGACGCGTTCGCCATCCTGTTCTTCGTCTCGGTCGGCATGTTGTTCGACCCGTCGATCGTGGTGCGCGAGCCGCTGGCGGTGATCGCGGTGCTGCTGATCATCGTGCTGGGAAAATCCCTGGCGGCGCTGGCCGTCGTCGCGCTGCTGGGCTACCCGATCGCCACGGCGCTGACGGTCTCCGCGAGCCTGGCGCAGATCGGCGAGTTCTCCTTCATCCTGGCGGCGCTGGGCAAGAGCACCGGGCTGCTGCCGCCGGAAGGCCTCGACCTGATCCTCGCCGGTGCCTTGCTGTCGATCACGCTCAACCCGCTATGCTTTTCAGTCGTCGATGTCGTGCTGCCGCGGCTCAGCATGATCGCGACGATCCGCAACTACGGCGCCCGGCGGCTGGCCGCGCTGCAGGCCCAGCTCAACGCGCTGCGCGACCGCACCGAGGCCCGCGAGGCGGCACGCAGCCTGCAGATGAAGAACCTCGTCGATCTCTTCCCGATCTTCGGACACCTTGATCACGAAGCGCGCGAGGAGCTGCTGGTGCTGTTCCAGCCGCGCATGGCGTCGCCGGGCGACCGGGTGATCCGCAAGGGCGATCGGCCGGATGCGGCCTACTTCATCTCGGAAGGCGCGGTTCAGGTGACCATCGGCAGCCGCGAGATCCGCCTGGCGCCAGGCGAGTTCTTCGGCGAAATGGCGCTGCTGAGCGGTGAACGGCGATCGGCCGATGTGACGGCTGTCGACTTCTGCAGGTTCCTCACGCTCGACAGGCGCGACTTCCGGACATTCCTGAGCCGTCATCCGCAGCTGCGCGCCCATGTCGGCGAGCTGGCCACGAGGCGGGCGCAGGCGAACAAGGCCGACATGGAGGCTGCGGTTGCGACCTAGCCGTGCCCCGCCGTCCGGCGTCAGGCCGTCACCGCACCACGAAGATCCGTTGCGGCGACGGATCAGGCGCCCGATCGGCGCTGCGCTCCGCCAGATGGAAACCGAACCAGCCCGATGTCAGCATCAATGCAAATATGAAAGTGATTGTCAGTCGCTGGGCGCGCATTGCCGTGTCTCGTCGTCACCTGAAGACTGTACGCATGGACGTTCGCGATCGTCCCCGCAGGCGGTGGTTGGCGGCGCGGCTTCAGCGTCGTTGATGGGGCGCTTGCCCAGGCCAACCGGCAACGATGCCCCGCGCCGTCCTAAATTCTTCTATATTTTTCAACGCGTAAGGGTTTGGCGCGCCCGAGAAGATTCGAACTCCTAACCTTCTGATCCGTAGTCAGATGCTCTATCCAGTTGAGCTACGGGCGCCTGAGCCAAACCACGCCAGCAGACCCTGTGGGTGCCGGGCGAGGCGCGGAACCTACTCAAATCGCCCGGCCGACGCAAGCGGCTCGATGCCCTGCCGGGGCAGGACCTTCCAACTTTTCGCCATTGCCGGATGCCCGGCCCTTAGCGGGCCAATTCCGCCCTTTTTTCCTTTGAGCATCGCGCCGTCTTCGGTCAATCCCCGCCCGACATCCCGCCGAGGCATCGACGCTCATGGCGATCCGGATTTCTCTCGCCGCCACCCTTCTGGCGGCCTTGGCGCTCGCAGCCTGCAGCGACGCGGCCCCCGCGGGCCGGACGGCCGCCACGCGGACCGGCGCCGCGCCGGCGCCTTCGGGCGTGGCCGCAGCGCAATCCAGTCGCCTCGAGGCGCTGCGCACCTCGATCGGGCACGAGACCCAGGCCTACAACATCGCCATCGGCTTGATCACCGACCGGCTCCAGGCCGGCACGACCCCGACCAACCCTGAGCTGGTGACCCTCTGGAACGAGGCCCAGACCCACCTCGACAAGATCACCGCCGATCTCGGCCGGCTCAATGCGCTTGCCACGGAGGTCGCGCGGCCGGCGGTATCCAGCACGGCTCCGGGACGGGCCGGCGCGCCCACCGCCGACACAGGCCGCATGGCGCAGGGCCGGCTGGCAGCCGAGATCAACAGCGAGATCGCGCGTCAGAACAGCTTCCTGGCGGCCGAGCGTCCCCGTCTCGCCAATCTCGGCTATGCGGTCAGGGTCGGACGCCTGGGCACCGTGCGGACGGCCGGCTGAGCGGGCTTCACCGCCATGTGATCCACCCGGCCCACGGCCGCACGTCCGCAAGCAGCGCCGGCAGCGTACCCTGGCCGACGCCGACGACAGGAGCGCCGCCGTGATCCGCCATAACCTGCTCAGCCTGTGGGTCCTGCTGGCGTTGAGCCTTGCCGGCACCGTCGCCCAAGCGGCCGATCCGCCCGGCGAGGACGATCGGGCCGCGATCCAGGCGGTGATCGACAGCCAGATCGCGGCCTTCCGGCGCGACGACGGCGAGGCCGCCTTTTCCTATGCGGCACCCGCCATCCGGCACATGTTCGGTACCGTGGACAACTTCATGGCGATGGTGCGCGGCGGCTATCGCCCGGTCTACCGGCCCCAGGCCTACCATTTCGGCGCCGTCGCCGTGGTCGACGGCCAGATCGTGCAGAAGGTGCACATCGTCGGCCCCGACGGCGGCGCGGTCACCGCCTTCTACATCATGGAACAGCAGCCGGATGGCTCGTGGCGCATTGCCGGCTGCTCGCTGGGCGCCCCGGAAGAGCGGTCGGCGTAGGCCTCTCCTCCCGGCCTGCGGGCATGGATGCAGGCGACCACACGCATGGTGGCCATGCGGCTGCCACGATGGACGCCGCCGCCCTGCGCCCCTACGGTCCTGCCGACGAGAAAACGCCGCCGCACGACAGGCCTTCATTCCCGCGACCACGATGACAGATCGCACCGCACCGCCGACCAGGGCGATCGCGCTGCTGGTGCTCTTGACCCTGCTGTGGGGCACCAACTGGCCCTTGTTCCGCGTCGCGCTCAGCGAGCTGTCGGTGTGGAGCTTCCGGACGCTGGTCGTCGCCGTCTCGGCCGCCGCCCTGTTCGCCGTCGCCAAGCTGCGCGGCGAGTCGCTTGCCGTGCCGCGCCGGCTGTGGTGGCCACTGCTCGGGGCCTCGATCGGCAACCTGACGGTGTGGAACGTGGCCACGGCGCTGTCCGTGCTCTACCTGCCGTCAGGCCAGGCGTCGATCCTGGCCTACACCATGCCGCTCTGGCTGGCGCCGTTGTCGGCGATCTTCCTGGGCCAGCGCTTCACGCTGCGCATGCTGGCCGCGATCGTGCTGGGCGTCACGGCCGTGGTGCTGCTGATGGTCCCGAATTTCGCGGTCTACGCCGATGCGCCGCTGGGGCTCGCTGCCGGGCTGGTGGCCGGGCTGGCCTGGGCGGTCGGCACGGTGATCGTGAAGCGCACCGACTGGGGCGGCATGGGCCTGGCGCTCACGGCCTGGCAGATGCTGCTCTGCCTGCCACCGATCGTGGTCGGGTTCTTCGTGCTGGACGGGGCTTGGCCGCAGACCAGCGCGCTGACCATCGCCGTGTCGCTCTATATCGCGCTGGTACCGATGTCGATCGGCACGGCGACATGGTTCACGCTGGTCCACCTGCTGCCGGCCCAGGTCGCCGGCCTGTCGTCGGTCTCGGTCCCGGTCGTGGCGGTCATCGCCGGCGTGCTGCTGTTCGGCGAGCCGATGGGGCCGCTGCAGATCGCGGCGCTGGCCTGCACGGTCGCCGCCCTCTGGCTGGCGCTGATCCCGCCGCGGGCCGTTGCGGCCCGTGCCTAGGCCATGGCCGCGTCGCGCCGCGCCGTCCTGATGCTGCCGCTGCTCGCCCTGTTGTGGGGCGGCAGCTGGCCGATGTTCAACATCGTGCTCAGCGAGCTGTCGGTCTGGAGCTTCCGGGCCTTCGCTGTCAGCGGCGCCGGGCTGATGATGATGCTGGTCGTGCGCCTGCTGGGCATATCGATGGCGGTGCCGCCGGGCCGCTGGCGACCGCTGATGGCGGCGGCGCTGGGCAATATCTCGGTGTGGTACGTGGCCGCCACGGCAGCCATCCTCTACATCCCGTCGGGGCAGGCCGCCGTGCTCGGCTACACCATGCCGCTGTGGACCGCCCTGATCTCCGTCACCTTCCTGCGCGAGCCGCTGACCCGCCGCGTCGGGCTGGCGCTGCTGTTCGGGGCCGGCGCCGTGGCGCTGCTGGCATGGCCCAACCTGACGCACCTGGCCGGGGCGCCGCTGGGCATCGGCTTCAGCCTGCTGGCCGGCATCGGCTGGGCCGCCGGCACGCTGATCAACAAGCGCACCGACTGGGGCGGCCTGCATCCCCTGGCGCTGACCGCCTGGCAGCTCGTGATCGGCGCCGTCCCGATCATCATCGGCGCGCTGTTCTTCACCGATCTGCGGCCGTTCCTGCCCAGCCTCAAGGTCGTGGCCGTCGTGGCGTTCCTGTCGCTGGTGCCGACCGCGGTCGGCACGCTGATCTGGTTCCGGATCGTCGACCTGCTGCCCGCCGAGGTCGGCGCGCTGTCCTCGATCCTGGTGCCGGTGGTGGCGATGACCGGCGGCATCCTCGCGCATGGCGAGCCGTTCGGTCCGCTGCAGGCCGGCGCGCTCGCCTGCGCTGTCGCGGCCCTGTTCCTGGCCCTGACGCCGTCGCGCGCCGGCCGCGCCTGATTTCCTAGCCGACGCGCATCAGGCGCAGGCGGGGATCGAGCAGGTCGCGCAAGCCGTCGCCCATCATGTTGAGGCCCAGCACCGTGAGCGCGATGGCGAGGCCGGGATAGATCGCCAACCCTGGCGCGTCATAGAGATAGGTCTGCGCGTCGTACAGCATGCGGCCCCATGACGGTACCGGCGGCTGCGCGCCCAGCCCCAGGTAGCTGAGCCCGGCCTCGGCCAGGATCGCAGTGGCGAACTGGATCGTGGCCTGCACCAGCAGGACGCTGGCGATGTTGGGCAGCACATGGCGCACGGTGATCGTGAGCGGCCCCAGCCCCAGCGCCGATGCCGCGCGCACGAAATCGCGGCCCCACATCATCAGCGCCGCGCCGCGCGTGACCCGCGCGAACACCGGGATGTTGAAGATGCCGATGGCGAGGATGGCGTTGGTGGCGCTGGCGCCGAACACCGACGTGATCAGGATCGCCATCAGCACGGCCGGAAAGGCGAAGACCAGGTCGTTGAGCCGCGACACGACCTCGTCCAGCCAGCCGCGCCGGGCCGCCGCCCAGGCGCCCAGGCCCACCCCCAGGGCCATGCCGATCGACACCGCGATCAACCCGACGGTGATCGATGTCTGTGCGCCCACCATGATGCGCGACAGCACGTCGCGCCCACGGTGGTCGGTGCCCAGCAGCCACGTGCCGTCCGGCGGCTTGAGCTTCAGCGCCATGCGCAGATCGTCGTAGGGATGCGGCGTCCAGAAAAGGGACACCAGCGCCATCAGCGCCACCAGCAACACCAGCGTGGCGCCGATCAGGAACCCGACATGGCGCTGCGCGCGCGACCAGAAGGCGCTCATACGCTCACCTTCGGGCGCGGGTCGAGGATGACGTAGACCATGTCGACGAGCAGATTGACCAGCAGCACCAGCGCGGTCAGCAGGATCACCACGTTCTTGATCACGATCAGGTCGCGATTGCTGATCGAATCGAACACCAGCTTGCCGACGCCGGGCAGGTAGAAGACGGTCTCGACGATGATGGCGCCGGCCAGCAGGAAGCCCGCGATCAGGCCGGCGATGGTGACGATCGGGATCAGGGCGTTGCGCAGGGCGTGGCGCATCAGCACGTCGCGCTCGGCGACGCCCTTGGCGCGGGCAGTGCGGACGTAGTCCTCGCGCAGCGTGTCGAGCATCGACGAGCGCGTGACCCGCGACAGGATCGCGATCTCAGGCAGGCTCAATGACAACGCCGGCAGGATGAGCGCATGCAGCGAGCCCAGCGGGTCGGTGCCCCAGCCCGGGAAGCCGCCGGCCGGGAAGAGCTTCAGTGTCACCGCCAGGAACAGCGCCAGCAGGATTCCGAACCAGAAGTTCGGGATCGAGATCCCGACCTGCCCGAATCCCATCACCAGCCAGTCCGACATCCGTCCCCGCCGCGACGCCGCGAACACCCCCAGCGGAATGGCGACACAGGCGGAAAACGACAGCGCCAGCGCGCCCAGCGGCAGCGTGACCACGACGCGGTCGAGGATCAGCTTGGAGACCGGCGTGCCGTAGGCGTAGCTGTTGCCCAGGTCGAAGCTCAGCAAGCCGCCGACCCAGCTGACATAGCGTTCGAGCAACGGCCGATCGAGGCCCAGCTTGGCATGCAGCGCCGCCAGGGTATCCGGCCGCGCCTCGGTGCCCAGCATCACCAGCGCCGGATCGCCGGGCAGGACCTCCAGCACCAGGAACACCACGATGCTTGCCAGCGCCAGGGTCAGCAGCGCGGCAGCCAGGCGGCGAAGAAGAAAATCAAGCATGGTTCAGGCCTTCTCCCCGCCTGCGCGGGGAGAAGTGTCGAGCCTCAGAGCTTCCAGTGCACACCCGTCATGTCGATCGATGGCGTCGGCGAATCTTCCCACATGCCGATCAGGTTCTTGTTCCAGACGCCGACCTTGCCGAGCTGGTACAGGAAGCCGTTCACGGCATCGTCGGCGATGATCTTCTGCGCCTTCTTCAGCAGCTCGGTCCGCTTGGCCGGATCGACCTCCTTCACGACCGCCGCCCAGTTGTCCTTGAAGGCCTTGGAGTCGTAGCCCCAGTAGTAGCCGTCGCGGGCATAGCGATCGAGGTCGTTGGCCTCGGTGTGGGCCACGATGGTGAAGTCGTAGTTGCGGTCCTTGAACACTTCCTGCAGCCATTGCGGCCATTGCAGCTGCGTGATCGCAAGCTTGATGCCGATCTTGCCGAGCTGGCTGACGATGATCTCGCCCGAGCGCTGGGCATAGCCCACCGGCGGCAGCTTGAGGCTGGCCTCGAAGCCGTTCGGATAGCCGGCTTCGGCCAGCAGCTTCTTTGCCTTGGCGATGTCGAACGGATAGGTCTTCGTCAGGTCGACATAGGCCGGGTTGTGCGGCGGGAAGTGGCTGCCGATCGGCAGGGCGAAGCCGTTCTCGGCGGCGATCAGGTCGTCGCGGTTGATCGCATGCGCGATCGCTTGGCGCACCTTCAGCTCGCTCATCGGCTTCTTGGCGTTGTTGGTGGCCAGGATCGTCTCGCCTTCGGTCGAGCCGACGACGACGGCAAACCGCGGGTCGGCCTTGATCTGGTTCACCTGCTCGGGCGACTGGAAGCCGGGGAAGGTGTCGACGTCACCGGCCTTCAGCGCGTTGAGCTGCGCCGCCGAATCCTTGATGAACTTGAAGATCAGCGTGTTGAGCTTGATGGCGCCGGGGTCGCGATAGGTCGGCGCCTTCACCAGCACCACCGAGTCGCCTTCCTTGCGCTCCTTGAACATGAACGGACCGGTGCCGATCGGCTTGGTGCCGTTGGTGGCGGCGCTCTTGCGGCCCATGATGGCCGCGTCGCCGATGCCGACATTGTAGAGGAAGAAGGCGTCCGGGCCCTTCAGCGTCACGCGCACCGTGGTCGGATCCACCACCTCGACTTCCTTGATCGTGGTGTAGAGCGACTTGCCGGGCGCCGTGGCGTCGGGCGCCGACAGGCGGTCCAGGGTGAACTTGACGTCAGCCGCCTCGCACGGCTCGCCGTCATGGTACTTCACGCCCGCGCGCAGCTTGAAGACGAACTGGGTGCCGTCCTCGGAGACCGTCCAGCTCTCGGCCAGGCCGGGGATGATCGAGCCTTTGCGGTCGATCCGCGTCAGGCTCTCGTAGATGTTCTGGTAGGTGATCTCGCGGACCGCCGCGGCAGCGTTGAGGTTGGGGTCGAGCACCGGCGGCTCGAGCGACATGCCGATCACGACCACGCCGTCCTTGGCCCGTCCCGGCGCCTGCGCCCGCGCTCCCGGCGCCACCCCCAGCAGCGCCAAGGCGCTCGCGCCGCCAAGAAGTCCGCCCAGCTGCCGGCGGGTGAAATCGCTCATCTGCCTCTCCCTGACAACGCCGCCCCCGTGCGGCGATACTGAAGGCGGACCATAACAAGCCGCCGACGCATGGCCAATGGTTTGGCTTCCTAACGCCCGAACGTGTCGCGCCAGCTATGCGCGGCGCCAAGCGTCGTGGCGTGATAGACTGCCCGCGCGACGGCGCGGGCAAGGCAGTCGGCGGCGAGCGTGCCCAGCTCGCCGATCGCCATCGCATCGAGCGGCCGCCCGAGCCGGCCGGTGGCCAGCGCGAAGACCGAGTCGCCATCCTGCGGCGTATGCACCGGCCGGATGGCGCGCGCGAGCCCGTCCTGGGCCATCACCGCCAGCCGCCGGCACGTCGCCTTGTCGAGCCCGGCATTGGTCGCGACCACGGCGATGGTCGTGTTGCCGCGCGGATCGGTGGCGGCGGGCTCGGCTTCATGCGACAGCTCGCCGCGCCGATGCGACACGCGCAGCGCCAGGCCGCGCGGCGGCGGCGGCAAGCCGCCGAACTCGCTGCCCTGCTCCAGGGCCCAGGCCCAGAACTGGGGCAGGTCGCCCATGGTCGTGAAGCCGCGCGCATTGACCGCAACCAGCGCGCCGACCTGCAGGCCGGTCGTGGAATCAACGGCCGAGGCGCTGCCCAGCCCGCCTTTCAGATTGCCGGCCTTCGCGCCCAATCCGGCGCCTGAGTTGCCCAGGGCGAAATCCGCCGCCGCCGCATTCGCGGCGGCATGGCCCAGCTCGCGATAGGGTGGCCAGGCCCAGTCCTTGTCACCACCGTTCAACAGGTCGAAGAGGATGGCCGCCGGCACGATCGGCACCGCGATGGGGCCGACCGGCACGCCGCGACCATGCTCGCGCAGCCATTTCATCACGCCGTCCGCCGCCGACAGGCCGAAAGCGGAGCCGCCCGACAACGCCACCGCATCGACCGTATTGACCATGCATGACGGGTCGAGCAGGTCGGTCTCGCGCGTGCCCGGCCCGCCGCCGCGCACGTCGACCGACGCGCAGGCAGGCTGCTCGCACAACACCACCGTCGTGCCGCTGCGCACGCGGTGGTCCTCGGCATTGCCGACCAGAATGCCGTCGACGTCGGTGATCAGATTGCGTGGACCAGGTTGGAGCATGGGAGCCTCATGTCGGGGCCGGACGCTGCCAGCCGCTCGCCGCCGGGTCAATCATGGTGCTGGTTGCGTCCATCCCCCAGCCAGCGCACGCTTCGGCTTCCCTCGAGGAGCGACCATGACCGTGTTCCACAGTGGTGCGTTCAGCCGGCCCACGATCCGATGCCGATATCTTCTCGCTATCGCCGTCGTCGCGGGCGTTGCGCTGCCGGCGCTGGCGCGTGAGCCGGCGCCGCTCGCCCGGACGCACATGGTCGCCAGCGCCAACCCGATGGCTAGCGACGCCGGGCTGGCCATATTGCGTGCCGGCGGCTCGGCGGTCGATGCTGCGATCGCCGTGCAGCTGGTGCTGAGCGTGGTCGAGCCGCAGGCCTCCGGCATCGGCGGTGGCGGCTTCCTGATGCACTACGAGGCGCGCAGCCGGCAGGTGACCGCGTGGGATGGTCGCGAAACCGCCCCGGCCGGCGCCGAGCCGACCATGTTCCTCGCCGGCGACAAGCCGATGCCCTTTCCGCTGGCGGTGGTCTCGGGCCTGTCGGTGGGCGTGCCGGGCGCGATGCGCATGCTCGAGGCGGTGCATCGCCGTCACGGCAAGCTGGCGTGGCACGACCTCTTCGCGCCGGCGATCAAGCTGGCGGAAGACGGCTTCCCCGTGCCGCCGCGGCTGGCGCGTGCCCTTGCCACCGAGCCGGCCCTGCGCAACGACCCGCAAGCGCGCGGGCTCTATTTCAATGACGACGGCTCGCCGCGCCGGGAGGGCGAGGTCATGCGCAATCCGGCGTTGGCCGCGACCCTGCGCCTGCTGGCCAGCGACGGCGCCGACGCGCTTTACCGCGGCGCGCTGGCCGAGGCCATCGTCGCCGCCGTCCAGCGCGAGCCGCGGCCGGGATCGATGACGGCGGAGGATCTTGCCGCCTACCGGCCGCTGGAAAGGACACCGCTGTGTCGCGCCGTGGCCGCCGGCACCGATCTGACAGGTGCGACCATCTGCGGCATGGGTCCGCCGACCTCGGGCACCATCGCTGTGCTGCAGATCCTGGCCTTGGTGCCGCGCTACGACGATGCGCCGTCGGGCGGCAGCGACTGCCAGGACGCGCGCGCGCCGCAGCCGGGACATGCGCTTGCCGAAGCTGGCCGCCTGGCCTTCGCCGATCGCGACCGGTGGGTCGCCGACCCGGCCTTCGTTCCCGTGCCGGTGGACGGGCTCCTCGACGATGGATATCTCGACGGCCGCCGCGCCGCCATCGTCGCTTGCAGCTCGCTGGGCAAGGCGCATGCGGGGCAGCCGCCGGGCACGCCGGCATTGCCGCCCGTCGCGGCGCCGGTGAAGCCCGAGGCCGGGACCACGCACATGGCGATCGTCGATCGTGAGGGCAACGTCGTTTCGTTCACCACGACCATCGAATCCAGCTTCGGGGCGCGGCGCATGGTCGGCGGATTCCTGCTCAACAACGAGCTCACCGACTTCAGCCTGCTGCCGGCCGTCGACGGCCGGCCGGTCGCCAACCGCGTGCAGCCCGGCAAGCGGCCACGCTCGTCGATGACGCCGCTGATCGCGCT
Source organism: Vineibacter terrae (assembly GCF_008039615.1). Lineage (GTDB taxonomy): Bacteria > Pseudomonadota > Alphaproteobacteria > Reyranellales > Reyranellaceae > Vineibacter > Vineibacter terrae. The sequence continues at coordinate 4,742 of NZ_VDUZ01000036.1, read as the reverse complement.
CGACCGCGACGGCCGCTTTCTCTTCGCGATCGGCTCGGCCGGCGGTCCGCGCATCATCGGCGACGTGGCGCAGGCGACACTGCGGCTGCTGCACGATCCCGCGCAGACCATGCAGGCGGCGATCGCCGGGCCACGCCTGCTCAATCTCAACGGCGTGACCGAGGTCGAGGCCGGCCCTACCGCCGAGGCGACGGCAGCCGGCCTGCGTGCACGCGGCCATGAGGTGCGCATCGTATCCCACCAGGGCGGGCTGCAGGGCATCCGCGCGCGCTACGATGGCGCGGGAAAGCTCATGGGCTATGAAGGCGGCGCCGACCCGCGTCGCGACGGCGTCGCCGTGGGTGATTGAGGATCAGGCACCCACCGCCGCGCCGCCGGCGTTGCCCTTCCACATCAGGTCGCAGGCGCGCTGATCGGCGAGTTCCATATCGATCAGTCCGTAAGCGTCGCCGCTGCTGCGCCGAGGAGCAACCATCGCGCTTCTGCGCGGAACCACTGATGCTCGGCTGCATGCACCTTCGACATCACCCCAGATCATCACGCCGACATCTTCACTGTCATCCGATCTCCTGCGCCGGGCATGCCGACAGGGCGCAGTGATGTGCACTGTTTCGCCTTCGACAACCGCATGAGGGCACGCTAGTAGAACCTCGATGCGTTTGCTGCGCGCCAATAGAGCGGCCTCAGGCCGGAGTCGTTCATGTCAAAATACCCCAGCGTCCTGATGCGGGCCGGCGAAGACCGCCGGTTGCGGCAGGGCCATCCATGGGCCTTCTCCAACGAGATCCTGATGGAGCCGGCGACCAAGGCGCTGCCTCCGGGCTCAGCCGTGGTGCTGCGCGCTGCCGGTGGCGATGCGCTGGGCGTCGCGACATTCAACCCGCACTCGCTGATCGCCGCGCGCCTCGTGTGCAGCAACGGCGATGCACGCCTGGACCGCAGCCTGATCGAAGATCGCCTGGCAACGGCGCTGCAGCTGCGCACGCGTCTCTACGCCGGCGTGCCGCACTATCGGCTCGTGCACGCTGAGGCGGACGGCCTGCCTGGACTGATCGTCGATCGCTACGGCGACGTGTGCGTCATGCAAGCCAACACCGCCGGCGTGGACCGCCTGACGGACGATATCCTCGCGGCGCTCGATGCGGTGGTGGCGCCATCGGCCGTGCTGCTCAAGAACGATTCGCCGGCACGTAAGCTGGAGGGCCTGCAGCTCGAGACCCGCATCGTGAAAGGCGAGGTGCCGGGCCCGATCGACCTGATCGAGAACAGCGCGCGCTTCGTCTGTGATCCGGCGGGTGGCCAGAAGACCGGGTGGTTCTTCGACCAGCGCGACAACCGCGCCATGGTCGCCGCCTTCGCCGGAGGCGCGCGGGTGTTGGACACCTATGCCTATGCCGGCGGCTTCGGCGTGCTCGCCGCCGTCAATGGCGCCGCCGAGGTGCATCTCGTGGACCGCTCGCAGCCGGCCCTGGACCTGGCGCGGCAATCGGCCGAGCTGAACGGCGTCGCCGCGCGCTGCCACGTCACGCGCACCGAGGTATTCGATGAGCTGGCACGTCTCGACAAGCTGCGCGAACGCTTCGATATCGTGATCTGCGATCCGCCGGCCTTCGTGAAGAGCCGCAAGGATCTCAAGCCCGGCGCCCAGGGCTATCGCAAGATGACCCGGCTGGCGGCGCCGCTCGTGGTCAAGAGCGGCCTGCTCTTCGTGGCCTCGTGCTCGCACCTGGTCGACCCGCCGCTGTTCGCCGAGCAGGTCAAGCGCGGCCTGCACGATGCCGGGCGCGAGGCCCGGGTGCTGCGCGCAACCGGTGCCGGCATGGACCACCCCGTGCACCCCAGCCTGCCGGAGACGGCTTACCTGAAGGGGCTGCTGCTGGCGCTGGACTAGGCACCGCTGCCGTCCTCGAATCCAGCGCCCGGCATGAACGAGCGACCGACACCGGCTCCCGGCCTCGAGCTGCGTGGCCGGCGTGCCTGGACCCTGGTGTGGGGCATGTCGGTGGCGCAGCTCATATCCTGGGGCACGCTCTACTACGGCTTCACCGTGCTCGTCGTGCCGATGGAACGCGAGCTCGGCTGGTCGCGGACCGATCTCAACGCCGCATTGTCGATCGGCCTGCTGACGTCGGGCCTTTGCGCCTTCGCCGCCGGCGTATGGATCGACCGCAACGGCGCCCGCGGCCTGATGACCGCGGCGTCGCTGGCCGGCGCGCTGCTGCTGGTAGCATGGTCCTGGATCGGAGCGCTCCACGCCTTCTACGCGACATGGGCCCTGATCGGCATCGCGATGGCCGGCACGCTCTATGAGCCAGCCTTCGCGGCCATGACCCGTACCTTTCCACGCGACTTCCGCCGCGCCATCACGGCGCTGACCCTGGTCGGCGGGTTCGCCAGCACCGTGTTCGTCCCCATCACCCAGCTCATGGTCGACCATATCGGCTGGCGCCAGGCCCTGCTGGTGATGGCGGCCTGCAACCTGGTCTGCGCCGCGCTGCATTGGTTCCTGATTCCGCCAGTGGCCGCCGCCGAGCGGACCCGCAACGCCCCGCAGGATCGCGCGGCGCTGCGTGCCGCGCTGCGCCGCCCTGCCTTCTGGGGACTGGCCGTGTGCTTCACGGCCCTGAGCCTGGTCTTCACCGCCGTCGTCTTCCATCTGGTGCCCATGATGCTGGAGGGCGGCCTGCCGATGGCCACCATCGTGGGCGGCTACGCCATTATCGGCCCGATGCAGGTGGCGGGACGCCTTCTGGTCGTGTGGTTGTCGCGCTATGTGTCGACCCGGGTCATCGGCACGGCCTCGTTCGTGCTCTACCCGATCGCCCTGGCGGTGCTGATGCTGCCGGCCAGCGGCACGTCGCTGATCGCGTTCGCGATCCTCTACGGGCTGCCCAACGGCATCGTGACCATCGTGCGCGGCACCATCGTGCCCGAGCTGTTCGGCGCCGCCGCCTATGGCGCGATCAGCGGCGCGCTGGCGACACCCAGCATCCTGGCGCGGGCCGCCGGGCCGTTCCTGATGGCGCTGCTCTGGGCGGCGACCGGCAACTACCGCCTGGTGGTATGGACGCTCTTCGGCCTGGCGGTGATCGCCGTGGCTTTCTGGATCACCGCGGCCTCATCGAGGCGAGCCTAGGTTCGGGTCGGGTTCAGCGGCAGCGTGAAGCGGAACGTGGCGCCGGCAGTGCCGTTGGCCACCAGCGTGACCTCCCCGCCATGCGCGCGGATCAGCTCGCGGGCGATGGCCAGGCCGAGGCCGGAGCCGCCCGGCCGGCCGCCGGCGGCGAAAGGCCGGAACAGGCTGGGCTCGATATGTGCCGGCACGCCCGGCCCGTCATCGGCCATATCGACGACGACGAGCCCGTCCTGCTGCTCGGTGCGTATGGTGACGCCGCGCGCGCCGGCCTCGAAGGCATTGCGCCCCAGATTGAAGATGGCGCGAAACAACAGCGTGCGGTCGGCGGTCACGGACAGGGACGGATCGACGTCGTTGCACCAGTCGCGCAACAGGTTGGGGTCGGCCGATTCGCCCTGCTCCAGAAGCTGTACTCCGACCTCGTCGACCAGGTCGGCAAGCTCGAATGCGGTTCGCTTCGGCGTCGGCCGGCCGCGGGCATATTCCAGCGTGTCGGCGCACAGCTTCACCGCGCGATCGATCGAGGCGAACATCACGGGCGCCAGCGCGCGCACCTTGGGATCGTTGCTGCGCGCCAGCTTGTCGGTCAGCAGCTGCGTCGTCGCCAGCATGTTGCGCAGGTCATGATTGATCTTGCTCATGGCGGCGCCCAGCTCCGCCAGCCGGGTCTTCTGCTGCAGCGCCGCCCGCAGCTCGCGCTGCATGCTCTCGAACTCGCGCTCGACGATGCCGATCTCGTCGTCGCGCTGCACCGGCGGCCGCGCGGTGGCCTCATCCTCGGGATTGCGGCGGAAGGCGATCATCTCCGCCGACACGTGCTGCAGCGGCCGCACGATCAGCCACCGCAGCGCGATATACAGCAGCCCGGCGGTGAAGCCGGCGATCATGATCGACAGGATCAGGATGCGCTTGGCATAGTCATACATCCCGATCCGCATCGGCAGCTCGTCGAGATAGACATAGACATGGAAGGCCGGCATGCGATTCGAGCGGCCGCCGACGCGCAGCTCGTAGCTGCCCGACCGCGCCATGGCCTCCAGCGCATCCCAGATCAGCTCCATGACGCTGGCATCGACCAGCTCGACGGTGCCCGCCGCCTGCGGCAGGCCCGGCGGCATCAGGGCACGCTTGGGCTTGCCGGGTTCGATGACTGTGACCGCATCGACCCGCGCATGGTTGAGCAGCGTGCGTGTCAGACGCTCGTCGATCATGTTGTCGGGCGTGGCGTCCAGGGCCAGGGTCGCGAGCGTCCCCGCCTCGATACGCTCCTCCAGCCAGGTCAGGCGGAACCGCGCGATCGAGGGCAGGAACAGCGCCACCTCGGCCGTCATGACGGCCAGGACGACCAGCGCCAGGATCCGCGACGAGAGGCCGAATCCCAGCCCACCCCAGCGCCGGCGCGGCGCGGTGGTCGGCGTCGGACGGGCGGTGTCGGTGCTCGCCATGCGCGATGGACAGTAGCCGACCCGGGGCACCGCGCCTAGCAGCCTGTCGGACTTGAGCCGAGAGCTGGAATGAGATTCATTATCGAGGGTTGATATTGGCTCGAGCCAGCGTGGTTGTGATGAGTAATTTCCGCCAAGTTGATCGTCAGACCGATTTTTTG
>NZ_VDUZ01000035.1 GCF_008039615.1 Vineibacter terrae | reverse complement strand
CCGCCGGTGCCCTCGACCGCCAGCCCGAGCCCGCCATGTAGTGAAGACCTTTCACGAGCCGCCGTTGATTCGATTACACTTTCTGCCTTCGCTACTCGCCAGTAGGGAAAGTTGGGCTAGCCGAACGTGAAGGCATAGGCCCGGATGCCGGCATCGAGGAACGTGATCTCGAAGGTCCGGTCCGCGATCGCCCCGGACTGGCGCACGAGCTGATAGAGGCGCGGCTCCTGAGCCGTTCCCCATCCTTCGGCATCGACGTCCGAGCCGTGGTCCGCCTGCGGCGGCACGCCGTCGATCGTGACGCGGAAGCGGACGGGCCGGGCTTGCGCGCCCATCACGAGGTGAAGGTCGCGGGCGTGGAAGCGATAGGAGATCCGCCCCTCGGCCGCATCGAGCGCGGCAAGCCCGCCCTCGATCGTCCAATCGCCCGAAAGCGCCCAGTGATTGAGGGGCAGGCGTGGCGGCACCGTGTAGTGGCGGCTCCTGCCCAGGACCGCGCCGCCGGGAGACGCGAAATTTTCCGCCTGCTCGTAGCCCACGTAGGTCTCGAGGCTTTTCAGGTTGGCCCAATCGGCGGCCGCCTCGGCGCCGCGGCCAGCCACCGGAACCGCTTCCCGGGCGATGCCGCGCGCCCCGGCCTCTTCCAGCAGGCGCTGGATGACCAGCTCCGACTGCGCGTAGCCACCCTCGCCGAACTGATGATGGCGGATGCGTCCCAGCGCATCGACGATGTAGAACGCCGGCCAGTACTGGTTGTCGAACGCACGCCAGATCGCGTGGTCGCTGTCGACCGCGATCGGATAGCCGATCTGCATGTCGCGCGCGGCGCGCCGCACGTTGTCGATGTCGCCTTCGAACGGGAATTCGGGTGTATGGACGCCGACCACCACCAGGCCCTGGTCCTGGTATTTCTTGGACCAGGCGCGGACGTAAGGATGGGCCCGCAACCAGTTGATGCAGGTGTAGGTCCAGAACTGCACGAGGACGACCTTGCCGCGCAGGTCTGCCGGCGCCAGCGCAGCGCTGTTGATCCAGCCGGTGGCGCCGGTGAAAGGCGGCAGCCTGCCTTCGACAGGCAGGTCTGCCGGCCGCGTCCGCCCGGGCTGCTGCGCGTCGGCGGCCATGCCCAGCCCGCCGGCCAAGGTCCCGGCGGCCGCCGCGATGAAACGGCGCCGGTTGATCGGCGCGGGTGTCTCGACCGGAGCCATGGGAGTCTCCTTCGCCGATCCGGCTAGACCAGCCTGACGGTCACGTCGATATTGCCCCGCGTCGCCTTGGAATAGGGGCAGATCAGGTGCGCGTCGTCGACCAGGGCCTGCGCCACGTCGCGGTCGATCCCGGGGACGCTGACATTGAGGCGGGCGCGCAGGAAGTACGCGCCGTCGGCGATGTTGAGATCCACCTCGGCCTCGATCGCCGTGTCGGCCGGGAGCGCGATCTTCCTCTTCTGGGCGGCCACCGCCATGGCGCCTTCGAAGCAGGCTGACCAGCCGGCCGCGAAAAGCTGCTCCGGGTTGGTGCCCATGCCCGGCGTTCCGGGGCTCGAGAGCTTGACGTCCAGGCGGCCGTCGCTGCTGCGCGAGGCGCCGTCGCGGCCGCCTGTCGTGCGGGTCTTGGCGGTGTACAGCACCTTCTCACGCGCTGCCGTGGTCGTGGCCATGGTGGTTCTCCTCATGATCCCTGGTTGTGCCCAGCGCGTCGTGCGCTGCGAGCTGTCCCAATCTGGGCACAGGCGGCAGCCAGCGCCCGTTAGGTGTTGTGAGATGCTGTGAGCTGCTGCAGGACCGCGATCGGAAGCGATGTGGGGGAGCGGCCACCGCCATGTTGCCGGTCCGTTGCGTGGGCTATAGAGAGCTGGCACGCGGCGGAGAAAGGAGGGCGGCATGACGGCGCAGGCCAAGGACGTCATCTCGTTCGGCCCTTTCAGCTTGTCTGCACGCGGCAGGCTCCTGACCAAGGACGGCGCGCCGGTCGAGCTGGGCGCGCGCGCCCTCGATATCCTGATCGCGCTCGCGTCACGCCCCAACGAAACCGTCAGCAAGCGCGACCTGCTGGCCCGGGTGTGGCCCGATGTCACGGTGGAAGAAAGCAGCCTGCGCTTTCACATGGCGCGCCTGCGCAAGGCGCTCGGCGACGGCAGGAACGGCGCGCGCTACATCACCACGCTTGCCGGGCGCGGCTATTGCTTCGTCGCGCCGGTCTCGCGGTCCAGTGAAACGCCCGCCGCGCCGGCGGCCGACGCGGCCTATCTCCCGCACGCGAATCTGCCAGGCCGGCTGCTCCGCATGGTCGGGCGCGCCGATGATGTCCAAGCGGTCACGCGCCTGCTGACGGCGGAGCGGTTCGTCACCATCGTCGGCAGTGGCGGCGTCGGCAAGACCACCGTTGCGGTCGCGGTCGCGCACGACCTGATCGATGCCTTCGACGGGGCGGTTCTCTTCGTCGACCTTGGCACGCTGATCGCGGCCGATCTGACCGTCACGGCGGTGGCGTCCATGCTGGGCCTGCCGGTCCGGTCCGACGATGCGACTCCCAGCCTGCTCACCTACCTGCGGGACAAGCGGATCCTCCTGGTGCTCGATACCTGCGAGCACCTCATCGACACGGTGGCGCCGCTGGCGGCACGCATCTTCGCCGACGCGCCGCAGGTCCACATCCTGGCCACCAGCCGCGAGGCGCTGAGGGTCGAAGGCGAGCACGTCCACAAGCTCGAGCCGCTCACCTGTCCGCCCGACGATCCGGCGCAGACAGCGGCTTCCGTGCGCTCGTTCCCGGCGGTCCAGGTGTTCCTCGAGCGGGCGGCGGCGGGCGGCGCCCGGCTGGATTTCAGTGATGCGGATGCGGCGGTCGTGGCCGGCATCTGCCGCAAGCTCGATGGCGTGGCGCTGGCGATCGAGCTGGCCGCAGGCCGGGTTGGCGCCTATGGCCTGCAGCAGACGGCGGCCCTTCTCGACCAGCGCCTGATCCGGCTGTGGCCGGGGCAGCGCACCGCACCGCCGCGCCAGAAGACGCTGCAGGCTACGCTCGACTGGAGCTACGCGCTGCTGTCCGAGGTGGAAAGCAAGGTGCTTCGCCGGCTGGCCGTGTTCGTCGGGCATTTCACGATGGACGCTGCGCTTGCCGTCGTGACGAGCGACAGCATCCATGAGTCGCTCGTCTTCGGCGCCATCGACAGCCTGGTCGCCAAGTCGATGCTGGCGACGCGCCCGGCCGGAGCGATGATGCGCTACCGGCTCCTGGATGCGACGCGCGTCTACGCGCTCGACATCGACATTGACCGCGCCGAGCTCGCCGAGCTGGCGATGCGCCATGCGACCTACTACCGGGACTGGCTGAAGCAGGCCGGCGCTATGGCCCCGGCACTGTCGGCTGCGGCGGAACGCCTGCCGCTGCTGGCCAACCTCAACAATGTGCGCGCGGCGTTGGAGTGGTGTTTCGGGCCGAACGGCGATACGGGCATCGGTGTCGAGCTCGCCGCCGCGGCGGCGCCTGTGTTCCTGGCGATGTCGCTGCTGCCCGAGTGCCATCGCTGGTCGGCGCGGGCGATCGAGGCGCTGAGCGATGCCACGCGTGGCGGCGCCGAGGAGATGCGCCTTCAGTCCGCGCTGGGCATGGCCCTGATGTTCATCCACGCCAGCAGTGAGAAGGCGCAGCAGGCCCTGGACCGCGGCCTGATGATCGCGGAGGCGTGTGGCGATGCTCTGCACCGGCTCCAGGTCCTGGGCCCGCTGCACATGTTCCATCTGCGGATCGGGCATTTCAGGGATGCCCTGCACTACGCGCGGCAGGGCGTGGCCGCTGCCAGCGACGTCGAGGATCCGGCGGCCCGGACGCTGGCCCACGCTCTTGCCGGAATTTCGATGCACTTCCTCGGCGACCTCGGCGCCGCCCAGGTCGAGCTCGAGACGGCGCTGCGGCACAGCCGGGACTCGCAAGGGACGCGCGCGATCTATCTCGGCTTCGACGGCCAGACCCTGGCCGGCATCGTCCTGGCCCGGAATCTGTGGCTGCAGGGCCACCCGGCCAAGGGCCTGGAACTGTTGCACCAGACGGTCAGGGACGCGGAACGCCGCAATCATCCCGTCACGCTGGCGATCGCCCTGATCTACGCCATTTCCGTCCTGTTCTGGACTGGCGACCGCGACGGCGCGCAGAAGCATGTCGACCAGTTCGTCGCTCACGCTCAGCGCCACTCCCTGGCGCCCTATCTGGCCGTCGGACAGGGCTTCAAAGCCAGGCTGGCCCTGCTGCGAGGCGATGCCAAAGGCGGCGTGGAAAGCCTGCAGTCCTGCCTGGCGCAGTTCCACGCGACGCGCTACGAGCTCCTGGCGACACCGTTCAACGCAACGCTCGCCGAAGGGCTCGCCGCTCTGGGTCGGCACACCGACGCCGTCGCGCTCATGACCGACACCATCAGGTTGTGCGAGGCGAACGGCGATCTTGTCTACATGCCCGACCTGCTGCGCGTGAAAGGCTGCCTTCTGCTTGCCGATGCGCCGCCGAACGACGCGGACGCGGCGCGCTGCTTCAAACAGTCGCTGGACTGGAGCCGCCGCCAGGGCGCGCCGGCGTGGGAGCTGCGCACCGCGGTCGACTATGCGACGCTTCTGGCAGCGCGTGGCGAAGCCAATGGCGCCCGCGCGCTTCTGCACCCCATATTCGTGCAATTCGCCGAAGGCACGGAAACGGCGGACCTGAGATCTGCCGCGCGCCTGTTGGCGAGCTTGAGGTAGCGCCGCAGCCCATTCGGGACGGTCGGCCCGGCCCGCGCGCCGGGCGGGCTCGGGGCATGGTGGCGCTAACGCCCCTCACAACATCTAACAACGCCTCGCGGGCATTTTTCGGGTTTCTGCATCACCTTCCGCTGCAGACAACCAGGCAGGCAAGGGAGACACGCCATGCCGCGAGATCTGCCGGAGATCGAACAGACCGTGCCCGCATCGTCGGGTGTGCGTTACCTGGAGGACTTCGCGCCGGGGCAGACGTTCCGCTCGGGACGGCTGACTATCGATGCGGCACGCATCAAAAGCTTCGCGGCGGCATTCGATCCCCAGCCCTTCCATCTCGACGAGTCTGCCGCCCGCGACACCGTGTTTCGCGGCCTGGCGGCGAGTGGCTGGCATACCGCCGCGATGACGATGCGTTTGCTGGTCGAGGGCGAGCTCAAGCCCGCCGGCGGCATCGTCGGCATGGGCCTGGACGAGCTCAAGTGGCCAAGTCCCGTCCGGCCAGGCGATGAGCTGCGGGTCGAAAGCGAGATCCTGGATGTGCGACCGTCGAAATCGCGACCGGGGCAGGGCCTGATCAAGGTCCGCACGGTCACGCTCAACCAGAACGGCGATCCGGTTCAGGTGACGGTGGTCAACCTGCTGGTGCTGCGTCGTCTGGCCGGGGATGGAGGCGCACCGTGAACGCGCTGCTGGAGAGCATTCTGGAGGCCCATGGTGGCCTTGACCGCTGGAAACGCTACGCAAAGGTGGAGGCCAGCATCGTCAGCGGCGGCGGCCTGTTCGCGCTCAAGGGCCTGCCGCAGGATTCGACCCCGCGGCGCATGACCGTCTGGCTTCACGAAGAACGCGCCTCCGTCATGCCGTTCGGTGCACCCGACCAGCGCACCATGTTCACGCCGGAGCGTGTCGCCATCGAAAAGCTCGACGGCACCCTGGTGGCGGAACGCCACGCACCCCGTGATTCGTTCGCTGGCCATCAGATGAACACGCCCTGGGATCCGCTGCATCGCGCTTACTTCAATGGCGAGGCGCTCTGGACCTACCTCACCACGCCGTTCTTTCTGGCCATGGACAGCGTGCGCGTCGAGGAGACGCAGCCGTGGCGGGAAGGGGCAGAGACGTGGCGAGTCCTACGTGCCTACCTTCCGGGCACGATCGAGACGCATTGCCTCGTCCAGGACTTCTTCTTCGGCGAGGATCTGCTGCTGCGCCGGCACGACTACACGGTGACCGTCGCCGGCGGCTTCGCGGCGGCCCAGCTCGTCTCGGACTACACCGAGGCGAACGGCATCCGGCTGCCCACGCAGCGCCGCGCCTATGCACGGACGTCCGACCGGCAGCCGATCCGCGACCTGCTGATGGTCTCGATCGCCATCGATGACGTCAGGTTCGAACAAGAAGGCGACGGCACGAAGCGGTAGTTGAGGCCTGCGGCGTCGGGCATCGCCGCGTGTCGGTGCGTTGCTGTCCCCGGCACGCGCCAACAACGTCTCACAACACCTAACGGGCGGTTCGCCGCCTGCAGCCCCAATGTCCTCCCAGCACGCGGGCCGCATCGGCGGCCACGACAACCAGGAGACTCGCCAAATGCGCACGACTGCAACAACCGGCGTGGGAGGAGCCACGGCTCTTCAGCGCCGAGATCCGGGCCGCCTTCAGGCCCCTGCGCCAGTCGATATAGTACCGGCGATCGGTGGAAGGTGAGTCGCGACTATCATCCCGAGCGCCCCTTCGACAGGCTCAGGAGAGGGATCTCCTGCGAAGTGCGCAGCGTGCGTCCCATGCGGGAGATCCCTCGCTGCGCTCGGGATGACGGATGTATCAGCGACCTGCGATTCCCAGCACCAGGACAGGCAGACGCGCAGCGTGCCGTGGCCTTTCCGCGGCACGCAACACCACCCGAGGAGGTCCGACCATGTCTGATATCAATCCCCCGGACGCGATCGACAGGCAACGCCGCCGATTTCTGGGCGGCGCCGCGCTGGTGGCTGCGGCCGCCGGGTTCGGCACGATCGGCGCCGCGTGGGCGCAGTCGGCAAAGTCGGGCGGGGCGACATCATTTGCCGCGCTGAAGCAGATCGACGCCGGCGTCCTGAATGTCGGCTACGCCGAAGCTGGTCCGGCCGACGGTCCGCCCGTCTTGCTCCTGCATGGCTGGCCCTACGACATCCACACCTATGTCGAGGTCGCGCCGCTGCTGGCAGCGGCCGGCTACCGCGTGATCGTGCCGCATCTGCGCGGCTACGGCACGACGCGCTTCCTCTCGGACGCATCCATCCGCAACGGCCAGCCGTCGGCCATCGCCGCCGATATCGTCGCCTTGATGGACGCGCTCAAGATCCAGAAGGCGGTCGTCGCCGGCTGCGACTGGGGTGCGCGCACGGCCAACATCATGGCCGCGCTGTGGCCGGCGCGCGTCAAGGCCATGGTCTCGGTGAGCGGCTACCTGATCGGCAGCCAGGAGGCCGGCAGGATGCCGCTGCCGCCGAAAGCCGAGCTGCAATGGTGGTACCAGTTCTATTTCGCTACCGAACGCGGCCGCCTCGGCTACGAGAAGAACCGGCGCGAATTCGCCAGGCTCATCTGGCAGCTGGCCTCGCCCAAGTGGCGCTTCGACGACGCCACCTTCGATCGCAGCGCCGATGCGTTCGACAATGCGGACCACGCCGCGATCGTGATCCACAACTACCGCTGGCGGCTCGGCCTTGCCGAGGGCGAGGCGAAGTATGACGAGCTGGAAAAGCGGCTCGCCGCTGCACCCGTCATCACCGTGCCCACCATTACCCTCGAGGGCGATGCCAACGGCGCGCCGCATCCGGAGCCGAGCGCCTATGCCGGCAAATTCTCCGGCAGATACGCGCACCGGAACCTCAGCGGCGGCATCGGGCACAACCTGCCGCAGGAAGCGCCGCAGGCCTTCGCCCAGGCCGTCTCGGACGTCGACAAGTACTGACCCGGAAGGACATCAACATGCCTTCGACCTCGACGCGCCTCTTCCTCGGCTTCCTCGCCGGGTTCCTCTCGCACCTGATCTTCCAGGGCGGGTTCGGCAGCATTCTTTACGCCGTGCACGTGCTGCCGACATTGCCCTGGAGCCTCGCGCCGGTGCCGCCTCTGGGTGTGCCGAGGAGCCTCTCATTGGGCTTCTGGGCCGGGCTCTGGGGCGTGCTCTATGCCGTTCTCGAGCGGCGGTTCACGGCGCTGCATGCGTGGTGGTCGGGTGGGCTCATCTTCGGCTTCGCGCTGCCGCTGCTCGCGTACTGGTTCGTCGTCCTGCCGCTGAGAGGTGCCGGCATTGGTGGCGGCTTCCATGTCGCGATGGTGCCGATCGAGATCGGCTTTCACGCCGTCTTCGGCCTCGGCACGGCGATTCTCTTTCGGTCCGGCGTTGCCCTCATCCGTCGGCGTGGCAGGGCCTCACCAGAGGCTCTCCATGGCTGATCGCGGTTCTGCCGGCTCGTCTCGGCATGGTGTTCAACACATTGCCGTTTTTGGCGGGCGCTAACAATTCCTAGCAATACACAACGAGCGCTTCGCCAGCGGCCGCATTATTGTGGTGGTTGGATCGATCGACCCTTACGGCAAGGAGACTTTAACGATGCGCACGGCCACAAGCATCGACGTGGTCGACCACGATCGCCGCCGGCTATTGCGTGGTGCCCTGGCTATCACCGTCGCGGGCGCTGCCGGCCTGCTTCCGGCATATCCGGGTGTCGCGGCCGGCGGTGACGCTATTCGTCCCTTCCGCGTCAATGTCCCCGAAGAAGACCTCGCAGAGCTTCGCCGGCGTGTGTTGGCGACGCGCTGGCCCGACCGCGAGACGGTCAATGACCAGTCGCAGGGCATCCCGCTCGCGAAGATCAAGCCGCTCATCGCCTATTGGGGCACCGGCTACGACTGGCGAAAGGCGGAAGCGAAGCTGAACGCGCTGCCGCAGTTCATGACGGAGATCGACGGCGTCGACATCCACTTCATCCACGTCCGCTCGAAGCACCCCGATGCGCTGCCGGTGATCATCACCCATGGCTGGCCGGGTTCGGTGTTCGAGAATCTCAAGGTCATCGGTCCACTCACGGATCCGACCGCACATGGCGGACACGCCGAGGACGCGTTCGATGTGATCATTCCGTCGATGCCGGGCTATGGCTTCTCCGGCAAGCCGACGGACACGGGCTGGGGCCCCGATCGCATCGCGCGAGCCTGGGCGGAGCTGATGAAGCGCCTTGGCTACACCCGCTATGTTGCCCAGGGCGGCGACTGGGGCTCCCCCGTCTCGAGCGCCATGGCGCGCCTGGCGCCGGCCGGCCTGCTCGGCATCCATATCAACCTGCCGGCGATCGTGCCGCCCGAGATTGCCGCGGTGCTCGCGGTCGGCGGGCCGGCGCCGGCGGGCCTCTCCGAGAAGGAGCGCGCGACGTTCGACGCCTTCATCGCCGCCGCCAAGATGGGGAACAGGACCTATGCCGCGATGATGGGCAGCCGGCCGCAGACGATCGGCTACGCCATCACGGACTCGCCGGCCGGCCTCGCGGCGTGGATGCTTGGGCATCCAGGTTTCACGCATTGGACCTACGACAGCAGCGATCCCGAAAAGTCACCGGACGAGGTGCTCGACGACGTCACGTTGTACTGGCTGACGAACAGTGCGGTGTCATCGGCGCGGCTCTACTGGGAATATGACGGCGGCCGCAGTCCTGCCTTCGCGGCCGGCGAAAAGACTGCCGAGATCTCGCTGCCGGTGGCCATCACGGTGTTTCCGGGAGAAAGCTATCGAGCTCCCGAGACCTGGGCGCGGCGCGCCTATCGCAACCTGATGTACTTCCACGAGGTCGACAAGGGCGGTCACTTTGCGGCGTGGGAACAGCCGGAGCTTTTCAGCACCGAGTTGCGGGCAGCATTCAAGCCCCTGCGCGCGGCGAAGTGAGACACCGCAGGTTTCCTCGACCACCGCGATCCGGCGCGTCGCCTAACCCGGCGCGCCGCGCCGCTCCATCAGGCCGCGTGCCGGGTCGTAGCCGATGATGGCGCAGGCCAGGAACAGCACCAGGTAGCCGGCCAGGCCCAGGCAGGCGACGAGGTCGAACTGGCCGTAGAGCGCGAAGCGGATCAGCTCGACGGCCTGGGTGAACGGGTTGACGGCGCAGATGTCGGCCAGCAGGGGGCTCGACTCGCGCACCCGCCACAGCGGGTAGAGGGCGGAGGACGCGAAGAACATCGGGAAGATCACGAAGTTCATCACGCCGGCGAAGTTCTCGAGCTGCTTGATGAACGAGGACAGCAGCAGTCCCAGCGCCCCCAGCATCAGGCCCGACAGGATCAGCGCCGGCAGCACCGCGAGATAGCCCAGCAGGGGCGGCTGCACGCCCCAGAACCAGGCCACGGCCAGGAACACGTAGGCCTGCAGCACCGACACCGTGACGCCGGCCAGCAGCTTGCAGACCAGCAGGTACCAGCGCGGCAGCGGGCTGATCAGCAGCGTCTTCATGCTGCCCATCTCGCGGTCGTAGACGATCGACAGCGAGCTCTGCATGCCGTTGAAGAGCTGGATCATCGCCACCAGGCCGGGGACGATATAGACCTCGTACAGCACGTAGGTGTCGTAGGGCGGCATGACCGACACGCCCAGCACGGCCCGGAAGCCGGCCGCGAAGATGAACAGCCAGACCAGCGGGCGCACCAGCGCCGAGACGAAGCGCTCGCGCTGATGCACGAAGCGCAGCCCCTCGCGCACGATGATGCCCCGCAGGCAGTGCAGGTAAGCCGCGATCATGGCGTCGCTCCTGGCCGCGCAACCGTCCCCTCCGTCATCCCGAGCGCAGCGAGGGATCTCCTGCGGCAAGGCGCACAGTGCGCCATTCGCGGGAGATCCCTCGCTGCGCTCGGGATGACAGCGAGGGCATATGCGAATGCCCTGTGTCGCTCGGGATGACGGTCGCGCCCGAACGCGGGGGGAGGGAAGATCGTCATGGCTTGCCGCCTCCCGCGGTGCGCGGGCCGGTGGGGCCGGTCATGCGGGTGAAGGCGTCGCGCAAATTGTCGGCGCCGGACTGGCGCACGACGTCCTCGACCGTGCCGTCGGCGAGCACGCGGCCGCGATGCAGGATGATCACCTGGTCGCCGTCGGCGATCTCATCGATCAGGTGCGTGGCCCACAACAGGCCGATGCCTTCCTCGCGGCACAGCAGCCGGGCGTGGTCGAGGATGTCCTGGCGGCTGCCGATGTCCAGCCCGACGGTGGGCTCGTCGAGCAGCAGCAGCCGCGGCCGGTGGATCAGGGCGCGGGCGATCTCGACGCGGCGGATCTGCCCGCCGCTCAGGGTGCGGATCTTCTGCCTGGCCTTGTCGTCCAGGCCGGCGCGCGCCAGCGCCTCGGCGATGCGTGGCCGCGCCACGCCCGGCGCAATGCCGTGCAAGGCGGCGTGGTAGGAGAGGTTCTGCACCACGCTGAGGTCGAGGTCGAGCGTGCGCTGCTGGAAGACCACGCCCATCTGCGCCAGGGCGACGGACGGCTGCTGCCGCACGTCGGCGCCGTAGACCCGGATCGAGCCGGAGCGGTTGTTGTAGAGCCGCGTGATCAGGGAGAACAGCGTCGTCTTGCCGGCGCCGTTCTGGCCCAGCAGTGCCGCGAAGCGGCCGGCCGGCACGCTGAACGACACGCCGTCCAGCGCCTTGGCCTTGCCGAAGGCGTGGCTCAGGTCGCTGACGGCGAGGGCCGGCGCGCCGGCCGCCGGTTCGTTGGCGGGCGCGTTCACGGGCCTACCGCGACGCCCCAGGGCGCCTGGCCGACGGTGACTGACTTGACCACCTTCAGCGCCGGCACGTCGATGACGGAGATGTCGTTGGAGACGCCATTGGTGGTGTAGAGCCGCGTCTCGTCGGCGTTGAAGGCCAGCTGCCAGACGCGCTGGCCGACCAGCAGGTAGCTCTTCACCTCGAAGCTGTGGGCGTCGATCACGGCCACCCGGTTGGCCGGGCCCAGGGCCACAAAGGCCAGCTTGCCGTCGCGGCTGACGCGCACGCCGACCGGCTGGATCTGATCGCGCCGCACGCCGGGGATGTCGAAGGTGATACGCTTGATCACCTTGCGCGCCGCCGCGTCGATGACGCTGACGCTGGCGCCGATCTCGGCCGTGGCCCAGACCTGCTTGCCGTCGGCCGTGAAGATGGCGGCGCGCGGCCGGTTGTCGACCAGCACGTTGCCGACGATGTTGCGTCCGGTGGCATCGATGAAATGCACCATGCTGGTGGTCTCGGACGTCACCACCACGGTCTTGCCGTCGGGGCTGATCGCCATGCCCTCCGGCTCGACGCCGACCTTGACCTTGCCCAGCGCCGTCCCCTTGGCGACGTCGACGATCGTGACCGTGTTGTCGTCCTCGTTGGCGGCGTAGATCAGGCTGCCGTCGGGGCTGATCACGAACTGCTCGGGATCGGGGCCGGAAGCCAGGGTGCGCACGACCTGCTGCTTGGCGACATCCACGACCTTGATCGTGTGATCATCGCTGACGCAGACATAGAGCCACTTGCCGTCGGGGCTCAGCAGGATGCCGCGCGGCCGCTTGCCGACCGGGATGGTCTTGGTGACGTTCAGGCTCTGGCCGTCGACCACGCTGACGCTGTTGCCCTTCTCGTTGGAGACGTAGATCGTCTCGGCGGCCGCCGGCATCGCTAGCGCCAGCAGCACCGTGACGGCAGGCAGCAGACCGGTCCTCATAGTTGGTTCCTCCCGGGTGTGATTGTCCCTCTAACACCTCTCCCCGCGGGAGCGGGGAGAGGGAGGGGCCCGCGCGCAGCGCGGGAAGGTGAGGGGTACGAACGTCCAGCTTCGGTGCTCCGGGCCTGGCGGCAGTACGTCTTTCCCATGCGCATGCTTTGTCGTTCCTACCCCTCACCTTCCCATCGCTTCGCGATGGGCCCCTCCCTCTCCCCGCTCGCGCGGGGAGAGGGGATTAGGATGCTACCGCTTCAGCTTGCACTGGCTTTCCGGCTTGTCGAAGCCCAGCGTGTCGAGCTCGGTACGCTGGTGCAGGAAGCCTTCCTGCGGCGACACCGACACCAGGGTCCGCGCGGCGGCCAGCAGCACCGGCTGGCGCAGCTGGCCATCCCAGGGCCGGAACGACAGCTTCTGGCCCTTGAAGCCGGCGACGCCGAAATCGTCGCCGCGGATATAGGCCTCGAGGCTGGCGCGATCGGCTTTCATCGTGCGCGTCGCCGCCTCGCCGACCGCGCGCACCGCCAACCAGGCGGCGTAGTCGCGCTCGGTCATCGGCCGCTGCGCCAGCTTCTCGAACCGGTTCTGGAGCTGCGTGCCGCCCCATTGCTCGTGCGTGCGGTGCCAGGCGGTGGCGATCAGCCCCTGGGTGCCGACCACGGGCCGCGGCCGAAAGCTGCGATAGGGCAGGTACTCGCCGAACAGGTCGCTCTCGTCGGCGACCACCAGCACGTCGTAGTCGGCGCCCTGGGTCAGCACCGGCATCTGCTTCTGGATCAGCGCGTGGCCGGTATCGGTGCGCCGCGCCGTCGAGCCGCCGTCATAGCTGCGCTCCTCGACGATGCGGGCGCCGAACTTCCTGGCGGCACGCTTGACCGCCTCGGCATAGAGCGTGTCGCCCGCACCCTTGCCGGCGACGAGATACCAGCGCTTCCATTGCTTCCAGATCAGGTACTGCGCCAGCGCGTCGGTCAGCATCGCGCGGTTGGGAATCACGTGCAGCACGTTGGCCCGGCAGTCGGCGTTGCGCAGCGAATCCTCACGCGCCTGCACATTGAAGATCAACGTGTCCCTGGCCTCGGGCAGGTCGGCGATGGCCAGCAGCGCCGCCGCCGGCAGGTCGGCGACGAAGACAGTCTGGCCGGCCGCCATGAGCTTCTTGAAGGCGGCCGCGACATCCTCCCCCTGGGGCACCACGGCATCGGCCAGCGCGTATTCCTGCTGCATGAAGCTGCCGGTGGTGTTGTTCTCCTCGATCGCCAGCCGGGCGCCCAGCAGGCCCTCGTCGGCGGGAATTGAATCGAGCAGCGACAGCGGCGGTGCGCGCTCGACGACCTGCGTGATGTAGGCGATCCGCACCGTCATCGGTGCCGACGCGGTCTGGGCAAAGGCGGCGGCCGTGGCGAGCGACAGCAGCGCCGACAGCACCGAGATCAACAGGCCGCGTCCGCCCGATCGGCGGCTTTTGCAGTTCCCTCCCTTGTGCGGCATGGCTGAACGCAACGTGATTGGCTGTTAGGATCGAACACTATGTCAGTCAATGCTGACTGACAACGGGCCGCCACAGCATCGGGCGGGGCGCAGGGCAGGGAGGGCAGCATGCACTACCGTCGCGTGGGCCGCAGCGGGCTCAAGGTCTCGGAGATCTGCCTCGGCACCATGACCTTCGGCCGCGGCGCCGACGAGGCCGAGTCGGGACGCATGGTGGCGGCGGCGATGGATGCCGGCGTGAACTTCTTCGACACCGCCGACGGCTACAACAACGGCCTGGCTGAAACCATGCTGGGCAGCATCCTGGCCAACCGGCGACGCGAAGCCGTGATCGCTACCAAGTTCTTCAATCCCATGGGACATGGCCCCAACGACTCGGGCATGTCACGCCTGCACATCAAGCACGCGGTCGAGGACAGCCTGCAGCGCCTGAAGACCGACTATCTCGACCTCTACTACATCCACCACGTCGATACCCAGACGCCGCTGGAGGAGATGCTGCGGGCGCTGGACGATCTCGTGCGCCAGGGCAAGGTGCTCTACACGGCCTGCAGCAACTACGAGGCCTGGCGCCTGATGGAGGCGCTGTGGACCAGCGACAGCAAGGGCTGGACGCGCTTCGACTGCTACCAGCCGCAATACAGCCTCGTGGTGCGCGACATCGAGCAGGAGATCGTGCCGGTCTGCGAGCTGAAGGGGCTGGGCGTGGTGGTGTGGTCGCCGATGGGCGGCGGCTTCCTGGCCGGCAAGTACAAGCCCGGCCAGCGGCAGGTGCAGGGCGCGCGCTCGAGCGAGGGCTGGGCGCTGCCCGACCGCTTCTTCATCGGCAGCTGCGATGAGGTGCTCGAGACGGTCCTGGACGTGGCGCGCGAGCTCAACCGCTCGCCGGCGCAGGTCGCGCTGCGCTGGGTGCTCGACCGGCCATTCATCACGTCGGCCATTGTCGGCGCCCGCAACGCCGACCAGCTGCGCGAGACGCTGGCGACCGCCGGCTGGACGCTGCCTGACGACATGCGCGCCCGGCTGGATGCGGTGTCGGCCCTGCCGCACCGCTATCCCCGGTCGTTCGAGGAGAACATGCACGAACGGCGCAATGCGGCGGTGAAGATGCCGGGCGGCGGCTGATTCGCGGCTGCCGTCCTTTCCGTCATCCCGAGCGCCCCTTCGACAGGCTCAGGAGAGGGATCTCCTGCGCCAAGGCGCACGGTGCGCCATTCGCGGGAGATCCCTCGCTGCGCTCGGGATGACGGAAAGGGGAATTTGGTGACAATTGTCAGGATTTCCGCCGTCGCGTGCTTGGCGTATCTTCCCGGCCCAATCCCGAGGACCACACCATGAGCGACGCAGAAACCTTGTTCAGCGTTCTGCGGCAATCGGCCGACGGCGATGTCGTGTCGGCGATCGAGGCCCTGGTCCGCGATGCGCCGGACCATGCGCTTGCCCGCGTCAATACGCTGGATTTCGCGCACAGGCGCGGCCTGGGCGAGGAGCAGGTGATCGCGGCGTTCCTGCATGCGGCGCGGCTGGGCCTGTTCGAGATGTCGTGGAACGTGCTGTGCCCGAGCTGCGGCGGCGTGCTCGATGCGAACGCGACCCTGAAATCCGTGCGTTCGGCGGCCTATCACTGCGCCTTCTGTGCCATCAGCAGCGAGCCGACCCTGGACGACCTGGTCGAGGTGACGTTCATGGTCAACCCGCGCCTGCGGCGCATCGCGGCCCATGAGCCCGACACGCTGTCCTCCTTCGAATACCTGCGCCAGATCTTCTTCAGCTCGGGCGTCGACCTGCCCGACGACGCCGACGCGCGCTTCCAGGACATCACGTTCGATGCCGTCGAGCTGCCGCCGGGCGACAAGGCGATCCTGTCGCTGCACGTGCCGGAAGGCAGCCTGATCCTCTTCGATCCGGTGACGCACGCGACGCAATTCATGACCGTCACGGGCGAGCCGGTGCGGGAACGCCAGGGCCTGACCGTGATCTTCAACGATGTGCTGGCGGGCGCGGAGAACGTGACGCTGCAACCCGGGCCGCTGCGCCTCTCGTTCGAGAACCGCAGCAGCAAGCGCGTGCTGCCGCTGTTGCTGAAGGCCGATGAGCGGCTGCACCAGCTGCTGGACCCGCGACGGCCGGCGCTGACGGCCAAGCGCCTGCTGACCAACCAGACGTTCCGCGATGTCTACGGCACCGACACGCTGGATATCGAGCAGCGCCTGAAGATCACCAGCCTGACCTTCCTGTTCACCGACCTCAAGGAATCGACGTCGCTCTATGAACGGGTAGGCGACCTTGCCGCCTATGACCTGGTGCGGGCGCATTTCCAGGTCCTCAACGGCATCGTCGCCGCCGAATCGGGCGCCGTGGTCAAGACCATCGGGGATGCGGTGATGGCGACGTTCCCGACGCCCGAGCGTGCCGTTGCCGCCGCGATCCGCATGCGCGAGGCCATGCAGCGCCTGGGCGCCGAGCGCCAGCGCCAGGACCTCACCTTGAAGATCGGCATCCACGAAGGTCCGTGCCTGGCGGTGGTGCTGAACGACCGCCAGGACTATTTCGGGCAGACCGTGAACATCGCCTCGCGCGTGCAGGGGCTGGCGGAATCGCGTTCGATCTTCGCCAGCGGCACCGTGGTCGACAACCCGAGCACCACGGCGCTGCTCAAGGCCAGCGGGCTGGTGCCGACGCCGCAGCGCCGCTCGGTGCAGGGGCTGTCGGGCGAGCTCGCGGTGTACGAGATCCCGTGATGTCCACCTTCTCCCCGCGAAGGCGGGACAGAGCACCGTCATCCCGAGCGCAGCGAGGGATCTCCTGCGAAAGATGTACGGTGCGCCATTCGCGGGAGATCCCTCGCTGCGCTCGGGATGACGGCATGGATGGGGTGGAGGGCAAGCCTCAAAAATAGTGCGGCACGAAGCGGCTGAGGTTGTGGGTGATGGGCGTCGGGTCCTCGCGCACGCCGATGCCGGCAGGCTGGCCGGCGATCACCCAGGAGCCGATCACGGCGTGCTGCCCGTCGTTCACCGGCAGCGCGCTGTAGGCCTGATAGACATAGCCTTCTTCGCCGTAGCTGCCTTCCGTCTTCTGCCCCAGTCCCGGCCCGACGAGGCTCACATTGGCGCCTTCGCGGCTGTAGAGCGGCTTGCGCACATGGCGCAGGCCGAGGCCGGCCCCGTTCGCGTCGAAATAGGCCGGCAGCAGGTTGGGGTGGTCGGGAAAGAGCTGCCACAGGATCGGCAGTATGCCCTTGTTGGAAAGGATCATCTTCCAGGGCGGCTCGAGAAAGCCCGTCCGGTCGGCGAGGACGTGCTGGCCGAAGGCCTCGCGCACCATCCATTCCCAGGGATAGAGCTTGTGCAGGAAGTCGATGGGCTGCTCGTCGAGGTCGGTGAACACCGTGCCGTTCCAGCCGATATCCTCGACCCGCAGGGTCTTGGTGGCGAGGCCGGCCTGCACGCAGGTGTCGCGCAGGTACTCCGACGTCGCGAAATCCTCGGGATCGTCCTGCGAGCGCGCGAAATGCAGCGTGCTGCCCGCCGGCATGCGCGCGCCGAGCGCCTTCCAGGCGTCGATCAGCTTCTCGTGGGCGCTGTTGAACTGGTCGGCGCCGATGATGACGTCCTTCATCCAGAACCACTGCGCCACCGCCATCTCGAGCAGCGCCGTGGGCGTGTCGGCGTTGTATTCCAGCAGCTTCGGTGGGTTCCAGCCGTCATAGGCCAGGTCGAAGCGGCCGACCATCGTCGGATCGCTGCGCTTCCAGCTGGCGCTGACATAGTCGCCGAAGGCGGGCGGGATCGCGAGCCGGTCCCAGAGCTGGTTGGTCACCACGTGGTCGACGGCCTGCAGGCAGAGCTTGTGCAGCTCCTCCGTCGCCGCTTCCAGCGCGTCGATCTCGCTGACGCGGAAACGATAGCGCGTGTCCTCGGTCCAGTAGGGCAGGCCGTCGAGGTGGTGATAGGTGAGCCCGATCGATTCGAGCTTCTGCTGCCAGTCGGCGCGCGGCGGAGAGGCTTCGCGTTGCATGGGACGCGCGCTAGCTGCTCGACGAGCGCGAGCTGCCGGTACTGCCGAAGCCGCCGCGGCTGCTGGTCGAGGTCGACGTGCTGGTGGTGCCGGAGCTGCCGGAGGACGACGAGCGGCCGACGACCGTCGAGGGCGGGCTGCTGGACGACGTGCGCGGCGTGGTGGTGGTCGTGGTGTCGCGTCTGCCGCCGCCGCCCCACCACCACCAGCCGGTGCTGGGCGAGGTGCGCGAGCCGCCGCTGCTGGTGCTGCTGCGGGAGCTCGAGCTGCAGCGGTCGGGATGCCACAGGCCGGTCTTGGGATCCTGGCGGCAGACCGAGGAGCCGGTGTGACGCAGCTGGCAGGCTTCGACGGTGGGGTAGGAATAGCCGGCGCAGCGCGGCGAGCCGCCGCCGGTGCCGGTCATGGCCACCGCGCCGGCCCCCAGCGCGCCGACACCCAGCACCGATAGGGCAATCCGCGAGGTGGCGCGCATGGCGGGGCCTCAGTAGGTGAGGCAGGCGGCGTTCAGCACGCCGATCCCCAGCGCCAGCCCGCCGCTGAGCGCGCCGGCGGCGACGTTGGCGTCCTGCTCGATCAGGCGCACCAGTCCGGGGATCAGGAACCGGCAGGCGAAGTGGACCAGCACCTGCACGACCAGGGCGACGATGGCCCAGATCACGACATCGAGGATGCTGATGCTGTGCGCGATGGTGCTGGCCAGCGGGGCGCAAAAGCCGAGGAACGCGCCCGACATGCTGAGCGCCGCCGCCATGTTGCCTTTGCGGACCAGCTCGATCTCGTTGTAGGGCGTCACCCGCATGTAGGCGATGAGGAAGACCCCGGCCAATGCCAACGCCACCAGCAGGTAGGCGAGGAACTTGAAGATGCTGGCCGAGAAATGCGCGAACTCCTCCATCGACTTCCCCCTGACGCGGCCTGTGCCTGTTCTTGTTGTCGACTGTATAGCAGTGATCGCTCACAAAGTCCATTCATCGTCATCTTCCCCGCTTGCGGGGAAGGTGCCTGAATACGGCATATCGATGCTTCGCGTCGATATGCCGGGGATGGGGAGCCGACGTGGTCTTCGTTATACAGACCACGATGGCTCCCCTCCGCCCCTTCGGGGCACCTCCCCACGCTGAAGCGTGGGGAGGAAGATTCTCACAGCGGCGAGTGCGGCGGGAAGGTCGGCTTGCGCTTCTGCAGGTGCGAGGCCAGGCCCTCCTTCACCTCGGGGCCGAGGAAGCCCAGCATCTCCAGCGCCAGCGAGGTGTCGAAGTTGGGGCCCATCATGCGCAGCCAGTTGTTGAGCGCGTACTTGGTGAAGCGGATCGCGGTCTGGGCGCCTTCGGCCAGCTTGGTCGCGATCTCGACGGCCTTGGCTTCCAGCTCCTCGTCCTCGACGCACAGGCTCACCAGCCCGATGCGCTCGGCTTCCTCGCCGTTCACCGCCTCGCACAGCAGCAGGTAGTACTTGGCCTTGGCCAGGCCGCACAGCAGCGGCCAGACGATGACGGCGTGGTCGCCCGCGGCGACGCCCAGCCGCGTGTGGCCGTCGATGATGCGGGCCTTCTTCGAGGCGATCGAGACGTCGGCCAGGATGCCGGCGACCAGGCCGGCGCCGACGGCCGGGCCGCGCATGGCGCTGACGATCGGCTTGGAGCAGTTGATGACGTTGTAGACGATGTCCCGCGCTTCCTTCCAGACCTTCATCAGCTGGTTGAAGTCGGTCATGTTCTTTTCGATCAGGTCGAAATCGCCGCCGGCCGAGAACGCCTTGCCGCCGGCGCCTTGCAGGATGACGCTGTTGATCGTCTGGTCGGCATCGATGTCGCGCCAGACCTCGACCAGCTCGCGATGCATGGTCTCGTCGGTGGCGTTCAGCCGCTCCGGCCGGTTCATGGTGACGCGCAGCACGCGTTCATGCGGGCGGTCGAACGCGAGACGCTGATAGCGCTTTTGCCAGTCGGACATGTCGGACTCCCTATGGTTTCACGATGAAAGCGTAGGGGTTTGGACCGCGCGCGTCCACGCGCGCCTCGGCGCGTCAGCGCCGACATTTCGCGCTGCGCGCGAAGGCGCGCGTGGACGCGCGCGGTCCGAAAAACTACCGTCCGCTGGCGAAGCGGATCGCCTCCTCGGCGGCGCGCACCAGCGCGCGGGCCTTCTGCAGGCTTTCCTGGTACTCGGCCTCCAGGTCCGAGTCGGCGACCACGCCGACGCCGGACTGCACGTACATGGTGCCGTCCTTGACCAGGGCCGTGCGCAGCAGGATGCAGGTGTCCATCGAGCCGTTGGCCGCGAAATAGCCGCCGGCGCCGGCGTAGATGCCGCGGCGCACCGGCTCCAGCTCGTCGATGATCTCCATCGCCCGCACCTTGGGCGCGCCCGAGAGCGTGCCCGCCGGGAAGCCGGCGATCAACGCGTCCAGCGCCGACAGCCCGTCCTCGATCGTGCCGTCGACATGCGAGCTCAGGTGCTGCACGTGGCTGTACTTCTCGATGACGAACTGCTCGCGCACCTTGACGGATCCCAGCTTGGCGACGCGGCCGACATCGTTGCGCGCCAGGTCGAGCAGCATCAGGTGCTCGGCGCGCTCCTTGGGGTCGGACTGCAGCTCCTGGGCCAGCGCCTCGTCCTCCTCCGGCGTGGCGCCGCGCGGCTTGGTGCCGGCCAGCGGCCGCACCGTGACGACGTTGTCGCGCAGCCGCACCAGGATCTCGGGCGAGGAGCCGACGATGGAGAAGTCGCCGAAGTCGAAATAGATCAGGAACGGCGAGGGGTTGATGCGGCGCAGCGCCCGGTAGAGCGCGATCGGCGGCAGCCGGAACGGCACCGCGAAGCGCTGCGAGGGCACGATCTGGAAGGCATCGCCGGCATGGATGTACTCCTTGCAGCGCGCCACCATGTCCTGGAACGCGGCCTTGGACATGTTGGCCACCGGCTCGGGCGCGGCATGCGTCGCCGCCGTGGCCTCGCGGCGATAGGGCAGGGAGCGGTCGAGGTCGGCCACGACATCGCCCAGGCGCTCGCCGGCCAGCGCATAGGCCGCCGCCGCGTCCATGCCCGCGGCCGGCCATACCGGCGTCACCAGCGACACCATGTCGGCCAGCCGGTCGAAGATGCACACGATCGTGGGCCGCAGCATGATCGCTTCGGGCAGGTCGAGCGGATCGGGGTTCTTGTCGGGGATGCGCGGCTCCATCTGCCGCACCGTGTCGTAGCCCAGGAAGCCGAACAGCCCGGAGGCCATGGGCGGCAGCTCGGGCGGGATCGTCATCTGGCATTCCGCGATCAGGGCGCGCAGCGTGTCGAGCGGCTTGCCGTCCAGGGGCTGGAAGGTGTGGGCATCGACACGCGCATTGCGGTTGATCTCGGCCTTGCCGCTTATGCACCGCCAGATCAGGTCGGGCTTGAAGCCCAGGATCGAGTAGCGGCCGCGCACGGCGCCGCCCTCGACGGACTCGAGCAGGAAGGCGTTGGCGCGGCCATCGGCGAGCTTCAGCATCGCCGAGACAGGCGTCTCCAGGTCGGCCACGAGGCGGGTCCAGACAAGCTGCGGCTTGCCGGCGCGGTAGGTGGCGGCGAACGCGTCGAAGGCAGGAAAGACGGTCATGACACGGGTCTCATCGAAAGGCCGGGAACTCCGGCGTTGGCGTCAGGGGCGAGCGCACCACCGCCATCGATGAGGAAGGGTGTTGCCTTTTGGACCGCGCGCGTCCACGCGCGCACCGGCGCGCCAGCGCCGACACTTGCTCGCCCTGCGCTTCGCTGCGGGTGATGGCGCGCGTGGAGGCGCGCGGTCCGAAAGAATCGGCGTCGTCGTCACTGCTGCTGCTCGATGCGGAAGAGGGCGGCGAAGGCGTTGGCATCGCGCTGCACGCCGTAGCGCCGCTCCAGCGCGGCCACGAGCTGGCTCGCCAGGTCGTTGGCCGCAGCGGTGTCGAGCTCCTTGCCCAGCTTCTCGGCCTCGGCCGGCGCGGAAGCGGGGTCGGCGGGGATGATCTCGCGCAGGCGCACCACGGCGGCCCCGTCGTCGGTGGTGACCGCCGCCGACTTGCCCGGCTCGAGCTCGAACAGCTTGGTCACGAGCGGGCCCACGAGGCCCGAAGCGGCGTCCGACTGCAGGCGGGTGATCGGCTGCGAGGTCTTGACCTCGGAGCGCACGGTGCGGGCCAGCGCCGCCAGCTCGGCCACGGCGTTGGCACGGTCGGCGATCTCCTTGGCGCGCGTCACCGCCACCTTGCGGCGCTCCACCTCGGTCCAGGCGGCCACGACGCGCTCCTTGGCCTCGTCCAGCGACGGCGTGCGGGCCGGCGTCACCTTGTCGGCGCGCACGACATAGAGGTGGCCGACCTTGGTCTCGCCGACATTGCTGGTCTCGCCGTCGCGCAGCCGGAAGGCGGCGGCCAGCATGTCCGCAGCCCAGGGGCCGTCGACCACCACCTTGCCGGTCGCATCGCGGCCTTCGGCATCGACACCCTCGACCTTGCGCACCTTGAGCTGGAGCTGCTCGGCGGCGGTGTCGAGGTTGTCGACCCGGGTCAACGTCTTCTCCAGGTCATCAATGCGCTTGACCAGCAGGTCGGGCGCCACCTGGGCACGGTAGTCCTGCTCCAGCCTGCCCTTGATGGCCTCGAAGGTCGCTGTCTCGCCGGGCTCGATCTTGTTGATCCGCACGACGTGCCAGCCCAGCCCGGTCTTGACCGGCGCCGCCAGGCCCGGCGCCTTGGGCTCGAACGCGGCAGTGGCGAGATCGCCCGGCAGGTCGCGCTGGGTCACGCTGCCCAGCTTGATGACGTCCTTGCCGGTGACCTCCTTGCCGGCGTCCTCGAACGATTTGCCGCCGCCCACCAGCTCGACGATCTTCTTGGCCTGCGCCTCGTCGTTGACGAGGAACTGGTCGATGTCGCGCCGCTCAGGCTTGTCGAACTCGGCCTTGCGGTCGTTGAACATGCTGCGCAGCTGCTCGTCGGTGACCTGCACGTCGGCGGCCACGTCCTCCGGCGTCAGCGCGATGAACGACAGCGAGCGCCGCTCGGGCAGATCGAAGCGCTTGGCGTTGGCGTCATAGTAGGCCTTCACCTGCTCGTCGGTGGGGGCCGGCACGTCGGTCATCCTGGCCCCCTGGACCTGCACCACCTCGGCGATCCGCTGCTCGCGCCGATAGCGGAAGAGCGCATCGCGCATGACCGTGGGCAGCGAGACCCCGCTGGTCATGCCCAGCATCTGGCCCAGCGCGATGTCGCGCCGCAGGTCGGCAATGTACTGGGCCTCGGTGATGCGCAGGTTCTGCAGCACGCCCTGGTACTGGGCCGGGCTGAACTTGCCGTCCGGCCCGTGGAAGGCGGCCGTCTCGGCGATGGCCTGGCGGACCTGGTCGTCGGAGACGACGATGCCGAGGTCGGCGATCGCATGGTCGAGCAGGATGCGCTGCTCCAGGTTGCGCAGCGCCCGGGTCGGCAGACCCAGCATGATCGCCTGGTCGTTGGTCAGCCGCGTGCTCGAGCGGGAATTGATCTGCTCCAGCTCACGGCTGAACTGGTCGCGCAGCTCGCGTCCCTTGATCGTGGTGCCGCCGATCGTGATCGGCCCCAGGTGCCAGCCGCCGATGCGGGAGACGACCGGATCGGCGCCGGCCAGGCGCAGCGAGCCGCCGACGCCGGCGATGTCGCCCAGCACGAAGGCCAGCAGAATCACGCCAAGGATGAGGGCCAGCACGATCGAACCGGCGATTTTCCTGAACCTGTTCATGAGTCTCCAAATGCGCCCGTCTCGACCGGGGTCCGCCTGCCTGCCCGAAGGGGCCTGATTAGCATCGGCCCGCCACAGCCGGCAACGCAGAATCACTGCGCCATTTCAAGGCTTTCCCCGACAACGCCATGATCGTGGCGAAATGCGGGCCGCGGTTGGAGCCACCCTCGCGCCGTGATAGGGGAGACGCCTGCAGTCGACCACACGAGAGGACGCAAGATGGCCCGCCGCACACTGATCGCCGGCAACTGGAAGATGAACGGCCTGGGCGCCGATGGCGTGGCCCTGGCGCGCGACGTCGCGGCGGGGGCATCCAAGGTCGCCGCCGAGCTGCTGGTCTGTCCGCCGGCGACGCTGCTGGCCCGGGTTGCCGCGGCCCTGGCCGGCTCGGCCGTCAACGCCGGAGGCCAGGACTGCCACGGCAAGGCCGGCGGCGCGCACACCGGCGATGTCAGCGCCGAGATGCTGGCCGATGCCGGCGCCACCTACGTGATCCTGGGGCACTCGGAGCGGCGCACGGACCATGGCGAGAGCGATGCCATGGTGCGCGCCAAGGCCGAGGCGGCATGGCGGGCCGGCCTCGCGGCGATCGTGTGCATCGGCGAGACGTTGGCAGAGCGCGAGGCGGGCCGCACGCTGGGCGTGCTCGAGACGCAGCTCAAGGGCAGCGTGCCGGCGGGTGCCACGGCCGCCAGGCTGGTGATCGCTTACGAGCCGGTGTGGGCGATCGGCACGGGCAAGACACCGACGACGGCCGAGGTCGACGCGGCGCACCGTCATATCCGCAGCGTGCTGGGCGGGCTGATGCCGGGGGCCGATGCCGTGCGGATCCTTTACGGCGGCTCGATGAAGCCGTCGAACGCCGGCGAGCTGCTGGCGATCGCCGATGTCGACGGCGGCCTGATCGGCGGCGCCAGCCTGAAGGCCGCCGACTTCCTTGCGATCGCGGCGGCTGCGCAGCGATAGCGCAACCGGGCTTGCCGGAGCGGGCCGGTGCCGAGCGCAGCAAGGATCTCTTCACGCAGCGCGTGGCGTGTCGTTCGGAAGATCCTCGCTGCGCTCGAATGTCAGCTTCGATCCATGGCGATCACGAAGCGTGACGAGCTGTGGTCCATCTGCAACAGTCCGTGATCGCTGCTGTGGCATTTCGACAACACTTTTCCGAAACGGTCTCGAAAAGCAGCGAAACGTCACGATCATGCTGGCATCGCGCCATCAAACGGCCTAGAACCCGGCCCACAATGAATCATCGCCGAGGAACAGGTGCGTTCGGCGTGATTCGAGGATCCGGGCATGTTGGCAATTCAGAATGTCGTGCTGGCGATCCACGTGCTGATCGCCGTGAGCTTGGTCGTCGTGGTGCTGCTGCAGCGTAGTGAAGGTGGCGGTCTTGGCATGGGCCGCTCCGACTCGTTCATGAGCACGCGTGGCCAGGCCAACCTGCTGACGCGCACGACCGCGATCCTTGCCGGCACCTTCTTCGCCACCAGCATCGCGCTCGCGATCCTTGCCGGCACGCACGGCAAGCCGTCCTCGATCATGGACCAGGGCAAGCCGCCGGCCGGGCAGAGCGCGCCTGCGGGCACGCCGTCAACCGGAGCTCCGGCGGCGCCGGCTGCGCCCAGCACGCCGACCCGCTGAACCCCGACCAGTCCCGCAAAAGGCGAACGCCGAGGGGTGTTCGCCTTTCGCTTTTTTGGGCACCCGGCCGGTGCTGCGACCGTTTTCCACAGTAGCCCGGTGGCGGAAAGAGCGTGACCGGGGCACCCAACCCGTAGTAGGTAGAAAGTCCATGGCACGCTTTATATTTATTACGGGCGGCGTGGTTTCCTCGTTGGGGAAGGGGCTGTCATCGGCAGCGCTGGGCGCGCTGCTCCAGGCCCGCGGCTACCGGGTGCGGCTGCGCAAGCTCGATCCATACCTGAACGTCGATCCGGGCACGATGAGCCCGTATCAGCATGGCGAGGTCTTCGTCACCGACGATGGCGCCGAGACCGATCTCGACCTCGGACACTATGAGCGCTTCACCGGCGTCGATGCCCGGCAGAGCGACAACATCACCACCGGCCGCATCTACTCGACGGTGATCGCGCGCGAGCGCCGCGGCGATTATCTCGGCGCCACGGTGCAGGTGATCCCGCACATCACCGACGCGATCAAGGAGTTCATCGTCGCCGACACCGACAAGGAGGATTTCGTCCTGGTCGAGATCGGCGGCACCGTGGGCGACATCGAAGGCCTGCCGTTCCTCGAGGCGATCCGCCAGCTCGGCAACGAGCTGGGGCGCGAGCGCACGATGTACGTGCATCTCACCCTGCTGCCCTGGGTGTCGACCGCCGGCGAGCTGAAGACCAAGCCGACACAGCACTCGGTCAAGGAGCTGCTCAGCGTCGGCATCCAGCCTGACCTGCTGCTGTGCCGCAGCGACCGCGAGATCCCGCCCAACGAGCGGCGCAAGATCGCGCTGTTCTGCAACGTGCGCCCCGAATGCGTGATCGAGGCGCGCGATGTCGACACCATCTACCAGGTTCCGATTGCCTATCATGCGCAGGGCTACGATCGCGAGGTCTGCCGCCATTTCGGCCTGCCGCATGACGGCAAGCCCAGCCTCGAGCATTGGCGTGGCCTGGTGCGCCGCATCCGCGAGCCCGAGGGCGAGGTCAGCATCGCGGTGGTCGGCAAGTACACCGTGCTGCTCGACGCCTACAAGTCGCTGGGCGAGGCGCTGACGCATGGCGGCATCGCCAACAACGTCAAGGTGCGGCTGGAGTGGATCGACTCGGAGATCTTCGAGCGTGAGGACGCGGTCGTTCACCTGGAGAACGTGCATGGCATCCTGGTGCCGGGCGGCTTCGGCGAGCGCGGCGCCGAGGGCAAGATCCAGGCGGCGCGCTTCGCGCGCGAGCGCCGCGTGCCGTATTTCGGCATCTGCTTCGGCATGCAGATGGCGGTGATCGAGGCGACGCGAAACCTGCTGGGCATCGAGGGCGCGTCGTCGACCGAGTTCGGGCCGTGCCAGGAGGCCGTGGTCGGCCTCATGACGGAGTGGATGAAGGGCAACGAGCTGGAGAAGCGCAGCGCCCTGGGCGACCTTGGCGGCACCATGCGGCTGGGCGCCTACGATGCCGTGCTGGAGCGCGGCAGCCAGGTGCACGCCATCTACGGCAGCGAGCGCATCCAGGAGCGCCATCGCCACCGCTACGAGGTCAACATCAACTACAAGGACCGCCTCGAGACGGTGGGCCTGAAGTTCTCCGGCATGTCGCCGGACGGCCTGCTGCCGGAGATCGTCGAGATCCCGACGCATCCCTGGTTCATCGGCGTGCAGTACCATCCCGAGCTGAAGTCGCGGCCATTGGCGCCGCACCCGCTGTTCAGGTCGTTCATCGGCGCCGCCAAGACGCAGAGCCGGCTGGTGTAATTATCTTCACCTCTCCCGCAAGCGGGAGAGGTCGACGCGCGATAGCGCGGCGGGTAAGGGCCCCAGGACGAGGCGCTGCATCTGCAGTCCCTCACCCTCCCATCGCGCTGCGCGCGACGGGCCCCTCCCTCTCCCGCACGCGGGCGAGAGGTCAAGCGGCGCGGCGTCTTCACCTCTCCCGCGCGCGGGAGAGGTCGACGCGCGCGACAAGCGCGCGGCGGGTGAGGGGCCCAGGACGAGGCGTCGCATCTGCGATCCCTCACCCTCCCATCGCGCTGCGCGCGATGGGCCCCTCCCTCTCCCGCACGCGGGCGAGGGGTCAGGCAGCGCGGCGTCTTCACCTCTCCCGCGCGCGGGAGAGGTCGACGCGCGCGACAAGCGCGCGTCGGGTGAGGGACCAGGGACGAGGCGCCGCGACTGCAGTCCCTCACCCATCGCGCTGCGCGCGACGGGCCCCTCCCTCTCCCGCAAGCGGGCGAGGGGTCAGACCGCGCAGAGCTTCAGGTTGTGCTCGTGGCGCTCCAGCATCTCCTGCAGGAAGGCCTTGAGCGCCGTGTCCTCGATCCGCGGCAGCTTGTCGCGGATCTCGCGCGCCACCCAGCTCTGGCCCTTGTCCAGGAACCGCAGCCGGTCCGGCCAGGCGGCGATGGTCATGGCCTTGTCGTAGAACCGCCCGGTGACATGCGACGGCTCGGCGCCCAGCCGCGTCAGGTGCTCGGTCAGCCCGGCGCAGTAGCGGGCCTCGTCGTCGCGGACCGCAGCCAGCGTGTCGGCCCCGACCCCGGCGTCCGGACCGGCCTCGTGGCACCAGCGCGCCAGCACGCGCGCGCCGGCCCGCTCGCTTTCGAGCAGGACATTGAGGAAGCCGGCGAGCTCGGCGGCCGGCAGCGGCGCCGGCCGGTTGTAGTCCTCGAATTCCTGGGCGTAGCAGACCGGCGAGGAAACCTCGATCGGCTCATCGGGCTCTGTCATGGCGATCCTCCTCGACACTATGTATGTGGGCAGCAGCCTGAGGGCCAGGGTCATGGCTTGGCAATGCGGCGCAATGCGCCTATCACCCAGGCCCAGCACGGAGCACGCCCCCATGTCGAGCACGTCGAGCATTGCGCAACGCACGGTCCGGGTCGGTCCGGTCGAGATCGCCAACGACAAGCCCCTGGTGGTGATCGCCGGCCCCTGCGCCCTGGAAAGCCGGGCGCATGCGCTGGAGGTCAGCGCGGCGCTCAAGGAGATCGCGGCCGGGCTGGGCCTCGGCCTGATCTACAAGACGTCGTTCGACAAGGCAAACCGCACCGCGGCCAACAGCCCGCGCGGGATCGGCATGGAGCTGGGCCTGCCAATCATGGCCGAGGTGCGCGAGGCCACCGGCCTGCCGGTGCTGACCGACGTCCACGACGCCGGCCAGTGCAAGCCGGTGGGCGAGGTGGTCGACGTGCTGCAGATCCCGGCCTTCCTGTCGCGCCAGACCGACCTGCTGCTGGCCGCCGGCGAGACCGGCCGCGCTGTCAACGTCAAGAAGGGGCAGTTCCTGGCTCCCTGGGACATGAAGAACGTGGTCGCCAAGATCGCTTCGACCGGCAACCACAATGTCCTGCAATGCGAGCGCGGCGCCAGCTTCGGCTACAACACCCTGGTCAGCGACATGCGGGCGCTGCCGATCATGGCCGCCAACGGCTACCCCGTGGTGTTCGACGCGACGCATTCCGTGCAGCAGCCGGGCGGGCAGGGCACGACCTCGGGCGGCGAGCGCCAATACGTGCCGGTGCTGGCCCGGGCTGCGGTCGCGGTCGGTGTCGCGGCCGTGTTCATCGAGACCCATCCCGACCCCGACAAGGCGCCCTCCGACGGGCCGAACATGGTGCCGCTGCGGCAATTGCCGGCCCTGCTGGCCGAGCTGATGGAATTCGACCGGCTGGCCAAGGCGCGCCCGGTCGCCTGACCGGCGCGCCATCCCCGATCACCGCTTGGTTCCCTGGGCGCCGCGCCTGGTCGGGCGGACGGAGCATCCTGCCTTTCGTTGACAGCTACTGGTCGCGGCTCGACAATCAGGCAAGAACTGATTGAGCGAGTGATGCGATGCGCAGGTTGTTGGGAACAATGGGACTGGTGCTGCTGGCCGGCATCGTGGCGATCGGCCCGGCCGCGGCGCAGATCGTCAACGAGGGCGATCCGGTGTTCCTGCGCTTTCCGGACCTGCGCAAGCGCTATTTCGAGAGCTCCGAGACCAAGGTGGCGATGCACAAGTTCATCGCCATGCCGATGCCCAAGCAGTGCGCCTACTTCTACGTCGACGTCTACTCCAAGCCGAGCATGAGCGACCGCGACACGCGCGAGGACGCGTTGCGCAACTG
Organism: Vineibacter terrae; assembly: GCF_008039615.1. Taxonomy (GTDB): domain Bacteria; phylum Pseudomonadota; class Alphaproteobacteria; order Reyranellales; family Reyranellaceae; genus Vineibacter; species Vineibacter terrae. The sequence continues at coordinate 71,897 of NZ_VDUZ01000035.1, read as the reverse complement.
CCGCAACAACCTGCAGAAGTATGGTCCGCTGGGCGAGAACTACGCGGTGCCGTGCGACTGCCGCATCGTGATCGGCCGCGACAAGTACCGGCTCGATCCGCATGAGCTGCCGACCATGGGCTACGCGCCGCTGTCGCTGTTCTACCGTGACTCCGCCGGCCGCCAGACGCGGCTGCACGGCTACACGGAGTTCGGCCTGCAGTTCCGGCGCGGCGAGAGCGGGGCGCTGACAGTCTACACGCCAACCGGCAATCAGGTGTGCACCGGCAGCATCACCATTCCCGGCGCGTTCTCCGGCAATTTCAGCCTCAACTGCCCGGCCGCGCGCTTCACGGCCTCGGGGCAGCTTCAGTTCGTCCAGGGGCAGCCCAAGGACCACACCATCGGGCGTGGCGCGACGCCCAATGGCGGCTCGGTGACGATGGTCGTCGGCTTGCCGTCCGGCGCGGCGCAGGCACGTTATGGAACACAGTAGCTCCGGCATGACCCGCCTCGGCGTCCTGGCGCTGGCCGCCTGGCTGTCGGCGGCCATGATGCCGTGGCCGCCGGCGGCCCAGGCCCAGACCGCGCCTGACCTGGAATGTGCCTGGAAGGGCACATGCCCGTCCCGGCCGGCGCCACGCCCGCAGCCGCCGCCCCAGGCCCGTCCGCAGCCCCCGCCGCCGGCCCCGCCGCGTCCGACGCCGCCGAGTCCGCCGCCCGGCCCGGTGACGGGCAAGGATATCCCGGGCAACACCGGCCCCGGGCCAGCCACAGGACCCGGCACGGGGCCGACACCGCCGGGCCCTGTCGCCACGCCGCCGGCGACGCCCCCGGGGCCGCCGCCAGTGCCCGTGGCCGTGGTCACGCGGCTGCACGAGCTGGCCGATGGCGATCCCCAGGATGTGCTGCTGTTCTTCAACGAGACCCCGGACGCGCCCAACGGCACGCGCAGCCCGCAAGGGCAGGTGAGCTTCCGGGACGGACGTGTCGCGCCTTGCGCCGCCCTGGGCTGGACCGGCGGCCCTGAGGTGAGCGCCGCCGTGCGCGCGGTGCTGGAGCGGCACGGGGCGACGCGGGTGGTCACCGACGTCGCCACGCCGTGTCCGGAAAGCCGCCGGCCATTCGATATCGTGGCCGTGGAGCGCCGCCTGTTCCAGGCGCTGCCGCCGGAAATCTTGCGCGGCCTGGTGACGGACATCGTCGAGCGTCGCCTGACGCCGCTGACGACGGTCACGGCCGCCGACATCGCCACGGCGCGCCAGCACCTGCAGCGCGAGCGCGACGTCACCGCCGGCCTGCGCGACGGCACGCTGCAGGGCATGGGGCTGCTGCTGCTGGGCGGCAGCAGCGCACGGCGGATCTGCGCCGCCGGGGTTGACGACGAGCTGCAGCCGGCCGTCGCCGCCGCGATCCAGGGCTGGAGCGCCAACCTGCCGCCGCACCTGGCCGCCGGCGGGCCCGACGTGGCGGCCTTCGACCGCAACGGTGCCCTGGCCGCGGCGCAGCGCGGCGAATGCGGTGCGATCTTCGGCGATGCCGCGACGCTGCGTGACATCGAGGCGGCATTGCGCCGCGACGGGCAGCCGGTGACGCCGGCCGGCGTGTGGCTGACGCCACCCGAATGGCAGGCGCTGCTGCAGCGCACGGGCGTGCCGCGCACCACCGCGGAGCGGCGCCGGGTGCTGGCGGCCAAGGTCAATCCGCTGGCCGAGCGGCTGGTCGCCGACCTGCAGCGCTATATCGCCGACGGCGGGACCGGGCCGGCAGGCGCCGATTTCACCGCTTTCGCGCAGTGGCATGCGCAGCTCAAATCCGCCAGCTGGGCGCTGGCCGCGCAGCGCTATGAAATCGACGACTACGGCGATGCGGCATGGTCGGGCGGCAGCCTGCCGGCGGCATCGGTGATCGTCTATTTCTCTCTGACCGCGGCCGGCAAGCCTGCGCCCGAGACCAATTGCATGATCTTCGCTTGGCTCGACGATGCCGCCGCCGGCGCCCGCCGCGAGCCCGCTGCCTTCCGCTGCGATGCGCTCTCCGACGTCGAGCGCTGGAAGCGGCAGCGCGCGCTGAAGAGCCGGTGGAGCTAGCACCGGGGATCGCTGGTCGCTGACACATCTGTCATCCCGAGCGCAGCGAGGGATCTCCTGCGGCACGGCGCACGGTGCGCCATTCGCGGGAGATCCCTCGCTGCGCTCGGGATGACAGCCGGACCGTGGGCGAGGACGCCCGCGGTCCGAAAGCCGTTAAGGCGCCTTCACGGTCGTGACGCCGATCATGGAGTCGCGTGAGACCAGGGCGGCGAGCTGCGCCTCGCTCCAGCCCTCGGTGCTGGCCGGCCGCATCGGCAGCACGAGATAGCGCATGTCGGCCGTCGAATCGTGGACCCGCACCGCGACGCTGTCGGGCAGCTCGGTGCCGAACTCGCGCAGCACCGACCGCGGCTCGCGCACCGCGCGGCTGCGATAGGCGCGGCTCTTGTACCAGTCCGGCGGCAGGCCCAGCACCATGCGCGGATAGCAGGAGCACAGCGTGCAGACCACGAGGTTGTGCGCCTCGGGCGTGTTCTCGACCACGATCAGGCGCGTCGATTGGTCGAACGTGATGCCGGCTTCCTGGCAGGCGGCCGAGCCGTCGGCCAGCAGCCGTGCCTTGAAGGCAGGGTCGGTCCACGCCTTGGCCACCACGGCAGCGCCGAGATGCGGACCGCGCGCATCCATCCGCTCGACCGCCCCGCGGATCTCGTCGCGGGTCAGGTGGCCCTTCTCGACCAGCAGCTCGCGCACCGCGATCTCGAGCTGACGGCAATAGGTCAGCGTGTCGTCGGCATCCGGCCGGTGCGGGTGGTGGTCGGCGCCCCCATGGACGTGCGGGTGATCGTGGTCGTGATCGTGGTGATGGCCGTGGGCATCGTCGTGCGGCATGGCACGGTCTCCGTCAGGGTGTGGGCTCGAGCCAGTGCTCGTAGAGCTCGATATCGATCGTGTCGCCGGCCGGGCCGGCATAGTCCGGCCATATGTCCTTCTGGCCGAACCGCACGCGGTACAGCACCTGCTTGGGCTCGCCGTTGCGGCCGTAGGCCAGCTCCTCCGGATTGCGGAACTCGCCGCAGATGCGTTCCACGACGCCGTGCTTGCCGCGGATGTAGAAGGGGGTGCGCAGGTGGCCCGGCGGGTTGCCGCGCCTGACGGCGACCGGATCGCCGGTGGCGAAGCGCGTCATCACGCCTTCTCCCCGGCCGTCTCGGGCGGCCGTTTCTCGATGTCGGCCAGCTTGGCGCGGACTTCGTCGATGGAGATCACGCCACGGTGGATGAGCGCGCTGGTGATCGATGAGATCCAGCGCTCGTAATAGCTCATGCGGTCGTAGGCATCCGGCGGCAGCGACTCGATGCCTTTGCGCAGCTCATCGACGGTGAACATCTTCTTGGAAGAGCACAGCACCATCAGCGCATCGACGCGCTTTTCCCAAAGCTGGTAGTCGTGCTCGCCGGCCTCGACCGGCCCGGCCGGCAGCCCGCCCATATCGTGATGACTGCGCATCGGTCATGTTCTCCGCGTAGGCCTGAAATCTAGTATCCGAAGCGGCAGCTGTCATCCCCGGGACTCTGTCATCCCGCGCGTAGCGAGGGATGACACCCCCAGATTGCCACGGCGCCGTGGCTTGCGTGGGGCAGGGGGCATGGCTACAACGCGGCGCCCCGTCCACCCGGCTCAAGAGGCTGCGCATGACTGCCATCATCGACATCCACGGTCGCGAGATCCTCGACAGCCGCGGCAATCCCACCATCGAGGTCGAGGTGTTGCTGGAAAGCGGCGCCGCCGGCCGCGCCGCGGTGCCGTCCGGCGCGTCGACCGGCGCCCATGAGGCTGTCGAGCTGCGCGACGGCGACAAGGCCCGCTACGGCGGCAAGGGCGTGCTGAAGGCGGTCGCCAACGTCAACGGCGAGATCTTCGACCTGCTGTCGGGGCTGGATGCGCGCGACCAGATCAAGGTCGACCGGGCGATGATCGAGCTCGACGGCACGCCCAACAAGAGCCGGCTGGGCGCCAATGCCATCCTGGGCGTGAGCCTGGCCGTGGCGCGCGCCGCCGCCGTCGATGCCGAGCTGCCGCTCTACAAGTATGTCGGCGGCAGCCAGGCGCACATCCTGCCGGTGCCGCTGATGAACATCATCAACGGCGGCGCCCACGCCGACAACCCGATCGACATCCAGGAATTCATGATCATGCCGGTCAAGGCGGCAAGCTTCGCCGATGGCCTGCGCATGGGCGCCGAGACGTTCCAGGCGCTGAAGAAGCAGCTCAAGGATGCCGGCCACAACACCAATGTCGGCGACGAGGGCGGCTTCGCGCCCAACCTGGCGACGGCCGACGAGGCGCTCGGCTTCATCATGAAATCGATCGAGCAGGCCGGCTACAAGCCCGGCGAGGACATCGTGCTGGCGCTGGACCCGGCATCGAGCGAGTACTTCAAGGGCGGCAAGTACGTCATGGAAGGCGAGGGCAAGACCCTGGGTCCGGCCGAGATGGCGCGCTGGTACGAGGCGCTGTGCAAGCGCTTCCCGATCGTCTCGATCGAGGACGGCATGGCCGAGGACGACTGGGAAGGCTGGAAGGCCCTGACCGAGGCCGTCGGCGGCACGGTGCAGCTGGTGGGCGACGACCTCTTCGTCACCAACGTGAAGCGGCTGGCCGAGGGCATCGACAAGGGCGTCGCCAACTCGATCCTGGTCAAGGTGAACCAGATCGGCTCGCTGACCGAGACCATGGACACCGTGTCGATGGCGCATCGCGCCGCCTACACGGCGGTGATGTCGCACCGTTCGGGCGAGACCGAGGACTCGACCATCGCCGACCTCGCCGTCGCCACCAACTGCGGCCAGATCAAGACCGGCTCGCTGTCACGGTCGGACCGGCTGGCGAAGTACAACCAGCTGCTGCGCATCGAGGAACAGCTCGGCACCCAGGCGCGCTACGCCGGCACCTCGGTGATCCGCGGCAAGCGGTGAACGCCATTCTTCGGACCGCGCGCGTCCACGCGCGCTCATGACGCGGCGCTGGCGCGCCGGTGCGCGCGTAGACGCGCGCGGTCCGAAGGAATGATCAGCGCGTCGGCTCGTCCTTGTGCGGATGGGCGTGCGTGTGCCCGTGATCGTGCGGGTGCGGGTGGGTCGGGTCGACCCAGTAGACCGACTCGGGATTCTCGACCGGCTTGATGTCGAGGTTGATGGCCACCGCCTCGTTGTCGCTGCGCACCAGCACGCACTCCAGCGGCTCGTCGTCGCTGGCGTTGATCTCCTGGTGCGGCACATAGGGCGGCACGTAGATGAAGTCGCCGGGACCGGCCTCGGCGATGAACTCGAGCTTCTCGCCCCAGCGCATCCGGGCGCGGCCCTTCACGACGTAGATCACGCTCTCGAGGTGGCCGTGGTGATGCGCGCCGGTCTTGGCCTTGGCGTGGATCGTCACCGTGCCGGCCCAGATCTTCTGGGCGCCGACGCGCGCGAAGTTGATCGCCGCGGCGCGGTTCATGCCCGGTGTCTGGGCCGTGTTGGGGTCCAGCGTGTGCGCGGGGATCACCCGCACGCCGTCGTTGCGCCAGTCGGTATGCTCGCTCATGACACTGTCCTCTACGCGGGGGCGATCCTGGCCCGCACCATAGCGCCGGCGCCCGGCGAAGTCGCGTCCTCTCGGCAGGCCGGCGGCAGGGGCTGGCCGGGATGAAAATCGATCCGTAACTCCTTAGACGACCTGAAGTTTCTTGTCGGCGTCACGAAATCGTGGTTAAGCTCCGGCGATGCTGCGGATCCGCAACCTGCTGACGCCCGTCGCCTTCGCGGTGGTGTTCGCCTATTTCGGCTACCACCTCATGAACGGCGATCGTGGCGTGCTCGCCTTGCTGCAGCTGCGGCAGGAGGTGGCGCGCGCCGAGGCGACCCTGGCCGAGACCAAGGCCACGCGCGACATCTGGGATCGGCGCGTCACCGTGCTGCGCAACCAGAGCCTCGACCCCGACATGATCGACGAGCGCGCCCGCGCGCTGCTGCATGTCGCCTGGCCGGACGACATCATCGTCTTCACGCCGACACGCTGAGCATTGGCACGTCCGCGCCGCCTGCTGTCATCCCGAGCGCAGCGAGGGATCTCCCGCGAATGGCGCACTGTGCGTCCTCCCGCGGGAGATCCCCCGCTGCGCTCGGGATGACAGCAGGGGCATATCCTTCGCCTTGAAGGCGGACGTGCCTACCGTATATACGCTGAGCTGCAAGGATCTCCGGTAGAAAGGTGCCGGGGCAATGTTGGGAGGATTGATCGCGATGTTCCGTAGAGTCTTGATGGCCGCCTCGGCGGCTGTCGCGCTCGGCGCCGCCGGCGCGGCGCTGGCGCAGCCGAAGCCGATGACGCTCGGCACCGCCTCGATCGGGGGCACGTACTTCATCTATGGCGGCGTGCTGGCCAAGCTGCTGACGGACAAGCTGGGGGTCAACGTCTCGACGCAGCAGACCCAGGGGCCGAACCAGAACATCCTGCTGGTCGACGACAAGAAGGTCGAGCTCGGCATGACCACGATGGGCGTGGCGCTGCAGGCCTGGACCGGCAAGGGCGACTGGACCAAGGGCAAGAAGTTCGAGAACATCCGGGCGCTCTTCCCGATGTACGACACGCCGTTCCAGTGCGTGGCCCTGAAGAAGTCGGGCGTCACCGCCTTCAAGCAGCTCGATGGCAAGACGGTGGGTGTCGGGCCCAAGGCCGGGACGCCGGGCACCTACATGCCGCTCATCTTCCAGGCGCTGGGCATGAAGGCGACGATCCGCAACGGCCAGGGATCGGACATGGCCGGCCAGCTCAGCGACGGCATCCTCGACGCCTTCTGTTTCGGCGCCGGCCTGCCGATCGCCGCATTCTCGCAGCTCGACGCCGAGAAGGAGGTGGTGTTCTTCACCTGGACGAACGACGAGATCGCCAAGATCAAGGCGGCGATGCCGGAATGGTCCGACTCGGTCATTCCCAAAGGCACCTACAAGCAGCAGACGGCCGATGAGAGGACGGTCGGCGTCTACAACTTCGCCATCGCCCACAAGGACCTGCCGGACGACGTCGCCTACGCGATCGTCAAGGCGGTGCTCGAGAACAATGGCGCCATGGTGCAGGGCCACGAGGCGGCCAAGGAAACCGTGCCGGCGAATGCCGTCCGCAACGCGTTCCTGCCGTTCCATCCGGGCGCCGTGAAGTACTACAAGGAGAAGAACATTCCGCTCGATCCGAAGGCGATCCTGAAGTGACGGCAGGGTTCAGCCTGTAGGCCGCGACGCCCGCTCCCCACGGAGCGGGCGTTCTGCCGTCAGGATGGCACCGCAGCAGGCCGAACCGGCGGCATGATCGGCGGACGGCGACAGGGAGGGAGGCACGGCGTAGATGGCGAACGTTCAGCAGCGGGCCGATCCGCAGGACGAGGTCGGCCAGGTCGACGTCGATGAGCTGGAGCATGCGGCCAGCAAGCGCGCCCACCGGCGCTGGGAGCGCGTGCTGTTCTACTGGCTGTGCGCCGGCTTCACCGCGTTCCATCTGATCATCCTGACCGGCCCCGTGATCCTGCGCACGATCGACGACGCGATCGGCACCGGCCTCTATCGTTTCTTCCCGATCAACATCGACCAGGAGCTGTTCCGCGCCATCCACCTGGCGTGGGGCGCCGTCCTGGGCTTCGGATTTTTCGCCATCGCCAGGGGAAGGGGCAGGGACGGCGTTCCCTGGTACGACTGGCTGTTCATCGCCGGCGCCACAGCCTGCGCGGTCTACATGTGGCGCAACCTCGACGACCTGCAGATGAACCAGGGCGCGGTCTACGAGACGCCCGATCTGCTCTACAGCCTCGTCGGCCTGGCCGTCGTCTTCGAGTTCACGCGGCGCACGGCGGGCAACGCGCTCACCATCATCGCGACGGTGTTCATGCTGTACGCGGTGCTGGGCCACTGGCTGCCCGAGCCGCTCCACCACGACAAGTCGCTGAAGGACCTGTGGTTCGCCTTCCCCTACATCTATTCGAACCTCGGCATCTTCGGTCCGACGCTCGAGGTGTCCTCGACATTCATCATCATGTTCACCGCCTTCGCGGCCTTCCTCACCCGGTCCAAGGCGGGCGACTACTTCAACGACCTGGCCGTCGCGCTGGTCGGCTGGGCGCGCGGCGGGCCGGCCAAGGTCGCGGTCCTGTCGGGCGTGATGTTCGGGTCGATCAGCGGCTCGTCGGTGGCCAACGTCGTGGCCTCGGGCTCGGTCACCATCCCGATGATGCGACGCGTCGGCTACGATCGGGCGACCGCCGGCGCCATCGAGGCAACCTCGTCGACCGGCGGCCAGATCACACCGCCGGTGCTCGGCGCGGCCGCCTTCCTGATGGCCGAGGCGACCGGCATCAAGTACGCGGAGATCGCCTTCGCGGCGATCATCCCGTGCTTCCTGTTCTATGTCGCCTGCTACATGCATTGCGACCTGCATGCGGCCAAGAGAGGGCTGCGCGGACTGCCGATGGCCGAGCTGCCGCGGCTGGGCCCGATGATGGCGCGGTTCTACATGCTGGCACCGATCGTGGTCCTGGTGTGGGCCTTCACTGAGGGCTACTCGGCGTTCCTCGCCGCCGGCCTGGGCATGCTCGCCTGCATCGTCGTGAGCTGGTTCAACGGCATCGCGCGGGACGACGACGGCAGATGGCGCTGGCGGCGCAGCGATGCGGTCATGGGATGGCGGGCCGTGATCGATGCGCTCGAGCTCGGCGCCAAGGACAGCATCCAGCTTGTCGCGGTATGCGCCGCCGCCGGCATCGTCGTCGGCGTGATCGCGCTCACGGGCATCGGTGGCCGGTTCGCCTACATCATGCAGTCGATTGCCGGCAACTCGCAGCTTCTGGCGATGTTCTTCACGATGATCGTCGTGACCATCCTCGGCATGGGCATGCCGACGACGGCGGCCTACGCGATCGCCGCCGCGGTCGTGGCGCCGGGACTGGTGCAGATCGGCGTGCCCAAGCTCACCGCCCACATGTTCATCTTCTACTACGCCGTGCTGTCCGCGATCACGCCGCCGGTGGCTGTGGCCTCGATCGCGGCCGCGGGCATGGCTAAGGCTGATGCGTGGAAGACGTCGTGGATCGCCGTCAAGCTCGGGTTGGCAACGTTCATCGTGCCGTTCATGTTCTTCTACAGCCCGACATTGCTGGGGCAGGGCGACTGGCTGGAGATCGCGCAGCCGCTTCTCAGCGCAACCGTCGGTGTCTGCCTGCTCGCCTGCGCGACCGAAGGCTGGCTCGGTGGAGCACTGGCGCTGCCGCTGCGCGTCGTCCTGTTCGTGGGGGCGCTCTGCCTCATCGCGCCGGAGCCGATCAGCGACGGCGTCGGCCTGGCGATCGGCCTCGGCGTCTGGGCGCTGCAGAAGTTCCGGCCGCCCGTGGTTCCGCGAAAGGCCTGATTGTGGTCAGGCGGGCTGGTGCGCAACAATCTTTCTGGCATTGCGACGATGCCCGAAAGATTGCGAGCCTGGGCTTGAATGTTCGCCGAAAGTAGCGAATTTCCTAGGCGGAACAACAGCTTTGCGCCAAGTTGGCTCGTCGGATGTGGGGCGCGGCGTCATGGTGCGCGCTGCGTGTTTCGAGCCTGGGAGGAGATCGATGGCGAAGTCCGCTGCGAAGCCAAAGGCCGGAGAGCCGGCGTCCCGCTCTTCGCGTACCGGCGACAACAGCGCCACCGCCGAGGAGCTCAAGCAGTACTACCATGACATGCTGCTGATCCGCCGCTTCGAGGAGCGCGCCGGACAGCTTTACGGCATGGGCCTGATCGGCGGCTTCTGCCACCTCTACATCGGGCAGGAGGCGGTGGTGGTGGGCATGCAGGCCACCATCGACAGCACCAAGGATGCCGTCATCACCTCCTACCGCGACCACGGCCACATGCTGGCCACGGGCATGGATCCGCGCGGCGTGATGGCCGAGCTCACGGGGCGCGCCACCGGCTATTCCAAGGGCAAGGGCGGCTCGATGCACATGTTCAGCCGCGAGCGCAATTTCTACGGCGGCCACGGCATCGTCGGCGCCCAGGTACCGATCGGCACCGGGCTTGCGTTCGCGCGCAAGTATGACGGCAGCAACAGCGTGTCGCTGACCTATTTCGGCGACGGCAGCGCCAACCAGGGCCAGGTCTACGAAGCCATGAACATGGCGGCGCTGTGGAAGCTGCCGGTGGTCTACGTCATCGAGAACAACAAGTACGGCATGGGCACCTCCGTCGAGCGCGCCTCCGCCGTCGCCGACCTGTACCGGCATGGCGAGGCCTTCGGCATCCCCGGCGAGCAGGTCGACGGCATGGACGTGCTGGCCGTCAAGGCCGCGGGCGAGAAGGCGGTCGAGCACGCGCGCTCGGGCAAGGGGCCGTACATCCTGGAGATGCTGACCTACCGCTACCGCGGCCACTCGATGAGCGACCCCGGCAAGTACCGCTCCAAGGAGGAAGTCGACAGGATGCGCACCGAGCGCGACCCGATCGAGCGCTTGAAGAAGATGATGTCCGACAAGGGCGTGCTCGACGAGGCGCACCTGAAGGCGCTCGACGCCGAGGTGCGCAAGGTCGTGGCCGATGCCGCCGAGTTCGCGACCAACAGCCCCGAGCCGGATCCCGCCGAGCTGTGGACCGACGTGCTGGTCGAGTCGCGTCCGTCAACGTGACGACGTGACGTGACGCCTGCGCTGACGACATCGACCCCACGAGCGGAACACCGACCATGTCCATTCAAATTCTGATGCCGGCGCTGTCGCCGACGATGACCGAGGGCAAGCTCGCTAAATGGCACGTCAAGGAGGGCGACAAGGTCTCGTCCGGCCAGGTCATTTGCGAGATCGAGACCGACAAGGCGACAATGGAAGTGGAAGCGGTCGACGAAGGCATTGTCGGCCGCATTCTCATTCCGGAGGGCACCGAGGCGGTTCAGGTCAACACCCCGATCGCCATGCTGGTCGAGGAGGGCGAGGCCATTCCGGACGCGCCGGCCGCCGCATCGCAGCCACAGCCGCAGCCTCAGGCGCAACGGGACGGCGACGCCGCGCGGCCTGAGCCGGCACCGGCCTCGCAGCCGCCGGCGCTGACGCAGCCGGCCGCCGTGACGCAGCTTGCCGCGGTGCCGGCCGAGCCCGAGTGGACGGGCCCGACGGTGAAGGTCACGGTGCGCGAGGCGCTGCGCGATGCGATGGCCGAGGAGATGCGGCGCGATCCCACCGTGTTCCTGATGGGCGAGGAGGTCGCCGAATACCAGGGCGCCTACAAGGTGAGCCAGGGCCTGCTCGAGGAGTTCGGCGCCAGGCGCGTGATCGACACGCCCATCACCGAGCACGGCTTCGCCGGCCTGGGCGTGGGCGCCGCCTTCGGCGGGCTGCGGCCGATCGTCGAGTTCATGACCTTCAACTTCGCCATGCAGGCGATCGACCAGATCATCAACTCGGCCGCCAAGACGCTCTACATGTCGGGCGGCCAGATGGGGTGCCCGATCGTGTTCCGCGGCCCCAACGGCGCCGCCTCGCGTGTCGCGGCCCAGCATTCGCAGTGCTACGCCAGCTGGTACGGCCATGTCCCCGGCCTGAAGGTGGTGGCGCCGTGGAGCGCGGCCGACGCCAAGGGCCTGCTGAAGGCCGCCATCCGCGACCCCAACCCGGTGATCTTCCTCGAGAACGAGCTGCTCTACGGCCAGTCGTTCGAGGTGCCGCAGGCCGACGATTTCGTGCTGCCCATCGGCCGCGCCAAGATCGAGCGGCCGGGCAAGGACGTCACCATCGCGGCGTTCTCGATCATGGTCGGCAAGGCGCTGCATGCGGCCGAGGAGCTGGCCAAGGAAGGCATCGACGCCGAGGTGATCAACTTGCGCAGCATCCGGCCGCTGGACACCGAGACGGTCGTCAATTCCGTCAAGAAGACCAACCGGCTGGTCTCGGTCGAGGAGGGCTGGCCGTTCGCCGGCATCGGCGCGGAGCTGTCGGCGCTGATGATGGACCAGGCGTTCGACTGGCTCGACGCGCCCGTGAAGCGGGTCGCCGGGCTCGACATCCCGCTGCCCTACGCAGCCAACCTCGAGAAGATGGCCTTGCCGCAGGCGCCCGACATCGTCGCCGCCGCCAAGGCGGTCTGCTACCGCTGATCGCCGCGCGGGGAGAAGGCACATGGCCATCAACATCCTGATGCCGGCGCTGTCGCCGACCATGACCGAGGGCAAGCTCGCCAAGTGGCACGTGAAGGAGGGCGACAAGATCACCTCCGGCCAGGTCATCTGCGAGATCGAGACCGACAAGGCGACCATGGAGGTCGAGGCTGTCGATGAAGGCATCATCGGCAAGCTCCTCGTCGCCGAAGGGACGGAGGCGGTGGCGGTCAACGCACCGATCGCGATCCTGGTCGAAGAGGGCGAGGCGGTGCCGGCCGCGAAACCGGCGCCACAACCGGCGGCACCAGCTGCCCCGCCGCCGGCGGCACCGTCGCCCGCGCCGGCACAGTCAGCGCCGGCAGTACCCCCGCGACCGGCCGCAGCGCCGGCGCCGGCGGCGCGTGCCGACGGTCAGCGCATCTTCGCCTCGCCGCTGGCCAGGCGCATCGCGGCCGATGCCCGGATCGATCTGGCGAGGGTCAGCGGCAGCGGCCCGCATGGCCGCATCGTCAAGGCCGATGTCGAGGCGGCGCGCAGCGCCGGCACCGCCGCGGCAGCGCCAAAGCCCGCGGCAGCGGCGCCGGCACCGGCTGCGCCGCAACCGGTGTACCCGGCCGGCGAGACGCGCAAGGTGCCGCACAACAGCATCCGCAAGGTGATCGCCAAGCGGCTGACGGAAGCCAAGCAGCAGATCCCGCACATCTACCTGACGGTCGACTACGAGATCGACGCGCTGCTGGCGGCGCGCCAGGCGATCAATGCCGTGGGCGAGAAGGCCAGGATCAAGGTGTCGGTCAACGACATGGTGATCAAGGCCTGCGCCCAGGCGCTGCGCGATCATCCCGAGGTCAACGCCTCGTGGACCGACACCGACATGATCCTGAACGGCACGGTCGACATCTCCGTCGCCGTGGCCACGGACCGCGGCCTGATCACGCCGATCGTGCGCAATGCCGACCTCAAGGGCGTCGGCCGCATCGCCACCGAGATGAAGGACCTCGCCGCGCGCGCCCGCGAGGGCAAGCTGAAGCTCGATGAGTTCCAGGGCGGCGGCTTCACCATCTCCAACATGGGCATGTACGGCATCAAGGACTTCGCCGCCGTCATCAACCCGCCGCAGGCCTGCATCCTGGCGGTCGGCGCCGGCGAGCAGCGGGTTGTGGTGCGCGACGGCCAGATGGTGATCCGCACCATCATGAGCTGCACGCTCTCGGCCGACCATCGCATCGTCGACGGCTCCGTCGGCGCGCAGTTCCTGCAGACGCTGAAGGGCTACATCGAGCAGCCGGCGGCGATGCTGCTGTAGAGATCAGTATCCTCCCCAGCTTTGCTGGGGAGGTGCCCCGAAGGGGAGGAGGGGAGCCGTGGTGATCTTGGTAGTAGAGACCACGTCGGCTCCCCCTCCGGCCTTCGGCCACCTCCCCCAACTGTGTTGGGGGAGGAAAGAAGAGGCAGACCCACATGGCTGACACCAGTTTCGACCTCATCGTGATCGGCACCGGGCCGGGCGGCTACGTCGCGGCGATCCGCGCCTCGCAGCTGGGCATGAAGACGGCGGTGGTCGAGCGCGACCATCTCGGCGGCATCTGCCTGAACTGGGGCTGCATCCCGACCAAGGCATTGCTGCGCTCGGCCGAGGTGTTCCACCTGATGAAGCATGCCGACGCCTACGGCCTGTCGGCGAAGGAGGTCGGGTTCGACGCCAGGAAGGTCGTCGAGCGCTCGCGCAAGGTGGCCGGCCAGCTCAATGCCGGCGTCAAGCACCTGATGCGCAAGAACAAGATCACCGTGTTCGACGGTGCTGGCCGGCTCGACGGCGTCGCCGGCGGCCTGCGCAAGGTGGCGGTGACCGACAAGGACAAGAAGACCACGGCGCTCACCGCCAAGAACGTGATTCTGGCCACCGGCGCGCGGGCCCGCCAGCTGCCGGGCCTTGAGTCGGACGGCAAGCTGGTGTGGACCTACAAGGAAGCGATGGTGCCGCCCTCGATTCCCAAGTCGCTGCTGGTGATCGGCTCGGGCGCCATCGGCATCGAGTTCGCGAGCTTCTTCCGCACCTTCGGATCGGAGGTCACGGTCGTGGAGGTGCTCGAGCGCGTGCTGCCGGTCGAGGACGAGGAGATCTCGGCCTTCGCGCGCAAGGCGTTCGAGAAGCAGGGCATGAAGATCCTGACCGGCGCGACGGTGAAGGCGCTGAAGAAGGCGGCCGACAGCGTCACTGCCACGGTCGAGTCGGGCGGCAAGACGCAGGAGCTGACGGTCGAGCGCGTGATCTCGGCGGTGGGCATCGTCGGCAATGTCGAGAATATCGGGCTGGAAGGCACCAAGGTGAAGGTCGACCGCACGCATGTGGTGATCGACCAGTGGGGCTTCACCGGCGAGCCCAACGTCTACGCCATCGGCGATCTCTGCGGTCCGCCATGGCTGGCGCACAAGGCGAGCCACGAGGGCGTGATCGCGGTCGAGCACATCGCCGGCCTGAAGGGCCTGCATCCGCTGGATGTCACCAAGGTGCCGGGCTGCACCTACTGCCAGCCTCAGGTGGCGAGCGTCGGCTTCACCGAGAAGGCGGCCAAGGACAAGGGCTACCAGGTCAAGGTCGGCCGCTTCCCCTTCATCGGCAACGGCAAGGCGATCGCGCTGGGCGAGGCCGACGGCATGGTGAAGACGGTGTTCGACGCCAAGACCGGCGAACTCTTGGGCGCGCACATGATCGGCGCCGAGGTCACCGAGCTGATCCAGGGCTACACCATCGCCCGCACCGCCGAGAGCACCGAGGCGGAGCTGATGCACACCGTCTTCCCGCATCCGACATTGTCGGAGATGATGCACGAGGCCGTGCTCGCCGCGTACGGGCGGGTGATCCACATCTGATGCGCTGTCTTTCTTCGGACCGCGCGCGTCCACGCGCGCATTGGCGCGTAGCGCCAGCTGCTTCGCCTTCCGCTTTCGCTACAGGCGAGTGCGCGCGTGGACGCGCGCGGTCCGAAAGCTGACCTGACATGCGCACCGCACACGACATCCACGAGCTGATCGCCCGCGCGCTGCACGAGAAGGAGCTGCAGCGTCAGCGCGAGGCCCGGCTCCTGGCCGAGGAGGTCGAGGCCCGGCGCGTGTTCCTGCAGGCGGCGCGGGCCGTGTTCACGCATGTCATCATGCCTGAGATGGAGCGCTTCGGCGGCATCCTGCACCAGGCCCGCATGCGGCCGACCGTGTCGGACACCGGCGCCTTCTATCTGCCGGGCTCCAGCGATGCCAGCCTGGTCGCCAAGTTCGCCCTGCCGCTGCTGCGGGACACCGTGTCGCTGCCGCTCAGCGTGTCGTTCGAAGCGGTGTTTCCGGTCGGCATGGCCATCTACTACGGCGACGCCGAAGCGGCGCATGCCGGCGACAAGGCGGCGATCGAGGAGGTGCCCCTGGAGGACGTGACCCGCGACCTGGTAGAGGACCACCTCGTGCGTGTCCTGGAAAACCACCTGCACGAGCTGTAGCCGCGACTGTCTGAGCCTCCTGTCATCCCGAGCGCAGCGAGGGATCTCCCGCGAATGGCGCACCGTGCGTCCTTCGCGGGAGATCCCTCGCTGCGCTCGGGATGACGGTGTGTCACCGACCCGCGTAGGCTGGAGGAGCATATCTCGTCCCTCGCATGAGCCGCTTTGCTATCAGATGGAAAAAATGATATCAACGTGATGTGATTCCTTTGGGAGTGATATCACAATGGCCGCCATCACCGTTCGAAACCTCTCCGAAGCGACGCACCGCGCGCTCAAGCGGCGCGCAGCGCAGCACGGACGCAGCACGGAGGCGGAAGTGCGGATCATTCTGGAAGAGGCCGTGCATCCCAAGGATCGGATCAAGATCGGCTCGGAGCTCGCGGCCTTCGGCCGTCGGTTCGGCGGCGTCGATCTCGATATCGAGCGTGACCAGACGCCGCCCGAGCCGGGGACGTTTGAATGATCGTCCTGGACACCAATGTTGTTTCCGAGCCGATGAAGCGCGAGGGGCATGCAGGCGTCCTGGCGTGGTTGGATCAGCAGGCTGCGGAAACGCTCTACCTGACGACGACCAGTCTCGCAGAGCTGCTGGTCGGAATTGAAATTCTGCCCCGGGGCAAGCGCAAGCAGGGGCTCGACGCAGCTCTGTCCGAATTGCTTTTCCGGTTGTTTGGGGAGCGAATCCTGGCCTTCGATCAGAAAGCGGCGACCGTCTATGCGCCGCTGATCGGCCGCGCCCGGAAGGCAGGCCACGCAATCTCGATGGCGGATGGCCAGATCGCCGCGATCGCCGTCGCGCATGGTTTTGCCGTGGCGACTCGCGACCATGCACCCTTCAAGGCCGCCGGCGTGAGGACCATCAACCCATGGCTCGTTGCGTAGCGGAGCTGTGGTGCCGGCCATCGGTTACAGGTGAGTCGTGACTGTCATCCCGAGCGCCCCTTCGACAGGCTCAGGAGAGGGATCTCCCGCGAATGGCGCACTGTGCGTCTCTCGCAGGAGATCCCTCTCCTGAGCCTGTCGAAGGGGCGCTCGGGATGACGGGTGTATCAGCGTCCACCGCTTCCAGGTACCAGCTTTCGGGCCGCGCGCGTCCATGCGCGCTCACGGTCGCCCTCCGCTTGCGCTCAGGGCGATTGCGGGCGTGGACGCCCGCGGTCCAAAAAGGGCGAGCCAAAGGCGACTTGACGCCCGTGCGGCGAAGGCTCACCTCTACGATCATGGACACCACCCTCGACAAGCCGGTGCTGGCGCGGGCCGAGCGCCATCCCGAGAAGGCGCACCGGCCGGACAACCCGGTGGCGCGCAAGCCCGACTGGATCCGCGTCAAGGCGCCCAATTCGCCGGAATACGCCGAGACCAAGCGCCTGATGCGCCAGTATGGTCTTTCGACCGTCTGCGAGGAGGCGGCCTGCCCCAATATCGGCGAGTGCTGGAAGCTCAAGCACGCCACCTTCATGATCATGGGCGACACCTGCACGCGGGCCTGCGCCTTCTGCAACGTCAAGACCGGCCTGCCCGGGGCATTGAACCCGCATGAGCCGGGCAACGTCGCCGAGGCCGTGCAGAAGCTCGGGCTGCACCACGTGGTGGTGACCTCGGTCGACCGGGACGACCTCGATGACGGCGGCGCGGCGCATTTCGCGGCCGTCATCACGGCGATCCACGGCGCCGCGCCGGGCACCACGGTCGAGATCCTGACCCCCGACTTCCTGCGCAAGCCGGGCGCCATCGAGACCGTCGTGGCGGCCAGCCCCGATGTCTTCAACCACAATCTCGAGACGGTGCCGCGGCTCTATCCCACCATCCGGCCGGGCGCCCGCTATTTCACCTCCCTGCAGCTGCTGGCACGGGTGAAGGAGATCGACCCGTCGAGCTTCACCAAGTCCGGCCTCATGGTGGGGCTGGGCGAGACGCGGGCGGAGATCGGCCAGGTGATGGACGACCTGCGCGCCGCCGATGTCGATTTCCTCACCATCGGCCAATACCTGCAGCCAACCCCCAAGCATGCCGCCGTCGACCGCTTCTGGACGCCCGACGAGTTTGCCCAGCTCGCTGCGATGGCGCGCGGCAAGGGCTTCCTGATGGTCTCGGCGACCCCCCTGACACGGTCGAGCTACCACGCTGGCGATGATTTCGCGCGGCTGCGCGCCGCACGGCAGGCCAGGCTGGCGGCCTCGGCATGACGGGACGGCAGCACCAGGCACCGGCGCGCATGATCCGAAGCAGCTCGGCGCGCTGACCGATGCCGACCCACAGCGAGCGACGCGTGCTGCCGTACACGCCCCAGCAGCTTTACGACCTGGTGAGCGACGTCGAGAAGTATCCGGAGTTCCTGCCCTGGTGCATCGCGGCGCGGGTGCGTGAGCGCAGCGAGCGGCTGATCGTCGCCGACCTGGCGATCGGCTTCCGTGTCTTTCGCGAGCGCTTCACCTCGAGGGTGACGCTGTCGCCGGACGCTGCAGGCGGTCCGCGCATCGACACGGTCTATGCCGACGGCCCGTTCAAGCACCTGATGAACTATTGGATCTTCCATCCCCATGCCAAGGGATGCGAGGTCGACTTCCACGTCGAGTTCGAGTTCCGCTCGAAGCTGCTGCAGGCCACGATCGAGCTGCTCTTCCACGAGGCCGTGCGACGCATGGTGGCTGCCTTCGAAAGCCGCGCCGCCAAGCTCTACGGCAAGGTTGCCGCATAGGCGCCGGCAGCCTTTCACGCTGCGGCCGCTTGTCGCGGACCGCGGTCAGCCTCATCCTGGCCGGCCGCAGCACCCTTATTGCCGGAGGCCACGCGATGCCGACCCCGATTCCGTTCGAGCCGCATCGGTTCCAGTCGACGGCGGCATACTATCTTGCCGGGCGCCCGGCCTACGCGCCGCGCCTGATCAAGCGCGTGGTCGAGCTTTGCGGCCTGCGCGATGCCGACAGGGTGCTGGACCTGGGCTGCGGACCCGGCCAGCTTGCCGTCGCCTTCGCGTCCTTCGCCGGCAGCGTGACGGCCATGGACCCCGAGCCCGAGATGCTGCGCGTCGCGGCGGCGGCCGCGGCCGCGGCGAAGGTGGATGTGTCGTTCGTCAACGGCAGCTCGTACGATCTGGCGCCGTCGCTGGGCCCGATCCGCATCGTCACGATCGGCCGCGCCTTCCATTGGATGGATCGCGTCGACACCCTGCGGCGGCTCGACACCATGATCGTGCCCGACGGCGCCGTCGTGCTGTTCGGCGACAGCCATCCCCGGGTGCCGGACAATGCCTGGCTCGACGACTATCGGGCGCTGATCGATCGCTTCGCTGCCGACGACATGCACCGCAGCCTGCGTCGCTCGTCGGATTGGATCCGGCACGAGGCGGTGCTGCTCGATTCGGTCTTCAACCAGCTCGAGACCGTCGGCATCATCGAGCGGCGCCAGACCGCGGTCGAGAGCCTGGTCGAGCGGGCGCTCTCCATGTCGAGCACGTCGCGCGGCAAGATCGGCGAGAAGGCCGACGGGCTGGCCCAGGCGATCCGCGAGGTGATGACCGTGCACGCCCGCAACGGCGCCGTCGTCGAGGTCGTCGAATCCGATGCGCTGATCGCCCGCCGCTGAGCTTCTCTCATCCCAAGCGTCCTTCGAGGGCAGGGCGATTGCGCCCTTCCGTCATCCCGAGCGCAGCGAGGGATCTCCCGCGAATGGCGCACCGTGCGCCTTGCCGCAGGGGATCCCTCGCTGCGCTCGGGATGACGGAAAATGTAGCCGCGTGAGCTGAGGTCGACAGACGCCTCACCCCAGGCTGCGTCCCAGCAGGGCGAGGGCGGTGGCCAGGGCGGCGGCGCGCACGGCATCGCGATCGCCGGGGAACACGTGGCGCTCGACCAGGGTCGCATGGCCGCGCCGCGCGGCGCCGAAATGCACCAGCCCCACCGGCTTGTCGGCCGTCGCCCCGCCGGGGCCGGCGATGCCCGTCACCGACACCGCGACATCCGCCAGCGATTCGCGCAGCGCCCCTTCGGCCATGGCGCGTGCCACGGGCTCGCTCACCGCGCCGTAGGCGAGCAGAGCGAGGCGGGGCACGCCGAGCTGCTGCTCCTTGGCGTCGTTGGTGTAGGTCACGAAGCCGCGCTCGACCACGTCCGAGGAGCCGGCGATGGCCGTCAGCGCCGCGGCGACCAGGCCGCCGGTGCAGGATTCGGCGGTCGCGATCCTGAGGCCGGCGCGGCGGTAGCGCTCGAGCAGGTCGGTTGCGGTCTGGCGAATGGGCTGTGAAAACATGACATCCCCTGTCCAAGGCCTGTGTGTAAGCTCCCAGGGAGGGCTTGTCGAACCCGGGCACCGCCCGCAAGGAGGACTGCATGATCCTGGTCGGCCAGTACGACTCGCCGTTCGTACGCCGCGTCGCCATCTCCCTGCACAAGCTGGACCTGCCGTTCGAGCGTGACACGCGCAGCGTCTTCGCCGATGCCGCGGCGATGCGCCGGGTGAATCCGCTGGGGCGCATTCCGTCGCTGGTGCTCGATGACGGCGAGGTGCTGATCGATTCGGCGGCGATCCTGGATCACATCGATCAGGTCGTCGGCCCGGACCGTGCGCTGTTGCCGTCTGCCGGCGCCGCCCGGCGCCAGGCGCTGCGCATCAGCGCGCTGGGCGCCGGTGCCGTCGACAAGGCCGGCGCCATCGCCTACGAGCGCCTGCTGCGGCCGGCCGACAAGATCCACCAGCCCTGGCTCGACCGCTGCGCCGAGCAGCTGGCGAGCGCGCTGGGCGTGCTGGAGACGCTCGAGCCGGCGCCGTGGCTGCTGGGATCGCGCCTGATGCAGCCCGACATCATGGTCGGCGCCATGCTCGGCTATCTGAAGCTGCGCGTGCCCGACGCCTTTCCCACCGGCCGCTATCCCGCCCTGGAGCGCTTCTCCGATCGCTGCGAAAGCGAGGCCGAGCTCCAGAAGACACGGCCCGCTGCCGACGAGGTGATGCCCAGCGGGGTGTGACGGCATTTCTTCCTCCCCTGGCGCTTGCGCTGGGGGAGGTGGCCGAAGGCCGGAGGGGGAGCGCACGTGGTGTTTCGATTGAGAGACCACGTCGGCTCCCCTCCGCCCCTTCGGGGCACCTCCCCAACTTCGTTGGGGAGGGAAGATGTTCCACGCCGTAGCAGCTTCTGGCCGAAAAAAATCGGCGACGCCTGATTTCGTTCCGTTGTCCGCGGCCGCGGCGGCGCCATATAGGGCGCCTCGCGTGGTGGCATCGGCGGAGGCGGGGGTGGCGCAGCCGACTTTCTGTCGTTGTTGTCGTTTTCGTCACGCGTTTCTCGAACGCGCGACGCCGTCAGTCCTCGACCGGGACCTCGACCGTGGCGGCGGCCTGCACGGCGATGCCTTCGCCGCGGCCGGTGAAGCCGAGCTTCTCGGTGGTGGTGGCCTTGATGCCGACCCGGCCGGCGGCGATCCCCAGGATCTCCGCGACCCGCGCCCGCATGCGGTCGCGATGGGGGCCGACGCGGGGCGCCTCGCAGATCAGCGTGACATCGACGTTGACGATGCGCCCGCCGGAGCGCTCGACCACCTCGGCGGCGTGGCGCAGGAAGCGCTCCGAGGCCGCGTTGCGCCATTGCGGGTCGGAGGGCGGGAAGTACTGCCCGATATCGCCGGCCGCGACGGCGCCCAGCAGCGCGTCGGTCAGGGCGTGCAGCGCCACGTCGGCGTCCGAGTGGCCGACCAGGCCCTGCGTGTACGGGATCTCGACGCCGCACAGGGTGACCGCCGTGCCGGGGCCGAAGGCGTGGACGTCGAAGCCGGTGCCCATGCGGGTCTCGCGGCGCAGCGCCAGCTCGCGCCGGGCCCGGGCGAGGTCGTCCTCGGTGGTGATCTTGAAGTTGCGCTCTTCGCCTTCGACCATTGCGATTTCCAGTCCGGCACGCTCCGCCACCGCCACGTCATCGGTCAGCGCCGTGTCGTCGCTGTCGCCCAGCGCCGCCACGGCGCGGTGGGCCGCCAGCAGGGGCGCGAAGCGGAAGGATTGCGGCGTCTGCGCCCGCCACAGGCCCTGCCGGTCGACCGTGGCGGCGACTCGGCCACCTTCGACCCGCTTCAGCGTGTCGGCGACCGGCACCCCGGCCACCGCGCCGGCGATGCCGCTGGCGGCGACCGCCTCGATCGTGCGGCTGATGACGTCGGCCGACACCAGCGGGCGTGCCGCGTCATGGATGGTGACGATCTGCGGCGGCTCGTCGGTGAGCGCCTCCAGCCCGTTCAGCACCGAACGCTGGCGCGTCGGGCCGCCAATGCAGGCGGGGCGCAGCACCAGCCCTGCCGTCTGGGCGTCGTAGAGCACGCGGTCGCCCGCGGCGATCACGACCTGGACGGCTTCCACAGCGGGATGGCCCGAGAATTGCTCTAGCGTCTGACGCAGGACTGATCGGGCGCCGATCGCCTGATATTGCTTGGGCAGGGGGCCGCCGAGCCGGTGGCCACGGCCAGCGGCGACGATCAGGGCAACGGTGCGCGGCATTCCGGCGGGAATACTACCGGGCGGAAGCGATGTCGACGGTGTTGCGTCTGCGGATCAGTGAGAGTAGAAAGAGCGCACAAATTTTGTGCAAAATAACATATGCACAAAATTTGATCACAATGACCAAAGCCGCAGCACCCCTTTCGATGCCCCCATCGTGCTCGTCCCCTGACGTCGCAGCCCCTCGGATCGGCCCCATCCAGGTCGGTCCGGTGCGGATCGACGATCCCGTCATCCTGGCACCGATGTCCGGTGTCACCGACCTGCCGTTCCGTGCGCTGGTGAAGCGTGCGGGGGCTGGCCTGGTCGTGTCGGAGATGATCGCCAGCCAGGCGATGATCCGCGAGAACCGCAAGACGCTGCTGATGGCGTCGCGCAGCGCCGAGGAGGGCACCATGTCGGTGCAGCTCGCGGGCTGCGAGCCGCAGGTGATGGCCGAGGCCGCGAAGCTCAACGAGGACCGCGGCGCCGACATCATCGACATCAATTTCGGCTGCCCCGTGAAGAAGGTGGTCAACGGCCATGCCGGCTCGTCGCTGATGCGCGACGAGGCGCATGCCGCGCGCATCCTGGAGGCCACCGTCAAGGCGGTGAAGCTGCCGGTGACCCTGAAGATGCGCAAGGGCTGGGACGAGCGCAGCCAGAACGCGCCGAACCTGGCGCGCATCGCCGAGCAGTGCGGCATCCGCATGATCACGGTGCATGGCCGCACCCGCTGCCAGTTCTACGAGGGCCAGGCCGACTGGGCGTTCGTGCGCCAGGTCAAGGCGGCGACGACGCTGCCGGTCATCGTCAACGGCGACATCGTCACGCTCGACGACGCGGCGACGGCGCTGGCGCAGTCGGGCGCCGACGGCGTCATGATCGGACGCGGCGCCTATGGCCGGCCGTGGTTCCTCAACCAGGCCATCCATTTCCTGCGCACCGGCGAGCGCGTGCCCGAGCCGCCGCTTCATGAGCAGCACGCGATCCTGCTGCGCCATGTCGAGGCGATGCTGTCGCACTATGGCGAGCAGACCGGCGTGCGCATGGCCCGCAAGCATATCGGCTGGTATTCGAAGGGGTTGCCGGGGTCGGCCGAGTTCCGGTCCGCCATCAACCGGACCGGCGATGCCGCCGGCGTGCGCGCGCTGCTGGCGGACTTCTACGAGCCCCTGATCGCGCGTGGCGTGACGCGCGCGGTCGTCGCCGAGCTGGAGCCGGTGAGGGAGGCCGCTTGATGGTGAATGCGGCCGTCCGCTGTGACGATCGGCAGGGCGCGCCATCGGCCGCCGCCATCCTCGACGCGCTTGTCGAGGCCGTCATCGTGGTCGACCGGCATGCGCGCATCGCGCATGCCAACACCGCCGCCGAGCAGTTCTTTGGGCTCAGCGCCGCCATGCTGCTGGGCCGCTCGCTGGCCGATTTCCTGCCCACCGATTCACCGCTCTTCTCGCTGCTCGACCAGGTGATGAAGTCGGGCGCGGCGGTGTCCGAGAACGGCGTGACGCTGTCCTCGCCGCGGCTGGGCAACCGGTTCGTGGCGCTGCTCATGGCGCCGCTGCACGACGGCGGCGGCGGGGCCGTGGCGATCTCAGTGCTGGAGCAGTCGATCGCGCGCAAGATCGACAACCAGATGCTGCATCGCGGCGCGGCGCGCTCGGTCGGCGCCATGGGCTCGATGCTGGCGCACGAGGTGAAGAACCCGCTGTCCGGCATCCGCGGCGCCGCCCAGCTGCTGGAGCAGAATGTCGGCGATGCCGAGCGTGAGCTGACGCAGCTCATCTGCGAGGAGACCGACCGCATCGTGGCGCTGGTCGACCGCATGGAGGCGTTCGCCGACGGCCGGCCCGTCGAGCGTGCCGCGATCAACATCCATCAGGTGCTGGGCCATGTGCGCAAGGTGGCCGAGCACGGCTTCGGCCGCGGCGTGCGGTTCGTCGAGGTCTACGATCCGTCGCTGCCCGATGTGTGGGGCAATCGCGACCAGCTCATCCAGGTGTTCCTGAACCTGGCCAAGAACGCCTGCGAGGCGGCTTCGGGCGAGGGCGCGGAGGTGATCCTGTCGACCGCCTATCGCCAGGGCGTGCGGCTGGCCGTGCCGGGCACCCGCACCCGCGTCCACCTGCCGCTGGTCGTCTCGGTGCAGGACAACGGCCCGGGCATCTCCGAGGAGCTGCGCGAGAACCTGTTCGACGCGTTCGTCACAAACAAGGTCAACGGCACCGGTCTCGGACTCGCGCTGGTCGCCAAAATCGTCAATGACCACGGAGGGGTAGTCGAGTTCCAAAGCGAGCCAAGGCGTACCGTCTTCAATGTCATGCTGCCCATGCGGCCGCGGACAGCGGACGTCGCGGCACGGTCCCGGAGCCCCTCGTCATGAGCCGTTCGCCCGCCACCATCCTCGTCGCCGATGACGATCGCGCGATCCGCACCGTCTTGCAGCAGGCGCTGGGCCGCCTCGGCCACGACGTGCGCACCACCGGCACCGCCACCACGCTGTGGGAGTGGGTCAAGGACGGTGACGGCGACCTGATCATCACCGATGTCGTGATGCCCGACGAGAACGGGCTCGACCTCGTGCCGCGCATCAAGAAGCTGCGGCCGGAGATGCGCATCATCGTGATGAGCGCGCAGACCACGCTGCTGACGGCGGTGAAGGCGACGGAGCGGGGCGCGTTCGAGTACCTGCCCAAGCCGTTCGACCTCAAGGAGCTGGTGGCGGTCGTCAACCGCGCGCTGGCGGTGCAGTCCGAGCGGCCGCGCAGCGCCGCCGAGGCGGTGAACGGCGAGGAGCGGCTGCCGCTGATCGGCCGCTCGCCGTCGATGCAGGACATCTACCGCACGCTGGCGCGCCTGATGGCGACCGACCTGTCGGTGATGATCAACGGCGAGTCCGGCACCGGCAAGGAGCTGGTGGCGCGCGCGCTGCACGACTACGGCAAGCGCCGCAATGGGCCGTTCATCGCCGTCAACATGGCGGCGATCCCGCGCGAGCTGATCGAGAGCGAGCTGTTCGGCCACGAGCGCGGCGCCTTCACCGGCGCCACGCAGCGCTCGCCCGGCAAGTTCGAGCTGGCGGCCGGCGGCACGCTGTTCCTCGACGAGATCGGCGACATGCCGCTGGAGGCGCAGACCCGGCTGCTGCGCGTGCTGCAGGAGGGCGAGTACACCACTGTCGGCGGCCGCACGCCGATCCGGGCCAATGTGCGCATCGTGGCGGCGACGCACCAGGATCTGCGCCGCGCCATCAGCCAGGGCCTGTTCCGCGAGGATCTGTTCTACCGCCTCAACGTCGTGCCGATCCGCCTGCCGCCCTTGCGCGAGCGGCTCGACGACATCCCGGAGCTGGTCAACCATTTCCTGGCCAAGGCGGCGGCCGACGGGCTGCCCGACAAGGTGCTCGACCCCGGCGCCATCGCTCGCCTGAAGGACTATCGCTGGCCGGGCAATGTGCGCGAGCTGGAGAACCTGGTGCGGCGCCTGGCGGCGCTCTACGCCCAGGAGGTGATCACCGCCGAGGTGATCTCGGCCGAGCTGGCCGACATGCCGCCCAGCGACGCTGCCGCCGTGGCGCCAGCGGTGGTGGCAGGGGAGAACATGGCTGACGCGGTCGAGCGCCACCTGCGCGACTATTTCGGCACCTTCAAGGGCACGCTGCCGCCGCCCGGGCTCTATGACCGGATCCTGGCCGAGGTCGAGCGGCCGCTGCTGTCGCTGACCCTGGCCGCCACGCGCGGCAACCAGGTGAAGGCGGCGCAGCTTCTGGGCCTCAACCGCAACACGCTGCGCAAGAAGATTCGTGACCTGGATGTGCAGGTCGTGCGGGGCCTGCGCTGACGGCGCCCGGATCCCGGCTGTGGGCGACTGGCGGTAGCAGGCGGTTGTTGTTCCGGGCTAAGCTGGCGGCCTCGGCGTCCACCCCCGGTGCCGACAACGCATAGCTATGCAATGAGTTCCGGCCCCTCGCTCTCGCTACGGCTCTATCGCTGGTTCGGCCGCTTCCTGTCCAGCCGCGCCACGGCCTATGGACTGGCGATCCTCGCCATCGTCGCGGGCGCCCTGACCTACGCCGCCATCACGGGTTTGCTGCCGTCGCGCTTCTCGTCGCGCCACGCAACCCGGGTGATGCTGGCGATCGATCTGGCGATCCTGCTCGCGCTGGCGAGCGTGGTGGTCGGCCGGCTCACGCGGTCCTTCGTCGAGCGCCGCCGTGGGGTCGCCGGCGCCCGCCTGCATCTGCGGCTCGTCCTGCTGTTCGGCCTGTTCGCGGTGGCGCCAACGTTCGTCGTCGCCATGGTCTCGGGCTACTGGCTTTCCGTCAGCCTGCGCGAGTTCGTCAGCGCGCCGCTGAGCCAGGGCCTGGAGAGCGCCCACGCCATGGTCGACGCCATGCGCACGGGTGTGCTGAGCGATGTCGATGAAATTTCCAAAGCGCTGCAAGCGGAAGGGATCGACACCCTGGCGGACGGCGAGAAGGCAAAGGCGCTCCTTGGGCAGGCCGCGCAGGGGCGGAACCTGCTCGAGGTGTCGATCATAGATTCCGACCGCAAGATCGTGGCGTCGTCGGTCGCGTATGGACGCGGTCCGGCGGCCGGGATGATCCCGCCGCCCGAGACCTTCGCGAAGGCCGCAGCCGAAGCCCGGCCGGTGTTCGCGATCGCGCCGACCGGCGTCTACATCATCCTGCAGCTTTTCACGGACGGAAACCTGTTCCTGGTCACCGTCCCGGCGGTAGACCCGGTGCTGTGGCAGCACAGCGATCGCATCGAGCTTGCCCGCACGTTCTACACCAACGAGCTGGATACGAACTTCGACCGCAACCAGTTCAAGATCTTCGGGATCTACGCGTTGATCGCGCTGCTGATGCTGTTGTCCGCCGTATGGATGGCGGTCACCTTCGCGTCGCGGCTGACCGGGCCGATCGCCTCGCTGATGTCGGCGGCGGAGAGCGTGCGCCGCGGCAACCTGTCGGCGCGCGTGACCGAGACGCCCACCGACGACGAGCTCGGCCGCCTGGTGCGGGCCTTCAACCGCATGGCGGCGCAGATCGACGAGCAGCGCCGTGAGCTGATCGACACCAACCGGCAGCTCGACGAGCGCCGGCAGCTTACCGAGGCCATCCTGGCCGGCGTGTCGGCCGGCGTGCTGAGCGTCGACATGAACAACCGTGTCGAGCGCGCCAACCGCTCGGCCGTGGAGCTGCTGGGCAAGGTGGCCGAGGACATCGAAGGGCATGCCGCCGCCGATATCCTGCCCGAGCTGGACAGCATGCTGGAGCAGGTGCGCGCACGGCCGGATCGCCTGCTGCAGGCCCAGGTCGAGATCCTGCGCGCCGGCCAGATGCGGTCCCTGCACGTGCGCATCGCGGCCGAGCAGTCGGGTAGCGAATCGCGCGGCTTCGTCGTCACCTTCGACGATGTCAGCGACCTGATGTCGGCGCAGCGCATGGCGGCCTGGGCCGACGTGGCGCGCCGCATCGCGCACGAGATCAAGAATCCGCTGACGCCGATCCAGCTCTCGGCCGAGCGCCTGAAGCGGCGCTACCTGCGCCAGATCGCCGAGGATCCCGAGACCTTCACCACCTGCACCGACACCATCATCCGGCAGGTTGGCGACATCGGGCGCATGGTCGACGAGTTCTCCTCGTTCGCGCGCATGCCGCGCGCCATCCTGGCCGAGGAGGACCTGAAGGAGATCTGCCAGCAGGCGCTGTTCCTGCAGCGCAACGCGCAGCCGCAGATGCTCTTCGAGGCGTCGCTGCCGGAAGCGTCGCTGTCGTGGCGCGTCGACCGCCGCCAGATCGGCCAGGCGCTGACCAACCTCCTGAAGAATGCCGGCGAGGCGATCGAGGGCCGCGACCCGCCGAAGGACGGCGGCAAGCTGCCGCCCGGCCAGATCGCGCTGGCGCTGCGCGAGGATGCCCGCTCGGTGCGAATTGTCATCGAGGACAACGGCCGCGGGCTGCCCAGGAACGAGCGCGCCCGGCTCACCGAGCCTTACGTCACCACGCGCACCAAGGGCACCGGGCTTGGCCTGGCGATCGTCAAGAAGATCATGGAAGAGCATGGCGGCCTGCTGATCCTGGAGGATCGCGAGGGTGGCGGTGCCCGCATCTCTCTGGTATTCCAGCGGCCGGAGAGGAAGGCCGCACCCGGCACGCGCGACGTTGCGGCCGCGGTTTCACCAGCGGCTGGAGACTGAGTCCGACGGAGCGATCCCGAGGACCAACAAGATGGGCCATGGCGCACGACATCCTGATCGTCGACGATGAACGCGACATCTGCACGCTGATCGCAGGCATCCTGGAGGACGAGGGCTATGCGGCCCGCCGTGCCCACAGCAGCGCCGAGGCGTTGTCTGCCGTCTCGCAGCGCCGTCCGTCGCTGGTCATCCTCGATGTCTGGCTGCAGGGCAGCGAGCTGGACGGCGTCGAGGTGCTGAAGGTCATCCGTCGCGACGATCCGCACGTGCCCGTGGTCATGATCAGCGGCCACGGCACCATCGACACCGCCGTCGCCGCCATCAAGGCCGGCGCCTGGGATTTCATCGAGAAGCCGTTCAAGGCCGACCGCCTGCTGCTGGTGGTGCAGCGCGCCATCGAGGCGGCGGACCTGCGGCGCGAGAACGCCCTGCTGCTGCGCCGCGCCGGTGGCGAGGAGATCCTGGTGGGCGAATCGCCTACGATCGCCCAGCTCAACACGGCCATCGAGCGTTTCGCGCCGACCGGCGGCCGGGTGCTGATCTCCGGCCCGGCCGGCGCGGGCAAGGAGCTGGTGGCGCGGCTCATGCACCGTGGCTCCAAGCGCGCCAAGGGGCCGTTCGTGAGCGTCAACTGCGCCGCCCACTCGGAGGACCGGCTGGAGCTGGAGCTGTTCGGCATCGAGTCCGGCGATGGCGTCGACGGGCTGCGCGTGTTCGGCGCCTTCGAGCAGGCGCATGGCGGCACCCTGCTGCTGGAGGAGGTGGGCGACCTGCCGGTCGCCACCCAGGCCAAGGTGGTGCGCGTGCTGCTGGAGCAGGCCTTCTTCCGCGACGGCGGCAAGACCAAGGTCGAGGTCGACGTGCGCGTCATGGCCTCGACGTCGCGCGACCTGCAGGCGGAGATCGCCGCCGGCCGCTTCCATGAGGACCTCTATCACCGCCTCAACGTGGTGCCGATCAACGTGCCGCCCCTGGCCGAGCGCCGCGAGGACATCCCGGCGCTGGCGCGGCATCTGATGGCCCGCGTCGCGGAGGCTGCGGGCCTGGCGCCGCACGCCATCGGCGAGGACGCCATCGCGGCGCTGCAAAGCTACGACTGGCCCGGCAACGTGCGTCAGCTGCGCAACGTCATCGAGCACCTGCTGATCGTGGCGCCGCAGAACGGCGGCGCGCCGCTGCGTGCCGAGCAGCTGCCGGCCGACTTCGGCGACATATCGCCCTCGGTGCTGCGCTGGGAGAAGGGCGGCGAGGTCATGCAGCTGCCGCTGCGCGAGGCCCGCGAGGTGTTCGAGCGCGAATACCTGATGGCCCAGGTGACGCGTTTCGGCGGCAACATCTCGCGCACCGCGTCGTTCGTCGGCATGGAGCGCTCGGCATTGCACCGCAAGCTGAAGTCGCTGGGAGTCGGCAGCGACGACAGGACGTGAACACGGGTTCATCCCTTCCCCACGTCAGTGGGGAAGGTGGCCGAAGGCCGGATGGGAAGCCGACGTGGTCTTGCAAGCTGGAACCACGTCAGCTCCCCTCCGCCCCTTCGGGGCACCTCCCCAGCTTCGCTGGGGAGGATGAATAACGAGGGGAGATCATGTCGCGGGTCGCGTATGTCAACGGACGCTATGTGCCGCATCGTGAGGCGCGGGTGCATGTCGAGGATCGCGGCTATCAGTTCGCCGACGCCGTCTACGAGGTGATCGGCGTCGTCAATGGCCGCTTCCTCGACGAGGAGCCTCATCTCGACCGCCTCGACCGTTCGCTGAAGGAGCTGCGCATCGCCTGGCCGATCGCGCGCGGCGCGTTGAAGCTGGTGCTGCGCGAGACCGTGCGGCGCAACCGCGTGCGCAACGGGCTGGTCTATTTCCAGGTCTCCCGCGGCGTGGCACGGCGCGATTTTGGCTTCCCCAAGCGTGTGCGACCCAGCCTGGTGGTGACAGCGCGCGCCACGCCGCCGGTGTCGGCCGATCCTGGTCCCGGTGTCGCGGTCATCACCGTGCCGGACATCCGCTGGAAGCGGGTCGACATCAAGACCACGGGCCTGCTGGGCGGCGCGCTGGGCAAGCAGAAGGCGCGCGAGCAGGGCGCCTACGAGGCCTGGCAGGTGGATAACGACGGCCTGGTGACCGAAGGCACGTCCAGCAATGCCTGGATCGTCACATCCGCCGGCGAGCTGGTGACACGGCCGATCGGCCACGAGATCCTGGCCGGCATCACGCGCCAGACCGTGAAGAAGGTGGCTGCCGATCTGCAGCTGGCCGTGGTCGAGCGGCCGTTCTCGGTCGCCGAAGCGCTGGCGGCGCGCGAGGCGTTCATGACCAGCGCGACCTCGTTCGTGACCCCGATCGTGCGCATCGACGGCAAGCCGGTCGGCGATGGCAGGCCCGGCGACGTCGCGCGCCGGCTGCGCGCCGAGTATCTGCGCGCCGTATCCGTCGCGGAGCCGTTCGTTTGACCGGCCTCGCCGCGCCGCGCGCGCTGATCTTCGATTGGGACAACACGCTGGTCGACACCTGGGGGGTGATCACGACCTGCTACAACGTGACGCTCGGCCATTTCGGCATGCCGTCCTGGACCGAGGCCCAGACGCGCGAGCGCGCCCACAAGTCGCTGCGCGATACCTTCCCGACCCTGTTCGGCGATCGCTGGGAGGAGGCCCGCACGGTCTTCTTCCGTACCTTCGACGCCGTGCATCTCGAGCGGCTGCGGTCCAAGGACGGGGCCGAGGCCATGCTGGATGCCTTGTCGTCGCGTGGACTGTACCTGGCGGTCGTCAGCAACAAGACAGGTTCGGCGTTGCGCAAGGAAGCGACACACCTGGGCTGGGATCGCTTCTTCGGCAGGATCGTCGGCGCCACCGACGCGCCGTACGACAAGCCCGCGCCCGATCCGGTGATGATGGCGCTGCAGCCCGCCGCCCTGGCTGCGGGCGAGCATGTCTGGTTCGTGGGCGACACGGCCATCGACCTCGAATGCGCCCACAACGCGGGTTGCGTGCCCGTGCTGATCCGTGACGACACGCCGACAGCGCACGAATTTGTGACATATCCCCCGAGACTTCATGTGCGCAACTGCCATGCTCTGCTGGCATTGATATAGGGCACGTCGACCCTATATGATTGTGCAGTGCGGCATGGCGGTGGACCTCTCACCATGCCCGGCGCGGCCACCCCAGTCGGGTGGCCGCAAACAAACAGAAAAGGCAAAGGGCCCAAAACATGAGCGAAAAAGCCCAAAACGTTCAGGATGTCTTCCTGAACCACCTTCGGAAAACCAAAACCCCGGTCACGATCTTCCTGGTCAACGGCGTCAAGCTGCAGGGGATCATTACCTGGTTCGACAATTTCTCGGTCTTGCTGCGGCGCGACGGCCACTCCCAGCTGGTCTACAAACACGCGATCTCGACCATCATGCCGGTCACACCGATCTCGTTGTTCGAAGGCGACAAGCAGCAGGCGGCAGCAGTCGAGGCCTGATTGGTCGCGCGCGACCATAGCGAGTCCCCCAGCGCACCCGTCAACGGAGACGACGACGGTCTCCGTCGGCGGCGTGCGCCCAACGAGCAGGGGCCGGAGCAGCCGACTGCTGCTGCGATCGTCTGTCCGATCCTGGCCGAGGCCCGCGGCAACGGCGTCGCCGAGCGCGACGCTGCAGCCCGGCTGGCAGAGGCCGTCGGCCTTGCCGAGGCGATCGCGCTCGACGTGCGCCTGCAGGAAAGCCTGGTGGTGCGGCGCCCGACACCCGCGACGCTTCTTGGGTCGGGTGCCGTCGAGCGCCTGAAGCAGGCGATCGCCGAGGCGGACGTTGCCGTCGCGGTCGTCGACGCCCGCCTGACGCCGGTGCAGCAGCGCAACCTGGAGCGCGCCTGGGCCTGCAAGGTCATCGACCGCACCGGCCTCATCCTCGAGATCTTCGGCGAACGTGCGCGCACGCATGAAGGCGTGCTGCAGGTCGAGCTTGCGGCGCTCGACTACCAGCGCAGCCGCCTGGTGCGATCCTGGACCCACCTCGAGCGCCAGCGCGGCGGCTTCGGCTTCCTCGGCGGCCCCGGCGAATCACAGCTCGAGATCGACCGCCGCCTGATCGGCGGTCGCATCCTGAAGATCAAGCAGGAGCTCGGGCAGGTGCGCCGCACGCGCGCGCTGCATCGGGCCGGCCGCAAGCGCGGCGCCATCCCCACCGTGGCTTTCGTCGGCTACACCAATGCCGGCAAGTCGACGCTGTTCAATCGTATCGCCGGCGCCGGCGTGTTCGCCGAGAACCTGCTGTTCGCGACGCTCGATCCTACGATGCGCGCGGTGCGCCTGCCCAACGGCCAACGCGCCATCCTGTCGGATACGGTCGGCTTCATCGCCGACCTGCCCACGACGCTGGTGGCGGCATTCCGCGCCACGCTCGAGGAGGTGCGCGAGGCCGACCTGATCGTGCATGTGCGCGACGTGGCGCATCCCGACAGCGAGCAGCAGAAGCACGACGTCGAGGCGGTGCTGCACCAGCTCGGGCTGGAAGAGCGCATGGCCGACGGCGATGTCATCGAAGCGCTCAACAAGATCGACCTGCTCGATACGGAGGCGCGCCGGCGCCTGGAGGCTGTGGCGGCCACCGGCGCCGAGCGCCGCCGCGCCTTCGCGATCTCGGCGGTGACCGGTGAATGGGTCGATGCGCTGCTCACCGCCATCGGCGAGCGCCTGTCGGCCGCGGACCACGCCCTGGAGGTCGATGTGCCGTTGTCCGACGGCGCCACGATCGCCTGGCTCTACCGCCACGGCGAGGTACGGGCCCGGCGTGACACCGACGACGTTGCGCATTTCACAGTGGCGCTGGACACCGAAGCCAAGGCGCGCCTGGCAGCCCGGCTGGGGCAGGGAGCGTAGCTGGGAGCGCCGGCTTCCAGCCGGCTCATGATCCGGCGCTTCGCGCCGGTGCCGGCAGGATGCCGGCGCTCCCGGTAACCCGACTTGACGCCGCTGCCGTCGGTTTCTACAACCGGCGCGCCTTGCGTCAGGGAGAAATCGATGCAGTTCCAGCCGTTGCATGACCGTGTTCTGATCGAACCGTCGACCGCCGAGACCAAGTCCAAGGGCGGCATCATCATCCCGGACACCGCGCAGGAGAAGCCGCAGCAGGGCAAGGTCGTGGCCGCCGGCAAGGGTGCGCGGCTGGACGACGGCCGCCTGGTCCCGCTCGACGTCAAGGTCGGCGACACGGTGATCTACGGCAAGTGGTCGGGCACCGAGGTGAAGATCGGCGGCAAGGACTTCGTGATCCTCAAGGAAAGCGATGTCATGGGTGTCGTCGCCTGATGCTGCGTGATGGCGACCTCGACCGGGTCGCCGAGCTGATGCGCGAGTGCGCGGCGGCCGAGCTGCTGCCGCGTTTGCGTAATCTGGCCAAGCACGATATCCGCGAGAAGACGCCGGGCGACTTCGTGACGGTCGCTGACGAGATGTCCGAGCAGCGGCTGGCTTCGGGCCTGGCGAAGATACTGCGCGGCGTGCCGGTGGTTGGCGAGGAGGCGGTTGCCGCCGAGCCCGGCCTGGTGGCGCATATCGACAGCGCCGAGGCGGCCTGGATCGTGGACCCGCTCGACGGCACGGCCAATTTCGCACGCGGCAACGATCGCTTCGCGATGATCGTGGCGCTGGTGCGTCAAGGCGAGACCATCGCCGGCTGGATCCTCGAGCCGGTGCGGGATCGGTTGGCGGTCGCGGTCCATGGCGGTGGCGCGCGCCTCGACGGCGAGCCGAAGCGGCTGCCCGCGACGTTGCCGTTGAAGCAGAGCGTCGGTTTCGTCGGCGCCAAGTTCAAGCGCGAGCTTCTGCGCCGGACCCGGCCGGCGGTGGTGGACGGGTTTCGGCGGCTCACCACCTTCGGCTGTGCCGGCATGGAGTACGTCGACATCCTGGCCGGGCGCGGCCACTTCTCGTTCTACCGCTGGACCAAGCCCTGGGACCATGCTGCCGGCGCGTTGATGGTCCAGGAAGCGGGCGGGGTAGCCAACCGCCACGACGGCCAACCCTATGGCCCGGCCCAGCCGCTGAACGCCGGCATCCTCACGGCCTCCGATCCGGCCCGCTGGCAGGAGCTGCGCACGTTGTTCACCGAGGCCGCGGCGCCGCTGCTGGAGAGAGGGCGCGCCGGGCCAGGGTGATCTTGTCTGGCGGTTCGACGGCACGACCTGCGAAGGAGAGTCTCATGGCGACGTCACCGAACGACCGCCGCATCGACTACATCGAGCTGGGCGTTGCCGACCTGGAACGCAGCAAGGCGTTCTACGGTAGCGCCTTCGGCTGGACCTTCACCGACTATGGGCCGACCTATTGCGAGTTCGCCGACGGCCGCTTGACCGGCGGCTTCACCACCGCCACGCCGGCCAGGCCGGGAGGTCCGCTGGTGATTCTCTACGCCGACGATCTGGCCGACATGCAGCGTCGCGTCGAGGCCGCGGGAGGCCGGATCTCCAAGCCGATCTTCAGCTTTCCCGGCGGCCGTCGGTTCCACTTCCTCGACCCCGACGGCTATGAGCTCGCCATATGGTCGAAGGACAGATAGAGGCTACGGCAGCACGGCCTCGGCCTCGATCTCGACCTTGGCATTGGGATCGATCAGGCCGGTCACGCCCACCAGCGTCATCGCCGGGAAATGGCGGCCGAGCGTGGCCTGCCAGGCGGCGCCGATGGCGGGCCCGGCATCCCTGAACTCGGCCACGTCGGTGACGTAGGCGCGCAGCAGCACGATGTTGCGGATATCGCCGCCGGCAGAACGCACGACGGTGATCACGTTGGCCAGCGCCAGCTGCCATTGACCGCCGATATCGAGGCCGGCCTCGACGGACGCGCCCGGCTTCTGGCCGACCTGGCCCGAGACGCGAATCGTGCGTGTCGCCGTGGCGGCGACCGCCTGCGTGAAGCCGCGCGGCCGCGGCCAGCCCTCGGGCAGGATGGGCGTGTAGGCGATATCACTCATGCGCGTTCTCCTCGGACCGGGTGGATCGGCGATCATATGAGGTCCGGCGTCGGAAAGGTAAGCACCATGTCTACGCGATTGTTCGTTTTGACCGGTGGCCCGGGATCGGGGAAGACCACGCTGATCGAGGCGCTGCAGCGGGCGGGCTTCGCCTGCATGGTCGAAGCGGGACGCAGCATCATCCAGGACCAGATGGAGATCGGCGGCCGGGCGCTGCCGTGGGGCGACCCGGTGCTCTTCGCCGAGATGATGCTGTGCTGGGAGATGCGATCCTACCGCAGCGCCCAAGGCCATGCCGGACCGGTGTTCCTCGATCGTGGCGTGCCTGACGTGGTCGGCTATCTGCGGCTGGTCGGCGCGGCGGTGCCGGCGCACATGCAGAAGGCGGCCGCCACGTTCCGCTACGAGCCGCGTGTCTTCATCATGCCGCCGTGGCCGCAGATTTTCACGCAGGACAGCGAGCGCAAGCAGACGCTGCGGGAGGCGGAACGGACCTACGACGCGATGGTCGAGACTTACACCGGCCTGGGCTACACGCTGATCACCGTGCCGCGCATGCCGGTCGACGATCGCGTGCGCTTCCTCATCGACGCCGCCGGCATCGGCGACGCAGGGCGCGTGGAGGAGGCTTGAGCCATGCCAGGGATAACGATCCGCCGTTTGATGGCGGCGGATGCCGCCGACTATCGCGCCATCCGGCTCGAGGCCCTGCAGCGCGCGCCGCAGGCTTTCGGCTCGACCTATGTGGCGGAGGCGGCGCGGCCGGTCGCCGCCTTCGCCGAGCGGTTGACGGGATCCGTCGTCTTCGGCGCGTACGCCGCGGCCGGAATCGTGGGCATGGCCGGGCTTGCGCGAAGCCCCGGCCCGAAGGAGAGCCACAAGGGCTTCCTGTGGGGCATGTATGTGCGTGCCGAGATGCGCGGACAGGGCGTCGGCGCCCTGCTGGTCGAGGCCGTCATTGCCGCCGCCGCGGCCACGCTGGATCAGATCACGCTGAGCGTCGTGCAGGAGAACGCGGCGGCCAGGGCGCTCTACGAACGCTTCGGCTTCACGGCCTACGGCGTCGAGCCGCGCGCGCTGAAGACGCCGGATGGCTATGTCGATGAGGTGCTGATGGTGAAGTTTCTGCGCCGGCCGGAAGGCTCATCGTAGCGCGATCAGGCCGGCGTCGGTCGGCCGGAAGCCGCAGGCCTCCAGGTAGAACGCGCGCAGATGCGGATCGAAATCGACATGCAGCCACTCGCAGCCGGTCGTCCTGACATGACGGACCGCCTCCTCGACGATCAGGGTCGCCAAGCCGCGGCGACGCCATGCCGACGAGATCATGGTGTCGAGCAGGAAGGCGTGCACGCCGCCGTCCCAGGCCACGTTCACGAAGCCGACGAGGCCGCCCGCGGACCGCATGCACACCCAGCCGAGGCTGTGGCGATTGACCTGCCCCCACCAGTCATCGTTCAGGAGCCGATGCTCGAAGCACTCGGCGTGCAGGGCATTGAGCTCGTCGTTCTCGAACACGCCGCGCCACTGCAGGATCGGATCGGCCATGACCGCTTTTGTCTTCCGTGGGCTAGCCGTTTTGCGTGCCGTCGGCGTAGCCGCCGCCGATCCGCGAGCCGGGCGCCAGCAGGCCTTGGCCGGGCACATGGTTGATCTCGAGCCGCGTGCCGTCCGGGTCTTCGAACAGAACCGAGTAGTAGCCCGGCGCGAAGGCGTCATCGCGCGGCGGATGGACGATGCGCGCGCCGATCTTGACCAGGAAGGCATGCGCCTCGTCGATGTCGGCACGCTCGCGGGCCCGGAAGCAGTGGTGATGCAGGCCGACCGTGCCTTGCCGGAAGCGCTGGCCGGCATGGTCCGGGGAAGGCGCATGGATTCCGAAGCCCGTGCGCCCGCCGACGCCGTAGAAGGTGTTCGCCGTGTCGGCCACGATGGTCATGCCGAGGAACGGCAGCAGCTGCGCGTAGAAGGCGCGCGCAGCCGTGAAATCGCCGGCGGTGATGAACGTATGGGCAACACCGTTGATCTGCATGGGCGGTCCTCCTTCCGCTCATCTACAGCACGGGACGACGATAGGCGATAGGGCAGGCCTTCAGGCCTTGATGAAAGCGAGCAGGTCCGGGTTCACGATATCGGCGTGGGTCGTGCACATCCCGTGGGGCAGCTTCTCGTAGACCTTGAGCGTGCCCTTCTTGAGCAGCTTCACGGAGAGCAGCGCCGAGTCGGCGATGGGCACGATCTGATCGTCATCGCCGTGCATCACGAGCGTCGGCACCTCGATCGCCTTGAGGTCCTGGGTGAAATCGGTTTCCGAGAAGGCCTTGATGCCGTCGTAGTGCGCCTTGGCACCGCCCATCATGCCTTGGCGCCACCAGTTCTGGGCCACCGCCTGAGACACATGCGCGCCCGGCCGGTTGAAGCCGTAGAAGGGGCCGCTCGCGATGTCGAGGTAGAAGCCGGCGCGGTTGGCCGCGAGCTGCTGGCGGAAGCCGTCGAACACCTCGATCGGCGTGCCGTCCGGATTGGCGGCCGTCTTGAGCATGATCGGCGGCACGGCGCCGATCAGCACCGCCTTGGCGACGCGGCCGGATGGCTGGCCGTGGCGGGCGACATAGCGCGTCACCTCGCCGCCGCCGGTGGAATGCCCGATATGGACGGCGTTCCTCAGGTCGAGATGCTCGACCACGGAAGCGATGTCCGCAGCGTAGTGATCCATGTCATGGCCGTCGCTGACCTGGGCCGAGCGGCCATGGCCGCGCCGGTCATGCGCCACGACGCGATAGCCCTTGCCGAGGAAGTAGAGCAGCTGCGCATCCCAGTCGTCGGCGCTCAGCGGCCAGCCGTGATGGAACACGAGCGGCTGGCCGTCCCGCGGCCCCCAATCCTTGTAGAAGATCTCGACGCCGTCCTTGGTGGTGATCGTGCTCATGCCTGCCGTCCTTCCTGTCGCGCGGGTGAGGTCCGATGTGGGCAGGTGTCCTTCGTCGAGCAGCTGGACTACCGGGCGACGGCGAGCAGAAGCCCCTGAGTGGCGGAGGGGTAGGATAGCGATGAGAGCTATATCCACGCTACGGCCACCTGGGCATGTTGCAACATTCCATATGCAGGTTCCGCGCGATACGGGGCTTGCCCCTTGCATGACATTCATGGGGTAGAATGGTAGAAGAAGTAATATTTTGTAGATAAGGAGGCGGCGATGGGCCTTAACATCAAGGATCCGGAAGTTCATCAGCTCGCCCAGGCGATCTCTCGCGCTACCGGTGAGAGCATGACCCGGGTCGTCAAGGAGGCGCTCCGGGAGCGATATGCCCGCATCGAGCGCAGGAAGGGAAGGGCCAGTGTCGTGGAGTTGCTGGCGATCGCCGATCGGGCTGCCGCTCATGTGAAGCGCCCCTACGTCGATCATGCCCAGCTGCTCTATGACGAGAACGGCCTGCCGAAATGATCCTCGATACCTCGGCGCTGGTGGCAATTCTCTACCGTGAAGCCGAAGCGGTCGATTTTGTACGACTCATCCACGATGCTGAGGTGTGCCGTATCAGCGTTGTGAATTACGTCGAGTTGTCCATGGTGATCGAAAGTCAGCTCGGCCCGGAGGGTATGCGCCAGACCGAGGCCTTCTTTCGCCGCGCCGGCGTCGTGATCGAGCCGGTGACGGTCGATCATGGCGAGCTTGCCCGCCAAGCCTTTCTTGACTTCGGGAAGGGACGCCACAAGGCGGGCCTGAATTTTGGCGATTGCTTTTCCTACGCGCTGGCGAAGGCCACAGGCGAACCGCTCTTGTTCAAGGGCACTGATTTTAGCCAGACCGACATAAAGGCGGCTTAGGGCTGGCGGAGTATTTCTGTGTCCCCCCTTGGACGGACAACGGCGCGCAACAGCGTCGGCAGGCAAATGACGCAGCCGAAGCCAACAACCCGCAAAGGCCCATGCCCGCCGAAAATCACACTGGTCCACTACAACGCCCCGCGCGGGGAAGAGCACCACTATCAGATCTGGTCGCTGGACGGCCGCGGGCGCGGCTTCGATGGCCGCTGGGATGTCTTGGCGTCAGATGACCCTGAAGGTGCGGTGCGCATCCGGCGCTCGCAATCTACGTGGCAGGGATCCGCTACGGTTGCCCGGACCATGTCCCGGTGTTCGCCGGCGCGGTGGCTTTGGTGCCCCAAGCGGCCCTGGACGAGTTCGGCCCAGTGCCGAGTCCGTACGGCTAGATCGACATCTCACCCACGGGCCCGGCGGCTTCGGCTGCCGGGCTTCTCGCACCAGGCTCGGCCGGCGGGCCTCCCCTGATCGATCTGAATGGACTACTCCGATCGCCCGCATTGCGCGCCGACGGGGCTTGCCGAATGCTCCCAGGGCTGCTGGCCACGCAGACCAGGTCAGCAGGTGAACAGCGCGGACAAACTTGGGCCCGCCCGGTTCGCCGTGGCGGGCTTTCTCTTTGAGGCGACCCGTCATGTTTCGTTCAGGGGCCGGTTCTTTTGTGAACCAGCCCACGTTTCGTGTCAGCGGGGGGAAGATGGCATGAGCGTCAGAAGTGCGAAGGCTGATCGCGCACGACGCAATGCACTGAAGTCAGCCATGCTGGTGAGCGCGTTCTTGGTGACCAGCGCTCTGCATAGGCAGGCATCGGCAGACCCAGGCAACAACGGTAACGGCAAAGGAGGCTGTGGCAAAGGTCAGCAGACCAACGGATGCGGCGGCAATGGCGGCCATTGCTTTGCGCAGGGCACGCTTGTCCGGACGCGCGAGGGCCACCGGCCGATCGAAACCCTGGCAGCGGGCGACATGGTAGCGGTGCGTTCGGGGGACTTCGCGCCGATCAGGGCAATGGTCAGTCACACCCTGAACAGCGTGTCCGGGAAATGGGTTGGCGAGTCGAACCTGCCGGTTCTCATACAGCGTGGTACTCGCCTAACGCGGACCTTTGCCTCACGGCTTGGCATCCCGTCTACGTTGATGGTTTCCTGATTCCAATCGGCGATTTGGTCAATGGGACCAGCATCACCTTCGAGGCGGCGGGCGGCCGGGATACGCTCGACTTTTTCAATATCGAACTCGATCGCCACGACATTCTGGATGTGCAGGGCGCGTTCTGCGAGTCGCTGTGCCGAGCGGTGACCGAGCGCTGCGCACCGCTTTTGCGCCTTACCGGCGGCCGCAGCCAGCTTCGGTCGCGCATGCGTAGCGTGGCATCTATCGTGGTCGATCGGCGACAGCCAATCGACATCATTCGCGACAAGCTAGCTAGAGGAGCGCAGGGACGCCTTCGCGCGCGCAGCCTGACGTTTCTCCAGGCCGATCCGGTCGCGACCAGGCGCCTTGGCGCCTTCACCGAGAAAGTTGGCACCCGAATTGGCACCGGACGCACGATAACAGGCCAGGACGGGCAGGGACCAGCGGTCGCGGATCCTGCAACCGGGCGGGTTTTCTCGCAACTGAGGGGGTGTGGGCTAAGGTGTGGGCCTGAAAGGTGGTCCGTCGCTCAAGTGCCGTAGATGCGGGCATCTTTGAAGGATGTTGGCGGATGGGGTGGGATTCGAACCCACGGTGAAGTTGCCCCCACGCCGGTTTTCAAGACCGGTGCCTTAAACCGCTCGGCCACCCATCCGGACTGAACAATCGCGAGCGAGGGCCGGGACTTAGCAGGCAATGTCGACCGACCGCAAGACGCCCGGACAGCGCGGCTGGCCTCGCCGTGGTTGGAGCGTTGGCCAGCGCAGCACGGTGATCCGCTCCTTCCGCCAGTTCTTCCGGCGGAAGGGGTGGACGTTCCCGGTCGATCGAGGCCGTTGCCGGAAGCGTTCAGGCGGCCGGCAGCTCCGGCGCCAGCGCGATGCCGGGCATCCGGCTCGTGAGCTGCACCAGCACGCTGGCCGGGGCCGGGGCGGGCAGCTGCTCGACGATCGTCCAGTGCAGCGTGCCGCCATGGAACTGCCGGATGTTGCCGGTCACGATCCGGCCGGTTCCCGTCTGGCCAGCCGCCATCTCGATCGTGGGGATGTCGGTGAGCACGGCGGTGTTCTGCTTGGGATTGCCGACCTCCCGCTCCCAGAGCCAGATCAGGTCGTCATCCTTGACCTCGAACGGACCGCAGTCGGAGAAGCCGGCATGCTGCCAGGCGCGCTGGTCGTCGCTCTCGACGAACCACTGGCACTGGTCGAGGTCCAGCCTGAGGCAGGCGTAGCCACGGGTTTTGCCGTGAGCATCATAGACGACGAGATCGAGACGCATGGGAACCTCCGGGGATGTGCATCGAGCGGCCGGCGTCAGCGGCAGGTTGAGCCAGGCGTCGATGACGCATCGAGGTTGGCACCCGATCTGTTTCCGCACGACTGCACGGCTGCGCCGAATTGTTTCGTGCATTGCGCAGCCGCAGCCGCAGCCGCAGCCGGCGCCGGGCGCCCCGCGGCTGGCGGCCATGGATCGACCATGCTATGGCGCCGTCATGATCAGTCGTCGCTCATTCACTGTCCTCGCCGCAGGCGCTGCCGCCTTCCCGATCATTCCCGCCGCGGCCGATGCCGGCTTCCAGACCTGGCTGCAGGGCGTGCGCCGCGAGGCGCTGGCGCAAGGCGTCGACGCCGGCACGCTGGACCGCGCGTTCCGTGGCGTCGAGCCGATCCCGCGCGTGCTCGAGCTCGACCGCTCGCAGCCGGAGTTCAAGCTGACATGGCAGGAGTATCTCGATCGTGTCGTGTCCGAGGAGCGCGTCGCGCGCGGCCGTGAGCTGGCGCGCGCCAACGCGGCGCTGCTGAACCGCATCGGCGACAGCTATGGCGTGCCGCCCAAGGTGATCGTGGCGCTGTGGGGCATCGAAAGCCACTACGGCACCAAGATGGGCACGTTCTCGGTCGTGGGGTCGCTGGCGACGCTGGCCTACAACGGGCGGCGGCCGAAATATTTCCGCGCCGAACTGCTGGCGGCGCTGAAGATCCTGGCCCAGGGCCACATCACGCCTGACCGCATGGTGGGCTCCTGGGCCGGCGCCATGGGGCAATGCCAGTTCATGCCCACGAGCTTCCTGGCCCTGGCCGTCGATGGCGATGGCGACGGCAAGCGCGACATCTGGGGCAGCAAGGCGGATGTCTTCGCCTCGGCTGCGAACTTCCTGCGCAAGTCGGGTTGGCAGCAGGGCGTCGGCTGGGGCGAGGAGGTGACGGGCAAGCCGGGCGCGACCGCGCCGGCCGGCGGCCGCGTCGTGACCCCCGAGGGCGCCGGCGGCCGCACCTACCTCACAACGGCGAACTTCAAGGCCATCCGGCGCTGGAATCCGTCCGATTTCTTCGCGCTGGCCGTCGGAATCCTGTCCGACCGCATTGCTGCCTAGCGCTCGCCGTCCACCACCCGCGACCAAATTTCAGGTACACTGCTCCGACAGGGCAGGGGTGGGGGTAGTCGACGTATGGCTGAGCAAGATCGCGTGATAGGGGGAAGCCGTGCCCTGTGCTTCGCCCTCGCCGGGGCGCTGCTGCTGGTGCTGGCAGGCTGTGCCACGACCACGCCGTCAACGCCGGGGCCCACCGGCGGGCAGCAGGTGGCCGAGGCGCCGCCCAGCGCCTACATCAAGATGATGCGCGAGCACGGCATCAACGTCGCCGTGCCGACGCGCGGCAAGTTCATCATAGTGAACATCCCGTCCTACGAGCTGGTCGCTTTCAAGGACGGCGAGCCGGTCCTGCGCAGCCGCGTCGTGGTCGGGCAGCCGGCGACGCGCACGCCGGAGCTGAACTCGTCGATGTTCGCCGTGCGGTTCAACCCGTCCTGGACGCCGACACCGTCGATGATCCGCAACGAAGCCGCGGTCTACATCCCGCCCGGACCGAACAATCCGCTCGGCCGCATGATGCTGGAGCTCGACAACGACCAGTTCATCTATCTGCACGACACCAACCAGAAGGGCCTGTTCAAGCGGGAGCGGCGCGCCTTCAGCCACGGCTGCATCCGCGTGGAGCAGGTGCGGGCGCTGGCCGCCTGGGCGCTGGGCGTGACCGAGGACGAGATCGGCAAGATGATCGCCCGCGGCTCGACCTACTCGGTCCCGCTGCCGGAAGAGATCCCGGTGTTCCTGGTCTACTACACGCGCTTTCCCGACGAGCGCGGCCAGATCGCCAGCTATCCCGACGTCTATGTCAACTGGCAGGCCGAGGAGCGGGCCTACCTGGCGCGCGCCGCGGCCCGTCGCATGGCGGTGCCGACACCGGTGAAGCCGGCGGCGGCGCCGGCCCCGCCACCGGCGGCCGGGGAAAGTCCTGCACCGCCGGGTGAACAGCCTCCTGCGGCGCCGACGGCGCCTTCGGAGCCACCCCAGCCCACAGCCGAAGCGCCACCGGCGACAGCACCGACCGCGGCGCCTGCGCCGGCGGCCGAGACGCCCAAGCCGACGAGTGACTGAGCAGCGTGCCAATGCCGGCGATGCGTGTCACGTCGTGGGCGGCGCGCGTGATGCGACCTCCGGGTGGTCGAGCACGCTGACATGGTGCGGGCCGGCACCGCCGGGCGCGCCCCAGCCAGTGACGGCAGGGCCGAAGAACTCCAGATTGGCAGCGCGGAACGCCTCCTCCACGGCCGGCAGCTCGTCATCGGCATAGATCGCCTGCACGGGGCAGACCGACAGGCAGATGCCGCAGTCGATGCATTCGTCGGGCTGGATGTACATCATCCGCCCGCCTTCGTAGATGCTGTCGACCGGGCAGACCTTCTGGCAGGCGCCGTCCTTCACATCGATGCAGGCCGAGGCGATGACATGCGTCATGGCGTGCTGCCTCAGCGTCCCTGCCACTGTGGCGGACGCTTCTCCTGGAAGGCGCGCACGCCTTCCTCCTGGTCGGTCGACCGCAGGGCTTCGATCAGTGCCGGCAGGCGCAGCGCCTGGGCCTGGACGGCGGGCAATCCGGCGCCGGCGCGCACCATCTGCTTGATGGCCCGCACCG
Organism: Vineibacter terrae; assembly: GCF_008039615.1. Taxonomy (GTDB): domain Bacteria; phylum Pseudomonadota; class Alphaproteobacteria; order Reyranellales; family Reyranellaceae; genus Vineibacter; species Vineibacter terrae. The sequence continues at coordinate 27,692 of NZ_VDUZ01000035.1, read as the reverse complement.
AGAGCGGCGCGCAGGCCAGGATGTCCGCCACCCAGCGGCCGACCGCCGCGTCCAGCTTGTCCGGCGCCACGACCTCGTTGACCAGGCCCAGGCGCAGCGCCTCGTCGGCGCCGATGCGTCGGCCGGTCAGCAGCAGTCCCATGGCCTGGACGTGGGGCAGGCGGCGCGCCAGCAGGGCGATGCCGCCATCCAGCGCCAGGCGGCCGACCCGCGGCTCCGGCAGGCCGAAGCTCGCCGTCGCCGACGCGACGACGATATCGCAGCCCAGCACCATCTCCATGCCGCCGCCCAGCGCGTGGCCGTTGACGCGCGCGATCACCGGCACATCGAGCGTCTCGCGCAGCGCAATGCCGCCGAAGCCGCCGGGACGGGGGGCGGCCCAGTATTCAAGCCCGCTCAATCCCGGCCCGCCCTTCATGTCGGCGCCGGTGCAGAAGGCGCGCTCCCCGGTGCCGGTCAGCACGACGGCCCGGACAGCGCGGTCGCGTTCGATCGCCTCCCAGATCCGCACGAGTTCGGCCTCCGTCGCCAGGTCGACGGCGTTCATCCGATCGGGCCGGTCGATCGTCACCCGCGCGACATGGCCCTCGACGCTGAAATGCACCGTCATGCCAGCACACCCGTGTCGCGCAGCCGGCGGATGCGGTCGGGGGAGAAGCCGGCCTCCGTCAGGATCGCCTCGCCATCGGCACCGAGCACCGGCGGCGCGTGACGAATCTGGAAGGCCGACGGATCCATGGTCAGCGGCGATCCGATCAGTGCCAGCGGGTCTTCAGCTCGATGCGAGACAACGCTGCCGTTGACCCGCGTCTGCTCGTGCGCCAGCGCCTGCGACAGCTTCAGGACCGGCGCGCACAGCAAGTCCTCCTCATCCAGCCGGGCCAGCCAGTGCTCCGTCGTGTTGCTGGCGAAGCGCTCCCTGAACAAGGCATGCAGCGCCGCCTTGTGCGCCATCTGGCCGTCGAAGGTGGCGTAGCGCGGGTCGGCCGACAGGTCCGGGAGCCCGAGCGCAGCGCAGATGTCCTGCAGCGGATTGGCCTTGAACGCACCGACCAGCACGACGGCGCCGTCGGTGGTCTTGAAGGCGCCGGTCAGCGGATAGGCACCCCAGCTGAAATCGCGGCCGCGCTGCAGCCACATCGCGGCTTCCTGCATCTGCATCGCCAGCATGGATTCGAACAGCGACACCGACACCTGCTGGCCGCGGCCCGTCTTCTCGCGCTGCAGCAGCGCCAGCAGGATCGCCTGCACCAGGTGCATGCCGGCCGAGTAGTCGCACAGCGAGGTGGCGTAGATGGTGAGCGGCTCGTCGTCGTTGCACTTGCGCATCATCACGCCCGACAGCGCCTGGGCCAGGATGTCCTGGCCGCCTTTGTAGGCCAGCGGCCCGGCCTGGCCGAAGCCGGAGCCGAAGGCGCAGATGATGCGCGGGTTGATCTCGGCCAGCTCGGCGTAGCCGAAGCCCATGCGCTCCATCACGCCGGCGCGGAAATTGTTGACCACGACGTCGGCGCCGCGCACCAGATCGTAGATCACCTGCCGGCCGTCCTCGCCACGCAGGTCGAGCGCGATGGAGCGCTTGTTGCGGTTGAGGCTGCGGAACACCGGGTTGTTCGGTCCGTCCGGATCGCCCGGGATCGAGCCGCGCGACAGGTCGCCGGCACCCGGCCGCTCGATCTTGATCACGTCGGCGCCGTAGTCGGCCAGCACCTGGGTGGCGCTCGGCCCCAGCATCACTTGCGAGAAGTCGATCACCCGCACGCCCGACAGGGGCTGGATCGCGTCGCTCTGCATGCTCTGTCGCTCCCGTTACGCGGCGGCTTGCGCCACATACGCATTGGCCGCCGGCTGGTCGCCCGGATCGGCGCCCTGGGCGCGCAGCACGGCCTGCAAGCGCGCCACGTCGATCTTGTCGACGGTGACGTCGGCTTGCAGCGCCAGCGCCGCGGCCACGCCCGTCGCCTCGCCCATCGCCATGCAGGGCGGGATCTCGCGCGAGATGCGCTGGGCCGCCGACGTCGCCGAATAGTGCCGGCCGGCCACCAGCAGCTGTGCCACGTGGCGCGGCAGCAAGGTCCGGTACGGGTAGTAGTAGTCGCGGCCGCGCGCGACGGAGTCGGCGAAGTGGCGGCGTTGCATGACGTCCTCCTTCGACATCACGTAGGCGCCGTCGAGCAGCCGCGTCTGGCGCACGCCGATCTGCGGCGCCACGTCGACGACGAAGGCGTTCTCGAAGCCCGGCATCTTCTGCCGCACATACGCCAGCAGGGCTGCGATGCGGTCGCGCCCCTGGAAATCGGCCCGGGTCAGGTCGTCGATCTTCAGGCCGTCGAAGCCAGCCATGTGCGGGCAGTTGCACCAGACGATGCCGGGCAGGGGGGTCTTCAGCCACCACTTGTCCCACGACCCGCCCATGATCCGCTTGGCCTCGCGATCGATGGCGTTGAATGCCTCCGGCTCCTCGTATTCGAAGCGCTCCGCCGTGTCGGTGTCGACGCCGCCCAGCCGGAACACGGTGGTGACGATGAAGGCGCCCTGGATGAACGGCGCGCCGGCCGAGGCCGCGACGTCGAGGTCGCCGGTGGCGTCGACCACCACCGATCCCATCACCGCCTGGCGGCCCTCCTTGGTATCGCAGATGACACCGGTGATGCGGCCGCCCTCGACGATGGCGCGCGAGAACCAGCTGTGCAGGCGCAGCTGAATGCCGGCTTCGCGCACCATGTCGTTGGCGACACGCTTGTAGCCGTCGGGATCGAACGCGCTGGCATAGCAGATCGGCTGCGGCTTCACGTGCGAATGGAAATCGAACACGCCCCAGCGCGACCATTTCCGCCACATCGCCTCGTCCGAGCGTCGATCGGCTTCCGGCGGCGTGACGCACAGGCCGATGCGTTCCATGCGGTCGATCATCTCGCCGCACAGGCCGCGCACGCTGATCTCGGGGCCGTTGCACATGTCGTCCAGCACCAGGACCATGCCGCCCGATGCCAGGCCGCCGAGATAGGCGTAGCGTTCCAGCAGTACCACCGACAGCCCGTTGCGGGCGCCGGCCACGGCGGCGGCGATGCCGGCCGGGCCGCCGCCGACGACGACCAGGTCGGCGCGGGCCACGACAGGGACATGGCCTTCCGGCTCGGCGATGTGAACGGATGTCATGCGAGTGGCTCCAAGCTTCGGGGGCAGGGGCGCGCAATCAGGCTGCGTGACCGACGTTCCATTTCAGCAGACGACGCTCAGCCCAGCTGATGACGCCGAAGAACGTGGCCGAGAACGCCGAGCCGACGACGATCGTGGCGTAGAGCAGGGGCGAGTCGAAATTGTAGGTCGCCTGGATGATCAGCGCGCCGATGCCGGCGGTGGCGCCGATCCATTCGCCGACAATGGCGCCGATCACCGCCGTCGAGGCCGCGATCTTGAGCGCGGAGAACAGGTAGGGCAGGGCGTTCTTCAGGCGCAGCTTGATGAACACCTCGCGCGGCGAGGCCGACAGGATGCGCATCAGCTCAAGCTGTTGCGGGCTCACGTCGCGCAGGCCGCGGGTCATGTTGACCAGGGTGGGGAAGAAGCAGATCAGCGCCGCGATGGCGATCTTCGGCTCCATGCCGTTGCCGAGCAGCAGCACCAGGATCGGCGCCTTGGCCACCACCGGGATGGTGTTGATCATCACCGCGACCGGGAAGAACGCCTCCTCGAGCGTGCGCTTGTAGACGAAGGCCGTGGCGATCGCGATTGCCGCCGCGTTGCCCAGCAGGAAGCCCGACAGCGCCTCGATGGCGGTCGGCAGCAGATTGGACATCAGCATGCCGAACTTGGCGGCCAGCACCTTGGCCACCATGCTGGGCGCCGGCGCGATGAACGGCTTGATGTCGAAGACGACGACCGCGATCTCCCATACCACCAGCAGGCCAACGACGGCCGCGATGGGCAGCAGGCGCCGCCGCCAGGCGAGCATCCGTTGTGTGCCTTCGAAGCGAGCCTGCGCTTCGGCATCCTCGGCGAAGGCGCCGCCCATCTGCAGGGCGTCTGTTGCGCGCAAGGACATCAGCAGGTTTCCAGGACACGGCGCAGGTGCGCGACAAGCTCGACGAAGGCGCGGGTCTCGCGCATCGCGATCTGGCGGGGCGCCGGCAGGTCAACGGGAACCAGCTCACGGACACGGCCGGGACGGGCTGCCAGCAGCAGCACCTCCTGGCCCAGGAATGCCGCTTCATAGATCGAGTGGGTGACGAACAGGATCGTCGTGCCCGTCTCCTCCCACACCCGCAGCAGCTCCTCGTTCAGGCGGTCGCGGGTGATCTCGTCCAGCGCGCCGAACGGCTCGTCCATCAGCAGCAGCTTCGGATCGTTGACCAGCGCCCGGGCGATCGACACCCGCTGGCGCATGCCGCCCGACAGCTCGTGCGGGTAGGCGTTCTCCCAGCCGGCCAGGCCGACCAGCTCGAGGAGCTCACGCGGACTGCGCTTGCCTGGCTGCGCGCGGCCACCGCCGACCTCGAGCGGCAGCTCGACATTCTGCTGCGCCGTGCGCCACGGCAGCAGGGCTGCGTCCTGGAACACGAAGCCGATGTCGCGCCGCTCACGCGCCACCGACGCATCGCCGCCCAGGACCCGCACTGAACCGCTAGACGGGGCGATCAGATCCGCCACCACGCGCAGCAACGTGGACTTGCCGCAGCCGGAAGGGCCGAGCAGGGTGACGAAGCCGCCGGGCTGGACCGAGAGGTCGACGCCGTCGAGCGCGGTCACGGTGCCGCGCTCGGTGGTGAAGCGGACCGTGATCCGGTCCAGGGTGATGGCGGGGGTAGCATCCCCTGCCGCGGTCGGCGCCATCCGGTCGGATGGACGGTCGAGGGCAAGAGCGGGCACGGCGCGTTCCCTCAACCGATCTTCGGGCGTTTGTCGCGCGTCGCATCGAGCAGCGCCGTGGTCATGACCGTCGTCACGGCGGGCGGCCCGGCGGAGAACTGGCTCAGGGCGGCGTAGAGGTCGATCTGCTCCTGCCACACCGCGGCGTCGAAGCAGCCCCAGCCGTTCTCCCGGGTCTTGTCGGTGAAGATGTAGCTCAGCAGGATCTTGGACGCGGTGAGCTCGTCATCGCGCACCAGGTCGGGGTATTCCTGCATGAAGAGGTCGACAGCCTTCTCCAGGTTGTCGTGGGCGTATTGCCAGCCGCGGCCGGCGGCGCGCAGGAAGCCGGCCAGCAGCGGCCCCTTGGCCTCCAGGGTCTTGGTGGTCGCGTAGTAGGGCATGGCGTAGAGGCGCACGCCGTGGTCCCACAGACGCATGGTGATCATATCGGGGCCCAGCGGCTTCAGCGCGGTGCGGTTGGTTTCCCAGCCCGTGACGCAGTCGACCTGCCCGGTGAGCAGCGGCGACATGTCGGCGCCGATGACCACGACCTTCACATCGCTCTCGGCGATCTTGTGCCTGCGCAGCAGCGCCGACAGCAGCACGCGGCCGGTGGCCTGGATGCCGACCTTCTTGCCGACCATGTCCTGCGGCGACTTGATCGGCTTGGCCGGCAGCGAGAAGAAGCTGTACGGATGCTGCTGAGCGCCGACGGCGAAGCACTTCACCGGAATGCCCTGGGAAGCCGCCAGCAGCAGCGACGGGCTTGACGAGACCTGGCCGATCTCATAGCGGCCCGACGCGACGATGGCGACGCCATCGATGCTGGGACCGCCCGGCTGGATCGTGAAGTTGATGCGTTCTTCCTCGAAATAGCCCAGCCGCTTGGCGACGATCTCGCCGAGCTGGTTGTTGTTGGCGAGCCAGCCCAGCTGCATGTTGATGGCCTGGGTGCCGGCCGGCTGAGCGAAGGTTCTGGCCGGCAGGATCAGCGGGCAGGCCAGGCCGGCGGTCAGGACAGCGCCGGTTCTGAGGACATGCCGTCGGGTGGCGGACGACGTGATCGCCATGATGCGCACCTCCCTTTCATGGGTCGCGTGGACCCCAGCTTCCTTGCCGACGGCGCTGCTGTTTTTCCTCGCTTCGGTCGACCGGTCGCCCTCGGATCGATTGACTTTAGGAGGGGTTCGGTGAACATCGGAAGAATAGAATTTCGCACGAGGTGATGCCTTTTTGGCATCGCTCTGATGCAGGGGAGATGGTGAGGCCATGCACGCGGTGGTGCTGCGCTACCTCGACAGCGTTGCCCGTCTGGGGTCGATCCGGCGCGCGGCGGCCGCGCTGAACGTGGCCTCATCCGCGGTCAACCGGCAGATCCTCAAGCTCGAAGACGAGATCGGCGTGGCGCTGTTCGAGCGGCGGGGCAACGGTGTGCGCCTGACCGCCGCGGGGGAACACCTTCTGCGTCACGCGCGCCATACCCTGTCCGAGTGGCAGCGCACATGCAACGATATCGCGGCGCTCAAGGGCGACATACACGGCGAGGTCAGGGTCGTGACGATCCCGTCGCTGCTCGTGCGCGTCGTGCCGCGGGCGATCGAGGCCGTGGCGGCCCAGCATCCCCATATCTCGTTTCGGGTGATCGATGCCGACCCGGCCGAGCACGTCGAGGAGATGCGCGCGGGCCGGCCGGATATCGCGCTGCTGTTCATCGACAAACGCCAACGCAGCTATGAGGTCATCGCCCGGTTGCGCACGGCGTTGGGGGCCATCATGCGGCCCGATCATCCGCTGGCGTCGACGGGCACGCTCACCTTGACGCAGTGCGCCGACTATCCCGTGGTGATGCTCAACGATCCATGGCTGCTGGACGCCGTGTCGGAAAGCGAGTTCGTCCATAGCGGGGCCCAGTTCGCCGCGCGCATCCTGTCCAATTCCCTGACCGTGATGAAGGCGGCGATAGCCTCCGGCCTCGGCATCGGCTTCTTCACCCCAACGGGCTTTGTGGATGAAATCCAGCGCGGGGAGCTGATCTGCGTGCCGCTGGTCGAGCCGGGCCTGGCGAGCAGCGAGATCGGTCTGTTCGTTCACCGCAGCCGCGCCACCGCACCGCATGTGCATGTTCTGGCCACCGAGCTGGTTCGCCACCTGGACGATCTGATGCAGGACATCCGCGCCATCGAGCCGCGCTGAACATCCCTTCTCTCCGCCTGTAGGCTGGCCGGCACCCCACCGGTATGGTAAAAAGCCAATCAATGAACACCATATCACGTTGCCCGCAGTCCCCTCCTGCGTGGCTGGTCGTGGCGCCTGCGCTATTGGCGTTGGTGCTCGGCGGTTGTGGCACCCGTGCCGGCTCGCCCGACACGAGCCGAGGCAGCTACAAGGTCGGCAATCCCTACACGATTGCCGGCCGAACCTATTATCCGGCCGAGAACTGGTCGTACGCCGAGACCGGCCAGGCGTCGTGGTACGGTCCCGGCTTCCACGGCAACAGCACCGCCAACGGCGAACCCTACAATCAGAACCTGCCGTCGGCGGCGCACCGAACGCTGCCGATGCCCAGCATCGTGCGTGTCACCAACCTGGACAACGGCCGCGTGGCGGTGGTGCGCATCAACGACCGCGGACCGTTCGCGCGCGAACGCATCATCGACCTCTCGAAGGCGGCGGCCGAGCAGCTCGACATGACCCGTGCCGGCACGGCCGCCGTGCGGGTCGAGCTCATGGAGCGCGAAAGCCGCGTCGTGAAAGACGTCGCGATGGGCGGCGGCAGCGCCGCCGAGCAGCTCGCCGCGATCCAGCGCCCGTCGTCGCAGCCGGCGCCTGTGATGGTCGCCGCGGCGCCTCCGCCACCACCGCCGGCGCCGGTGGCCGAGGTGCCGCCGCCACCGCCACCATCATCGCCGGCCGCGTTCGTGCAGGCGAGCGCGCCGCCCGCGGTCGCTCCCGCCGTCGTGCCGGCCGTGGCGACCGTGCCGCCGGCCGGCGGCTATTTCGTGCAGGCCGGGGCTTTCGCCAGCCTTGATAACGCCGAGCGGCTGCGCACGACCTTGGCGCGCTTCGGCGACACATCGATCGGCCAGACCGTCAGCACCGGTGGTGTGACGGTGTATCGCGTGCGGATTGGCCCCTATGCCAGCCCGGACGAGGCCTATAACGTGCAGGGATCCTTGCAGCGCGCCGGACATAGCGACTGCCGGGTCGTATCCGAATAGGGAGCCGGAGGAGATCGATGCCGCATCGCCCGCCCGTACTGTTGGCGGCCCTGCTGGCCGCGCCGCTCCTGCTGGTCGCGGCGCCGCTGGCCGCCCAGGCCCAGCAGCAGGAAGCGCAGGCCACCAAGCCCGGCGCCAAGCCGAAAACGCCGCCGGGCCACAGGGGCGCCGGCGCGTCGCCCAAGGCCGGGCCGCCGCTTGACGCATTGCCGCCGTCGCAGATCGGCATCGGCACCCTGGCGCGCTTCGCCTACCTCATCGATGCCACGACCGATGCGGTGCTCCTGTTCAAGGACGCCGACAAGCCGATGATGCCGTCGTCGATGGCCAAGATGATGACGGTCTATCTGGTGTTCGAGGATCTCAAGGCCGGCCGCTTGAAGCCCGACACCAGGTTCCGGGTCAGCGAGCGGGCACGCAGCATGGGCGGCTCGCGCATGTTCGTGGAGATCAACTCGGAGATCACGATCGACGACCTGATCAAGGGCGTCATCACGCTGTCGGGCAACGACGCCTGTGTCGTGCTGGCCGAAGGCATGTCGGGCACCGAGGAGACGTTCGCGGCCCGCATGAACAAGCGGGCGAAAGAGCTGGGCATGACCGGCTCGGTGTTCAAGAACGCGAGCGGCTGGCCCGTCGAGGGCATGTATGTCACGGCCCGTGACCTGGCGATCCTCGCCAAGCGCACCATCGAGGATTTCCCGGAGTACTACCGCTACTACAACATGACCGAGTTCACCTGGAACAACATCCGCCAGGAGAACCGCAACCGGCTGCTGGGCATGACGCCCGGCACCGACGGCCTGAAGACCGGACATTCGGAGGACGCCGGCTACGGGCTCACGGCCTCGGCCATCCGTGACGGAAGGCGCCTGATCCTGGTGGTCAACGGGCTGAGCGACATGCGCTCGCGCACCAGCGAGTCGGCGCGGCTGATGGAGTGGGGCTTCCGCGAGTACAGCAACAAGGTGGCGTTCCGCACCGGCGAGACCGTGGCGCTGGCCGATGTCTGGCTCGGCGAGGCGGGCAAGGTGCCGCTGGTTGCCGCCAAGCCGATCGCCGCCACCGTGCCGGTCGGGCAGGAAGCCGGCGTGCGCGTGAAGGTCGAGTACGAGGGCCCCGTGCGCGCGCCGATCCGCAAGGGCGAGCGGATCGGCAAGGCGGTCGTGCAGGCGGCGGCAGGCGCCAGTCCGGTCGAGATCCCGCTCTATGCCGGCGACGACGTGCCGCGGCTGGGTCCGGTCGGCCGCGCCTTCGGCGTGATCAAGCACTACCTCTTCGGCTGGATGTCGTCATGACCCAGCCTTCCCCCGGAGGGGGAAAGGGCACGTTCATCACCCTGGAAGGGGGCGAGGGCGCGGGCAAGTCGACGCATATCCGCTTCCTCGCCGAGCATCTGCGCGCGCGGGGCGTGGACGTCCTCACCACCCGCGAGCCCGGCGGCGCGCCGGGCGCCGAGCTGATCCGCAAGCTGCTGGTCGAGGGCCCGCCCGACGCCTGGGACAGCACCACCGAAGCGCTGCTGATGTTCGCAGCGCGCCGCGATCACCTCGAGCGGACCATCCGCCCGGCCCTGGCGCGCGGCCAGTGGGTGATCAGCGACCGGTTCGCCGATTCCAGCCGGGCCTATCAGGGCTACGGCCACGGCGTCGCGCACGAGCGCATCGAGACGCTGTACCGGCTGGCGGTAGGCGACTTCGCGCCTGACCTCACGATCATCCTCGATCTGCCGGTCGCGACCGGCCTGGCGCGCGCCGCGGCGCGGCATGGCGTCGAGGACCGCTTCGAGCGCTTCGGCCCCGCCTTCCACGAGCGCGTGCGCGAAGGCTTCCGCGCCATCGCCAACGCCGAGCCGCAGCGCTGCGCCCTCATCGACGCCGACGCGCCGATCGAGGCCGTGCGTGCCCGGGTGCTTCAGGTCGTGACGGAGCGGCTGGGTATCGGCTAGGAAGAATCGCCCTTCTCCCCGCGAAGGCGGGGAGAAGATGGACGCCGCGCAGCGGCGGCCGGATGAGGGGCTTTTTTGATGCCGCTGCAGATCGCGGTGCAGGAAAGGTGAGGCGCTCTTTGGACGTCGTGCATCCCGTAGGATCGCGAAGCCCCTCATCCGGCGCTTCGCGCCACCTTCTCCCCGCCTTCGCGGGGAGAAGGGAAAGTGTTGCCTGATGGCACGGCGGCCCGAGAAGGACGAGGCTGTGGCGCCGCCGTGGCCGGCGCCGCGGCTCAACCCGCGGCTGATCGGCCATGCTGGCGCTGAGGCCACGCTTCTGGCGGCGCTGGCTGCCGGCAAGCTGCCGCATGCCTGGCTGATCGCCGGGCCGCGCGGCATCGGCAAGGCGACCCTGGCGCATCGCTTCGCGCGCTTCCTGCTCGCCGGCGATCCCGGCGGCGGCCTGTTCGGCGGCCCGGCCTCGCTCGAGACGGACATGGCGACGCCGGCCGTGCATCGCGTCGCGGCCGGCGGCCATGCCGATCTGCGCGTCGTCGAGCGCAGCCTGGGCGACCGGGGCCGGCTGCGCAGCGAGATCGTGGTCGAGGATGTGCGCGGGCTGGGCGGCTTCATGCGCCTGACGCCGGCCGAAGGCGGCTGGCGGGTGGCGATCATCGACGCGGCCGATGAGATGAACCGCAACGCCGCCAACGCGGTGCTCAAGATCCTCGAGGAGCCGCCGCCGCGATCCGTGCTGCTGCTGGTGGCGCATGCCCCCGGGCGGCTGCTGCCCACGATCCGCTCGCGCTGCCGGCGCCTGAACCTGCATGCGCTGACCGAGGATGCGGTCGTCGGGCTGATGGCCGACTACATGCCCGGCACGGCCGCGGACGAGAGCCGGGCGCTGGCGCGCCTCGCCGACGGCAGCATCGGTCGCGCGCTCGAGCTGGCGCGCGCCGGCGGGCTGGAGCTCTACCGCGCCATGGTCGACCTGCTGGCCGGGCTGCCGTCGCTCGATATCGCCGCCGCGCACGCCTTCGCCGATCGCGTGGCGCGCCGCACAGAGGAGGGCGACAGCGACTATCGCACCGTCGCTTTCCTGCTCGACTGGTGGCTGACGTCACTGATCCGTCACGGGGCCGCGGGCGGCGGGCATGAGGCGCTTGTGGCCCGCGAGGCTGGCCTGCGCGAGCGGTTGCTGGCGGCAGCCGGCCTTGATCGCTGGATGCAGGTATGGGAGAAGGTCGCCCACCTGTTCGCCCGTGCCGATGCCGTCAATCTCGATCGCAAGCAGGTGGTGCTCGGCAGCTTTCTCGCCCTGCAGGCGGCGACCCGCTGAACACGTGGTGGGTGACCGGGAACTGAGGCAGAGCATGCGGCCATGAGCGGGAAGACGTACTACATCACCACGCCGATCTACTACGTGAACGACGTGCCCCATATCGGGCATGCCTACACGACGCTGGCTTGCGACGTGATGGCCCGCTTCATGCGGCTGGACGGCTACGACGTGCATTTCCTCACCGGCACCGACGAGCACGGCCAGAAGGTGGAGAAGGCGGCGGCCGCGGCCGGCATGGCGCCGCAGGCGTTCACCGACAAGGTGAGCCAGGCCTTCCGCGACCTGATCCCCAAGATGGGCTACAGCCCCGACAACTTCATCCGCACCACCGAGCCGCGCCACTACCGCGCCTGCCAGGCGCTGTGGGAGAAGCTGGTCGCGGCCGGCGATCTCTATCTCGGCAAGTATGCCGGCTGGTACTCGGTGCGCGACGAGACCTATTTCGCCGAGTCGGAGACCGAGGTCGGGCCCGACGGCAAGCGCCGTGCCATCAGCACCGGCGCCGATGTCGAGTGGGTGGAGGAGGCGAGCTACTTCTTCCGGCTCTCGGCCTGGCAGGACCGGCTGCTGGCGTTCTACGAGCAGAATCCCCGCTTCATCGCGCCGGAGAGCCGGCGCAACGAGGTGATCAGCTTCGTGAAGGGCGGCTTGCAGGACCTGTCGGTGTCGCGCACGACCTTCAAATGGGGCGTGCCGGTGCCGAACGATCCGGCGCACATCATGTACGTCTGGCTCGACGCGCTCACCAACTACATCACCGAGACCGGCTATCCCGATCCGAGCGCGCCCAACGCGAAATACTGGCCCGCCGACCTGCACATGGTGGGCAAGGACATCGTGCGCTTTCACGCCGTCTACTGGCCGGCGTTCCTGATGGCGGCCGGCGTCGCGCCACCCAAGCGCGTCTTCGCCCATGGCTGGTGGACCATCGAAGGCCAGAAGATGTCCAAGTCGCTGGGCAACGTGGTGGCGCCGGCGGCGCTGGTGGACACCTACGGGCTCGACCAGACGCGCTACTTCCTGCTGCGCGAGGTGCCGTTCGGCAACGACGGCGACTTCCAGCGGCGCGCCATCGTGCAGCGCATGGATTCGGATCTCGCCAACACCTACGGCAATCTCTGCCAGCGCGTGCTGTCGATGATCAACAAGAACTGCGCTGCCGCCGTGCCGGTGGCGGGCCCGCTGCAGGCCGCCGACAGCGCGCTGCTCGATCGCGCCGCTGCGCTGCTGCCGCAGGTGCGGACGTTGATCGGCGATCAGGCCTTCAACGAGGCGCTGATCACCATCTGGGATGTGATCGGCGATGCCAACCGGTACGTCGACGCGCAGGCGCCGTGGGCGCTGGGCAAGACCGATCCGGCTCGCCGCGACACGGTGCTGTGGGTGCTGGCGGAAGCCATCCGGCGCATCACGCTGCTGGTGCAGCCCTTCATGCCCACCGCCACCGCGAAGATCCTCGACCAGCTCGCGGTGCCGGCCCAGGCGCGCAGCTTCGCGGCCATGGACACGGCCCTGGCCAGCGGCACCGCGCTGCCGGCGCCGGAAGGCGTCTTCCCGCGCTTTGTGGATCCGGAGGCGCCGGCCAAGCCGGCCCGGGCGGCGAAGAAGGCCTGACATGCTGATCGACAGCCACTGCCATCTCGATTTCCCCGAGCTGGCGGCCGAGGAGGATGCCGTGGTCGCGCGGGCGCGCGACGCCGGCGTCGGCGCCATGCTGACCATCGGCACCCGGCTCGACGCGTTCGACAAGGTGCGCGCCGTCGCCGAGCGGCATCCCAACATCTGGTGCAGCGTCGGCGTGCATCCGCACGAGGCGAAGGAGGAGGGCCAGCGCACGCCCGATCGGCTGATCGCGCTGGCGCAGCATGCCAAGGTGATCGGCATCGGCGAGACCGGGCTCGACTACTTCTATGAGCACAGCCCGCGGGCCGAGCAGGCCGAGAGCTTCCGCGCCCATATCGCCGCCGCCCGCCGCAGCGGCCTGCCGCTGATCGTGCACACGCGCGACGCCGACGATGACACCGCCGCGATCCTGCGCCAGGAGATGCAGGCGGGCGCCTTCACCGGCCTGATCCACTGCTTCAGCTCGGGGCGCGGCGTCGCCGACGCGGCGCTCGAGCTGGGTCTGTCGATCTCGATCTCGGGCATCGTCACCTTCAAGGCGGCCGAGGATCTGCGCCGCATCGTGCGTGATATCCCGCTCGACCGGCTGCTGGTCGAGACCGACGCGCCCTATCTCGCGCCGGTCCCGCGGCGCGGCAAGCGCAACGAGCCGGCCTTCGTCGCCCATACGGCCGCCAAGGTCGCCGAGCTTAAGGGGATTTCGATCGCCGAGCTGGAGCGCGCCACCACCGACAATTTCTTCCGCCTGTTCACGAAGGCGGACCGCAGCGTCGTCCTCCCCAGCGAAGCTGGGGAGGTGCCCCGAAGGGGCGGAGGGGAGACGACGTGGTCCCCATAGACAAGCACCACGTCAGCTCCCCATCCGGCCTTCGGCCACCTTCCCCACGCTGCGCGCGGGGAAGGGATACATTCGGCGTCACACCATGCGCGTGATCATTCTCGGCTGCGGCACCTCGGGCGGCGTGCCGCGCATCGGCGGCAAGGACGGGGCTGGAGAGTGGGGCGCCTGCGACCCGGCCAATCCCAGGAACCGGCGGCGGCGCTGCTCGATCCTGGTCCAGGACCAGGGCAAGTCGATCCTGGTCGACACCTCGCCCGACCTGCGCGACCAGCTGATCGATGCCCGCGTGACCCGCATCGACGCCGTGCTGTGGACGCACGACCATGCCGACCAGACCCACGGCATTGACGACCTGCGGGCGCTGACCCTGCGCCACGGCCCAGTGGAAGGGTGGGGCGATACCCGCACCCTGGGCATCCTGAAGGATCGCTTCGGCTACTGCTTCGAGACGGCGCGCGGCAGCATCTACACCGCGCTCTACCGCGCCTGCCTGATCGACGGGCCGTTCGAGGCCGCCGGCATCACCGTGACGCCGTTTCATCAGCATCACGGCAGCATCATGTCGCTGGGGTTCCGGTTCGGCCCGATCGCCTACGCCAACGATGTCGTGAAGCTGGACGAGGCGGCCTTTGCCGCCATGGCAGGGGTCGACACGCTGGTCGTTGACGCCATGCGCTACACGCCGCATCCCACGCATGCCCATCTCGACCTGACCTTGTCCTGGATCGAGCGCATCCGGCCGCGGCGGGCTGTCCTGACCAACATGCATGTCGACCTGGACTATGATGAGCTGCGTCGCCGGCTGCCGCCGCATGTCGAGCCGGCCTATGATGGCATGGTCATCGAGGCCTGATATGGCGAATGTGTTATGGAAAATAATCCGTGGCACGGCGCTGACCGCCTGGCTGGCCGGCGCATCGCTGGCGCCCGTCGGCGCGCAGTCGCCGGGCCCCGGCCTTGATCCCGGCGACTCCACCTTCAAGCTTTTCGCGCTGTCGACGAACGCCCGCAGCCTCCAGGACACCGACGACCGGATCAATCGCGAATGGACCGGCAGCTCCACCGAAACCTTGGCCGAGCTGCTGAGCGCCGTGCCGGCCGAGGGCTATGGCCTGATCCGGTCGAAGGCCGTGTCGATCGACCTCAAGGTGCCGCTGGGCTGGCATGCGATCGAGGACCACGAGCGCCTGGCGATCTTCAATCCCGACCGGACGGTGCGGATCATCATCTGGCGCGTCGACCTGGACTACGAGGGCGTGCCGGACGCCGAGAAGTTCATGGCCGGCAAGAGCGCGGCGCTGCGGTCGCGGTTTCCATCGGTCCAGGCCTCGAGCCGGACCTTGTCGGACGGGCAGGTGCTGGGCGTGTTCAACAACGTGCCGGCACGCAAGGGCGACCGCGAGGCGCGATCGATCCTCGACCTGATGACCCCCAATCCGCAGAACCCCAAGCGGGCGCTGCTGATGACATTCGGCACGCCCATGTCCAAGGCGCAGGAATTCCTGCCTTTGCTAGCACTTATGGCACGAGGCACGAATGTGACATGGAAAAAAGACTATTAAACCCTGATATGAAAGTAATATATCATATTTTCCATAATATATATTATACGACAATAGGAGTTTAGGACATAATCATCCAGATGAGCTTGTTGAGGTTCTGGTTTGAGAAAGCTTGAGATTCTGTTCATTGCGCCCTTTGTCATCGTTTGGAGCCTGTTTGCCGTTCCGCCGGCGGCTGACGCCATGGATTGCGGACAGGCCTCCGCCCCCGCCGCGCGTGCGATCTGCGGCGACCAGCAGCTTCAGGCCGCGGACGCGGCTATGGGCGAAGCCTATGAGAAGCTCCTCCAGGCGGCCGATGACGACGCTGACATCCGTGCCATGCTGGTTGACAGCCAGAAGCGCTGGCTGGCCGAACGCGACAAGCTCTTCGATCGCCGGCTGGCCTCGGCGGACAAGGATGCGCAGCGCGCCATCATGCTGTCGGCAATCCAGGACCGCACCCGGGTCCTGACCGAACCATCTGGCAGCCCTCCGCAGCAGCCGGCGCTGATCGTCATTGCGCATGGACAACGCAAATTCACTGCCCGCTACACCGGCGGCTCTTTTGCCGGTTTCGACACCAGCTGCGAATTCCTGCCGGTCCAGGACAGCTACGCCTACGGCTGCTTCGCCAGCCGGCAGTACCAGAACTACAGCCGCGTGTGCACGGCGAGCCGGTACTGGGCAACCGGCCGCGTCCATGAAAAGCGCTCTGTCGCCGAGATCAGCGACGACAAGGCGCGGGTGATCGCGACCTGCTCCGTCGACGGTGCCGAGGGCGATACGACTTGTCCGGGCGGTTCAGGTGAGGACCGGCGCTGGGATACCCTGCCCAAGGCCGACGCTGCCGCGCCCATGCCGTCGCTGCCGAAGATCGACGCCGAGGCCGGCCCGGACGAGGACGCGCCATGGCTGCGCGCCTGCCTGACCGATCGCAGCTACCCGCTGAGCGACCCCACCAGCGACGGCACCCGGAAATAACTCCCAGGCGCGCTGAACGACCCCTCCTACGCTCCGCTGATCGCTTGCGCCGAATAGCGGCGTGGCACATGGTGCCGTCCATCCATGGACAACCGGGAAGCAGGTCATGGCCGATCCTCGTCCGGCGCGCGTGGCGGGCGTCGTCTCCTGTGCCGTGCTCATCTGGTCGGCGGTCGCGCTCGCGCAGGATGTGACGCCCTCGCCGCCAGCAGCCAGCCCGAAGACCGCAACGGCAGGCGCACGCGGCGACTCCTCGACGGTCGCCGAGCATCTGCGCCTGCCGCCCGATGTCACGACGCAGCATGAGCTCACGCTTCCCGACCGGAAGCTGTCGTTCGCCGCCACCGCCGGCTCGGTCCGCCTCTATGACGACAAGGGTGAGCCGCAGGCCGATATCGCCTTCACCGCCTATCGGCTCAACGGCGCCGATCCGCAGACGCGCCCGGTGACCTTCCTGTTCAACGGCGGACCCGGCAGCGCCTCGGCCTGGCTCCAGTTCGGCAGCGCCGGTCCCTGGCGCCTCGACATGGGCAAGGATGCGCTGACGCCGTCGGCGCCAGCCGAGCTGCAGCCCAATGCGCAGACCTGGCTCGACTTCACCGACCTGGTGTTCATCGATCCGGTGGGCACCGGCTACAGCCGGTTCCTCACCAGCACCGAGGCGGTGCGCAACCGCTTCTTCTCGGTCGACGGCGACGCCGCCTCGGTGGCGCTGGGCATCCGCCGCTGGCTGGAGAAAGCCGGCCGCCTGACCTCGCCGAAATTCGTCGTCGGCGAGAGCTACGGCGGCATTCGCGGCCCGCGGGTGGTGCGCAACCTGCAGACGGAGCAGGGCGTGGGCGTGAAGGGCCTGATCCTGGTGTCGCCGGTGCTCGATTTCCGCGATTTCGGAGGGTCCAGCCTCCTGCAGTATGTCGCGCGGCTGCCCACCATGGCGGCTGTCGCGCGCGAGCAGAAAAACCCTGTCACGCGGGCCGACATGGTCGATGTCGAGCAGTACGCCAGCACCGACTTCCTCCTCGACCTCGTCAAAGGCGAGGCCGATGTCGAGGCGACGACGCGGCTGGCCGATCGCGTCGCGGCGCTGACCGGGATCGACCAGGCCGTCAGCCGCCGTCTGGCCGGCCGTTTCGACCAGGCCGAGTTCCGCCGCGAGTTCGATCGCCGCAACGGCCGGGTGCTGGGGCGCTACGACGCCTCGGTGTCGGGCATCGACCCCTACCCCGGCTCGAGCTGGTTCCTGTTCGACGACCCATCGGGAGATCCGCTGGCCGCGCCACTGACCAGCGCCGCGGTCGACCTCTATGCCCGCCGGCTGAACTGGCGGCCGAACGGATCCTACAATCTGTCCAACCGCTCGGTGCTGCGCGCCTGGAACTATGGCCGCGGCATCAACCCGGTGGAGTCCGTCAGCCAGCTGCGGCGGATCCTGGCCATGGACCCCAAGCTAAAGCTGCTGGTGACGCACGGCCTGTTCGACCTCGCCACACCCTATTTCAGCTCGAAGATCGTGCTCGACCAGCTGCCCGCCTATGCCTCGCCCGATCGGGTCAAGCTCGTGGTCTATCCCGGCGGCCATATGTTCTACTCGCGCGACTCCTCCCGTCAGGCGTTTCGCGAGGAGGCCCAGGCGCTGATGAAATAGCGCCGGGCGGACGTATTCCACACGCGCTGTCAAATCAAGGGAACAACGTGCCTTCCGACAAACCGACGCCCGATAGCCTCCCGCGCGAGCCGCTCGAGCGCCTGCTGGCCGTGATGGCGTGGCTGCGCCATCCGGTGCATGGCTGTCCGTGGGACCTGAAGCAGGATTTCGCCAGCATCGCGCCGTACACCCTCGAGGAAGCCTACGAGGTCGCCGACGCCATCCGCCGCGGCGACCGGTCGGACCTGCGCGAGGAGCTGGGCGACCTGCTGCTGCAGGTTGTCTATCACGCCCGCATGGCCGAGGAGGAAGGCGCCTTCGCCTTCAGGGATGTCGCGCAAGCCATCGCCGACAAGATGGTCAATCGGCATCCGCATGTCTTCGGCGATGCCCATGTCGAGGGCGATGAGCACCAGAGCGGTGTCTGGGAGCAGATCAAGGCGCAAGAGCGCGGGGCGCGCCAGGCCGCCACCAGCGTGCTGGATGGGGTTGCGCTCGCCCTGCCCTCCCTGGTCCGGGCCGAGAAGCTGCAGAAGCGGGCAGCCCGGGTCGGCTTCGACTGGGGCGCGGCCGGACCGGTGATCGACAAGATCGAGGAGGAGATCGACGAGCTGCGCGCCGAGGTGGCCGCCAAGGCCCCGGCAGCCCGGCTCCAGGACGAGATCGGCGACGTGCTGTTCGCCGTCGCCAACCTGGCGCGGCATTTGAAGATCGATCCTGAAGCCGCCTTGCGCGCTACCAACGAGAAGTTCGACCGCCGCTTCCGGCATGTCGAGCGCCGCCTTCACGAGGCCGGCCGCTCTCCCGAGCAGGCGTCCCTCGGCGAGATGGAGGCGCTCTGGCAGGAAGCGAAGGCCACCGAGTAGTCGGCCGGCCGCACGGTCGACCTGCCGCGGCGCTTGCGATGCAGGTGGTTCACACCACCAGGTGTCCCCTCTTGTCCGCGACGCCGATCTCGGCCCGCACGCCGCTGTTGAAATCGAGGAAGTCGGCTTCGATGCCGTCGCTGAAGATCACGCCGTTCTCGGGCATCTGCGACACCAGGGTCAGCGTTGCCGGCGCCTCCAGCCGGCCGAACACCAGCGAGGCGCGGGTCGTGCGGCTGGGAAACGGCTCGCGCACCGCGAAGTGCAGCCGCTCGGCATCCCAGGGGAAGGCCGGTGACGGCTCCTGCAGCGCGTCGGCCGGCAGCAGCACCCGGGTGGTGGCGCTCCAGCCGGCGTAGATGCTTTTCAGCCAGCCGCTGGAGCCCAGGCCGGTCGACACGATCACGCCGCTGGAGGACTGTGCCTCCTCGTGCTCGCCCAGCCGGATGGTGTAGCGCGCCGAGATGTGCGAGCGCGGCCCGATGAAGAGGTCGTTGACGCCGTACAGCGTCTGGCCGGTGTTGAGCCGGGCCTGCGCCATCACCACGTGCCGCACCTGCCGGCGGCCGGCCAGCGTGTCGCGCGCGATGCGGTCGAGATCGGCCACCCTGAACGGCAGGAGCACGCCGTCCCAGCGCGCCGGGTCGGGGTTGATGCCGATCACCGGCTGGGTATCGAGGTATTTCAGCGTGTTGGCGACCAACCCGTCCTGGCCCAGCACGACGATCAGGTCATCGGGCCCGAAGACGAAGTTGGGCAGGAACTTGCGCTCCAGCCGCTGCACCCGGCCGACAGCCGCCAGGGCGATGGCGGCGCGGGCCACCGCGTCGCGGTAGCCCGTCTGCTCGACCAGGTAGTCGCTGAAATCGGCGCCCAGGCGCTCGACGTAGAACTGCGCCTGCCGTTCGGTGTTGAAGCGCGCGACCAGCTCGTCCAGCCGCGTCGGGCGGGTGATCAGCACGATGCGGCGGTCGTCGGCGGCCATCGCCACCTCCCCTTCTACGCCGGCTGGGGCCGGCTCAGAAGCTCGCCCAGCAGGTCGGGCGAGACATTGAGCTGGCCGATCTTGCCGGCATTGCCGGCCAGGTCGCGGAAGGCGGCGGCGATCGTCTGCTCGGGCCGCATGCCCGATGTGGCGAGCGCCTCCAGCACCCGTGGATCGACGCTGGCCGCCGCCCGCATCAAGGCTTCAATGCCGTGCGCCTTGGCTTCCGCCTCCTGGCGTGCGTTGGCGGTGGCGAGCTCGACCAGGCGGGCGTTCTTCTCCTCCAGCGTGATCCTGCCCACCATGTCGGCTTCGGCGATCTCCTGGCGCTTGACCTGCACCGCGATCTCGGTGCGCAGCTCATTCTCCTTGATCGCCCGCTCCTGCTCGACGGCGGCGTTGCGGCGGGCATAGATCGCCTCGTCGGCCCGCTTCAGCAGCGCCTCGCGCGCCTCGGCCTCCAGCGCCCGTGCCGTCTCGGGCTTGGGCTTGATCGCCAGGATCGAGAACCCCAGGATCTCGAGCCCCAGCGCGGTGACCACGGGATCAGCGCCCAGGCTGCCGCCGACGCGCGCCGCCAGCGCATCGCCGACCGCCAGCGCCTGGCCCAGCGGCAGCGCGCGGATCTCGGTCTTGAGCGACGCCTGCAGCCGGTCGAGCAGCCGCTGCGGCAGCTTCTGCGGGTCCTCCGAGGCGTAGCGGCCGGCGGCATTCAACGTGAAATCCATCAGCTCGGCGATGCGCTCGGGCTGGGCGATGCGCCAGGTGAGCTGACCCTGGATGCTCACCATCTGCCAGTCGGCGGTGGTCTCCTCGAAGATGAAGGGTGAGTCGCCGCTGGCCGTCGGCACCACCACCAGCGACGTCGCCGGCGCGAAATAGAAGAAGGACAGTCCCGTGCCGGCGCTGACGCGCTGGCCGTTGCGATAGCGGATCACGTACTGGGTCGGCTGGGTCTTGAGGAACCGGACGCCGAACATCGTCGCCTCCTGCGGAAGGGTTCACGGCCTCAATGTAATGGCCTTAGTTGTAAATATCAACTAACTTAGTTATATAAAATATTTATCTTAGAATATAATGAGAACTAAGTAGGATGGCGCCATGAAGCAGCCTCAAACCGGACCGGTCCCGGCGCCTGCCGAGCGGCCGTTGCTCACGGTCGACGTGACGATCCTCACGCTGCGCGACGACAGCCTGCAGGCGTTGCTGGTGCGCCGCGCCGAGCCGCCGCATGCCGGCCGCTGGGCGCTGCCCGGCGGCTTCATCCGGCCCGACGACATCTCGCTGGAAGGTGCGGCGCGCCGCGTCCTGCTCGACAAGGCAGGCATCGAGACGCCCTACCTCGAGCAGCTGGGCAGCTACGGCGATGCCAAGCGTGATCCGCGCGGCTGGTCGGCGACGGTCGCCTATGTCGCCCTGATCGCGTCCGACCGGCTCGAGCCGCGGCACGGGCGCAACGCCGATGCCGCGTCATGGTGGCCGATCGTGGGCACATCGGTGGCGCCGACCCTGGCGTTCGACCACGCCCGGATCCTGGCCGCCGCCATCGGGCGCGTGCGGGCCAAGGTCGAGTACACGACCTTGCCGGTGCACCTGCTGCCGGCGAAGTTCACCCTGCCCGACCTGCAGCGCGTCTACGAGCAGCTGCTGGACCGCAAGCTCGACAAGTCGGCGTTCCGCAAGCGCATCGCCGAGGTCGACTTCCTCGAGCCGGTCGAAGGCGAGCGGCGCGCGGCCAGCAACCGGCCAGCCCAGCTCTGGCGGGTCAAGCCCGACCACCGCACCGTGTTCTTCGACCGCACGATCTAGTCCTGGCCGGGCCGCGCCGCTCCAGCGGCGCTCTTCAGCAACGTAAAACCGAAGAGGCGCCGCTGGAGCGGCGCGGCCCGACCCCTGAGCCCCCTACCCCGTGCCCAGCACCGCCTGCATCTGCCGGGTGGCGTAGTCGGGATCGGCGAGCTTCTTGGAGGCGAAGCGCTCATCGCCGCGGGGCACGAGCAGGATCACATGGGGGGCCAGGATCGCCGGCGTCTCGGGTGGATCGTCCCGTCCGGCGGGCATCTCGACCTCGGCCAGCGCGAAGTAGGTGCGGCCTTCGACCTTGAAGAAGTCGACGTCCCAGCCGCAGTCGCCGGCGGCGAGGTGGAAGCGTACCTTCTCGAGCGTCTCGCCGCGCAAGGTCCACAGGCGCTGGAAGTCGACCTCCGATACCGTCGTCTCGATCTCGACCATCTCGGCGCCGATAGGACGCTTGAAGGAGAAGATATGCTCCACCGCGTCAGGCGTTTCGAAGCGCCGGATGCGCAGGCCCGGCGCATCGAGATAGGCTTGCCGGATGGCGCGCCGGGTCCAGGGTGGGCAGGCGGCGGCCAGCGCCTGCTCCAGCCGGCCCTCGGGGTCGCGCAGCACGAGCTTGCGTTCGTTCTCGATCGGCATCTGACCCATCCGCTTTTTCGTTTGCGCTGCCGCGCCGTGGCGTGGCGAAATGCCGGCATGACGGACACGCTCGACACCCTGCCGACACCTTGCCTCATCCTCGATCGCGCAGTCCTGCGGCGCAATGTCCGTCGCATGACCGATCGCCTCAAGCCGGCAGGCGTCCAGCTGCGCCCGCACCTGAAGACCGCCAAGTCGGTCGAGGTCGGCCGACTCGCCACCGCCGCATTCGATGGCCGTATCACGGTCTCGACCCTGGCCGAGGCCAGGTATTTCGCGGCCGGCGGCTTCAAGGACATCCTGTACGGCGTCGGCATCGTGCCCTCGAAGCTGGCCGCGGTCACGCAGCTGCGCCGCGGCGGCACCAACCTGCGCGTCGTGACCGACAACATGCCCGTCGCGCGCGCCATCGCCGAAGCGGCCAAGGCCGGCGACAGCTTCTCGGTCTTCATCGAGATCGACAGCGGTGGCGGCCGCGCCGGGCTGCCCTATCCCGGGCTGCCGGACCTGATCGATATCGCACGTATCCTGCACGGCGCAGCCAATGTCGAGCTGGCGGGCGTGATGACACATGCCGGTCATTCCTATCACGAGAACACGCCCGACGGCATCGCCAAGGTCGCCGAGCAGGAGCGGCTGGCGGTGGTCACGGCGGCGCAGGCCCTGCGCGACGCCGGCATTCCCTGCCCGATCGTCAGCGCGGGCTCGACCCCGACCGCCATGCACGCCCGCCACTTCGACGGCATCACCGAGATGCGCCCGGGCGTGTTCGTGTTCAACGATCTCGACCAGGCCGGCATCGGCTCGTGCGGCTCAGGCGACATCGCGCTGTCGGTGATGGCATCCGTGATCGGCCACTACCCGCACCGCAACCAGCTGCTGATCGACGCCGGGGCGCTGGCGCTGAGCAAGGATATCAGCGCCCAGGAGTTCATGCCCAAGGCCGGCTACGGCTTCATCAAGGATGCGCCGGTGGCCGATCTGGCGGTGGTGGCCTGCTCGCAGGAGCACGGCTTCGTGCAGGCCGATGCGCCGCTGCCCTATGACAAGCTCCCCATCGGCAGCAAGGTGCGGGTATGGCCCAACCACGCCTGCATCACCGCCGCCGCCTATGACCGCTACTACGTGATCGACAGCGAGCAGAGCGACGGCCGCGCCGTCGTGGCGACCTACGACCGGATCAACGGCTGGTAAGGCATGCAGGCGCTGCTGGCTGCCGCCGCGCTCGCGCTCTGCCTGGTCGTCGGCACGGCCGCAGCGCAGCTTCCGGTCGGCGCCCGGACCATCGCGGTCGCCGATTTGCCCGGCGAGCCGGCGATACCGCTGACCGTGTGGTACCCGGCGATGGAGAATGGCGTCACCGAAGACGGCGAGCCGGCCGCGGTCGCTGCCGCGCCGGCGCCGGGGCGCCATCGCCTGGTGATGCTGTCGCATGGCTCCGGCGGCGTGCCGCTGAACCACCGTGACCTGATCCTGCACCTGGCGTCGAGCGGCATCATCGTCGCTGCGCCGCTGCATCCCTACGACAATGCAGCCGACCGCAGCGGACCCGGCACCGACCTGCAGCTGCTGGGGCGGCCCCGCCACATCGGGCGCAGCATCGATGCGCTGCTGGCGCATCCGACCTTCGGGCCCCTGATCGACAGGGCGCGCATCGGCATCGTCGGCTACTCGGCCGGTGGCTTCGCCGCCCTGGTCGTGATCGGCGGCGAGCCGAACTTCGCGCTGGGACCGGCGCATTGCGCCCAGGCCGAGCACGACAGCGGCTTCTGCGGCTGGATGCGGCGCGGCGGCATCCAGCGCCTGCGCCCGGACTGGACGGCCGTGCACGACCGGCGCGTGCGCGCCGCCGTGCTGCTGGCCCCCGCCTACGGCATCTTCTTCGACCGCAAGGGCCTGGCCGATGTCGCCGCCGCGATACGGCTCTATCGCGCCGAGGCCGACGACGTCGTGCGCCATCCGTTCAATGAGGAAAGGCTGCGCCGCGTCCTGCCGCGGCCGCCGGAGTATGCGGTGGTGCCGGGCGGTCATTTCGTGTTCGTATCGCCCTGCCGGCGCTCGACGCCGGGCGGCCTGTGCCGCGACGCGTCCGGGGTCGACCGGCCTCGCCGGCTGCGCCGTATGAATGCCGAGATTCAGGATTTCTTCGATCGCAGCCTCGGTCGGGATTGAGCCCGCGGGCCTGGTCTGGAGCACGCCGCATGCTGGGTAGAATCGCCATCCTCCTCGCCGCCTTGTCGGTGCTGCTGTCGGCGCACGCCGGGGCGCAGACGCCTTCCAAGGTGCCCTTCAAGGTCGGCATGCGCGAGGCCGTCTACAAGGACGAGTTCGAGCCGGCCGGGATCCGGACCCAGGTGTGGTACCCCACGCAGCTGGCGCCCGAGCCGTGGAACATGTACGGGATCTATGAGATCAATGCCCGCAAGGATGCGGCGCCCGTCCCCGGACGCCGGCCGCTGATCGTGATCTCGCACGGCAGCTTTGGCGAGCCGTTCGGGATGCATGATCTGGCTGAGTACCTCGCCGCGCGCGGCTACATCGTCGCCACCCTCAGGCATCCGCACGACAACAACGAAGACTCCTCCGGCACCCATTCCGATCTGCAGCTCGTCGGCCGTTCGCGCCACGTCGCGCGCGTCATCGATGGCGTGCTCGCCGATCCCGTGTTCGGTGCGATGGTCGATCGGGACAAGATCGGCATGATCGGCTTTTCCGCCGGCGGCTTCACCGCCCTGACGGTGCTGGGCGCGGAGCCGGACTTCAAGCGGCTCACCGAGTACTGCCAGACCAACCCTGACGACGGCGTCGCCTGCAGCGGCGGGCTCGAAGGCAAGGTGCGCATCGAGCGCCCGGACTGGAAGCAGACACCGGATGCGCGGGTGAAGGCGGCCGTGATCATGGCGCCCGGATGGGGCTTCATGTTCTCGCGCAAGACGCTGCAGACCGTGACCAAGCCGGTGCTGATCTACCGCGCCGCCAGCGACAGCGCGATCCGCCATCCCTTCAGCGAGGAGTGGATCGCGGAGAATCTCGGGCGCAAGCCCGAATACCAGGTCGTGCCCGGCGAGCACCTGATATTTCTCGCGGCGTGCGACTACGGCGTCGTGGCGGACATCTGCCGCGACGGGCCCGGCATCGACCGCCGTGCCATTCACGCCGAGATCAGCGCCGGCGTGCTCGACTTCTTCGAGCGTTCCTTGCGATGACTTGAATCAAGGCGAATTGCGGCCAAACGATCCTGTTTTGGTCATGATGATACCCCGGCGCTGACCAGATTACCTCCCACGTTCAACGTGCTGACGGCGCGCCGGTGCTTGCTCACAGCCGGCGTGTCCAAGGAGGGAGTGATGATCAAGAATGCAATGGCCTTGTCCATCGTCGCCGTGTTGGCCGCAGCCTGCGGCGACACCTGGGGCCAGCGTGCCGTGACCGGCGGCGCGATCGGCGCCGGCACCGGTGCCGTGGTCGGCAGCGCGACGGATATGGGGCCGCTGCCCGGTGCGTTGATCGGCGGCGCGATCGGCGCCGGCGTCGGCGCGGCTACGGCCCCGCCCAAGCGTCGCTATTACCGCGACCGCTACTATTGATCCGGCGCCGCGGACAGTCCGCGGGTGATCGCTCGGGCGGCCTCGATCGGCCGCCCGAGCCGTATCTCACAGCGTGCTGACCGTATGGCCGCCGTCGACCACGATGTTGGCGCCGGTCATGAAGGCGCCGGCTTCTGAGGCCAGCAGCAGCAGCGCGCCATCGAGGTTCTCCGGCTTGCCCAGGCGCCGCTGCGGAATGCGCTCGATCAGGCGCAGGCCGGCCGGCGTCTTCCAGAACGCATCGTTCATCTCGGTCTCGATGTAGCCCGGCGAGATGGCATTCACCTGGATGCCGTGCCGTGCCCACTCCATCGCCAGCGCCCGTGTCAGATGCAGCAGGCCGGCCTTGGCGGCGTTGTAGGGCGCGACCTGGCCGATGGTGCGCAGGCCCAGGATCGAGGCGATGTTGATGATGCGCCCGCTGCGCTTCGCCGCCACCATGCGCTGCGCCGCCGTCTGCGCCACCAGCCAGGCGCCGCGCAGGTTGGTGTTCACCACCTCGTCCCATTCCGACTCGGGCATCGTCAGCGCCGACTTCACGATCGAGATGCCGGCATTGTTGACCACGACATCGATCGGTCCCAGCGCCGCCTCAGCCTCGGCATAGCCGGCCCGGATCGACTCGCCCGACATCACGTCCATCGCCACGGCCGCCGCCTTGCCGCCGCCGGCGCGCAACGTATCCACCAGCGTGTCCAGGCGCTCGCGCCGGCGCGCCGTCACCGCCACGGCCGCGCCGCTGGCCGCCAACGTGCGGGCGAAATGCAGGCCCAGCCCCGACGAGGCGCCCGTCACCAGCGCCACCTTGCCGGCTAGGTCGAATATCTTGGACATGCGTGCGCCACCCCTGTTTCATGCCGGCCGTTGGGGCGCCTGTTATAGGCGCCCCTTCCCGTCTCGCAAACCCATTCGCGGGGGCAATCATGGATCTTGGATTGAAGGGCCAGCGCGTGCTGGTCACGGGCGGCAGCAAGAGCATCGGCCGGGCCATTGTGGATACGTTCGTCGCCGAGGGCGCGACGGTGGGCTTCTGCGCCCGCGACGCGGCGCTGGTGCAGCAGCGCGAGGTGGCGTGGAAGGAAGCCGGCGGCAAGGTGACGGGCACGGCGCTGGACGTCACCGATGAGCCGGCGCTGAAGGCCTGGATCGACGGCTTCGCCGCGGCCAATGGCGGCCTCGATCATTTCGTCGCCAATGTCAGCGCGCTGGGCATCGAGGATTCGGCCGAGGGCTGGCGGCGCAGCATCGAGATCGACCTGGTCTCGACGGTGAACGCGCTGCGCCTGGTGCGGCCGCACCTGGAGAAGAGCGCCCCCGGCGGCTCCATCACCGTGATCGGAACGGTGTCGCTGGTCGAGGTGTCGGGCCCGACGCAACCCTACCGCTCGGTGAAGGCGGCGCTGGTGCCGCTGGTGAAGTCGCTGGCCGTCGATCTCGCGCCCAAGGGCGTGCGGGTGAACATGGTGTCGCCCGGCACGATCCTGGAGGACGGCAACACCTGGGGCCGCCAGCGCGACGCCAACAGCGAGCGCTACCAGCGCATGCTGGCGCGCAACCCGATGGGCCGCATGGGCCGGCCCGACGAGGTCGCCGATGCCGTCGCCTTCCTGTCGAGCCGGCGCGCGAGCTTCGTGAGCGGCGCCAACTTCATCGTCGACGGCGCCGTGACCTCGCGCGTGCAGTACTAGGGCCTGTTTTCAAACCGAGTCACATCTCACTTGTCACTCGGAATGAAATTTGATTCAAAGCTGTTCTTTGCGTGAGTTGCAGCAATGAACAGGCGGCCGCTGAGTGATGAGCAATGGTCGGTGATCGAGCCCCTGCTGAGGACGGATCGTAGCAA
>NZ_VDUZ01000034.1 GCF_008039615.1 Vineibacter terrae | reverse complement strand
CGCGGGCGTGGGGGTAGTGACCGGCGGCGCCGGCGGCCGCACCGCAGCCGGCGGCGGCGCAGACGGCCGTGCAACGGCCGGCGATGCCTCGGCAGGCTTCGCCGCCGGCGGCGGCTCGGCCTTGGCAACCGTGGGCGCAGGCGCAGCGGGGCCACCCGGCGGCGGCACGATCCGCTTCTTCTTGACCTCGACCGTCACGGCCTTGGTGCGGCCGTGCGAGAATTTCTGACGCACCTGCCCCGTCTCGACCTTCGGCTTCAGATCCAGCCGGCCGGCGCCACCCAGCGTCAGCGGCTTGGTCTGCTTGGTCTCGGTGCTCTCGCTCATGTTCTGCCGTTCTCCGATCCGCATACGCCCTGCTACATGCCCATCGCCTGGCCGGCGGGGGCACGATACGCCGCCCACCGGCCAATCTCGGCGGCCACGCGCCCGGCCAGCGGGCCGGACACGATGCCGATATAGGTCGCATCGTCGCGACCGAAGACGCGGCCTAGCGACGCCGCGTCAACGAAATCCATCACCGGCGCGCCGCGCCCGGCGACCTTGCCGCGGCTGTCGCTGGCATGCGCCTCCTCGGCGCACACGACCAGCCCCAGCCGCCCGCTGCGCAGCCGCTCCTCGACCTTGGCGAAGCCGTTGACGGCGGCGCCTGCGCGCCGCGCCAATGCCAGGGCCTCCAGCGCCCGCGCGCGCAGCAGGCCCTCGATGCGCTGCGGCAGGTCGGCATCGACACCGACGGCGCGACGCGCGCCACGGGCGAACGCCTTGCGCGCGATGCTGCGCTCGACGGCCTCACGCGTCGCGGTCACCCACAGGCCGCGTCCCGGCAGCTTGCGCGCCAGGTCGGGCACAACGCGGCCGTCCGGCCCGACGACGAAGCGGATCATCTCGTGCGGGGGGCGCGTCTGGCCGCTGGCCAGGCATGTGCGCAGCGGTCCGCCCGCCGGGTCGTGCCCGGCCGGTCCCACCGGCATCATCGCCTCGCTCTGCTGCACCACCTGCACTCCGACTGCCTCCTCGCCGCCCGCCTACGCCGTGGCCCCCTGCTCGGTCGCCGGCGGCTCCTCGCCCTCGAACCAGTGCGCCCGCGCCGCCATGATGACGGCGTTGGCGGCATCGCCGTCCATCTCGTCCTCGCCGACGATCTCGCGCAGCTCGTCGCCGGCAAGGTCGGCCAGGTCGTCCAGCGTCTTCACGCCCTTCTCGCCCAGCCGCACAAGCATGCCCGGCGTCAGGCCCTCGATCGCCTTCAGATCGTCGGCAACACCCAGCTCGACACGGCGCTTCTCGAACTCGGCGTCGCGCGTCTCGATGAAGGCGAGCGCACGGCGCTGCAGCTCGGAAGCCAGCTCCTCGTCGAAGCCTTCGATCGAGGTCAGCTCCTCGAGGCCGACATAGGCCACTTCCTCGACGCGCGAGAAGCCTTCCGCCACCAGAAGATGGGCGATGACCTCGTCGACGTCCAGTGTCGTGCGGAAGGCCTCGGCGCGCTCGCGGGTTTCCTTCTGGCGCCGCTCCGACTCCTCGCTCTCGGGCACGATGTCGATGTCCCAGCCCGTGAGGATCGCCGCCAGGCGCACATTCTGGCCGCGGCGGCCGATCGCCAGCGACAGCTGGTCGTCGGGCACCACGACCTCGATCGTGCCCTTGTCCTCATCGAGCAGCACCTTGGCCACCTCGGCCGGCGCCAGCGCGTTGACCACGAAGTTGGCCGTGTCCGGCGACCAGGGGATGATGTCGATCTTCTCGCCCTGCAGCTCCTGGACCACGGTCTGCACGCGGCTGCCGCGCATGCCGACGCAGGCGCCGATCGGATCGATGCTGGGATCATGGCTCAGCACCGCGATCTTGGCGCGGCTGCCGGGGTCGCGCGCCACCGCCTTGATCTCGATGATGCTGTCATAGATCTCCGGCACTTCCTGGGTGAACAGCTTGGCCATGAACTGCGGGTGCGTGCGCGACAGGAAGATCTGCGGCCCGCGCGGCTCCTCGCGCACGTCGTAGATATAGGCGCGCACCCGGTCGCTGGGCCGCAGCGCCTCGCGCGGAATCGACTCGTCGCGGCGGATGATGGCCTCGGCGCGGCCGCCGAGATCGACGATGGTGTTGCCGAAATCGACGCGCTTGACGGTGCCGGACACGATCTCGCCGACCCGGTCCTTGAACTCCTCGTACTGCCGCTTGCGCTCGGCCTCGCGCATGCGCTGCGTGATCACCTGCTTGGCGGTCTGGGCGGCGATGCGGCCGAAGTCGATCGGCGGCAGCTCGTCGGTGAGGAAGTCACCCACCTGCGCGTCGGGGTTGCGCCGCTGCGCCTCCGGCAATGCGATCTGCGTGTTCTCGTTCTCGACCGCCTCGACCACCTGCATGAAGCGCAGCAGCTTGATCTCGCCGCTCTTGCGATCGATCTCGGCGCGGATGTCGTGCTCGAGGCCGTACTTGGAGCGGCCGGCCTTCTGGATCGCCAGCTCCATGGCCTCCAGCACCTCTTCGCGGTCGAGCCCCTTCTCGCGCGCCACCGTGTCGGCGACCTGAATCATCTCCAGGCGAGGGATGTCGGCTGTCGTGGCCATCGTTCGTCGCTCCGTCGTCAATCCGCGGGCAGCGCCGTCGTGCCGTCAATGGGCACTCGGCGGCGCGCCGTCGTTGGCAGTCGCCATCTTGCCGGCTTCGGCAATCAGCGCATCGGTCAGCACCAGCTTGGCGCGTGCCACGCCCGACAGGGGCAGGCGAACCTCGGCACCGTCCTCCAGGCGCAACCGCGCATCCTCGCCGTCGAGACCCAGCAGCACGCCCCTGAAACGCTTACGCCCTTCGACCGGCTCGGCCATCTCGACCCGCGCCACATGGCCGCTCCAGCGCTCCCAGTCCTTGCGCCGCACCAACGGCCGGTCGATCCCCGGCGAGCTCACTTCCAGTGTGTAGGCGCCGTCGATGGGATCCTCGACATCGAGCAGGGCCGATATGGTCCGACTCAGCCGCTCGCAATCGTCCACCGTCATCGGCGCGCCATCGCGGCGCTCGGCCATGATCTGCAGGCGCCCGTCGTGGCCGCCCGCCAGCATCACGCGCACAAGCTCGTAGCCCAGCCCTTCCGCTGCCGGGCCGACAATGCCCTCGATCCGCCGTTCCAGCTCCGTCACGCCGCCTCATCGCTCCGTTGCGATCGCGTCTTGTTGGCCGTTGCCTGGCTCTTGGCGGGTGGAAACGAGAAGAGCGGGCTTTTTGGCCCGCTCTTTCTTGTTAGGTCCGCCGACGGGACCGCTATGTGAGGCCGCATATAGGTAAATCACGGCCGGGAGTCCAGCGGATTGTGACGCCTGCCCCCCTTACCACAACCGCCGGATCGGATAGGTGTCGAAGGGCTGCTCGATCGACACAAGCTGCAGGTTCTCCACCATGGCCTGGGCGATCAGCAACCTGTCGAAGGGATCACGTGAAGGCCCGGGCAGCGAGCCCGCGACTTGGGCATGCCTGAGCGAAATCGGCAGAGGCTTGAATTCCTGCCCTGCAGCGTAGGCTTCAACATCATGAGCGATGGCGGCGGCCTGCTGAAGCTTCCCCTTCATGAACTTGGTCGTAATCTCGAAGACGGTCACGGCGCTGACGAAAACATCCTCCTCGTCCTCGATCCGCCGCCTGACATTGACAGGCAGGATGGTGTTGCCTGCGGCCCACCAGATCAGAGCATGGGTGTCGAGAAGCAGAGGCATGACGGTCGTGGGCCTATTTCAAGCCCCAAGCCTCCAGTTCCTCATCGCTCATGGGCTCCCAAAAGGCTTCATCCAATGCGACGATTCCCTTGAGGCTGCCAAACTGCCGCTTGGGCTTTGCTTTCGGTTGAACTGCCACCAGCTTCGCGACCGGCTTGTTGCCGCGCGCGATGATGATCTCCTCGCCCGCCTCGGCGCGGCGCACGAGCTCGGAGAAGCGCGTCTTGGCCGCGTGGATGGTGATCGGCTCGCCCATGTCTCACATATAGGCAGGGAAGCGGACTTAGTCCAGTGGACTAAGTCCTTCTGAACCGCAGGAAGGCCGGGCGGCGACCGGCCAGCATCTTCTGCTCATAGCGGGTGGGCGGCCAGTCGGCCGACCGCTGCCGCCAGTCGCCCGGGCGCTCGGCCAGCCAGGTGAACGCCGGATGCAGGCAGGCCTGCTCCAGCATCCACGGCAGGTGGACAGGGTCATCAGTTGCCAATCGCAACTCGCCTTCCGGCACCATCAGCTCAGCCAGCCGGTCGAGCGTCTCGCGGCAGACGAAGCGGCGCTTCTGGTGGCGTGCCTTGGGCCACGGATCGGGGAACAGCACAAAGGCGCGGCCGAGCGAGCCCGGCGGCAGGGCGGCCATCACGAAGCGGGCATCGTCGTCGAACACGCGGACATTGCCGACCCCGGTCCGCTCGACATGGGCCAGGCACTTGGCGATGCCGTTGACATAGGGCTCGCATCCGATCAGCCCGACATCGGGATGGTGCTCGGCCTGCCACACCAGGTGCTCGCCCGAGCCGAACCCGACCTCCAGCCAGTAGCCGCCCGGCATGGCCCGGCCGAACAGCGCCGGCAGGTCCAGCGGCGCATGGTCGGCCGGCTCGAGGCTATGGCGCACCGGCACGCGCAGGCGCGGCAGCAGGCTTTCGAGCAGGCCCTGCTGGCCCGATCGCAGCTTCTTGCCGCGGCGGCGGCCATAGAGCGTGCGCCGACGTTCGGCCTCTTCGGGCTGGGGCAGCGACCCGGTCATCGGCATATGCCCTCAGTTGACGATGTCATAGTCGACCACGATCACGTCGCCGATATGCCAGGCGGTCTCGGGGGTGAACGGATCGCGGATGCGCACCCTGACAACCGCGTCGGCGCGGCGGCGCAAGGTGGCCTGCTGCCCGGCATTGCCGCCCAGCTGCAAGCGCGCGGCGGCCTCGATGCGCTGGTCCGCCGTCGTGACGCAGCGCGGCGGCGACAGGGTCAGGATGTAGGCGGTGAAGGTCGAGCCATTGGGGTGGCTGGCCGTGACCGGCGCCACCTTGCCGCTGATCACGTCGCCGGACGCCAGGCAGGGCGCCTGCGCCCGCGCCCGCGCCGCGGCCGGCGCCAGGCCGACGGCGGCGGCCAGGCCGAACCAGCAAAGCGTATGCATCAACGCGCGCATCATCTGTGCCAGCCCAGGGTGGCGGTCGGACTCATGACGCGCTCCCGGGGTCCAGGCGCCCCCGCAGGTTATAGATCAGCTCCAACGCCTCGCGTGGCGTCAGCTCGTCGGGATTGATACCGGCCAGCGCCTTCTCGATCTCGGACTCTTTCGCCGCACCGCCGCCGCTGCCGCCAGTGCCACCGGCGGGCCGCTTGGGAGCGGCGGCAAACAGCGGCAGGTCGTCGGCCAGCCGCGTCACGGCGCCGGACTGCTCGCCCTGCTCCAGCGCCGAGAGCACCTCCTCGGCGCGGGCCACGACCGCCGACGGCAGGCCGGCCAGCTTGGCGACATGGATGCCGTAGGACCGGTCGGCGGCACCCGGCGCCACCTCGTGCAGGAACACGACCTCGCCCTGCCATTCCTTGACGCGCATGGTGTAGGGCTTGAGCGCCGCCAGCCGCGTCGCCAGCGCCCCGAGCTCATGATAGTGCGTGGCGAACAGCGCCCGGCAGCGGTTGACCTCGTGCAGCTGCTCCAGCGCCGCCCAGGCGATCGAGAGGCCGTCGAACGTCGCCGTGCCGCGGCCGATCTCGTCGAGGATCACTAGGCTGCGCGGCGTCGCCTGGTTGAGGATGGCAGCCGTCTCGACCATCTCGACCATGAAGGTCGAGCGGCCGCGCGCCAGGTCGTCGGCAGCCCCGACGCGGCTGAACAGCCTGTCGACGGTCCCGATCCTGGCGTGGTCGGCCGGCACGTAGGCGCCCATCTGCGCCAGGATCGCCATCAGCGCGTTCTGGCGCAGGAAGGTCGACTTGCCGGCCATGTTGGGGCCGGTCAGCAGCCACAGCCGGCGGTCGGCCCCCAGATCGCAGTCGTTGGCCACGAAGGCGGCCGTGCGCTGGCGCCGCAAGGCCGCCTCGACGACCGGGTGGCGCCCGCCCGAGATGGTGAAGTCGGCCCCCTCGACCATGACCGGGCGCGTCCAGCGCTCGGCCACCGCCAGCTCGGCCAGCGCCGATGCGACATCCAGCGCCGCCAGCGCCTGGGCCGCCGCGGCGACCGCCGTGGCCCGCTCCAGGACGGCGCGCACCAGGCCGTCGAACAGCTTCAGCTCGAGCTGCAGCGCGGCATCGGCGGCGCGGCCGATCCTGGCCTCGAGCTCGCTGAGCTCGACCGTGGCGTAGCGCGTGGCGCTGGCCATGGTCTGGCGGTGGATGAAGCCGTGCGCCGTCGGATCGAGCTTGCCGAGATTGGTCTGCGTGATCTCGATATGATAGCCGATGACGTTGTTGTGCCGGATCTTGAGCGAGGCGACGCCGGTGGCGGCGCGATACTTCGCTTCCAGCCCGGCGATGGTCTTGCGGCTGTCGTCACGCAAGGTGCGCAGCTCGTCGAGCTCGGCGGCATGGCCGGGGCGGATGAAGCCGCCGTCGCGCACCAGAAGCGGCAGCTCGTCGGCCAGAGCGGCGGCCAGCACGTCGACCAGCGCCGCATGCCCCGACAGCGCCGCCGCAAGATCGGCCAGCTGCGGCGGGCGGTGCAGCGCCGGCGCCGCGTCGAGCAGCTCGGCGATGCCGCTGCCCTGGCGCAGGCCGTCGCGCAGGCCGGCGAGATCGCGCGGACCGCCGCGTCCCACCGAGAGGCGCTGCAGCGCGCGTTCCATGTCGGGCACCTGGCGCAGGCGCTCGCGCAAGGTCTCGCGCAGCGCCGGCGTCTCGGCCGCGAAGCGCACCAGGTCCAGCCGCGCCTCGATCGCGGCGATGTCGGTCAGCGGCGCCGCCAGCCGCTCGGCCAGCAGGCGCGCGCCCGGGCCGGTCAACGTCCGGTCGATGCAGGCCAGCAGGCTGCCGTCGCGGCGGCCGTCCAGCGCCCGCACCAGCTCCAGGTTGCGGCGGGTCGCCGGGTCGATCTCCATGCTGCCTGACGCGCTTTCGCGCCGCGGCGGCGACAGCGCCGGCACCTTGCCGGCCTGGGTCAGCTCGACATAATCGACCAGGCTGCCGCAGGCCGCCACCTCGGCACGGCCGAAGCTGCCGAAGCCGTCGAGCGCGCCGACGCCGAACAGGCGCTGCAGGCGCTGGCGCGCATTGTCGCTGTCGAAGCGGGCCGAGGGCAGCGGCGTCAGCGCCGCCTTCCAGTCGGCCAGCGCCGCGGCGATCTCGGGCCGCGCCAGCAGGCGGTCGGGCAGCAGGATCTCGCCCGGCTCCAGCCGCGCCAGGGCGGCCACGAGGCCCGCCGCCTCGAGCGGCTGCACGGCGAAGGCGCCGGTCGAGAGGTCGAGCCAGGCCAGGCCGAGCCCGCCCTGCGCCTCCGACAGCGCCGCGAGGTAGTTGTGCGCGCGCGCGTCGAGCAGCGCGTCCTCGGTCAGCGTGCCGGGCGTGATGACGCGCACCACGTCGCGATTCACCACCGATTTCGCACCGCGCTTCCTGGCTTCGGCCGGATCCTCGGTCTGCTCGCAGACCGCGACCTTGAAGCCCAGTCGGATCAGCCGCGACAGATAGGCCTCGTGGCTGTGCACCGGCACACCGCACATCGGAATGTCGGCGCCCTGGTGCTGGCCGCGCTTGGTGAGGGCAATGTCGAGCGCCGCCGATGCCTTGACGGCATCGTCGAAGAACAGCTCGTAGAAATCACCCATCCGGTAGAACAGCAGATGATCGGGATGGCGCCGCTTGATGGCGAGGTACTGCGCCATCATCGGGGTAACCGCTGCCGCCGGCTCGGTCTCGGCCCGGGGCGGCGGCCGGGACAGGTCATCTGGCGTGCGCGTATCGGGCACGGGAACCAACGTCTTGATGGCAAAGGATTTGTGACGCCAGTCTACATGCTGGGAGTTTCCAGGTCGATGCATGTCGGCTAGAACGCTGGGGACAAGCAATGCCGGATCGGCCTGGCCCGGATCCGGCACATGAAGTGTCGTCAAGCGTCGAGAGGGAACACCCGTGTCCGAGACCACGTTCGATGTCGAGCCCAAGCAGGTCGAATCCGGCGATCTGGCGGCTGACTCGTTGCGCATGCATGCAGCCGGACGGCCGGGCAAGATCGAGATCGTCCCGACCAAGCCGCTGACCACCCAGCGCGATTTGTCGCTGGCCTACTCGCCAGGCGTGGCGGCGCCCTGCCTGGAGATCCAGCGCGATCCGTCGACGGCGTACGACTATACCTCCAAGGGCAACATCGTCGCCATCATCTCCAACGGCACGGCGGTGCTGGGCCTGGGCGACCTCGGGGCCCTGGCCGGCAAGCCGGTGATGGAAGGCAAGGCGGTGCTGTTCAAGCGCTTCGCCGATGTCGACGGCATCGACCTGGAGGTCGACACCAAGGATGCCGAGGCGTTCATCAACTGCGTCAAGCTGCTGGGGCCCAGCTTCGGCGGCATCAACCTCGAGGACATCAAGGCGCCGGAGTGCTTCATCATCGAGCAGCGCCTGCGCGAGCTGATGGACATCCCGGTCTTCCACGACGACCAGCACGGCACCGCCATCGTCTCGGCCGCCGGCCTGATCAACGCGCTGCATCTGACCGGCCGCGACATCAAGGACGTGAAGATGGTGGTGAACGGCGCCGGCGCCGCGTCGATCGCCTGCATCGAGCTGGTCAAGGCCATGGGCCTGCCGCATGAGAACGCCATCCTGTGCGACACCAAGGGCGTGATCTGGCAGGGTCGCACCGAGGGCATGAACCAGTGGAAGTCGGCGCACGCCGTGCGCACCAAGGCGCGCACCCTGGAAGAGGCGATGAAGGGCGCCGACGTCTTCTTCGGCCTGTCGGTGAAGGGCGCGGTGACGCCCGACATGGTGCGCAGCATGGCGGCCAAGCCGATCATCTTCGCCATGGCCAACCCCGATCCCGAGATCACGCCGGAAGACGTCAAGGCGGTGCGCGGCGATGCCATCATCGCCACCGGCCGCAGCGACTATCCCAACCAGGTCAACAATGTCCTGGGCTTCCCCTATATCTTCCGCGGCGCGCTCGACGTGCGCGCCCGCACCATCAACGAGCAGATGAAGATCGCCGCCGCCGAGGCGCTGGCCGAGCTGGCGCGCGAGGACGTGCCCGACGAGGTCGACCGCGCCTACGCCGGCCGCCGGCTGCGCTACGGGCCCGAGTACATCATGCCGGTGCCGTTCGACCCGCGCCTGATCGTCGAGGTCTCGGCCGCGGTGGCGCAGGCGGCGATGGACTCGGGCGTGGCCCGCAAGCCGATCATCGACATGGCCGAGTACAAGCGCCAGCTGTCGAGCCGGCTCGACCCGACCACGGCCTGGCTGCAGAGCCTGTTCGAGCAGGTCAAGGCCAATCCGCGCCGCATCGTCTTCGCCGAGGGCGAGGAGGAGCGCACCATCCGCGCCGCCGTCGCCTTCCGCGACAACGGCTACGGCACCCCGATCCTGATCGGCCGCGACGACCAGGTGCGCGAGACGATGCGGTCGCTGGGCATCACCGACGAGGACGGGCTGGAGATCCACAACGCGCGGCTGTCGACCAAGAACCAAGCCTACACCGACATGATCTACCGCCGCCTGCAGCGCAACGGCTTCCTGCGCCGCGACGTGCAGCGCATGGTCAACCAGGGCCGCAACGTGTTCGGCGCCTGCATGGTCGCGGCCGGCGACGCCGACGGCATGGTGACCGGCATCACGCGGCGCTTCCCCGAGTGCTTCGGCGACGTCACGCGTGTGATCGACGTCGAGCACGACAAGGTGGCGATCGGCTACTCGATCGTGGTCTCGCGCCACGGCACGGTGTTCCTGGCCGACACCTCGGTGAACGAGACCCCGACCTCGACCGAGCTCGCCCTCATCGCCAAGCAGATGGTGCACAATGCGCGCCAGATGGGACACGACCCGCGCGTGGCGTTCTTGTCGTTCTCCAACTTCGGCTCGCGCGAGATGGATCGCACCACGCGCATCCGCGACGCCATCCGCCTGCTGGCCGACGAGGGCGTCGATTTCGAGTTCGACGGCGAGATGCAGGCCGACATGGCGCTCGATTACGAGCTCCTGAAGTCGACCTATCCGTTCTGCCGCCTGACGGGCCCGGCCAACATCCTGATCATGCCCGGCCTGCACTCGGCCCACATCGCCTCGCGCCTGATGCAGCGCCTGGGTGGCGTCACCGTGATCGGGCCGGTGATCGACGGCCTGCAGAAGCCGGTGCAGGTCGTGCAGATGGGCGCCACGGTCAGCGACCTGGTGAGCCACGCGGCGCTGGCGGCCTACCACTCGCTGGAGCGGTAGCGGCCTCACCAGGCTGCGCATTCATGTCGGCGCGCCTGCCGTCATCGCCAGGCGCGCCGACAGGCGCCTGGACTGCGCCGCGATCCGGCCCTTTCCTGTGGCCTCATTCCGCGGCGTCGTCGGCCGTGATGCCTTGCCCGAATCGGGGCAGATGGTCATTGATCGGCAGCCATGGCATCGCGCTGTCACACCACACATGCATCATCGGCGCGAACGTCCTGGGATCGTCAAAGGTCGCGAGCGCCAGATCGATGGATGGCGCCTCGCCCGGCCGGGACGCCGGCACGCAAGCAATGGGCGTGCCGCATTCCGGGCAGAAGCCGCGTTCGGCCTTTTCGCTGGAGCGGTAGTATTTCAGCAGGCCTTTCGTGAACACGACGCTGTTCGATGGCACGGCAACCCAGGACACCAGGGGCGCTCCATGCGCCTTCTGGCACATGCGACAATGGCAGTGCCCGACCCAGCGTGGTTGCGTCGTCAGACGATAGCGCACGGCGCCGCACTGGCAGCCGCCTTCGAGGTGTGCATGCTGGTTCATGGAGGCGCTCCTCTGCAGTCGCCACGATAATAGCCCAGCCTTCGAGGGTTCCGTCCTGCCGGCTCAGGCCGATGGAGCGGCGGGACGATCTACGACCCCAAAAGCGGCCGGATCTACGATGCCCGCCTGCGTCTCACGGGCGCCGATACGCTTGAATTGAAGGGCTGCGTCCTGATCTTCTGCGACGCCCGAACCTGGCATCGCCAACCATGATCCGCCTCGGCGCTCACGGACGCAGCGCGCGCACGTGAAGGAAGAGCGGCAGGCGCTGCCACCGGCGGCTCGCGTCCGACGACAGGCCGTGGTCCGGAACGCCCGGCTCGCGCAGCGCCTCGACCAGGAAGCCGGCCGCCTCCAGCGCCCGGAAATAGGCTTCGATCGGACGGTGCTGGCTGTGGAACGTCATCGCCAGCCCGTCGCGCTCGACGGTATCGGCATAGCGGAACGGCCGCAGATAGTCGCCGGCGATGACGAAGGGCGCGTCGGCGGCCGGGCGCTCGAAGCGCCCGGCCGAGTTGATCGGATGCACGATCGCGAAGCACAGCCTGCCGCCGGGCTCCAGCACGCGCGCGACGTCGCGCAGCACGGCCGGCATCGCATCGATGTCGTGCAGCGACATGAAGGCGACGGCAAGATCGGCGCTGGCGTCATCCAGCGGCAGCGCCGCCGCATCGGCGATCCGGACATCCATCGACGGGTCCGCCTCGCGGGCAGCGGCGATCATGGACGGCGACGAGTCGATGCCGACGATGTGATGCCCGAGCCCCTTCAGATGCCGCGTCAGGCGCCCTTCGCCGCAGCCGACGTCCACCGTGCGCCAACCGGGTAGCGGCAGAAGCCTGAGGAACTGGTCGCGGTGGTAGCGCCCGTAGCTGTCGTGGCCGGGGCGGCGCGCCCATTCGGTCCATTGCCGGGCCTGGGCCTCCCAGCTGTCGGCGAGATCCATGTGAGCCACCCTCGCAGCGCAGCGCCTCCAGCGCGCAGACCCGCCCGGCGCACCCGGTCGCCACGCTGCCGGGCGCAGTCTGGCAGACACCGGCGAATCCCGGCAAGATGCGACGACGGTCGGGAGCGCCACCATGAACGATGCCGGCGAGGAAATCCGCGCAGCCGAAGCGACAGCCCACCCGCTCGACCCGCTGAGCCCGGCCGAGATCCGGCGCGCGGCGGTGGCGGTGCGCGCGGCACACGACCTCGGCGCCGGCATGATGTTCGAGACCATCAGCCTGCGCGAGCCGGACAAGGACGCCGTGCAGGCGTTCCGCCCCGGCGCGCCGATGCCGCGCGAGGCTTTCGTCTGCGCCTTCGACCGCGCCAACGGCAAGGTCTACGAGGCGCGCGTCGACCTCGCGCGCGACCGCGTCGTCGACTGGCGGCATGTTCCCGGCGTGCGGCCGCGCATCCTGGTCGACGACATCACGCTGGTGGGCGAGGTGGCGCGCGCCGATCCGCGCTTCCGGGCCGCGCTGGCCAGGCGCGGCATCACCGATATCGAGAAGGTCCAGGTCGATCCGTGGTCGGCCGGCAACTACGGCCTGCTGGACGAGGCCGGCAGGCGCCTGTCGCACACCTTCTGCTGGTACCGCAGCGAGCCCAACGACAACGGCTATGCCCATCCCATCGAAGGGCTGTGCGCCGTGGTCGATCTCGACCGCGCCGAGGTGCTGCGCATCGACGATTACGGCGAGGCGCCGGTGCCCATGGGCAACCGCAACTACGCCGCGCGCTATCGCACGACATTCCGCACCGACGTCAAGCCGCTGGAGATCATGCAGCCCGACGGGCCGAGCTTCACCGTGCAGGGCAACGAGGTGCGCTGGCAGAAATGGCGCCTGCGCGTCGGCTTCAACGGGCGCGAAGGCCTGGTGCTGCACACGATCGGCTACGAGGACGGCGGCCGCCTGCGGCCGGTCCTCCATCGCGCCGCGCTGTCGGAGATGGTCGTGCCCTATGCCCATCCCGGCGGCGGCCATTTCCGCAAGAACGCCTTCGATGTCGGTGAATACGGCATCGGCGTGCTGGCGAACTCGCTGGCGCTGGGCTGCGACTGCCTGGGCGCGATCCGCTACTTCGATGCCTGGCTCAACGACAGCAAGGGCGATCCGTACTGCATCGAAAGCGCCGTCTGCCTGCACGAGGAGGATGTCGGGATCCTGTGGAAGCATACCGACCTGTTCACCGGCGCGGTCGATGTGCGCCGCGCGCGCCGGCTAGTGGTGTCGTCGATCTCCACGGTCGGCAACTACGAGTACGGCCAGTTCTGGTACTTCCACCAGGACGGCTCGATCCATTTCGAGATCAAGGCGACCGGCATCCTCAACACGGCCGGCCTCCGTCCCGGCGAGAAGCCCGACTACGGCACGATCGTGTCACCGGGCGTCTATGCCCATTATCACCAGCACGTCTTCAACATGCGCCTGGACATGGCGGTGGACGGCGAGCGCAACCGCGTCGTGGAGGTTGACACCGTGGCGCTGCCGGTCGGGCCGGACAACCCGCACGGCAACGCCTTCACCATCCGCGAGACTGTGCTGGAGTCGGAGCTGCGGGCGCAGCGCAACGTCGACTTCAACGCGGCGCGGTTCTGGAAGATCACCAGCGCCGACCGCCGCAACGCGCTGGGGCAGCCGACCGCCTACCGGCTGCTGCCGCTGAACCCGGTGCCGACCTTCTCCAGCCCGCAGTCGATGGTGGCGCGCCGTGCCGCCTTCATGACGCGCCAGCTCTGGGTGAGCGCCTATCACCCCGACGAGATGCACGCGGCCGGGCGCTATCCCAACCAGAGCACCGGCGGCGACGGCCTGCCGGCATGGACGGCGGCGGACCGGCCGCTGGTCGATACCGACGTGGTCGTGTGGCACAGCTTCGGCCTGCATCACCTGCCGCGGCCCGAGGATTTCCCGGTGCAGCCGGTGACCACAGCCGGCTTCGCCCTGCATCCATCAGGCTTCTTCGACGAGAACCCGGCGCTCGACGTGCCGCCGGCAGCCAGCACGATGAGCTGCTGCGTCGACTGACCCGCCGGCCATGACGCATCCGCCGGAACGTCAGCCGCGGCCGAGGACCTTCGTGATCGCGTCGGCGGCCTGACGCAGGCTCGCGCCGGTCTCGGCGATGGCCTTCGATGCCAGCGCCGGACTGAGCCCCATGGCCGTGAGCGCGAACAGGATGCGGCCCTCGCTGTCGAAGACAGGCGCGGCCACACCATTGGCGCCGCTGATCGGCGACTCCGTGAGCGCGACATAGCCCGCTTCACGCGCGGCGCTCAGCTGGGCGCGATATGCCCTCACCGTGGGCGCCGGCAGCCCCGCGAACGGCGTCAGGCCGACGCTCTTCAGAAGGGAGTCGCATTCGGCTTCGGGCAGGAAGGCCATGAAGCAGCGCCCGCTCAGGCCTTCGGTGACGCGGAAGCGGGTTCCCACCGCGATGCTGATGCGGACATCGCCGCCGGGCTCCTCCTTGTCCACCACCATCAGGCGCTCGTGGCCGACACGCGCCACGACGAAAGTCGTCAGCCGCGTCGTGCGCATGAAATCCATGAGATGCGCCCGTGCCGTCTCGACGAAGACGAAATCGCGGCTCACGGCACCACCCAGCTCCAGCAGGCCGAGGCCGAGGCGATAGGTCTTGGCGCGCTCGTCGAAGGCGACGAGGTGATGGTGCTGCAGCGTCTTGAGGATGGCGTAGCAGCTGCTGACGCCGATCCCCGACGCCTGCGCCACGTCGCTCACCGTGAGCTGCTGGCGCCGCTGCAGCAGGCGCAGGATGCGCACGGAGCGATCGACCGCCGGCACCATATAGGCGGTCGGCGTGGGCGTGGACTTTGCGGGCGGCATGGCGCGGCGGCCTCTTGCGATCTTCGGGGCGGCTTGATACGGTCAACTGTATATAGAAAGCTATTCTATATACAGAAATATCGGGAGGCAAGAATGAACCGGTTCGGGAGGTGGCTGGCAGCGGCGTTGCTGGCGATGCCGACGGGCGTGGCGGCGCAAGGCTGGCCCGAGCGACCGGTGAAGATCATCGTGCCTTTTACCGCCGGCAGCGGCGGCGACACCGTGGCGCGCGTCGTGGCCGATGAGCTGCGCAAAAGCCTGGGCGGCACGTTCGTGATCGACAACAAGCCCGGCGCATCGGGCCAGATCGGCACCGATCTGGCGGCGAAAGCACCGGCCGACGGCTACACCCTGCTGCAGACCTCGTCGGCGCAGAATTCCGCCGGCCCCTGGCTGACCAAGACGCTGGGCTACGACCCGATCAAGGACTTCACCCACATCGCGCGGGTGATCACGGTGCCCTTTCTGCTGGTGGTGCACCCCGACGTGCCGGCGGCCACGGTCAAGGACTTCATCGCCTATGCCCGGCAGAATGCCGGGCTGCCCTATGGCTACGGCTCGGCCACGGCGCAGGTGGCGTCGGCCACGTTCGTGTCCCTGGCCGGGATCCAGGCGATGGCCGTGCCCTACAAGAGCCAGCCGCCCGCCGTGACCGACCTGGTGGGCGGCCAGGTGCGCTTCATGATGGCCGACCTGTCGGTGGTCGGCCCGCAGGTGAAAGCCGGCAAGCTGCGCGCGCTGGCGATCACCTCGCGCGCCCGCTCGCCGCAGTTCCCCGACGTGCCGACCTTGGCCGAGCAAGGCATGAGCGACTTCGACCTCGAGGTGTGGGTCGGCATGGGCGCGCCCGCGGGCACGCCGGCTGAGATCGTCAACAAGCTCAGCAGCGAAATCCTCAAGATGGGCAAGCGTGACGACGTGCGGCAGCGCTTCGACGCGGTCGGCTTCGATCTCGTGCCCAATACCCTGGCCGACCATGCCGCGTTCGTGCGCGAGCAGCTGGCCGCCTGGGGCAAGCGCATCAAGGACGCGGGCCTGCAGCCGGAATGAGCCGGCCAGGGCACACGAACAGCCAGGACGCAGCGGGACGTGGCGGATATGAGGCGACAGGTATGAACATGAAGCTGACATGCTGGCTGGCCGGACTTGCG
Organism: Vineibacter terrae; assembly: GCF_008039615.1. GTDB lineage: Bacteria > Pseudomonadota > Alphaproteobacteria > Reyranellales > Reyranellaceae > Vineibacter > Vineibacter terrae. The sequence goes on along the minus strand of NZ_VDUZ01000034.1, from coordinate 87,690 downwards.
CTGGCGCTTCCCCTCGCCGGCCCGGCGCTGGCGTTCCCCGGCGACAAGCCGGTGCGCATCGTCGTGCCGTTCACCGCCGGCAGCGCCAGCGACACGGTGGCGCGCGTGGTCGCCGACGAGCTGCGCAAGACCATGGGCGGCACCTACGTGGTCGACAATAAGCCGGGCGCCTCGGGCCAGATCGGCAGCGAGCAGGTGGCCAGATCGCCAGCCGACGGCCACACGCTGCTGCTGACCACGTCAGCCACGCATTCGGCGCGCCCATGGCTGGTGAAGACATATCCTTTCGACCCCGTGAAGGACTTCGTCCATATCGCCCGGGTCATCAGCGTGCCGTTCCTCCTGGTGGTCAACCCCGACCTGCCGGTGCGCAACGTCCAGGAGCTCATCGAGCACGCGCGCAAGAACCCCGGCCTGGCCTACGGCTACGGCTCCGCCACGTCGCAGGTCGCGGCGGCGACATTCGCGAGCCTGGCCAAGGTCGACACGCTGGGCGTGCCGTACAAGAGCCAGCCGCCGGCGGTGGTCGATCTGATGGAGGGACGGATCCAGTTCATGATGGCCGACCCGTCGATCGCCGCCGAGCAGGTCAAGGCCGGCAAGCTGCGGGCCATCGCCACCACCGCGCGCACGCGCTCGCCGCAGATGCCCGACGTGCCGACCCTGGCCGAGTCGGGCATGGGCGAGTTCGATCCCGAGGTGTGGCTGGGGATCGGCGCGCCGGCCGGCACCCCCACCGATATCGCCGAGACCCTCAACGCCGAGATCCTGAAGATGGGCGGGCGCGACGCGGTGCGGCAACGCTTTGCGCAGGTCGGCCTGGATCTGACGCCCAATACGCTCGCCGATCACGCCGCCTATGTGCGCGCGCAGCTGGCCGCCTGGGGCAAGCGCATCAAGGCCGCAGGGATCCAGCCGGAATGACGGGCCGCACCTCCAAGAAAGCGGACGCGCATGCGGCGTTGGCCGACCTGCGCGACGGCGCCGTCGTGGCCATCGGCGGCTCGCTGTTCCACAACAAGCCGATGCGCCTGGTGCGGGAGGTCGCGCGGCGCGGCGCGCGTGACCTGATCGTGGTGGCCGTGACCCAGGCGTCGATCGATGTCGACCTGCTGGTCGCGGCCGGCTGCGTCGCCGAGGTCCGCGTGCCCTATCTGGGCCTCGAGCACCACGGGCTGGCGCTGAACTTCCGGCGCCGGGCGGCAGATGGCCGGGTCAAGGTGTGGGACTGCGACGAGACGCAGGTGATCGCGGGCATGGAAGCCGCGGCCAAGAACCTGCCCTCGGGCTGGACCAAGACAGGCGTCGGCACCGACCTGCCCAACAGCAACCCCGACCTCAAGCCGGTCGCTGACCCCATCACCGGCGAGCCGATGATCGCGGTGCCCGCCATCCGGCCGGACATGGCGCTGCTGCATGCCACGCGCGGCGACCAATGGGGCAACCTCGCCTATGCCGGCTATCCGTTCTCGGACGTGCTGATCGCGGAAGCCACGCGCCGCGGCGGCGGCAAGGTGATCGCCAGCGTCGACGAGGTGGTGCCTGCCAGCACCTTCACGGCCGATCCGTTCCTGGCCGACATCGCGCATATCCTGGTGGACGCGGTGGTGGAGGCGCCATGGGGCGCGCATCCCTGCTCGTCGCATGGCAACTACCAGTACGACGATGCGTATCTGGCGCACTACCAGCAAAGCGCGCGCGACGGCGAGGACGCGATGCGCCGCTGGCTGGCCGAGCACGTGCATGCGCCCGAGAGCCACGAGGCCTATCTCGACCGCTTCCTGACGCCCTCCCGCCTCGCCGCCCTGAGACGAGACATCTATGCCCGCCAATGACATGCCATGGTCGTGGCCCGAGCTTGCGGCCATCGTGCTCAGCCGCGAGCTCGCGGACGGCGAGGTCGGCTCGCCCGGCGGCTCGCGCAGCGAGATCCCGCTGGCAGCCGCGCGCCTGGCGCAGCTCACGCGCGCGCCCAACCTCGCCATCATCACCAGCGCCGCGGGCTTCGTGGCCAACATGGTCGACAAGCCGTGGAGCCCGCTGGTGTCCTCCACCATGGATTGGCGCAACGTCTATGCCGGCACCGAGGCGGTCCTGCCGTCCAGCGGCGTCTTCCACACGCGGCGCGACTGGTTCTTCGCCGGCGCGCTGCAGGTCGATGGCCACGGCAACATCAACCTCACCCGCGTGCGGCTGAAGGATGGCGGCGAGATGCGCGGCCCCGGCGCGGCCGGCCTGGCGTACTCGGCGACCATGGCGCAACGCTACTTCATCTATATGCACGAGCATTCGCGGCGCTCGTTCGTGCAGCGGCTCGACTACCGCACCGCGATCGGCTTCGGCGACGGGCCGGGCAGCCGCGAGGCGCTCGGCCTGCGCGGCGGCGGACCGGCGCTGGTGATCAGCCCGCGCGGCGTGATGGATTTTGACGAGCGCACGCTGCGTCTGCGCCTGCGCTCGGTGCATCCGGGACAGAGCGTGGAGGCGCTGGTGGCCAATACCGGGTGCGAGCTGATCGTGCCGAGCGTCGTGCCCTCGACGCCGGCGCCGTCCGAGCAGGAGCTGGATGTCCTGCGCCGCCAGGTGGACCGCGGCGGCGTGCTGCGCCGTTGAGCACGAGGGACAAGATCATGGACGCATCGCTGCCGGAAGGCGCCTGTCAGATGCTGCCGAGGATCTCGCGATGATCCGGCTCGAGTCGATCGAGGACCTTGATCTGGCGCGGCATATCCGACCCGGCGCCGGAATCGTTTTCGGGCAGGCGACTGGCGAGCCGCTGAGCCTGACGGAGCAGCTGGTGCGCCAGCGCGCCGCCTTCCGCGGCAGCAGCGTCTTCCTCGGGGCCAACTTCTCCAGCACGTTCCAGCCTGAGCATGCCGACTGCCTGCGCCTCACGGGCCTGGGCGGCATTGGCAGCCTGCGCAAGCTCGTGAAAGCCGGCAGCCTGGACCCGATCCCCTGCCACATATCGTCGATACCCCGGCTGATCCGCGCCGGCCTGATCCGCTGCGATGTCGCGCTCGTGCTCGTGAGCCCGGCCAACGCCCGCGGCGAGCACAGCTTCGGCCTCATCAACGACTACGTGCGCGCCGCGATCGCGTCAGCCTCGGTCGTCATCGCCGAGATCAACGCGCAGGTGCCGTGGACACCCTGCGACCAGCCGCTGCGCAGCGACGAGATCACCGTCGGCGTCCACACCGACCGGCCGCTGGTCGAGCTGCCAGCGGCGCCCTTCGGCGACCTCGAGCGGCGTATCGCGGATCATCTGCGCGATCTGATCCCCGACCGCGCGACGCTGCAGGTCGGCATCGGCGCCGTGCCGGAGGCCATCGTCGCGATGCTGCACGACCGGCGCGACCTGGGCATCCATTCCGGTATGATCGGCGATTCGGCGGCAGACCTCATGGCACGCGGCGTGGTCACCAATGCCTTCAAGGAGGTCGACCCAGGCATCACGGTCACCGGCAGCCTGATCGGCACGTCCCGCCTGTACCGCTTCGCCGACGGCAACACCGCCCTGCGGCTCTGCACCGCCGACTACACCCATGCGGGATCGGCGCTGGGCCGGCTCAAGCGGCTGGTGTCGATCAATTCCGCCCTCGAGGTCGACCTGACGGGCCAGGTGAATGCCGAGGCGGTGGGCGCGGATTATGTCGGCGCGGTCGGCGGGCAGGTGGATTTCGTGCGGGCCGCCAGCCTGTCGGAAGGCGGCGCATCGATCGTGGCATTGCCCGCGACCGGCCGTGCTGGCGCCTCCCGGATCGTGGCCCGGCTCGGCGGCCCGGTGACAACGCCGCGCAGCGACGTTGACGTCGTGGCGACCGAATTCGGCGTGGCCCGGCTGCGCGGGCGCAGCTTGCGCGAGCGGGCGCGCGCCCTGGTGGCCATCGCGGCGCCGGAGCATAGAGAGCACCTGGAGCGCGCGGCGCACGCGCAATTGGGAGGTAGCTGATGAACCTGACCGAGGAAGTGCTGTTCGATACCGAGGATGGTGTCGCCGTCATCACCCTGAACCGGCCGCGGCAGCTCAACGCCATCAACGCCGGCCTGATCAAGGGCCTGCGCCAGGCGTGGGATCGTTTCGAGGCGTCGCCGGAACTGAAGGTGGCCATCCTGACTGGCAGCGGCGAGCGCGCCTTCTGCGCCGGCATGGACCTGAAGGAAGCCGCCGGCCAGCGGCTGCGCGTGCCACCGCGCGATTTCGTGCCCGTGCTCGGCGACACGGTGCATGTCAGCAAGCCTGTGATCGCCGCGGTCAATGGGCTCGCCTATGCCGGCGGCTGGCTGCTGGCGCAGATGTGCGATCTGTGCATCGCCGCCGACCATGCGGTGTTCGGGATCACCGAAGCCAAGGTGGGCCGCGGCATGCCCTGGGCCGCGCCGCTGACCCGGATGCTGCCGCAGCGCATCGTGATGGAGCTGCTGCTGACCGGACAGCCGCTCACGGCGCAGCGCGGATACGAGCTGGGCTATGTCAACGCCGTGGTGCCGGCAGCTGAGCTGCGCGCGCATGCGCTGGGCATGGCCCGCACCATCGCAGGCAACGCGCCGCTCACGGTGAAGGCTGCACGGGAGCTGGTGTATCTCTCGGCCGAGATGGGCCGCTCGGCCGGGCTGCGGGCCGCCCATCACCTGTTCGAGTCGGTGTACCTCAGCGAGGATGCGCTCGAAGGTCCGCAGGCCTTCGCCGAGAAGCGTCCCCCGCAGTGGCGCGGGCGGTGATCGCGAGCAGCACACCGCGCACGCTCCCTCGCCGGATGAGTCCTGACAGGTTCCGCCGACGTTAATGCCTGGAACCGCGGCGCCGGTTCGTATACTGGGCGGCATGGCCGAGACCTCGTCGTCATTGCCGTTTCGCCGGCACGTCATTGCCAACGTCATCGCGCTGCTGCCCTCGGCGCTGGCGCTGGCGGTGCTGGTCTGGATGCGGGCGCTGGCGCCGCTGCCGGCGCTGGTCGCCTTCGCCGGTATCGCGCTGGCCACCGTGATCGTGGTGCGCCGCTACGTGCTGTCGATCGGCCGCTTCGCGCGCTTCGTGGAGGCGCTGTCGCGCGGCGACGAGCCGGATGTGCCGCGCTTCGTGCTGTCGCCGGCGGCCGAAGAGCTGGCGGGCGGCGTGGCGGCGCTGGCCCGCCTGTGGCACCGGCAGCGCGCCTCCATCGATTCGCTGTCGGCGTCGGCCCAGGCCATCGTCGACGGCCTGCCGGACCCGCTGCTGGGCATCGACGGCAGTCGCCGCGTCGTGCGCTTCAACCGCGCGGCTCGCACCCTGCTGGGGCCGATCGAAACCGGCCGTGACCTGGCCGCGACGCTGCGCCAGCCCACGCTGCTCGATTCCGTCGATGCGGCGCTGGCCGGTGCGCCGATCGACGACCCGGCCGAGATCGCCGTGCCCGGCCCGCCCGAGCGCATCCTGGCGGCCCATATCAAGGCGCTGCCGCGGCCGACCGACGACGGATCGCTGGTGCTGGTCGTGCTCCACGACATGACGGCGCTGCGCCGGGCGGAGCGCATGCGGGCCGACTTCGTGGCCAACGCCAGCCATGAGCTGCGCACGCCGCTGGCCAGCCTGGTGGGCTTCGTCGAGACCTTGCGCGGCCCGGCGCGCGACGACGCCGAGGCGCAGGACCGGTTCCTGGCGATCATGGCCGAGCAGACCGGCCGCATGCGGCGCCTCGTCGAGGATCTTCTTTCACTTTCGCGCATCGAGCAGCGCGAGCACGAGTCGCCGACCGGGCGGGTCGAGGTCGGCCCGCTGCTGCGCGGCCTGGTCGAGATGCTGGAGATGAAAGCACGCCCGCGCCAGGTGACGCTGACGCTCGACGTGCCACCCGATCTGCCGACCGTGATCGGCGATCGCGACGAGCTGGCGATGGCGTTCCAGAACCTGATCGACAACGCCGTCAAGTACACCCGCCCAGGCACGAGCGTGCGGGTCGGCGCCAGCCGCCAGGACGACGGGGTGCGCCTGATCGTGAGCGACCAAGGTGAAGGCATCGCCGCCGAGCACCTGCCGCGCCTCACCGAGCGCTTCTATCGCGTCGACACGGCTCGGTCGCGGCAGATGGGCGGCACCGGCCTGGGTCTGGCGATCGTCAAGCATGTGCTGAACCGCCACCGTGGCCGGCTGACCGTCGAAAGCGCTGTTGGCGAGGGCTCCACCTTTACGGTGCTGTTACCGGACAACGAGTTTTCCACTGCGTCAAAGGAGCCTGCAGGCGTCCAAAAAGGTTGATTCATCAACAACTAAGACAGTTGTCTATCATTCTGATCCAGGTCCGGGCCGGCGAGCGTCATTGATCTGCAACAAATCAGAAATAAAACCATGTTGTTAGGTTCATAGGACTGGCCCGCGACGGCGGGATGCGGTCCCCCGCCGGTTTGGTTTCCGGACCGCAACCAATTCCATGGGAGCTCCCATGCTCGTCAGAACCCTCACCGCCGGCACGTTCACGGCCGCGCTGGCCGTGCTGTCCTTCGGCCCGGCGCAGGCGCGCGACCAGATCCAGATCGCCGGGTCGTCCACCGTGCTGCCCTTCGCCAACATCGCGGCCGAGCAGTTCGGCAAGGCCTTCGCCGGCAAGTTCAAGACGCCGATCGTCGAGTCGGGCGGCTCATCGGCCGGCCTGAAGAATTTCTGCGGCGGCGTCGGCGAGAAGACGATCGACATCGCCAACTCCTCGCGCAAGATCAAGCCGAGCGAGATCGAGGAGTGCAAGAAGAACGGCGTCGCGGAGATCCAGGAGATCAAGATCGGCTACGACGGCATCGTCTTCGCCAGCAGCGTCAAGACCGGCCATTTCGCGCTCGAGCCCAAGCACGTCTACCTCGCCGTCGCCGCCCAGGTGCCGGTGAAGGGCGCGCTCGCGGCGAACCCGTACAAGAACTGGAAGGAGATCGACCCGAAGCTGCCCGACCAGCCGATCCAGATCTTCATCCCCGGCGAGAAGCACGGCACCCGCGAGGTGTTCGAGGAGAAGGTCCTGGAAGCCGGCTGCCACGACTTCCCCGAGATCAAGGCCATCGCCGACGCCAAGGCCAGGGCCAACGCCTGCAAGGCGGTGCGCAAGGACGGCCTGTCGGTCGACATCGACGGCGACTACACCGAGACGCTGGCCCGCATCCAGCGCACGCCCACCGCGGTCGGCGTGTTCGGCCTGAGCTTCTACGAGCAGAACAAGGACAAGATCCAGGTCGCGACCGTGTCCGGCATCGTGCCGACTGTTGAGAGCATCGCCGACGGCAAGTACCCGGTCTCGCGGCCGCTGTACTTCTACGTCAAGAAGGCGCACCTCTCGGTGATCCCCGGGCTGAAGGAATACGTCGAGTTCTTCCTCAGCGACAAGGTGGTGGGCGACGAGGGCATGGCCACCGACAAGGGCCTGATCCCGATGCCGGCCACCGAGCGCACCAGCGTGCGCGCCGCCTTCAGCAAGGGCGCGCTCGTCAACTGACGCCAGCAGGCCGGCGCGGTGCCACCGCGCCGGCCTTTCTCTCTGGCCTGTCATGACTTTCTCCTTCCCCCGGCGGGCACGCGGCGCACCGCTTTCACCGCCGAGGGAGTGACAAAGTCATCGCGGCTGCCGCCGCCACCCTTGGGGTTCCCATGTCCAGCACCCTCGTGCTCGCCGTCGTCCTGCTGATGATGCTGGCCAGCTTCGTGGTCGGCAGGCAGCGCGCGCTGGCAACGGCCGGCGGCCACACCCGCGCCCTCCACTCGCGGCCGCCCTACTACGGATCGTATGTGGCGCTGTGGGCGGCGGTGCCGGCGCTGGTCCTGCTGCTGCTGTGGGTCGTGGTCGAGCCGATGGTCGTCGACATGGTGGTGCGCAACAGCCTGCCCGACGACGTGCGCGCGCTGCCGCCGGACAAGCTGAGCCTCGTGCTGACCATCATCGACAACCTCGTGCGCGGCCGGGCCACGGTGGGCGACGTGCCGGCCTACGCCAAGGAAGCCGCGGCGCGCCAGCAATCGCTGCATGCGACCGCAAGCTGGGCGATGGCGGTGCTGGTGATCGGCCTGGCGGCGATCGGCTTCTTCTTCGGTGCCCGCCGCATCGCGCCGACGCTGCGGGCGCGCAACCATGTCGAGCGCGCCGCGACCTGGGGCCTGGTGGCATGCTCGGCCATCGCCATCCTGACCACGGTCGGCATCGTCTGCTCGATGCTGTTCGAGACGCTGCACTTCTTCTCGATGGTGCCGCCGCAGGACTTCTTCTTCGGGCTGGTCTGGGATCCGCGCTTCAGCGCCGCCGGCCGCGACGGCTCGGCCGGCCAGTTCGGCCTGATCCCGCTGCTGTGGGGCACGGTGTTCATCTCGCTGATCGCGATGCTGGTGGCGGTGCCGATCGGCCTGCTGTCGGCCATCTACCTGTCCGAGTACGCCCACAAGACGGTGCGCGCCTGGGTCAAGCCGCTGCTCGAGATCCTGGCCGGCATTCCCACGGTCGTGTACGGCTTTTTCGCGCTCTCCACCCTGGGGCCGCTGTTCCGCGACATCGGCGCCTCGGTCGGCCTCGACGTCTCGGCCACCAGCGCGCTCACGGCGGGTGTCGTGATGGGCGTGATGATCATCCCGTTCGTCTCGTCGCTGTCGGACGACATCATCAATGCGGTGCCGCAGTCGCTGCGCGACGGCTCCTATGCGCTGGGCGCCACGCAGTCGGAAACCATCAAGCGGGTGGTGATGCCGGCGGCCCTGCCCGGCATCGTGGGCAGCGTGCTGCTGGCCGTGTCGCGCGCCATCGGCGAGACCATGATCGTGGTCATGGCCGCCGGCATCGCCGCCAAGCTGACGCTGAACCCGTTCGACTCGGTGACCACGGTCACGGTCAAGATCGTGAGCCAGCTCACCGGCGACCTGGAGTTCAACAGCCCGCAGACCCTGGTCGCCTTCGCGCTGGGCCTGACCCTGTTCGCCGTCACGCTGCTGCTCAACATCTACGCCCTGCACATCGTGCGGAAGTACCGCGAGCAGTACGACTGAGCGCGCCCCATCCGAGGCACCCATTCCCATGACCGATTCAGCCCTTCCCATGACCGCCGCAATGGCCAACCGAGCGCCCCGCAAGCTGGTGCTGAACGAGAAGCGCGTGCGCTCCCGCTATGCCGCGGAACGGCGCTTCCGCGCCTACGGCATCGCGGCGATCGCCTTCGGCCTGTTCTTCCTCGCGTGGCTCTTCGTCACCCTGGTGGTGCAGGGCTACGGCGCGCTGCAGCAGAGCAAGATGCGGCTCGACGTCAACCTCGACGCCGCGACACTGGCGCCCGGCGGCAAGGTGGACGACACCACGCTGCGGGCCGCCGACTACACGGCGCTGCTGCGCACCGCCCTGCGCGATACGCTGGGCGTCGGCAGCGACCGCGCCCAGCGGCGCGAGGCCTATGCGCTGCTGTCGAACGGCGCCGACAACGAGCTGCGGCGCATCGTGATGGCCGACCCGACCCTGATCGGCAAGACCGTGCCGGTATGGGTATCGGCCAGCGCCGACGTCGACACCCTGATCAAGGGCCAGATCGCGCGTGACCTGCCGGAGAACCAGCGCCGGCTCAAGGACCGCCAGATCGCCTGGGTCGACAAGCTGGTCGCCGACAACCGGTTGAAGAAGCGGTTCAACGGCGCGCTGTTCGTCAACGGCGCGTCCAGCGACCCCGAGCAGGCCGGCATGGGCGTGGCCATCATCGGATCGATGTACATGATGCTGGTGGTGCTGCTGACCGCCCTGCCCGTGGGCGTCGCCGCCGCGGTCTATCTCGAGGAGTTCGCGGCCCGCAACCGCTGGACCGACCTGATCGAGGTCAACATCAACAACCTGGCTGCCGTGCCGTCGATCGTCTTCGGCCTGCTGGGGCTGGCGATCTTCCTGAACTTCTTCGGCATGCCGCGCTCGGCGCCGGTGGTGGGCGGCCTCGTGCTGTCGCTGATGACGCTGCCGGTCGTGATCATCGCCACGCGTGCCTCGATCAAGGCGGTGCCGCCGTCGATCCGCGAGGCGGCGCTGGGCGTCGGCGCCTCCAAGATGCAGGTGATCACCCATCACGTGCTGCCGCTGGCGCTGCCCGGCATCCTGACCGGCACGATCATCGGCATGGCCCGCGCCCTGGGCGAGACCGCGCCGCTGCTGCTGATCGGCATGGTGGCTTTCGTCGTCGCCTATCCGGCGACGCCGTTCGATCCGGCCACCGCCCTGCCGGTGCAGATCTACATGTGGGCCGGCGCGCCGGAGCGGTCGTTCGTCGAGCGCACCTCGGCCGCCATCCTGATCCTGCTGGCGTTCCTGATCGTGATGAACGCTGCCGCCGTGCTGCTGCGTCGCCGCTTCGAGCGCCGCTGGTAATCTCCCGTCACGCGATAGGCCTGAGGGGCCAAGGGGAATCGTGATGAACACCGTTGCTATCAAACCCGTTGCCGCGACTGCGGGCGCCGCGTCGGGCAACCACGCGCCCAAGGTCGTGTCCCAAGGGGTCAAGGTCTTCTACGGCGAGAAGGAAGCCCTGCACGGCGTCGACCTCGACATCAACGAACGCGAGGTGACGGCGCTGATCGGCCCGTCGGGCTGCGGCAAGTCGACCTACCTGCGCTGCCTCAACCGCATGAACGACGTGGTCGAGGGCTGCCGGGTGGAAGGCTCGATCAAGATCGACGGCGACGACATCTACGATCGCCGCATCGATGTCGTGCAGCTGCGGGCCCGGGTGGGCATGGTCTTCCAGAAGCCCAATCCGTTTCCCAAGTCGATCTACGAGAACGTCGCCTACGGGCCGAGGATCCACGGCATCGCCCAGGGCAAGAACGAGCTCGACGAGATCGTGGAGTCGAGTCTCACCCGCGCCGGGCTGTGGAAAGAGGTGAAGGACCGCCTCGACAAGCCCGGCACCGGCCTCTCCGGCGGCCAGCAGCAGCGCCTGTGCATCGCACGTGCCATCGCGGTCAGCCCCGAGGTGATCCTGATGGACGAGCCGTGCTCGGCGCTCGATCCGATCGCCACGGCCAGGATCGAGGAGCTGATCGACGAGCTGCGCGAGAACTACACGATCGTGATCGTGACCCATTCCATGCAGCAGGCCGCGCGCGTCTCGCAGCGCACGGCGTTCTTCCATCTCGGCGACCTCGTGGAGTACGGCGACACGTCGCAGATCTTCACCAACCCGAAGGAAGAGCGCACGCAGGCCTACATCACCGGCCGCTTCGGCTGAGCCGCACGCTGGGAGACGCATGATGCCCGCTGAGCATATGGTCAGACGCTTCGACGACGAGCTGGAGAAGCTCGACGCCACCATTTCGGAGATGGGCGGCCTCGCCGAATCGCAGCTCGCGATGGCGCTCGCCGCCCTGCGCGAGCACAACTCGGAGACCGCCGAGAAGGTCATGAAGGCCGACAACCGGGTCGACGAGCTGGATCGCGCCGTGCAGAACCAGGTCATCCGCATGCTGGCGCTGCGCCAGCCGATGGCCAACGACCTGCGGCTGATCGTGACCTCGATCAAGATCGCCAGCGCGCTGGAGCGCATCGCCGACTACGCCAAGAACGTCGCCAAGCGCTCGCTGCAGATCCAGCCGCTGACGACGCCGTCGCCGGCGCTGAGCGGCGTCGACCGCCTCGGTCGGCTGGTGCAGGCGCTGCTGAAGGATGTCCTGGACGCGCTGGCCTCGAAGGACATCGAACGCGCCCGTGCCGTCTGGACGCGCGATGCCGACATCGACGATGTCTATCACGGCCTGGTGCGCGAGCTGCTCACCTACATGATGGAGGACGCCCGGACCATCTCCGCCTGCACCCAGCTGATGTTCATGGCCAAGAACATCGAACGCATCGGTGACCACGCCACCAATATCGCCGAACTACTCCTCTTCCGCTGGACCGGTGAGGAGGTCGTCGAGGAGCGACCCCGTGGGACTTCATGAACTCAATCCGCCGACAGCCGAGCGATCATCCCTCGGCATGAGCACCAACAAGACGCACATCCTGATCGTCGAGGATGAGGCGCCTTTGGTCGAGCTGCTGCGCTACAACCTCGAGCGTGCCGGCTACCGCGTCTCGGCCGCCGGCGACGGCGAGGCCGCGATGCGCGCCATCGACGAGGATCGCCCCGACCTGGTGCTGCTCGACTGGATGCTGCCGCTGATGTCCGGCATCGAGGTCTGCCGGCAGCTGCGCCGCGCGCCCGGCACGGCCAACATCCCGATCATCCTGCTGACCGCCCGCGGCGAGGAGCATGATCGCGTCCGCGGGCTGGACGCCGGCGCTGACGACTATGTCAGCAAGCCGTTCTCGCCGGCCGAGCTGATCGCGCGCATCCGCGCCGTGCTGCGCCGCATCCGCCCGGCGCTGGCCGACGAGGTGCTGAGCTACGCCGACCTGACCATGGACCTGGTCCAGCACCGCGTCACCCGCCAGGGCAAGCCGGTGCACCTGGGTCCCACCGAGTTCCGCCTGCTGCGCCATTTCATGGAGCATCCCGGCCGCGTGTTCACGCGCGAGCAGCTTCTGGACTCGGTGTGGGGCCGCGACGTCTACATCGAGGCGCGCACCGTCGACGTGCATATCCGCCGGCTGCGCGTGGCGCTCAATGTCGAAGGCCAGCCCGACCTGATCCGCACCGTGCGGGCCGCCGGCTACGCGCTCGACGCCCAGGGCGGTTGATTTTTCGGACCGCGGGCGTCCACGCCCGCATCGGCGCGCCAGCGGCGACCATCGTGAGGTCGCCCTCCGCTTTCGCTGCGGGCGAGTGCGGGCGAGGACGCCCGCGGTCCGAAAGAGTTCACATCCCCGGTGTCCACAGCTTGTCACCGCCCTGACATGGGGCGGTCACGGGCAGGCAACCCGCCTGCCGTACGCCCGACCATGCTGAACGCTTTCCCCGCGCGTCGCCCGGTCCATCCCCTGACGGGCCCGCGACGCCAAACTCGAACCCCTCTTTCCCACGGAGAGGGGTTCCTTTTTGGCGGCGTCGCGTCAGTCCAGCTTGAAGCCCTGGCTGCGGACATAGGCGCCGAAATCGGCACGCTCGGCATTGGCGTACTGCCGGGCCTTGTCCTCGGACCAGCCATAGGCGTCGACGCGGCCGAAGCGCGCCTCGTCGCGCTGGCGGCGATAGGGCTGCACGGCCGCGCGGCGGCGATCATAGGCGTCGATCCGCGCCGGCAGGTCGGCCTCGTCGAAGCGGTCGACATGCACACGCACGTCGAGCGGCAGCCGCAGGCTCAGCTCGCCGTCGCGCGCCGGCCAGCCGACGGCAAGGCCGGCGACGGGGAACACATGCGCCGGAAGCGCGAGCGCATCGGAGACGGTGCGCGCATGGTTGCGGATCTGGCTGATCGGACAGCAGCCGAGCCCGACCGCCTCGGCCGCTGCGATGAAGGTCGCCATCACGATGGCGCTGTCGACGGCAGCGTTGAAGAACGGATCGAGATGGTCGTTGGCGAACGGCTTGCCGCGCCAGGCATGGATCTGACGCTGGCGACGGTTGTTGCCGAGGAAGACCATGAAGACCGGCGCCGACGCCAGCCAGGGATGGTCGGGAATGGTGGCGAAGATCGCGGCCCGGCGCGCCGGGTCGTTCACGATGACGATGTCGCCTTGCTGCAGGTCGCTCTTGGTCGGCGACGCCAGCGCCGCGGCGCAGAGCGTGCGCAGCAGCGCCGGCTCGACCGGCTTGTCGAGGAACGCGCGCCGCACGCCGCGCGCCAGCATGCGTTGCAAGGTCGGCACGCCGTCCGGCGGCACATCGGCATCCACCCGCTCGCCGAAGCGGCGCTCGATCAACTCGCTCAACTCGCTCATAACCCCTCCATTGGCCGCCCCGGCCGGACCGCCCAGTACCTGGAATCGCTGGTCGCTGATACACCTGTCATCCCGAGCGCAGCGAGGGATCTCCTGCGGCAAGGCGCACGGTGCGCCATTCGCGGGAGATCCCTCGCTGCGCTCGGGATGACAGTCATGACTCACCTTTTGCCGATAGCCAGTACCAGTGTGCCATCCCTGGGATGAGGAGAGAACATCATGGACTCGCCGCTGTGCCACGACGATCCGGTCGAGGATACCGGCCGCAACGACAGTGGGAACCCGACCTTCAGCGACATCGTGGCCGCCCGCCTGTCGCGGCGCGCGATGCTGGGCACGCTGGCCTCGACGGCGCTGGCCGGCGCACTGGCGCCACTGGCGCCGCGGCCGGCCGCGGCGCAGGCGGCATCGAGCCTGACGTTTGCCGAGCTCTCGGGCAAGCCCTCGCCCCGGCACGCCGTGGCGGCCGGCTACCGCGCCGACATCCTGATCCGCTGGGGCGATCCCGTCGTCGCCGGCGCCTCCGCCTTCGACGTGCACAACCTGACGGCCGCGGCCCAGGACAGGCAGTTCGGCTACAACAACGATTTCCTGGCCTACATGCCGCTGCCGCCCGGCTCCGCCAGCAGCGAGCATGGCCTGCTGGTCGTCAATCACGAATACACCAACACCGGCTTCATGTGGCCGGGCATCACGCGCGACACGGTGCTGGAGAAGATGACGCGCGAGCGGGTCGAGGTCGAGCTGGCCGCGCACGGCCTCTCGGTGGTGGAAGTGCGCCGCACGGGCGGCACCTGGGCGGTGGTCGCCGACAGCCCGCTCAGCCGCCGCGTGCCGATGACGACCCCGTTCCGCATCGCCGGACCGGCCGCCGGCCACAAGCGGCTGCAGACCAATGCCGATCCGGCCGGCACGCGCGTGCTGGGCACGCTCAACAACTGTGCCGGGGGCAAGACGCCATGGGGCACGACGCTGCACGGCGAGGAGAACTTCCACAATTATTTCTCCGGCGACGCCCCGGCCGACAGCGAGGCCGGCGCGCGCAAGCGCTACGGTGTCGGCACCTCGGGCCGCGGCTATGCCTGGTGGGGCCGGCAGATCGATCGCTTCAACCTCGCCAAGGAGCCCAACGAGCCCAACCGCTTCGGCTGGGTGGTCGAGCTCGATCCCTATGACCCCACCTCGACGCCGGTGAAGCGCACGGCGCTGGGCCGCTTCAAGCACGAGGGCGCGACCGCGATTGTCAACAAGGACGGCCGCGTCGTGCTCTATTCCGGCGACGACGAGCGGGGCGAATACATCTACCGCTTCATCACTGCCAGGCGCTTCGATCCCGCCAACCGCGCCGCCAACATGAGCTTGCTTGACGACGGCGTGCTCTCGGTCGCGCGCTTCGATGCCGACGGCACCTTGCGCTGGCTGCGCCTGGTGCATGGCGAGGGGCCGCTGACCGCGGCCAACGGCTTCGACTCGCAGGCCGACGTGCTGATCGAGGCGCGCCGCGCCGCCGACCTGCTGGGCGCCACGCGGATGGACCGGCCGGAGGATGTCGAGCCCGACCCCGTGACCGGGGTTGTCTACGCCGCGCTGACCAACAATGCCGAGCGCAAGGACAGCGAGATCAACCCGGCCAACCCGCGCGCCGCCAACGTCCACGGCCATATCCTGGCCATGATGCCGCCGGGCGGCCGCGGCAAGGATGCCGACCACGCCGCCGACGTCTTCACCTGGACCATTCCGATCCTGGCCGGCGATCCGTCCAAGCCGGAGCAAGGCGCGAAATATCATCCCGGCACCTCGCCGGGCGGCTGGTTCAGCGCGCCCGACAACGTCGCGTTCGATAGCCAGGGACGGTTGTGGATCGCCACCGACACCGGCAGCAACTGGTCGAAATACGGTATCCCCGACGGCCTGTTCGCCTGCGATGTCGACGGCCCGGCCGCCTACCTCACCCGGCGCTTCTTCGCCTGCCCGCTGGGCGCGGAGATGTGCGGTCCGGAATTCACGCCCGACAACAAGACGCTGTTCGTAGCCGTGCAGCATCCGGGCGTCGATGGCCTGCCGGGCTCCAGCTTCGACACACCGGCCACGCGCTGGCCCGACTTCAAGGACGACATGCCGCCGCGCCCCAGCGTGGTCGTGATCACCAAGGAGGACGGCGGCATGATCGGGTCGTGATGTTCCCGGCGGTCGGGCCGCGCCGCTCCAGCGGCGCTTTTGCTTCGATGTGAAGCACGGCTTGAGCGCAAGCCGGTCAACGCCGCTTGGCCTGCCGCAATGCAAGAGCGCCGCTGGAGCGGCGCGGCCCGACCCTTGAGTGGCGTCCGCCCGGTGGAGCCGGCATGATCGCCCTTCCAGCCGGGAGGCCATGGGATGACGACGACGATCCTGTCCATCGACGGCGACCGCTTCCATATCAATGGCGCCCCCACCTATTCCGGGCGGCGCTGGCGCGGCAGCCGCATCGAGGGATTGCTGTTCAACAGCCGCATGGCCAATGCCGTCGTCGATGACGAGAACCCGGCGACGCGCGGCGCGTGGTCGTATGCCGATGGCGACTGGAGCGCCGAGCGCAACACGCGCGAGCTGATCGCGGCGCTGCCCGACTATCGCCGCCACGGGCTGCTGGCGATCGCGCTCAACCTCAGCGGCGGCAGCCCGCAAGGCTACTCCTGGCACCAGCCCTGGCATATCTGCGGCTTCACGGCCGACGGCCAGCTCAAGCCCGACTACGCCGCGCGCCTGGGTGCGCTGGTGGCCGCCGCCGATGCGCAGGGCATGGCCCTGATCCTCGGCCTCTTCTACGGCCGGCAGAGCCAGCGCCTGCGCGACGAGGATGCGGTGCGCGCCGCCGTCGCCGGCACGGTCGACTGGCTGGTCGGCCGCGGCGCGCGCAACGTGCTGCTGGAGATCGGCAACGAGGTCGACCTGCCGGTGTTCGCGCATCCCGTCATCGGCGCGGAGCGCTGCCACGAGCTGATCGGGCTGGCGCAGGCGCGCAGCGCCGGCCACCTGGCGACACCTTCCGGGCGCCTGCTGGTGGGGACCAGCCTGGTGGGACCGGCAGCGCCACCCGACAGCATCCTGGCCTGCGCCGATATCCTGCTGCCGCATGGCAATCGCATCGACACGCCCGACGGCATCCGCCTGCACGTGCTGCGCACGCGCACCGGCGCCGGCTACCGGGGCCAGCCGATCACGTTCAACGAGGACGACCACTACGCCTTCGACGCTGCCGACAACAACATGCTGGCCGCCATCGACAGCGGCGCCGGCTGGGGCTTCTTCGATTACCGCCGCATCCGCGAACGCTTCGAGGACGGCTTCCAGTCGCTGCCGGTCGACTGGTCGACCGGCTCGGCGCGCAAGCGCGCGTTCTTCGGGCTGCTCAAGGAGGTCACGGGGTTGTAGGAAGGCGAACCCTGCAAGGGCGCCGGTGCAAGCGGCCCGTCTATCGTTTAAGGTCGTACGGGGTGGCCGGCGGCGCAGGGATGTCCGCCAGCCACCCGGGGGATACCACATGAGCACGATGTACCGCTTTGCCGGCCTCGACGACCGGCCGATCCGGGTGGCCAGCGACGCGCCGTTGATCGATTTCACGGCCCGCTTCTTCGGCCTGTGGCCGTTCGACGAGGAAGGCACGGCGATCGCCGACCTCGCCGACATTACCATCGAGGCCGTCGACGGCGGCTTCCGCCTGCGCCACGGGGCGCTGGAAGGCGGCGCGCAGGAGGTGCCCGACGCCGCCGAGGCGGCCAACCAGCTTGTCGGCCTGCTGGCGGCCGAGCAGCTGGCACGGCGCAGCGACCTGATCGGCCTGCATGCCGGCGCCGCCGCCGGTCCCGGCGGCCTGATCCTGTTCGTGGGCGACTCGCTGTGCGGCAAGAGCACGCTGGCGCTGCAGCTCGCGCGCCGCGGCGCGCGCTTCTTCGGCGACGACCGCCTGCTGGTGGCGCCCGCCGGCACCGACAACAGCGACGTGCCGACCGGCATTGGCCTGGGCCTGACGCCGCGCATGCGCCTGCCCATCCACGAAGGCGCCGGTGGCGCGTTGGCGGCCTTCGTCGCTGCCAATTCCGTGGTCGAGCACATGGACTGGCAGGGCAATCCCATCATTGCCTATATCGACCTCGAGCTCGACACTTTCGACGCGGCGCCGTTCGGCACCACGCTGCCAGTGGCCGCCCTGGTCCTGCCGCATCGCCGTGACGATGATCCCGACGCGCTGGAGCTCGAGCTGGGCTCGAAGGGCGATGCGGCGCTGGCCGTGGTGCGCCAGTCGACCGCGCCGGGGATGGACGCCAGGGGCCATGTCGCCGCGGCGGCGCTGATCGCCGGCAGCGTGCCATGCCTGCGCCTGGTCTATGGCTCGAGCGCCGCTGCCGCCGATCTGCTCGCCGAACGCTTCGGCATCTCGTGATGCCGGCTTGACGTGCCGCATGCCGTCGCCGACAAGACGCGCATGAATCGCCTGCGCCGCCGCCCCGACATCGCCATCACCGCCCTCGACGGCGGCACCTTCCTGATCGACGGGCGCACGCAGGCGATCTTCCATCTCGATGCGCTGGGTGGCGGCGTCTGGACGGCGCTGGCCGAGCCGGCCACGCGCGACGAGCTGGCCGCGGTGCTGGCCGAGGCCTTCCCCGACACACCGCGCGACACGATCGCGCACGACCTCGATGCGCTGCTCGCCGAGCTCGACGCGCGCGACCTGCTGGAGCGGGTTTGATCCTTCCCTCCCCCACACGCGAGTCGCGATTGTCATCCCGAGCGCAGCGAGGGATCTCCTGCGAATGGCGCACTGTGCGCTCTGCCGCAGGAGATCCCTCGCTGCGCTCAGGATGACAGGTGTGTCGCCAACCAGTGATTCCGAGTACTACGCTCAGGACGACAGCGGGGTCGTTCTGCGAGATGTGTCCAGCAGCTTCGCTGGAGCAGATTTTCAGCCCACCCTGGCGGGCCGTTCGCCATCGCGCCGTGCGACGAGCTCGCGCGTCAGCGGCACCAGCACCCGGCCGTAGTCGGCCGCGTCCTCCAGTGGATCGAAGCCACGGATCAGGAACGTGGTCACGCCCAGGTCGTAGTAGTCGAGCAGCGCCGCCGCGACCTGCTCGGGCGTGCCGACCAGGGCCGTGCTGTTGGAGCGCGCGCCGGTCTCGCGTGCGATCGCGGTCCACAGGCGCTGATCGACACGGTCGCCCTGCGCCGCTGCCGCCAGCAGGCGGCGCGCGCCTTCGCTCTGCCTGGGATCGCCGGCGCCCAGGCCCTGCGCGGCGCGCAAACGCCGCGTCTCTTGAAGAATATGGTCGGCACGCGCCCAGGCAGCTTCCTCGGTGTCGGCCAGGATGGGCCGGAACGACACGCTGAAGCGCAGCCGCCGCCCATGCCTTGCCGCTTCGGCGCGCACACGGGCGATCGTGTCGCGCACCTGGGCGTGGGTCTCACCCCATAGGGCATAGACATCGGCGTGCCGGCCCGCCACCTTGATGGCCGCCTCGGACGATCCGCCAAAATAGATCGGCAGGTGCGGCTTCTGCAGCGGCTTGACCTCGGAGAAGCCGCCGACGAAGCGATAGTGCGGGCCCTCGTGGTCGATCGGCGCATCGGCGGTCCAGATGCGCCGCAGGATGGCGACATACTCGTCGGTGCGAGCATAGCGCGCGTCGTGGTCCAGGAAATCACCATCCCGGCGCTGCTCGGCATCGTCGCCGCCGGAGATGATATGCACCGCCAGCCTGCCGCCGGTGAAATGATCCAGCGTCGCCAGCTTGCGCGCCGCCAGGGTCGGTTCGACGAAACCCGGGCGATGCGCGAGCATGAAGCCGATCCGCTCGGTGACCGACGCGGCATAGGAGGTCACCAGGAAAGCGTCGGGCCCGGTCGAGGCGTGCGCGACGAGGATGCGGTCGAAGCCCGAGCGCTCATGCGCCTGGGCGAAGGCGCGGATGTAGTCCCGATCGATCACGGGCCCTTGCGGCGCGTGGGTCTCGGAGACCTTGCGGGTGGCGATCATGCCGATGAACTCAACGCTCATGGATAGCTCCTCGGCTCAGGCGGCCTGCACGCCCAGGGCGTCGCGGCCGGCGGCGATCAGGATCGAATCGTCCTGCGGCGTGTGCACCCGGCTGCACAGGACATTGCGGTGATGGCGCTCCAGCGGATGACGCCGGCTGAGCCCATGATTGCCGGTCAGCGACAGCGCCTTCTCCACGACGGCGATGGCGTTGCCGCTCGCCACATGCTTCACCAGGCCCGCCTCTGCGGCCGGCAGCGGCACCGGATCCTGGTCGACGCGTCGGGCGCTGTCGGCGATCAGCCGGCGGTTCACCAGCAGCCGCGCCTCGATGTCGCCCACCGCTTCCTGGAATCGCGGCAGCGTCGCCAGCGACGCGCCCAGGTTGCTCGGCACGCGGTCGTTGAGCCAGCCGACCAGCCAATCGCGCGCGGCCCGGGCGATGCCGTCGTAGACGGCCGCGATCAGCACCGTGTTCCAGGCTGCCTGCTGCGGATCGATGGTCCATTCGTGCGGCGACCTGACGTCGACCGCGTGATCAGCAGGCACGGCGACATCCTGCAGCACGACGTCATGGCTGCACGTGGCGCGCATGCCGACATGGTCCCAGGTCTCGACCACGCCGACACCAGGCGCGTCGGCCGGCACCAGCCATGATCCGACCTTCACCTGCCCGTCGATGTCGGCGCGCGCCCATACCAGCAGCCAGCGCAAGGCGGGGATGCCTGTCGCGTAGATCTTGTGGCCCGAGATGCGCCAGGCATCGCCATCGCGGCGGGCGACAGTTTCGGGCAACCCACCGCGGGCCGGGGAGCCCAGCACCGGCTCGACCCGCAATGCGTTGATCAGTCCACCGTCGCTGAAGACGCGCGATCGCGCGCTGGGCGGCCACAGGGACAAGCGGCCGATCGCAGCATGCGAGATATACTGCATCGACAGCACCAACGCCGTCGACGGATCGCCCTCGGCGATCGCGCCGACGACCTTCGCGGCCGCCGACAGGCCACGCCCGCCGCCGCCGAATTCACGCGGCGCGATCAGCGTCAGGAGCCCCGCCGCCCGCAGCCGGTCGATGTTCTCGTGCGCGAAGCTGCCGGCACGGTCATGCGCGTCGGCATGGCCGGCGAATTCGCGTGCGATCTCGGCGAGCAGCGACGTATCGACGGGCGAGGTCATCACGGTCATCGCGACAGCTCCGGCGGCGCGTGATCAAGCGGCGCGGCTCGACGGCGCCGCCGCATCGTCATCGCCGAGCAGGTGGTCGAGGATACGGCCCTCGAGCGCCGCCAGATGCGGATCGCCATGACGGCGCGGCCGCGGCGCATCGACATCGAGGTCAAGCGCGATGCGGCCGTCCTCGATGACCAGGACCCGGTCGGCCAACGCGACGGCCTCGGCAACGTCGTGCGTGACGAGGATGGCGGTGAAGCCCTGATCGCGCCACACCGTCTCGATGAGACGCTGCATCTCGATGCGGGTGAGCGCGTCGAGCGCGCCCAGCGGCTCGTCGAATGCCAGCAGGCGCGGCCGGCTGACCAGCGCACGGGCCAGGGCCACACGCTGCTTCTGGCCGCCGGACAGCACCGCGGGCCAGTCGCCGGCGCGATCGCCCAGGCCGACCTCATGCAGCGCCTGCTGCGCCAGCGCGCGACGCTGATCGGCGTCGCCGCGCGGGTCCAGGCCGACCGCGACATTGGCCAGCACGCGCGCCCAGGGCAGCAGCCGCGGCTCCTGGAACATGATGCGCGTCGTCGTGCCGATATCGGCCGCATCATCGAGGACGATCCGGCCGGCGCTGGGCTTGTCCAGCCCCACGACCAGGCGCAGCAAGGTGCTCTTGCCGCAGCCGCTGCGGCCGACAATGGCGACGAACTGCCCGGCCGGCACATGCAGGTCGAGATGGTCGAGCACCGTCTTGCTGCCGAAGGAGCGGCCGACGCCGTAAGCCGTGACGCCGCGTCCCGCGCGGTCCTTGTCCGTTGCGATCATCGTCCACCTCATGCGGTCTGGAATGCGGGATGCCACTGCAGCGACAGGCGCTCGAGCTGGCGCGCCACGCTGTCGGCCAGCTTGCCCAGCAGGGCGTAGATCACGATCGACAGCACCACCACGTCGACTTGCAGGAACTCACGCGCCTGCATGGCCATGTAGCCGATGCCCGACGAGGCCGAGATCGTCTCCGCCACGATCAGGGTCAGCCACATGATGCCGAGCCCGTAGCGCAGGCCGACGAACACCGACGGCAATGCCGCCGGCAGGATGACATGCCGGAACAAGGCCCAGCGCCCCATGCCATAGGCGCGGCCCATCTCGACGAGCTGCGGATCGACGCTGCGGATGCCCAGCAGCGTGTTGATGTACATCGGGAAGAACACGCCGAGCGCGACCAGGAAGAGCTTGGCCTGCTCCTCGATGCCGAACCACAGGATCACCAGCGGGATCAGCGCCAGGTGCGGCACATTGCGCACCATCTGCAGCGTGGTGTCGGTGAGCTTCTCGCTCAGCGACGACAGGCCGTTGGCAAGGCCCAGCGCCAGGCCGATGCCGCCGCCGACCACGAAGCCTGATATGGCGCGCAGACCGCTGACACCGATATTGGCCGTCAGCTCGCCCGAGCGCAGCAGCCGCCACGCGGCCGCTAGCACATCCGACGGCGCCGGCAGCACGGTGGCCGGCAGGCCGCCCAGCCGCGACGCCGCCTCCCAGACCACGACCAGGGCCAAGGGCAGGATCCAGCCCGCGCCGTTGCGCGGAACCAGGCCGGCGATCCGGCTCATGACGCCGCAGCCTGGAGACGTGGCGCGGCGTGCGAGCCGACCGCGAATTCGTTGGTGACGACGCCGCTGACCGACGGGCGCCGACCTTGATGGCCCAGCGCCGGGAACAGCAGCTCGGCCACGCGATAGGCTTCCTCGAGATGCGGGTAGCCCGAGCCGATGATCGTATCCACGCCGACGGCCTGGTATTCCCGCAGGCGTGCCGCGACGGTCGCGGGATCGCCGACCAGCGCCGTGCCGGCGCCGCCGCGCACCAGGCCGATGCCGGCCCATAGGTTGGGCGCGACCTCCAGCCGGTCACGCCGTCCGCCGTGCAGCGCCGCCATGCGATGCTGCCCGACCGAATCCATCTCCTCGCGGAAGCGGCGCTGCGCGTGCGCGATCTGGGCGTCGGTCACGCGGCTGATCAGACGATCGGCTGCCGCCCATGCCTCGGCCTCGGTCTCGCGCACGATGAAGTGCAGCCGGATGCCGAAGCGCAACGTGCGGCCGCGCGCCGCGGCACGGGCGCGCGCCGCCGCGATCTTCTCGGCCACCTGGGCCACCGGCTCGCCCCAGGTGAGATAGAGGTCGACCTGCTCGGCCGCGAGCTCCTGGCCGGCATCGGAGGAGCCGCCGAAATAGAGCGGCGGATAGGGACGCTGCACGGGCGGAAAGTCGAGCCGGCTGCCGCGCACGCGATAGTATCTGCCGTCGACGTCGACGGTCTCGCCCGACAGCAGCTTGCGCCAGATCGCAAGGAACTCGCCGGCCTGCGCGTAGCGCTCGTCATGCGGCAGGAAGACGCCATCGCCGGCGAGCTCGGCGGGGTTGCCGCCCACCACCACGTTGAGCAGCAGCCGGCCGCCGCTCATCCGGTCGAGCGCCGCCGTCTGGCGCGCGGCGAAGGTGGGCGAAACGACCCCCGGCCGCAGCGCGACCAGGAACTTCAGATGCTGTGTCGCCGTCGCCAGGCCGGCCGCGGTGATCCACGAATCCTCGCAGCTCTGGCCAGTCGGCAGCAGCACGCCGCCATAGCCGAGCTGGTCGACGGCGGTCGCGACCTGCCGGAAATAGGCGAAGTCGGCCGGCCGCTGGCGGTGCTCGGCGCCGAGATAGGCGCCATCGCCATGCGTGGGAATGAACCAGAAGAAGTCGAGCGGGGACTGAACGGTCATGGGAATCACCTTGGAACGCATGTGCGGCAGACGGCTCAGCTTCCGGACGGCCGCCAGACGGCGTCGCGCACGGTGATCGCCCTGGGGATCAGGCCAAGCTTCACGAACGTGTCCGCGATCGCCTGCTGCTGCGCGATCACCGCATCGCTGACGGGGCCGAAATTGATCCTGGCGCGGTTGACCGCGGCCTGCTGCGCCTCCAGCTCGACGCCGGTGACCTCCGATATCGCGGCCGCCAGCTTGTCGCGATTCTTGTCCGCCCACTGGGTGGCCTTGGCCAGCTCGTCGAGCACGGCGCGCAGAGCCTCGGGGTGGCGCTTCGCGAAATCGCGATTGGCGAGATAGAACGAGTTGCTGCCGTCCACATCCTTGGTCGTCGCCAGGGTGCGTGCCTTCTGTCGCTTCTCGGCAATCGCGTAGTATGGATCCCAGATCGTCCAGGCATCGATGCTGCCGCGTGCGAACGCTGCCGCCGCATCGGCCGGCGTCAAGTACACCGGCGTGATATCGGCATAGGTGAGACCGGCCTTGGCCAGAACCTGGACAGTCAGGTTGTGCGAGCTCGAGCCGCGGGCGAAGGCGACCTTCCTGCCCTTCAGGTCGGCCAGCGACCTGATCGGCGAGGCCGCTGGCACAATCAGGGCAGACTCCGACGCCGGCGTGGCAGCGACATAGACGACATTGGCGCCGGCGGCCTGGGCGAAGATCGGCGGCGTGTCGCCGACGGTGCCGAGATCGATCGATCCCACGCCCAGTGCTTCCAGCAGCGGCGGTCCGTATTGGAACTCGATCCACTTGACGGAAGCGACGCCCAGCGTCTTGAAGCGGGCTTCGATCGTCTTCTGCTGCTTCACCACCGCCAGCAGCCCACCCTTCTGGTAGCCGATGCGGAATTCCTTCAGGTCCTGGGCCGCGGCCGTGCCGCTGAGCGCGAGCGCGCCGAGGGCGGCGCCGAGCAGGAGTCGTCGAGTGGTCATGATGCGGATTTCCTTGCAGAGGGGCGCGCGACGCGGGGCCGAAGGGCCCGTGCGATCACGTCAGAAAGCGCGCTGTGCCTAAGAGAATGCTGGAGGGGACGGGGTTTCCGTCAGCTCACATGATCCAACATCGCCTTGCGCGCATCGTGTCACCGCCCTCGTGGAGCCGGGACTATGGCGGCGCGTGGGGCCGCGAAAAAGCAACTTTTCCTGAAGCCCGCTGTTAGATTTCATGAGCCCGCGACACAGACGGCGCGTTGGGGACGCAATCGATGGAGCTGAGATGCAGCCTGGCCTTCACGCCCAAGGGCAAGGCATCGCGAGCCGTCCGCGACACCGCGGCGCTGATCCCTGCCGTGATCGAGCGCCTGCTTCGGAACCGCCCGTGGCGCGGCGGACGACGGGCGGCATGACCTCGTCTCGCCCTCCCCTGACGACGCCGCGTGCATGGCAGTCGGATCTGCAAGGCTATGCCTGGCACCGGCAGACCATCGGCCATTCCGACGCGCTGGTGTTTCGCCTCGAAGCGGAAGGACGCCCGACGCTGTTCGCGAAGACCGAGCCCGCCGGCCCGTTCAGCGAGCTGCCCGGGGAGGCTGCCCGGCTGCGCTGGCTGGCGAGCCGGCATGTCGCTGCCGCCCGAGTGCTGGCAGAAGCCCTCGATGAGGGCCGCAGCTGGCTGCTGACGACGGCCGTGCCGGGTCGCGACCTTGCCTCCTCGGCTCAGCTGGAGCCGAGCCGGATCGTCGCGCTGGCTGCCGGCGCGCTGCGCGATCTGCACCGGATCGACATTGCGACCTGCCCGTTTGACCACCGCCTGCAGCAGCGGATCGCCCAGGCACGGGCCCGCGTCGCCGCCGGCGTCGTCGACGAAAGCGATTTCGACGACGAGCGCCTGGGCCGCACCGCGTCGGACCTTGTCGAAGAGCTCACAGCACGGCGGCCGCAAGGGGAAGATCTCGCGGTCACGCATGGCGACGCATGCCTGCCCAATCTGCTGGTGGATGCCGGCCTGTTCACCGGATTCATCGATTGCGGACGGCTGGGCGTCGCGGACCGCCATCAGGACCTGGCGCTGGCTTGCTGGAGCATCCGCTACAATCTCGGCGAAGAATGGACCGAGCCGTTCCTGCGCCACTACGGCGGCGCCATCGATCGCGGCAAGCTGGACTTCTACCGGCTGCTCGACGAGTTCTTCTGACGATAGTGGTATCGCGTTTCGCGATATGTCGTACCACGCAACGCTGTTCGGCGCCGGCGCGCCCGCCTTCCACAATGACGGTGGCGATATCGAGGCGACGACCATGCTGGCCCAGCACGGCCTGCTACGCCCCGACCGCCTGAATCAGGCAAGCCCGCGCGCACGGGCCTCCGGCGGAACCCCGTCCGCCGGCCGTACCAGGCCCTTCACGCGCCACCAGTTGAAACGCGCGAAGGTCGCGGGCGTCTGGGCCAGGGTCAGATCCCGCCACAGCAGGTCGCCGCCCGAGAGCTCGCCGGCGAACACGCTGCGCCAGTCGGCCACGATGCGCCGCCATGTCCGGCCGGCGAGCCCACGGGGCGCCATCACGGTGCGCGGCACCAGCGCGGCCGGCAGGCCCAGCGCCGTCAGCAGCGCGAGCAGCGCATCCAGCGGCCGGCGCAGGCGGGCGCGCGCGGCACGATCTTCGATCTCGCGCCAGTCCAACGCCTGGCCATGGCGCACGAGGAGGCGGGCCACGTCGATCGCCTTGGACATGCACCGCCAGTCGAAGCGGTCCTTGGCGATGTTCGAGAGGCAGATCAGCAGCACATGCTCGTCGCAGGGCATGCGGACCACGCCATCCGCAATGGTGAGCGTCCTGGCGCCGGCGCGAACATCGTCGGCCGCCAGCCCCAGCGGCAGGGGCCAGGCATCGGGCTGGACATGAAGGTCGATATTGGTGACGCCGTCAGGGGAATGGAAGGGCACGTAGCTGGCGTCGGACACGAAGCCCCAGCGCGTGCGCCGCGCGCTGCCGAAGCGGTAGCCCAGCGGCGTGAACACGTCGATGGCGGCGCCGATCTCGGCGCGCGGCAGCAGCACGTCGAGATCGCCCAGCACGCGCGGCGTCGGCGTATCATAGATCCGATGCGCGTTGGCCAGGCCCTTGAGAACGATCGGGTGCAGCCCAGCCTCGGTCATGCGCCGCAAGGCCGTGACCTGGGCCGCCAGCGTCAGCCTGGAGAGCAGCACCGACGCTGCCGCTGCCGCCGGGTCGATCACCGGCCCGCCCAGCAACGGCGTCAGCGGCGCCAGCAGGGACGCCGCCCAGCCGGCCGAGCAGCGCGCCGTCAGCCGCCGGGCCAGCATCCGCACCATGTCCGCGGTCGGCGGGTCGACGGCCTCCGCGTCCACGGCGCCGGTCAGCACCGTGCGCCACAGCAGCAGGGACGCGGCGTCCGGCGACAGCGGCTCACGCGCTGAGGCGACATCGATGCGGGCCGGCATCCCCCTTCCACCCCTACCTGAGCACGCTTCCGGGTCTCGTGACGGTTTATGCTCAATTATGGCAACGTATCATAGGCATATGCTAAGGTGGAATATCAGCAACCACCGCGGCCAAGCCGCGGGATGCGCTTGTCCGACATGTCCTCATTGATCTTCTGGGCCCTGCTGGCCGTCGTCTGCCTGTCGCCGCTGCCGTTGGCATCGAACCGTCCCCTGCCCTGGAGCGCGCTGTCGCTTGCCGTCGGGCTGCTGCTGCTGCTCTGGGGCGTCAGCCGCCTCTACGAGGCGCTGCTGCCGGGAACGGCGCCCGCCGTCGCCGACGACAGCACGCGCACGCCGCGCGGCAAGCGCCGCCCCTCGCATGCCCGGCTGATCGATCGGCATGCCGCGCTGCTGGCCACAGGCTTCGTGATCCTCATCGCCTGGTACTGGGTGCAGAGCTCACCCGAGCTGGGTGGCGCCTGGGCTCACGTCGCCTGGGCCCAGGCGGCCGCGGCGCTGGGCGAGAAGCTGACGGGAACCATCAGCCTCGATCCCGCTGCCAGCCGGACAATGATCATGAAGATCGTCGCCTATGGCGGGGTCTTCCTGCTGGCATTGGAGCTGGGACGGGATCGGCGGCGGGCATGGCTGGGATTCTGGGCCATCTGCCTGGCCGGCTTCGCCTACGCCTTCTACGGCCTGTTCATTCATTTCGCCGGTGATCGCAGCATCCTGTGGTTCGACAAGGAAGCCTACCCCGACAGCGTCACCGCCACCTTCGTCAACCGCAATGCCTACGCGACCTATGCCGGCATTGCGGTGCTTGTCGGCCTCGTGCCGCTGATGACGGAGCTGCAGCGCTTCACCCGCCGCCGACAGACGGCGCAGCGCTTCCTGCTCATGCTCTCCGAGCAGGCATCGGCATCGCTGTACATTGCGATCGCCGCCATCCTCACGGGACTGGTCGCCGTCACTCTCACGGGCTCACGTGCCGGCGTGGCCAGCCTGGTGCTGGCCCTGGCCGTGTTTGCCGTGGGCCTGCTGGTCGCGCGTGAGATCAGGCCGCGCACGTTCCTGATCGGCGCGCTGCTCGCCGGCGCCGCCGTCGCCGGCATCCTGATGTTGAGCGGCGATTTCCTGGCCAAGCGCCTGATGACAACAGATCAGGGCCCCGAGGCCCGGGCGGCCGTGTTCAGCACCGCCGTCGCCGCGGTGACGGCACATCCATGGGTGGGGCAGGGCCTGGGCAGCTTCGGCACCGCCTTCAACCTCGCCAATGACGGGAACGCGGTCTTCGACAACTATGTCGACCTGGCGCACAACACCTATGTCGAGCTTGCGGTCGAAGGCGGCCTTCCCGCCTTGGCGCTCAGCCTGGTGCTGATCGGCGCCAGCGTCGGCCTGTGCCTCGCCAGCATGCTCTTCCGGGCCCGCGCGGCCATCACCTCGATCGTGGCCGTCGCGATCGCTGCCCAGGTCGGCGCGCATTCGGCGGTCGATTTCGGCATCCAGATGCCGGCCGTCGCGGTGACGTTCATGCTGCTGATGGGCCTGGCGGCCGCGCAGGCGTTGGCTGTCGAGGTCGTCGAGCCGCAGCGGTTCGGCAAGCGACGGCCGGCGCGTCGAGGTCGCGACCGGCCGCTCAGCGCTGACGAGCCGGTCACGCCGCCCCACGAGCTCGAGGTGCCGTGGCCGGTGCGCTCGACCAGGCCCGACCTGACCGCACCCGCGCGCATCACCGGGCCGACGACGCTGCAATCCCTGTCGCGGATGGCGCGCGGTGACGTGGCCGCGACGGCGCCGCCCGTCGAGGAGGCGGGCAACGCGCCGACACCTGCCGACGAGTACGAGACGGCAATGGCGCGGTGGCGCGCGCTGCGTCCGTCCGGGCACGCAGGCGCTCCGACGCCCGACGCCGAGGCTTCATCGACGCGCCCCGAGCCTGTCCCGCGCGTGCCAGGGCCGGCGGGAGGCGCCGTGCCTCAGGCCGGCGGCGAGCCGTCCGGCGCCAAGATCGTCAAGCTGCCGCCGCGGCCATCGCCGCCCTGATTGCGCGCTCATGCCCCGCCCTTCCCGCCGTGGGAAGAGGAGCCAGCCGGGAGAACGTCATGAAGATCACGCGTGTCGAGTCGATCCTGCTGGCGATCCCGTTCGAGGACCATGGCGGCATCTGGCGTGGCAGCGGCGATCGCAAGGCCTTCCAGACGCTGATGGTGCGCATCGACACCGACCAGGGCCTGAGCGGCTGGGGCGAGGTCTTCACCAAGAACGGCGAGCTGGCGCTCAAGGCGCTGTTCGACACGCATGTCGCGCCGGTGCTGCTCGGCCGCGACGCCACGCAAATCAGCGCCATCAAGCGGGAGCTGGAAAGGCTGCACCACAATTTCGGCCGCGTCGGCGTGATGGCTTTCTGCGTCTCGGCGGTCGACCTCGCATTGTGGGACATCCTCGGGCAGGCTGCCGGCCTGCCGCTGTATCGCCTGCTGGGCGGCGCCGGCCGCAACGAGATTCCGCTCTACGCCAGCCTGACCCGATACGGTGAGCCGCGCGCCGCCGCCGACACGGTCGAACGGGCAGTGAGGGAAGGCTACGGTGCCGTGAAGCTGCACGAGGTGCTGGTGGAGACAGTGCCGGCCGCGCGCGCCGCGGCCGGGCGCGAGATCGCGCTGATGCTCGACACCAACTGCCCGTGGTCGTTGGCCGAAGCCAGGTGCAACGCCCGGCGCCTGGAGCCCTACGACCTGATGTGGCTGGAGGAGCCGACCTGGCCGCCCGAGAACATGCACGCGCTGGCCGCGCTGCGGCGATCGACGACGATCCCGATCGCGGCCGGCGAGAACGCCGGCAGCCTGGCGGACTATCGGGTGATGCTCGAGGCCGGCGCCGTCGATTTCGTCCAGCCCGACATCGCCAAGGCGCACGGGCTGAGCGAGGCGCTGAAGATCGCCGCCCTGGCGGAAGCGCACGACGTGCAGTTCATGCCGCACTGCTTCATGATCGGCCCCGGCTACGTGCACACGCTGCACCTCGCCGCCGCGCTGGAGGTGCCGCTGCTGGAACGCTACTACGTCGAGCTCGCCGCCGAGCCGATGGGCGCGGCCGTGACGCCCGCCAACGGCCGGGTCTCGGTGCCGCAGGGCCCGGGTCTGGGCTGCGTGCCCGATCCGTATGCCGTCCGGCTGTATCGCGTCGGTTGAGCACATCGCTGTCGCAGAGGACGGGCGTGACGCGGCGTGGAAAGCGGTGCTATTGGACATCCACGGTATCGATGATCAACGATCACGAAAGATGGCCGCGACAACCCCATCATGAAAAAGCCCGTGCCGCCGCACGTCCCGGAAAACGAGCGCTCTGTCGTCAAGTCGGTTGGCCGCGTCTTCGAGGTCCTCGAAGCGTTCAACGACGTGCGCAAGCCGCTGGCCGCCATCGAAATCGCCAAGCGCCTGGACTATCCGCCGTCAAGCACCGCCGCGCTGCTCAAGAGCATGGTCCAGCTCGGATACCTCAGCTTCGAGCGCGCCGGCCGCACCTATTTTCCAACGGTGCGCATCGCCATCATATCAGAGTACTTGCATGGAGTGTTCTTCGGCAAAGGCAAGCTGATGGCGCTGATGGGCGACATGCATAGCCAGATCGGCGAGACCATCATCCTGGGAACCCGCAATGATCTCGACGTACAGTACGTGCACAGCATTCCGGGCATCTACCCGATCATGCTCAACGTTCCGCCCGGCACGCTGCGGCCACTGTGCGGATCCGGCATGGGCTGGGCGCTGCTCAGCGGCTACGACAATACTGAGATCCGCGCCATCGTCGATCGTGTCAACCGATCGGCCACCGACAAGCCTGTCGACGTCGACGATCTGCTCAGCATCGTCGAGGAGGTCCGCGTCATCGGCTACGCCCGCTCCTATGGAACGTATATCGCCGGCAGCGGCATCATCGCCATGGCGCTGCCGACAGCCTCCGCCGATCGGCCGGTGGTGGTCGGTGCCGGTGGGCCGGTCGACCGGCTACAGGCCCGTGAACGCGAGATCGTACGCCTGATGCGCAGCGCCATCGCCCGTCACCTGTCGCCGACCTGACCTCGCGACACGATGATTGGGCAGCCTACCGCATCGTGCCCGGCAGCCAGGTCGCTATGCCGGGAAAGAACGCAATCGCAAACATCATCCCGATCATCATGATCACGTAAGGAATGACGCTGATCGACATGCGGCCGATATGGACCTTGCCGACGCCCGACAGGGCATAGAGGTTGATCCCGAATGGCGGATGGATCTGCGCCACCTCGACAGCGAGCACGACGAACACGGCAAAAGCCAGCGGGTGCATGCCGATGGACTTTGCCAGCGGAAACATGATCGGCACGGAGACCAGAAGCATCGAGGTCGCCTCCAGGAAGGTGCCGAGCAGGATGTAGATCAGCACCATCAGCGTCACGACCGCGACGAAGCCCAGACCGGCCTGCGCCACGAGGTCCACCACCAGCTGCGGCAATCCGGTAAGGGTGAAGAACTCGGTCAACGCCTGCCCGAAGGCGATCATCATGAAGATCATGACGCTGGTGCGGGTCGCCCGCAGCGTGGCGTCCACGAAGTGGGCGCGTGTCAGCGTTCGAGTCCAAAGCCCGACGGCGATGACATAGACGACGGCTAACGCCGCGACCTCCGTCGCGGTGGCCAAGCCGCTGTAGATGCTGGCCAGCACACCCACCGGCAGCAGCAGGACCCATATCGCCTCACGCGTGACGGCGATCCGCTCCTTCCATGTGATCGGCTCGGGATCGGCCGCCACCTTGGAGAAGAACATGGTGTAGAGGGCCATCAGGGCCGCCAGCAGGACTCCCGGCAAGGCACCGGCGACGAAAAGCTGCGCGATCGATTGCTCGGTCAGCACGCCGAAGATGATCATCGCGATGCTGGGCGGAATGAGGATGCCCAGCGTCCCGCCGGCAGCGATCAGCGCCCCGCTGAAGGGCGGTTTGTATCCTCCCTTCACCAGCGCGGGAAAGGCAACGAGCCCGATGGTTACCGCCGTCGCCACCGACGAGCCGCATATTGCCGCGAAGATGGCGCAGGCCACGACCGTCGCGACACCGAGGCCGCCAGGGACACGGCCGACCCATACACGAGCGAACTTGAACAGCTTCTCGTTCAGTCCTGCCACTTCCATCAGCGTGCCGGCGTAGATGTAGAGCGGCACCGCGATCAGCAGGAAGTTGCCAAGGGTCTGGTAGATCGTGAGCGCGAGGTTGAGCAGTGGCGTATCGCTCTCTCCCAGCAGCATCACACCGGCGAGCGAGGCGGTGCCCATCGCACCGAAAATGGGCATGCCGGCAAGAATCAGAACGAAGAAGAACAGCAGGACGACCAGCGCCAGCATGTGCCGCTACTCCTGGCGTGTGGTGTGCGTCCGCAACTGCCGGACCAGCGCGATGACGCGTCCCGCCAGCGCCAGCGCCAGGATCGCAAAGCCGACGAGCAGAACGATCTGCGGCAGGATAAGCGGAACCTGCAGGATGGTGTAGGACCGCAGCCCGAAGCGCGCCGAGTTGGCGATCAGCGCCGCTATGCCCAGCACCAGCCCTGCGACGAGCAGCAGGACCACGCACCACGCCGCCAGCGACACCCAGCGGCGGACCTGGCCGCGCAAGGTGTCGACGAGCAGCGTCATGGCAAAATGCTCGTTGCGGCGCAGCGTGTCGGCGGCGCCAAGGACGGCGACCGCGATCAGCAGATACCCCGAAATCTCCGTGGCCCAGATGGTGGGATGGCCGATGAAGCGCGCGATGACGTCGTACGTGACGATCAGGGTGATCGCGATCAGGGCACAGCCGCCGGCAATGACACCGGCATCGCTGACCCGGTTCAGGAGCCTGAAGAAGCGGTTGTTCTCGTTGGTTTCCGGCGCGGCTTCCGGTTCGGCCGTCATTTGCCGTTTCCGGCCGCCAGGATGGGCGCCATGATCTCCTTGCTGAAGGTGGCGCCTTTCGCAAGCAAGGGATCGGTTGCCTGCTTCCAGGCGGCGAACTGGGGCATGGAGGAGTCGAGCATCGTGACATCCATGCCCTCCTGACGGTACTGATCGGCAAGGCCGGCACGGTCCTTGATTATCGCCGCGCGGGACGCGAGCTCCGCTTCACGGATGGCCTTGGCGATGATCTCGCGGTCTTTCGGGTTGAGGCCCATCCACCACTGCAGGTTGGCCGCGAAGCCCTGCATGCCCATGCCGGTGAAGGACCCCGGCACGATCGCGAACTTGCTGACCTCATAGACGCGCTGCGATTGGATCCCCTGGAAGCCGATGACAGCCGCGTCGATGGTGCCGTGCTGCAAGGCGGTGTACACCTCGCCAAACGGAATGGCGACAGGCGCGCCGCCGAGCTGCTTCACCAGCTCGGCCAATCCCTCGGAAGGCGCGCGCACGCGCAGCCCCTTCATGTCGTCAGGCCCGACGATCTTCTTCGATGACGCAATCGCAGGCGAGCCGATATCGGTCATCGCCAGCAACGTCGCGCCGCGTTCGCGAAACTGCTTGTCGAGGACTTCCTTGAACCCCCCGGGCATGTCGGACGCCTGGGCGCCGCTCTCCATCGTCATCGCGGTCGGCAGCGACAGGGCACCGACATCGCGGATGAGGCCCGTCCAGTTCAGGACCGTGATCCACCCGAACTTCACCTTCCCGGTCGGGATGGCGATGGGCATGTCGACGTCCTGCGCCAGTTGTCCGGCAGGGTAATGGCGCACGGTGATGCGTCCCCCCGCGTCGCGCTGCAATGCGGCCTCGAGGGCACCGAGGAAGCTCACGATGTTGACATGCGTGGGGCTGCCCCATGTCGCGAACGGCACCACGACCTTGCCCTGAGCCCGCGCGATCGACGGCGCCGCGATGGATGCGGCCGCCAGCGACAGCAAAAGCGGCCGCCGCCGCAACTGGATGAAACCAACCACTTTCTTCCTCCCTGACGGATGTGATGACCATTTCTTGTCAGTCGTTGCGCGAGGCTAGCGACCTGAAAGGCGCCGTCGCAACGTGGTATTGCGCACTCCTGTTATGCAATTTCGAAAAATAGAAATCACGCAGACCACCTCAGAACGCTGCCTGCAGGCGATTGACCCTCATCAGTCGCCATCTGCGTATAGATTTCCTTCTCGAGATCCATCTAAAATTCATATATATGAATGCATAGAACATATTCCCGTTTTGACATGGCAACCGGCCAACGACGGCGCCACAGTCATTGCAGGCACGACGGGAGGCATGATGTCGAACCATCGATTGATCATCCGAGGCGGCACCGTGGTCGACGGCACGGGCGCCGAGCCGCGCATCGCGGATGTCGAGATTGTCGACGGCCGGATCGCCTCGGTCGGAGCGGCCAGTGGACGCGGCGACGAGGAAGTCGACGCCCGCGGCCTGCTGGTGACGCCGGGCTTCGTCGACATCCACACGCACTATGACGGCCAGGTCACCTGGAGCCATCAGGTGACGCCCTCATCGGCGCATGGGGTCACGACCGCGCTGATGGGCAATTGCGGCGTCGGATTCGCGCCCTGCCGGCCGACCGAGCGCGACATGCTGATCCGGCTCATGGAAGGCGTCGAGGATATTCCCGGCGTGGTCCTCAACGAGGGCCTGCCTTGGAACTGGGAGTCCTTTCCCGATTTCCTCGACGCATTGTCGACGCGACGCTACGACATCGATGTCGCCGCCCAGGTACCGCACGCCGCGCTGAGGGTCTACGTCATGGGGGAGCGCGGCGCGAACCGCGAACCCGCCACTGCGGAAGACCGGCGGCTGATGGCGCGTCTGGCTGCTGAAGGCGTGCAGGCCGGCGCCATCGGCTTCTCGACCTCGCGCACGCTGGCCCACCGCACCAGCGACGGACAACCGACGCCAACCCTGAACGCGGCCGAGGCGGAGCTGATGGAGATCGCCGTTGCCATCGGCAAGACCGGCCGCGGCGTCCTGCAGGTCATCACCGATCATCCCGGCGACGATGGCGAGTTCGCGTTGCTGCGCCGGCTGGCCGAGAGCTCGGGCCGACCGATGTCAATCTCGCTGGCGCAGGCCGACCGAGCACCCGGCAAATGGCGGCGGGCCCTCGACCTGATCCGTCGTGCCGTCGACGACGGTCTCGAGATCCGGGCCCAGGTCTGCGGCCGGGCTGTCGGCCTGCTCTACGGCATCGAGCTGTCGATGAACCCGTTCTGCACGCATCCGTCGTGGGCCGCCATTGCCGACCTGCCGTTGGCCGGCAAGGTCGCCGCCTTGCGTGATCCGCAGATGCGCCGCCGCCTGCTCGACGAAGAGCCGGGCGATCCGGCGCTGCGAGACCGCCTGTTCAATTTCGAGAAGCTCTTCCCGCTTCGCGATCCGCCGGACTACGAGCCCGCGCCTGACGCGAGCATCGCGGCACTGGCGGCCCGTGCCGGGCGCCGGCCCGCGGACCTCGCCTATGACCTCCTGCTGGAGCGTGACGGCCGGGCGATTCTCTATCGCCCCCTCCTCAACTACGCGACCGGTGCTCTCGATGAATGCCGCGAGATGCTGCAGCACCGCGACACGATCATCGGCCTGGGCGACGGCGGCGCGCATTGCGGGATCATCTGCGATGCCAGCCTGCCCACGTTCATGTTGACGCATTGGACACGCGACCGTCGTCGAGGTCCGCGTTTGTCGCTGCCGGACGTCGTTCGAGCCCAGAGCCGTGACACGGCGCTCGCCGTCGGCCTGACCGATCGCGGCCTGATCGCGCCAGGCTACAAGGCCGACATCAACGTCATAGACCACGATCGCCTGCGGCTGCACGCGCCGGAGATCGTCTATGACCTGCCCAGCGGCGGCCGGCGGCTGATCCAGCGATCGGAAGGTTATCGTGCGACGATCGTGTCAGGCACCATCACGACACGCGACGATCAGCCGACCGGCGCCTTGCCGGGACGGCTCGTGCGCGGCGGCGCGGCGGTGGTGGCGTGATGTCGATGGCTTCGGCCCACGCCGCGCGCCGGCCCGAGCTGCCGGCCCATGACCCTCGGCCGCACGCTGCGCCCACGGCGCTGCCCGGCCCTTTGGTGATCGATTTCTCGCGTGTCGTCGCGGGGCCGATATGCACCCAGCTCCTCGCCGACCTCGGCGCACGTGTGATCAAGATCGAGAACCCAGCGGGGGGCGACGACATGCGGCACGTCCGCATGGCAGCGCTTGGCGGGGAAAGCGCAGCTTTCCTGGCGTTCAATCGCGGCAAGCGCAGCGTCGCGCTCGATCTGTCGCGGCCTGAGGGCCGCGATGTCGCGCTGGCGCTGGTTCGCCAGGCCGATGTCCTGGTCGAGAACTTCTCGACCGGTGTCATGGAGCGCCTCGGGCTGGGCTACGACGCGGTCGCCGCCTCAAATCCGCGCCTCGTCTATTGCTCGATCTCCGCCTACGGCCGCAGCGGGACATATGCCCGACGATCCGGCTACGATCCCGTCGTGCAGGCCGAAAGCGGGCTGATGTCCCTGAACGGCTTCGCCGACGGCCCGCCGGTGCGGATGGGACCACCGATGATCGACATATCGACCGGCATGATGGCCTGCAATGCGGTGCTCGCGGCCCTGCTGGCACGAGAGCATACGGGCCTTGGCCAGCATGCCGAGGTAGCCTTGTTCGACAACGCTGCTGCGATCAGCAGCATGTTCGGCATGAGCCACTTGATGAACGGCGAGACACCGACGCGCTTCGGACAGGCACCCGAGGGCGCAGCGCCGGTCGGCCTGTTCCAGGCCGCCGACGGTCCGTTCTACCTGACTTGTGTCAGCGACCGGCTGTACCGGCGCCTTGTCGTCGATGTGCTGGCACGGCCGGACCTTGCCGACGATCCGCGTTTTGCCACCAACCATGATCGCGCCACGCATCGCGCCGAGCTGCAGATCGCGCTGGATGGCATCTTTGCCACCCGCTCGCGCGCGGAATGGATGGCACGGCTGCAGGACGCCAACGTCCCTGCAGGTCCGGTGCGCACCGTCGCCGAGGCGTTCGCCAGCCCCGAGATGATTGCGCGCGGGATCGCCAGCGACATTCCGCACCCCTCCGCGGGCGCCATTCCGAACATCGCGCCGCCATTCCGCTTCTCGCGCACGCCGACGGCGGATCCCGTTGCCGCCCCCTTGCTGGGCCAGCACACGCGGACAGTCCTGGCGGAGCTTCTCGGCTATGACGAGGCGCGACTGAATGCACTTGCGGCCTGCGGCGTCTTCGGCAACACGACTCGCCAGGGATAGGATTGCGCGGTCGGCCTTGTCGCCGGCCCGCGGGAGGAGGAAGCAATGAGCGATGCATCGGCGGTTCAGCGCATTTCGAACGATTTCCTGCCGGTGCGGCCGGACTGGCTTGCGCGCCATGCGGAGCCGGTGATCGAGCCCGACCTGCCGATCGTCGATCCGCATCATCATCTCATGGACAGCCCTGGCCATCGCTACCTGCTGCCGGAATTCCTCGACGACGCCGGCAGCGGACACAGGCTGGTCGCCTCGCTGTTCGTCGAGTGTCGGGTGTTCTACCGCCCCTATGGCGCCGATGACCGTCGCTCGCTGGGCGAGACCGAGTTCGTGAACGGCGTCGCCGCGATGGGCGCCAGCGGCGCCTACGGCCCGACACGGGCCTGCGCCGGCATCATCGGCAATGTCGACCTGCGCTTCGGCGACCGCGCCGGTCCTGCCCTGGAGGCGCATGTCGCCGCCGCCGGTGGCCGCTTCCGCGGCATCCGCAACGTCGCGGCATGGCACAAGGACGGCATCAAGGCCACGACCGCCAACCCGCCGCAGGGCCTGCTGCTGCGTCCCGATTTCCGCCAGGGCTTCGCGTGGCTCGCCAGGCTTGGCCTCACCTTCGACGCCTGGCTGCTCCATACGCAGCTCGGCGACCTGATCGACCTGGCGCGTGCCTTTCCGGACACGACGATCATCTGCGACCATATCGGCGGCCCGGCAGGGATCGGTCCCTATGCCGGCCGGCGCAGCGATGTCTTCACCGAATGGGAAACGGCGATGCGCACGCTGTCGCGTTGCCCCAACGTGAACGTGAAGCTGGGCGGCATGGGCATGCACGTCATGGGCTTCGACTTCCACATGGGCGAGCGGCCGGTGACGTCGGAGGTGCTCGCCGATGGCTGGCGGCCTTATGTCGATGTCTGCCTCGATGCCTTCGGGCCCGATCGGGCCATGTTCGAAAGCAACTTCCCGGTGGACAAGGGCTCGTGCAGCTGGGTGGTGCTGTGGAATGCTTTCAAGCGCCTGGCGTCGGGCATGTCCGCAGACGAGAAGCGCGCCTTGTTCATGGGCACGGCGTGCCGGGTATACGGCCTGAACCTTGCGGCGCAGGGCATTGCCGTCTGACGCCGTCGCGACGTCAGGCGCGGCCCGCCACGACGCGATCGACCATCAGCGGCGCCAGGCCGAGGTAGTTGGCCGGATCGCACAGCTTCGCCAGCGCGGCCCGGTCCAGGTGCTGCGTGACGGCGGGCGACTGCATCAGCGCGTCGAGCAGCGACAGGCCGCGGTCGGCAGCCAGCCGGCACGACTCGTAGACGACATCGTGCGCCGCCTGCCGGCCCATGGACGGCGCCAGGCCCATCATCACCGCCTCGGCCACGATCAGGCCGGATGTGATGTCGAGGTTGCGCCGCATGCGCACCG
The DNA here is from genome assembly GCF_008039615.1 of Vineibacter terrae. Classification (GTDB taxonomy): domain Bacteria; phylum Pseudomonadota; class Alphaproteobacteria; order Reyranellales; family Reyranellaceae; genus Vineibacter; species Vineibacter terrae. The sequence goes on along the minus strand of NZ_VDUZ01000034.1, from coordinate 48,852 downwards.
CATCGACGATCAGGCCGCCCAGCATGAACTTCGCCTGGTGCAGCGCGCTGGACGCCGCCAGGAACGACTCGGGGATCGCGGCCCATTCGACATGCCACGGACCGGTGGCGCGCTCGAAGTCGGTGACCAGCGCATCGAGCATCAGGCCGGCCTGCTGACGCACGATCTTGGCGGCAGCCAGGATCAGCTCGGACGAGATCGGGTTGCGCTTCTGCGGCATGGTGCTGGACGCGCCGCGGCCGTGGACGAAAGGCTCGAAGACCTCGCCGTATTCGGTCGACATCATGATCATGACGTCGAAGGCGATCTTGCCCAGCGTGCCGGTGATCAGGGCCAATACGCTCACCGCCTCGGCGAAGCCGTCGCGCGCGACATGCCATGTCGAGGCCGGCTCACCCAGCCCAAGCTCGCGCGCCAGCTCGCGCTGGACATCGAAGCCCTTGCCGCCGATCGAGGCCAGCGTGCCGGCGGCGCCGGCGAACTGCACGACCAGCACCCGCGGACGCAGCTGCGCCAGCCGCTCGGCATGGCGGTCCAGCGCCGCCAGCCAGATCGCGGCCTTGTAGCCGAACGTCACCGGCAGGGCCTGCTGCAGATGCGTGCGGCCGGCCATCGGCGTGTCGCGATGCTTTCGCGCCAGCGCCGCCAGGATGGCGCGCAGCGCCTCGATGTCGGCCGCCACGAGGTCGAGCGCGGCGCGCATCTGCAGCACCGTCGTGGTGTCCATGACGTCCTGCGTCGTGGCGCCCCAATGCACATAGCGCCCGGCCTCGCCGCACAAGGCCGAGAGCTGCGCCACCACCGGCAGGATGGGATAGCCGACATTGTCGGTCTCGCGCTTCAGGCGGTCGAAATCCAACGTCACCGTCGCCGCGGCGCGCGCGATCGCCTCGCCGGCATCGGCCGGAATGACCCCGGCGCGCGCCTCGGCGCGGGCCAGCGCCACCTCGACATCGACATAGCGCGCCACCAATGCGCGGTCGTCGAAGACGGCGCGCATCGCCGCCGTGCCGAACATGTCGCGAAACAGGGCCGACTCGAAAACTGTGCTGCCCATGGGCACTCCTCCAGAGGCCGCACGATGGCGTTGCCGCCGGTCGATGTCCACCGCGGCGCCCGGGCTGACGGCAGGCTGTGCTGAAGCGCGGAAGGCGCGCCGGGCTACTCCCGCTCGCCGTTGCCGGCGGGTGGCGGCGCCATGCCCATGATATGATAGCCGGAGTCGACGTGATGCAGCTCGCCGGTGACGCCGGCGGAGAGGTCGGACAGCAGGTAGAGCGCGGCGCCGCCGACATCGGCCTGCTCGACGTTGCGGCGCAGGGGCGCCACCTCGCGCGTGACGCGATAGACGTAGCGGCCATCGCCGATGACGGCTGCGGCCAGGGTGCGCATCGGCCCGGCCGATATGGCGTTGACGCGGATGTTCTTGGGCCCGAGATCGGCGGCCAGATAGCGCACGCTGGCCTCCAGGGCCGCCTTGGCCACGCCCATCACGTTGTAGCTGGGCATCACGTGGCGTGCGCCGCTGTAGGTCAGGGTCAGCAGGCTGCCGCCGCCCTGCATCAGGGGCTCGGCGCGCCGCGCGATGTCGGTGAAGGAGTAGCAGGAGATGGTGAGGCTGCGCTGGAAGTTGGCGCGCGTGCTGTCGACGTAGCGGCCCTTCAGCTCGTCCTTGTCGGAGTAGGCGATGGCGTGCACGACGAAGTCGAGGGTGCCCCAGCTCCGCGTCAGCGTGCCGAACAACGCATCGAGGCTGGCCTCGTCCTCGACATCGGCGGGCACCACGATCTTGGCGCCGATCGACTCCACCAGCGGCTTGACCCGCTGACCGAAGGTGTCGCCCTGGTAGGTGAAGGCGAGCTCGGCGCCGGCGGCATGACACGCCTTGGCGATGCCCCAGGCGATCGAGCGGTCGTTGGCGACCCCCATGATCAGGCCCTTGCGGCCGATCATCAGGCCGGCCGCACGTGCCGCCGCTGGACCGGCGGTCGAGACACGGCCATTGCCGCCGCCGTTGCCTGAATCGGGTGCCCGCGGGATCGGGCGGTCGGAAGGCCGGGTCATGCCCCCACCCGCTGGAAGACGAGGACCGCGTTGGTGCCGCCGAAGCCGAAGCTATTGGACATCACCGTCTCCAGCCCTGCCTCGTCGATGCGCTGGCGGGCGATGGGGAAACCCTCGGCACCGGGGTCGAGGTTCTCGATATTGGCCGACGCGGCCACGAAATCGTCACGCAGCATCAGCAGCGAGTAGATCGCTTCGTGCGCGCCGGTGGCGCCCTGGCTATGGCCGGTCAGCGACTTGGTCGAGCTGATCCTGGGCAGATCCTCGCCGAACACCTCGCGGATCGCGCCCAGCTCGGTGATATCGCCCACGGGTGTCGAGGTGCCGTGCGAGTTGATATAGTCGACCCGGCGGTTGCCGCGGGCGCCGCCGAAGCCGTCGAGCGCCAGCCGCATGGCCCGCACCGCGCCCTCGCCCGATGGCGCCACCATGTCGGCGCCGTCGCCGGTGGCGCCATAGCCGACCAGCTCGCCATAGATCTTGGCGCCGCGTGCCTTGGCGAGCTCGTAGTCCTCGAGCACGACGATGCCGCCGCCGCCCGAGATCACGAAGCCGTCGCGGTCGCGGTCATAGGCCCGGCTGGCCCGTGCCGGCGTGTCGTTGTACTTCGACGACATCGCGCCCATGGCGTCGAACAGCACCGAGAGAGTCCAGTCCAGCTCCTCGCCGCCGCCGGCGAACATGCGGTCGGCCTTGCCCAGCATGATCGTCTCGGCCGCGTTGCCGATGCAGTGCGCCGAGGTCGAGCACGCCGACGTGATCGAGTAGGTCGGCCCCTTGATCCTGTAGGCGGTGCCGAGATTGGCCGACACGGTGCTCGACATCGCGCGTGGCACCTGGAACGGGCCGATCCGCTTGGGACCCTTTTCCCTGGTGGTGATCGCGGCCTGCACGATGGCGCCCGTGGTCGGGCCGCCGGAGCCGGCGATCAGGCCGGTACGCTCGTTGGAAATGTCCTTGTCGCCGAGGCCGGCGTCGGCGATCGCTTCCTTCATCGCCAGCCAGGCATAGGCGGCGCCGTCGCCCATGAACCGGCGCAGCCGGCGATCGACGGTGGCGTCGAGATCGACCTTGAGCGTGCCGTGCACTTGGCAGCGGAAGCCCAGGTCGCGGTACTGCGGCGCGAATTCAATACCCGACCGGCCTTCCTTCAACGCCGCCGTCACCTCGCCGGCATTGTTGCCGATGCTGGAGACGATCCCGAGGCCGGTGACAACAACCCGCCGCATGTCAGGCCGCCTGCGGCTGGAAGAGACCGACCTTCATGTCGGTCGCTTCAAAGATCGGCGTGCCGTCTGCCTCCGCGATGCCGTCGGCGATACCCAGCACCAGCTTGCGCAGGATCACGCGCTTGAAGTGGATGCGATAGGTGACCTTGCGGATCGCCGGCGTCACCATGCCGCTGAATTTCACCTCGCCGACGCCCAGCGCCCGGCCGCGGCCGGGCGCCTTCAGCCAGCCCAGGAAGAAGCCGACGAGCTGCCACATCGCGTCGAGGCCGAGGCAGCCCGGCATCACCGGATCACCCTGGAAATGCACCGGGAAGAACCAGAGGTCGGGCTTCACATCCAGCTCGGCGACAACCTCGCCTTTGCCGTACTTCCCGCCTGTGTTGCCGATATGCACGATGCGGTCGAACATCAGCATCGGCGGCAGGGGAAGCTGCGCATTGCCGGGGCCGAACAGCAGCCCCTTGGCGCACTGGATCAAGTCCTCGTAATTGTAGCTGCTTTTGTTGGTCACGTGCGGTCCATGGGCCAACGCCGGTCACCCGAGCCGGCAGTCGAACGTTTCGCGGGCGTTCTAACAGATAGGGTGCTGCCCGGAAACAGACAATTCCCCCGCCCCGTCAAGCCCCTAGCCGGCGGTCCGGGGCCCGGGCCCGGCACCGTGACGATCCGGCCTAGGCAATGCCGCCGCCTTGGCGTAAGAAGGACGAATCATGTCCGGCCACCCTGCCATCGTCGACCGCCTGCGGGCGGCCGGCCTGCGACCGACCCGCCAGCGGTTGACCCTGGGGACGTTGCTGTTCGGCAGCGGGATCGACCGCCATGTGACGGCCGAGGAGCTCCATGCCGAGGCCGCGGCGCGTGGTGCGCGGGTGTCGCTGGCGACCGTCTACAACGCCCTTAACCAGTTCACCGCCGCCGGACTGCTGCGGGAGGTGCTGGTCGGGCCCGGCCGGCTCTATTTCGATACCAATGTCGGCGACCATCATCATTTTTACATTGAGGATGACGGCACGCTGCTCGACATTCCCGCTGACCGGGTGACGATCACACAGCTGCCGGACGCCCCGGCCGGCATGAATGTCGAGCGGGTGGACGTCGTGGTGCGCGTGCGCCGCTAAGAACCGGCCGCTCGTCTTTTTTAGAATAGCTCTAAACTGTTGACCGGTATCGGCCGCCTTCCTATAAACGGCGGGGCGGCCGCCTGCGGACATCAGGGCCGCCGCCTGTTGATTGCATGCTCCCTGCCCCAGGGGGCACTGCGCGCGGCAAGGCGGGCGGCTGACCGCCGCCGTTGAGAGGGAGACATTCGATGAGCAAGCTTGGTGGTTCCAAGACCGAAGGCAACCTGAAGGCGGCTTTTGCCGGCGAAAGCCAGGCCAATCGCCGCTACCTGTACTTCGCCCAGAAGGCGGACGTCGAGGGCTACAATGACGTCGCGACCGTGTTCCGCTCGACGGCGGAAGGCGAGACCGGCCACGCCCACGGCCATCTCGAGTTCCTCGAGGCGGTCGGCGACCCGGCCACCGGCCTCAAGATCGGCGGCACCTCGGACAACCTGAAGGCCGCGATCGCCGGCGAGACGCACGAGTACACCGACATGTACCCGGGCATGGCACGCACCGCCCGCGAGGAAGGCTTCGACGAGATCGCCGAGTGGTTCGAGACCCTGGCGAAGGCCGAGAAGAGCCACGCCGGCCGCTTCCAGAAGGCGCTCGACACGCTCTGATGCGCTTTGCCCCGCGGCGGCGTGCTGCGCCGCCGCGGGCTTGCGCCGCCAAACCGTTCATTCTGCTGCCGCGAACTTCCGTGCCCGGCGCGCACGGGGTGTGGCGGCCGTTCTGATTGTGCGGACCCGCCATGCGCGAAGGCAGCCTCGAAGCCCCTACCCGTCATCCGCTGGCCTGGACCAGCGACGATTTCTACGACGAGGCCAAGCTCGATGCCGAGATGCGGCGGGTGTTCGACATCTGCCACGGCTGCCGGCGCTGCTTCAATCTCTGCGATTCGTTCCCGCGCCTGTTCGACCTGGTCGACGCCACCGATGTCGGCGAGGTCGAAGGCGTGAAGAGCGACGATTTCGGCCCGGTCGTCGAAGCCTGCACGCTGTGCGACATGTGCTTCATGACCAAGTGCCCCTATGTGCCGCCGCATGCGTGGAACCTGGATTTCCCGCACCTGATGCTGCGCTATCGCGCGGTCGAGGCGAAGAAGCGCGGCACCCCGTTCATGCAGCGGCAGATGGCCGAGACCGACCGCAACGGCCGCCTCGCGAACCTCGCCTCCGGCCTGGCCAACTGGGCGACGGACGAGAAGAACAGGACGACGCGCGGCCTGATGGAAAGCGTTGCCGGAATCCATCACGGCGCCCACCTGCCGCGCTATGCGGACGAGACGCTGCTCAACCGCGCGCGCCGCGAGACGCTGACGCTCAACACCGCCGCGCCGGCCTACGGCAAGCGCAAGGCGGTCCTCTACGCGACCTGCTACGGCAACTTCAACAACACCGATATCGGCGCCGCCACGCGCGCCGTGCTGGCGCACAACGGCATCGAGACCGAGGTGGTGCATCCCGCCTGCTGCGGCATGCCCAAGCTGGAGCTGGGCGATATCGCATCCGTGGCGGACGCGGCGCGTGACGTCTCCGCCGCCCTCGTGCCCTGGATCGACAAGGGCTACGACGTGATCGCGCTGACGTCGTCCTGCGCCCTGATGCTGAAGTTCGAATGGCAGCTGATCCTGCCCGGCGACGAGACCCTGAAGCGCCTGGCCAAGGCGACGTACGACATCACCGAGTACATCGTGGACATCGCCAAGACCGAAGGCCTGGCGCCGGGCCTGGGCAAGCTCGACGGCGGCGTGTCGGTGCATCTGGCCTGCCACGCGCGCGCGCAGAACATGGGCGCCAAGGCGGCCGAGCTGATGCGGCTGATCCCGGACGCATCGGTATCGGTGATCGAGCGCTGCTCGGGCCATGGCGGCGTGTGGGGCGCGCGCCGCGAGAACTTCAACATCGCCGTGAAGGTCGGGCGGCCGGCAGCACGCCAGGCCCTGCGCGACGGCCACGCCCATATCGCCTCCGAATGCCCGCTGGCCGCCGATCACCTGCTGCAGGTCATGCAGATGAGCGCTGCCGACGGCGAGCCGCCCAAGCCCACCCGCGCCCACCACCCCATCGAGCTGTTCGCCAAGGCGTACGGCCTCACCGTCTGAGGACCGCCATGCGCAAGATCACCGCAGCCGACATCCTGCCGCTGACCGAGTACGCCAAGGTGCGTGCCGAGCGGCGCCGTGCCCTCACCCAGATCAAGCGCAACCGCCGCCTGGAGGTCGGCCCGTTCGCCACCTTCTATTTCGAGAGCTTCGACACGATGCTGCACCAGGTGCAGGAGATGCTCTTCATCGAGAAGGGCGGCGCCGAGCAGATCCCGGACGAGCTTGCGGCCTACAACCCGCTGATCCCCGACGGGCGTGAGCTGACGGCCACGGTGATGATCGAGATCGACGAGCCGGTGCGCCGGACGCGGGTGCTGGCCACCCTGGGCGGCATCGAGCACACGATGTACCTGCGGGTCGGCGGCGAGACCATCAAGGGCCTCGCCGAGGAAGACCAGGACCGCACCAACGCCGAGGGCAAGGCGTCGTCGGTGCATTTCGTGCACTTCCCCTTCTCGCCGTCGCAGATCGCGGCCTTCCGCCAGCCCGGCAAGGAGGTGGTCGTGGGCTTCTCGCATCCCAACTACGGCCACATGGCGGTCATGCCGGACGCCGTGCGCACCGCGCTGGCAGGCGATTTCGAGGGTTAGCTGCTTGCTCTCCCGCTTGCGGGCTACGGTATCCACACATCTTCAGTGTCATCCCGAGCGCCAGCGAGGGATCTCCTGCGAATGGCGCACCGTGCGTCTTTCGCGGGAGATCCCTCGCTGGCGCTCGGGATGACAGTCCGATTTTTTCGGGACGCAAGCTCTCTGAGACTGGATGTGTGAAGCGCGTAGCGCTTGCGGGAGCGGTGAAAAGCTATGCCATAATCGCCCGATGGCAGTGACCGAGGACCTCCCTCCGGAAGCCGAGCCAAGACGCGAGTCCGTATCGCCGGTGCCCAGCCCGCGCCGGCCGGCGCCGCCAACGCTCGAGGAGATCGCGGGGCGCCTGCAGTCCCGCGGCGGCGTGCGGCTGCGCTCGCTGGTCCTGATCCGCTGGATCGCTGTGGCCGGCCAGGCGTTCACCGCCGGCGTCGTCACCTGGGGCCTTGCCTTCAGCTACCCCGTGATCCCCGTGGCGGCGGCGATCGCGCTGTCGGCGGCGCTCAATCTCGGCTTCGAGCTCAGCCAGCCGGGCGCCACGCGGCTCAATGACCGTGAGACCGCGGTATTCCTGGGCTTCGACACGCTTCAGCTCACTTTCCTGCTGTTCTTCACCGGCGGCATCTCCAATCCGTTCTCGCTGCTGATGCTGGCGCCAGTCGCGATCGCCGGCTCGACCTTGGGCGTGCGCAGCGTGGTGGTGTTGTCGGCGCTGTCGACCCTGTGCGCCGGCTTCGTCGCGGTGTTCCATTTCCCGCTGCCGTGGGACGGGCCGCCGCCCGAGCTGCCGCCGATCTACATGGTTGCGATCTGGGCCAGCTTGACTCTCTCGATCATCCTGATCGCGGTCTACACATGGCGGGTCGCCGAGGAAGCCCGCCAGATGGGCGACGCCCTGGCGGCGGCGTCGGCGGCGCTGGCGCATGAGCAGCGCATGGCGTCCCTGGGCGCGCTGGCCGCCGCTGCGGCGCACGAGCTGGGCAGCCCGCTGTCGACCATCTCGCTGGTGGCGCGCGAGATGCAGCGCGAGGTCGAGCATGACGATCCGCTCAAGCCCGACGTCGAGCTGCTGGTCGAGCAGTCGGAGCGTTGCCGCACCATCCTCGCCCGGCTGACCGTCGATCCCACGATCGACGTTTCGGAAGCCTACAGCGTGGTGTCGGTGCCGACCCTGGTCGAGGCTGCCGCCGACCCGTGGGACGATGGCACGGTCGAGATCGCCTACCTGCAGATGCAGGCCGCGGCCGACGCGCCCGACGCGCCGCCGGTGATGGTGCGCGGCCCGGAGTTCCTGCAGGGCATCGGCAACTTGGTGCACAACGCGACTGGTTTCGCGCGCCAGCGCGTGACGGTGACGACCCGCTGGACACGCGACTGGGTCGAGGTCGAGGTTGCGGACGACGGACCTGGCTTTCCCGAAATGCTGCTCGACGAGCTCGGCTCGCCGTTCGTCTCGACCCGTGCCGGCAGCCACGGACACATGGGACTGGGCACGTTCATCGCCAAGACGCTGCTGGAGCGCACCGGCGCCGCCGTGCAGTTCGGCAACCAGCCCACGCCGGAAGGCGGCGGCGCCCGGGTGACCGTACGCTGGCGCAACCCGGTGTTCCGGGATACATAATGTAACCACGCATAGGCTGGGCGCCCGGCCGCGCGGGCTGTATCGGCCTGGGTATCGCGCCAGGGAGGGATGATTGACGCAGGATGCCACGACAGACAAGGCTGCCGAGCGCACCATCCTGATCGCCGACGACGATGCGCCGTTGCGCACGCGCCTGGCGCGGGCGCTGGAGCAGCGCGGCTACACCGTGATCGCCGCCGGCAGCGTGGCCGAGGCGATGGCCCACGTCGAGAAGCCGCCGGGCTTCGCCGTGCTCGACATGAGGCTGGGCGATGGCAGCGGGCTGGAGCTGGTGAGCGCGCTGCGCAAGGCGCGGCCCGATATCCGCATCGTGATGCTGACCGGCTACGGCAACATCGCGACCGCCGTCGCAGCGGTGAAGGAAGGCGCCATCGACTACCTCGCCAAGCCGGCCGACGCCGACCAGATCGAGGCGGCGCTGATGGCGACCGGCACGCGCCTGCCGCCGCCACCGTCGAATCCCATGCCGGCCGACCGCGTGCGCTGGGAGCACATCCAGCGTGTGTTCGAGCAGTGCGACCGCAATGTCTCCGAGACGGCCCGCCGCCTCAACATGCACCGCCGCACCTTGCAACGGATCCTCGGCAAGCACGCCCCCAAGGAGCAGTGACGCTGCGGCCGCGCGCGGCCCGAATCACACCTTGCTGGCGCGGCGTGGCCAGACGAAGCCGTTGGGATCGAGCACGCCGCGCGCCACCAGCGACTGCCACGCCTGTTCCGGCGTATCGACGACATCGAACAGCTTGACGTCGGCGGCCGCGATCACGCCGGTGTCGACCAGGAAGTCGAAATCGACCGCCTTGCGCCAGAAATCCGTCCCGACCAGGACCACCGGTGCGCGCCTTCCCTTGCCGGTCTGCTGCAGGGTCAGGATCTCGAACAGCTCGTCGAAGGTGCCGAAGCCGCCCGGGAAGATCGCCAGTGCCCGCGCCCGCATGGCGAAGTGCATCTTGCGCATAGCGAAATAGTGGAACTGGAAGGTCAGATCCGAGGTCGAGTAGCCGTTGGGCTTCTCCTCGTGCGCCAGCACGATATTGAACCCGATCGACGGGGCGCCGGCATCGGCGGCGCCCCGGTTGGCCGCCTCCATGATGCCCGGGCCGCCGCCGGTGGCGATGACATTGAAGCGCTCGCCGTCCTTCAGCGCCAGCGCGCCGCCTTGCTCGGAGGCCAGGCGTGCGAATGCACGGGCGCTTTCGTAGTACGGTGCCAGCGCCATCAGCCGGTCGAGCCGCGCCACGTCCGACTTGCCGTTGGCCGACTTGCGCAGGGCGTCGAGCTGCTCGGGGGATGGCACGCGGGCGCTGCCGAAGACGATGATGGTCGAGCGGATCTTCCAGTCGCGCAGGATCAGCTCGGCCTTGTCGTATTCCAGCGCGAAACGCATGCCGCGCATCTCGTCGCGCCGCAGGAAGACGTTGTCATCGACCGCCAGCATGTAGCTGCGTGAGGGCTTCGAAGGGCTTTTGCTCGACATAAAAATACTCGAAGGCGATAGTGCGCATTCTAGCGCGAAACACTGACGTGCCGCGAACATTGTGGCGCTGACAGGGATACGACGAGTCCGGCTATACTGGAGCCGACGGAGGTTGCCATGCGGCTCGACGACACGCCTGAAAGCCAGAACGTGGAGGATCTTCGGGACACCGACGCCACGGGCGGCGGACCGATGGGCGGTGGCTTCGGCGGCGGCGGCTTCGGCGGCGGAGGCGGCATCCCAATTCCACTGGGCGGGGGCAGCCTCGGCCTGGTGATCATCGTCGTGGCCGCCCTGTTCTTCGGGATCGATCCCATGTCGCTGCTGGGCGGCGGCGGTGGCGGCGGCCAGTACCAGCCGGCGCCGGCGCCGCCGCAGATGCGGCCGGTGCCGCAGGGCCAGCAGCAGGGTTCGCGTGCGCCGGCTGGCCGTGACGACGAGATGCGCCGCTTCGTCGCCCGGGTGCTGGGCAGCACCGAGGAGATCTGGGACGACCAGCTGCCGCGCCAGGCCAACCGGCAATACAGCAAACCGACGCTGGTGCTGTTCTCAGGCGCCGTCCGGTCGGCCTGCGGCATGGCCGATGCGGCGGTCGGGCCGTTCTACTGCCCCGGCGACCAGCGGCTCTACATCGACCTGTCGTTCTACGATCAGCTCGCGCGGCGCTTCGGCGCCCCTGGCGACTTCGCCCAGGCCTATGTGATCGGCCATGAGATCGGGCACCACATCCAGAACCTGCTGGGCATCCTGCGCAAGGTCCAGGAGGCCCAGGGCCGCATGAGCAAGGCCCAGGCAAACGCCGTGCAGGTGCGCGTCGAGCTGCAGGCCGACTGCCTGGCCGGCGTCTGGGCCTTCCATGCCAACCAGCGGCGCCGGATCCTGGAGCCCGGCGATGTCGAGGAGGCGCTGACGGCGGCGGCGGCGATCGGCGATGACCGCCTGCAGCGCCAGGCGCGCGGCTACGTGCAGCCCGAGAGCTTCACCCATGGCACGTCGGCGCAGCGCCAGCGCTGGTTCCAGCGCGGCCTGCAGTCCGGCGAGTTGCGCGGCTGCGACACGTTCAACACGCAGGAGCTGTGATGGCGGCTGCCGACGCCACCGCGGGCGATGACGCCTTCCTGCGCGAGGCGGTCCGGCTGTCGCGCGAGAAGATGGAGGCCGGCCTGGGCGGCCCGTTCGGCGCCGTGGTGGTGCGTGACGGCGCCATCATCGCGCGCGGCTGGAACCAGGTGACCACGGCGCACGATCCCACCGCCCATGCCGAGATCACCGCCATCCGTGCCGCCTGCCAGGCGCTGGGCCATTTCGAGCTGCGCGGCTGCACGATCTACACCAGCTGCGAGCCCTGCCCGATGTGCCTGGGCGCGATCTATTGGGCGCGCCCCGATCGCGTGGTCTATGCCAACACGCGCCAGGATGCGGCCGCGATCGGCTTCGACGACGACTTCATCTATCGCGAGGTGCCGCTGCCGCCCGGCGCCCGCTCGCTGACCTTCGTGCATCTGCCGTCGGACGAAGCCCGCGCCGTGTTCTCGGCCTGGGAGGCGAAGCCGGACAAGCTGCGCTACTGAGCGGCGCCGTCACGCTGCATGCCGCCCGAGCTGGTCGGCCGCGCGCAGCGCTGCCATCATCAACATCATCGTGGGATTGGCGCCGCCGCCGCTGGGAAAGGTAGCGGTCGAGACCACGCTCAGGTTGGGGATTCGGAACGTCCGCAGGTTGCTGTCGACGACTCCGGATCGGGCGTCGATGCCCATCCGTACCGTGCCACCGGGGTGATAGATGCCGCCACCCGCTGACATCATCTCGCCGACCATGTCAGCAGGCAGCGCCTCGATGCTGGCGAGCCGCGCCAGCGAGCTCGCATTCCATGCCGCCCTGAAATGGCGGGTAACAGCAACGGCATTGGCGACATCTCCCTCGCCAACCCGCCATTCTATTGTCGCCAGGGGACATCCGAAGACGTCGCGCTGATCATGCGACAGGCCGATACGGTTGCCGGCGTGCGGCTCCTGCTCGACGACCATGTGCAGGTCAAACTTCGCTCCGTCAGGAAAGAGCAGACGCTTTTCGACATAGCGCCACCACGCGGCCCGGGTGATCCATGGCAGCGCAACGGCAAGGGCTGCCGCATCACCGGTCGCCGGACGCTCCCCGCGCTGGAGCTTGCGGTAGAACGTCCGCAGCGCATCAAACCCGGTCGGCGCTTGCGTCGACAACCCGATATGCCCGAATGCCGCCGGCAGGCCGTGGGCCGCCCGGAGCTTGCCGGTAGGCTCGAACCGCAGATTCCGCATCGCCCTGCCCTCGAAGCGAAATCCCGTGACGCGGTTCAGCGCCTTGCGGTCCGTGACGGTGAGCCTCGCCGTAGGCGCCGACAGATGGTCGTGGAAATAGCGCCCCAGGACGCCATCGGGTGCGAAGATCCGGTCGTCGTGCTGCCGGTCAGCCAGCAACAGCAGGCGGGTGCTCTCGATCGCGCCCGCCGCCAGCACCGTGTTGCGGGCACGCACGCGCAGCCGGGCACGGCCGCCTTGCGCTTCCACGGCGACGAGGCGGCCGGCCGGGTCGAGCTCGAAACGCGTGACCGTTGCGTTGAGGTAGATCTCAGGCCCGTTCCTGGCCGCGATCTCGCGATTGAGGAGCGAGGCGACGTTGCGCTGCTTGAACGCCGGCCACTTGCCCAGCCGCGGCACGAAGGTGCTCTCGGAACCATCGCGCGCCGCCATGATCTGCGGCGCCTCGTACGGGCTGCCCGGCAGATCGAACAGCGCCTCGACCTCGTGCTGGTAGGCTGTGAAATCCGTCAGAGAAATGGGCCATCGGACGTCCCAGCCCGGCACGGGCTGCGCGATGTCCTCAGCCATGAACGGCAGCATGGCGCCACCCCAGCGGCTCGATGTCCCACCCAGGCAGCGGAACCGTCCTGCCGTCGCGCCGCTGTAGACGGTGCCCAGCTGCACGACCTCGTTGAGCGGGTGGGTCTCGGCTGGCTGCGACCTGGCGCCGGACTCGGCAATGATCACATGCCGTCCCAGCCTCGAGAGCCGCGTGGCCAGCAGAAGTCCTGCGATCCCACCGCCGACAACCAGCACATCGCAGACACGCTCACGCGCTTCGCCGGCCATGGCCCCCAGGTCATGGATCATTTGCTCCCCCAACTTTTCGTTCTTTATTGAGGTCTAGCTATCCCCCGTGTCAGACCTTGCGGCGATGTCGCCGTATTGCGCCAACCGGTCGATCTTGCGCGTGCTGACAATAATGCTGCCGGTCCGGTTGCGTTGCAATGCTCCACCCAGAAGCGCGTTGATATCAAATCTCTCTTCCTGCCGCGCCGCCGACACGTAGCCGTAGGTCATCTGCAGGGGCCGGCCGGCGTTGACCACGATATCGGCCTCGCGAGCGGACGTGCTGTCGAACGTCTGGATGACTGGCGCAAGCGGACTCGCCTCTTGAACGAAGGGCCCCAGCCGTGCGGTGTTGAGCGCGATGCCAAACCACCTGACCCGGTCGCGTTCGCCCTCGAGCCAGCGCAGCCACTCGTCGGTGTCGAGCAGATGCAGCTCAGGTTCGTGCAGCAGGTACAGATCGACGCGTTCACGCCCGAGCCTCCGAAGGCTCGCGGACAGGGCCACGCGCGCCCGCTCCACGCTCCAGTCGACGATCGGTCGCGAGACTGCCGGGATGATCTTCCCCACCGCCTTGCGCAAGACGACCAGCGGGGCCGGCTGCTGCTCACCGGCCGGGGAATAAAGTCCAACCTTCGTCGCAACTGTCGCTTCCGGCCTTGCCGCCAGCACGGCGCGCAGATCATGCTCGGCCACACCGAAGCCGTAGTAGGGAGCCGTATCGAAGTGCGTGAAGCCGTTGTCGTACGCTGCAGCCAGCAATCGATGCCGTTCGCGCTGAGATCCGACCCGCAGCAGGCTGGCGGTGCCGAAGGAGAAGCGGGAAACACGAAGGTCCGTGCCAGGAAGGGTGATCTGCTTCATGACATGGCTCGTCTCTTCGGGAAACTTCCCGCCGGTCCCGGAACCCGCAGGGCAACGCCCGCGGGAATTGTCAGTCAGCAGACCATACAGCGGTGCCCGTCAGCTGGGCATAAGATTCCGCCGCCACATCACAGTTCCCGTGCCCGCCGGCGGCTGCTTCGAAGCCGACCGATCAGGCAGAGCGGGCAAGGCCGGAGCGCGTCGCCGTGTGACCCGTTCCGGCCATGCTCCATCAGCTACTTGGCGCGCGTCTTCGTGTCGCCGAATTTCGGCACGGCGGCGGATGCCGCCGCGAAGCGTGGCGAGGCGGTGACCTTGAGCGCTTCCGCCGCCGCGCTGTTCGCCATGATCTTGGCCATGACCGCCTGGTTCGCGCGCTCGAACACGGCACGGTTCTCGATCAGGAATTTCTGCGACTCGCGCAGCTTCGTGACGTAGCCGTTGACCTGCGGAACGACGTACCGCGCCACCAGATCCCAGCTGCGCATGGTGTTCTCGGGATTGGCCCAGTCATGCACGAAGCCGACCACGCAGCCGAAGCCGCCGCTCTTCTCGTACACCGACTTGATCATGGCCACGAGGTCGTCGGGCGTGCCGATCACCGAGGCGGCGCCGTCGACAAAGGCCGTCTTGTCGACCGCGTCGTCGGGCGAGCTGAACGGCTCCGCGCCCGGCCGCTGCAGGGTCCCGACGATGTACTCGTTGTGCCAGCGCATCAGGCCGTGCCTGGCTTCCTCGCGCGCCTTCTCGCGCGTCTCGGCGATGTGCCAGCTGAGCAGCACGCGCCACTGCTTGCGATCGACCGTCGTCCCATTCTTCTGGGCCGCGGCTTCCGCGAAGCCCCACTGCGTGGGAAGCGACAGCAGCCCCTGCTCCGACATCGAGCCCAGCGAGATGATGCCGATGCCGTACTTGCCGGCCAGGGTCATGCCCGAAGGGCTGATCTGCGAGGCGACGACGAATTCCATGTCCTCCTGCACCGGCAGCAGCTGAAGCGCGGCGTCCTGCAGGGTGTACCAGTCGGTCTTGTGGGTGACACGCTCGCCCTTGAACAGGCGGCGGATGATGCCGATCGCCTCGTCCTGGCGATCGCGCTGGACCATGGGATCGATGCCCAGCGTGTGCGCGTCCGACGGCAGGGCGCCGGGACCGGAGCCGAAGATGGCGCGGCCGGCGGTCATGTGGTCGAGCTGCACCATGCGCTGCGCGACGTTGTAGGGGTGATGGTAGGGCAGCGAGATCACGCCGGTGCCGAGCTTGATGCGCTTGGTGCGCTCGCCCGCCACCGCCAGGAACATCTCCGGCGAGGCGATCATCTCCCAGCCCGAGGAGTGATGCTCGCCGCACCAGAATTCGTCGAAGCCCAGATCGTCGATATGCTCGACGAACTTCAGGTCACGGCGGAACTGCAGGACGGGATTCTCGCCGATGGGATGATGCGGCGCGAGAAACGCACCAAAGCGCAGACGTGCCATGACTTCCTCCTGAATTGTAGAACCGGGCGATCGAGACACCGGCTGCGCCGGCGTCCCGTTCTCACACGCCGCAACCTTGCTCGCCGCCCATCGCGGCGGACAGCTTGGCGCGCTTCGCTCCTGCTGCTCCAATCGTTTATTCTTCCGGGATTGATCCAGAATCGTTATCGATCACAGCCGGCGACCTCGTGAGCGCCGCAAGGGTTCTTTCCGAATGATGCACCATGCGGAAGGATCCCTCGCGGCCCACCGGCCTAGACGTAGGCCACCGCCACGACGCCGCACGCCTGGACCGTGCCGATCAGCGTGTCGCCGGCCACGACCGGACCGACACCCTCGGGCGTGCCGGTGTAGATCAGGTCGCCGGGCCCCAGCGTCACCAGGCCCGACAGGTAGGCGATCGTCTCCGGCACGCTCCAGATCAGCTCCTTCAGATCGGCGTGCTGCTTGGTCTTGCCCGAGACGTCGAGCTTGATCTCGCCTGCGGCCGGATGGCCGATCTGCGCCGCACGATAGATATGACCGATCGGCGCCGACTGGTCGAAGCCCTTGCCCATGTCCCACGGCCGGCCCTTGTCACGGGCCGCGTTCTGCAGGTCGCGGCGGGTCATGTCGAGCCCGGCGGCGTAGCCATAGACATGCTCCAGCGCCTTCTCGACGCTGATGCCGGCGCCGCCGGTACCGATCGCCACCACCAGCTCCATCTCGTGATGCAGGTTCTTGGTGGCCGGCGGATAGGGAATGCGGACCGGATTGTTGGCATCGCCGGCCACGACGATGGCGTCGCTGGGCTTGGCAAAGAAGAATGGCGGCTCGCGGTCGGGATCGCCGCCCATCTCGCGGGCATGAGCGGCGTAGTTGCGGCCGACGCAGTAGATCCGCCGCACCGGGAACAAATCGGAAGTTCCGACGATCGGCACGCCGACAGTCGGCGGCGGCGGAACGACATAAGCCATGGGGTCTCTCCCGATCGGACGACGCAAGGTCACGCAGCCTTAGCCCAGGCACCGGGCCGGCGGCAAGGCGTTGCCGGCCCGGTGCCGGCAGGTCGCACGACTGCCTGTCCTTCAGCGCACGGCCTTGTACATCGCGCGCGCCGTGCGCCACATCCAGGTATCGCGCAAGCCGCCGGCGATCGCGCCGCCGGCGGCGAAGCGATCCAGCAATGCCTCCTCGCCGGCAGCCGCGGCCCATTCCCGCATCAGATCGACGGCGAAGCCCCGTTCGCCGGGCGGCACCTCGCGTGCACATTCGGCGAGGCGGATGCGGAAATGTTGCCGGGTGGCGCGCGCGATGCGTGCCGGGTCCGCGCCCGGCACCCGGCGTGCCACATCGGGGACCACCTCCAGCGCGATGCGTGCCGAGTCCTCCAGCACCTCAGGCATCCGCTTGCGGCTCAGGCCCGGCCGGTAGTCGATGCGGTACTGCGCCAGGTACTCGGGCCGATGCACGAAGCCGCCGCAAGCGGACAGCTTCAGCCAAAAGGCCCAGTCGCCGTACAGATGCATGGTCTCGTCGAAGCCCCCGACCGCCTCCCATGCTGTCTTCCGGAAGGCGTGGGCCGCCGGATGCACCTTCACCGCCACGAGCTGGGTATGGAAGTTCTCCGGCGGTGGCGCAAACGCCTTCACCGACAGCACCTTCTCCGATTTCAGCAGACGGCCGTCGCCATCGATGTGCTGGAAATTGCCGCTGACCAGGGCGGCGTCGGGATGCGCATCCACGGCGGCACGGACCGCCGTCACGAAGCCCGGCAGCGCCTTGTCGTCCGAGCCCATCAGCGACACCCACGTGCCGGTCGCCTGGGAGACGGCGTGGTTATAGTTGCCCATCATCCCCATGCGGCGCGGCGGATAGACGATCCGCACACGGTCGCGATAGCGCTCGATCAGCTCACGCGAGCCGTCATTGCTGCCGTCGTCGCTGACGACGATCTCCGAGCCCGCCGCGTCCTGCTGCAGAAGCGATTCGATGGTTTCACCGACGTAACGGACATGATTGTACGACGGCACGACGAAAGAGTGACTGAAGCCCATGGCGGCGGACTGAATACCATCATCGAGCCGGACGCAATGTGCGATAGAGCTGGCGCAGCCCCCGGCGCATGGCGCTGCCCTGCCAGCCCGACGATAAAGGCCGGCCGGCCGCGAATGCCTCGAGCTGCTTGTCGGCGCCAATGCCACGCGCCCAGTCACGCAGCAGATCGACGGCGAAGCCACGCTCCGACACCGACAGCATGGCCGCGGCCTCGGCCAGCACGGCGTGGAAGCGCTGCCGGCTGCTCTTGCGCAAGCGCTGGGGATTGACGCCATGCATCGCCTTCGCCACCTCCGGGATCAGCAGGCACTGCACATCGGCGTCATCGCGCAGCGACTCCGGCAGACGTTGCTTGGCGATGCCCGGCCGGTAGGCGATGCGGTACTGCGCAATGACCTTGCGCACATGTACGAAATCGCCCAGAGGCGCCAGCTTGAGCCACAGCCCCCAGTCGCCGTAGAGTCGCAGGCGGGTTTCGAACCCGCCGACCTTCTCCCACGCATCGCGGCGAAAGCAGTGAGCGGCGACCTGCACCCTGTTCGCAGCCAGCAACCGGTAGAACGTATCCGGCGGATGCGTCACGGGGCGTGCAGTGACCGTGCCATCCGACCGCACCACGGTGCCGGCGCCATCGATCTGCTCCACGTCGCCGCTGGCCAGGACAGTGCCGGGATTTCTGCGCACGCCGGCCTGCAGGGTGCGTACGAAGTGCGGCAGGGCCAGGTCGTCGGCCCCCATGATCGACACCCAGTCGGTGCGCGCCTGCGAGACACCCCAGTTCCAGTTGAACGCCATCCCCCTGTGCTCGGGCGGACGCACGATGCGGATGCGGTCGCCGAATGTCGTCAGCACCTGCATCGTATGGTCGTTACTGAAATCCTCCGAAACGACGATCTCGGACCCTGGCAAATCCTGCCGGAGCAAAGACTCGATTGTTTTGCCGATGAAGTCGGCTTGATTGTAGGAAGGCACCACGAAGGTGTGGCTGAAGCTCATGGGCTAAGAAAACGCACCAATCCGTCAAAAACTTGACATCGGTCATGGCAATGTAAACGTCTGCTTCGGAACAAGAAAGAGCCGGCATCACCAGTCTTGCGCGGTATCGGATGGCAGCATCCAATCCGGCAAGATCTGCATGGCCGGGCGAGAGGATCGCACCTTATGAAGTTCGGCATTTTCTACGAGCACCAGCTTCCCCGCCCGTGGACGGCGAGCAGCGAGTACCAGCTGCTGCAGGACTCGCTGACCCAGATCGAGCTGGCCGACCGGCTGGGCTACGACTACGCCTGGGAGGTGGAGCACCATTTCCTCGAGGAATACTCGCATTCGTCGGCGCCGGAAGTGTTCCTGGGCGCCGCCAGCCAGCGCACAAGGCGCATCCGGCTGGGTCATGGCGTGGTGCAGCTCACCACCAACCAGCCGCATCGGGTAGCCGAGAAGGTGGCGACGCTGGACCTGCTATCCGGTGGGCGGGTTGACCTCGGCATGGGCGAGGCTGCCGGCCCGGCCGAGCTGCACCCCTTCAACGTGCGGGTGCGCGACAAGCGCGAGCGCTGGGAGGAGGCCGTCAAGGCCATCATCCCGATGTTCAGCAGGGAGAGCTGGGAATTCCACGGCCAGTATCACGACTTCCCGGCCCGCAACGTGATCCCCAAGCCCTACCAGAAGCCGCATCCGCCGCTTTGGGTGGCCTGCTCCAACATCAAGACCATCGCCAAGGCCGGCGAATGGGGCATGGGCGCGCTGGGCTTCACCTTCGTGACACCGGAAGCGGCGCGCGCCTGGGTGCACAAGTACTACAACAACCTGCTGAACAATCCGGCCAAGCTCACCGACTACCCCACCAATCCCAATGTCGCGATGGTGGCCGGCTTCATGTGCGCGCCGACCGACCAGGAGGCGGCGGCCAAGGCGGCGGGCTGGACGTTCTTCGTGTTCGCGCTCTCCTATTACGGCCGCAAAGGCGTCGATGCGCCCGGCACCAGCGACCTGTGGCGCGAGTACCAGAGCTGGCGCGGCGGCCCCGAGGAGAAGAAGGCGCTGGAGGCGGGCCTGGTCGGCTCGCCCGAGACCATCCGGCGCAAGCTGCGCCAGTTCCAGGCCAGCCGCGTCGACCAGGTGATCCTGCTCAACCAGGCCGGCAAGACCAGCCACCAGGACATCTGCGATTCGCTGGAGCTGTTCGCCAAGGACGTGATGCCCGAGTTCCATGCCGCCGAGGCCGAGCACGCGGCCTGGAAGCAGAAGGTGCTGGCGCGCGAGATCGTCCTGGAGGAGCTCGACACTACGGGCTACGACATTTTCGCCCATCAGAACGAGCACATCGTGCGTCTCACGCCGGAGCAGCTCAAGGCCCGCATGGCGGAAAAGGAAGCCGCGGCGCGCAAGGCGAGCGCCGGCGACGACTGAAACCGGCCGGTCGGCGTCCTCGTCCGCCCATGCGGCGGACGGGACGCGCTCCCTGCCCGGTCAGCGCTTGCCCTCGATCGCGATCTCGACCAGGTGCGGCTTGCCCGACGCCACGGCCTGCGCGATGGCGCCGCGCACGTCGTCGGGCTTGGTCACCAGCGTGCCGGCAACGCCCATGCCGCGCGCCATGTCGACGAAGCCCAGCGCCGGCCCGGTGAGGTCCATGTGCGGATAGGGATGGTTGGCAAGCTCGCCGAAGCGCTGGCGATAGACGTCGAGGTTGTGCTTCAGCACGCGGTATTCGCGGTTGGCCAGGATCACAAACACGATCGGCAGCGCATGATGCGCGGCAGTCCATAGGGCCTGGATGCTGTACATCGCCGAGCCGTCGCCGGAGATCGCCACGACCGGCCGGTCGGGATGCGCCAGCTTCACGCCCAGCACGCCCGCCAGCCCCTGGCCGATGCCGCCGCCACGGCCGCTGTAGTAGTCGCCCGGCCGGGTGAAGTCGAACGCGCGGGCAAGGTCGATATTGGCCGTGATCGATTCGTCGACGACGACGGCGTCGGCCGGCAGCCCGGCACGGATCTCGGCCAGCGCCCGCGGCATCGAGATCGGCATGCGGCTCCAGGCCTTCTCCACCCGTGCGCGATAGGCCGCGGCATCGGCCTCTTTTGCCGTCTTGAGCGCCGCGCCGCGGCGCATGGCCGCGGCGCGATAGCCATCATCCGCGCCGGCGGCGACGGCATCGTCCACCGCCTGCAGCAGATGGTCCATCCGCCCCACCAGGCCCGCCTGCGGCGCGAAGTTGAACGCCAGGCGCGTGTGCGACTCTTCCAGCTGGATCACGGCGGCGCCGTCGGGGAACGGATCGCCAGCGGCGTACCAGACCTCCTCGAAGAACGGACCGCCGGCCAGTAGCACGAGGTCGGCGCCGTCGAGCGCCTTGCGGATGGTGGCCGCGTCGAACGGCACGGCGCCGCGTGCATGCGCATGTGCGGCCGGGAACGCCAGGTGCGCACGCAGACCCTCGACCCATACCGGCGCGCCGACACGCTCGGCCAGCGCCACCAGCCGGTCGGTGGCGGCGGCCCGCGCCACGTCATCGCCGGCGACGATGACCGGGTTGCGGCTGGCCAGCAGCAGGCGCGCCACATCGGCGACACCTTCGGGATCGGGCCGTGTCGCGCGGTACAAGGTGCCGGGTCCGATCGCGGCGACGCTGGTCTCCTGCTCCATCACGTCGATGGGCAGGGCCACGAACACGGGGCCGGCCGGGGGGTCGTTCGCGATCTTGAAGGCGCGGCGCAGCAGCGGCCCCAGCTCGTCGGCGCGCTCGGCCTGCACGCTCCACTTGGTGACCGGTGCGGCCATCGCCACGAGGTCGTGCCCCAGCAGCGGGTCGCGCAGGCGCATGCGCGTATCCTGCTGGCCGGCGGTCACCACCATCGGCGAGCCGGCCTTGAGCGCGCTGTAGAGCATGCCCAGCGCATTGCCCAGGCCGGGCGCGACATGCAGGTTCACCACACCGGTGCGGCCGGTGGCCTGGGCGTAGAAGCTGGCGGCGCCCAGCGCCACGCCCTCGTGCAGGGCCACGATGTAGTCGATGCCGGGGTACTCGGGCAGGCTGTCGATCAGCGGACTTTCGGTGGTGCCGGGATTGCCGAAGATATGGCGCACGGCGTGCTTCTCCAGGCTCTGCATGAATACATGTCGTCCGCGCATCCACATCTCTCCGCTCGTTCGATCCTTCGACGCGATCATAGGCGCCGGCGATGAATGTTGCTAAGAAGCATCCATGACACGGGCGGGACTCTCCGTTGCAGTGATCGGCGGCGGCATCGGCGGCCTGGCGGCGGCGGTGTCGCTGCTGCATGCCGGCTTCGACGTGGAGGTCTACGAACAGGCCAGCGCGCTGAGCGAAGTTGGTGCCGGCATCCAGATCAGCCCGAACGGCACGCGCATCCTGCAGCGCCTTGGCCTGGCAGAAGCGCTGGCGCAACGCGGCGTACGGCCCGTCGCCGTTCATCAGCGCCGCTGGGATGACGGCCGCACGTTGCAACGCGCGCCCCTGGGCGAGACGGTCGAGCGGACGTTTGGCGCGCCCTACTACCATTTCCATCGGGCCGACCTTCTGGCCGCCATCGCCGGCGCGCTTCCGGCCCGACGGGTGCATGTCGGCCACCGGCTTGTCGATGCCGTCGACCATGGTGATCGCGTCGAGGCTCGCTTCGAGAACGGCACGCGGATCAGCCGCGACATCCTCATCGGTGCCGATGGCATTCACTCCAGAGTGCGGCAGATCCTGTTTGGCGAGGACAGGCCCCGTTTCACGGGCTGTGTGGCCTATCGCGGCCTGGTGCCCGCCGAGCGGCTGGCGACGCTGAACCTGGAAGTCACGTCCAACAGCTGGATGGGTCCCGGCGGTCACTTCGTGCACTACTATGTTGCCGGCGGCCGGCTGATGAATTTCGTGGCGGTACGCGAAGAAGATTCCTGGACCCACGAATCATGGATCGATCGCGGCGACGTCGCCGATGCGCTGCGCCTGTTCGAGGGCTGGCATCCTTGCGTGCGCGCGATCATCGGTGCCGTCGACGAGACCTTCAAATGGGCGCTGTTCGACCGCGAGCCTCTGCCGCGATGGTCAGTCGGCCGTATGACGCTGCTGGGCGATTCCTGTCATGCCATGCTGCCTTTCATGGGCCAGGGCGCCGTGCAGTCGATCGAGGACGGGGCCACACTGACGGCCTGCCTTGTCCAGGCCGCTGGCGATCTATCGGCTGCCCTCGCGCGCTATGAGACGTTGCGCAAGCCACGCACGACGCGCCTGCAGGAAATGTCGCGCCACAACAAGACGCGCTTCCACCTGCCCGACGGTGTCGATCAGCAGAAACGCGACGCCCAGGCAGCCGTCGCGGGCGACCGGTCCATCGCCGCAGTCGGCTGGCTCTACGGGCATGACGCCGATGTGCTTCCCGGCGCGGCGGCCTGACCCCGCGCAACAGGAAACGGAGCAGTGCTCATGGCTGGAGCCATCTATCCCGACCTCGCTGGCCGCGCCGTGCTGGTGACCGGCGGCGCCACCGGCATCGGCGAGGCGATCGTGCGCGCCTTCGCGCGCCAGAAGAGCCGTGTCGGCTTCATCGACATCCAGCAGGAGCCGGCGACGGCGCTGGTGCAGGCGCTGCGCGAGCAGGGCGGCGAGGTGCATTTCGAGCACGCCGACCTCACCGACATCGCGGCGTTGCGGGCGGCCATCGACGCGCTGCGCGCGCGCATCGGCCCGATCGAGGTGCTGGTCAACAACGCTGCGCTCGACCAGCGCCACACCACCGAGGATGTGACGCCCGAGCAATGGGACGCGCTGATCGCCGTCAACCTGCGGCATCAGTTCTTCGCGGCCCAGGCCGTGCTGCCCGCGATGAAGGCGGCGCAGCGCGGCGCCATCGTCAACTTCGCCTCGATCTCATGGATGGCCGGCATGGGCGGCATGGCGGTCTACACCGCTGCCAAATCGGCCGTGCTGGGCCTGACGCGATCGCTGGCGCGGGACTACGGCCCGTTCAACATCCGTGTGAACGCCGTCGCGCCGGGCTGGATCCGCACCGAGCGCCAGCAGCGCCTGTGGATCACGCCTGAGGGCGAGCAGCGCATGCTGCAGGCGCAGTGCCTCAAGCGCTGGCTGGTCCCCGACGACGTCGCCCGCTTCGTCGTGTTCCTCGCCTCCGACGAAGCCGCCGCCTGCACCAGCCAGCACTACGTCGTCGATGGCGGCTGGGTCTGATCCCAGGGAATGTAGGTCAGCTCCGGCCACAGCGCCCGCCAGCGCGCGACCTTCTTCTCGTAGACCGCCTGCGTGACCTGCCGCTTGTTGGGCCGCACCACGCCGGCCAGGAGATCGTCGACACCGAACGGCGCGCACAGGCCCAGCGCATCGCCCTGCGGCCGGATGCCGATGCTGGTCGCCGTGGTCGGGAACGTGCCGATGGCATCCTCGCTCGACCGGTAGGGCTCGAGCCCGTTGCCGAAGGCGTCGGCATACCACAGATGAACGCGCGCCTCGTTCTTGACGTCGAGCTTCACCGCCAGGTCGGCGAACAGGGCCCGCAGGCGGGCCTCGTGCATCGCCTCGGTCTCGGCCGACAGATCGGCGCCGTCGAAATAGACGATGTCGATGTCCTTCAGGCCGTAGGTCGGCGCGCGGCCGGTCGCCGCATTCCACACGCCCTGGGCGACCGCGCCGGCGACCAGCCAGGCATCCGGCAAGCCGACGGCGGCAAAGCGGTCGAGGACGGCGGACAGCAGCGGGTGCGCGCGCACGATCGCCTGCAGGCGCGCATCGCTCACACCGCCTCCAGCGGCGCGTTCAGCGCCGTGGTGCCGGGTATGATGATGCCGCCGCGGTCGCCGACCATGACCGAGCCGTAGCGCTGGGCGAAGACCGCCGGCAATGGCCGCGCGCCCGGGCAGGCCAGCCACAGGCGCAGCAGATGGCGGCGACGCTCCGGCTCCTCCCAATCCTCGAAGCCGGTGCGGTCGTGCAGCAGGGTGTGGTTGTGCACGAACTGCATGTCGCCGGGCCTGAACTCCATGTGCAGGTTCAGCGCCGGATCGTTGGCCAGCGTATCGAACAGGTCGAGGGCGGCGATGAGCTGCGGCGTCAGCCGCGGCGCGCCATCCAGCCGCTGGGCGCTGTCGATGTACTGGCGCTGATAGATCGCGCTCAGGTGGCCTTCGTGCCAGCTGAAGACCGGGATCTCGAAATAGGGCTTCATCCCCGCCGGCACCTCGCCACGCCGGTCGGTGGCGACCGGCTGGAACAGCAGCTCGAGCAGATCGGGCCGCTTCAGGCGCATCTCGTTGAAGATCGCGCTTGAGCTGACCAGGGTCGAGAGTCCGCCGGATTTGGCCGTCTTCAGGCACAGCAGGCCGACCACGTCGCAGGAGTCGGTGTGATAGGTCTGGCGCTCGTTGGTCTGGTAGATGCGGACGTTGGGGTCGCGGCTGGACAGGCCCAGGTCCCGGACATGGCCCAGCACGTGGCCCTTGGCATTCTGCGATCGGGCGTTGCCGAGATGGGCGCCGATGCCGAAGAAGGCCGTCGCCGCCTCGCGCGGACTGTAGCGTCCGACCGGCAGGCCGCGCAGCACGACGAAGCCGCGGCCGTGCAGCAGCGCCGCGAGCGCCGCCGCCAGCCGCGGCCCCAGGCTCGGCAGGGGGAAGTCGGCGCGCGTGATGCGCGCAATGTCCGCCGCGCGCGCCACCAGCGGCGCCATCGCCGCCTCGACCTCTGCGATATCAGCATCCGACAGCGGCACAACCCAGTCGGTCCGGCGTGCCATGTCAGGTCCATACCAGACGGCCGGTCCAACTTGTTGCGGCGGTAACGCGGCGAGCGGGCTTGCGGACATGGCGTTCCCCGACGTGGCAGACCGGCAGGTCTAGCCGCGCCGCAGCCCGAATGGAAGACGCCGCCTCACCCTGAAACGTGCAAGCGCCCTGACGGCGGCGCCGATGGCGCTCTACCGGGGCGAGAGACAGCGGGGCTCATGCATGCGACGGTCATGCTCCGGCAGGTCAGGGACCATCGTCAGCCACCATCGCAGGGTGCGCAGCGGCGGCTTGCCATCACTTGCGCTTGCCCGAGCCTGCCAGCTTGTGGGCACGCGAGGCGGAGCCGACCGCTTTCACCATCTCGAAGATGCGCTTGCGCACCTTGGCTTCGTCGATCTTGTAGTAGGCTCGCACCAGCTCCAGCGTCTCGCGCTTGGCAAGCGGATCCTTCTCGTCCTCGAACGGCGTGCCCTCCTCGGCGAAGCCGCCCTTGCGGCCGCGCCCACGCCGCGGGCCGACCAGGACGTTGACCGGCATCTCCTCGAAGAAATAGGACACCGGAACGTCCAGCACCTTGCTGAACTCATAGAGGCGGCTGGAACCGATACGGTTGGCGCCTCGTTCGTATTTCTGGATCTGCTGGAACGTCAACCCGACGGCTTCGCCCAGCTTTTCCTGACTCATGCCGAGAAGCGTTCGGCGTTGCCGCACCCGTGTCCCCACGTGAACGTCGACCGGATGACCTGCCATTTTTTTAACTCCCTTACTTCCGGTCGTCGGCCACCCGGCAGATGGCGTGACGCCGCCGGGATCAAAGTCCCGAGCTCGCCTTCTGTGTGCGGGGTCAGTGCAGCTTGTTTCGCATCGACCCACTGTACATCGCAGGTGCGCCTTTTCAGCGTTAAGCCAACAGGCGCACGATCGTTATTGTGACGTGAAATTGTCCTATTGTTAATACCTTTTTTAATATGTTTGGTTGCTTTCTTGTGATCACCCTCGCGCCTTGCGAGGCGTGAAACCCCAAATTGGGCCGGATGAGACCGATGCAGGTTTCAGTTCCGGCTGGCGGACCATGCCAGCGGCAAGGCCATCAGCAGCAGGGTGGCGGCGAAGGCCCAATCGCCGAAGCGTGCAAACGGCGTCGCCGGCCCCGCCGGCGGCAGGTTGTGATCGATCACCCCGGTTTTTTCCATGCCCAGTTGTGCCTCCACCCGGCCGAACCGGTCGACGACGGCCGAAATGCCGGTGTTGGCGACGCGCACCAATGGTAGTCCTTCCTCGATGGCCCGCAGGCGGGCGCTGACAAAATGCTGGTATGGGCCGCTCGAGGCCCCGAACCACGAATCGTTGGTGACATTGAGGATCCAGGCCGGCCGGTCGACGGGATCGACCACGGCGGCCGGGAAGATCGCCTCGTAGCAGATGATGACGCCGACCGGCGGCAGCCCCGGCAGGCGGATAGTGCGGCGCTGCGTGCCGGCCTCGAAGGAGCCGCGGCCGATCGTGTCGGCCAGGATCGGGAAGTAGCGGCGCAGCGGCAGGTACTCGCCCAGCGGCACCAGATGCACCTTGTCGTAGGTGGCGCGGATCGCGCCGGTGGCGTCGACGGCATGCAGGCTGTTCCATGCCGGCTCCTGGTTGCCGGGCGAGACGATCGCCGCTTCCGCCGGCGTCATCGCCCCGCGCGGCGCGCCCACCAGCAGGTAGCCGCCATCCGGCACCACGGCCGCGATGGCACGCAGGTAGTCCGGTGACTCGTTGAGCAGGAACGGCACGGCCGTTTCGGGCCAGATCACATGGCGCACCGCCTCCGGCCGCTGGGCCAGGCTCAGCTGCAGGAGCCTGGCCATGTGCTCGCCGCGCCTGGCCGCCAACCATTTCTCGCCCTGCGGGATGTTGGGCTGCACCAGGCGCAGCATCGGTCCGCCCGGTTCCGGCGTCGCGAGCAGCAGCCGCGGCGCGGCGGCGGCGAACGGCAGCAGCAGCAGCACTGCAAGAATCGCCGTCGCCCGATGGCGTCCGTCGGACAAGGCGGCCGGCAACGCCAGCAGCGCCACCGTGATCGCACTCAGCCCGTAGACACCGATCCATGACGCCGGCTGCAGCAGGACCACGGCAAAGGCCCAGACATGCCCGAACGGGTTCCACGGATAGCCGGTGAACACATGGCCGCGCAGCCACTCGAAGACGGCGGCCAGCGCCGCGAACAGCAGCACCCGCGCCCATCCCCGGCCCAGCGCGGGAACACGGCGCACGATCCCGGTCCAGGCGAGGCACGCCAGGCCGACGAAGATGGCCAGCACGACCGCGAGCCCGCCGACGATCGGCGGGCCCAGGGCCACGAAATCCGCCGGCGGCACGCTGAAGGCCTCGATGATCCAGAGGCTGCCGACGGTGAAATAGCCGAGTCCCCAGAGCAGCCCGTCGAGGAAGCTCTGCCGATGCGGGCGCCGTGGTCCGGATTCGGCTGCCGATGCCGTGCCGTCGATGAGCCAGACCAGGCCGACCAGTCCGACCACCATCAGCGGAAAGACGTGCCAGGGCGGCATCGCGAAGCCCGCGCCGGTGCCCAGCAGCGCCACCAGGAGCCAGCGTCGCCAGCCACGCAGGGCAGCAACGGTGGATGCGAGGCGCAAGAGGCGTGAATCGCGCGGCGCGACCGCATCCTGCGAGCGCAGCAGCCGCATGGCCATCAGAGACGCAGCACGATTTTCTGAACGGTCGGCTCGTCGGGCACGCGCGTGGGCTTGAAGCCCAACCGCCGGCTCAGCGACAGCATCGGCTCGTTCTCGGACAGCACAAACCCCATGAGCGTCTTGAGGCCACGGTCGCGGGCATAGGTGGTGATGCGTTCCATCAGCAGGGATCCCAGGCCTTGCCCTTTCATGTCGCTGCGCACGGTGATAGCGAACTCGGCCGTTTCGTTGTCCGGATCGGCGGCGATGCGTACCACACCCCAGGCATGGCGTGCACTGTCGGCGTCGGCGCCGAGCGCGACCAGCGCCATCTGGCGGTCGTAGTCGAGCTGCGTGAGCCGTGCCGCCATCTCGTGCGACAGCCGCGGCAGCGGCGCGAAGAAGCGCAGGCGCACGTCCTCGCGTGTCATGCGGGCGGACATGTCGATCAGCAGCGGCTCGTCCTCCGGCCGCACCGGGCGCAGCAGGAAGGCGCGGCCGTCACGCAGCCGCTCGGTGCTTTCCAGCTCCTTGGGGTAGGGGCGGATCACCAGCCGCGACCCGGTCCGTTCCGGCGGCATCAGCACGATGTGCGCCGACATCGCCACCGCGGCGCGGGCATCGACCCGCAGCGGCTCGATGCGCAGGGATTCGACCTCCGGCAGGTCGACGGCGATCTGCGCCACCTTGATCAGCGTCAGCGCCAGCGCATCGAGCGCCGCCGCACGCTGGCCCTCGCCGCCCTGCAGCAGCCGCCAGACGCGCGTGCGCATCATCACGTCGTGCGCCAGCGCCATGTTCAGCGGCGGCAGCGCCAGCGCCCGGTCATCGAGGCGCCGGCCGACGCGGCCGCCACGTCCGAACACCAGCACCGGCCCGAACATCGGATCGCTGCGCAACGCGGCGGCAAGGTCGTAGGCCGACCCTTCGATCGGGCGGAAGGTCGGCGCCGTCGCGATCGCCGCCGCCTGCAGCATCCGCAGCGACTCTTCCGGCGTCAGCTCCAGGCGGTCCTCGGCGCGCGCGGCCGCGATGACCTGGCGCGCCCGGACGGTATCGACGACAAAGGTTTCCGGCTGCGACGCCGGCGTCTCCATCAAGGTCTCGCGGTTGCGGCGGAAGTTCACCAGCTGCATGAACCCGCGCACCGCCTGGCGCGGCGTCTCGTGGCTGGGGATGCCGGCGTCGACGAACAGGCGGCGCGCCGCCTCCTGGCTGGCGCCCCCGACCCAGCTCGCGAACACCGGCTTGCGGTTGGAGGCCGCCGCGTCGATCAGGGCCTGCGCCGGCGCCGCGGCCGGCACGAACGGCGACGGCGCGTGGATCGCCAGAACGGCATCGACCGACGGCGCCGCCAGCAGCGCCCGCGCCGCTTCCGCATAACGCTCGGCCGGGGCATCGCTGGTCACGTCGAGCGGATTGCCATGCGCCCAGGTCGGCCGCCCCAGCGCACCGGCCTCGATCACCGCCAGCCGCCCGCCGAGATCCAGCAGCGTGTCGACGGCCACGACCCCCAGCCCGCCGCCATTGGCGAGGATGGCCAGCCGGCTGCCGAGCGGCTGCCGATTGGCCGCCAGCGTCGCCGTCGCCTCGAACAGCTCATCGAGATCGGCGACCCGCAGCATGCCGGCGCGCCGGAAGGCCGCATCATAAACGTCATCGCCGCCGATCGCGCCGGCCCGCGCATGCACGACCCGGGCGGCGGCGAGGCTGCGGCCGGTCTTCAGCACGATCACCGGCTTGGCGCGTGCCGCCGCACGCGCCGCCGACATGAAGTAGCGCGCATCCTTGACCGACTCGATGTGCAGCAGGATGGCACGGGTGCCTTCATCCAGCGCCAGCCAGTCGAGCAGCACGCCGAAATCGAGGTCGACCATGTCCCCCAGGGTGACGGCATGGCTGAAGCCGATGCGGCGTGCGGCCGCCCAATCGACCGCGGCGCTGGCCACCGCGGCCGACTGGGTGACGAAGGCCAGATCGCCGGTCGGCGCCCGCGTGGGCGACAGGCTCGCGTCGAGGCCGATGCCGGGTGATTGCAAGCCGACCGACGCCGGCCCCAGCACCCGCAGCCCGCGCCGGCGCGCGATGCGGGCCAGCACGCGCTCGGCCTTGGCGCGACGTGCCTCATCGCCGCCGCCGAGGTCGTCGGCGAGCACGATCGCCGCCTTGCCGCCGCGGCGCGCGAGGCGATGGAGGATCCCCGGCACCACCCGGCCGGGCGTGGCGATCACCGCCAGGTCGGGCGTCGCCGGCAGGTCGCACAGATCGCGGAAGGCCGCGCGGCCGGCCTCGAGGTGGCCTTTCGGGTTGACGGGCCACACCTCGCCCGTGAAGCGGCCATCGCCGAGCTTGTCCATGAGCAACGCGCCGACGGAGCCCGGCCGGGCGCTGGCGCCGATCAGGGCGATGGAGCGCGGCTTCAGCAACGCGTCGAGATGGCGCAGGCTCATGACGCGGCGCTCCCCTGGGAGCGCGCGCCCGGCGCCTGCTGATCGGATGAAGCGGGCACGGCGTCCGGGTTCCCCGGCGAGAGATCGCGCCGGGTGAGCCAGATGGCGAGCAGCACCGTCGGCAGGCCGATGGCGGTGGTGTAGAGGAAGAACAGCACGTAGCCCTGCTGCTCCGGCGCCCGCGCCACGAAGGCCAGCAGGTCGCCCAGCACCGGCAGGCTCCAGCCATGGAGCTGCGCCCAGTCGACGATGGCGCCCGACCAGCCCCCGAGGAACTTGCCCGGCAGCAGCATCAGCGAGCTGAACAACGCATATTGCGTGGCCGTGTAAGCCGTGTTGGTCAGGCTCGACAGGTAGGCGATGAACACCGAGCCCGAGATGCCGGTGACGAAATTGTCGGCCGAGATGGTCATGGCCAGCAGCCACAGGTCGGGGCGGCCGCGCGCAGCGAGCAGGGCGAACAGCAGGTTCGTGAGCGGCAGCAGCATCGCCATCCAGATCAGCGGCCCGCGGATGCCGTAGCGCACCACGATGGCGCCGCCGGCCAGCGCGCCGCCGATCGACATCCAGAAGCCGTAGACCTTGGTCACGGTGGCGATGTCGGCCTTCGAGAAGCCCATGTCGATGTAGAACGGGTTGGCCATCACGCCCAGCGTTATATCGCTGATGCGGAACAGGCCGATGAAGGCCAGGATCGCCACGCCCAACCAGCCCATGCGCTGGAAATAATCGGCGAACGGCCCGACCACCGCGGCGGTGAACCACGCCGCGATCCGCGCCGTCATGGAGTCGCTTTTCCCGGCAAGCAGCGGCGCATCGCCGGCCGGCGCCGCCGGCGCCGGCTCGCGGATCAGCAGTGTCGCCATGACGCCGACCAGGCCCAGGGCCGCCATGACGAGATAGGCCGTGCGCCAGCTGTAGAGCTCGGCCAGGTAGAGCGCGCCGGCGCCGGCGGCGAGCACGGCGATACGGTAGCCGAGCTGATAGGCGCCCGCGGTCGGGCCTTGCAGCTCCGGCCCGGTCGCCTCGATGCGCCACGCGTCGACGGCGATGTCCTGTGTCGCCGAGGCGAACGCGACCACGACGGCGGCGATCACCAGCGGCTGCAGGTCGCTGCGCGGATCGAAGCCGGCCATCAGCAGCAGGCCGCCCACGATCGCCGACTGGGCCACCAGCATCCAGCCGCGCCGCCGGCCGAGCCAGGTGGTGAGCGGCGGCAGCGGCAGGCGATCCACGAGGGGCGCCCACGCGAACTTCCAGGCGTAGGTCAGCGCCACCCAGCTGATGAATCCGATCGTCGTGCGGTCGACGCCCGTCTCGCGCAGCCGCGCCGACAGCGTGCCGAACACCAGCAGCAGCGGCAGCCCGCTGGAGAAGCCCAGGAACAGCGCCGCGCGCACGCTGCCGTGGCGATAGGCCAGGGCCGCGTCGACCCAGCCCTGCTTCTTGTCCGGAGTCGCAGGATCGCGCACTGCAAATCCTCAGCTCTTCTTTCGGACCGCGCGCGTCCACGCGCGCACCGACGCGATCGCCGCGACAGTCTCCGCTCTACGCCTTGCTACAAGCGGATGCGCGCGTGGACGCGCGCGGTCCGAAATCGACATGCCTAGATCAGCGTCTTCAGCGGCGTCTCGGGTCGGGCGCCGAAATGCGAGATGATCTCGGCCGCCGCCACGCCGCCGATCCGCGCGCACTCGGCCAGCGGCAGGCCGCGCGTGAAGCCATACAGGAAGCCCGCGGCATAGAGATCGCCGGCGCCGGTCGTATCGACGACCTGGCCGACGCGCGCCGCGTCCACGACATGGACCTCCTCGCCGCGCACCACCACCGAGCCCTTGGCGCTGCGTGTCAGCGCCGCGACCTTGCCCTCGCTGCGCACCGCCTGCAGGGCCTCGTCGAACGTGCTCACCTGGTAGAGCGACAGCAGCTCGCTTTCGTTGGCGAACAGGATGTCGACCCGGGTGCGCACCAGGTCGAGGAACTCGGCGCGCCAGCGGTCGACGCAGAAGGAATCGCTCAAGGTCAGCGCGACCTGGCGCCCGGCGGCATGCGCGGCGTCCATCGCCTTCACCACCGCGGCCTTGGCATCCGGTGGATCCCACAGGTAGCCCTCGATATATGTGACCGCGGCCGAGCCGACGAGCACGGGGTCGATGTCGGCCGCCGTCAGGGTGACGCACGCGCCGAGATAAGTGTTCATCGTGCGCTGGGCGTCGGGTGTGACAAAGATGAGGCAGCGTGCGGTCGACGGCCCGGACGTCGCGGCCGGCGTGTCGAACGCCACGCCCACGCTGCGGATGTCGTGGCGGAACGTCCAGCCCAGGCCGTCGGCGCGCACCTTGCCGATATAGGCCGCCCGGCCGCCCAGCGAGGCGATGCCGGCCATGGTGTTGGCGCACGATCCACCCGAGCATTCCACGGCGCCGCGCATCGCCTGGTACAGCGCCTCGGCACGCTCGGCGTCGATCAGCGACATCGCCCCCTTGGCCAGCCGGTTGAACCGCAGGAACTCGTCGTCGGTGCGCGCCAGGACGTCGACGATGGCATTGCCGATGCCGAGCACGTCGTAGGAAGCCTTCATGAGGGGGGACTCGCTGTTCTCATTGGTTACGGGCGCAGTATATCGGCCGCCGCGGGTGGCGGCGAGACGCTCATTCGGTCAGGTCGCGCCGCTCCAGCGGCGCTCTTTATCCTGGTGGGGAAGACGAAGAGGCGCCGCTGGAGCGGCGCGGCCCGACCGACGAAGCCGTCACGCGCAAGGCGTCGTTGCCGTCGCACGCCCGCAGCAGGGCCAGCAGGTCGTCGCGCGCCAGGGCGACGCAGCCCTCGGTCGGCGTGAAGTGCGGACGCGCCACATGCAGGAAGATGGCGCTGCCGCGCCCCGCCACCGGTGGATCGTCGTTGTAGCCCAGCTCGACGACGACATCGTAGACCGCGTCGTCCCGCCACAGCCGCTCGTGGCGCGCCGGGTGCGGCAGCGTCACCGGCCGGTTGTAGTCGGGCGAGGACGCATCGTCGCACCAGCCGTCGCTGGCGACGATCGCCCGCAGCGGCAGCACGCTCGCCGGCGGCGCGCTCAGCCGGTCGGCCCGGTACCAGACGCGGCGCAGCGCCCAGGTGCCGATCGGTGTCGCGCCGTCGCCCTCGCGCTTGTCGATGCGCGCACCGCCGCGGCCCAGGGCGCAGGGCCGGTCGCCGGCGCCGGGGATGACGACCCGGCCACGCGTGGCATCGGCAGCATCGGCTGCGACCGCGAAGACCGTCACTCGCTCACCACGATCCTGACGCGCTGTCCCGGCGACAGCTGATCACCCGGCTGCAGCCCGTTCATCATCAGGAAACGCGCCAGGCGATAGCCGTCATCGGCCGGGCTGCGCGCCGCCAGGCGCTCGGGCGTGTCGCCCGGCTTCACCGTCACCACCACCAGCCGCCGCGGCCGCGCCTGCGCCACCTCGCTCGCGCTCAGGCGGCGAAACGTCCGGGCGGCATGGAACAGCTCCTCGGCGCGCACCGCCGGCCCGACGGCGCGCGACACCAGCAGGAACGTGCACAGGCCGGGCGGGAAATTGATGGCCACGACCCGGCCATCGACATCGCCGCTGGTCGAGGAGCGGGGCGTGACGCCGGTGGCGGCCTCGAAGCCGTTGATCACCAGCGTGCGCGCGTCGCTCAACGGCACCGACGGAAACAGGCGACGCATCGAATCGATCATGTTGCCGTCAGGACGGCGCGCGGTGCAGCCGAACACCATGTAGGCGTTGTCCGGTCCTCGCGCCTGCACCGATTGCGGGCTGTTCAGCAGCGTGTAGCCCATCGGCGCCTCGAACGCGAAGCCGAGCTGCGGATGCAGGAAGCGCCGGCCGCGTGCGAAGCCCTCCTGCGGCGGATCGCCGTACAGCATGCCGTTCAGCGCATCGAGGTAGGCGTCGCTGTCGCGGCGGCCGCTGACATTGCCGCCGCCGGCCGCGATGCGCGCCGCCTCGACGCGATCGACCGTGCGCGGATGCGTGGCGAAGCGGCTCTGCCGATCGAAGACATCCGGCGGCAGGCCCAGCACGCGGGCCTGCAGCACGTTGTAGTCCAGCAGCCGCTGCAACGACCGCGCCGCGGCGGTCGAATCATAGCCGGCCTTGGTCAGGAGCTGGACGGCGATGCGGTCGGCCTCGAATTCCTGGTCGCGCGAATAGGCGCGCGCCTGCACCAGTTCCATCTCGGCGAAGGCCAGTGCCAATTGCGGATCGCGCGTGCTGCGCGCCACCTCGATCACCGTCTGGTAGATCCGTGCTTCCTGGGCCCGGCGCTGGGCGGCGTGCCGGGCCAGCACATGCCCCATCTCATGGCCCATCACCGCTGCCAGCTCGGCTTCGTCCTGCAGCACCGCGAGCAGGCCGCGCGTGACGAACACATCGCCCTGCTCGGTCGCGAACGCATTCACCTGCGGCGAGCTCAGCACCGTGAACCGCCAGATGCCGGTGCCCAGGCCGTTGGCCGCCACGAGCTGCTGGCCGACGCGCTCGACGTAGCCCGCGACCGACCCTTCGGTGTAGGGACCGCCATAGCGCCGCAACGCCGCCGCGCGCTGCGCATCGGCGAGCACCGGCTGCCCCTCGCGGGCCGCAGCCGGCGCCGTCGTCGTTGCCGTCGTATCGTTCGAGGGCGCGCAGGCGGTCACGAGAGCCAGTCCGAGCACCGCCAGCAGCAAGGAGAGCACCCGACGCAGGCGCTGCTCCAGGTTTGGCACAATCATCGCTCGACCACCTCCAACTGCTCCGGCACCGCTAGCTCGATCACCGGCACGCCGCCACGATTGCGCAACCAGCCGCGCACCCGGATGCGCCGCCCGACAAGAACGGCAGGCTCAAGGCCTGCCGCAGCCAGCAGTTTGCGGACCTTGGGCTCGATCGTCACGCCGAAATCGCGCCGCCGATCGTCGCCGAACGACAATGTCGTGCCGGCACGGCCGGTGATCACCGACTGCGGTCGCTCCTCGACGACGACGTACGAGTCGAACCGGGCGCCGATCTCGGACGGATGCAGCAGGCGATATCGGCTGTCGGCCCACAGGCCGCGCGTTGCTGCGCGCGCCATGGCCTCCGCAGCATACAGCGGCGGCACCAGGCTTCTTGTAACAAAAGTGGGATAGACGCGGGCATGGCCGTCGGCGAGGAGGCGCTCGGCCAGCGACCGGCAGGACGCGTCGCGCGCGATCGCGAGGCGGCGCGCATGGCGATCGGCGGCAGCCCCGACCGGGATCAGCCGCAGGGCCCGGCGCAGGACCAGCGCATCCAGCGCCGCCTGCGCGTCGTCGGCGGGAGAGGCGCGAGAACGCCTGCCGTCGCCGGCATCGAGCGGCGCACGGGCGCCGTCGCCACGCTTGGGCGCCAGCACGCCGGCCAGCCGCCACTCCTGGCCGTCGTCGGTCCGAAACGTGTCGCCGTCCAGCGCGCGCGCACCGGTCACGGCGATGGCGGCATCGTCGCAGCCCGCAGCCGCGGCGGTGTCCAGTCCGAGCGCCAGGAAAAACAGGCACGCGACGATCCTGACAATGCGCCACATTGCTTCTCCTCGCGAAGGTGGCCGTCGTGCTCACACATCTATCGCACCTTCTGTCAGCGAGGGATCTCCTGCGGCAAGACGCACAGTGGGCAATTCGCGGGAGATCCCTCGCTGCGCTCGGGATGACAGAAGGTGCAGGCACAAACGGAAGTGCGGAGCATTTGACCCGACCGGGCATTCGCATAAGATCAGCATCGATCATGAATGCGACGGATGCCAGCCTCGGCTGGGCGCCGCGCGTCTGCCGGGAGAGCACGAGGCGCATGCCGAGGTCGGAGAACCCGCTACGGTCGGAACTGTTCGCGGACATCGTCCCCTACGCCAGCGGCATGCTGGCGGTCGACAGCCGCCATACGCTCTACTGGGAACAGAGCGGCAATCCCGACGGCGTGCCCGTCGTGTTCCTGCACGGCGGCCCCGGCGCCGGCTCGGCGCCGGTGCATCGCCGCTTCTTCGATCCATCCTTCTATCGCATCATCATCTTCGACCAGCGCGGCGCCGGGCGCTCCTTGCCGCTGGGCGACGTCACCGACAACACGACGCCGCACCTGATCGACGACCTCGAGAAGCTGCGCCAGCACCTGGGCGTGCGGCAATGGCTGGTGTTCGGCGGCTCCTGGGGCTCGACGCTGGCGCTTGCCTATGGCCAGCACTATCCCGACCGCTGCCTCGGCTTCATCCTGCGCGGCATCTTCCTGGGGCGCGACGAGGAGGTGCAGTGGTTCCTCCAGGGCATGCGCACCGTGTTCCCCGAGCCGTGGCGCGATTTCGTCGGGCACCTGCCGGCCGCCGAGCGTGGCGACGTTCTGGGCCACTACTACCGGCGGCTGGTCGACCCCGACCCCGCCCGGCACCAGCCGGCCGCCCGCGCCTGGAGCCGCTACGAGGCCGCCTGCTCGACGTTGTATCCGGCCGCCAAGGGCCCGCTGGAGGCCGAGGCCGGCGGCTTCGCGCTGGCACTGTCGCGCATCGAGGCCCACTACTTCGTCAACCGGGTGTTCCTGCCCGAAGGCTGGCCGTGGAAGGCGCTCGATCGCATCCGCCATCTGCCGTGCACCATCGTGCAGGGGCGCTACGATATCGTCTGCCCACCCGTCACGGCCGACGAGCTGTGCCGCGCCTGGCCCGAGGCCAATTGCGTGATCGTGCCCGATGCCGGGCATTCGGCGCTCGAGCCCGGCATCCGCGCCGCGCTGGTGAGCGCCACCGAGTCGTTCCGGCTGTCGCACTACAGCGTCGACCTCTTCGCGCCGCGCTTCCCCTGGCAGGAGTGACGCATCACCGTCGCCCGCAATGGGGTTGCGCAAATTGCGCGGATCCCTTCCCCCGGGTCCTGAGCGCAGCGAAGGACCCTGCGATGGTGACGACAGCGCCAATACTTCGGGCGAATCACCAACGCGGCCGTTCCCTGGACAACCACCACAAGGTCCTTCGCTGCGCTCAGGACGACAGCGAGCATCCCACAGCCTTGGGTTCACCTGCCAGCGGCGGCGGCGGCGGCCGGGACCTTTGGACTGAGGCGCGACGGCGCGCAGGCAGCCGGCCGCCACCAGCGCGGCGATGATGGCGTCGGCGCCGGCTGCGTCCACCGCCTGGGACAAGGCATCGCGTCGGATCTGCTCGCGCGAGACCTCGCGCAGGCGCTGCACCGCCAGCCACGTGAGCACCTTGCCGACATGACGCCGGCCGTCGTCGCCTGAAGTATCCAGCACCGCGCAGGCGTGCGGCCACAGATAGTCCCACCAGAGTCCGGCCGCGGCCCGCATGGCCCAGCCCGGTATCTGCGCCGGCTCCGCCGTGCCGGCCGGCCGCGCCGCCCAGTCGAGGAACGCCAGCACCCCCGCCAGGCGCAGCACGGTGCCCGGTCCCTTGTCCCACCACGCGGCCTGGCGTCCCTCCAGCCCGTCCAGCGCCTCGTCGTGGGCGCGCCTGAAGGCATCGAGCGACAGACGCGCGTCGGGCGTCAGCGTGACGTCACGTGCCGCCGCCGGCATGTCGCGCAGGCGCGCCAGCGCATCGAGCGCGGCGGCGTCGCCCTCGTCCGATGCCGGCGACCAGGGCCGGAGCTCGGCGCGGCGCGGCGACACGAACAGGAACCGCGCGGCCAGATCGTCGTCGGGCGCCGACGCTCCGGGGTTCAGGGTGCCCAGGATCGAAACAGCGGCATGCGGGATGTCGAGCGGCAGCGGACGCGCGCGGGCGAAGGTCCACGGCCGGGCCGACCACGCCTTCAGCCAGTGGCGCCGATCCGCGCCGGCCCGCTGGCGCGCCACGTGGCCGAGCCAGCCGCCCAGGGCGTCGGGCGCCAGCAGGATGCTGCGCGCGTTGCCGCGCAAGGCGTCGGCCACGGTGCCGATGCACGGGTCATCGAGGACGAGCCGGCGCGGCAGCGGCGGCTCCATCGCATCCTGCGGCAGATCATCGGGTTCCGCCCCGTTCATCACCATGTTGCGTACATCGGCGCGCCACAAACGGGCGATGGCCCGCGCCGCCTCCCGGGCCGCCGCATGGCGGCGGCACGCGGCCTCGCCCGTCGTGCCCAGGCCATGCTCCAGCGCACGCGCCAGCCGCAGCATCGCGTCCATGCCGCGCGTGCGGCCCGACGACGGCGCCCCCGCCAGCGCCGCCCACAGCACGCACGGCTCGCGCCATCCGGGCACCGGGCAGATGCCGCGGGCATCGCCGATCAGGCCGGCGGCCACGGCCAGCAGCGACAGCGCCACGTAGTCGACCGGCGCGGCGACAGCGCCGGCGGCATGCCCGGTCCAGGCACGCCAGAACGGCGGCAGGACGTCGACGGGGAAGGCCGGGAGATCGCCATGCCGGGCATCCAGGAAGGAGAGATCAGGCGCGGGCCAGTCGTCGTCCGGCAGCGGCGCGGACGCGGCGGCGGCGCCACTGGCCGGCGCCGGCTCCGGCCGGGCCCCAGGACAAGCCGGCTCATGCAAGCGACCATCCGCGAGCGCATCATGGCAAGGCGGGCCTGCCCCGTTCGGCGCCGCCGCCTCCGCCGTCATGCCGCGCACCATCTGCCGCAGCCCGTCCGGCGTGACGCCAGCGGGCAGCGGACGAGCGAAGTGCCATCCCGCCGGCCATGATGACGGCACCTGGGCCTGCACAACGCTGCGGGCCACGCCGCGCAACCGATTGCTGAAGCGGGCCATCGCCGTGAGGCTGGGCATGTCCTTGTCAGGCCACAGGATGATGTCGCGGCCGCTGAGCGCCACGACATCGGCTTTGTTGACCGCGTTGGGACCGCCTGCCCAGGTGACGCAGACATGATCCGGAAGGAGATCGCGCGCCGCGTCGGCGGCCTCCTCGCCCTGCACCACCAGCACGGGCGCGTCGGGCCGCAACGGCAGCGCCGCGGCGCCGTAGATCGGCAGCGATCCCGGCGGCACGTGCCAGTACCAGGCAGTGCCGTTGCCGACCGCCGGCACGGCGATCGTGCGCCCCGCCCGGGTCACGAAGCGGGCGACGGCGAAGGTGTCGCTGTAGCGCCACCAGCGCAGCGGCTTGCCGTGCTCGGTGTGGGTGAGGTCCGCAAGATCGCGCGCGCTCATGGCCGCCACCGCTGCTCGGAACGGGGTGGCGCAGCCGGCTCGGCAGGCGCAACGCGCCGGCACGCAAGGGTTGGGATGGCCATGGAAATGGACCTGGTGTTGGTGGAGACGGCGTTGCCTGTCGGCCGGCAACCGGCGGAACGCCCGCGCTCGGCCCGGCGGCGGCCTCGCCCCTTGCGACGGGGCGCCCGTTGGTCCTTCGGAACCCCTCAAGACACGCCCCGGCGGCGGGCATGCGAGCTATATATCGAATTCTTGATCAAAGAACAAGTGAAATCTGACCCCACCCGAATCTAGAGCGCGTTCCGCCGAAATGGACGCACGCCGTTGCCCGCCCCCCCCCGCTGTCATCCCTGATGTCCGGTCTTTCAAGGCCCAGACCAGTGCTATGCGTGCCGCAAGCCATTCACGGTCTAGGTCGGCACGGTGTTCGAGTCCGCCCATATCCCGCTGCACAAGATGCTGCAGGCAGTCTACCTGCTGTCCTCTTCCAAGAAGGGCTTCAGCGCGAAGTAACTGGAGCGCACGCTAGAGATTACCTACAAGGCCGCGTGGTTTCTGTTCCATCGCATCGGCGAAGCGATGGCGAGCGGCAACCGCTCTGCCCTTGGCGTAGAGGACACTGAACGCACGGCCGAAGCGCTGCGCGGTGTCGTCAGCAAGCGCCTGACCTATCGGTGGTCTTGTGCAAAAGCGTAGACCCTAGTTAAATCCCCGCTGGGGGAGGCGACCATGAAACTGGTCGAGGTCATAAGGGCCACCAAGGTCGATGTGGAGATCGGGAAGTGGGAGACGGGGCACATCACTCGCTCCCAATTTCCGCTCTCGCAGGCGAAAAACAAAAACTACAAGTTCGGTCCAGACTATCGCTGGAGGGTTGTCCGCTTCCGATGTCTCGGCCACGAGTGGCGCGTGTTGCTTCTGCTATGCGCGCCACGCGAAATTTTCCGAACTACACTGGCGGTGGAAGTGGGTGGCGACCTGCGCGTCGTCTGCCAGCATGAATACCATGCATCAGAGCCCGGCTGGCATTGCCATCTTAGCCTATGAACGATCGACAATTCTGCAAGGCGTTCTGCGACGAAGTCGCTTTACGAGAAGTTCCTCTTGGGTACGTGCTCAAGACGCCATTCCGTCGGGACGATGGGGACGCGATCGCCATCTACATTCGTCGACACCACGAATTGGACGCTTTTCGCTTGGAAGACGATGGGCAGACGATTGGCTATCTGGAAGCCGCCGGTGTTGATCTGGACGCAGACTCACGCTTTGAGGCGCTCACCGACCTGATGCGCGAGTATGCGGTGCATTACGACGAACGCGGCGTCTTGCTTCACACTGGCTATGTTCACGAAGCCAACCTGCCAGCCCTGGCAGTCAAGTTCAGCGCCTTCCTCCTGCGCGTCTACGACTTGCTGCTGTTGGCTCGAAATAGGGTGCGCAGCACGTTCCGCGACGATCTCATAGCGATGGTAGAAAGCCAATTTGGCGCAAGCTGTCGGATCGATCTGAATGTCCCGTTGCAGGAGTCGATGAAAGACTACGTGATCGATATCCTTGTGCGCTCTCCCGGCAATCGTGTGTTAGCGATCTACGCGGGCACTTCCGAAATGAAGGCCCTAGAGGCGCTTCTGTTCTGGCGCGAAAGCCGCGAGCAGAAGGTCCAGCACGTTCGGTCAATGCTAGTGCTGGAAGAAGCCAAGCCTCGGGACATCAAGGATCGCACACTGTCACGCGTGATGAACAGCGACATACTCCTTGCTTCAATGGATGGCGAAGAGATCGCCATCCGTCGGAAGATGGAATTCAACCTACTGAACTAACCATGACCAAGACAAATCCCCAAACCAGCCAAAGCCAGAAGTTCCTCGACGCCGCTCGCGCGGCCGAGTGCGACGAAGATCCGGCCGCATGGGACCGGCGGCTGAAGGCGATTGTGAAGGCGCCGACTGTCAAGGCGGCACCAGCGAAGCCCAAGGCGAAACGGAAGCGCGCCTAGGCGCCATGCCCAAGACACCTATTCTGGGCGGTCAGGCCAAAGGGAGTAGCGCTGTCATTGCTTGGTAAGCGAGACTGTGCCGCTACCCCCGTACTGCCCACTCCTGCCGAAGAAGGACGCATGACCACTGGCCTTGCCACCACCTACCGTCAGTGTCATGTCGCCGCTGGCGAACTTCACGAAGACCTTGTCACCCTTCAGGGTGACCGCCTCGACAATATCGCTGCCCCCCATAGGTGCCCTGGTTCAGGGAACCGCTGGCTTTCGGGCCAACTGAGTTCACAGTGAGCGTGATCAGATTGCCGCTGGCCATAGTGCCCTTCCAAACACCAACCATCGAGGCGAGGTCAGGGGGCTGCGCAGGTGCAGTGGTCGCCATGGCGAACGTCGCCACGACGGCCGCAAAGAATGCCGTCCTCAGTTGAGTTCTCCCCATAGAGCAGCGGGATGCGCACTACACAACAATTGCTTGGGGACTTTCCGACGTCAACCACTCGGAACCCATCAGAGTGCAGCCCTTTCCAGCAGGGCTGACGAGGGCAATATCAGCCTATTGCGGCTGGGTATGGGAAAGACATAATCGCCAAACGTAAGGATCAGTCACGGCCGCGCGCGTGGGCTCTTTCAAGAAGGATTGCGTGTGCTTCGGCGTCAGTGATCTCGCCCGCCACCCATCGTTCCGTCAGCGCCTGGGCCTCGGCCGACAACGTGAGTCCTTCCAGCCGCAAGCTATGGCGTGCGCTGCGCGCCGCGGCTTCCCGCCGCCCGCGTTCGGCATCGCTGATCGTCGCCGCGTCCGGCGTCTTGTTCCGCACGGTTGACCTGGACAATGCCATGCTGCCGGATGAGCCGGCAGTGCAGCAGATGCGGCGGGCGCACGCACTCTTGCCCGCATTGCCGCCCTGGTTCAACGCCACGTGGTGCCGTACATTCCTTGCTGCTCCCAGGTGCTGGGGCGCAAGGGAATATGGCAACGTCAGAGGCGACGGTCCCCTCCGCAGGCAGGGCGATCGCCTATGGGAGCATCGGTGCTGTCTCCTCGCTCCGCTGCCGCGGGGCGAGGGGTGAACGGCTGCATATGCGATCGCCCTCAATGATCAGCAGGAATTCAATCCATGTGCGCGATTCATGATGCTGCCGCGAAAGGGTACGCAACGGCCGCCCGGGCGTATGTGAGCGGCCGGCCCGGCTATCCGCCCGAAAGCGACACGTGGCTGCGCGAGGTGGTCGGCCTGGGCCCGGGCACGACCGTCGTCGACCTGGGCGCCGGGACGGGGAAATTCCTGCCGTATCTGCGGCGGACGGGCGCCCGCCTTCTGGCCGTCGAGCCCGTCGCCGAGATGCGCGCCCAGATCGAGCGCGATCATGACTCCGTGCGCGTCATGAACGGCACGGCGACCGCCATTCCTCTCGCCGACGCCTCGGTCGACGCTGTCGTCTGCGCGCAGTCGTTCCATTGGTTCGCCACGCCGGCGGCAATCGCGGAAATCCGCCGTGTGCTCATCCCCAACGGGGTTCTCGGGCTGATCTGGAACGTGCGCGACGAAAGCGTGCCGTGGGTGGCGGCGCTGACGGCGATCGTCGATCCCTTCCAGGGCGGTGCGCCACGCTATCGCAGCGGCGACTGGCGCCGCGTCTTTCCCGCTGAAGGCTTCTCAGCGCTCGGCGAGCGGCACGCGCGCAACGGCCATGTCGGAAAGTCCGAGCACGTCATCGTCGACCGGATGCTGTCGACCAGCTTCATCGCATCGCTGCCGCCCGAGCAGCACGCGGCCGTCGCCCGGCAGCTGCGATCGGTGATCGCCGCGACGCCGTCGCTGGCGTCCGCCGGGGAAGTGACCTTTCCCTACGACACCGCCATGTTTGCGTACCGCAAGGTCAGCTAGGAAGCAGCCCTGCCGCGTGGCCGATCCATCCAGCGCCCGCCTCACCCCACGTCAGCAACGAAAGCCGCCAGCAGCGCGTTGAAGGCGGCAGCATCCTCCCATTGCGGCGCGTGGCCGGCGTCGGGCAGCACCTGCACGGTTTGTCGCCACAACGTCGGCAGCTGGAGCGTCTCGAAATAGGCGCCGTTCACGAGCTGCTCGCGCGCGCCATGCAGGACGGCCAGCGGGCGGTCCAGATGGGCAACAATCTCGATCTCATCGCGATACCCACCCGGCGCGATGCTGGCCGCAAGCTGCGCACGGGCGCGTCCGTCGGTGCGCATCACATCGTCGACGAACGACGCAGGAATGTCGGACCAACCCGGCCTGAAGAAGGACTCGACATACTGCTCGGCCTGGGCGCGCGTGATCTCCGCGGTGAACCCGACGCCCATCGCCGGGTTGGGCAGGAAAGCCTGGTCCATGGCCGGCGGGAAACCCAGCGGCGGCGTGCCGAAGATCATGAAGCCGCGCGCACGCGGCAGCGCCGGGGCCGCTTCCAGGATGATGTGGCCGCCGAGGCTCCAGCCCACGAAGACCGCGTCCTGCAGGCCACGGTCCGACGCAAGCGCCACCAGGGCGTCGGCATAGGCCGGCAGGCCATACCCGGCGTCCTGCATGTCGGCCGAGTGGCCATGACCCGGCAGGTCGATCGCGACCAGCCGCAGCTCGCGTGCCAGCGGCGCCGATATCTGGCGCTCGAACGCGCGCATCGACGAGGAGTTGCCATGGACCAGGACGACCGCGCGTCCCGTGCCTTGCGACTCCCGGTAGGCGACGGCGCCGCGCGGGCCCTCGAAGGTCATAGGCTCCATTGCATCCCTCCAGCATGCGCCACGGCAAGGCTGCGGCCGTGCGGGTCACAGGCACCGTACACCATCGGCAAGGGCGGCAGCCACGCCGTAGCCCCCCGCGCACGCGCGCGCCGCGCGGTACAAGCAATGAGGCCCGGCCCGCTTGGGGAGGGCTATCGCATATGGCACTATCGGCCGAATCGTCAGAAGACGAACCACAGAGTTCCACACCGGCTACGCCGACCACAAGGGTTGGAACGGCGCACGGTGGTGGGGCCATACGCTGGGAGCGCGCCACTCCGTGGCGCGTCTTCGTCCGGGACGGCGCATGACGCGCCACGGAGTGGCGCGCCCCCAGCGTCTGATCCAGGCGCCTGGGCCAATTCCCTTTCAGGCGCAGAGACACAGAGGTCACACAGAGGAAGACGCCACCGCGCGCCGAAGGCGCGCAA
The DNA here is from genome assembly GCF_008039615.1 of Vineibacter terrae. Lineage (GTDB taxonomy): Bacteria > Pseudomonadota > Alphaproteobacteria > Reyranellales > Reyranellaceae > Vineibacter > Vineibacter terrae. The sequence continues at coordinate 3,973 of NZ_VDUZ01000034.1, read as the reverse complement.
CCCTTCGTTCTCTGTGTTGCCTCTGTGCCTCTGTACTACTAACCTCAAAAATCTCCGCGAGCTGCGGTGATTTGGGTAGCCTTCATGGTGAGCCTGTCGAACCATGAAGGCGTCGCACGAGCAGTGGTGCGGCGCCTCATGGTTCGACAAGCTCACCATGAAGCGGTCCTTCCGCCATTTGGTTGCGGCCAAAGGCTGCGCTGTGTCTCTGTGGTCAGCTTTCATGGCGCCATATGCGATTGCCCTACCCGCCTGGGGAGCTCGAAACGGTGGAGATCGGACGCGACACGCGCGCCATTGTCAGCATGCGCGGCGTTACCAAGAGCTATGACGGCAGGAGCCTCGTCGTCCGCCGCCTCGACCTCGACGTCATGCGCGGCGAGTTCCTGACGCTGCTGGGCCCGTCAGGCTCGGGCAAGACCACCACCCTCATGATGCTGGCCGGCTTCGAGACGGCCACGACCGGCGAGATCCTGCTCGAGGACCGTCCCGTCACCCGGCTGCCGCCGCACAAGCGCGGCATCGGCGTGGTGTTCCAGAACTACGCCCTCTTCCCGCATATGACCGTGGCGCAGAACCTCGCCTATCCGCTGACGGTGCGGAAGGTGGCCCGGGCCGATATCGCCGAGAAAGTGCGCCGGGCGCTCGACATGGTACGCTTGGCCGGTTTCGACGACCGCCGGCCGGCCCAGCTCTCGGGCGGCCAGCAGCAGCGCGTGGCGCTGGCGCGCGCGCTGGTGTTCGAGCCGTCGCTGGTGCTGATGGACGAGCCGCTGGGGGCGCTGGACAAGCAGCTGCGCGAGCGCATGCAGTTCGAGATCCGCACGCTGCATGAGGCGCTCGGGATCACCTTCGTCTATGTCACGCACGATCAGGCCGAGGCCCTGGCCATGTCGGACCGGATCGCCGTGTTCCATGACGGCGTCGTGCAGCAGCTCGACACGGCCGAGGGACTGTACGAGCGGCCGTGCAATGCGTTCGTGGCCGGCTTCATCGGCGAGAGCAATCGCCTGGCGGGGACGGTCGGCAGCGTCCGCGACGGCGAGGCGCGGATCACCCTGGACGGCGGCGGCGAGGTGATCGGGCGCGCTGCCGATGCCGACACGGCCGGGACCCGCGCTCTCATATCCCTGCGCCCCGAGCGCGTGCGGATCCTGCAGCCGGACGAGCCTGCGGACAACAAGCTGAGCGGACGGGTGCGCGAGCTCATCTATCTGGGGGACCACACCCGCATCGTGCTGTCGGTGGCCGGCAACGACGCGTTCGTCGTCAAGGCCGCCAACACCGGCGCCCCGCTGCCGCACGGCGCCGATGCGCAGGTCACCATCGGCTTCGACGTGCGGGATTGCGTGGCCCTGAGGGCGGCGGCAAACTGACCCGTCGCACCGCACACGGCTGGCCTGTCTTCTTCCTGGGCGCAGCGCAGAGCCAGGCGCCGTCCCCGGCGCCGGGGAGACAAAGGGGTTCTTTGAAGGAGATCAAGATGTCAGGGAAACTGCTTGGCCTCTGGGCCGCCCTTGCGCTTGGCGTCACGGCTGGCACCGCCTACGCCCAGTCGCGGCCGCTCACCGTGGTGTCCTGGGGCGGCGCCTATCAGGCGGCCCAGCGCGAGGTCTATTTCGAGCCTTTCAAGAAGGCCACCGGCATCAAGATGATCGATGAATCCTGGGACGGCGGCATCGGCGTGCTGCGCGCCAAGGTGCAGGGCGGCAACGTGCCGTGGGACGTGGTGCAGGTCGAGTCCGAGGAGCTGGAGCTGGGCTGCGACGAGGGCCTCTATCACGAGCTCGACTACGGCAAGATCGGCGGCAAGGACGCCTACCTGAAGGCGGCCGTGCATGCCTGCGGCGTCGGCGCCATCGTCTACAATTTCGTGCTCGGCTACGACAAGGACAAGCTGAAGACGGCGCCCACGAGCTGGGCCGACTTCTTCGACACGGCGAAGTTCCCCGGCAAGCGCGGGCTGCGCCAGGGGCCCAAGACCTCGCTCGAGATCGCGCTGATCGCCGACGGCGTGGCGCCGGCCGAGGTCTACAAGGTGCTGGCGGCGCCCGGCGGCGTCGACCGCGCCTTCAAGAAGCTCGACACGATCAAGAAAGACCTGGTGTGGTGGAAAGCTGGCGCGCAGCCGCCGCAGCTCCTGGCCTCGGGCGAGGTGGCGATGACCTCGGTCTACAACGGGCGCATCGACGCCGCCAACCGCAGCGACAAGCGCAATTTCGGGATCGTGTGGGACGGCTCGCTCTACACGATCGATTCGCTGGTGATCGTGAAGGGCTCGCCGCATGTCGATGCCGCTTATAAATTCCTCGACTTCGTGGGCAAGGCCGAGAACCAGGCCAAGCTGCCGCCGCTGATCGCCTACGGCGTCACCAATGTCGGCGCCACCAGGCTCATCGACCCGAAGCGGCTGGCGGACCTGCCGACCGACCCCGCCAACATGAAGAACGCCGTGCAGATCTCGGACAAGTTCTGGATCGAGAACATCGACAAGCTGACCGAGCGCTTCAACAAGTGGGCGGCATCGAACTGATGCGAAAAAGTGCTTCATGGTGAGCACAGGTAAATGCTGCGCATTTACCTGTGCTCACCATGAAGGCGACCAGAGAGCAGGGATGGTCACGGTAGCCGAACCCGCCGACGTCCGCCGCCAGGTGCGGCGCGCGGAGCGGCGGCGCCGTCGGCTGGCGGTCCTGCTGGTCGCGCCGCTGGCGGTGTTCCTGCTGCTGACCTTCATCGCGCCGATCATGGAGATGCTGCGCCGGTCGGTGGTCGATACGGACCTGCGCAGCGCCTGGCCGCGCACCGCCGCGGCGCTGGCCGATTGGGACGGCAAGGACCTGCCGCCGGAAGCGGCCTTCGCGGCGCTGGGCCAGGACATGAAGCAAAGCGTCGCCGCCCGCACGGCGGCGATGGTGGCGCGCCGCCTCAACTATGCCGACACTGGCGCGCGCACGCTGATCATGACGACCGGCCGCAAGGTGGCCGGCCTGGACGCGCCGCCACCCAGCTGGCGCGAGGCCTTCATCGCCATCGACCCGGCCTGGGGCGAGCGGCGCACCTGGGCCATGCTGCAGCAGGCGAGCGGCCCCCTGACCAGCTTCTACACGCTCTATGCCCTGGATCTGCGCCGCGATGCCGATGGCAGCATCGTCGCGGCACCGGCCGGCGAGGCGATATTCGTCGACATCCTGCTGCGCACCCTGTCGATCGCGGGGCTGGTCACCGTCATCTGCGCCGTGCTCGGCTTCCCGGTGGCCTATCTCCTGGCCAACGCGCCGGCGCGCGTCGGCAACCTGCTCATGATCCTGGTCCTGGTGCCGTTCTGGACGTCGCTGCTGGTGCGCATCGCGGCCTGGTTCGTGCTGCTGCAGGACCAGGGCCTCGTCAACGAGGCCCTGGTGACGCTGGGCGTGGTCGAGAAGCCCCTGCGCCTCATCTACAACCGCACCGGCGTCATCATCGCGATGGTGCATGTGCTGCTGCCGTTCATGATCATGCCGCTCTACGGCGTGATGAAGACGGTGCCGCCGCAGCTCTACCGGGCCAGCCTGTCGCTGGGCGCGCCGCCCACCACCTCGTTCCTGCGCGTCTATCTCCCGCAGACCAAGCCGGGGATCTTCGCCGGTGTCCTGCTCGTGTTCATCATGTCGGTCGGCTACTACATCACGCCGGCGCTGGTCGGCGGCGCCAACGACCAGATGATCAGCTGGTTCATCGCCTTCTACACCACGGACACGGCCAACTGGGGGCTGGCCGCCGCCCTGGGCCTGGTGCTGCTGGTGGCGACGGGCGTGCTCTACACCGCCTACCAGCGCCTGTCGGGCGCGCGCGGCGTGGCGTTCGGCTAGCCCAACTTTCCCTACTGGCGAGTAGCGAAGGCAGAAAGTGTAATCGAATCAACGGCGGCTCGTGAAAGGTCTTCACTACATGGCGGGCTCGGGCTGGCGGTCGAGGGCACCGGCGGCAGTGA
>NZ_VDUZ01000033.1 GCF_008039615.1 Vineibacter terrae | reverse complement strand
CGCGGCGCTCCAGCGCCGCATCATGATCATGAGCCATGAGCGGCGCTGGAGCGCCGCGGCCCGACCAAGCACACCCGACGACCTTACGCCGGCAGCGGCCACTGCCCCAGCTGCACATATCTGCCATGGCCCGTCAGGCTGTTCACGAGCGCGAAGTCCTGCACGGTCCAGCTGAAGGTCTCCACCGTCTGCGCCTCGGCCAGGGCCAGGCCGCGCATCAGGCTGACGTGCGGATTGAAGAGCGCGTTTGCATACGGCACGCCGGCGCGTTGCAGCGCCGCCGCCAGGGCATGGCGCAGCACCGCCACCTGAGCCGCGGTGTCGTCGCCCAGCAGCGCGAGCGCCTGCGATCCCGACCACGCCTCGATGCGGTTGAACGTCACCTCGAACGCGGGCATCGCCACCGTCGCCGCCGCAAGCCGGGCCCTCTCGACCAACGCCGGCGGCACGTCGACGTGATGGCCGAGGCTGAGCAAGGTGACATGCAGGCGCTGCGCCGGGATCGGCGTGCCCGCAAGGGCATAGCCGCGCGTGAGCAGGCCCGTGAGCGCGCTCATCCGCCGCGCCGTCGGCGGCGGAACCCTGAGCATGAACAGCAGCAGGCTCATCGGCCGGCGGGGCCCCGCGCGCTCAGGCTGCTGCGCGGGCGTTGCCGGGCCAAGGGTCGGCCCAGGCGGGGATGCGCATCAGCCCGTCCAGCCAGCGCACGATGTTGGGGAACGCCGCCAGCGGCATCTGCGCCTCGCGCCAATGGGCCGCCATCGAAGCGAGCTGGAAATCAGCGATGGTGAGACGGCCGCACGCCGCCCAGGAGCGGTCCTGCAGGTGACCGTCCAGCACGGCGGCGAAGCGCTGCAGGTTGGCGGCCTTCGGCGCAAGCCCGGCCGTATCCGGCGGGCCCATGCCGAAGGTCGCCTTGACCACGTGCTCGAAGTAGAACGGCGCCACGGCCGGCCCCCAGTGCTGATCGTTCCACGACAGCCAGCGCAGCATCTCGACCTGCTCGGCCGGATTGGCGGCGGGCCACATGTCCGAGCCGGCCTTGATGCACAGATACGCCATGATCGCCGACGACTCCCACAGCACGACGTCACCGTCGACCAGGGTCGGCGCCTTCATGTTGGGGTTGAGCGCGGCATAGTCGGGCGTCTTCAGGCCGCCGCCCATCAGGTCGACCTCGATGTATTGCGCCTGCAGGCCCAGGTGCTTGACCAGGGCCAGCGCACGGCGTGGCGCCTGCGCCTTGATCCAGTAGAGTCGCATGGGTCTCCTCCTCCAGCGCTTCGGGTCAGCTTGCGCCGGCACGGCCGCCAAACAGCAGCTCCAGATAGCGGCGCAGATGGTCCAGGCTCTGGGCAGCAGCAGCGGCGCTGCCCCTGGCCTTGGCCAGGATGAAAGCACCCTGAATCACACCCTGCATGTGCAGCGCCAGGCTCTCGGCGGTCCACCCACCGGCGATGCCGTGGCGGCGCATGGCGACGGCGATGTCGGCCTGCAGCGTGCGGGCGTGGTCGCTGACAGCGGCGGCGCAGGCATCGCGCAGCGCCGGCTGGGTACGCCATGCTTCCTGGATCACCGTGCCGGAGAAGCAGGTGTAGTCCGCCATGTCGCCGCTCAGCAGCGCCTTGCGGAAATCGACATAGGCCAGCAGCCGGTCCAGTGGCGTGGCGGCGTCATGATACGGCGCCGCGGCAAAGAAGCTGCGGACATGCGCATCCCAATACGCCGCCGCCGACAGCGCCAGATCATCCTTGCTTTTGAAATGGTGGAAGAAGCTGCCCTTGGTCACGCCCGCCTCGGCGCAGACATCCTCGATCCGCGTCGCGGCGTAGCCCTTGCTGCGGACCACCTTCAGCGTGGCATCCAGCAGCCGGATCCGAGACGGGTGCGCAGCATCGGTCACAGTCACATACCTACTAGTTGGTATGTAGCATACCGATAAGTCGGTTTTTCGTCAAGGTCATCCGCGTGCCACGGTTTGCGCCAGGCTGCGCGCCATGCCAGGAGAGACACCCATGAGTGTCGTTGACATCGAGGGCGGGCACATCGCGGGCGACTACGCTGGCGATCCACAGCGCGTCGCCGCGATTGCCGCCCGGCTCAACCCCGGGATCGACTATTGGGCCGCGCGCCTCTGAGCCCGGCGGGAAAGGGATGGCGCCGGTCACCGTCGATCCACGCAAGGTGCGCACGTTCAAGGACGCCGCCGCCTTCCATGCCTGGCTGGGCAGGAACCACGACTCGGCCGACGAGGTGTGGATCAAGATCCACAAAGTCGGCTCCGGCCTGAAGTCGATCACGCCGGCGCAGGCCATCGACGTGGCGCTGTGCTGGGGCTGGATCGATGCCATCCGCAAGAGCCACGACGAGAGCAGCTACCTGCAGCGCTACACGCCGCGCGGCAGGAAGAGCATCTGGAGCCAGGCCAACGTCGACAACGTTGCCCGCCTGGTCGCGGAAGGCCGCATGACGGCGCACGGCCTGCAGCAGGTCGAGGCGGCCAAGGCGGACGGGCGCTGGCAACGCGCCTACGCGCGCGGCCGCGACATGCGGATTCCCGACGACCTGCAGGCGGCCATCGACGCCGAGCCCGGGGCCAAGGCAATGCTGGCGACGCTCAGCGCCCAGAACCGCTTCGCGCTGGCGTTCCGCGTGCACAACATGAAGACCGCGGCCGGCCGGCAGAGGAAGATCGCGGCGTTCGTGGCCATGCTCAAGCGCGGCGAGACGATCTACCCTCAGGCGAAATGACAGGCCGCGAAATGGCCGGGACTGACCTCGCGCCAGTCCGGCACCTCGGCCGAGCACCGCGGCTGCGCGAAGCGGCAGCGGGTGCTGAAGACGCAGCCCGGTGGCGGCGATGCCGGGCTGGGCATGTCGCCCTCCAGCACGATGTGCTCGCGCGCCGCCTCGAGATCGGGATCGGGGACCGGGATGGCCGAGATCAGGGCCTGGGTGTAGGGATGCAGCGGCCGCTCGTGGATCGCGTCGCGGTCGGCAAGCTCCATGATCTTGCCCAGGTACATCACGGCGATGCGGTCGCTGATGTGGCGCACCATGCTGAGGTCGTGCGCAATGAAGAGATAGGTGAGCCCGAGCTGCTGCTGCAGGTCCTCCAGCAGGTTGACGATCTGGGCCTGGATCGAGACGTCGAGCGAGGCGATCGCCTCGTCGCAGACGATCAGGTCGGGGTTCAGGGCCAGCGCCCGGGCGATGCCGATGCGCTGGCGCTGGCCGCCGGAGAACTCGTGCGCGTAGCGGCCCCTGGCCTGCGCCGGCAGGCCGACCAGGTCCATCAGCTCGGCGACACGGGCGCGGATCGCGGCCCGCCGCAGCACGCCCTGGATCTGCAGCGGCTCGGCGATCAGGTCCTCAACCTTCATGCGCGGGTTGAGCGAGGCGTAAGGGTCCTGGAATACCATCTGCAGGCGCCGGCGCGTCTGGCGCAGCTTCGCGCCCGACAGCGCCAGGAAGTCGACGCCGTCGACGAAAATGGCGCCGGCGGTCGGCTCCTGCAGCCGCAGCAGGCTGCGGCCGACCGTGGTCTTGCCGCTGCCGCTCTCGCCCACCAGCCCCAGCGTCTCGCCGCGGCGGATATGGAAGCTGACGCCGTCGACCGCCTTGACGTCGCCGACCTTGGTGCGCAGCAGGCCACGGCGGATCGGGAAGTAGGTCCGCAGCCCCCGCACCTCGATCAGCACGTCGCCGCTCATGCCGCCCTCGCCGCCACGACGTCGCGCCAGTGCCAGCAACGCACGCTGTGGCCGTCGCCGACATCCTCGACCGGCGGCATGCCGGCGCCGCAGCGCTCGCTCGCCTGCGGGCAGCGGGCGGCGAACGGGCAGCCCGGCGGCAGCTGGGTCATGTCAGGCGGCCGGCCCGGGATCGATCGCAGCCGGCCGCCCACCGTCTCGTCGAGCCGCGGCAGCGAGCCCAGCAGGCCGACCGTGTAGGGGTGGCGCGGATCCTTGTAGATCGACCGCACCGGGCCGCGCTCGACGATATGGCCGGCGTACATCACGTTCACCGTCTGCGCCAATCCGGCGATCACGCCGAGATCATGCGAGATCCATATCACCGTGAGGTTCATGTCGCGCTGCAGCCGCTTGATCAGCGCCACGATCTGCGCCTGGATGGTGACGTCGAGCGCCGTGGTGGGCTCGTCGGCGATGACCAGCGAGGGATTGCAGGCGATCGCCAGCGCGATCATCACGCGCTGGCGCATGCCGCCCGACAGCTCGTGCGGATAGCTGGCCAGCCGCTGGCGCGCGTCGGGGATGCCGACCAGGCTCAGCAGCTCGGCGGCGCACGTGGTGGCATTGCGGCGCGACAGGCCCAGGTGCAGGCGCAGCACCTCGCACAGCTGGAAGCCCACCGTGTAGACGGGATTGAGCGAGGAGATCGGGTCCTGGAAGATCATGCCGATCTGCCGGCCGCGCACCGCACGCATGGCCCGATCGTCCAGCCGCAGCAGGTCGGTGCCGCGGAAGCGGATCTCGCCCGTCTCGACCCGCGCCGCCGGCGGTGACAGCAGCTGCATGACGGCCAGCGCATGCACGCTCTTGCCCGAGCCGCTCTCGCCGACCACGCCCAGCACCTCGCCTTCCTTCAGGGCGTAGGAAATGCCGTTGACCGCGCGCACCGTGCCGCCTTCGGTGGCGAACGAGACGGCAAGGTCGCGGATCTCCAGCATGGTCACGGTCGGGCGGCCTCCAGCCGTGGCCGCATGTCGTCGGTGACCTCATCGCAGCGGCCGATCCAGACATCCGGATGCTTCAGCGCATGCTCGAGCAGCCCTTCGAGCACCTTGATGCGCGACGGCTGACCGATCAGCTCGGGATGCATGCCCAGCATCATCATGCGCTTCTCGGCATAGAGCACGTCGAACTCCAGCTTCCAGGCCTCGAGCACCGCCGACGGCGCCTGCATGGTGCGCCCCGGCAGCACGATGGAATACTGGAAGAAGGGTGCATCATCGAGCACCCAGCGGAACGGCAGCTCGACGATGCGCGTGGGCTTGCCCTCGACCGTCAGCAGGTAGGGGGAATCGTCGTCGAAGAAGTTCGAGGAATAGTCGAAGCCGTACTCGACCAGCATGGGCAGGGTGACGGCGCTGATCTCGGCGGCGGGCGACCGCCAGCCGCGCGGCTTGCGGCCGCTGACACGCTGGATCGCCGCGATGCCCTTCTCCATCTCCTCGCGCTCCTCCTGTGGGCTGAGCCCCAGGATCCAGCGATGGGTGTAGCTGTGGTGGGCGATCTCGTGGCCCTCCTCCAGGATCCGCTCCATCAGCTGCGGCCGCTGGTCGACGATGATGCCGGGCACGAAGAACGTGGCCTTGACGCCGTAGCGCTTGAGCAGGTCGAGCACCCGTCCGGTGCCGACCTTCCAGCCGTAGGCGCCCTGCGACATCAGGATCGGGCGCGATGCATAAGCCGGGTCGCGGCCGGTCCACATCGTCTCGGCGTCGAGATCGAAGGTCAGGAAAAGGGGAAAGCCCCGGCTGGTGACGTGCATGCTGGCTGTCGCTCGCGTGTTGGTATCAAGGTAGAGGTGTCATCCCGAGCGCAGCGAGGGATCTCCCGCGGGTGACGCAGGGTGCGCCATTCGCAGGAGATCCCTCGCTGCGCTCGGGATGACAGTCATTCAGGCAGCCTGCGAGCGTTCGGTCACGCGGCTGGAGAAGTAGCCTGGGAAGCGCCGCACAGCGTCGATGTCGACGTCGACCACGATCATGTCCTCGCCGGCGCCCAGCGTGTGGACGAAGCCGCGCGTGGAGTCGATGCCTTCCGGCCGGGTGCGGAACCAGGTCCACAGCTCGTCCATGTCGGCGACCGGCGGCGGCACGCAGACCGTGCTGAAGCCGCCGGCGGGCGGGAATGTCGAGTCGTTGCGGCCCTTCTCCGGCCGCGCCACGTTCACGCCGATCACCGGCACCGAGTATTCCAGGTGGCGGCCCGCGACCGTGTGCGGGTAGGCCTCGGCCAGCGCGAACCAGACGGCCGGATTGAAGATGATGTCGGCGTTGCCCTTGCGGCACGCCTCGACGCCGTCGGTGAAGAAGGCGAAGTCGGCGCAGATCACGATCCCGAAGCGGCCGAGCTCGGTCTCGAACACCTGGAACGTGTCGCCGGCCACGACGCCGTTGTCGACCTCGCCGGCGGTGGGATGGTTCTTGGTCTGGCGGCCCACGATCCTGCCCTGGGGCGAGATGATGACGCTGGTGTTGTGCCAGCGGCCGGGCTGCCCGTCAGCCAGGCCGGCGATGACGTGGATGCCAAGCGCGCGCGCCTTGGCGCAGAGCTCGGCCCCGCCGACCAGCGGGTAGAGCTCCGGGAAGCAGGCGAGCGTGGCGCCCTGCGCCGCCGCCCGGTCGAGCAGCTCCAGCGCGTGCGCGACGTCGGCACCCTGCCATTTGTCGGCAAAGCTGGCGGCCCTCGATGCCGCCTGGATCGCGGCGATCCTGATCATTGTCATCGCGTTCTTCCTTTCGGCCGATTTGTCATCCCGAGCGCAGCGAGGGATCTCCTGCGGCAAGGCGCACGGTGCGTTATTCGCGGGAGATCCCTCGCTGCGCTCGGGATGACGGCTGGTGTGGCAGCCCGCTCGTGTGCCATGTGCGATAGCCCTTCCGGCGGTCAGGCCGACTTGCGGATGCGCGGGTCGAAGAAGTCGCGCAGCCCGTCGCCCAGCAGATTGAAGCCCAGCACCGCGAGCATGATCATCAGCCCGGGGAACAGCGCCTGGTAGACGCCCAGCTCCATGAACTCGCGGCCCTTGCCCAGATCGGCGCCCCAGCTCGGCTCCGGCGGCTGGATGCCCAGCCCCAGGAAGCTCAGCGCGGCCTCGGTCAGCAGGGCCGTCGACAGCAGCAGCGAGGCCTCGACCAGCATCGGGCCGGCGATGTTGGGCAGGATGTGCTTGCGCAGGACCCAGGGCAAGCCCGAGCCGAACATGCGGGCCGCCAGTACGTATTCGCGGGTCTTGATCGACAGCGTCGGCGCCCGCGCCACCATCGCCACGCGCGGGATGTAGAGGACCGCGATGGTGAGGATGAGGTTGCGGGTGCTGGGCCCGAGATAGGCCACCAGCGCGATCGCGAACAGGATGGTCGGCAGCGCGAAGACGATGTCGAACAGGCGGATGAACACGCTGTCGAAGCGGCCGCCGATATAGCCCGTCAGCATGCCGACCGGCAGGCCGATGGCGATGGCCAGCGCCACCGACGGGAAGGCCACGCCCAGGCTGTTGCGGCTGCCCAGGATCACGCGGCTGAAGAGGTCGCGGCCCTGCACGTTGGTGCCGAAGGGATGCTGCCAGCTCGGCGCCCCTAGCATGACACGGACGTTCTCGTTGGCCCCGTAGGGCGCCAGCAGCGGCGCGAAGAGCGCCATCAGGACCAGCGCCAGCACGATCACGCTGCCCACCAGCAGCGCCGGGTCGCGGCGCATGCAGCGCAAGAACCGGCGCAGCTCCGACGGCGCTGCCGGCGGCTGGGCGGCCGGCGCCAGGGGCTCGGTCGCGACGCTCATGCGAACTTCACCCGCGGATCGGCCACGGCGACCAGCAGGTCGGCCACCAGCATCGTGATGGCGACCCCGAACGACAGGAACAGCACGGTGGCCTGGATGATGGGATAGTCCCGGTTCTGGATGGCGCCCAGCACCAGCCGGCCGACGCCCGGGATGGCGAAGATGTTCTCGATCAGCACCGTGCCGCCGATCATGAAGGCGGTCCACACGCCGACCGCGGTGATGACCGGGATCAGGGCGTTGCGCAGCGCATGCACGAAGATCACCTTGAAGCGCGACAGGCCCTTGGCGCGGGCGGTGCGGATATAGTCCTCGCCCAGCACCTCCAGCACGCTGGAGCGCGTGTAGCGCAGGATGATCGCGCCGATGCCGATGCCGAAGGTCAGCGACGGCCAGAACATGCGCGCCAGGTTGCCCAGCGGGTCCTGGAAGAAGGGCACGTAGCCCAGGGTCGGCATGTTGGGGAAATGGATCGCGCCGAAGATCACGATCAGCGTGCCGATGAAGAAGCTGGGCGCCGCCACCCCCAGCAGCGAGAAGACACGGGCGATGTAGTCGATCGGCCGGCCGCGCCGCACCGCGCTCAGCACGCCCAGCGGCACGCCGATCAGCAGCGCCATCACCATGGACAGCAGGCACATCTCAAGCGTGATCGGCAGCGCGCGCATGATGCGGTCGATCACCGGCCCGCCATGGATGAAGGAATAGCCGAAATCGCCCTGTACGATGCGTCCCAGCCACCAGACATATTGCTCCAGCATCGGGCGGTCGAGGCCCAGCTCGCGCAGAACCTTGGCCCGGGTCTCCGCGTTGTTGGCGGCCGTCACCCCCATCATGTTGGTGACGATGTCGCCGGGAATGACGCGGATCAGCGCGAAGGTCAGGAAGGTCACGCCCAGCAGGACGGGGACCAGCAGCAACAGCCGACGGATGATGTAGCGGCTCATCGTGCTGGCGGCGCCGCCCTACTTCTGGATGTAGACGTAGCGGATGGGCGAGAACGAGCCCGTCGCCGTCGTCTTGTAGTTCTTCACGTAATCCTTCACGTACTGCCAGCTCACCGGCTTGGTGTAGGGATAGAGCATGTAGGCCTGGTCCGCGACCAGCCTCTGGATGTCCTTGTAGATCTTGATCCGCTTGGTGACGTCGAGCTCGGTCTTGCCGGCGTCGAGCAGGGCATCGAGCTTGGGGTCGGCGAACTTGCCCAGGTTGATCTTCGACGTCGAGTAATAGATCGGGTAGACGTCGACATGCGGGTCCGGCTGCCAGACCAGCGACACGATCGACAGCTGGTGGCGCACGTTGATGAAGTTGTCGAGGTGCTTGTTGAAGTCGGCGTTCTGCTCGATCTTCAGGTTGATGCCGGCCGCCTTCCACTGCTCGGCCAGGATCTCGGCCGTCTGCACGTCCAGCGGCAGGCTGACCTGCATGGTGAGGTCAAGGCCCTTGGGGTAGCCGGCCTCGGCCAGCAGCTTCTTAGCCTCCTGCGGGTTGTGCTCGTAGTACGGCAGTGGCGGGTCCTTGCCCTCGCACCAGCCGTAGGGCGCCTTGCCGCACGATATCTTGGTGCCCACCTCGCCGTAGCCGAACAGCACGGTGTCGATCACGGCCTTGCGGTTGGTCGCCAGGCTCAGCGCGCGGCGCACGCGCACATCCTTCGTCGGCCCTTCGGCGGTGTTGATCCCCAGGCCGGATTCGTTGACCGCCCCTGCCGGCTCGATCAGCCGGCTGCCCGGCGCGTTCTTGAGGATCGGGATGAACTTCGGGTCGGTGAGCGCGACCAGGTCCGCCGTGCCCTGGCGGAAGGCCGAGATCTGCGCCTGCTGCTCCGGCATGATGATGTAGCGCACCGTGTCGAGGCACGGGAAGCCCTTCTCCCAGTAATTCGGGTTCGCCTTCAGGGTGACGTGGTCGTTGGGCACATACTCGACCAGCATGAACGGGCCGGTGCCCGATGCCTTCTCGTTGGCATTGTTGGCCGGCGCGAAATCGTAGGGCACGATGGCCGTGTACCAGGCCGTGGCCAGGATGCTCAGGATCGGCGCGAACGGCTCCTTGAGCGCGATCCGCACCGTGTGCTTGTCGACCGCCTCGACCTTGTCGACCGACTTCAGCTGGGCCGCCCACGGCGAGTTGAACGCCGGATCGAGCAGCCGCTCCAGCGTGTAGACGACGTCCTTGGCCTCGAACTCACGGCCATGATGGAACATCACGCCCTGGCGCAGCGCGAAGGTGATCGACAGGTTGTCGGGCGCCACGGTGTAGCTGCTCGCCAGGCCGGGCTTGAGGCCGGTGCTGTCGCGCGTCAGCAGCGTGTCGTAGATCTGGTCGAAGATCTGGCTGGGCGGGAACTGCGCCTTCTTCCCCGGCGTGAGGTCGCCGGGGTCGATCGCGAAGGGGATCTTGAGCTCGCCGCCGCGCACCGGGCACTGCTCGTTGGCGTGGGCGGCCGCAGCCGACAGCAAGACCGACGCGATGACGCCGATGCCGATGCGCAACATTGAGCCTGCTCCCCCATATGCCCGGGCCGTCCGGCGGCCGCGGCGCGATGACGCTATCACCCCCCGGGGTGCAGCGGAAGATATCTTTTCCGAAAGATATATCGCTGCGATCCTGTCGCGATGACAGGCGTGTCGGCGACGTGGCCGCTAGCCGTTGGCCAGCACGAGGCGCCTGAGGAGACCGGCCAGCACCACCTGCTCCGATGGCGACAGGGCGGCCACGAGGCCGCGCTCGGTCTCGGCCTGGGCCCGCATCGTCTCCTCGCTGAGCGCGAAGCCGGCGCGCGTCAGCTCCACGATCACGCCCCTTCCGTCACCGGGATCGCTGCGCCGGCGGATATAGCCCATCTGCTCGACCTTCTTGAGAAGGTTGGAGACGCCGCCCGAGGTGATCATCAGCGTGTTCTGCAGCTCCGTCGGCGACATGCAGTAGGGCTTGCCGGCGGCGCGCAGCGTGCCGACGATCGCGTAGTGGGCGTAGCGCACGTCGAAGCGGGACATGTTCGTGTTCATCGCCGCCATGAACACCTCGGCCAGCCGCAGGATCCTGCCGGTGACGGCCTTGCCGCTGCAATCGATGTCCGGACGCTCCTTCTTCCACATCGCCATGCCGATATCGGCGACATCCTGTGCCGGTACGGCATCTGCCCTGCGCGCCATCGATCTGTCGTCCCGCATGAACCGAGCCTGATGCATACGCCAGGAGCGCCCGCACGCCCAAGCACAACTTTGACGGTCAGCCGCGATACGCGATCGTCACCCTGGCCGCGGCCGCGCGCGCCGCGGCGCGGGCAGCATCGGTGTCGCCGTTGCGCGCCAGCGCCAGCGCCACTCCCATGCGGCGATAGGGCCGCGTCGTGGGCTTGTTGAAGATGCGGACATCGACGTCGACGTCCGGGGACGCCGGCTGCAGCGCCGCGCCGAGACCCTGGACCGTGAAATCCTGCGCATCGCGGTCGGCCAGGATGACGGCGGACGCGCTCGGCCCATACTGGGTGATGGCCGGGATCGGCAGGCCCAGCACGGCGCGGGCATGCAGGTCGAACTCGGTCAGGTTCTGCGAGATCATCGTCACCATGCCCGTGTCGTGCGGTCGCGGCGACAGCTCGGAGAAGATGACCGCCTCGCCCTTCACAAAGAACTCGACGCCGAACAGGCCGTAGCCGCCCAGATTGTCGACCACCACCCGCGCCTGGCGCTGCGCTTCGGCGATGGCCCTGGCCGACATGGCGGCCGGCTGCCAGCTTTCCTGGTAGTCGCCACGCTCCTGGCGGTGCCCGATGGGATCGCAGAAAAGGACTCCCTGGCGCGTGCGGATCGTGAGCAGAGTGATCTCGTAGTCGAAATCGATGAAGGCCTCGACGATCACCCGCTTGCGGTCGCCGCGCATGCCCGCCACCGCGTAGTCCCAGGCGGCCTCGACAGCGTCGGCGGCCCGCACCGTGCTCTGGCCCTTGCCGGACGAGGACATCACGGGCTTCACGACACAGGGCAGGCCGACCTCGTCGACGGCCGCGCGCATCTGCTGCAGCGTCTCGGCGTAGAGGTAGCGCGAGGTCGGCAGGCCCAGCTCGGCCGCCGCGACATCGCGGATGGCGTCGCGGTTCATGGTCATCAGGGTGGCGCGCGCCGACGGCACGACGTTCTGGCCGCGATCCTCGTAGTCCTTCAGCACCTCGGTGCGGATCGCCTCGACCTCGGGCACGATGAAATCCGGCTTGTGCCTGTCGATGGCGGCGCCCAGCGCCGCCCCGTCGAGCATCGAGAAGACCTCGCATTCGTCGGCGACCTGCATGGCCGGCGCGCCGGCATAGCTGTCGCAGGCCACGACATGCGCGCCCAGCCGCTTGGCGGAGATCACGAACTCGCGGCCCAGCTCCCCCGAGCCCAGCAGCAGGATTTTGGCGATGGCGGTCATCTTGTCCCAGGTCCCTGTGTCTTCGCGTTCACGGCCAGCGCCGAGTCACCGGCCGCCCGAACGGCCAGGCAATAGCATGACCTGCGGGGCGCCTGCGCTTGCGATGACGTCACGGCCCGCAGGGTAATTTCTGCATCCGATCCGCAGAAATTTGCGGCGGAACGCCGTTCACGAGACCGTCGGCATGTATGATCGTATATATCGACCCGCCTCCCGTGATGCTCGCCTCGACATCGCCGGGTCGTGTCGGCGCCGGCCTTGCGCCGCTGCCGGGCACGGGCCACCCTGGGCCGCGCCGCCCCTGCAACATCCGCGAGGGTTCCATGAAGTTCGGCATCCATAATCCGTCGTGGCTGTTCGGCAGCGATCCCGCCGAGATCTTCGAAGCCGTCAAGGCGAAGGCGCAATGGGCCGAGAACCACGGCTTCTGCTGGTTCTCGGTGATGGACCACCTCATCCAGATCGCCAATGTCGGCGCGCCGGACGAGCCTTTCGTGGAGGGCTGGACGGTGCTGTCGGGGCTGGCCGCGGTGACGCAGCGCATCCGCCTCGCCACCCTGGTCTCGTCGGTCCACTACCGCAACCCCACCCATCTCGCGAAGATCGCGGCCGGCGTCGACCTCATCAGCCGCGGGCGGCTCACATTCGGCATCGGCGCCGGCTGGTTCGAGACGGAGTACCGGCAATACGGCTGGGAGTTTCCGCCGCGCCCGGCCGTGCGCATCCGCCAGATGGAAGAAGCGGTCCGGCTGATCATCGCGATGTGGACCCAGAAGCGGACCACGTTCGAGGGCAAGTATTTCCAGGCCCGGGACGCCATCCTCGAGCCCAAGCCGATCCAGAAGCCGCACCCGCCGGTGATGATCGGCGGCGGCGGCGAGCAGCTGACGCTGCGTGCCGTCGCCCGCCTGGCGGATGCCTGCAATGTCGGCGGCAGCCCCGAGATGGTCCGCCACAAGCTCGATGTGCTGCGCCGCCATTGCGAGGCCGAGCAGCGCAACTACGATGATATCGAGAGGACCAATATCATCGGCTTCGTGCTGGCGCGCGACGAGGCCGCGCTTGCCGCCAAGCGCCGGAGGCTGGCGCTGCCGGACCAGTACGCCGGCTTCGCCGGCACGGTGCCACAGGTGATCGACCTCATCGGCCGCTATCAGGACGCCGGCGTCCAGCTGCTGATCAGCAGCGCCTACAAGAACGACGTCGAGACCATCGAGCTGCTCGCCGCCGATGTGATGCCGCGATTCGCCGATGGGGCGAGCGGCACCGCCCGGATCGGTTGAAAGAAGGAGAGCGGCATTGAGCTTCTCGACCCTCGTCGCCCGTGGCGTCGCCGTGATCGGCGGAGCGGCGCTGCAGATGCGGCGCCTGACCGGCGGCGACGCGCCCGCGCCGGCCTGGGGCGCCGCGCCGGCCATACCGGCGGCGCGGCCGCAGGGCAGCATCCCGACCCTGAAGATGCCGACGGCCCGGGGATGGCGCGCCGGGCAGGTGCCGGTCGCGGCGCCCGGCCTCAAGGTCAACGCGTTCGCGACCGGGCTCGACCATCCGCGCTGGATCGAGGTGCTGCCCAACGGCGACGTGCTGGTCGCCGAGGCCATGAGCCTGGACCGCCCGGCGCGCTCGGTCTTCGACTACGCCATGATCAGCACGATGAAGCGGGCCGATGCCATGGGCGCCAGCGCCAACCGCATCACGCTGCTGCGCGACGGCGATGGCGACGGCGTCGCCGAGACGCGCGAGGTGTTCCTGAAGGACCAGAGCCAGCCCTTCGGCATGGCGCTCGTGGACGGCACGTTCTATGTCGGCAACACCGACGGCGTGGTCGCGTTCCCCTACACGCAAGGCGCCGACAGCATCACCGCGCCCGGCCGCGAGATCGTCGCATTCAAGCCGGCCGGGCATTGGACGCGCAGCCTGCTGGCCAGCCGCGACGGCCAGAAGCTCTATGCCGGTGTCGGCTCCCTGAGCAACATCGCCGAGAACGGCATGACGGTGGAGGAAGGCCGCGCCGCCATCTACGAGATCGATCTCGCCAGCAGCCAGAGCCGCATCTTCGCTGGCGGCCTGCGCAACCCGGTGGGCCTGGCCTGGGAGCCCACCACCGGTGCCCTGTGGACCGTGGTCAACGAGCGCGACGGGCTCGGTGACGAGACGCCCCCCGACTACCTCACCTCGGTGCAGGACGGCGGCTTCTACGGCTGGCCCTATTGCTACTGGGGGCAGACGGTCGATGACCGCGTGCCGCAGGATCCAGCCATGGTCGCCAAGGCCATCACACCCGACTACGCCCTGGGCGGCCATACCGCGTCGCTGGGGCTGTGCTGGATGCCCGCGGGCACCCTGCCCGGCTTTCCCGACGGCATGGCGATCGGGCAGCATGGCTCCTGGAACCGCAGCACGCTCAGCGGCTACAAGCTGGTGTTCGTTCCGTTCGTGGACGGCCGCCCGGCAGGACCGCCGCGCGACATCCTGGCGGGCTTCCTGTCCGCGGACGAGAAGGAGTCGTATGGCAGGCCGGTCGGCGTGACGCTGGGCCACGACCGCCGCTCGCTGCTGATGGCCGATGACGTCGGCAACGTCATCTGGCGGGTGACGGGTGCATAGCCCCAACGTGACGGCAGGACACCATGATCAATCCCCAGACCGATCGCGTGCTGATCACCGGGGCCGCCGGCGCGATCGGCAGCACGCTGCGCCGGGGCCTGCGCGACCACTGGCGCCATCTGCGGCTGACGGATATCCGGCCCGTGCCCGACCTGGCCGACAACGAGGAGTTCGTCGTCGCCGACATCACCGACCGGCCGGCCGTCGAAAGCATGATGCGCGACGTGCGCGCGGTCGTGCACCTCGCCGGCATCGTCGGCAGCTACACCCTGGAGGATCTCTTCCGCGTCAACGCGCGCGGCCTGTTCGACGTGCTCGAGGCAGCCCGGCTTGCCGGCGTCGAGCGCATCATCTTCGCCAGCAGCAATCACGCCTTCGGCTGCTATCCCATCACCGAGAAGGTGTCGCCGGCGCTGCCGCCGCGGCCCGACGGCCTCTATGGCGTGTTCAAGGTCTGGGGCGAGACCATGCTGCGCAACTACTACGACCGCCACGGCATCCGGTCGGTGTCGCTGCGCATCGGCACCTTCCGGCCGCAGCCGATCGACCAGCGCTCGCTCGCCACGTGGCTGAGCCCGGCGGACGCGGTGCAGCTGGTCGATGTCGCGCTGCGCCACCCCGATCCCGGCTGCATGGTGGTCAACGGCTACTCCAACAACACGCGCCTCAAGACCGTCGACCCCAACTGGGCGACGCTCGGCTACAAGCCGAACGACAATGCCGAGGACTATCGCGCCGCCCTGCGCGCCCAGGGCGTCGATGTCGATGCTCCCGACCGCGACGTCTGGGAATGGCCGGAGCATGGCGGCTCGTTCCCGCGCACGCCCGAGAAGCCGCCACGCTAGAGCACGTGCCTTGCTGTCATCCCGAGCGCCCCTTCGACAGGCTCAGGAGAGGGATCTCCTGCGAATGGCGCACCGTGCGACTTGCCGCAGGAGATCCTCGCTACGCTCGGGATGACAGGAGGTGGGGCAACGCGGGCGCCTCCGCGCGGCATGGGCTTGCGCGGAGGCCATACCATTGGACGTCAGCCGCAGCAGCCGCCGCTGCGGTCAGGGCGCGGTTCATACTCGTCGTGCAGCCTCACCCAGTTCATGACGCCGTCGGCCTCGTTGCGGCCCTTGGGCGCGAGGTCGAGCCAGTTGAAGGCGCCCATCAGCAGCTCATCGCCGCGGTGATAGGTCGAGTAGGTATGGAAGACGTCGCCGCTCTCGTTCCTGGCGAAGATGCTGGTGCCGTGCATGTCCTCGCTGTTCTGGATCGGCGTACCGTAGTTGTAGATGGCGCGCCCGGCGGCGATGTCCTCCTTCTTGAAGGACACGCCGAAATCGAAATTGAAGTCGGTGCCGTGCGAGGACACCCAGGGGAAGGTCCAGCCGAGGCGTTGCCTGACCTGCTCGATCCGCGCCAGCGGCGCGCGCGAGATGGCGGCAAAAGCCAGGTCGGCATGCTCGAAGTGCTGCCGCGCCGCGTCGATATGATCGGCGATGAAGGAGCACCCCTTGCAGACATGGTCGGATCCCGGCGCCAGCATGAAGTGGTAGACGGCGAGCTGGCTGCGGTCCCCGAACAGATCCAGCAGCGTGCACCTGCCGCCAGGTCCTTCGAGCATATAGGGCTTCTCGACCTTGACCCATGGCAGCTGCCGGCGCTCGGCGCGCAGCGCATCGAGCGCGTGGGTCATGGCCCTCTCCTTGGCCAGGAGAGCCTTGCGGGCGGCCAGCCATTCCTCACGCGAAACGACCTGATTGGACATCTTCAACCTCCTGTGCATCACGCGATACATTTGGTGCCGGATGGCAGGAGCATGGGAGTGACAAGTGTGTCGGGATTTCGATGGACTCGCTGATCACGGCCGCGGCGCGCGCGCTCGCCGCCGGTGATCCGCTCGGGGCCCTGAACCGGGTCGCCCTGCGCAACGACGCGCCGGCGCTGGCGCTGCGCGGCATCGCGATGGCGCAGCTCGGCGACCTCGAGCGTGCCCGCGACCTGGTGCGTCGCGCCGCCCGCGCCTTCGGGCCCAACGAGGCCGTGGCCCGGGCACGGTGCATCGTCGCCGAGGCCGAGATCGCGTTCGTCTCGCGCGACCTGGGCTGGCCGGCGAAAGCCCTGGACGCGGCGCGCACGACGCTGGAGCAGCACGGCGATCACGTGAACGCAGCGCATGCGCGGCATCTCGAAGCCAGGCGCCTGCTGCTGATCGGACACCTCGACGAGGCCGAGCGCCTGCTGGCCGGGGTCGACCCGGCGCCGCTTCCGCCCGCGTCCCGGGCCACACACGCGCTGATGGTGGCGGGAATCGCGATCCGCCGGCTGCGCACGGACGCAGCCCAAGCCGCGCTTGCCGGCGCCGCGCGCGCCGCGCGCGATGCCGGCATCCCGGCGCTGACGGCGGAGGTGGAAAGCGCCGCGCGCGTGCTGGGCACGCCTGCGGCGCGGCTGCTGGCACGGGGCGCGGAACGGCCCCTCCTGCTCGAGGAGGTCGAAGCGCTGCTGGCGTCGGATGTGCTGGTCGTGGACGCATGCCGCCATGCCGTGCGCAGCGCGCTGACGGTGATCCCGCTCGCGCGGCGTCCGGTGCTGTTCGTCCTCGCGCGCACGCTGGGCGAGGCGTGGCCCGCGGACGTGTCGCGGGACGCCCTCGTCGCGCGCGCTTTCGGCGCCAGGCAGGCCGATGAATCGCATCGCGCGCGGCTGCGGGTCGAGATCGGGCGCCTGCGCCGGGCGCTGCGGTCCCTGGCCGGCATCACCGCGACGAAACGCGGCTTCGCGCTGGTGCCGCGCCGGGCGCGCGAGGTCGTCGTGCTGGCGCGCCCGGTCGAGGACGAGCATGCGGCGGTGCTCGCCTTCCTCGCCGACGGCGAGGCATGGTCGAGCTCGGCCCTGGCCCTGGCGCTCGGCGCCAGCCAGCGCACCGCGCAACGGGCGCTCGACTCCCTGGCGGCGGCCGGCAAGGTGCAATCCTATGGCCGCGGGCGGGCGCGGCGCTGGATGACGCCGCCGGTGCCGGGATTCACGACAACCTTGTTGCTCCCGGCGCCGCTGCCCGGCGGCTAGGATCGTGGCACGACGTGGCTGAGGTGAAATGGCTGAGGTGAAAGCATGATCAGAGCAGCAGCCGAAATCCTGCGTGAGTACGGGCCTTTTTCGGGTGTCGAGCAGGTGGGTGGGCTGACATTCGACGGCCGGCATGTCTGGTTCGCGTCCGGCGACAGGCTGAACGCGCTCGACCCGGCAAGCGGCGAGCCCGTGCGGGCGCTGAACGTCGCCGCCCACGCCGGGACCGCCTTCGATGGCAAGCACCTGTTTCAGATCGCCGAGGACCGCATCCAGAAGATCGATCCGGCGACCGGCCGTGTGCTCGCCACGATCCCGGCACCGGGCAATGGCGGCGATTCAGGGCTCGCCTGGGCGGAAGGGACGCTCTGGGTGGGCCAGTATCGGGACCGCAAGATCCATCAGGTCGATCCCCAGACGGGCGCGATCCTTCGCACCATCGCCTCCGACCGCTTCGTCACCGGGGTCACCTGGGTCGACGGCGAGCTCTGGCACGGCACCTGGGAAGGTGATGCGAGCGCGCTGCGGCGAATCGACCCGCAGACGGGAGAGGTCCTGGAGCAGCTCGAGCTGCCGCCGGGTGTCGGCGTGTCGGGACTGGAGTCCGACGGAAGCGATCAGTTCTTCTGCGGCGGCGGCGACAGCGGCAAGGTCAGGGCCGTGCGCCGGCCCCGGCGCAGCACCGCGACGGGCGGCGGCGCCAGGCCGGCCTGAAGCTATCGCACGTGGCCCTTCTGTCATCCCGAGCGCAGCGAGGATCTCCCGCGGCAAGGCGCACCGTGCGTTATTCGCGGGAGATCCCTCGCTGCGCTCGGGATGACAGTCCTGACTTCAGAGGTGATACGCTCTACCCTGCTGCATGGGGATGACGGGCATCCGAGCAGGTTCTGGAGGCGGCGGCGCATGGACAACGAGGCACAATCGGCGATCGCCGCGGTCGACATCGGGAGGATCAGGCAGCGCGCCGCCGAGCTTGCCGGCGATGTCGTCAAGACACCGACCGTGGCGCTGCGCTCGGAGACGCTCGGCGACAGGCTTTCGGGCGCGCGCATCCACCTCAAGCTGGAGCTGTTCCAGCATACCGGCACCTTCAAGGCGCGCGGCGCGCTGTCCAATGCCCGCGCCATCGCGCCGGACCGGCGCGCCGCTGGCATCACGGCCGTCAGCGCCGGCAACCATGCCATCGCGGCGGCGTGGGCCGCCCGCCGGCTGGGCCTCTCGGCCAAGGTGGTCATGCAGGCCACGGCCAATCCCTACCGCGTGGCCCTGGCCAAGGCGGAAGGCGCCGACGTGATCCTCAAGCCGCCGGGGCCCGAGTCCTTTGCCGAAGCCGAGCGCCTGGTGCGCGACGAGGGACGCACCTTCATCCACCCGTTCGAGGGCGAGAACGTGACGCTGGCGACCGGCGGCGTCGGGCTGGAATTCGTCGATGCCGTGCCCGACCTGGATGCCGTCGTCGTCGCGGTGGGCGGCGGTGGCCTGATCAGCGGCGTCGCGGCGGCGGTCAAGCAGCTCAAGCCTGCCTGCGCCGTGTACGGCGTCGAGCCCGAGGGCGCCGCATCGATGTCGCGCAGCCTGGCCGAGGGCCGGCCGATCACCCTCGACAAGATCTCGACCATCGCCGACAGCCTGGCGCCGCCGATGGCCCTGCCCTTCGGCTTCAACGTCATACGGCACTATGTCGACGACGTCGTGCTGGTGAGCGATGACGCGATCTGCGCCGGCATGGTGCTGCTGCAGGAGGAAGCCAAGCTCGCCGTCGAGCCGGCCTGCGGCGCGGCGATGGCGGCGGCGGTCGGACCGCTGCAGGCCCGGCTCGCGGGCAAGACCGTGGGCCTGGTGGTCTGCGGCGCCAATATCGACGCCCGCACCTACACGGCCTTGCTGGAAAGGGGCATGCGGGCCTGAGCCCGGCTGGCCGTCCGCCGCGCGCCGCGGCGCCGGCCGGCGATCAGCCGCAGCCAGGGCGGCAGGTGAAAGGCGCTCATCAGCAGGTACATCAGGGCCATTCCGCTCAGCATCGATGCGCCTGGCGCGCCCAGGCAGAGCACATCCGGCTGGCCGCCATCCAGGACGCCGGTCGCCAGCGCCATGGCCGCGAAGGTCGGCGCTGCCGCGAGGCATAGCCAGTCGGCCATGGCGCGGGCGGCCGGCTTGCCGCCGGCGGAGGAAGGCATCTGAGGATCGGGCATTGTCATGCTCATCACGGCGAACACCGCCATAGTGGTGGCGGATCGCGAAACGCGAGAGTGACAAATGTGACGGGATTGAAGGACGATCGCCTGTGGCGCTCCCGTCATCCCGAGCGCAGCGAGGGATCTCCCGCGGCAAGACGCACGGTGCGCGATTCGCGGGAGATCCCTCGCTGCGCTCGGGATGACAGAAAGAGCGACAGGCCCAGCCGGCGCCGCAATTCATGACCACGTTGTTACTCCCTGCCCGCCGCCGCGGCGGCTAGGTTGAAGCCGCTCCACACGCAAGCAACGGGAAGACCGATGCCAGAGGATCTCGTCGTTCGACGCGAAACGCACATCCCGGCGCCGCAAGCCGCGGTGTTCGCCCTTCTGACCGACCCGGAGAAGATTCTGCGCTGGATGGGAACGGAGGCGCAGGTCGAGCCGCAGCCGGGCGGCCTCTATCTCGTCAACGTCACCGGCGCGCACGTCGCCCGCGGCACCTTCCGCGAGGTGGTGCCGGTGCACCGCCTGGCCTACAGCTTCGGCTGGGAGGGCAGCGAGGCGGTGCCGCCGGGGTCGAGCCTGATCGAGATCGACCTGATCGAACGGCCCGACGGGACGCTGCTGCGCCTGACCCAGACCGGCCTGCCCAACGCCGAGCAATGCGACGGCCACGCTCAAGGTTGGACCCACTACATGGAACGCCTGGTCGAGGTCGCGGCCGGCCGCGATCCGGGCCCCGACCCGTGGCACGGCCGCACGGGTGAGTGACAGGCCACGATCAGCGATACGATCGACAGGCCGCGCGCCTGCCGTCATTGTTCGACGCCAACAGCCGCTCGCACCAGGTGCCGGACCATGACCGCTTACGCCGACCACAAGCCGCTCACCTTCCACGACGCCGCCGGCCGCTTCACGGATGGCGGCGACAATCCGCGTGCCTACCTGGAGCGTTGCCTCCAAACCATCGCGCAACGCGAGCCGGTGGTGAAGGCGCTCACCGCCATGAACGAGGCGGGCGCACGCGCCGCCGCCGATGCAAGCGCGGCGCGCTGGAAAGCGGGCAAGCCCCTGTCGTCGATCGACGGGATGCCCATCGCCATCAAGGATCTGCTCGAGACCAGGGACATGCCCACCGAGATGGGCTGCGCGGTGATGAAGGGCAATTTCCCCAAGCGCGACAACGCCGCCGTGTGGGCGTTGCGCCAGGCCGGGGCGGTGATCCTCGCCAAGACGGTGACAGCCGAGCTCGGCGGCGCGCATCCCGGGCCGACCACCAATCCGTTCGATCCCCGGCGCACGCCCGGCGGCTCGTCCTCGGGCTCGGCCGCCGCGGTGGCCGCCAACATGGTGCCGGCGGCGATCGGCACCCAGGTTGGCGGCTCGATCATCCGCCCGGCGGCCTATTGCGGCAATGTCGCGCTCAAGCCGACGCAGGGCGGCATCAACCGCGGCGAGCGGCTTGCCACCAGCCAGAGCACGCACGGGCCGCACGCCGGCTGCCTCGAGGACATGTGGCATGTCGCGATCGAGATGGCCAAGCGCTGCGGCGGCGACCGCGGCGCGCTCGGCCTGATGGGTCCCGATGCGCTGCCTGCCGCGATCAGGCCCAACCGGCTGATCGTGCTGCAGACCGAAGGCTGGCCCGACGTCGATGCGTCGACCAGGGCGGGCTTCGCCCAGGTGCTGGGCCAGCTGGAAGCGGCCGGCGTCACGCTGATCCGCCGCGCCGACCATCCGTTCGTCGAAGCGCTGGAGCAGGCTGTCGCCAACGGACGGGCAGTATGCAACGGCATCACAAGCTGGGAGAACCGCTGGTACCAGCGCGGCATGCTCGATGCGGCGCCCGATGGCCTCAGCGTCCGTGCCAAGGCGACGCTGGCCAAGGCCGAGGCCATGACGCCGGACGACTACCGCACCAACCTGCTCGCCCGCCAGCAGGCGCAGCTGGCCCATGCGGCGGTGGCGTCGCTGGCCGACGCCGCAATCACGCTTGCCTGCCCCGGCCCGGCGCCGGTCTGGTCGGGCGACGTGCCGGGCCAGCCGCTGGCGCCGCGCCCGACCGGCGATTTCGTGTTCAACGCGCCTTCCTCGATGCTGTTCGCGCCGGCCGTGACCGTGCCGCTGATGAGCGTCGGCGGCATGCCCGTCGGCGTGCAGCTCATGGGCCAGCAGCACGAGGACGCGCGCGTGACCGGCCTGGCGCGCTGGCTCAGCGAGAACCTGAAGCGGATCGCCACGCCGGCCTGATGGCGAACGCGTTCTTGAACGGTGCCCGCACGAAGCGCCGCAACAACCAAGGAGCGCTGACACAGCAGACCTCGACCGTCTTGGGGCGACGACCACATTTACTCCCGGAGAGCGGCATGACGACCTACGACGCGATCATCATCGGGACTGGGCAAGCCGGACCAGCGCTGGCGCGACGGCTGGCGGGCACGGGCATGAAGGTGGCGATCATCGAACGCGGCCGCTTCGGCGGCACTTGCGTCAACACCGGGTGCACACCCACCAAGACGCTGGTGGCCAGCGCCTATGCCGTGCACATGGCGCGGCGCGGCGCCGACTACGGCTTCTCCGTCGGCGGCGAGATCACGGTCGACATGAAGCGCGTCAAGGCGCGCAAGGATTACGTGGCCGGCCTGTCCAACAAGGGGGTCGAGCGATCGCTGAAGAAGCTCGAGAACGGCACCGTCTACGAGGGCCATGCGCGCTTCCGCTCGCCGCATGAGGTCGAGGTCGGCGGCGCGGTGCTGGGCGCCGACAGGATCTTCATCAATGTCGGCGGCCGGGCCGCGGCGCCCGACATCGCGGGCCTCGACGAGATCGACTATCTGACCAACAGCTCGATGATGGATGTCGACTTCCTGCCGCGACACCTGCTGGTGCTGGGCGGCAGCTATATCGGCCTCGAGTTCGGGCAGATGTACCGCCGCTTCGGCAGCGACGTCACCATCGTCGAGATCGGGCCGCGCCTCATCCCGCGCGAGGATGAAGACGTCTCCGCGGCGGTCGCGGCATTCCTGGGCCGCGAAGGCGTCGCGATCCGCACCAGCGCCAAATGCCTCAGCCTGTCCCGACGCGACGGCGAGATCGTGATGGCGCTGGATTGCGACGAGGGCGCCCGCGAGGTCAGGGGCTCGCACCTGCTGGTCGCGACCGGGCGGCGGCCCAACACCGACGACCTGGGGCTCGACCGCGCCGGCGTGAAGGTGGACCAGCGCGGCTACATCGAGGTCGACGACGCGCTGCGCACCAGCGTGCCCGGCATCTGGGCGCTGGGCGACTGCAACGGGCGCGGCGCCTTCACGCATACGTCCTGGAACGACTTCGAGATCGTGGCGGCCAACCTGCTCGACGGCGACCAACGCCGCCTGAGCGATCGCATCCCGGCCTATGCGCTCTATACCGACCCACCCCTGGGCCGCGCCGGCATGAGCGAGGCGGAGGTGCGCCGCAGCGGCCGGCGCGCGCTGATCGCCAGGACCGCCATGGAGGATGTCTCGCGCGCCTTCGAGAAGGGCGAGACCGAGGGCTTCATGAAGGTGCTGGTCGACGCCGACTCCAGGCAGATCCTCGGCGCCGCGTTCCTGGGCACCAGCGGCGACGAAGCCATCCATTGCGTGCTCGACACCATGTACGCCAAGGCGCCCTACACCGTCCTGCAGCGTGCCGTGCACATCCATCCCACCATCGCCGAATTCATTCCCACGATCCTGGGTGATCTCGCCCCGCTGTCGTGACGTGCCGCTGCGGCGGCGATCCCGGAAATGGACGCCCGGCGCCGCCCAGGGCATTCGCATATGCTCCTACCGTCATCCCGAGCGTAGCGAGGGATCTCCCGCGAATTGCGCACCGTGCGCCGTGCCGCAGGAGATCCCTCGCTGGCGCTCGGGATGACAGCGAGGTCATATGCGAATGCCTTGCCGCGCAGCCGGTCATGCCACGACGCCCTGCCGTACTGGTTCAACCCCGTTGCGCAAATGCGCGAACTTCTCACACCGACGCAAACGACGCCGGGTCTTGGCGTTCAGCTGCGGCACACCATCATCGCCGGCGGTGGCGATGACTTCAGTCGCGGCCGTCACCGGGTCGTCCGTACGTATGAGAGGCTGGACATTGGCGGCATCGATGTCGGGCGCGCTTGCGCGAATTGCGGAAGCGGATGGAGCGGCGCCCGGGTCGACGTGCTCTGGAGCGGCAGCCGCAGCCGCGTCCGACGCGCTTGCGGAAATGCCAGGCACGCTGTCTGGATCAAGCGCCGCAAGCTCGCCCTCCGCTTGTGCTCCGGGCGATGCGCCACTGGATCCTTCGGCAAGCTCAGGATCGGCAAGCTCAGGATATGGGCGCGCTCCCAGCAGGTCGGGGTGCACGTGCCAGCGGCGGCGACGGCGGCCACGGCCGCCCTTCGCCGGCTCGACCGGCCGCAGCCAGCCGGCCTCGACCAGCTCGGCGATCAGCCGGTCGGCACCGGCGGCGTCCACCGCCTGCGACAGCGCCTCGCGGCGGATCTGCTCGCGCGAGATCTCGGGCAGGCACTGCGCCCGTATCCAGCGCAGCACCTGGCGCTCGCGGCTCTCGCGCTCCCCACCGGCGCCGGCAATGCGGAACGTCATCTGCGCGTGCGGCCACAGGTAGTCGCGCCACAGCCGGACCGCCGCCTCGATGGCCCAGGCCGACACCCGTTCCGGCTCGGTCGTGCCCTGCGGTTTCGCTGCCCAGTCGAGGAACGTCAGCACGCCCGCCAGCCGCAGCACCTGGCTCGGCCCTTTGCCCCACCACGCCGCTGCCTTGCCGGCGAGGTCATCGACCGGGGCACGGTGCGCCTGACGGAAACGATCGAAGGTGACATGCGCCTCGCCCGTCAGCGACAGATCGCGCGTGTCGCACGGGTTCTCGTAGAGTCGTTGAAGGGCAGCGATCGCCTCGGGC
The DNA here is from genome assembly GCF_008039615.1 of Vineibacter terrae. Classification (GTDB taxonomy): domain Bacteria; phylum Pseudomonadota; class Alphaproteobacteria; order Reyranellales; family Reyranellaceae; genus Vineibacter; species Vineibacter terrae. Next base: position 83,603 of record NZ_VDUZ01000033.1, on the reverse strand, counting down.
GCGAACGCGTCCGCGCGTGTCAGCGGCGCCCATGACGCCGCTGCCGCCGGGCGCACGAACAGGAAGCGCGCCAGCACGCCACCGTCGTCGCGGTTCAAGGCCGGCACCAGCGTGTCGGGATGCGTCGTGCCCAGGATGCAGAGCGACGGTCCGTCAAGCTCCACCGTCTTGCCGCGCCAGCCGAAGTCCAGGTTGCGCTGGCACCACGCCGAGAGCCAGAACGCATGGGCGCTGCCGTCGCTTGTGCCGCGCGCCATGTGCGCCAGCCAGCCGCCGTTCTCGTCGCGCACCAGCAACGGGCTGCGAGGCTCGGCCTGGCGCATCGCGTCGAGGATGGTGTGGATGGTCGTGCCGTTGGTGAGCAGTGGCGCGGGCGATACCGCCCCGTCCGGATTGTGCGGCCCGAGCTGACGCCGGTCCCACACCCCGTTGAGCAGGCGGCACGCCGCCTCCACGGCCGGGGTCTTGCCGCACGAGGGCGGCCCGACCAGCGCCGCCCACAGGATGCACGGCTCCACCCAGCCTGGCGACGGCATGACCCGCCGGCCCGGGATGAGGCTCGCCGCCGCGGTCAGCAACGACAGCACCACATAGTCGGCCGGCGCGCCGGAACGCGCCGTCGCCTCCCGCGTCCAGCTGCGCCAGAACGGTGGCAGCACGTCGAGCGGGAACGCTGGCGGTGCGCCGTACCGCTCGTCCAGCAGACCGAGGTCGATCGTGGGCCAAGCCTCGACCGGAGCCGATGTGGGCGGGTGCAAGCTTTCACAAACGAGCGCGTTCATGGCCTCGCTCCCTGCGGCGGCAGATGCGTGCGGATGTCGGGTGGCGATCGCGGTCCCGCTGTCGGATGCGATAGGACTGCCCAGATTCACATGACATATTACATATTAATGTGAACAAATCAAGAACAAATTTCCCGAAGAGTTCACCTGCGGATGGCGAGGAGCGAACCAGCAGTCGCCGCTTCCGACGTTCAGACTTGAATCTATCCTAATTCAACCCTATTTCGGGGTCGTATTAGGAGACATATCCTATGGCTGACGCCGTTGCCTTTACGGCCGCCGAAGTGGCCTTCGTGCTTCGTGAGCCCGTCAAGACGGTCAAGAAGGCTCTTGATGAGGGTCCCGTCCGGGCGAAGCTGGTCAAGAAGGCGGGCAGCGCGGTGCGCGCAGTGGAGTGGGCCGACGTCCTGTACCTGTTCGCGGTCCGCACGCTTCGCGACGAGCTCACGCCCAAGGCCCGGACCGAATTCTATCACGCCCTGAAACGCGTATCGGTTGAGCGCGCACACGAAGTCCGCTTCGGTCGGCTCAGCGTGGCGATCGACGATTTGAAAGCCGAAGTGCGCAAGCGGGCGCGTGAGTTGGCGACGTTGGCTGAGAAGGTCGAGTTCCGCCAGAATGGTGAAGCCATACTCAAAGGCACGGACGTCGAAGTGTACCGTGTCGCGGCTCTTCTTGGCGGCGGCATGACGCCCGAGCAGATCTGTGAAGACTATCCCTCGTTGACCCAGGCGGCGGTGGCTACTGCGAAGGCTTACGCAGACGCCCACCCGAAGGCAGGCCGGCCCTACCCATCCAGTACAGTGAAGCGTGCGATCAAGGGCGCCGGCCTCGAAACGCTGGATGAGGTCCTGGACGAGGAGAAATGAGATTTCTCCTCGACACCAACGTGTTCCGCGAGATCGGCAAGACCGGACCGGACGGGAACGTGGCGGCCTGGTTGAATACCGTCGACGACACCGGGCTGGTCGCAACCGCCCGAGTTCACGGACTGATCTTAGTGACCCGCAATCTGAAACATGTGTCTGGCCGTGGCGCCATGGCCCTGGATCCCTTCAAGTCGGTCCCGAAGACCACCAAGCCGTACCCCGGCTCGTCGAAATCACCGCCATGGCCATCGCCTTCGAACACGACATCTCAAACCGGCGCGCGCGCTATGACGAGGACCTTCATCCATAGCTTCGACCCGGCAGACCAGGGCCCAGTAGTTGGACCAACGGTCGATCTTGAGGCTTCCGAGATCGAGGATGCGGGCATTCGCGAGGTGCTTCAGACACCCGGTGCGGCCTATGGTGCATGGTCCATACTGGATGCGTTGCTAACCGCGACCGGTCCGGGAACTCCTTTCATCTTCAAAGAGCCGCTGGGACAAGCACGCGAAGTCAAGGTCGCGCTGTCCGGTCTATTCGGCCGTTTTGTCGCCCGCGCCTATCTTGAACGCTATCTTGAACGCTACCTTCATCTTTCCATCTTCGCACACCTCGGAAGCCGATCCCTGACCCTCAATGGCCGGCGACGCGTCGGCATCGCGCGCCGTCCTGGTACTCGTGGCGATCTGCCGGACTGGGTGGCCGACGCCGCGGCTCTCTGCTCTTTGACCGTGGCGGAAGCCAAGGGCTGCCACGACCCGGGTGATCCCGCCAAAGCGCTCATCCGGGGATAGGCGCAGGCTCAACGTATCGATGTCATGGCAAAAGGCCGGCGGGTGACAGTCAAGCGCATCGCGATCGCTACGCGCTGAGGTGCCGCGACCAATGGACCTGGGGAAGCATAGCTGTCGGGTTTGTGACCCTGTCGACGAAGGTGAGCCGATCGAGCCGGACGATAGGGACGCCGTTTTCATAGGACACCTTCGCCACCACGTTGCCAATCTGGTTGACCCACTCGGCCATGCCGAGTTCGCCGAAGCGCTGCGTCTCCCTGCTCACAACCCCTTTGAAGGGCATCTTCAGAGAGATGTCGCGAGCGCCCGAGCACGCCTGGATGCTGCAACGGACGAGAGGTAGACGTTGCCAGCCCCTCTGGCGGTCTTATAGGTGGAATCGTCACACGAGCAGGGCCGCCAACGGACGCGACCGCTGACGTTGCCGATCAGGATGTGCTCGCCCGGCTCAATCAGCGCCTCCAAGGTCAGTCGCTCACCGGCGCGTCCGTCACCATCATCGCTAAAGCACCGTTCGTCGAAGCAGTTGAGCATTCATGGCAACGATGACGGTGCTGACCGACATCAGCACGGCTCCAACAGCAGGCGAAAGTAAAATGCCCATCGGTGCCAGCACGCCGGCGGCCAGCGGAATGGCCACAATATTGTAGCCAGATGCCAACCAAAGATTCTGTACCATCTTCCGATAGGTCGCCCGGGAGAGAGCAATGATGCGGGGCATGTCCTGCGGATCGCTACGGACCAGCACGACGTCGCCCGCCTCCACCGCTACCTCAGTCCCAGCGCCGATTGCGATTCCAACGTCAGCCGCCACCAACGCCGGCGCGTCGTTCACACCGTCGCCGACCATGGCGACACGTTTACCGTGCTGCTGCAGTTCCTGAATCTTGGCGACCTTATCTTGAGGAAGCACTTCGGCGAACACGGTATCGATCCCCAGTTTCCGACCGACAGAATCCGCCACCGCGCGAGCGTCGCCGGTCAGCATGACCACCTCGATGCCTTGTGCATGCAGCTGGCGTACCGCTTCCGCAGACTCCGGGCGTACTGCATCCGCGACCGCGAAGGCTGCAAGGGCCTGCCTATTTTCCACCGGGTAAACGACGCTCTGTGCGTGTTCGGCTGCTTCGGTACTGAACGATTCGATCTCAGCGGGCACCGCAATCTGGGCGCCACGTATTAGATTTTGGCCACCAACCGCTAGCTGACGCCCGCCAAAGTCGGCCTGTACCCCACGGACCGGGAGAACCTCAAAGCCGGTGACGCGCGGGACGGTGAGGCCCCGTTCGGTCGCGCTGGCCACGATGGCTTTGGCGACCGGATGTTCGGCGTCCCGCTCGATGCCAGCAGCGAGGCGCAAAGCTTCATCTTCTCGGACACCTTTGGCTGCACGCATCCCGACGACACGGTGTTCCCCAAGCGTGAGCGTGCCCGTCTTGTCGAAAACCACTGCGTCGAGCAAACGTGCCTCTTCCAGGCCTCGGCGATCTCGAACGAGGAGGCCATTGCGGGCACCGATCGTCGTGGAGATCGCGATCACCAGCGGGACAGCAAGTCCGAGTGCGTGCGGACACGCGATGACTAGGACCGTGACGAGTCTCTCCACGGCATATGCCGGCTCGGCCCCGAGAATCAGCCAGGCAATGAAAGTCAGCACGCCGACGCCGAGCGCTATGAGAGAAATGAGTTCCGCGACCCGAACCTGACCGGCATTTGACTTCTTAGGTGCACCACCGCTCGATCATTACGGCGCAGGTCTCTTTCTGGAATCTTGTGGGTCATGATCAGCATGAGCATGCCGGCTTCCATGCCCGTGCCCATGGCCGAACAGATGAAGCAAGGGGCAGGCAAGGAGGATGACGTACGGCAGTGCGGAGAGCACATGCCCGGTGTGAGACCAGAGAAGATATGCGCCTAGCGCCGCCAGGACCAGGCACACGGCCAATCCACGCTTGGAGCCTAGAAATTCACGCAAGTTGCTCATCTGAATATCTCCGCGGATTCGAGGTGTCTTGGGCAGTCGGCGAGTTGCGAACTTCTGACCAAACAGCGCCGCAGCGATTGAGGCCAAAAGTAGGTTTCATGCTCGTACATGCTCATGCCGAGCTCGTGGGCTGGTCGGAGCAAGCCGGGCAGCCCGATTGCCCTCAGCGGGCATTTTTCTTGAGCCACTCCTGCATCTCGGTGATTTCGCGCTGCTGCTCGCGAATGACGTCGTTGGCCCACTTCTTCGTTTGACCGTCTTTCCCGTATTGCAAGACGACCTTCGCCATATCGATCGCGCCTTGGTGATGCGCAATCATCCCTCGGACGAATGCAACATCCGGATCACTCGCCTGGATGCCCTCCATCATTGGGCCGTGCATGCGCTCGGCCGCCTCCATATAGGCCTTTGTCGCAGCCGACTGATTGACGGGCTGTGTTTGCATGCCGTCAGGCGTCATGCCCATGCGGCCCTGCATCATCTGCCGCATCATCGACATGCAATTCTCGGGCATGTTCTGCATCATTGCTCGGCACTGTTCAGGCATCCCCTGCATCATTTGCCTCGCAGGCATCTGACCCATGGGCATTTGACCTTGGCCCGGAGTTGCCGCCGACGGAGGTGCCGGAGGCGCGGCGGGCGGAGCCGGCGGTGCCGCCTGGGTCTGCGGCGATCCCGGAGGATGATGTTCCTGGTGATCCGGCTGCTGCGTCTGAGCGATGGCTCCGACCGATAGGATGAGAAGGCCGGCGGCAGAAAGGAGAATACGCGTTTTCATGACAGAGCTCCTCTTCCGTTGAACTTTTCTTGCACCGCGCTACCCATCGGGGTCGTGATCTGCACGGCGCTCTTCGGCTCACTCGGGATCGAAACGGCAGATGGCTTCGACACTGCCTTGCGGGGTTTCGCCGACCACAAGGGGTCCGGAACAGCTTCATTCGCTGCGAACCGGTCGAGGTAAATCCCAAGCTCTCCGGCCCTCGCGATTGCCACCGGTTCGAAAGTATCCAAGGAGGTCTCTGCGTCTGGCAGTGCCGGAGCCATGACAGACTTTGCCGAACCGTCGCGATCGTGGTCGCCGTGAGCCGGTGCTCGCGCGTTGCTCGTAGCGAGCAGGATAACTGCTGTGATCAGCACGAGTGAACGACCGAGTCGCATGACAGAAAAGCCTCGCAATACGCGTCGAGCCGACGGCAGGATTGCCACCAACCGCTCGCGCAGTCGCGCGAGCTCACGTTACGCGCGGGTTCTGGGAGGGCGTCTTAGCGTTTCGGGATATATGCCCGACCGGCTGTCAAACGCGACGGAGACCGCTTCCTTCTGCGGCCCTTCGTCCGGGGTCGGGCTCGGAGCTACAGCGAGCACCGCCCCGCAGCAGCCGAGGCCGCTTCCGCAACAGCCGCCCGTACATCCGCGGGACTGGGGAACGACAGGCATGTCCGCGCCCTCCGGCGCGCTCAGAGATAGATCACCGTGCTCCAACCCTGCCACCTGTAAGGTGGAAGGAGCAGGAGGCGAGACGTGATCGGAAAGGTGAGCTGCGGAGGACTGTGGAGCCGTTGTCTGGCCATGGGAGTGGCCCGCATGCGCGGGCGCGGAGCCGGCGAAGAGCTGCGCCGCGATCACAAACATCGCTGCCCAGATCATTCCTGCCAGTCGGCGCCTAAGAGGCATGGGGTTGATCATATCAAAAAGTATGGCGGACGCTGGAGATCCTGACTTTGCGATAAATCAAAGCTGCGACTTGAGTTCGTGCGTCCCCTGGTAGCGCGCGAAAATCCTCTGCCCAGCCGGACCGAACAAGAGGAAAGGGGGCGCTCGGGAACGTCGAGGGTAAACGCATCGCCCCCGGCAATGCGAAGTTCCTCTCTGAAATGGGTGTCGACGTCTCGACCGCGCCCGCCGATGCTCGCTGCCACAAGAACGTCGTGGTACGGTCGTATGTCTTTTTCTAGGGAGAGGAGAACGCACCATGGCGAGCGAGCTGACCCCTGGTCTGATGGCGGAGATCATCACGGCAGTCGACGACACGCTGGTGGTCAAGCACATGGGCGGCGACGGTGTGCTGTCGACGCCATCGATGATCGGCCTGATGGAACGCGCGGCCATCCAGGCAGTGCAGGCCCATCTCCCCGAGGGTCAGACGACGGTCGGCTTCGAGGTCAACGTCAAGCATTTCGGCGCCACGCCCAAGGGCCAGAAGGTCACGGTCAAAGCCGAACTCCTGGAGGTTGACGGCCGCAAGCTTCGCTTCAAGATCGAGGCGCACGACGAGGACAAGAAGGTCGGCGACGGCACCCATCGTCGAGCGATCATTCAGGTGCAGAAAAAGGATTGCGCGACCGGGAACTCTTCAGGAGCCTGACTGCAACGTAGAGAACGCTTCATGGTGAGCTTGTCGAACCAAGAAGCTCCGCACCATCGCCTGCCCTGGGCCTTCAGGGCTCGACAAGCTCCCCATGAAGGCAAATCGTTACCAGCCCATCGCCCGGCCGGTACGGCGCGGATCCGCCGCGCCGTAGAGCTTGCCGCCCTTGAGGTCGGCGGAGACGGCGCAGACTCCTGCGGTCCTCAGCGAGAGGTCGGGGAGCCAATTCACCTTGTGGCCGATGGCGGCCAGGGCATCGCCCGTCGGCCGGCCAATCGCCTGCTCGAGATCGAGGCGGCCGGGATAATAGGTGTGCGGCTCGAAGCTGTCGGGGAAGTTGCGGGTCACGAAGCGCGGCGCCTCGACCGCTTGCTGGATATCCATGCCGAAGACCAGATGATTGATCAGCGCCTGCAGCATGCCCTGCGGCTGCAGGTCACCGCCCGGCGAGCCGAACGGCATGAGGAATTCGCCCTTGCGCATCGCCATCGCCGGATTGGGCGTCAGCCGCGGCCGCTTGCCCGGCGCGACGACGGAGGCATGGGCAGGATCGCCCCAGGACTGCGACCCGCGCGATGACGGGCAGAACCCCAGTCCGGGAATGACAGGCCCTTCCCAGGACACGTCGCTGGGCGTCGCCGAAAAGGCGTTGCCCGGCGAATCGACCACGCAGACATAGGAGGTGTCGCCCGGCAGTCCCGGCTCGCCGACGGCAACCGACGGCCTGCCGGTGCGGCCCGCGCGATGGCCGGCGACAGGACCGGGAGGCGGCATTTCGCCGAAGGCGCGATCGCTCCGGATCGTCTTCAGCCGCTCCTGCGCATAGGCACGCGACAACAACGTTTCCATGGGAACGTCGACGAAGCGTGGATCGCCATAGTAGCGCTCGCGGTCGGCAAAGCAGAGGTTCATGACCTCGGCCAGGAGATGGATATACGCCTTCGAATTGTGGCCCAGCGCCTTGAGGTCGACCTCGTTCAGCATCGACAGCATCTGCAGCAGCACCGGCCCCTGGCACCAGGGACCGCAGCTCAACACGTCGGTGCCCTTGAAGGTGTAGCGCAGCGGCTTCTCGATCTCGGAGCGGTATTCGGCGAGATCCTGCTGCGTCAGCAAGCCGCCATTCTCGCGGTGATATTTCACGATCGTCCGGGCGATGTCGCCGCGATAGAAGGCGTCGCGGGCCGCCGTCAGACCGGCATCGCGGCCCCTGCCCGCCGCTGCTTTTTCCTGGTCGGCCATGAACTGTATCGTGCGGCCGAGATCAGCCTGCACCAGCCGGTCGCCTTCGCGCAGCGGTGCGTCGTCGCGATGCCAGATCGACGTGTTCTGCGGCCAGCGCCGGTAATCCTCGACCTTGTCCTGCAGGAACGTCGCCATGACGGCATGCACCGGAAAGCCGTCGCGCGCATAGCGGATGGCCGACGCCGCAACCTCGCCGAAGCTCATGGTGCCGTAGCGTTGCAGCGCCAGGATCCAGGCGTCGGGTGCCGCCGGAACCACGGTGCGAAGGATGCCCATGGGAATCGTGCCGTTATGGTCGCGAATGAACGTCTCGACGTTCAGCGCCCTGGGCCACCAGCCCAGCCCGGCGATCGACACAGTCTCGTCGCGGTCGGCCAGGTAGATCAGCATCGGCGCGACGCCGGAGAACTGGACCTGGTCGCTGTGCACGACGCCGAGCGCGATGCCGCCGGCGACGCCGGCGTCGATCGCGTTGCCGCCGGCGCGCAGGACCGCATGCGCCGCTTCGGTGGCGAGATACTGGCCGGCTGATGCCATGCAGTGGTGGCCGATGACCATGGGCTGCATCCGCATCAGGCTCTCCCTCGCACCGTCATGCCCGTCGCTCCGTTCACTCGCGGCCACTTGATCCTACATTGTCCGATCCCGGCGACACACCACGGGCGCAAAATCAGGGGCTTCGCATCCTTCCCCTGGAGGCGGCCCATCCAGGTGAGCGACGGATGATCATCGCATATAGTAAACTAGGAGCACCCCAGGCTTCGGTCGTCAGCTGCCGCAATGACGGCAGCCGGTCGAACACGCGGTCAGCATTCACCGCTCGCGCTGGCGGCTTGCGCGCCGAGCGGGGTGGCCTGCCGCGTCGTCAGGCTTCGGCAAGTCGAGCGCGGAACGCACGCGTCCGGCTCCGCGCCGGTACAGCAGCGCATATGTGGCGGATGCCAGCAGATCCGCATGCGGCTCGAAATCCTCGACACGCTTGTTGAAGGGAACGTCGCCACATCCCGGCACGAGGCACTGAGGCTTGCCCTTGGGGCATGCGTTGAAATTGCATAGCCGCCCCAGGTACCTGTCGGTTCCCGGCTCGATCAAGAAAACCTCGACCTGATGACTGGCCGTGCTCGGACCCGCACCCCTCTCATGGGCGTCGCGCAACGCCAGATCGCGGGCGCGACGCAATGCATCGAGCCGGTGCTGCGAGGTGATCCACACCGCCAGATCGAGATCCTTGCACTCGTGCCAGACCTCGATCCCGGCGCGGCGGAATTCGGAGAACCGCGGAACCTCCTGCCACAGCGGCTTGGCCACCGATCCGATGACAGCGACGGCGTCGACCTCCTCGAAAGCCATCAGCGCATCGGTCACGATATCCGCGGCCCGCCGGAAGTCGTGCTGGAGCCGCAGCAGATAGCGATTCTGTTCATCGATCTTGGCGCGTTTCAACGGTCATCTCGCAAGGTTGGTGGCTTGGTTGACTCTCGGCGCCCTGCCGTCGCGACCAGCAGCTCCTCGGTGTTGCGCGGCGGCCGCAGGCCATCGGGCCGGCCTGCGAAGTAGCGCTCACCCAGCGCCGCTGCCGAAACATGCCGCACGTCCTTGAAGCCGGCCGCGCGCGCCATCGCGAGCATCTGCGCCGGCGTGAAGAAGCTGACGAACGGTGTGCCGCTGGCGCGCGCGCCCTGCACCGCGCGTTCGAGCCCTGGACGTATGTCGGGGTCGGCAAGCTCCAACGGCAGCAGGAAGGTCATGGCGAGCACCGACCCCGGCGCCAGCGACGCGATCTGGCGCAGCATGGCCATGATCGCCTCGGTCGTGAGATACATGCTGACGCCGATGGACGCGACGATTGCCGGCTGGCCGGGGTCGAAGCCGGCCGCGATGAGACCTTCCGGCCAGGCATCGCCCGCCTCGAAATCGACCGGCACGAATCGCAGCCGATCGGGCGCGCCGTATCCCAGCGCGACCAGGCGCTGCCGCTTCCATGCCTGGGGACCGGCCGGTCGACCTCGAACAGGCGCAGCCGGGAGGCGATCTCGGGGCGGCGCTGCGCGAAGCTGTCGAGGCCCGCCCCGAGCAGAACGTACTGGCCGACGCCGTGGCCGGCCTGCTCCGCCACCAGATCCTCGATGAAGCGCGCGCGGGCCACGATGGAGGCGCGGAAGGCGCGCGTGCCCTCGGGGTGCATGTCGGGACGATCGCGCCAGCCATCGTCCGGCGCCGCCAGCTTCAGGCCGATATCGTCCTCGTGCACGTGCGGCGGCGGATCGACCTCCAGATGCAGGGCCCGCCACAAGGCGACCCGTACCGCCGTGCTGTCGGGCGCCGCAATTTGCTCATCGGGTGTCGGGTTCATGTCGTCCGCCAAAGCAATGGCAGGTTTGGGTCGCGGTTCCTCATATCTGCATCACAGCGCCTCGGTCGGGCGCCGCGCAACCCCCTTTGGCGCTTGGCGGCCCAGGGGAAACACGCCTACCGTGCTCCATCCCGCCGCGGTTCGAGGTGCTGCAGTAGGAGAGGACCATGGATGGAGCGACTTCGGCTCGGCGTACGGCGTCCCCGGCAGCAACCGCCGCGTCCGTCTACGATCCCGACGCCCGGCTCGATCTTGTCGTCAGCGATGTGGCGCTTCGGCGCAACGCCGCCGGCCGCATGCTGATGGCACGGATCTACCAGCCGAAGGGACCAGGCCCCTTCCCGGCCGTCCTTGACCTGCACGGCGGAGCGTGGACCCGCAAGGACCGCCAGGCCGAAGAGCCGATGGACCGTGCGCTGGCGTCGAGCGGGCTGCTCGTCGTCGCCGTCGATCTCACGCTCGCGGGCGAGGCACCCTACCCGGCCTGCATCCAGGATGCCAACTACGCCGTGCGCTGGCTCAAGGCAAACGCCGCGACCTGGAACGGCGACACGTCCAGGCTCGGCGTCTATGGCTCGTCGAGCGGCGGCCATGTCGCCGAGCTGCTGGCGATGCGCCCGCACGATCCGCGCTACTGCTCCATCCCGCTTGCCGGCGCGCCGGACATCGACGCCACCGTCGCCTGGGTCGCGATGCGCTCACCGCCCAGCAACACCCTTGCCCGCTATGAGAATGCGCAGCGCCGCAAGAACGAGAGCATGATCCAGAGCAACAAGACGTTCTTCTCGCCGTGGGAGACGATCCACGAAGGCAACCCGCAGGAGATCCTCGAGCGCGGCGAGAAGGTCGCCCTGGTGCCGTTCCTCATCATGCAGGGCGCGCTCGACGACAATGTCCTGCCGGCGATGCAAGAGAAATTCGTCGAGGCGTACAGGGCGGCCGGCGGCCCGTGCGACTATTGCCTGTTCGAGAACGCCACCCACGAATGGGTCGCCGAACCCGGGCCGCAGACAGACCGAGCGCGCGAAACGGCCAAGGCGTTCATCGCGCGGCAGCTCCGCGGCTGACCAGCCGACCCGCGACGCGCACGTCAGGGCAGGGCATTCGCATATGGAAGCACCGGTGCCGTCTACTCGCCCCGCGGCAGCGGGGAGAGGAAGGGGCCCATGCCGCAGGCATGGGAAGGTGAGGGGTAGGAACGATCAAGCCATGCAGCAAAAATAGGGACTGATCGCTCGTACCCCTCACCTTCCCATCGCTTCGCGATGGGCCCCTCCCTCTCCCCGCTGCCGCGGGGAGAAGGGTGAACGGCAGCATATGCGAATGCCCTGCACGCCAGGGGACGATCAGCGCAGATATCCCACCACGAGGCGCGTGGCCTCGTCGACGAGCGTATCGACCGCCTCGTCCGAGAGAATGTCACTGCGATGCAACACGGCCGTATGCGTCAGCGCCTCGATCGAGGTCACGCACACGAAAGCCGCCAGCCCCAGGTCGACGGCACGAAGCTCGTCCCGGTGGCGCTCGAGATAGGCCCTGAAGAGGGCAAAGGTTTCCTGATTGAAGGCGCCGACATTCTCGAGCCGCCCCGTGCGCGGGATCTGCTCGGCAACGACGCGATGGAGCCTGGGATCGATGCGATGCGCCTCGATCGCCACGGTGACGAGCCGGCGCACCGCGTCCTCGAGCGGCAGCGCCGCGACCTCCGCCAGCGCGTCGCGGATGATCTGCATCAGCTCCTGGTGGTGGCGGTCGACAACCGCGGCAACGAGCGCTTCCTTGCTGGGGTAGTACTGATAGAGCGAACCGATGCTCACGCCGGCCTTCTGGGCGATCCGGTTGGTGCTCGCCTTGTCGAAGCCTTCCTTGACCAGAATGCGAGCTGTCGCTTCGACCAGGGCATCGACGGTCGCGCGCGATCGCTCCTGAGTGGCGTGCTTCCTGGGATTCGTGAGCGGCCTGCGGGCCATGCCGGGTGCTCCGATACGCGAGTAGACAATATGAGCTATAGCTCGCATTATGTCCATCGCCGTCGGAGAACGGATCCTGGTGAAAGGCATTGCGATGCTCACCCTCCCCTATCGCACCCTGATGCACTACAAGCGCTGGGCGACCAACGGCCTGAACGCGGTGATCGCCGAAAATCTCGACCGGCTTGCCGCCGACGAGCGGGTCCTGGTCCTGCGGCTGCTCGACCATATCCAGGCCGTCGACGAGATCTTCAGCCACAACCTCGAGGCGCGCCCGCACGGCTACCAGGCACCGCGCTCGGCCGAGATCCCGTCCTTCGACACGCTGGCGGGCAAGGCCCGCTCGACGGCGGACTGGTATGCCGATTATGCTGACGCCCTGCGGCCGGAAAAGGTGGACGAGGTGATCGCCTTCTCCTTCGCCAATGGCGAGCCCGCGCGCATGACGCGCGGCGAGATGCTGCTGCACGTAGCGATGCATGCCGCCGGCCATCGCGGCCAGGTGGCGCTGCTGCTGCAGAAGAACGGCATCCAGCCCTATCCGGACCGGATCACGGACTTCCTCGCAGCCGAGGATGCCGGCGCGCAACGACAGGTCAACGCCGAGGTCACGCCATGACAAATCGACTCTCGCTGGAGCAATACCCGCTCCATCTCGGACTCGGCGCGAAGGCGGTGCCGCAGCCCGAATTCACCGGCATGGAATGGTATGCCGCCTATGTCGACCGCAATGCCGCCGACGGCGGTGAAGGACGGCTGGTCTCGATGTACAGCTTCCGCGAGAGCTGGACGAGCTGGGAGCGGCATCCGGCGGGCGACGAGGCGGTGATCTGCACCGCCGGCGAGATCACGCTGATCCAGGAGCTGCCGGACGGGCCGCACAAGGTCACGCTGCGCGCAGGCGAATACGCGGTCAACCCGCGCGGCGTCTGGCATACGGCCGATGTCGCCGATCACGCCACGGCGCTGTTCATCACATCGGGCATCGGGACGGAGCACAGGCTGCGTTGAGCGGGGCGGACATCACCCGTCGCGCTTGCGGAACGCGGCCTCGTCGGCGTCGGAGACCTCGACCCATTTCGGGTCGGGCGCGGCGCCGGGGACGTAGCTGTCGTGCCAGTTCCACCACTTGTACGGCCGGCTCCGGGGGTAGCCTTCCGGCGAGTCCTCCCACGTCTCCTGGCGCCCCAGCGCCGTCATGTCGAGGTAGCTCCAGACGGTGCCCATGGCCTCATCGCCGCGGCCGTCGATGAAGTAGGTGCGGAACACGCGCTCGCCGTCGCGGATGAAGGCGTTGTGGCCATGCCATTCGCCCACGCCGAAATCGGCGTCGAAGCTGTCGGTGATGGTGTACCAGGGGATCTCTTGCCAGCCCATCCGTGCCTTCAGGCGCCCGATGTCGGCCTGCGGCGCACGCGAGACATACGCCAGGGTCGTGTCGCGTGCGTTGAGGTGGGCGAGATGGCCGACCTGGTCGGCCACGAGGGAACAGCCGACGCAGGCATGGTCCGGCCAGCCATGCACGCCCGGCTCGAAGAAGGCGCGATAGACGATCAGCTGGCGGCGGCCGGCGAACAGGTCGAGCAGGCCGACCCTGCCCGCGGGCCCCTCGAACATGTATGCCTTGTCGACGGCAAGCCACGGCATCCGCCGGCGCTCGGCGGCCAGCGCGTCACGGGCGCGGGTGAGCGCCTTCTCCTTGACGAGGAGCTGATCGCGCGCGGCCTGCCACTCCTGTGGCGACACAATGCGCGGCGTGCGCATGGCTGGCTGCTTGTCCTTGCCGCCTTTTACCGGCGATTTGATCTTGGTCATCGCAACCTCCGAACTGGCGTGTTCCCTTGTCCGTGCCGGAACGCGATACCGTTCGCCGCCGAACGGTGCGCTCGCTGCCGGTCAGGCAAGAGATGTGTCACCGGACCGAGTTGCGGGAGTGACAAGTGTGACGCGATTCGTCGTCGGCCGTCATGGACCAGCGCGGCACGCCCTGGCTCCCGTTCCTGCCACTAACGAGCGCGTCGTCCGTTGCGTTCCTCGAAGGCGCCGGAGTCCTATGCGGACAGCGTGTGCTGCCGTAGCGGCTCCCGGCGGCCGTCTCGCTGTCAGAACATCTCGGGCGTGATGACGTTCTGCGGCCGCGGTCCGAGCAGCGCCGCGCGCATGGTCTCCGCCGCCTTGAGCCTTGTGTCGGCCCAGGCCTCGGGCGTGAAGAAGGCGGAGTGCGGCGTGATGATCAGGCGTCCCTCGCACCACGGCTCGCGCGCGCGGTAGGCGCGCAGCAGCTCGGGAATGGGCTCGACCGGCGGCTCCACCGGCAGGACGTCGAGCCCGACGCCGGCGAGATGCCCCCGCTTGAGGAGCTCGGCGAGCGCGTCGACATCGACGATCGGGCCGCGCGCCGTGTTCACCACCACGCCGCCCTTGGGCATGCGCTCCAGCATGTCGCGCGAGATCATGCCGCGCGTCTCAGGCGTCAGCGGCGCATGGATCGACAGCGTGTCGGTCTGCTCCATCAACGCCTCGAGCGAGCGCACGCGCTCGACACCGACGCCGAGCTCGGTGCCGTTGGGCATGTACGGGTCATAGGCGACGACGCGGAACTGGAAGGCCTTCGCGCGCAGCGCCGCCGCCGTGCCGATGCGGCCCAGGCCGACAATGCCGAAGGTCTGCACGCCGTTGCGCCGCAGCAGCGGATCGCGCACGTAGCTCCACGGCGCCGGCTGCGGCCGGCGCTGCGCCTCGAGGTGCAGCGCGATGCCGCGGCGCAGCGACAGGGCCAGCGCCAGCGCGTGGTCGGCCACCTCGGTGGTGCCGTAGTCCGGCACGTTGCACACCATCACCTTGCGCGCGGCGGCCGCCTTGCGATCGATCTTGTCGTAGCCCACGCCCATGCGCACGACGCAGGCAAGCCTGGGGAACCTGGCAAGATGCTCGGCGGTCACGGCGTGCCGCATCACCATCAGGCCGTCGATCCCGGCGCAGTCGCCCTCCTCCAGCTGCGACAGGTCGCCGACGTTGCGCCACACCACGCGCAGGTCCGGCCCGAACACCTCGCGCTCGACCGTGTCGTTGTCGTACAGCTTCTCCGCATATAGCACCGTCTTGACCATGGCTTGCGCTTCTCCCTCGTGATGCAGCGCATCCTAGACCGGATTTCTACGAACAATATATGTCTCACGCCGCCCTCTCACCCAACACCCAATGCCTTCCACGAGGGGAGTTTGAGAAATCCGGGCCAGGTCTTCTGACAGGGCAGCGCATTGTTGCGCCTTGCCGTGACTTCGGCCATCGGTCACATCTTCTCAAGGATTGAAGGGAGAGATCAGGCGCGGCGACGCAACCACAAGCCGCTGCCGTAGTTCAGAGCCATGTCCGGCGCTTCGCGATCAAGCAGATCGCCATGGAAGCGGCCGAAGTAATCGTTGAAGAACAGAACCTCGAAGGCGCTGTTGTAGGAGAGGAACGCACGGATTGCGTAGACCTCGTTCCACGAGTAGTTCAGGTCCACCACCCAGGCTTTCGGATACTCGAAGGGATAGTGGATGTCATGCAGGTGAACAATCACGCCGGGCTTGAGGCGCGGCAGGATCGCAAACAACTCATGCACCACATCCGAGCCGGTTTTGGCGACGTGCGTGGAGTCGATGAACAGCAGGTCGCCTGCGTCCAGCGTGTCGAACGTCTCGAGCGCCACGTCCTGGATCTCGCTGCCGATGATCCTGATGCGGCTACGGTCCGCCGGTTCCAGCAATGACAGCAGCAACCCGGGGTGGGGGTCGATGAACGTGCAGGTGACATCGCCAAGATAGCGGTCGATGGTGTCAAGCGCGCAGACCGACGAAAAACCTGACCCGACTTCGATCAGGCGCCGCGGCTTGAAGTGCCGCAACATGCAGTAAAGGACCGTCGCGTCGCCAGGCCCGAAGCTGCTGTTGGCGTAGTGAAAGCGAAGCCCGTTCTTGGGCTGGGCAGCAAACGGAAACTCCAAGAGGTAGGGCTTCCAGTCCTCCCACAGGGCCCGCTGTTCCGGCTCCCTGAGATCGATGCCCGGCAGATCGACCCGTCCAGCCATGCCGTCTGGATCCCGGTAATGCCGGGCGAGATCCTTGGGGTCGCAGATCGGCGAGTAGAAGTGCCCCGGCTTGTAGGCCAGCGGCGCGCCAAAGAGAAACCGCGCGTTGCTGAGGCGCGGGCCTAGCCATCGCTTGATGTGTCGGCGAAACGCAGACATCGGAAACTCCGACGATGCTCCCGCCATCTACCTACCAGACATTGCTCCGCCCAGGGAAGGACATGGGCGGCGCCGCGGCGCGGGCGGCCAGCCCACGCGCCTGTTCGAGGTGTTCCGCGGCCCGCAGGCGACGCTGCTGGACTACGAGGTCGGCAGCGAGGCCTGCGTCGCGGCGCGCAGGAGCCTCCAGATCCGCCGGGTCGTCCAGGGCGGCGACCTGAAGGACGACGGCGGACATATCGGCGCGGTCTGCGACCTCGATCCCGGCGATTGGGTGCTCGTCCGGCCGGATGGCTATGTCGGCGCGATCGTCAGCGCGGACCAAGCAGCGGCGCGGGACGGCTTGTTGGCGCGCATCGGGCTCCTCCCTGCCTGAAGGCAATGGGTCCGACGCTGGCTCTACGTCTTGTCGGAAGAAGCAAAGTCGCTCGCGATATCCGCTCGGATGTGGTCAACCCGATGCTTCTTCATGCAGGCGCCGGACCTCCGGCTGCGGCAGCAGGCCAACGAACGGCATCGACTCGCGCAACCGCGCGGCCGTGTCGTCATGCCCCAGCATGGCTGCGAAAAGCGCGCCGTCGTCGCCGCCCCGGGCGATGTTGCGCCACTCGTCGTACGCCGACACCCAGACGCCCTGCTTCTGCCAGCGATGCAGGTTGGCCAGGATCTGGGCGCGGATCTGCGCCGGCGTGAAATCCCGCACGACAGCAAGCGCAATGGACCGCTTCAACGCATCCAACGCCTGCGGCGCCAAGCCACCCTTTCGCCGCGGGCGGACGCCTTGGTCGGTGACCTCGAGCTTGTCACCCTGGCCCACACCCCCCGATTCGAGGACCGGCCGCAGCAAGATCACGCCCAGCGAGTTGCCGATCTTCCGAATCTCGACCTTCATGCTGACGTCCACCCGAACGAGGTATGCTTCAGAAGACACAATCCGCCCGGGCGGCCGGCTGAATGGGATCCGCCGGCATGTTGAGGCGGCAGTGATAGTCGAACGCGGCGCGGAACTGCGGGGCGATGCGCGCCTTGGCCTGGACCGGAAGAACGAAGCGGCCGCCGCGGCGCTCGATCTGCTGGCGGCCATAGCCGATATTGGTGCCGTCGGGGAAGTAGGCGTCGAAGAACGAATACCCCGCCGTCGAGGTGAACTCGACGACCAGGACGGCGCCGTCGATGCATTCGAAGCGCGGGCCGCCGCGCAGCGCTCCGGTTTCCGTGGTCTTCCCCGCCGGCCCGGAGACTGTCCATTGGAACGCCGAGGCGGTCCGTGACGACTCTGCCTTCAGCGCACCGCAGGCCAATGCGCTTGGAGGCGGCGTTACCGTGCCGCCGCCCCCCTTGGCCTTGGCCTGGCCGTACGCGGGCCCGGCGAGGACCGCCGCCAGCAGCAGGCCGGCGCATCCCATCCTGGAGGGCCCATGGTCAGGCGCCTCCACTCCCACCCGATTGTCTTGAGCCATGGCAACCCGTTGAGCCGGCGAGGAAAATTCGCCGTGCACACTCAAACATGGTGCGCCTCACGCGTCAAAAACTTCCGCGATCCGCCACCGGATGCCGGCTCACGCCGCGGGCGGCTCGATGGTGACGCCATGCTTCGCCGTGATGGCCGCCAGCGTCCCGATCTCCGGCATGCCTGTCGCAGCAGCGGCGTCCAGCGCGGCGAACATGCGGTCGAGGCCGACGCTGGGCGCGCTCAGGATCAGCACACGCGCCGGCTGGTCGCCGACATTGCGAAAGCTGTGGCGCCGGCCGCGGGCGCCGAAGAAGAAGCCGCCGGGTCCGAGGCGATGCGGCCCCGGCGCGCCGTCGAACTCGACGAGGAGCTCGCCGCCCAGGACATAGAAGGATTCGTCCTCGTGGTCATGGGTGTGCGGCGGTGCGCCGGCGCCCGGCGGAATGACCGCTTCCCACAGCGAGAAGGAGCCGCCCGTTTCGGCAGCCGTTGCCTTGTAGATGTGGGTGACGCCGAGCACGTTGAGGGTCGCGCCGGCTGCTGCTTCGCGCACGAACGGCATGGCTGCGGTGACGTCGGTGTCCATGATCGATCTCCCTTGGCTTGGTGCGGATGACCAGCCCAAGGTGAGCCTGTTCCGGTCCGCCGATTAGCCGGAATCACGTGGACACGCCGTTCGGATTCCAGGACAATCAACCGATGGACCCGCTTGACGGCATCGCTGCATTCGCCCGGGTCGTCGACAGCGGCAGCTTCTCGGCCGCGGCCCGCCGGCTGAAGATCTCCAAGTCGGCCGTCAGCGCCCATGTGCATCGGCTCGAGGGGCGCCTGGGCGTCCGCCTTCTCAACCGCACGACGCGGCGGCTCTCGGTAATCGACGGCATCGGCATCGCCGTGCTGCCCAGCTGGGCGGTGGCCCAGCCGTTGCGCACCGGCACGCTGCACCGCGTGCTCGAGGCCTGGGCCCCGCCGGCGAGCACGATCTACGCGGTCTATCCCGACAACCGGCTGATGTCGATGAAGGTCCGCGCCTTCGTCGATCACCTCGCCCGGCATGTCGGGCGCACGCCGTATTGGGACGCGGGGCTCTGAGCCGCACCCGCGCGGGCTTGATCTCCGTCAACGACGTATCCTGTGCCGTGCGGAACCTAAGGTGCTCATCCTCAGACGGGAATTTCGACGCCGATGCGGAACATCACGTACGCGTTCTGGGGCCTGCTCGTCCTTTCGAGCCTTCTGTGGCTGGCGGCCGAGCCGACAGTGTTCCAGTCAGCGAATTTTTTCGCCCTGCGCGGAGCCATGGTCCAGCACAGCGGCATCATTGCCGTGGCGGCCATGAGCGTCGCGATGATCCTGGCGTTGCGGCCGCGGTGGCCGGAACGCTGGCTGGGCGGGTTGGACAAGATGTACCGCCTGCACAAATGGCTGGGCATCGCCGCGCTGTGCCTGTCCGTGATCCATTGGCTCTGGAGCCAGGGGCCGAAATGGGCGGTCGGCTGGGGCTGGTTGAGCCGACCCGCACGCGGCCCGAGGCCGCCTTTGGAGAACCCGATCGAGCAGGCTTTCGCGAACCTGCGCGGCACGGCGGAGGGGATCGGCGAATGGGCATTCTACGCGACGGTTCTCCTGATCGCGCTGGCGCTCATCAAGCATTTCCCCTACCGCCTCTTCTACAAGACGCATCGCCTGCTTGCAGTCGCCTATCTGGTCCTTGCGTTCCACGCCGTCGTCCTCATCGACTTTGACGACTGGGCATCGCCGGTCGGCGCGGCGATGGCGGTGCTTCTGACCTCGGGCAGCTATGCCGCCGTGATCGTGCTGCTGCGCCGTGTCGGCGCCGGCCGGCAGGTCGAGGGCAGGATCGCCGCGCTCAAGCACTATCCCGGCGTGCACGTCCTCGAGGCCGAGATCGACGTGCCCGGCGGCTGGCCGGGCCACAGACCCGGCCAGTTTGCCTTCGCGACCTCGGACATTTCCGAAGGCGCGCATCCCTACACCATCGCCTCCGCATGGCATGAGAAGGACCGCCGGATCACCTTCATCGCCAAGGAGCTCGGAGACCACACCAGCCGATTGCGGGAGAAGCTGCGAGTCGGCCAGACCGTGAAGGTCGAAGGTCCCTACGGCTGCTTCGACTTCGACGATGGCCAGTCGCGGCAGATCTGGATCGGCGGCGGCATCGGCATCACGCCGTTCATCGCCAGAATGAAGTATCTGGCCCTGGAAAGGCGCGCGCATCCGGACCAGCCGCCGCCGGCAGTGGACCTGTTTCACACGACCGCCGACGTCGACGAGACTGCGCTCGCGAAGCTGAGAGCCGATGCCGAAGCCGCGAATATTCGTCTGCACATCCTCATCGATGCCCGTGACGGCCGTCTGACCGGCGACCGCATCCGCGCTGCCGTGCCGCAGTGGCGCGACGCCAGCATCTGGTTCTGCGGCCCTGCGCGCTTTGGAGAGGCATTGCAGAAGGATTTTGCGGCTCACGGATTGCCGGTGGAAGAGCGGTTCCATCAGGAGCTCTTCGCCATGAGATAGTGCGCACCGATCCGATCTGCACGCCGCCGGACGCAAGGTCCGAGGTGTTCGATAGCGCGCTTGAGGAAACTGCCCAGCGAATTCTTCCACTTGCGACGGGCGTCGACGCCGGAGGTGACCGGCACGGCGGGCGTGCTAAGATTCGGGCCGCAGTCGAGACCAGGATGCACGGGAATCCGATGACCGCTGCCGACGACCGCATCCGGGCGCTTCCTTGCTGGAACGGCAGCATCGAGATTGCGCCGCTGAAGGGCGGCCTCTCGAACGAGAGCTGGGTGGTCACCGACGCCGCCGGCAAGCACGTCGCGCGCTTCGGCAGCGACTTTCCCTTCCATCATGTCTTGCGGGAACGCGAGATCATGGTGGCCAAGGCGGCGCATGCGGCCGGTTTCGCGCCCGAGGTCCGCTACGCGCAACCCGGAGTCATGGTGAGCGCCTATCTCGATGCCAGGACCTGCGACGCCGCCGATGTGCGCGCCGACAAGGAGCGCATCGCGGCGATGATGCGGCGCTTCCACGCGGAAATGCCACGGCACGTTTGGGGCGCCGGCTTCATGTTCTGGGTGTTCCATGTCATCCGCGACTACGCGCGCACGCTCGCCACGGGCAGCAGCCGGATGGCGGCCGCCCTGCCCGGCTACCTGGCGCTGGCCGACGAGCTCGAGAAGGTGCAATTGCCGCTCCCGATCATCTTCGGCCACAATGATCTGTTGCCGGCCAACTTCCTCGACGACGGTGCTCGCCTTTGGCTCATCGATTTCGAATATGCCGGGTTCTCGACCGCGATGTTCGACCTCGCCGGGGTCGCGTCGAACGCCGGGATGAGCGAGGCTGATTCGGAAGCCTTGCTTGCAACCTATTTCGGCGAGGACCCGGGGCCGGATATCCGCCGCTCCCACTCGGCGATGCAATGCGCCTCGCTGCTGCGCGAGGCGATGTGGAGCATGGTCTCGGAGCTGCATCTCGATGCGCCGGGCGTCGACTACGTCGCCTACACCGAAGAGAACCTCGCGCGCCTTGAAATCGCGCTCGAAGGCCACAGGACACGATACGGAACGAGACGCCCATGACATTGCCCACGCATGCCCAGATCGTCGTCATCGGCGGCGGCATCATCGGCTGCTCGACGGCCTACCACCTGGCGCGCGACCACAAGGCCGACGTCGTGCTGCTGGAGCAAGGGAAGCTGAGCTGCGGATCGACATGGCATGCGGCAGGCCTGGTCGGCCAATTGCGCGCGTCGGCGTCGATCACGCGCGTGCTCAAATATTCGGTCGAGCTGTACAAGGCGCTGGAAGCCGAGACCGGGCTCGCCACCGGCTGGAAGATGACCGGCTGCCTGCGGCTCGCCACCACGCCTGACCGCTGGACGGAGTTCAAGCGGCTGGCGACGACGGCCAGGAGCTTCGGCATGGACATGCACCTGATCTCGCCGGACGAGGTCAGGAGGATGTGGCCGCTGATGGAGACCGCCGATCTCATCGGCGCAAGCTGGCTGCCGACCGACGGCCAGGCGAGCCCGTCCGACATCACGCAGTCGCTGGCCCGGGGCGCGCGGATGCACGGCGCGAAGCTCCACGAGGATGTCCGCGTCACCGGCTTCGGGATGAAGGCAGGCCGCATCACCACGGTGCAGACGACCAAGGGCTCGATCGCCTGCGATAAGGTCGTCAACTGCGCCGGACAATGGGCGCGGCAGGTCGGCGCCCTGGTCGGCGTCAGCGTGCCGCTGCAGCCCGTGAAGCACCAATACATCATCACCGACAAGCTCGACGGGCTTGCCGCCGACGCGCCGACAATCCGCGATCCCGACCGCCGCACCTACTTCAAGGAAGAGGTCGGCGGGCTGGTCATGGGCGGCTACGAGCCCAACCCGCAGGCCTGGATTCCCGACGCGCCTGGTGGCGACGTGCCCGACGATTGGGCGTTCCGGCTGTTCGACGACGATTTCGACCATTTCGAGCAGCACATGGTGCAGGCCATCGCGCGGGTGCCGGCGCTGGCCAATGCCGGCGTCAAGCAGATGATCAACGGCGCGGAGAGCTTCACGCCGGACGGCAACTTCATCCTCGGCGCGGCGCCCGAGTGCGCCAACATGTTCGTCGGCGCCGGCTTCAACGCCTTCGGCATCGCCTCCGCCGGCGGCGCCGGCTGGGTGCTGGCGCAGTGGGTGGTCGACGGCGAGGCGCCGCTGGATCTCTGGGTCGTCGATCTGAGTCGTTTCTCCGACCTGCATCGCGACCGCCGATGGGTGTACGACCGCACGCTCGAAGCCTATGGCAAGCACTACACGATCGGCTTCCCGCACGAGGAATACGCCTCCGGTCGGCCGCGCATCGTCTCGCCGCTCTACGAGCGGCTGAAGGCGCACAATGCCGTGTTCGGATCGAAGCTCGGCTGGGAGCGCCCGAACTGGTTCGCACCGCCGGGCGTCGCGCCGGTCGACGTCTATTCGATGGGCCGGCAGAACTGGTTCGGACCGGTCGGCGAGGAGCACAGGCATGTGCGCGAGTCGGTTGGAATCTTCGACCAGTCCTCGTTCGCCAAATACGAGTTGACCGGCCCCGATGCGCTGAAGGCGCTCGACTGGATCTGCGCCAACGACGTCGCCAAATCGGCCGGGCGCCTGACCTATACCCAGCTTCTCAACACGCGCGGCGGCATCGAGGCCGACCTCACCGTGGCACGGCTGGCTGAGGAAAAATTCTACATCGTCACGGGCACCGGCTTCCGTACCCATGATTTCGGCTGGATCCGCGACCATATCGGTGACGATCTCCAAGCGCGGCTTGCCGACGTCACCGAAGCTTTCGGCACGCTCTCGCTGATGGGGCCGAAGGCGCGGCACGTGCTGGCGGCGGTCACCGATGCCGATGTCTCCAACGCTGCATTTCCCTTCGGCCATGTGCGCCAGATCGCGATCGCCGGCCACGCGGTCCGGGCGTTGCGCGTCACCTATGTCGGCGAGCTCGGCTGGGAGCTGCATGTGCCGATCGGCGCGACCGGCGAGGTGTTCGATGCGCTGATGGCTGCCGGCAGGCCGCACGGCATCCGCCCGGTCGGCTACCGTGCGCTGGACTCGCTGCGCCTCGAAAAGGGCTACCGTGCCTGGGGGGCTGACATCACACCCAACGACACGCCCTTCGAAGCCGGCCTCGGCTGGGCGGTGAAGCTGAGGAAGAACGTCGATTTCGCCGGCCGCCAGGCGCTCGAGAAGCTCAACGCGGCGCCGCCGGCCAAGCGCCTCGCCGCCTTCACCACGGCCGATCCGGATGTCGTGCTGGTCGGGCGCGAGACGATCCTGCGCAACGGCGAGCCGGTCGGCTACCTCACCAGCGGCGGCTACGGCTACACGCTCGGCACGGCGATCGGCTA
The DNA here is from genome assembly GCF_008039615.1 of Vineibacter terrae. Taxonomy (GTDB): domain Bacteria; phylum Pseudomonadota; class Alphaproteobacteria; order Reyranellales; family Reyranellaceae; genus Vineibacter; species Vineibacter terrae. The sequence goes on along the minus strand of NZ_VDUZ01000033.1, from coordinate 59,641 downwards.
TGGCTATGTGCGCAATCCAGGCGGCGTCAGCGACGATTTCCTGAGCGGCGGCGACTATGAGCTCGTCGTGGCCATGGAGCGGACGCCGGCCAGGCTTCACCTCGAACCGCTGTATGATCCGGCTGGAAGGAAGGTCAGGTCATGAGGCCGCCAGGCTCGACTGGAACCATCAAGGCCGTGCTGACACGGAAGCGGCCTCGCCGGCGGACCGGCCACTGACGGCCGCGGCATCGGACAGCAGGCCCACCGGTCCGACCCAGTCGCCGCAGATGAAGAGGCCCTCGGCATTGCCGGCCGCGATGTCCGGGCGCCCACCCAGGCCGCCCGTCGCCGCGCGCGGGATCGCGGAGATCACCGACATGGCCGGCAGGAACCGGCGCGCGCGCTCGAGCTCGCGCCAACCCGGCTGCACCAGGTCCATGTACCCTTCGAGCTCAGCCATGAGCCGATCGCGGTCGGGCGTCTCGTCCGGCTCGAGATAGCGCATGGTGTGTACGAGAGCCGCACCTTCCGGCGCCAGGCGCGCCGCCGCGCTATGGACCGAGAAGTAGAGCGGCCGGTCGACACCGAGGGCAAAACGGACATCGGGACGCGGCAGGTGCGCGAGGCCGATGTCCAGGCATGCCACTTTCGCTGGCACCGCATCGATCGTGCCGCGCAAATCCTTGAGGGCGGGATACAGCGCAGCCGCCTGTGCCGGAGCCACCGCCAGGATGACCGCGCGCGCCGTCACGGCGGTGCCATCCGCGAGCGTCGCGCACCAAGAGGAGCCGTGCTCAATCCCCTCGACCCGAGCGCCTGGACGCAGGCAGGCACCAAGCGCGGCACAGGCCGACCTCAGGCCTTCGACCATCGTGGCCCAGCCGCCGTCCAGGTAGAGAACGCTGCGCGTCAACCCACCCCGCAGCTGGTCGAGCAGCGCCAGTCCATCGGCTGCGATCGGCGCATGCACGATGCTGGTCAGGCGCACCATCGCCGCGAGCACGGCGCGGACCCTGGGTGATGGCGACAATGCCGCCAGGGCGTCGTTCAAGGACGTCCCTGGCGACACTTGCGTCGATCCGTCGCGCAGGCGGCGGAAGAGCGATGCCATCTCACCCTTCTCCGCGTCGGACAGCAACGTCGTCGACGCCAGCCCTGCGGCACTGAAGGGCGCCTGATGAAGCTCGCCGTCGTTGACGAAAAATCCGTCGGCGAGCGCCGGCACGCTGCCCGTGACCTCGACGCCGAGATCCTGCAGGGCCTTGTCGAGGAACCCGCCGCGATAAAGCGCATGCGCGCCCTGATTGAAGTGGTATCCCGAGACGACCCGCGTCCGGGCGCGCCCGCCAAACGCCGGTGACGCCTCCAGGAGGAGCACGCCGGCCCCGGCCTTCGACGCGAAGGCGGCCGCGACCAGCCCGGCGATGCCCCCGCCGACCACGACAACGTCGACCGTGCGCATGTCGCCCTCCATTGCGGATAGTTTGTATCCGCTTTAATACGGATATATACTGTCCGCAATGAGAATCAGCGACGGCGTCGAGTGGGCGGTTCACGTATGCGGTGTGCTTGCGGCAGCGCCGGAGGGGCGCAGCGTGCCGGGCGCCAGGCTTGCCGAATTCCATGACCTGCCGCCGGCCTACCTGGCCAAGCACCTCCAGGCGTTGTCGCGCGCCGGCATCGTGACGGCCGACCGCGGCGTGAAGGGCGGCTACCGGCTGGGGCGCGCCCCCGCCAGGATCTCGTTGCTCGATATCGTGCTCGCCATCGAGGGCCCGCAGCCCGCCTTCCGCTGCACCGAGATCCGCCAGCGCGGCCCCTGCCCGGCATCGCCAGCGGCCTGCCGCAAGGCATGCCCGATCGCGCGCGCCTTCCTCGCGGCGGAGGACGCCTGGCGACAATCCCTGGCGGCCGTGACGGTGGCCGACATGAACGCCGCGGCCGCAGCCGAGTCGTTCGACGACAAGCGACGCCGAGAATTCCGGGCCTGGCTTGCCGCTGCCTTGCAGTGAGCGCTGGCCGGGGTGCCTGGCGGCCATTTTCGACAAGGCCGCCGTTGAGAGGCCCGGGACTCACATCTGTCATCCCGAGCGAAGCGAGGGATCTCCTGCGAGCGACGCACGGTGCGCCATTCGCAGGAGATCCCTCGCTTCGCTCGGGATGACACCGCCACCGCTCACTGTTCGGCAGCGGTCGATCCCGAGGCGTTATTGATTGATCTCGGGCTCGACGAGCCTGGCCAGGTTTCGCAGCGACTCCTGCCAGCCGAGATAGCAAGCCTCCGGTGGGATGGCGTCCGGCACGCCTGCCTGCACGACCTCCACCTCCGTACCGACCGATACCTTCTTCAACGTCACGGTCACCTGCAGCTCGCCGGGCAGGTTGGGATCGTCGAACTTGTCCGTGTAGCGCAGGCGTTCACCCGGGACGAGCTCGACATATTCACCGCCGAACGCATGGCTCTGGCCGGTTGTGAAGTTCCGAAAGGACATTTTGTGCGTGCCGCCGACTCTTGGCTCCAGATGGTGCACGGTGCAGGTGAAGCCGTTGGGCGGAAGCCATTTCGCGAGCGCGTCCGCTTCGAGGAACGCGCGATAGACTTTCTGCGGGCTGGTTGCCAGAACTCGGTGCAAACGAATGGTGCTGGGCATGATCAGCTACTCCATGAGTGGGCGATTGCACCCCGAGGACGAACGAGGCGTGGCCAACCCGACACGGAATCTCAGATTTCTTCACAGCGGGAAGGTCGCAGCGCGTAGTGCAGGCTTGGTCGCAGGTGCGGCTATCGCCCATCGCGGCCCACGGTGCGCACCGACGGTCCGCCAGCCCTTTCGCCGACCATCTGAAATCGGCAACCGCCGTCAACAGTTGCCCTGCCGAAAGTGGACATCACAAATTAGAATCGTTCAGGCGCTCCACTACGAACCCGGCCACAGATCGCTCGCCTTGGGTGCTGCGGGCGCTCGCGCTTGAGCCGTGGGCGGCGCATGGCTATCCTGACATCCTAAATCACATGGAACTGAAATGAGCGACGACACCAAGACGCTGATCGAGCAGGTACGCGCTCTTCCGCCAGAGGACCGTATCGCACTGGTTGAGGTTGTGCTCGACAGCCTGGACCAGACCGATCCCGCTATCGATCAACTATGGGTCCGGGAGGCGACCGACCGTGTTGCGGCATACCGGCGCGGTGAGCTTGGCGCCAAAGATCTGAGCGACGTTGTTGCCAGATATCGCCCGTGAAGGTCCGGTTTCTCGAGATTGCCGAGATCGAGCTCGATCAGGCCGTCCATTGGTATGGAGCACAGGCTCCCGGCTTGGGCGATGCGTTTTTGATTGAGGTGCTGTCTGCTGCGGACCGCATCGCGAGCCTTCCGGAGGCGTGGCATCTGCTCGGGAAAGGCATTCGCCGCTGCCGCCTCAGTCGATTCCCGTACGGACTGATCTATACCATCGACGATGGCATCGTCCTGGTACTGGCGGTCGCGCACTTGCATCGCCGTCCTGACTATTGGCGCGATCGCCTGCAGCGATGATCTCGGGTGCCCATCAGGCACGACCCGGCGGGTAAGAAGCTCACATTCCGAAGCACCTACCTCTCGAACGGTCTATCGCCGCGAACGCCTCGGCCGTCGGCGGCATTGCCTTTTCGCTGTCCTCAATGGCCTTCACGAGCACCATGACCCGCATCGCCTGTCTCCCTTGGCCCAGCCCCTTTTGGCCTCTCATCGGAACGATGAACGAGCTTGTCGGAAGCCGACTTTATTCTGGAAATTTTTTCTCGACGTTCGAAGCGCGCGGCGGGACGGTCGGCTTCAGCTTCATGAGCCCTTCTACCCGCCTGGATGAAGACCCGGCGCCTCCTGGCCGGTGCGTGCCACATATTCCGTGTAGCCACCGCCGTACTGATGAACGCCCTCGGGTGTCAGCTCCAGCACGCGATTCGAGAGCGCGGCCAGGAAGTGGCGATCATGCGAAACGAACAGCATGGTGCCCTCGAATTCCGACAGGGCTGCGACCAGCATCTCCTTGGTGGCCATGTCCAGATGGTTCGTCGGCTCGTCCAGAACCAGGAAGTTCGGCGGGTCGAACAGCATCTTGGCCATGACCAAACGCGCCTTCTCACCGCCGGACAGCACACGGCAGGGCTTCTCGACGTCGTCGCCGGAGAAGCCGAAGCAACCGGCCAGCGAGCGCAGCGCCCCTTGTCCCGCCTGCGGGAATGACCCGTCCAGCGATTCGAAAACCGTATCGGCGCCGTCCAGCAGGTCCATGGAGTGCTGGGCGAAATAGCCCATCCTGACGCTGCTGCCGAGGGTCACGGCGCCTTGGTCCGGCTCGGTCGCGCCGGCCACCAGCTTCAGCAGCGTGGATTTCCCCGCGCCGTTGGCGCCCAGGACGCACCAGCGTTCCTTGCGGCGCACCCGGAAATCGAGCCCTGCATAAACCGGTTGCCCGCCATAGCCCTTGTGAACGTTCTTGAAGCTCGCCACGTCATCGCCCGAGCGTGGCGGGGCGCGGAATTCAAACTGGACGGACTGGCGACGCCTGGGCGGCTCCACCCGTTCGATCTTGTCCAGCTTCTTCACCCGGCTCTGGACCTGGGCGGCGTGAGACGCGCGCGCCTTGAAGCGCTCGATGAACTTCATCTCCTTGGCGAGCATCGCCTGCTGGCGGTCGAATTGCGCCTGGCGCTGCCTCTCGCCCAGCGCGCGCTGTTGCTCGTAGAAATCGAAGTTACCCGAATACGTGGCGAGCGAACCCCCGTCGATCTCCACGACCTTGCCGATGATGCGGTTCATGAACTCACGGTCATGCGACGTCATCAGCAGCGCGCCGTCGTATTTCTTGAGGAAATCCTCCAGCCAGATCAGGCTTTCGAGGTCGAGATGGTTGCTCGGCTCGTCCAGCAGCATGCCGTCGGGCCGCATCAGCAGGATGCGGGCGAGCGCCACGCGCATCTTCCAGCCGCCGGAGAGCAGGCCGACGTCGCCGTCCATTCGTTCCTGGCTGAAGCTCAGGCCCGCGAGCACCTCGCGCGCCCGGGCATCCAGCGCATAGCCATCCAGCTCCTCGAAGCGCCCCTGCACCTCGCCATAGCGCTCGATGATGGCGTCCATGTCGCCGGCCTGGTCCGGATCGACCATCGCGGCCTCAAGCCTGGCCATTTCGCTGGCCAGCGCGCTCACCGGCCCGACGCCATCCATCACCGCCGCGACCGCGCTGCGGCCCGACATCTCGCCGACATCCTGGCTGAAATAGCCGATCGTCATGCCGGGATCGATCGTCACCTGGCCATCGTCGGGCCGCTCCTCGCCGGCGATCATCCGGAAAAGCGTCGTCTTGCCGGCGCCATTAGGCCCGACTAGCCCCACCTTCTCTCCTTTCTGGATGCCCATCGAAGCGTCGATGAACAGGATCTGATGGCCGTGCTGCCTGCTGATGTTATCGAGACGAATCATGAGGTCCGTGCTGGCGGGAAGTGTTGCGGCTGCGTGTCTCCGTCGCTCCCGCTCGATTGCTCTTTGTCATCCTGTGCGCTGGATTTCCACCGCATTTTCTCAACTGTGCCGCCGAGATCCGTCACAGGTCCTGCGCGATCAACATGGGGCGAGCGGCGCGATCATGCAGCAACGTATGTCAACCTGATCACGTCCTCGCCGATGAGATCGCTGGCCACAAGGCGGAGCGGCGGACGAGGGCCGGCGAAGAACCGCTTGCCGCGGCCCAGCACAACGGGGTGAAAGTAGAGTCGATACTCATCAATAAGACCAAGGTCAGTCAGGCTTCGTGCCAGCTCTGGTCCGGAAACTGCGACCTCCCCAACGAGCCGGGTCTTCAGGCCACGCATCACCGCCTCGACGTCATCCGCGACAAGGGTGGCGTTGGGGCCGACTGACTTCAACGAACGTGACACGACCCACTTCGGTTGGCGCCGCCACGCCGCCGCGAACTCGCGTTGCTCTGCGTCCCACTCGGGACTGTCTTCGTCCCAATAACGCATGACCTCGTACATGCGACGCCCGTACACACTGCCGGTCAGGCCGCGCACGTGCTCTATCCAGTGACGGAAGAGCGCGGGACCTGTCCGCATCTCCAGATGGTCGACGTAGCCGTCCAGGGACTGGTTCATTCCAAAGACGATCTTCGCCATGGCGCAAATCTCCACCTCGGGTCTTCCTCCCTCACTCCCACTCTATTATCAATGAGCATCATAAAGTCTTGAAATCACAGTATAAAAAATATTTTTGGCAGGAATATACCGTCAGCCGTCCCGCCAAAATGGCCGGCTCTTGAAATCATTGGCTTTTTCGGGATGACCCCAAAAACCGTACTTTCGGGGACTATCGTCAAGCGAGGGATGCAGGAAACAATCCGATTCGATCCGTGCATCTCGCCTATTTCACCCTATGACCCTATCATCAAGACAGCCGATTGTCATGTAGGCCGGATCGCGTGACCGCTCCCTGGCCGTCGTCGCCACTCGCAAGCCGCCCAGCGATGTGTTACAAAACCTCGGAGATAATCGTCAATTACCGAGGATTTGGAACATTCTCATGGAAGCCCGTCGCCATAAGGACCGCGCCATCGAGGTCGTCCGTGAGCGTGGGATCGCGCGCGGCATCGACTTCGATCAGGCCGGCGTGCCGAGAGCCTATCTCCAGCGCCTCACAAAGGACGGGGTCCTGCAACGGGTTGGGCGCGGGCTCTACAAGCTCAGCGACGCCCCGTCCGACGTCGCGTCCAGCCTGGCCGAAGCGTCCCGAATCCTGCCGAAGGGCGTGATCGGCCTGCTGTCGGCCCTGCAATTCCATAAGCTGACCACCCAAACGCCTCACGCCGTTTGGATGCTGCTGGGACCAAAGGATTGGGCGCCGGTCAACCCCGCCGTGCAGATCAGGATCATCCGCGCCAGCGCCCCCTCGCTGCGCGCCGGGGTAGAAGTCCATCCGATCGACGGCGTACCCGTACCGATCACCACGCCGGCCAAGACCGTCGCGGATTGCTTCAAGTACCGCAACAAGATCGGCGTCGATGTCGCCGTGGAAGCCCTCCGAGACCTGTTCACCCGATCTCGGCAGCCGCCCATCGACGATCTCTGGCGGTATGCCGAGCTGGACCGCGTTCAGACCGTGATCCGGCCGTATCTGGAAGCGCTGGCATGACCAAGGCGCCTGTAAATCTCGCCGCGTCGGCGCGGGCTCGGCTGACACAGCGAGCCCGCGAGCGGCGGGAAAACGCCCAGCTCGTCATGACTCGCTATGCTATCGAGCGTCTCCTCTATCGGCTCAGCTTGTCCCCCTTCCGGGAAGCGTTCGTGCTGAAGGGCGCCATGTTGTTCAGCCTTTGGGCGCCGACGCCCTATCGGGCGACAGGCGACCTCGACCTACTCGGGTTCGGCGACAACGCGCCCGCTCGGGTGGCCGAGATTTTCCGTCAGGTGCTGAAGGTCCCGAGCGAGGACGGAGTGATCTTCAAGCCGGAGACGCTCGGGGCAGTCGCGGCGCGGGCCGAAGACGAATACAGTGGCGTTTCCTTGGACGTTCAGGCCGAGCTGGCCGGGGCGCGGCTGCCGATCCATGTGGACATCGGCTACGGCGACGCCATCACGCCCGGCGTGCTCGACATCGACTATCCATCGCTTCTCGATCTGCCCATGCCCCGGCTCAAGGCCTATCCGCCAGAAACGGTGCTGGCGGAGAAATTCCAGGCGATGACGGCGCTGGGAATCGCCAACTCGCGGATGAAGGATTTCTTCGACGTTTGGGCGATCGCCAATACCTTCGCCTTCGAGGGGCCGGTACTAGCCGAGGCCATCGCCGCGACATTCGCCCGGCGAGAAACCGAGCTGCCGGCCGAACCGCCGCTGGCACTCTCGGCCGCCTTCGCCGCCGCCAAGCAGGCGCAATGGACCGCCTTCCTGCGCCGCACTGACATCGCCCTTGCGCCTGAGCCGTTTCACGACATCCAAGCTCAGATTGCCGCGCTGATGATGCCACCGGCCCAGGCCGTCGCAGGAACCCAGCGGTTCGATCAGAAATGGCAGCCCGGCGGACCTTGGCGCAATACGCAGGCCGGATGAATGCTTGGCGTCGCGTCGCACATGGTTCCGGGTTAACCCGACCATCTCCGCCCACCCAGGCGATCAGGGCTTCCGTGCGTCAAAGAACATGGGAAAGAAACTGCGCTGCGTTTTGACCTTGATGATGTCATTCACCCCAATCGTATTGGCTTTTCGCCTCTCGCCACCGGCTGGTGTAATCACCTCAAGGTCAGGGTTTTCTATGATTGCAGCGTGGACGTCATCAGCATGCGCAGGCGTGACGTTGTAAATGCTCTCGTAAAACTCCATCACCGACATGGCGTCGCCAGCTTCGGTCACAAGACGCGGAATATCGCCCAGAAGCTGGGTTTTCGCCGAAGCGCGGCCACTATCGTCAAAGAGGTAGAGCATCCCTTCATCGTGCCGCGGGTCGTAGGACAACATGTTGAGCCCCGACCGGCCGAAATGCGCTTGGAGGCTCGCATTGTCGTGCAGGATATTGTTGTAAACCTGCCGTGCCCGGTAGGCGTTGGCGAAATGGATCAGCCAATACCGCCAGCCGCCGGGATTGTTGATCGAGAAGGGGCTGACATAGGGCGCGCATAGGCGGAAGGCGTCGAAGACGATTTTCTCTGCCGCACCAAGCCAATCTTTCTGGCTCATCAAGCCATCGAGCGCCTGGACATCGCTGCTGGCTAGTCCGAGATGGTCAAGTTGAGCACGCAGCCGCTGCGGCTGATCCTTCTGGAGAAACGCCAGCAGGGAACTGATGACGAACGTGTAGAAGATTTCGGCCGCCGGATAGGAATGCATGATGTCGAGAATCGTATTCCGTTCGACATGGCTGTGCCCGCATTGGTCCAGATTGAAGATCACGCTTCGATAGCGGCCTTGTTCCAGAAAGCCTTTAATCGTCGGATAGGCCGCCTCGAAGAACTGATTCAGATACTCAACACGAAGATGAAGCTTCGGGCATGTCGCGGCGATGTCAGCCTGAAGCGGTGACACATGGGTCTTCAAAAGTTCGATAGCATCGGGGCTGGCGTCGTTGAAAACGAGTAGGCACTCGACCTCGATTGCGCCGAGCCATTGAACCGCACGATGGGTATTCACCGCCTCGGTCGCGCGCTTCAATTCCTCTATAAAAATTAGCGGGGAGCCTGATGCGCCACATTGGTAGCGCCCGCCACCGGCAAATCCATCGACGATAGCAAGACGGAAGCGCTCTTGCTGCGGCAGTTTGCAGCGAACGGTCAGATAGTCGAAGACATACTCGCGGAGGATTTTGTGCTTGCGCTTGGAATGCTCTTCAAGTTTCGCCCCGTCGGCCCATTCGTATCGCTTCTCGACCATGTTACGCCCCGACCATGCGCCCGCGCCTCATGCAACCGCTTGCGGAGCGGCAGGCATTTCATCCCAAGTCCGGCCGCGATATTCGCGACCATTGGCCTTCTTCGACCGTTTCTTGTTGTCCTTGCCCCAAGTCCCCCACTGTTTGAAGAAGAAGGCCGTGTTAGCCGACAAGCATTGAACATAGATTTCGTCGATCCATTCCTCTCGGATCGGTCGCGCGGATTTTCCGCTTTCTCCGCCCACGATGGCCCAATGGATATCTTGAAGATCAACGGTGCCTACGGAACCGATTAATGGTTCAAAGGAAATGAAGCGGATCGCGGCCGGCGCGGCACGCAGATAATCGATCCTGTCGACGACGTTTTTGTCCTCGATGCTGGTCCCGAGCCACACATTAGGCAGCACATCGCCGATCTTGGTAGCGACCAGCTTCGCCATGCGCTCGGGTCGTTTCGTCAGGATCTGGTAGTTGTGGCGCGGCGTCTCACGCATCACCTTCCATACGTCGAGAATGAAGGCGTCGCTGACGCGTTCGTGGAACAGGTCGCTCATCGAATTGACGAAGATCTTTCGCGGCTTGCGCCAGCTATAGGGAATCGCAAGAGCATCGCGATCCTCCCGCACGGCGCCGTTCCAAACCGTGCGCCGTCCAGTCTTTCGAGTCAGGCCGGCGTATTTTTCGATGCCCATCGCTTCCAAACGCTTGGCCATTTCCATCGCGTAGCAATGGGTGCAACCGGCCGTAATGATTGAGCATCCGGCAACTGGATTCCAAGTGGAGTCAGTCCACTCGATTTGGGTTTCAGCCATGATGCCCTCCGGAGCGATTTCTCATTAAGATTAAAGTTGGCATTAGTTCCCCATGACCATGCATTCATACGCGACATTACCGACACTCTGCGCAAGCCATGTCGGAAACTGTGGCGCGGCGGCGACCAATTCGCCAAATACTCGTGGCGGCAGTTTCGCTTTCAAAGTCCTGAGCGCGATTTCAGCGTTGTCCGGACCGAGCCAAGCCAGCGCCCGGACGGCCTCCCCTGCCGGCCGGTTGGCCAGGGCCAATTGCCAGCGCGGGGCGTGCCGCAATTCCACGACTTGCTTGCCGAGGTGCATCTTTCGGCTGCGCCCGGAGGTCAGATAGACCGAGCGGACGGGCACCTGCGTCGTCAAGCCAAGGGCGTTCGCCGCGGCGGCACCATTCGAAACGATGATCTCTCCCTTTTGGGTCGCAAGGGCCTCGACAGCCTGCTCGACCGAAGGCGTGCGCGTACCGAATCGGCTGGCGACGGGGCGCAAATAGACGCCACGACCCGCGCGGATGAGCTGACCGCGCTCCGTCAGGCGTGACAACGCCTGATCCACGGCCGCTCGGTTTCCGAGGTGCAGCAGGCCCTTGGCGGACACGGGAGCTCCTTCGGGCAGACCCGCCATATGCATCAGAATCTGTTCGCTCAGCCGCGTCATGGTCTTCCCTATGTCAGAAATATATATAGTTTTCTGACATTGTTCAACGAACCCTCATCCGATGAGGGAAAGCCCGACAAAGGGGAAAGCCTTCCCCTGCGGCCGAGCCCAAGGTCTCGGCCGACCCCTTCTGCGGGGAGATCCCCGCAACGCCCCCTGAGAGTGAGAGTGCGGACGGGTTTTCCGTGACGGGTTAATGGCTGGAGAAGAGGTCTTCGGCGCCCGTCGCGGAGAACCGCGATGTTCAGGAAAGATGTCTCCTCGCGCGCCGGCCAAGACCGGGCGAGCCTCTATGATGAAATCACCGGCAAGATCATTGCCGAGCTGGAGGCGGGTCGCGTGCCCTGGGTGCAGCCCTGGGGATCGGCCTCGACGAAAGCGCCGCTCGCGATGCCGAGGAACGGCGCAACCGGTCGGCATTATTCGGGCATCAATGTCCTGATCCTTTGGGGCGCCGTGATCCAGCACGGCTTTCCCGGTCAGAGCTGGCTTACCTTCCGCCAAGCGCTTTCACTGGGCGGCAATGTCCGCAAGGGCGAGCGCGGAACCACCGTCGTCTATGCCGACCGCTTCACCCCGGAGGAAGAGAAGCGCCGGGCACGCGAGGCCGGCGAGGAAGCCGCCGCCATTCCGTTTCTAAAGCGGTTCACGGTGTTCAACACGGCGCAATGCGATGGCCTGCCGGATGACATCGCCACGATCGCCCCGCCGCTTGCGCCCGGCCTGATCGAACCAAAGGTTGAGGCGCTGATCCAGGCGACGGGCATCGACTTCCGCATCGGCGGCAACCGCGCCTTCTATGTCCCGGCGCTCGACTATGTGCAGGTTCCGCCGCCGCAGGCTTATTTCGAACCGATCAACTGGCACCGCACCGCCCTGCACGAGCTGGGCCACGCCAGCGGCGCCGCCCATCGCTTGAACCGCGATCTCTCCGGCGCCTTCGGCACCAAGAAATACGCATTCGAGGAGTTGGTGGCCGAGATCAACGCCGCTTTCTGCTGCGCCTCGCTCGGCATCGTGCCGACCGTCCGTCATGCCGACTATATCGGCTCCTGGCTGGAAGTGCTGCGCGAGGACAACCGCGCCATCGTCCGGGCCGCCTCGCAAGCCAGCAAGGCTGCGGACTGGCTCCTCAGCTTCGCACCGGACGCCGATCATGGGGTGGCCGGTGATGAGCTGGAGGCAGCGTGATCTCATGAAAACCGGAAATGCGGAGGTGCGGATTTCCGGTTTTCCGCTGTTCCGTGTCCGTCGCGCTGCTCTCTTTAGAGAAAGAGGGCGGCGCTTCGCTTCGTGACGGGTTTAGGGTCGAGAGAGAGGCTCTCGGCGCCCGTCGCGGAGACTACCACGATGGCTACTGCCGTTCAGAAGCTCATCCTCTCGCCCTCGCGCGACATCCCCTTCAACAAGCTGGTTCTCAGCCAATCCAACGTCCGGCGCGTGAAGTCCGGCGTCTCGGTCGAGGAACTGGCCGAGGATATCGCGCGCCGCGGCACGCTCCTCCAGAGTCTCAATGTTCGTCCGGTTCTCGACAGCGAAGGCTGCGAGACTGGCATGTTCGAGGTGCCCGCCGGCGGTCGCCGCTATCAGGCGCTGGCGCTGCTAGTGAGACAGAAGCGCCTGACCAAGACCTCGCCGGTGCCCTGCGTCGTGCGTAACCCCTCGACGCCGATTCTGGCAGAGGACGACAGCCTGGCCGAAAACACACAGCGCGTCGCCCTCCATCCTCTTGATCAGTTCCGGGCGTTCCTCGACATGCGGGCCAAAGGCATGACCGAGGAGGAAATCGCCACCGCGTTCTTCACCACGGTCCAGATCGTGAAGCAGCGCCTGAGGTTGGCTGCGGTCTCGCCCACGCTCTGCGGCATCTATGCCGAGGACGGCATGACGCTGGAGATGCTGATGGCTTTCACCGTCAACCCGGACCACGCGCGTCAGGAGCAGGTCTGGGAGGCGATTCAGCATTCCTATAACCGCCAGCCTTGGCACATCCGACAGCTCCTCACCGAAACCTCCCTCCCCGCGTCCGACAAGCGGGCGCAGTTCGTCGGCATCGAAGCTTATCAGGCAGCCGGCGGCGAAATCCTGCGCGACCTGTTCGAGACTGATGATGGCGGCTGGCTTCAGGACCCGGCGTTGCTCGACCGTCTGGTCTCCGACAAGCTGAAGGCGATCGCCGACGAGATCGCGGCCGAAGGCTGGAAATGGATCAGCGTCGACACCGACCTGCCTTACGGCCACGATCACGGCCTTCGCGTCCTGACCGGCACCCCCGTCGATCTTGCGGACGATGAGCGTGCCGCACGCGAGGCACTGCGCGCGGAGTATGACCGGCTCGAGGCGGAATATTCGGAAGCCGACGAACTGCCCGATGAGATCGACCAGCGCCTGGGCGAGATCGAAGCGGCGCTCGAAGCGTTCGAACAGCGGCCGGTCATCTACGATCCCGCCGAGATCCTGCGCGCCGGCGTGTTCGTCAGCATCGACCGCGATGGACAGGTTGTCATCCGTCGCGGCTATGTCCGACCGGAGGATGAGGCGCCGATCGACGCCGAGGGCCATGAAATCGACGGCGTCACCGACCCCGCCGGCGCCGAAAACGCGGGCAACGTCCAGCGCGCCATCATCACCATCGGCGGCCAGTCGGCCGAGCCGGAGGAAGATGACGAGGGAGACGTCATCAAGCCGCTGCCCGAACGGCTCGTCACCGAGCTGACTGCGCATCGCACGCTCGCGCTTCGCGATGCGGTCGGCGCCAATCCGCAAGTCGCGCTCACGGCCCTGCTGCATAAGCTGGTGCGCGACACCTTCCAGCGCACCGGCACCTCCGGCGCGAGCCTGCAGGCGTCGGTCAATCACGTCTTCTTCCGCGAACAGGGCAAGGATCTTGCCGAGACGTCCTATGCCAAGTCCATCACCCAGCGGCACGAAGACTGGAAGGCGGACCTGCCCGCGGACGAAAACGCACTGTGGGACTGGCTGGCGATGCTCGATGACGCCAGTCGCCTGGCGCTCCTTGCCCATTGCGTCAGCTACGGCGTCAACGCCCTATATGAGCGGCCCAATCCGTTCAGCGGCAGCGGCGTCTCGCAATCGGGCCTCGACCGTCGCATGGCCGAGGCGGATCGGCTGGCACGCGCAACCGGCCTCGATATGGTGGGGGTGGGCTTCCGCCCGACCGTCGGGAACTATCTCGGCCGTGTGACGAAGCCGCGCATCCTCGCCGCGGTGCGCGAAGGTGCCGGCGAGCGCGCCGCCCAGCTCATCGACCATCTGAAGAAAGGCGACATGGCGAAGGAGGCCGAACGTCTGCTCGCCGACAGCGGCTGGCTACCCGAGCCGCTGCGCATGGCGGAGCATAACGAGCCCGCGACGAGCGCCGAGGGCGACGAGGCGTTGCCCGCCTTCCTCGCCGACGATGATGAGCTGTCCGACGAAGAGGACGAAGGTCTGCAGGCCATCGCCGCCGAGTAGCGCACTGGCGCGGGGCGGTTTCAGCCGTCCCGCGCCTTCCTTCCTAATCCGTTCATCAGCCCGGCCATCGCGCCGGGCATTTTCGTTTCAGGAGGCCGTCATGGCTGACTATTACACCCGTTTCTCGTGCCTGCTCGACGTCGGCACGCCCGACAACGCCGCCCGCGCGCTCGACCTCTACATCAAGCTGTCCAAGGACGGCGCATCGGAAGAACCGCCCTCAGAAGGCTTCCTTCTGTCGATCCAGCCCGAACATGGCGGCACCCAGCTATGGATGCGCGATGACGTCACCGGCGATCCCGAACGGTTGCTTCAGTTCGTGAAAATCTGCGCCGCCGAGTTCAGGCTGACGGGCCGTTGGGGGTTCCAATACGCCAACACCTGCTCGCGCCCTCGGCTCGATCGGTTCGGCGGCGGCGCACATGTCATCGATCTCGCGACCGGCGACACTGTCGCCTGGACCTATACCGATGGCTGGCTCGCCGACACGCTCTCTGGCGATGGAGAGCGGATATGAGCATCCCCGCTTATGCCCGGAGCAATTTCCAGACGCTGTTACGCGCGGCGGGTGACGGCAACCTCGCGCTGATGGCGTGCCTCGACGCGCAGACGGGCAGCCCCCGCTACGTCATCTGCGCCGTAGGGAGGGACGATGGCGATTACGTCTTCACCCCTTTTGGCCATCTCACGGACGGCAATCCCTACGATGCCTATCTGCCACCAGATCCCGGCGATCCAGACGGCTTCGTGCGCCCCGACGTGCAGGGAGAGACGTCATGATGAACATCGACGCTATCTTCACGGCCGATCGTGAACGACCGCCACACGAGCGGTCTCTACCCTGGTCCGAAACGAAGGACTGCGTCACTGTCGTCATCGAGCCGAAACCCCATTGGGCAAGGGACATGCGGGCCTTCCGATCCGATGTTCGGGAATACTGCGCTTATGCCGATTGGACCGTGAACGGCGGACGAGCCAGATTCTTCGGCCATATCGACACCAGCGGCGATGACCTGATGCGGAGGGCGCGCGCGCTGATTGCTTCCGAGATCGCGGACGGACATTGGAAATGACATCGCAAAGCGCCCCCGCCGCACCGCCGGGGCGCTTTTGTCATGGGGCCACGGCCTGCCGGATGAGAGGCAGAGGAAGGCCGGGACGGGTTTGAGCCGGTGCGGTCGAGAGAGAGCGCTGCGCGGGCTCGATCCTGTCCCGCTCTCCTTAAGGCTTTCCCATGAACATGATGTCCGTATCGGCGGCGCCTGCCGCCGCATCCCTTCGGCTCGGCTTCAATCAGGAATCTTTCGCAGCGATCTTCGCGGCGGCGAGCCACCTTCTGCCCCATCTCGAGCGCGGCGAGCGCATCGACGCTGCAATCCTGCGCACCGCTATGGAGACCGCCTTCGGCGCGTCCGATACTGCCGGTGCCTGGGACTGGAAGGATGCCTACGACGCCTGCGAAGCCGCAACCATCCTCATGCTCCGCAAGTACGGACAGACGCTTCTGCGCAAAGCTGGCTCTGCGGCTGGGGCCGCGCCCCTGTTCAGCAAGATTGCGAGCTTGCTCCCTACCCATACGCGCCGCTCCGAAGAATCCCAGGCCTTCCAGCAATTCTCGACGCCGATCCCGCTCGGCCTGGCCGCGATCACGGCTGCCGCCATCACACCCGCCGATCGCGTGCTCGAACCATCGGCCGGCACCGGCCTGCTCGCCATCCTCGCCGAGATCGCCGGCGGCACGCTCGTCCTCAACGAACTCGCCGAGACCCGGGCCGCCCTCCTCTCATCCCTCTTTCCGGCCGTTCCCGTGACCCGTTTCGACGCGGCCCAGATCGACGACCATCTCGATCCGGCGACCGTCCCGACCGTCGTCGTAATGAACCCACCATTCTCCGTGCTCGCCAATGTCGAGGGGCGTGTCGCTGACGCCGCCTATCGCCATCTGGCCTCTGCACTCGCGCGGCTCGCCGATGGCGGGCGTCTGGTCGCGATCACCGGCGCGAACTTCGGACCCGACATACCGGCCTGGCGCGACGCCTTCGTCCGCCTGCAGGAGCGGGGCCGCGTCGTCTTCACCGCCGCCGTCCATGGCTCAGTCTATGCCAAGCACGGCACGACCGTCGAAACCCGGCTGACCGTGATCGACAAGATCCCAGCCGCCGACCCATCCGCCTTTCCGGCGTCCCCCGGCACCGCTCCCGACATCGCCACGCTGATGACGTGGATCGCCGATCATGTGCCGCCGCGTCCGCCGGTCGCACACGCGATGCAAGTTACGCCGTTCGCCGCCGCACCGCGCACCGTTCGCGGCTATCTCACGCGCACCGCGGCGACATCGGCGACCCGCGTGGGCCTCGCCGATCCCGAGGGCGTGCCGCTCGCCTATGAGACCGTCGACTGGACCCCGGCTGAGGGCGCCCGCCTCAGCGACGCGATCTACGAGCAATACGGATTGCAGACGATCCGTATTCCTGGCTCTCAGGCCCATCCCACCAAGCTCGTGCAATCCGCCGCCATGGCCTCGGTCGCCCTGCCCAAGCCGAGCTATCGGCCGACGCTTCCGGCAACCATCCTGGACTCGCTCTCCGACGCCCAGCTCGAAACCCTGATCTTCGCGGGCGAAGCCCATTCCGATTTTCTCGCGGGCTCCTGGACCGTCGACGCCACCTTCGATGTCGTGGCCGCCGCCGCGGATGATGCGCGCGGCGCCATCCGCTTCCGTCGTGGCTTCTTCATCGGCGACGGCACCGGCGTCGGGAAGGGGCGCGAGTCCGCCAGCATCGTGCTCGACAACTGGATGCAGGGCCGGCGCAAGGCGGTCTGGATCTCCAAATCCGACAAGCTGATCGAGGACGCCCAGCGCGACTGGTCCGCGCTCGGCATGGAGCGCCTGCTGGTCACACCGCTCTCGCGCTTCCCGCAGGGCAAGCCGATCGCGCTACCGGAAGGCATCCTATTTACAACCTACGCCACGCTGCGCTCCGACGACCGCGGCGAGAAGGTTTCGCGGGTCAAGCAGATCGTCGAATGGTTGGGCTCCGATTTCGACGGAGTGATCATCTTCGACGAGGCGCACGCGATGCAGAACGCCGGCGGCGGCAAGGGAGAACGGGGCGACGTCACGCCCTCGCAGCAAGGGCGCGCGGGGCTTCGCCTGCAGCATGCCTTGCCCAATGCCCGCGTCGTCTACGTCTCCGCCACCGGCGCCACCACGGTCCAGAATCTTGCCTATGCGCAGCGCCTTGGCCTCTGGGGTGGCGACGATTTTCCATTCTCCACCCGCGCCGAGTTCGTCGAGGCGATCGAAGCCGGCGGGGTCGCGGCGATGGAGGTGCTGGCTCGCGATCTACGCGCACTCGGTCTCTACACCGCGCGATCGCTGTCGTTCGACGGGGTGGAATACGAACTGGTCGAGCATGAGCTGACGCCCGAGCAGCGGCGCATCTACGATGCCTATGCCGGCGCCTTCGCCATCATCCACAACCACCTCGATGCGGCCATGGAGGCGGCCAACATCACCGGCTCGACCGGCACATTGAACCGCCAGGCCAAATCCGCCGCGCGCTCCGCCTTCGAGAGCGCCAAGCAGCGCTTCTTCGGTCATCTGCTGACGTCGATGAAGACGCCGACGCTGATCCGCTCGATCGCGGCGGACCTGGAGGCCGGGCATTCCGCCGTCATCCAGATCGTCTCGACCGGAGAGGCGCTCATGGAACGGCGCCTGGCAGAAGTCCCGACCGAGGAATGGAACGACATTCGCGTTGACATCACGCCGCGCGAATATGTCCTCGACTATCTCGCCCATTCCTTCCCGGTCCAGCTCTACGAGCCCTTCACCGACGGCGAGGGCAATCTGTCCTCGCGGCCGGTCTATCGCGACGGCCAGCCGGTCGAAAGCCGCGAGGCGGTCGCCCGCCGCACCGAGCTGATCGAGAAGCTCGCGAGCCTTCCGCCGGTCCCTGGCGCGCTCGACCAGATCGTCCAGCACTTCGGCGTGGACATGGTGGCCGAGGTCACCGGCCGCTCGCGTCGAATCGTGCGCAAAGGACAGAGCCTTGTGGTTGAGACCCGCGCCGCGTCGGCCAATCTCGCCGAGACCCAGGCCTTCATGGACGATTTGAAGCGCGTGCTGGTCTTCTCCGACGCCGGCGGCACGGGACGCAGCTACCATGCCGAGCTGTCGGCGCGGAACACGCGGCTTCGCGTCCATTATCTGCTCGAACCGGGCTGGAAAGCCGACGCCGCGATCCAGGGCCTCGGCCGCACCCACCGCACCAACCAGGCGCAGCCGCCGCTCTTCCGTCCGATCGCGACCAATGTGAAGGCGGAGAAGCGCTTCCTGTCGACCATCGCACGCCGGCTCGACACGCTGGGCGCGATCACACGCGGCCAGCGCCAGACCGGCGGCCAGGGCCTGTTCCGGCCCGAGGACAATCTGGAGAGCCACTATGCGCGTGATGCCTTGCGCCAGCTCTATATCCTGATCGTCCGCGGCAAGGTCGAGGGGTGCTCGCTCCGCCGGTTTGAGGACACGACCGGCCTGAAACTGATGGACGACAACGGCATCAAAGACGAGCTGCCGCCGATCACCACCTTCCTCAACCGCCTGCTCGCGCTGACCATCGACCTGCAGGACGTCCTGTTCGCGGCCTTCGAGCAGCTCCTGACTGCCAAGGTCGAGGGCGCGATCGCCGCCGGCATCTACGACGTCGGGCTTGAGACGCTGCGCGCGGAGAGCTTCGTCGTCACTGATCGCCAGACCATCTACACCCATCCGGGCACAGGCGCGGAAACCAGCCTGCTGACCATCCAGCAGCGCGAGCGCAACCGGCCGATGACCGCCGAGGAAGCGATGGCCTGGCTCGACGATCCGGCCGCGATGTTGCTGGTCAACGAACGCTCGCACCGCGCCGCCGTTCAGCTTCCGGCGCCTTCGCTCATGCTTGACGATGGCGAGATCGAACGCCGCGTGCGGCTGATCCGGCCGATGGAGCAGCATCACGCCTCGCTGCGCATGATGGACGAAAGCCACTGGATAGCCGCCAGTCGGGCAGAATTCACGGCTGCCTGGAACGCCGAGGTCGCAGACGTGCCGGCCTGGTCCGATTCCACCATCCACATCGTCGCGGGCCTGTTGCTGCCGATCTGGAAGCGGCTGCCTAACGAATCGAGCCGCGTCTATCGGCTCCAGACCGATGACGGGGAACGGATCATCGGCCGCCGCGTGTCGCCCGCGTGGGTCGCCAACGCCACGACGGTCGGAACGACGAACCTGTCCGCCGACCATGCCTATGGCGCGCTGGTCGAGGGCAAAACGATCCTCGATCTCGCCGAGGGTCTTCAGCTTCGCCGCGTGCGCGTCATGGGCGGCGATCGCATCGAACTCACGGGCTTCACTGGCGCGATGCGCGAACGCCTGCGCGCCTATGGCCTCTTCAGCGAGATCATCTCGTGGAAGCTTCGCTTCTTCGTGCCCGTCGGCGCGGACGGCGCGGCCATCATCGGCAAGCTGATCGACAGCTATCCGATCCAGCGCGTCGACGAGCGGGAGGCGGCGTGATGGCCCGTCTCGACGCATCCGATCTCGCGCAACGTCTCGGCCGGCAGGCCGAGGCGGTGTGCCGCCATTATCTCGGCAATGGCCACCGCCAGGGCAATTATTGGCAGGTGGGCGACGTCCGCAACACCAAGGGCCGCTCGATGTACGTCCGGCTCAAGGACTCGCCCAAAGGCCCCGCCGGGAAATGGACCGACGCGGCGACTGGCGAGCATGGCGATCTTCTCGACGTGATCCGCGAGAGCTGCGGCCTCATCGACTTCAAGGATGTCGCCGACGAGGCTCGGCTCTTCCTCAGCATGCCACCACCAGCGCCGGAACCGTCCACCTTCCAGCCCCTGGCGCCCGCACCGCATGGATCGCCCGAAGCCGCACGGCGTCTCATCCACATGTCGCAACCGATTCCAGGCACGATCGTGGCGGCGTATCTGCGGCAACGCGGCATTACGGATCTGCGTGGAACGGGAAATCTGTATTACCACCCGCGCTGCTATTACCGGCCTGACGAGTATGCGCCGACCGAGACATGGCCGGCCATGATCGCCGCCGTCACCGATCTCCACGGCAGGATCACCGGGGCGCATCGCACCTGGCTCGACCCGCAACGCCATGACAAGGCGCCACTCGACACCCCTCGTCGAGCGATGGGCGATCTCCTCGGCAACGCGGTCCGCTTTGGCGTCGGCGGCGAGGTCATGGCGGCCGGCGAAGGCATCGAGACGGTCCTTTCGGTCCGACAGGTCGTGCCCAACATGCCGATGGTGGCGGCGCTCTCCGCAGCACATCTCGCCGCCATCCTGTTCCCGGACACGTTGCGGCGGCTCTACATCCTGCGCGATGACGATCCGGCGGGCGATGGTGCGCGTGACAGCCTGGTCGAACGGGCGAATACGGCCGGGATCGAGGCGATCGTGATCTCGCCACAGCTCGGCGACTTCAACGAGGATCTCCGCACCCTCGGCCTCGCGACGCTGCGCAGCCAGACACGGGTGCAGCTCGGGCCGCAGGACGTCGCACGCTTCATGGCGCTGGCGGCATAGCCGGCAAGGACGCGGTGGCGGCGCCTTCGCCGTGTTCACACAGATGCAGGGCATCGGAGAGGACCGCGCCTCGGCCTTCGAGAGGGCGATCGGCCCACAGGCGGGCCGGCCCGGCAATGGCTGCGGCCGACTATTTTCCGGCGCGGCCCCAAGAGGCCGCTTTCCATCGCGAAACAAAATAGCCGGCCTCCGCCATCCTCCGCTGACGCTCCGGCCCCTCGCTCGCGCTCCGGGTGCAGCGCCGTCCCGCCGGTGGGCTTCGTCGCCATGAAGGCCGCGACGGTCGCGGTCCATCCGACGGAGCATCCGATGCGCGATCTCGACGACTACGAACCGCACCACGAATCCTCACCGACCGACCACGTCCTCAACGAATTGCAGCTCCACGGCTACCGGCCCTTCGCCGACGAACCCGATCAGCGGCTTCTGCCAGACGGCAACGCAGTCGCAGGCGCGATCGCCGACATCTTCGACGCCCTGATCGTGACCCTGGAGGACACGCGCCTCGAACCCGACCTCGACGATCTCCTCTGGTCGACCGTCAACGTCTTCCACCGCGCTGCCGAACGGATCAACCGCGAGCTCGACGACAACGAGCAGGCCCAGAAACGCTCCCAGCGTGAACAGGATGGCAGCGAGGTGAAGTCGGTCGATCTTGAGCGCCTCACCGCCGAGGGCAAGACACTGGTCGAACGCCAGACCGCCTTCGAACTGATGCGCGACCAAGCCGCCGAGCACTACGAACGTCAGGTCGGCAAAGCATGGCTCCCGCGGTCCGGATCGAAGGTCAATCATCGCAACCTCACCTCGGCGATGATCGACAGCCGCGACTTCATCATGGCGAAGAAGCGTGCCGAGCAGGAAGTGCTCCTGCCGCCCGGCCCCAAGATCGCCGTCACCGGGGGGCTCGATTTCGACAACCATCGTCTGATCTGGGCCAAGCTCGACCAGGTCCACGAAAAGCACCCCGACATGGTGCTGATCCACGGCAAGTCGCCGAAGGGCGCCGAGAAGATCGCTTCCCTCTGGGCCAGGAATCGCAATGTCCCGCAGATCGGCTTCGCACCGGACTGGACGAAGCATGGCCGGGCCGCACCCTTCAAGCGCAACGACGAGATGTTGCAGATCGTACCGAAGGGCGTGCTGCACTTCCCCGGCACCGGCATCAACGACAACCTCGCCGACAAGGCCAAGAAGCTCGGCATTCCGGTCTGGAGGTTCGGCGGCGCGTAAGCGCCGCCATCACCCGAACGGTAGTTCGGGCTGATCGGGCAGCACGATCCACTCGACGATATTGCCAGCCTTAATCTTAAAGCCACGCTCTCGCAGAGCGTCAGCATCGGCGTCACTCAAGCGGCATTTCGTGCCATGACTTGAGGAGCCGTCGAAATTGACGACACCGATTTCGTCGCCCTTACGCCCATAAACATGCGCGTGAGTCTGCCCGACACCGTGGGTCGGCTGATCTATGCGAATGCTGCTGTCGAAGCGCCCCTTCACCCATTTGCCTTCGTCCAGTCGCTCGAACCCAACATCGTCGTCGGAAACGAGAACGTCACTCAAAGTTACGAGGCTCGCAAACTCTCTAAATCTCAAACGTCATACTCCACGCAAGGGCGGTGGATGCCGACCGCCGTCATCTTCTTATCGATCAGTTGGCGAATACCGGTGCAGCACAGACGCCGATAAAGACAATACGGTCGAGGAACAGTGCTCGCCAGCCCCACGGCGGAAAGAACCACCCCCGCTTCATGTCGCTGATCCTTGGTCCAGCCGGTGGCCTGACGCCATCAACCCGCAAGGGGTCGGACTACGCAGAGCGTGCCGCCGCGCCGGCTTCGCCCGCGCGGTGATTGCGGCCACCGGCCGAACACATCGGGCGCCTGTCAGCGGGGGATGGTCCTCCGCTCGAAACAGGAGCCGGTTCGATGTCTTTCCCCGACGCATATGCCTTCGCCTTCAGCCTCGCCGCCACCTTGATGGTCGCCATCGTGATCTTCCGCGCCGGCGACGGCACCCTGTCAGTCTCGCCAGCCAGCGAATACGACGGCGACGTCTCGGAGATCATCCACGAGGTCGATCCCTTCGCGCCATGACGGCGCGCCACCCTTTCAGGCGACGCGGAGACCCCCGCGGTTTCCGCTCCCGCTGGAGCATAGCTTTTGCTATGCTCCCGAGTGCGCCGTGGTGGTGGTGGAAGGCGCGACCGTCAGATTTTGTTCTTTCGGAGACACCACCATGATTATCCTCGGCATCGTCCTATCCTTCGCAGCCATCGGCATCTTGTGCTGGTTGCTGTTCACGCTCGCGGTCTTCGCGCTGCCATTCTTCGCGGGCGTGACCGCCGGCTCTTGGGCCTACGACACTGGCGCGGGCTGGCTCGGCGCGATCCTCGTCGGCATGCTCGGCGCCGGCCTCACGCTGGGCGCGGGGCAGCTCCTGCTCGGAATTGTCCGCCCGCTCTGGGCGCGCCTACTGATCGCGCTGGCATTTGTCGCACCCGCGGCGATCGCCGGCTTCCACGCCACGCATGGCATCGTGAAACACACCATGCCGTCGGAGACCTGGCAGCTCGTGCTCTCCGTCATCGGTGCGGTCGCGGTCGGCGTCACCGCGTTCGCGCGCGTCGCTGGGATGGCAGGCACCGGCCCGTCCAGCCAGGGCGTTGCATCAGCCTGACACCACAACGGGAGCGTCGCCGGTACGACCAGATCGGGGACTTCAGCCCTCCGCGTTGTGCAGTTGGAGAGGGAGCCGTATCATCGGAATCTGACTGAAGCCACCATGCGACCGCCCCCTTTAAGAGCGCCCGGATTTCTGCTCGGCGCCCTTGTGCGCGGGAACGGTGCAACACGAAGTCGAGGGCCATCATCTCCACTGGCCCGTCTCGAAACGAAAGCTGGATCCTCGCCTTTGCGCGGGGAGGACGAGTTGCGGAAGATCTTCGACTTGCGCCTCTTGCTGGTTGCGACCGGGGCGCCATGATCTGTCGTTCCTGATCATATCCAGACCGCTCCATACGGCCTCTTCAATGGCCTGATCTGACCGAAGGACGGCTGCGCCTCGACCGCCTATGCCGCAACGGCGCGTCCCGACTTTCTTCCCCTGCCGGCCAAGGCCGTCATTCCTCGCGAAACAACAAAGTCGTACCTGCGCCATCCTCCGCGTTGCTCCGGTCGCAAGCGATGCGGCGTCGGTCGCCTCCGGCCTGTCGATCGCCATCGAGGCCGCAATGGAGCGGTCCCGAAAACGAAACGGAGACTTACAATGGCGACCATCGGCACCTTCAAGAAGACCGGCTCGAACGAGTTCACCGGCGAAATCGTCACCCTCAGCGTCCAGGCCAAGGGCGTGCGCATCGTCCCCGACCAGCGCGCCACCGGCGAAAACGCCCCCAGCCATCGGGTTCTGGTCGGTCGCGCGGAGATCGGCGCCGCCTGGTCCAAGCGCTCCAACGAAGGGCGCGAATATCTGGGCCTCAAGCTCGACGATCCGAGCTTCAACGCTCCCATCTACGCCAACCTCTTCGACGACGAGGATGGCGACACCCACTCGCTGATCTGGTCCCGCCCGACCCGCCGCGGCGACTGAGCCCCGAGCAAGGCCCCGGCCGAACAGGCCGGGGCCTTTCCCCTGCTAGCGCGAATCACTCTGGCCGCCCAGCGAGGGCACCGCCAGCCCTGAGACGCCGATTTCCCTCGCAACGGGCGCCAAGAGCGACTATTATAGATGGGGTATTCGGGGCGGACACCGATCAACACTAGTTGCGCTTAACACCGCCCGAACTTGCATTTGTTTTACGAACGTTCGCGGTTTCGCCGAACAATGTCTCGATCAGCGGGCATTCCGGTAACGTCCCGTCTGCGCATTGCGCAACCACATCCTTCAGCACCCGCTCCATGCGTTTCAGATCGGCGATCTTCGCGCGAACGTCGTCAAGGTGCGTAGCGGCGACAGCGCGCGCCTCGGAGCAGGGCTGGTCGCGCTCGTCGACAAGGCGTAGCAGCTCTCGGATTTCGTCAAGAGAGAAGCCGAGCTCGCGCGCCCGCAAGATGAAGCGAAGGCGCCGCTCATGTGTGGTGTCGTAGCTGCGATAGCCGCTGGTCGTGCGCGGCGGCTCAGGCAAAAGGCCGACCTTCTCGTAATAGCGGACGGTCTCCAGGTTGCAGCCCGTCCGCTCGGCGAGCTCGGCGCGCTGCAGGCCTTTCACCACGGCGTGATCGCGCATCGCAAAATACCCTCTTGACCCTGTAGTTACTACAGACCGCATGCTACGGCATACTTGGGATTTCGGCAAGGTGAAGAGAGGTTAGATATGGTCACGTTGCGATCGGGAACTGCAGGCGCAGCGCCGCTTGCAACGGACGTCTCCGCCGCTGAACGAGGCGAGGTCGGACGGCAACGTCTGATCGCCGTCGGCGGCATCCTCGGCGCGCTCGCCGCCTCCTCTTGCTGCATCGTGCCGCTCATCCTGTTCAGCCTCGGCATCGGCGGCGCCTGGATCGGCAATCTGACGGCGCTTGCGCCCTACAAACCGCTCTTCGTCGCTGGAACGGCTGGCATCCTCGGCTACGGCTTCTACCTCGTTTATTGGAAGCCGCGGCGAGCTTGTGCCGAGGATGCCGCCTGCGCACGCCCCATTCCCAACCGCCTCGTGCAGCTCGCGCTTTGGATCGCGACACTGCTCGTAATCGCCGCCTTTGCCTTCGATTACGTCGCCCCGCTACTGCTTCGCGCCTGACATCACTAGGAGACTGATCCCATGAACAAGTATTTGAGCACGCTCGCCCTGGTCAGCTCGGTGCTGGCGGCTCCAGCCGCCTTCGCGGGCGAGCGAACAGTTACGTTCGCTGTCGACAATATGACCTGCGCTTCATGTCCCTACATCGTGAAGAGCTCGATGGCGGCGGTCCCCGGCGTTGCGAAGGTGGCCGTCTCGTTTCAAGCCAGGACCGCGACCGTGACCTTCGATGATGCGAAGACGAGTCCGGACGCCATTGCGGCTGCCAGCATGAATGCCGGCTATCCGGCCCATCCGACACAGAAGGGCAGTTGAGATGAGTGACCGCGCCCTGGTCCGCGCAGGCATGGCTGGCGCCATTCTCGCCGCGATCTGCTGCGTGGCGCCACTTCTCGCCGTGGGCCTACCGTTGGCGGGGCTCGGCTCGTGGCTGATAGGTGCGGATCTTGTGGTGCTTCCTCTGATGATCGCGGGCCTCGGGCTTGTCGTGTGGAGCATGCATCATCGTCGGGCGAGAGCCGCCTCCGCCAACATGAAGGTTCCGAATGAAAGGGTGAAGCCATGAACGATTGCTGCGCATCCTCCTCGTCCCAGGTGACCGCTTCCGCATCCGCGACATTGCCGAGTTACCGCGTGCGGCCCGGTGTGACGTTTCCGGACTGGTCGGTGGTCACATCTCTCCGGGCCAAAGACGCATTGCTGGCCATGAACGATGTTCTACGGATCATGGCTGGACCCAACCGGGCCGCCGATCATTGGAACGGCGGCGACCGTCTCGTGGATCGAGTTCGTGTTGCGCTGCTGATGCTCTACGCCGAGGCAGGGCGAGCACCGACCCGAAGCGCGATTGCCAAGCGCGCGGGGCTGAGCGAGACGGCCGTTCA
The DNA here is from genome assembly GCF_008039615.1 of Vineibacter terrae. Lineage (GTDB taxonomy): Bacteria > Pseudomonadota > Alphaproteobacteria > Reyranellales > Reyranellaceae > Vineibacter > Vineibacter terrae. Next base: position 33,102 of record NZ_VDUZ01000033.1, on the reverse strand, counting down.
GCCGCAGCTCGAAGAGCTCCACCGTCGTGATCTCGTCGTGCTCGACGGCGATCGGATCGTCGGCGCCTATCCCTTTACCGACCGGGATGCGGACCATCAGGTCACCTTGGGCGGACGCGTCGTTAACGCGATGTGCGCGGTCGACGCGCTTGGCATCGGCGCGATGACCGATCGCGACATCGCAATAGCCTCGCGCTGCCGCCATTGCGGTACGCCCATCCGCATCGCCACGCGGAACCAAGGGCGAGCGCTGGCCCAGATTGAGCCAGCGACGACCGTCATGTGGCAGAGCGTCCGCTATGATGGCGGATGCGCCGCAAGTTCGCTGTGCGCGACCACGGCCTTCTTCTGCTCGGACGACCATCTCTCCGCCTGGCGCCGTGAGCGTTCCGCCGGCGAGCCCGGATTTCGGCTGTCGATCGAGGAGGGGCTGGAGGCTGGCCGGGCACTGTTCGGGCCGAGCCTCGCTGGCCTCGGCATGAGGCCGCGGCCGTCGACCGGCTCGACGTCGAAGGTCGCCTCGTTGGCAGACCGACCGCTCCGCACCAACGGTCGCAATGGTGGCGCCTACGATCTCGCGGTCATCGGCGCCGGCTCGGCCGGTTTTTCTGCCTCGATCGCCGCCGTCGATCAAGGTGCGCAGGTGGCCCTCATCGGCAGCGGCACCATCGGCGGCACTTGCGTCAATATCGGTTGCGTGCCGTCGAAGACCTTGATCCGCGCTGCCGAGACGCTTCACAACGCGCGCGTCGCGGCACGATTCGCCGGCATCACGGCCGAGGCCGAATTGACCGACTGGCGCGGCACCGTCCGTCAGAAGGATGCGCTCGTTGCTGAGTTACGCCAGGCCAAATACGCCGACCTGCTCCCGGCCTATAACGGCATCGCGTATCATGAGGGCGCCGCGCGACTCGTCAACGGCGGCGTAGAGGTGAATGGCGCCCGCATTCCCGTTGGCAAGATCATCATCGCGACCGGCGCGCGGCCAGCGGTGCCCGCTATCCCTGGGATCGAGACTGTGCCCTATCTGACCAGCACGACCGCGCTCGACCTCGAGGAGCTGCCGCGATCGTTGCTCGTCATCGGTGGCGGCTATATCGGGGCGGAACTCGCCCAGATGTTTGCCCGCGCCGGCGTCAAGGTGACGCTCGTGTGCCGATCCCGTCTCCTCCCCGAGGCCGAGCCAGAGATCGGCGCGGCGCTCACGGGGTATTTTGAAGAGGAAAGGATCGCCGTCGTCTCAGGTATTGCCTACCGCGCGATCCGCAAGACCGAGGACGGTGTTTCCCTGACCGCCACGCGCAACGGTCAGGATATTGCGATCAACGCCGATCGGGTGCTGATCACGACCGGCCGCACGCCTAACATCGAAGGCCTTGGGCTCGCCGAGCACGACATCGCCATCTCGGCGAAAGGCGGCATCATTGTTGACGACCGCATGCGCACGACCCGGTCCGGCATCTATGCCGCCGGCGACGTCACCGGACGAGACCAGTTCGTTTACATGGCTGCCTACGGAGCCAAGCTCGCGGCCAAGAACGCCCTCAACGGTAACAGCCTGCGCTACGACAACAGCGCCATGCCGGCCATCGTGTTCACCGATCCGCAGGTGGCTAGTGTCGGGCTGACCGAGACCGCGGCGCGCGCCGCCGGACATGCGGTTTGCGTCTCGATAGTCGGTCTCGACCAGGTGCCACGCGCGCTCGCCGCCCGCGACACCCGCGGGCTCATCAAGCTCGTTGCCGACACTGGCAGCGGCCGGCTGCTCGGTGCGCATATCCTCGCGCCGGAAGGAGCAGACAGCATCCAAACCGCGACGATCGCGATCCGGCAAGGGCTTACCGTCGACGATCTCGCGGACACAATCTTTCCGTATCTCACCACCGTCGAGGGCCTGAAGCTCACGGCGCTGGCGTTTGGCAAGGACGTCACCAAGCTGTCGTGCTGTGCGGGCTGAGCGCTCGCTTGGCCGCTCGGATTGGTGAAGCCCAAAACACACTTGCTCATCTGACCCCGACCAAGCCGCCGCAACGGCGAATGACGCGCCCGAATCAGTCCTACTGCCCGATTTGCGTGCGCCAGCCGTCTAACGGCGATTTTCCTCGCTCAGAACCCCAAGAACGACTATTATAGTCGTAGTTCTGGCAAGTGCGTTCGCGTCGGTGGGAGGTGATCATGCATGATCACCGCCCGACAATCACGGGCCGCGCGCGCGTTGCTGGGGTGGACACAGGAGACGCTCGCTGACAAGGCCCGCACATCGCTGACCGCGCTCAAGCGCCTCGAATCCGAGAATGGAATGGAGGTGTACGAATCGACACGCGATCAGGTCCGCAGGGCATTCGAGGCAGCCGGCATCGTCCTGCTCTCCACCGACAAGGGCGAAGGGGTGCTGTTGCTCCATGAGCGGGATGATCGACCAGCAAAGCGCTAGCGACCCTCCTGTCGCGTGGCGGACATCGTCCATCGCCCTTTGTCACAAGATAACCAGGCGCATGTGTTAACGAATGCTTTCCACGCGAATATAGTCGCCTCATGGGACACGCGATGCCGCCGTTTCTGGACGCGCCACCGATCAGCCAAACGCTTACGGCCTATGACCGCGAGCATATGGTCCTCTATCTGCGCCTGCTCGACTCCTCGCGCGATGGCGCCGACTGGCGCGAAGCCGTCCAGGTACTCTTTGGCCTCGATCCGGAGCGTGAGCCGCAACGGTGCCGCCAGGTCCATGACACGCATCTCGCCCGCGCGCAGTGGATGACCGAGCACGGCTATCGCGAGTTGGTGCGCTCGGCGCAGTGATCACCGCGATGCCGTTTCGGCACCACCCTTTGCCGGCTCCGTGACTTCCGCAGAACAACCCAGCCGGGAATCCTGATTCTCCCACAAGTTCAAGAACGAAGGGAGGATCGCGATGACACCAGATGCTTCCGGCTGGCGCTCCTCGGTACGCTATGCGCATGTCGCGGACATGACCGCGTCCGACATCGCGTGGGAATGGCTGCGTCGCAACGAATCCTATGACAGCGATTTTCAGGCACTGGCCGCCAGCAAAGACGAACCGCACGCGCTGACCGACGAAATCGGGCAGCGCTGGGGGTTGCGATTTCCCGGTGGACCCGATGCAGGCACCACCCGAAGCGCGAGTGATCTGGCTTCCCCAGAAAGACACAAGCGCCATCGTTCTTGGCGCGCCTCCCGATATTCCGTCCGCACGCGCTGACCCGCAACCGACGATCGACGCCGCCGTCAGCGTCGACACCGGCGGCGAGACCTATCTGGTTTTCGATCTCGGCAATGGCCAGCGCGTAGGGCTTGTTCATCCCTCCGCCACACGACCCGCCAAACCTCTCGGCGCCTTCATCCCGCTCGGCCTGGAGGGCTTCGACCGGCTCGAATCCGTCGCCCGCTTGCTCGCCGCTCTCCACGGCCGTGCCATACCTCCCGACACCCGCCTGACGCGGCAGCAGCGCGCGCGACTGTGCCGGATGCTGCAAGCGTTCGACGGTCATCGCGCTGGAGCCACGCAGCAGGAGATCGCGCAGATCGTATTTCGTGTTGGCCCGCTCGACCGCGACGAGTGGCAGGCATCCTCCGCCCGCCACGCCATCAAATCCCTGCTCCGGGATGCCCGCGCAATGATCGTGGGTGGGTATCGCGCGCTGCTTCGTCATCGCCGGCAATTCTAGCCGGCTTCGCTTCGACTCTTGGTGGGCGAATTTAGGCCCCCCTGAATTCGCCCTGCATCTCGCCGGTCCTGCTTCGCCAACGTGGCCTTCGTTACCCGCCGCTTCCCGGCGGCCCCAACGAACCCACGGAGGCCCTCCCATGCGACCTGATCTCGCCGTTCTCCCGCCGCGCTACCTGCGCACCAAGGAAGCCGCCGAATTCCTCAGCCTGTCGGCCCGCACCCTGGAAAAGCATCGGACCTACGGAACAGGTCCGGCCTATCGCAAGCTCGGCGGCCGCGTCGTCTATGCGGTCGACGATCTCGAGGCCTGGGCCGAGCGCGGCGCCGTCACCTCCACCTCCGATCCGCGCGGCAGCGTGCTTCCGGCCAAGCGCCATACGCCTTCGCCACCGGCACATGCCGGACGATACGCGCGCTGACCGCCCCCGGATTCCCGAATGGCGGCGCGACACCAATCCCTCTCGGAGTGCGGGCAGCTCGATCTGTTCCGTGCGCTCCCCGGTGAGTTCGCAGCCCGAGACGCACAGGATCTCATGGCCTATCCGTTTTTCTCCCTCTCCAAATCCCACCGCGTCGCGCCGATCGACTTCGCCGCCGGTGATGTGTCGATCCGAGTGGAAGCCGTGCCCGATCACGGCATGGCGACCATCTGGGACGCCGACATCCTGATCTGGGCGGCGAGCCAGATCGTCGAGGCGCGTGACGCAGGCTTGCGCACCTCACGCCTGATGGTCGCGACCCCCTATGAAATCCTCAAATTCATCGGACGCGGCACGTCCTTGCGCGACTATCAGCGCCTGAAGGCGGCGCTCGACCGCCTGCAATCCACGACGGTCTGCACCTCGATCCGCCAGCCCGCCGAGAGCCGGCGTCATCGCTTCTCGTGGATCAACGAGTGGAAGGAGCGCACCAACCGCAACGGCAAGCCGAACGGGATCGAGATGATCGTGCCCGACTGGTTCTATCAGGCCGTTCTCGACGATGCGCTCGTGCTGACGATCGACCGGGCCTATTTCGATCTCACGGGCGGACTCGATCGCTGGCTCTACCGCCTGGTGCGCAAGCACGGCGGGCGCCAGCGCAATGGCTGGCGGTTCGACTTCCGCCACCTCCATCAGAAATCCGGTGCGCTCTCGCCGTTCAAACGGTTCGCCTTCGAGCTGCGCGACATCATCCGTCGCCAGCCGCTGCCCGGCTATACGCTGTTCCTAGAGATCGAGGCCGGCGGCCGGACGTTGCTCGCTTTCGAGCGGACGCCGCCCTGTGGAAAAGCTGTGAAAGGCTTCGTGCCATCGGGAACCCGAAAGCGCGTGCCATCAGGAACCGGCCCCTCGTGCCAACGGGAACCGAAATACGGCCTAACCCACGACAGCAAAACCGAAAATCGCGCCCCTAACTTAGAATCTAACAGAGAATCTAACTTTGAAGAGCGCGCGCGCCAGGTGGAAAACCTCGTCCGGCAGGCCGCGAACGCGCTCAGCGCCGCTGGCAAACGGCGCACAAGCAGCACCGCTCTCACCAACACCGACACAGCGAGAAACGGGGCCTCCGACGCTCCGCGGCTTCCCTTCGGCCCACGCTCGGGAGGCCGCCAATGATCGTGGCCCTCCTCAATCAGAAGGGCGGCGTCGGCAAGACGACGCTAGCGCTGCATCTCGCCGGCGAATGGGCCGGTAAGGGAAAGCGTGTCACGCTGGTCGATGCCGATCCCCAGGGCTCGGCGCTCGACTGGTCGCAGCAACGCGCCCGCGAGCACGCGCCGCGCCTGTTCGGCGTCGTCGGCCTGGCGCGCGACACGCTCCATCGTGAGGCGCCCGAGCTGGCGCGCGATGTCGATCATGTGGTGATCGACGGGCCGCCGCGTGTCGCCGGGCTGATGCGCTCGGCGCTGCTCGCCGCCGACCTGGTGTTGATCCCAGTCCAGCCGTCGCCGCTCGACGGCTGGGCATCCGCCGAGATGCTGGCGCTCCTGTCGGAGGCGCGCATCTATCGGCCGGAGCTGCGCGCCCGCTTCATCCTCAATCGCTGCGGTGCTCGCACCGTGATCGCCCGCGAGACGGCCGAGACGCTCGCCGATCACGATCCGCCAGTGCTGCGCACGGCGATCGGACAGCGCGTCATCTACGCCGACGCCGCGCAATCGGGCCGGCTCGCCTTCGAGATCGACGACAACGGACCCGCCGCGCGCGAGATCGCGGCGCTCGTCACCGAGATCGAAAGGATCGCGCCATGAGCGAGCGATCCCAACGGCGCGGCTTCGCGGCGCGCCCGAGCAATCCTGACGCCTGGATCAAGGCCGCCGATGCCCCCGCGGCGCGCGCGGCGGACGGTGAAGCCTTCACCGCCCGCATGACCATCGACGTCACGCCCGACCTGCGCGGACGGATCAAGATCGCCGCCTTCCGGCGCGGCGTCACCGTCGCCGACATGCTGCGCGATCTGCTCGCGCGGGAATTCCCACCGATTGAAGGAGACCCTTCATGACCGGCGCCGCGGCCCCCCGCGTGCGCGGCGGCCCGACGCCAAGCGCGCTTCCGCAGGACAATCTCACCCATGTCGAGCTGACGTGGGTCGAGAAGAAAATCGAGAACTGGATCCGCTTCGGTTCGCACGCCCACGAACAGATTCTCGACCGTCGACGGCGCGTCCTATCCTTCCGCCCTGGCGCCGTCTTCGCCTTCGTCCGCTGGGCCTCGAACGACTTCGGCACGATCATCTCGCGCATCGACGTCGTGTGCTCGGTTGCGCACGGCGAGGCCTACCAGACACTGCCGTTCGTCCGTCCTGGCGGCGACATCCTGCTGAAGATCGAGAGCTGGCCCAGGGTCGAGCGCGTGCTGCAGGCGATCGACGCCATCGAGCACATCGGCATCGATCCCGAAGCGGTCTCGCCCGATCATTGGCGTCACGTCCACAACCGGCTGACCGCCGGACAGGAGCCGCGCACCTACACGCTCGACCATCATCGCGCGTTCTTGGCACGCCGGAGGGCCGAGCCGTGAGCCGCGCTGTGCTTCTCCTCGTGACGACGCTCGCAGCGCTTGGCGTTGGCTATCCCGGCCTTACGCCGATGCCGATCAAGCTGATCTGGAACGCTTCAGCGAGCGCGCCGATCGGCCTCTATTCGATCGACTTCGACGGGCCATTCGACATCACCGATCTCGTTGCAGTCGACGCGCCCGAGCCGCTCGCGACCTTCCTCGCCGAGCGCGGCTATCTGCCCAAGGGCGTGCCGCTGATGAAGCGCATCCTCGCCGTCTCCGGACAGACCGTTTGCCGTTCGAACCTCACTATCACCGTCGATGGTGTGGAGGTCGGTGCGGCACTGGAGCGCGATCGCGCAGGCCGCAATCTTCCCGTCTGGCAAGGCTGCCGCCGGGTCCAGACTGGCGAAGTCTTCCTCATGAACTGGCAGGTCCGCGACAGCCTCGACGGCCGCTACTTCGGCTTGATCTCGACCGACCAGATCATCGGCCGTGCCGTCCCGCTGTGGACTGATGAAGACGGCACCGGCCGCTTCGAATGGCGTGCGCCGACACGCTGACCGCCTTCCCATTCGGCGGGAGCGGTGCTCGCCGATGGCTATCCCAATCCCACCGCGAAGGAGACTGACATGCCCCAGATTGGCGAGTTCACGCACGACGAGACCGGCTTCGTCGGGCATCTGACGACGCTGGTTTTGAACCAGGACGTCATAATCATCGCAACCGAACCGACCGAGGTTGAGAACGCACCGCAGTATCGCGTCCATGTCTTCGACGGCATGAACAATGAGCCGGGCGCGGAGATCGGCGCCGGATGGAAACGCTCCGGCGAGAAGGCCGGCGAATACGTCGCGCTGCTGATCGACGATCCAACATTCCCGCACCCGATCCGCGCCAACCTGTTCCGCGACGACGATGCCGGCTCGGCCTGTTCGCTGCATTGGTCGCGTCCGCGCGATCGCGGCGAGAAGGACTGACCGATGCTTGGCTCTCGTCAACCGACGAGCCGTTCGATTGCGTCCGGGCCGCGCTGCGCTGCTCGGCGCATGGCTCTCCTTCTCCTTTCCGGCCTCACCCTCGCGAGCATCATGCCGGCGATCACGATGGCGCAGGACTTGGGCGCCGCTCAACCGTCGCCACGCGATCCGTATGGCGATCATATCGCCGAGGCTTCGCGGCGCTACGGCATTCCGATCGCATGGATCAGGGCGGTGATGCGTGCCGAAAGTGCAGGCGATCCACGCGCCCTTTCGCCGAGGGGCGCGATGGGCCTGATGCAGATCATGCCGCCGACCTGGGCAGGCTTGCGCCTTCGCTACCGTCTCGGCGCTGATCCTTACGATCCGCATGACAACATCATCGCCGGCGCCGGCTATATCCGCGAGTTGTTCGATCGCTACGGATCGCCCGGCTGGATCGCGGCCTACAATGCCGGTCCTGGTCGTTACGAGGACTCGCTGAAGGGCCGTGGGCTGCCCGCAGAAACGCGCGCCTATGTCGCCATCGTCGCGCCGTCCGTGGACGGTGGCGATGCGGCCAGGTCCATCGTGGTCGCGGCGGTCGATCCGCTCGCCTGGACGCGCGCGCCGCTGTTCATCGCGCAGCCCGAGCGCAGACCGGCCGCCGATCCCGTGCCGGGTGAGCGCGCTTCCGATGCCACGATGACGGCATCATCCGTGCGCGACGTCTCCGCCATCGAGCCGCAGTCGGATGGGCTGTTTGTTCCGCGCTCGGGCGGAAGGAATGCGCCATGAGCGGCACGGTTCCCGATCGCACGATAGCGGCCTCCGGCGTGTCATGGCGTGCGTGGAAGGTGGAGGCAGGCACCACAACCGCACGATGGCGAGATAAAAAGCCGCGAGGTGCGGCGTCGGTCGGTTGTTCTGTTTCAATAGGTTATGGCCCGCTTTCGCGAGGTGCGGGATTTCCGCGCACCTCGCGGCGACGTCTGTTCCTCCGCGATTTCATGCGCTTGGCGCGATGTGCGGGCTCTCAGCCATGAGCGGCGAGGACAATTTCCGCATCCGGCCTGGTCGCATCCGCTCATCCAACGCACAGCGCGCCCGACCCTTCATCGCGCAGGCGCTCGCCGCCGCGCAGAAGGCCGGTGCCCGTATCTCTCGCACCGGCCGGATCAGCTCCGGCAACCGCTCGACCTTCGGGCGCGGCCGCACGGCGAGCGTGCGCGCCAATCGTCTGCTGACGGGCCGATCGCGCATCGTCGTCATCAAGACCAGGCTCGTTCGCCATCACGCGCGCGCCGCGCCGCTTGCCGCCCATCTGAGCTATCTGCGCCGCGAGGGCGTGACCCGCGACGGGGAGAAAGCCCGGCTGTTCGGGCCGGAGACCGATGACGTCGATGGCCGCGGCTTCGCCGAGCGCTGCCAGGACGACAGGCATCACTTCCGCTTCATCGTCTCGCCCGAAGACGCCGTCGACATGGCCGACCTCAAATCCTTCGCACGCGACCTGATGGCCCAGATGGAAAAGGATCTCGGCACCAAGCTCGATTGGGCCGCGGTCGATCACTGGAACACCGACAACCCGCACGTCCACATCATCCTGCGCGGCCGCGCCGATGACGGGCAGGACCTTGTCATCGCGCGCGATTATATCAAGGAAGGGATGCGCGCCCGCGCAGCCGATCTGGTCACACAGGAATTGGGGCCGCGCACCGACCTCGACATCCGTCGCAATCTGGAGCGCCAGGTCGAGGCGGAGCGCTGGACCCAGCTCGACCGGCAGCTCGTCCGCGACGGCCGCGAGGCCGGCGTCATTGACATGGCGCCTGATCCGAGCACCCGGCCCGACGAATATCACGCCCTGAAGGTTGGGCGGCTTCGCAAGCTGGAAACCCTTGGCCTCGCCGAGCAGGTCGGCCCCGGCCAATGGATGATCGACGGCGGAACCGAGGTGACGCTGCGCGAGCTCGGCGAGCGCGGTGACATCATCAAGCGGATGCACCGCGCGCTGACGGAACGCGGCATCGAGCGCGGCTCGGCCAGCTATGTGCTCGCGGCAGAGAGTCTCGACACGCCGATCATCGGTCGGCTGGTCGATCGCGGCCTCGACGACGAGCTGAAGGGCACGGCCTATGCCGTGGTCGATGGTGTCGATGGCCGCACCCATCACATCAAGCTCCCCGACCTCGCTGCGGCCGGCGACAGCGCGCCCGGCTCGATCGTCGAGCTGCGCAGGTTCGAAGACGCTCAAGGGCAGCGGCGCGTGGCGATCGCCATCCGCTCCGATCTCGATATCGACCGCCAGGTCATCGCGTCAGGCGCAACCTGGCTCGACCGGCAGAACATCGCCCGCGAGCCGGCTGCGCTGTCCGAGGGCGGCTTCGGCGCTGAGGTTCGACAGGCGTTGGAGCGCCGGGCCGATCACCTAGTCGGACAAGGCTTCGGCGAGCGTCATGGCCAGCGTGTTACCTTCACCCGCAATCTGATCGACACGCTGCGCCGCCGCGAGCTGGAGGCGCTCGGCGACAAGCTCGCCGCCGAGACCGGCCAGCCGTTCAATCGCGCGGCCAGCGGCGAATACGTCGCCGGCTCCTACCGTCAGCGCTTCACGCTCGCCTCGGGCCGGTTCGCCATGCTCGACGACGGCCTCGGCTTCCAGCTTGTGCCGTGGACGCCCTCCCTCGAAAAGCAGCTCGGCAAGCACGTCTCCGGCGTCGCCCGCGATGACGGCGGCATCGACTGGAGCTTCGGCCGCAAGCGCAGCCTCGGCCTCTGATCCCTCGCAGAAAGACTTAACCGCTATGTCCGCTACGAAAATCCTCTGGGGCCAGATTCTCGCCGTCTTCGCGATCGTGCTGGTCACGACCTGGGGCGCGACCGAGTGGGTGGCCTGGCGGCTGGCATTCCAGCCCGAGCTGGGGCAACCATGGTTCCGGCTGTTCGGGTTTCCCTTCTATCTGCCGCCCTCATTTTTCTGGTGGTGGTACGGCTTCGATGCCTATGCGCCGGCGATCTTTGTCGAGGGCGCTTACATTGCAGCGTCGGGCGGCTTCATCTCGATCGCTGTCGCCATCGGCATGTCGGTCTGGCGGGCGCGCGAAGCCAAGAAGGTGGAGACCTATGGCTCGGCGCGATGGGCCGAACGGCAGGAGGTGCAGGCCGCCGGTCTGCTCGGCGCCGATGGCGTCGTCCTCGGCCGATATGATCGCGACTATCTCCGCCACGACGGGCCGGAGCATGTGCTGTGCTTCGCGCCGACCCGCAGCGGCAAGGGCGTCGGACTGGTGGTGCCGACGCTGTTGACCTGGCCCGGCTCGGCCATCGTCCACGACATCAAGGGGGAGAACTGGCAGCTCACCGCCGGCTTCCGCGCCAAGCATGGCCGGGTGCTGCTGTTCGATCCGACCAACGCCAAATCGTCGGCCTACAATCCGCTGCTCGAGGTGCGCCGCGGCGAATGGGAAGTCCGTGACGTTCAGAACATCGCCGACATCCTGGTCGATCCCGAAGGCTCATTGGAGAAGCGCAACCACTGGGAAAAGACCAGCCACGCGCTACTGGTCGGCGCCATCCTCCATGTCCTCTATGCCGAGGAGGACAAGACGCTCGCTGGTGTCGCGGCGTTTCTGTCGGACCCGAAGCGCCCGATTGAGTCCACCCTCGCGGCGATGATGAAGACGGCACATCTCGGTGAAGCCGGCCCGCATCCCGTCATCGCTAGCGCGGCGCGCGAGCTGCTCAACAAGAGCGACAATGAGCGGTCGGGCGTGCTGAGCACCGCCATGTCGTTCCTCGGCCTCTACCGTGATCCCGTGGTGGCCGAGGTGACGCGGCGCTGCGACTGGCGCATCACCGATATCGTGGGCGGCAGGCACCCGACCACGCTCTACCTCGTCGTGCCGCCCTCCGACATCAACCGCACGAAGCCGCTGATCCGTTTGATCCTCAATCAGGTCGGCCGACGCCTGACCGAGGATCTGCAGGCGAAGGCGGGCCGCCATCGGCTGCTGTTGATGCTGGACGAGTTTCCGGCGCTTGGGCGGCTCGACTTCTTCGAGTCCGCGCTGGCCTTCATGGCGGGCTATGGCCTCAAGAGCTTCCTGATCGCCCAGAGTCTCAACCAGATCGAAAAAGCCTACGGAGCGAACAATTCGATCCTCGATAACTGCCATGTGCGCGTGAGCTTCGCCACGAACGACGAACGAACCGCCAAACGCGTGTCAGACGCGCTCGGCACAGCCACCGAGATGAAGGCGATGCGGAACTATGCCGGGCATCGGCTGTCGCCCTGGCTCGGGCACCTTATGGTCTCGCGCTCGGAGACGGCCCGCCAGTTACTCACACCCGGCGAGGTCATGCAGCTCCCGCCGACCGACGAGATCGTAATGGTCGCAGGGACGCCACCGATCCGAGCGAAGAAGGCGCGCTACTACGAGGACGCCCGCTTCAAAGAGCGTGTCCTGCCGCCGCCGGCGCTCGCGCAACCGAAACAGGGTCATGTTGACGATTGGATCGCCCTCCCGCTCCCGGCTCGGCCTGTGATCGCCGAAGCGAAGCCGGGAAGGGAAACGGGCGACGAAGATCCGACCGAGTCCGAGCGTCGCCAGCAGCCCGAATTGAGCCGCGTGAAGCCTGTCGAGAAGAAGGCGCCGATCGAGAATGAATTCGAGATCGGCCTTGCCGACGAGGCCGAGGATGACGCCGCCCGCAACAGCCGGATGAACCGACTGATGCAGGGTGTCGCCCGTCAGGTCTCGCTCGATCCCGGTGATGGGATGGAGCTGTGAGGGTCGCTATGACGAAATCCGCGAAGAAACAGCGCCTGTCTGTCTATCTCGATCCGGCCGTGATGCGTCGGCTCGCCGAACATGCCGCGCGACGCGATCACTCCCGATCGCTGATCGCGGAGGCCGCCATCGAGTCCTTCTTATCGCCCGATGCGGCCGAACGGCAGGAAGCGGCCATCACCAAGCGCCTCGACCAGCTCGATCGCCGTATGACGCGAATGGAACGCGATGTCGGCATCTCCGTCGAGATGCTTGCCGTATTCGTGCGCTTCTGGGTCGCCACCACGCCAGCACTTCCTGAACCTGCCGTGCAAGCCGCCCGTGCCAAAGCTGGCGAGCGCTACGATCAATTCGTGACAGCCCTCGGGAGGAGGTTAGCGAAGGGGCCGAAGCTGCGGCAGGAAATCGCTGAAGACTTCAGCGACTCACACACAGGAATGGGGCTCGCACGCGACGAATAGTGTCTGGCGCCTGGCGTTCAAGACAAAGCCTGCGCCGCCGTTCTCCTGTATTTGCACGCCAGACTACTACGCCGATGAATCTTTGTTGAATCGGCCCAAAATCAGGCCCTTTTAATCATCCCCGTCCGGGGAAGGACTGTCTCGACCCCGATGGAATCGGGGGTCATGTGGCAGCTTCACATCAACATGCGGAAGGTCTCGCGCGCGGCGCACGGATGCTGCGCACTGCGCTCGGCCCGGCGATCGCCCGCTACCTCGATGACTCCAGCATCGTTGAAGTGATGCTCAACCCCGATGGGCGGCTGTGGATCGACCGCCTGTCGGAAGGGCTCGCCGATACGGGCGAACGGCTGTCTGCGGCGGACGGTGAACGCATCATTCGCCTGGTCGCCCATCACGTCGGCGCCGAGGTTCATGCGGGCGCGCCGCGGGTGTCGGCGGAGCTGCCCGAAACGGGAGAGCGGTTCGAGGGCCTGCTGCCACCAGTCGTTGCAGCGCCGGCCTTCGCGATCCGCAAGCCGGCGGTCGCCGTGTTCACACTCAACGACTATGTCCACGCCGGGATCATGTCGACCGGACAGGCCGAGATGCTGCGCCAGGGCGTGGCTTCTCGCGCCAACATCCTCGTCGCCGGCGGCACATCCACCGGCAAGACCACGCTCACCAACGCGCTGCTTGCCGAGGTCGCGAAAACCGCCGATCGCGTCGTCATCATAGAGGATACGCGCGAGCTGCAATGCGCCGCGCCGAACCTCGTGGCGATGCGCACCAAAGATGGCGTCGCCTCGCTCTCCGATCTCGTCCGCTCTTCGCTGCGCCTGCGCCCCGATCGCATTCCGGTCGGCGAGGTGCGTGGAGCCGAGGCGCTGGAGCTGCTCAAGGCATGGGGCACAGGCCACCCCGGCGGCGTCGGCACGATCCACGCCGGCAGCGCGATCGGCGCGCTGCGGCGGATGGAGCAGCTCATCCAGGAAGCCGTCGTCACCGTCCCGCGCGCGCTGATCGCCGAGACGATCGACATCGTTGCCGTCCTCTCCGGCCGCGGCGCCGCTCGCCGTCTCTCTGAACTCGCGCGCGTCGAGGGCCTCGGCCTCGACGGTGACTACCGCATCGCGCCGGCCGTCATCGAGGGCGACGGCGGCCCGACCTTGTTCACCCGAAGCCCTGAAGGAGAAAGCCTGTGATCCAACGCCTGCGCCTCGCGCGCCGTCACCTCGCCATGACCGTGTCCGTCGCCACGCTGTCGGTAGTGATGGCCGCGCCCGCCCACGCCTCGGGCTCGTCGATGCCGTGGGAGCAACCGCTGCAACAGATCCTGCAGTCGATCGAAGGCCCTGTGGCCAAGATCATCGCGGTGATCATCATCATCGTCACTGGCCTGACGCTCGCTTTCGGCGACACGTCCGGCGGCTTCCGACGGCTGATCCAGATCGTGTTCGGACTCTCGATCGCCTTCGCCGCGTCGAGCTTCTTCCTGTCGTTCTTCTCGTTCGGCGGCGGGGCGCTGGTCTGATGACGGGCGGTGTCGAACAGGGCGGCGAGGTTCCGGGTTACACGGTCCCGGTTCACCGGGCGCTGACCGAGCCGATCCTGCTCGGCGGGGCACCGCGCGCTATCGCCATCATGAACGGGACACTCGCTGGCGCCGTCGGCCTCGGCCTTCGCCTCTGGCTGGTCGGCATCGCCATCTGGGCGATCGGTCATGTCGCGGCGGTGTGGGCGGCCAAACGCGATCCGCTCTTCGTCGACGTGGTGCGCCGCCATCTGCGCGTCCCCGCGCTCCTCACGGTTTGAGGGGGAGCGCGCCGATGATGAACCTCGTCGAATATCGCGACCGCAACAGCCGGCTCGCCGACTTCCTGCCCTGGGTCGCGCTGGTGGGCGCCGGCATCGTCCTCAATAAGGACGGCAGCTTCCAACGCACCGCCCGGTTTCGCGGCCCCGACCTCGACAGCGCCGTCCCGGCCGAGCTGGTCGCGGTCGCCGGCCGGCTCAACAATGCCTTCCGTCGTCTCGGCTCCGGCTGGGCGATCTTCGTCGAGGCACAGCGCCATGCCTCGAACCTCTATCCCGACAGCCGCTTTCCAGATCCCGCCTCGGCGCTGGTCGATGCCGAGCGCAAGGCGGATTTCGAGGAAGCCGGCGCCCATTTCGAGTCGAGCTATTTCCTGACCTTCACCTATCTGCCGCCGGCCGAAGACGCCGCGCGTGCAGAATCCTGGCTCTACGAGGGGCGGGAAAAGTCGGGCGTCGACCCCAACGAGATGATGGCCGGGTTTGCCGATCGCACCGATCGCATCCTGCGCCTGGTCGAAGCCTTCATGCCGGAATGCCGCTGGCTCGATGACGCGGAGACGCTCACCTATCTCCACGGCTGCGTCTCAACGAAGCGGCATCGGGTCCGCGTCCCCGAAACGCCGATCTATCTCGACGCGCTGCTCGCCGACCAGCCACTCACTGGCGGGCTTGAGCCGCGCCTTGGCGCGTCGCATCTGCGCATCCTCACAGTCACCGGCTTTCCGACGGCGACGACGCCTGGCCTGCTCGACGAGCTGAACCGTCTCGCATTTCCATATCGCTGGTCGACGCGCGCGATCCTGCTCGACAAGACCGACGCCACCAAGCTCCTCACCAAGATTCGGCGGCAGTGGTTCGCCAAGCGCAAGTCGATCGCCGCGATCCTCAAGGAGGTGATGACCAACGAGGCGTCCGTCCTCGTGGACACCGATGCCGCGAACAAGGCCGCCGACGCCGACATGGCGCTGCAGGAACTCGGCGCCGATTATGCCGGCATGGCCTACGTCACCGCGACAGTGACGGTGTGGGATGATGATCCGCGCATAGCCGACGAGAAGCTGCGGCTGGTCGAGAAGGTCATCCAAGGCCGCGACTTCACCGCCATGGCCGAGACCATCAACGCGGTGGACGCCTGGCTCGGCTCGTTGCCCGGCCACGTCTATGCGAACGTCCGCCAGCCGCCGATCTCCACGCTCAATCTCGCCCACATGATCCCGCTGTCGGCGGTGTGGGCGGGGCCGGACCGGGACGAGCATTTTGCAGCGCCCCCTCTGCTCTTCGGCAAGACTGAAGGCTCGACCCCGTTCCGGCTTTCGCTTCACGTCGGCGATGTCGGCCACACGCTGATCGTCGGCCCGACCGGCGCTGGCAAATCGGTCCTGCTGGCGCTGATGGCGCTGCAGTTCCGACGCTATGCCCGCGCCCAAGTCTTCGCCTTCGACTTCGGCGGCTCGATCCGTGCGGCGGCGCTCGGCATGGGCGGCGATTGGCATGACCTCGGCGGCGATCTCAGCGACGGCGCGACCGATAGCGTCAGCCTTCAACCGCTCGCTCGCGTTCACGACGTGCCCGAGCGCGCCTGGGCGGGCGACTGGATTGTGTCGATCCTGACCCGCGAGGGTGTGGCGATCACGCCCGAGGTGAAGGAGCATATCTGGACGGCGCTGACCTCGCTCGCATCGGCGCCCGTCGAGGAGCGCACGATCACCGGCCTGGTCGTGCTGCTCCAGTCGAACGATCTCAAACAGGCGCTCAGGCCCTATTGCGTCGGCGGTCCCTATGGCCGGCTGCTCGACGCCGAGCGTGAATATCTCGGCTCGGCCTCCGTCCAGGCGTTTGAGACTGAAGGGCTGATCGGCACCGGCGCGGCGCCCGCGGTTCTCTCCTATCTCTTCCATCGCATCGAAGATCGGCTCGACGGTTCGGCGACTCTTCTCATCATCGATGAGGGCTGGCTGGCGCTGGACGATGATGGCTTCGCCGGCCAGCTCCGCGAATGGCTGAAGACGTTGCGCAAGAAAAACGCCAGCGTCATCTTCGCCACGCAATCGCTCAGCGACATCGATGGCTCGGCAATCGCGCCCGCCATCATCGAGAGCTGCCAGACGCGGCTCCTTTTGCCGAACGAGCGCGCGATCGAGCCGCAGATCACCGCGATCTACCGGCGCTTCGGCCTCAACGATCGCCAGATCGAGATCATCGCGCGGGCGATGCCGAAGCGCGACTACTACTGCCAGTCTCGCCGCGGTAACCGGCTGTTCGAGCTCGGCCTGTCCGATGTCGCGCTCGCGCTTTGCGCCGCATCGTCGAAGACCGACCAGGCGGCCATCGCCCGCATCGTCGCCGAACACGGCCACGACGGCTTCCTCGCCGCCTGGCTCGATCATCGTGAGGTCGGCTGGGCCGTCGATCTCATCCCCACGCTCACCAACAAGGAGACGTCCCAATGAAACCGCGCAATTCCCGCGCAGCGCGTTTTGCTGCCGCGCTGCTGATCGCTCCCGTCGCGCTTGCGCCCATGCTCACGCCGCCCGCGCACGCCATCATCGTATTCGATCCGTCGAACTATGCGCAGAACATGTTGACGGCCGCGCGCTCACTCCAGCAGATCACGAACCAGATCACCTCGCTTCAGAACGAAGCACAGATGCTGATCAACCAGGCTCGCAATCTTGCGAGCCTGCCGTACTCGTCGCTGCAACAGCTTCAGCAGTCGGTTCAGCGGACCCAGCAGCTTCTCAATCAGGCGCAAAACATCGCCTTCGACGTTCAGAAGATCGACCAGATGTTCCAGCAGAAATACGGGAACGTCCCGATGTCGGCGAGCGATCAGCAGCTCGTCACTGACGCTCGTTCGCGCTGGCAGAATACGGTCGGTGGCCTGCAGGACGCGATGCGGGTGCAGGCGGGTGTCGTCGGCAACATCGACACCAACCGCACGCAGATGTCGGCGCTGATCGGTCAGAGCCAGGGCGCGACCGGCGCGCTGCAAGCCACGCAGGCCGGCAACCAGCTCCTCGCGCTCCAGGCGCAGCAGCTCGCCGACCTCACCGCAGTCGTGGCGGCGAACGGTCGGGCGCAGGCATTGCAGTCGGCCGAGCAGGCTGCCGCCGCCGAACAGGGCCGCGAGCAGCGTCGGCGTTTCCTGACGCCAGGCTCGGGCTATCAGCCCGGAAACGCCCGCATGTTCCCGAACAGCGGCAACTGAGGCTGGCGCGATGGACGGCAAGACCCTTGCTCGCGTCGGCGCCATCGTCTTCGTCGCGGTCGCCATCATGGCGACCGCGATCGAGATGAACCGCAAGGACGTGGCGCCGGACGTCCTCGCGACGCAGGGCCGTTCGGTCACAGCACCAGATCCTCTCGCCGCAGAACTGCTTCGCTGTTCCGAGATCGGCGAAGCCGGCACGCGCGATCCCAATTGCCTGAAGGCATGGGCAGAGAACCGGCGCCGCTTCCTCGGCCGGCCGGCCCCGGTTTCATCACCGTCGCCGGTCGCGCCGACCACGATGTTTCCAAGTGCGCCGGCGTCGGCTGATCCCATCCACAACGACAGTGCGCCAGCAGGCGTGACCGGGCCTGCGATGCAGGCCGAGCCCGCCCGGCCGGAGGTTCGCTGACATGGGCGGCACCGGCGTCATCGACCATTTCCTCGAGGTCTTCACCCGCTACATCGACGGCGGATTCGGGCTGCTCGGCGGCGAAGTCGGGTTCATCGCCACCACCTTGATCGTCATCGACGTCACGCTCGCCGCGCTCTTCTGGTCGTGGGGGGCCGACGACGACATCATGGCGAGGCTGGTCAAGAAGACGCTCTTCGTCGGTGTCTTCGCCTACCTGATCTCCAACTGGAACAATCTCGCCCGCATCGTCTTCGAGAGCTTCGCGGGCCTCGGCCTGAAGGCGTCAGGCACCGGCTTTGCCGTCAGCGATCTCATGCGCCCAGGCAAGGTGGCGCAGACAGGCCTCGATGCCGGCCGCCCGCTGCTCGACTCCATCTCCAGCCTGATGGGCTACTGGTCGTTTTTCGAGAACTTCATCCAGATCGCCTGCATGTTTTTCGCCTGGGCGCTGGTGCTGCTCGCCTTCTTCATCCTCGCGATTCAGCTCTTCGTCACCCTGATCGAGTTCAAGCTGACCACGCTCGCCGGCTTCGTCCTCATTCCCTTCGGCCTGTTCGGCAAATCCACCTTCATGGCCGAGCGCGTACTGGGCAACGTCATCTCTTCCGGCATCAAGGTGCTGGTGCTCGCCGTCATCATCGGCATCGGCTCGATGCTGTTCTCCGAGTTCACCTCGGGCTTCACCGGCCCAACACCATCGATCGACGACGCCATGGCGATCGTGCTCGCCGCGCTGTCGCTTCTCGGTCTCGGCATCTTCGGCCCCGGCATCGCCAACGGCCTCATCTCCGGTGGCCCGCAGCTCGGCGCCGGCGCGGCCACTGGCACCGGTCTTGCCGCCGGCGGCGTTGTCGCAGCGGGCGCGGCCGCCACCGGCGCCATCGTGTCAGGCGGCGCTGCTCTTGCTGGCGGCGCTGCGGCCGCTGCTCGTGGAGGCGCTGCCCTCGCGGGCGGGGCCTCCACCGCTTACAGCCTCGGCGCGGCCGGACAGTCGGGCGCATCGGGTGTCGCCTCCGGCCTCGGCAGTGTCGCCAGCACCGGCGCGAAGGCCGCCGTCTCGCCCTTTAAGCGCGCAGCCGGTCGCGCCGCCGACAGCCTGAAGCGGAGCTATCAGGCCGGTGGCCAGGCCGCGACGGACATCGCCACGGGCGCATCGGGGGCCGCGCCCGCCGCCACCGCGGAGGCCGCATCTTCCACCAGCGACGGCCCGCCGGCCTGGGCGAAGCGCATGAAACGCTCGCAGCAAATGTCCCACGGCGTCTCCGCGGCCGCCCACGCCGTGCGCAGCGGCGACAGCCACGGCGGCGGCTCCTCCGTCAACCTCTCCGAAAGCGACTGACCATGTTCAAGCGACCATCGACCCACTACGGTAAATCCCCGCAGCCCGAAACGCCCTATCAGCGCGCCGCTCAGGTCTGGGACGATCGTATCGGCTCCGCTCGCGTCCAGGCCCGCAACTGGCGCTACATGGCGTTCGGCTCGCTGACGCTCGCGGGCGGGCTTTCGGCGGCGCTGGTCTGGCACTCGGCCAACGGTTCGATCGTGCCCTGGGTGGTGCAGGTCGATCGGCTCGGCCAGGCGCAGGCAATCGCGCCAGCGACCGCCGACTATCAGCCCAACGACCCGCAGATCGCCTTCTACCTCGCGCGCTTCATCGAGCAGGTCCGCTCGATCCCGTCCGACGCCATCATCGTGCGGCAGAACTGGCTGCGCGCCTATGATTTCACGACACAGGGCGGCGCGCTCGCACTCAACGACTATGCTCGCGCCAACGACCCGTTCACCAAGGTCGGCAAGCAGCAGATCGCGATCGAGGTGTCCTCGGTCATCCGCGCCTCGCCGTCGAGCTTCCGCATTGCCTGGATAGAGCGCCGCTATCAGGACGGCTCGCTGGCTTCCACCGAGCGCTGGTCCGCCATCCTCACCGTTGTCGTGCAGCCCCCGCGTGACGCCGACACGCTGCGGAAGAATCCCCTCGGAATCTACATCAACGCCATCAACTGGTCGAAGGAGCTTGGACAATGACACCGACCTTCCGCAAAGCCGGGAGGCCGGCTTTCCTCAACCATGCCGTTCCGGGTTTCCGTAAATCCGGCTTGCCGCTTCTCCTGCTTTGCACATCGGCGCTCGCCGGCTGCGCCGGACACACGCCGCCGCCCGAGATTTCCTATGACGATGCCGCGCCCGCTGTCATCGCCGCCGATCCGCCGAAACCCGTGCGGGTCGTGGAATTGCCGAAGCCGCTCCCGCTGCCTGGCCAGTTGAAGCCGCTCGGCAAGGACGGCAAGCCAGAGCCGGAGCCTGCCGATCCCGCCGCGCGCGTCAACCAGGCTAACGCCGCCGCGCGCGTCCAGCCCGTCCGCAACGGCTTCATCAACTCGATGCAGGTCTATCCCTTCGTCGATGGCGCGCTCTATCAGGTCTACGCCTCGCCGGGGCAGATAACCGACATCGCGCTTCAGCCCGGCGAGCAACTCGTCGGCTCCGGTCCCGTCGCCGCCGGCGACACCGTGCGCTGGATCATCGGCGATACCGAGAGCGGCATTGGCGCGGCCAAGCAGATCCATATCCTCGTGAAGCCCACGCGAGCCGAGCTGATGACCAATCTCGTCATCAATACCGATCGGCGCACCTATCATATGGAGCTGCGCGCGACGCCTTCGACCTATATGGCGTCGGTATCGTGGCAATATCCGCAGGACCAGCTCATCGCACTGCGCCGTCAGAACCAACAGGCCGAGGCCGCGCAGCCGGTGTCGGGCAGCATCGATCTCGCGCGCGTCAATTTCCGATACGAGGTGACGGGCGACCGCGCGCCGTGGCGGCCGCTACGCGCCTTCGATGACGGCAAGCAGGTGTTCATCGAATTTCCGCGCGGCATCGGCCAAGGCGAGATGCCGCCGCTGTTCGTGGTCGGGCCGGAGGGCGACACCTCCGAGTTGGTGAACTATCGCGTGCGCGGCAACTACATGATCGTGGATCGCTTGTTCGCCGCCGCAGAATTGCGGTTCGGCGCGGGCAAGAGCCAGAAGCGCGTCCGCATCTCCCGCACCGATGGGAGGCCAGCATCGTGAGCGACGAACGCGATCCCGAGAAGGAAGAAGGGCGGGCGCAGGGTCGGGCGCCCCAGCCTCAGCTGACGGACGATGACGCTCGGACGCTGACCGGCGAGCCTGCGGCGACGATGCGGCTGCGCGCAGAACCGCCGCGCGTGACCCGCCTGTCCCGCAAAGTGCTGGTTGGTCTGGGGCTCGCCGCGAGCCTCGGTGTCGGCGGGGCGCTGATCTATGCGCTTCAGACCCGTCACGGTGGCCAGGGTCAGGAGCTGTACTCGACGGACAACCGCTCGACGCCCGATGGACTGGCCGGCTTGCCGAAGGATTATTCCGGCGTTCCGAAGCTCGGCCCGCCGCTGCCCGGCGACCTCGGCCGACCAATCCTCAATGCGCAGAATGGCGCTCCCGTGCCGGCGATCGGCGTGCCGGCGACAGGCCCTGTGGGGCCAAGCCCGGAGGAACAACGCCGGGCCCAGGAGCTGGAGGCTGCGCGGACCGCAAGGCTGTTCGCCTCGACCGAGACTCGATCCGCCAGTGCCGCGGCCTCGGCACGACCATCCGCGACCGCCACGCCGCCGGCCGATCTCGCGAGCCTCGGCCTCGCGCCACAGCCGGCCACGCCCTCGGCACAGGACCGCCAGCTCGCATTCCTCAACCAGGCGCCCGACAAGCGCACCGTCTCGCCCGATCGCGTTGCGGCGCCGGCCTCAAAGAGCGTCCTGCAGGCGGGCGCTGTGATCGCAGCCGCCCTCATCACCGGCATCCGCTCGGACCTGCCAGGTCAGATCACCGCGCAGGTGACGGAGAACATCTATGATAGCCCGACCGGCAAGATCCTGCTCGTGCCCCAGGGCACGCGGGTCATCGGACAGTATGACAGCGGCGTCGGCTTCGGTCAGCGGCGCATTCTCCTCGTCTGGAATCGGCTGATCTTCCCCAATGGCCGCTCCATCGTGCTGGAGCGTCAGCCTGGTACAGACGCGGAGGGCTACGCTGGGCTCGAGGATGGTGTCGACTATCATTGGGGCGAACTCTTCAAGGCCGCTGCGCTTTCCACGCTCCTAAGCGTTGGCGCGGAGGCCGGCTCGTCTAGCCAGGAAAGCGACATCCTGCGGGCGCTACGACAGGGCGCGTCCAACAGCGTTAGCCAAACCGGCCAGCAGATCGTACAGCGCCAGCTCAACATCGCCCCCACGCTCACCATCCGGCCAGGCTTCCCCGTCCGCGTCATCGTCACGCGCGATCTCGTGCTCGAACCTTACGGAGGCTGAGATGGCCAAGCTGAAATTGGGACCGATCGTTGACGACAAGCCCGTGAAGGTCACGATGGAGCTGCCGGCGAGCCTTCACCGCGATCTCGTCGCCTATGCCGAGATTCTCGGCCGCGAGGCGGGACAGCCATCGGCCGATCCGGTTCGCCTGATCGTCCCGATGCTGGAGCGGTTCATAGCCACGGATCGGGGATTTGTAGCGGCGAGGAGGTTAAAAGGATCACCGCGGTCGCCTGAATAATTGTCGCAGCGGCCGACCGTGACATCGAACGTGCGAGGCTCAGCAAGCGACGGCAGGCCGGATTATCATTTCGTGGCGACCACACCGCAGAAAACGGAAGAATCTCATCAGCAACGGGTCGATAGACGATGCCTGGAAATCGCGCGACGGTGGTGGCTTCGCTGGTCAGCGTCAATCCACGCCCGACAGCTACGAGTGACAACATATTGTCACGGCCCACGAATTGTAGCTGGATATCGGGATGATGGCCGAGAGCCGCCAACCGTTGCACCAAGTAGTCGCGAATCTCCTGTCCGGGCGCTGCCTCACTGACGATAAAGGTCTCGTGGGCTAGGTCCTGCCAATCGAGCCTACTCTTGGCTGTGAGCGGATGATCGATTGGCAAAACTACAAAGACACGTTCAAACCAGAGATTTTCCGTCTCGCACCCCGGCCACTGAGACGTCCCAGTGATGAACGCAACGTCGAGCTGAAGTTGCCGAACCGCAGCCACGTGTTCGGGCGGATTGCCGTCGACCAAGTCAACCATCACGCCGGCATGATCTCTATCATATGCTCGCAGGAGATCGGCGAGGAAGCCGGATGCGAGTGAAGAGAAGATACCGACCTTGACCCGCCCATCTTCGGAGCGCCCTATCGCGGCAACGTCCTTGGCGCCGTGGTGTATCTGTTGAAGAGCAGCGCGTGCCCGGCACAAAAAACGTTGGCCGGCGTGTGTCAAGAGTACACCGCCACTGTGTCGTTGGAACAACGAAGCTCCCAATGCATCTTCGAGATCGCGGATACGACGGCTGATCGCCGATTCCTGAACGCCTATGTCCGCTCCCGCTTTGCGGAAACTGCCATGGTCGGCCGCAGCAATGAAATAACGTAGATGGCGTAACTCAATAACTGCTACTTCTCCCACGTCTGGCAGCCCGACTCATTTAGCAAATTGCAGGGTTAGGGCGGCGGTGAGCCCATCTTTTGACATTGGAACGCTCCCGCTGGATGAACCAGTCTGTAACGCCGAGATGGATGCCGCGGAAACGGCTTGGTCCTCGAACTCGCGGACGCGCCTGCCGGTGGACTCTTGCGTACCGGTAGCTTTCCCAGCGTTGCGAGAAAAGCTGCGCCAAAGGTCAAGCACCGGTGAACTGAAACATCCACGCGTAGCCATATTTATCGATGAGGTCGCCGTACATTCCGAACGGCTGCTGGCT
Source organism: Vineibacter terrae (assembly GCF_008039615.1). GTDB lineage: Bacteria > Pseudomonadota > Alphaproteobacteria > Reyranellales > Reyranellaceae > Vineibacter > Vineibacter terrae. The sequence continues at coordinate 9,027 of NZ_VDUZ01000033.1, read as the reverse complement.
GAGCGGCTGCTTGATCGTGCCGCCTTCGGCCATCCTGGCGAAAGCCGTCTCGATTTCTTCCCGGCTTTCGCAGACGACGCAGATCGTCATGTTGTTGCCGGCCGAGACGCCGTTCGGACCGGACATGTCCGAGCCCATCACGGTGGCCGCGCCGGTGCTCAAGACCGCGTGAAGGACGAGGTCCTTCATCGCGGCCGGCATGGCTGCCTCCATGGGCGATCCCGCGACGGTGTTGAGCGTGAGTTCTCCGCCGAGGCAGTCCTTGTAGAAGGTCATGGCCTCGCGACAGTTGCCGTTGAATTTCAGATAGGGATTGATCTGTTTCACGTTGGATCTCCTTTCCAGTGGATCGCCATTGGCCGGTGGTCAGCGATCGGCTGCGTCGAATGGGATTAGCGCGCGAATACGGCCGTCGCGCAGATAGAGTCCGCCCCACACGAAGAGGCCGAGATAGACGCCGAACAAAAGGTGAGAGAAGATCGGAGTCCCGGCCCGCAACTGGGTAACCACAGCGCCGCCGAGATAGGCGGTCAGGAGGATGGCTCCCAGCACCGAGGTGCGGCGATAGACGTAGAGCGCCGTGCAGACGAGAAGCAGGCCACCGAGGCCACGCGCAAATCCGTCGGTGGTCGGGAAGCCGAATTCCTGCATCGAATCCGTAACCGCCTGGATCGGAACAAGCTTGATGCCGCCATCGAACATCATGAAAGCGACGGCGAGCCCGCTCAGGACGTAGCCCGCGATTCGGGACTTGCCGCCCGTTGTTGGAATTGCACCGTCAGCCATGCCGAATTCTCCCGTCTCGTTGCTATTTCTTATTCTTGTCCAAAGCGTCTTTGAGATCGCGAGCCGCCTTCTTGATCCGTCGTTCGCGCGTCTCGGCCGTTTTGGCGCCCGCGATGGCTTCGGCGATCACGCGACGCTTGGTATAGGAGAGGCTGTCGAACGCCCTCTTCAGGTCCGGGTCGCGCTCCAGCACCTGCTGGAAGTCGGCCGGCACGACGACTTTGCGGACCTCGGTATCCAGAGCGATTCCGACATCAATGGTATCGCCGCCCACGACCTTGGCTTTCTCGCGGTTCTCGGCATTGATGCCGACCATGAAGCGTCCGTTCATGACGGCCACCGTGCTGCGGTAGGTGAAGCCGTTGATCGTGACTTTCACCGCTGGCTTTCGCCCGGCCGCCAGCTTGTCGATCACCTCGTCGGGAATCTGGATTCCAGTCGCTGTCTTTCCCGCAGTAAGAACTTTCGTGCGGAAATTGAGCGGGCCGGCGTTCGTCGAAGTTGGTGCTACGCGTGACATCGGTGAAACTCCGTTGACCGACCCAATGTGACCCGAGGACGGTCGAGACTGCTGCGGCCCGACATGTCTTCCGATGCCAAACCGCTCCTGACTTTCGTCCTTGCATCGCAATTTCGATATAGTATACTACATCTAATATGATTGGCAAGCCAACAGCCCGCAGGCGCTATGACGCCAGCCTTCGCGCCGAGCGCGCGCTAGGCACGCGTGAGCGCATTCTCGATGCGGCGAAGGAGCTCTTCACCGCGCGCGGCGTGGATAAGGTGACGATCAGCGAAATCGCATCGGTCGCAGGCGTCTCTGCGCCAACCCTTTACGCCTTGTTCCAATCAAAAGCCGGCATACTGAAAGCGGTCGTCGAGCGTTCCTTCTTCAATCCACGCTACGTCGAGATCGCGCAGCGGGCCGAGAAGGTGCGAGATCCCGAGGAAATATTGCGAATCACAGCCTCGATCTCGCGGGTTATCCTCGATACGGAGCGCAATGAGATCGGTCTCATGCGGGGGCTCTCTGTTCTGTCGCCCGAACTGGGAGCCATCGAAGCAGAACTGGAAACCGTTCGCTTCACGCTTCAGGCAGCGCGCGCCAAACGACTCGTGAAGCTCGTGCCCGCCGCTCGCCGTCTCGGCCTCGATCGCGTGCGCGATATCTTGTGGATGTACACCGGTCGGGACGTCTATCGCATGCTCGTATTGGAGCGTGGCTGGTCGTCCGACGAATACGAAAGTTGGCTGGCTGAGACACTAATCAGAACGCTGATGGCTTGAATGGGAAGCATCGCCGATGCCTCTCGGTCCTGCTGCTGCGATGATACCGAGGATGAGATGGGCGTGTGGTTCGGCGCGTGTTGGATGATCTCGGTTCCAATCCTCGCCACAAACTCCGGTCGATCCCTTTGTCGATGCAATGGATTGGCTCGACAACGCGGAGGCTCGACATGGCATCAAAGAAGCTGAAGAACGCGCCAGGATTTGTTGTGATCGCGGGGAACCATATCGCGACGGTGGTCGTGTTCACACCGCCGCGCGTAGCGAGCCGGAGGATGCTTCCACTTAGCTCCGTGACATTTCAGCCGGCATCACCTCGCGTGTCACCTCCGGGGAAGAATTCCCTAACGGGCAACATCAGCCCCAAAATCGATGCCGCTATCAGGGCATACTGGTGAACATGATCGTTACCCGGCGGCAATTGCCCGACCAGATGCGCTGTCCAGAACACCGGTAGATACCAAAGGGTAAACCACGACCATCTCTGTTTCTGTTTGTAGGGCACGACGCTGATCATCGCACCGAACAATCCCATCCCAACGGCCGCCGCACCGAGCGATCGCAACAACTGCCCATCATGGGGGCTTGCGCTTTGCGGATAGACCACCATCACCATCCCAAAAATGAGGATCGCGACATTGGTCACAACGAGAAGGGTCGAGCTAAGTTTGAGAAGCATAATCCTCGTCTCTCACCTCGCAATTTAACTTGCTGACTTCGAGCGCCCTTCCAAAATGAACGATGGCCTTGCGCTATGCCTTCTTCCCGAAAAGAGAGTCATGAGTTTACACTTGAACGCCAACCTTCCTCATTGTCCCGTTCCAATCCATGTCGTCTCACGCTGCGTAGTGATATGCTGTCATCCGGTTGGATTCACGCTCGGTCGCTGACTTCGCTGCTGACTGCAGATAGGACGTCTCCAGATGTCCAGTTCCCGTCGGTCGAGCGGGACTTCTCGATCAATCCAGAAAGCCATTCGCGACCTGCGCGCGATGACCGGCCGCGAGCTTTGCGCCGATACGTGTCGGGAAGATTGGAATTTGAGTCTTTCTTCGAGAGCGACATGCAATGAAGACAATAACCGCCCTGGACACGCCCCATGAAGAGCTTGATCAAGCCGAACAAAATTTCGTAGCTGAAATTCGAGAACACGGATGGTTCGATACCCACGTTTTTGCGGACGCCGAAGGACCAAGCTTTAACTATTCAACCGGGTTTTGGATAACCGCGAACCATCCGGAGATTATCGTGTTCGGGCTGAAGCATGAAATTGCGCATGGCGTGCTTTGGGGCCTCTACAGGGACGCCAAGAATGGTAGCCGACTCTTGCCGCGCGCTCGGACGGAGCGAGCATTCGCCAACCTCGCAGCATACGTGTTCCCAGTCTCCAAGAGATACTACAGAGAGTTTCTGGGGTGGACCCGTTTTTTCTACCGCGGAGACGATTTCCCTTGCCTCCAGATCGTGTGGCCTGATCGACAAGGCATCTTCCCTTGGGAAGATAGATTTGATCACGCTTTTGAAGGCCATCAGCCAGACCTGACCGAATTCGGCTGGCGCTTGTCGTTACAGGCCTGAGTATCTGGATCAGTCGGGAGCGAAGAGCGCTTTTGTCGCTCATGCATTTGGATGCAACGTTGGCCGCACGGTAGTAAGAATGGATAGGCGTCGCCTAGTTCAACGGGAAATGTCTTGAAACGTATTTCCTGCGTTAGATTTGTGTCGCGATTCTGCGCCGTCGGCGATGCGGTCCTGACCGCGTCGCCGGCCTTTGCTTCCGATCCAACCGGCACTTTCTCATTTCTGTATACCTTCGGGATGGTCCTGCCGTGGGCCGTGATCAGCCTCGTTGTAACGGCCATCTTTGTCAGTCGGGGAAGCTATCGTTCATTGAGGAAGGCTCGTTTGCAAGCCACAATTGGCAGCGCAATTCCTTTGACGGGACTTGCTGTGACGGGATTTGACTTCTTTGTGGTGCGCCGTGCTTCAACCCCATGGCCTGGCATCGAGACTGTTCTGATCTGCGCTGGGCTCTGCATTCTGGCGTGTCTTGCTGGTTTGTCGCCGCTAATTCTTCACTACCGCTCGACAAGGCAACAACACTAGTACAAGTATTTCGCCAACCTGGGCTGGCGCTATGTCCAAGTGAATTGTCCAACTCTTCGTCGTGCCTGAATCCTCAAGCTTGAGGACAGTTGGGCGTGTCGAACATGCAATATGTGCTGTCGTTACTCGACCGACTTGTCGATAAAGCCGAGCGTATTGGCGTTTTCGACCAGCGTCCGCACCTTGGTACGCTCAAGCCCACCGGGCACTTCTGCTTCGATCTCGAGCCTGAGTTTCACCTGGCTGCCCGGCAACGTCGTAAGCTGCTCGACAATCGCTTCAACGATCTGATGGATGTCCCTCGCCGGCCGCTCCGACGAAATCATCACACTCCCGGTAAATCGCGTCGGCTTCTTCTCTGCAGGAGGCGAGCTCGTCGTTGTTGCACCGGCGGGCAGCTCCCCGGCCTCCCCCGGCTTCTCGCCAGGTGCTTCCGGATCGCCAGGCGACCCAGTTTGCGTTGGCATCGGGCGGTGTGCCTCCGCCACATCGGGTTTCACGATGACACTGTCGCTGTCGATCACGACCACGGCGCTTACCGCCCGCTCGATCGCCAGCCCCAGATAGGCGTCCGACTTCTCGTCCCATCGTTCGGCATAGGCGAAGGGACCGGGCAGCATACCGCTCACGGCTGCCTGCACGGCCTTGACCAAAACATCCTGCCCCTTGAGGCGCGGCAGATAGATGTAGCGGTTGAGATATTCCCGCAGATCCTTCAGCGACAGTCGCGACTTGTCGTTCCAGATGTATTTCTGAAGATCACGGTCGAGGCGCGACGGTCCCAACTCGACGAGCAAACCTTCTTCCGCCACCAACTTCTTGCTCGCGCGGGCTAGCAATCCGTCTTGGGCGGGAATCTTGCCTGACACCCATTCCCAATCGGCTTGGGCGCTCTCCTGGGCCGGATAATGCAGATAACACCACGCCTCTTTCATGCGCGTCTTCATCGTCTCCTTAGCTTCGGCTAATTTGGCCTCAGCGAGCTTCTGGTCGCTCGGTCGGAGTTCAAGGCGCTCCTTGTCACGGACGATTTCGCCCCAGGCCAGGGAGGCGCGCACGGCATCTCTCAGATGGTCGAGTTGCCGGGCTTCCGCGGCGATGAACACCAGCATGTTACGATAGACACGCGGCGTGCTGCCGCGTTGCGTGAGGATATCTTTCGCCTCGACCAGCGCCTCCGAGCCATCGCGCCCATTGTGTGGATGTCTGACGCCGAGCACGACGGCGCGCACACCGCCCGCTTCATCGGGGACTTCGGCCGATGACGTCGGCGCAACCTGCACGGCGTCGAAATGCCCTCGATCGCCAAGGCCATTCACATATTTTCCGAGTTCGGCGTCGATCGTCACGTCGACCAACGCCGCCTCCATCTGCGCCGCCTTGTCCGCTGCGATGCGGTTGAGGCTCGCCGACATCGAGTACCAGTACCGGCCGAGATCGGCGTGCATGAACTTGGCCTGGTTGGTCAGCCGACGCAGCGCGTCGCCGAAAATAGCCGGACGCTCACCCGGTTGCACGACGCCGAGGTTGATCTGCTTGTCGTCGAGGCCGGTGTTCTGCTGCTGATGGGTGGGCGCCGTCCCCATGAAGATCGCGCGCGCGACGCGCCGGGTCGCCGAATAGCGGTTCAGGTTGGGCGCCGACTGATCGACCCTGTAGGGAGTGGACGCCGTGCCATCGACATCGCCGGCGATGATCGATTGCCAGCTCACGTCGAGATAGTGGAGCAATTCCGGCTCCACGCGCGGCGAACTCACGGCCACGCTGCCTGGCATGATCATCACCGACGGATCGGCGTTCATCCAAAGCTCGTGAATGGCCTGCGCCATCAGACGCAGCACGCCGCGCGTGCGCTGGAATTTTTCGAGCGATCCCCAGCTCGTGTAGAGCTGGTCGAACAGCTCGGGATGGATCGGATAAGCCTTCTCCAGCTTGCGCCGGTAGTCCTCGTCCGCACAGCCCTGCGGGAAATCGTTGGCGTTCTCCCGGTACAGCTTGGCGAACTGCTTCAGTGTGTTGTCGCGGTGATGGAATTTGTCGCCGGGGATGTCCTTGAACAGCCGCCGTCGGACGATCTCATAGCTCTCTTCCTGGCTCGCCGGCCGCCAAGAAGATTCCACGCGGCTGAAGGTTTGCTTGAGGCGGGCCAGCGCTTCCTGACCACCTTCACCACCAACCTCGATCTGCGAGGCCGGCAAGGAGGCGACCAGCAGCGTGCCGGGGCTGGCCTTGACCGCTTCGGTCAGCGACTGGACGAACGAGAGGTTCGCATCGAACGACCCGGATGGCAGCCCCTCGACCTTGTAGATCTGCCGCAGGTAAGCGACCCATTCATCAATCAGGATCAGGCACGGCGCATATTTCTTGAAGAGCGCCTCCAGGAGGTTCGAGCCCGGTGCGATGCCGCTGGCGTCATTTTCCGCCACCATGGCGAAGGCGTCGGCGCCGCCGAGCTGCCAGGCGAGTTCTCCCCAGGTCGTGCGGATCTTCCGATCGCCCTCGGCGTGGAGCACGTCCTGCGGTCCCCGCGACGTGCCGACGAGCACCGCACGGTTGATGCTCTTCGGCACGGTCAGACCGAGCTTGTCGAGCAACTGATCCAGGCCCGACAGATCCTGCACCGGCGTCGGCCCCGACATGTGATAGAGGGCCAGCATCGAGTGCGTCTTGCCGCCGCCGAAATTGGTTTGCAGTTCGACAACCGGATCGCCACCACTGCCCGACAGCCGCTTGGCGGCGCCGACCAAAAGCGCGCTCAGCCCCTCGGTCAGATAGGTGCGGCTGAAGAACTGACGCGGGTCACGATATTCCGGCGGTGCGCTTCCGGAATGCACCTTGGCGAGGTCGGCCGCGAACTCTGCCTGCTGAAACTCGCCAGTGGCGACATCCTGGTGGGGCTCGACCACCTCGCGCCACGGCAGCAGGCCCGCGACGGTCTCGACCGAGATTTCGAGGCGCTGGGTTTTCCGCCGCTCCTCGTTGCGCGCGAGCTCGGTGAACTTCGTGCGCAGGATGGTGTCGCGCATCTTGCCAAGCTGCTCCGCCGTCTCCCCCGCGCTGATCGCCTCCATCAGCCGGCGCATGGAATCGAGCGCACGCTCGGCGTCGTCATAGGTGAAGGTCTCGTTGTGCGAGAGCTTGTTGCGAACGTCGCCGAGCTCGTTGACCAGCGAGCGTTCGGCACGGCCGAGAACCGCCTTGAACGCCTCGCTCCAGAAGCGATCCATCGCGTTGAACAGCGCGGCCTGGTCCCAGCCAACCTCACCGTTGCTGTTGGGGCGCAGGCTCGGCAACTTCTCCAGAACCTGGACTTGCCAGTGCCCCTTGAGCGAGGTTTCGAGCCGCTTTTCGACGAAGGGGATCAACGCCGCCGGCAGCAGTTCCATCCCTTCAAACACATATTGGCGCGTGCTTTTTGCCACGTCCCGTTCCCCCTTAAATATCCAGCCGGATCTGACGATCGCCGCTTGTGTCGTGGATGGCCGCGGCGGCCTTTGTCAGCTCAGTCCAATCGGCGATCAGGGCGTTGTAGGCCGTGGCCTCCTTCGCATCCTTCCGCTTATTGGCGCTGATGTCGTAGAGGCAGTAGGCGAGATCCTTCACCGCCTCGGCTTGGGTGATTATCTTCTTCAAAAGGACGGCGGTGTCATGGGAGATGCCGTCCTTCTCGTGCAGACGGACCAGATGCTGGAGGCACTCCCACACCGTCAGGTGCCGATCCTCTTCCGGGTCCCAATCGTCGTCGAGTTCATCACGCGCGAGGATGCGGACCTTGCCGGCGGCGCTGTCAACGATTCCGGCATGCTTGACGCTTTCGACCGAGATGCCGCGCGCCGTGGCGATGCTGTTGGCCGTGCCATAGTCGCCCGTCTTCAGCCCGTTCTGCTCGAACCAGGTGATGGCAAACCGGGTGTCAGGATCGAACTCGCCCTGAATACCGCCCAGGTATTCGTCGAGTTCCTTGTTGATGAGTTGAAGCGCGGTTTTCACGCTCATTGGATTGTCATCCGACTCCAACACAGCCTTGTAGCGCGAGAACACGCCCATGCCGGGTCCGATCGCAGATTGCGGCATGTCGGCCGGCGCGATGTTCGCGGCCTGAAGTTCGGAAATCGCTGGCGGTAGCTCCCGTTTCAGCGCGCGAATGAACTCGGCACGGGTGACGACCTCCGCCGTGTTCTCCTTCTTCCGGCAAACCAAGACGACCGAATTTGCAAGAGCGTTCGTGCCGGAAGCAATCATCCGGCTTGCCATCTCCGTTCTGACCGGCCAAGTGCCGACAACAGCATAACCGGCCTCAATCACAGCCTGAAGAAAGGTCGCCCAGCCCGTCGAACTAATACCTTCTTGGGAGACTTCGCTCTGCTTGAAGGCATAGTAAATCGTCGCCGGAAACTTATCAGACGATTTCAAGGCCATATTGCGGATGGCAGAACGCATTCCCGTCAAGAAAAACGTCTCGGCAGAGCCCTTACCTTCATGACGATATGGAGTTGCAACAAGCTCCTCCGTCTTCGGCGTGGCCAAGAAGCCAAAAATATCTGGAAAAATTTTCCTCAGAGACGGTCGCAACCAACAAAAGAAAAAGTCCGATAAATCCGAATAACCGATGTTGTCATAATACGGCGGGTCACTCGAAATCACAGCGCCTTCTGGAAGATCTACCGTTTGCGCATCATGCTGCACGATAGACCCGGAAGGAGCTTGTGGCGGAAAATATTGGCTCCTCGACGTGGCGAATGGAATTGGGGGGAATTGTTGGTAACCTTCGCCGAGAGACGGAGCGGGGGTTGGGTTGGACGGGAATCGGGTGCTGGCACTGGGTCTTGGCGTGACGGCGCCGTGGCG
>NZ_VDUZ01000032.1 GCF_008039615.1 Vineibacter terrae | reverse complement strand
TCTCAGTCCCAGTGTGGCCGATCGTCCTCTCAGACCGGCTACCGATCGCAGCCTTGGTAGGCCATTACCCCACCAACTAGCTAATCGGACGCGGGCCCCTCCTTCGGCGATAAATCTTTCCCTCCTCGCGGAGGCTTATCCGGTATTAGCCCTAGTTTCCCAGGGTTGTTCCGAACCAAAGGGCAGGTTCCCACGCGTTACTCACCCGTGCGCCGCTGTCGTATTGCTACGACCGCTCGACTTGCATGTGTTAGGCCTGCCGCCAGCGTTCGTTCTGAGCCAGGATCAAACTCTCATGTTCAAGTCCAGCCAGGGCTCTTGGCGCCCCGGCCGGCAACGGATCCCGTCACAAACCAAAACGCTCGGCTCATCCTGAAGCAAGGCTCTCACCCCGCCCCACAATTCACCTGCGTCCTCGCTCGCGACAGCATCCACCACCAAGCACCAGGCATCTCTGCCCAACACCCGGCAGCTTACACCGCCGCCAGCGTTTCCCTTCCTTCAGACCTGTCCATAAAGCGCGGGCTTCGAGGCCCGTCCCGCCGGCGTTTCGCTTGCTTTCGCTTCGCGTCCCCGCCGCCGAGGAGCGGGCTTATAGGAGGGTGACTTCGTGGTGTCAAACAGGAAAATGCTTTTTTGTGAGAATCAAAAAAAAGCTCGGAAAAATCAGGCTTTTCTCGTCGCACATGCGCACGTGATGGCGCAGCGCAGCAACGCGCTCCGCGAAGAAGCGATGCTCTGCGCGCCGGAAAATGTCGACATCTCCAGCGCAGCGCCGAATCTATCCACACGATGCGCCGCTCTCATCCCGCGGCGCACGCCGGCATCAAAGGTTGGGCACGCCCGATGTCGTCGAATATTCGAAGTGCAGCGGCGTCTGCGGATGCACGCGCGCATAGATCGCGCGTGCCGCCATCGCTGCCTCGCTGAAGCCGCACAGGATCAGCTTCAGCTTGCCGGGATAGCTCACGATGTCGCCGATGGCGTAGATGCCGTCGGCCGACGTCGCGCATGTCGCGGGATCGACCACGATCAGATCGCGATCGAGATCGAGGTCCCATGTCGCGATCGGCCCCAGCTCCATCGACAAGCCGAAGAACGGCAGCAACGCATCCGCCTCCAGCCGCCGTGTCTCGCCGTCCAGGGTCGCCACGATCACGGCATCGAGCTTGCCGCCCTGCCCTTCCAGCGCGTGCAGCTGATAGGGCACGACGAGATCGATGCTGCCGGCGGCGGCCAGCGCCTTCAGGCGCGCTTCGCTTTCGGGCGCCGCGCGGAACCTGGCGCGGCGATGCACCACCATCACCCGGGCCGCGACCTCCTGCAGCGACAGCACCCAGTCGACCGCCGAGTCGCCGCCGCCGGCGATCACCACGCGCTTGTCGCGGAAATCCTCACGCCGCGTGACGTAGTAGAACACGCTCCGCCCCTCGTAGGCCTCGATGCCGGCAAGCGGCGGCCGATTGGGGCCGAACGCGCCCACACCCGCGGCAACGATCACGGCCTTGGCCTCGATCTCGACGCCACGCGACGTGGTCGCCCGCCAGCCGTCAGCCGTGCGCTCCAGACGCTCGACGCGCTGACCGAGATGGTAGACGGGATGGAACGGTGCGGCCTGCGCCTGCAGGTTGTGCACCAGGTCGGCCGCATTGATCCGGGGATAGCCCGGAATGTCGTAGATCGGCTTTTCCGGGTAGAGCGCCGTGCACTGGCCGCCGACGGCATCGAGCGCATCGACCACATGGCAGCGCAGCCGCACCATGCCGCATTCGAACACGGCGAACAGGCCCACCGGCCCGGCGCCGATCACGATCACATCGGTCGTATGGCGGCTGTTGCTCATCAGGCTCCGCCTCGCTGCCGGCGCTGGCCACCGGCCGGAAAAACAAGACCCCCGATTCGTTGCAAATCGGGGGTCCCGGATTTTGGTAGCTGGGGGCGGGCTCGAACCGCCGACCCCGGCATTATGAGTGCCGTGCTCTAACCAGCTGAGCTACCCAGCCTTATGCGGCGGCTTGGTAAATGATACCGGGGCGCAAGGTCAAGCCTCTCCAGCATCTGCGGACAAAATCGTGCCGCCGCCCAGCACCCGCTCGCCCACGTCGCGGTCGTAAATGACGCAGGCCTGGCCGGGCGCGACACCGAATTCCGGCGTCTCAAACCGCACCAGGACCTCCGCGCCGACCCGTGCCACCGTGGCCGGCCGCAACGGCTGGCTGGACCGCAGGCGCACCAGCACCGCGAGCCCATCCTGGTCCAAGGGCCGGTCGCCCAGCCAGTTCACCGTGCCGATCCGGATCGACTCGCGCGCCAGGGCGGCGTGCGGCCCGACCACCACCCGCCGGCGCGCGGCATCCAGCCGCACCACGTAGAGCGGCGCGTTGTCGGTGCCCTGCCGGGCATCCAGCCGCAGGCCGCGACGCTGGCCCACCGTGAAATGCACGATGCCGTGGTGGCGGCCCACGACCCGGCCGGCCGTATCGACAATGTCCCCGGGCTCGATCGCCCCGGGCCGCAGCCGCGCCACGACACCGGCGTAATCGCCATCGGGAACGAAGCAGATGTCCTGGCTATCGGGCTTGTCGGCCACCGGCAGGCCAAAGCGCTCCGCCAGCGCCCGCGTCCGGGCCTTGCTCATCGCGCCCAGCGGGAAGCGCAGCATGTCGAGCTGCGCGCGCGTCGTGCCGTAGAGGAAGTAGCTCTGGTCCTTGGCAGGATCGACGGCGCGCCGCAGCTCGGCGCCATGCGGCCCCGCGGTGCGCCGCACATAGTGCCCCGTGGCCAGGGCATCGGCGTCGAGGTCGCGTGCGGTTGACAGAAGGTCGCGAAACTTCACGGTGCGGTTGCAAGCAACACAAGGAATCGGCGTCTCGCCGCGCACATAGGCATCGGCGAAGGCATCGATCACGTCGGCCTTGAACCGGCTTTCGTAGTCGAGCACGTAATGCGGGATCCCGATCCGCTCGGCCACCTGGGCGGCATCGTAGATATCCTGGCCGGCACAGCAGGCCCCTTTGCGGGCCGCCACAGCGCCCTGATCGTAGAGCTGCAGGGTGACGCCCACGACGTCGAAGCCCTGCTCCTTCAGCAGCGCCGCCGTTACCGACGAATCGACGCCGCCCGACATGGCGACGACCACGCGGGTGCGCGACGGCAGCTTGTCGATGTCGAGCCCGTTCATGATGCCGGTATAGGCCAGCCCGCAGCCCGATCAAGAGGGGCCGCGGCTGCCTCAGGGACGCGGGTCAGGCGGTGGCGGGCCACTCTCACGGGCCAGACGGGTCTTGCCGCCGCCTTCCAGGACCGTGACACGGTCGCCGGTCTGCAGGTTGGCCTCGTTCGTCTGGACAACATTGATCACCTGGCCGTTGTCGAGCTGGACGACGAAGCGCGTCCCCTGGCCGCGGGTGATGCCCTGCTCGACGGCATTGCCGGCGATCGCGCCAATGATGGCGCCGCCGACACCCGCCAGGATGCTGCCGGTCCTGCCATGGGCGAGCGCGGACCCGATCGTAGCGCCCGCGACGCCGCCGCCCACGGTGCCGATCCCGGAGCCAGTGCCGGAGATCGGCACGTCATCGACAGCAATGATGCGCCCCGCGAGAACCGGGCCGCCGCGCTGCATGTCGCCGCGGCTGTAGGTTTCACCGGTATGCTGCGGGCCGCAGGCCGTCACGGCGAGCGACAGCAGCGCGGCCGCCAGCACCATCGGCGCACGGGCAACCACCTTCGACATCATCGGAAAACCTCTCCCCGGGAAGGATGCACCATGGCGAAGGAATACGGCTGAAATCGGGCGCTCACCTACTGCGCATCAGCTCCGCTCGTCGATCCAGGCCATCTGGATCGCCTCGAGAATCTTCTCGCTGGACCGGCTGGGATCATCCTCGAACATCGGCAGCTCCATCACCCAGCGGTGCAGGTCGGTGAACCGGAGGTTGACGTTGTCGGCGTCGGGATGACGCTCCTCGAGCTCGATCGCGATGTCGCGCACGTCGGTCCACTTCAGCTTGCGCATTCCCGCTCCTTGTTCTCACCGTCATCCCGAGCGTGTGACTCAATCCTTCCCCCGGAGGGGGAAGGTGCCCCGAAGGGGCGGAAGGGGGATGTTGCAACGAATTCGCTGGCCCTAAGCCACATCGAATCCGTTGCAACATCCCCCTTCCGGCGCTTGCGCCACCTTCCCCCTCCGGGGGAAGGAAAAGATCACAAGCTCCGAGCGCAGCGAGCGATCTCCTGCGGCACAGCGCACGGTGCGCTCCTCGCAGGGAGATCCCTCTCCTGAGCCTGTCGAAGGGGCGCTCGGGATGACAGCCTTGCTCACTTGTCGACCATCATGTTGCGTGTCGCCGCCGGCAGCTTGACCGTCAGGCCGTCCAGCTCCGGCGTGATCTTGATCTGGCAGCCCAGGCGCGAGGTGTGGGTGAGGCCGAATGCGAGGTCGAGCATGTCCTCCTCGTCCTCGCTGGCTTCCGCGAGCTTGTCGTACCAGGCCTTGTCGACGATCACGTGGCAGGTCGAGCAGGCCAGGGAGCCCTCGCAGGCGCCCTCCAGGTCGATGCCATTGCGATGCGCGATCTCGAGCACGGACAGACCCAGCGGCGCATCCACCTCCTTGCGGTTCCCGTTCTTTTCAATGAACACCATCTTCGGCATAACCAACTCCGTGCGGCGGCGCCTGGGCGTCAGCCGACCTTCGATTCAAGCTGATCCAGCGACAGGCCCGACAGCGCCTTGCGCACGCCGCGGTCCATGCGCCGCTCGGCAAAAGTCTTGGAACGCGCCTCCAGCGCCTGCGCCGCGGCATTGATCGCCTCGCGGTCGGTATCGGCCATCGCCGCCCGCAAGCGGCTCGCATCGGCATCGAGATCGGTCCGCTCGGCGCCGTCCAGCAGGTCGGCATCGACTGCCAGCGCCGCGTCCAGGGCCAGCAGGAGGCGCTCGGCCTCGACCCGAGCCTCCACCAGCAGACGGCCTTCCATGTCGTCCTCGGCATGCTCCAGGCTGTCGTAGAGCATGCGCGCCATGTCCTCCTCGGAGATGCCGTAGGTGGGCTTGACCTCGACGCGCTGCGCCACGCCCGTGGTCTTCTCCTGCGCCGCCACTGTCAGCAGGCCGTCGGCGTCGACCGTGAAGGTGACGCGGATGCGCGCCGCGCCGGCAGCCATGGGCGGTATGCCCTGCAGCTCGAAACGCGCCAGGCTGCGGCAGTCGGCCGCCATCTCGCGCTCACCCTGAACGACGTGCAAAGCCATCGCGCCCTGCCCGTCCTGGTAGGTGGTGAATTCCTGCGCCAGCGACACCGGGATCGGCGTGTTGCGCGGGATCACCTTCTCGACGATGCCCCCCATGGTCTCGATGCCCAGGGACAGCGGCGTCACGTCCAGCAGCAGGGTATCGGAGCCGGCCGTCAACGCCTCGGCCTGCAAGGCAGCGCCCAGCGCCACGACCTCGTCGGGGTCGATATCGGCCAGCGGCGGCTTGCCGAACAGCACCGCCACGCGCTGGCGCACCAGCGGCACCCGCGTCGAGCCGCCGACCAGCACGACGCCGTTCACGTCGACCGGATCCAGCGCCGCATCCGCCAGCACGCGGGCGCAGATCGCGATGGTGCGCTCGACCAGGGGGGCGACCAGGCCGTCGAACGCCGGGCGGTCGATCGCGTGGACCGACGTGCCGCCATCCAGCGCCAGCGTCAGCTCCGTCCGCTCGGCAGCCGTCAGGGCCTCCTTGGCCTGCCGCCCGGCCAGCAGCGCGCTCTTGGCGTCGCCCGCGCTCGCGGCGCCCGGCAGGCCACGTGCGGTCCGCTCGGCCAGGGCCCTCTCCGCCAGCGCATGATCGAAGTCGTCGCCGCCCAGGGCCGCGTCGCCACCGGTCGCCAGGACTTGGAACACGCCTTTCTCCAGGCGCAGCAGCGAAAAGTCGAATGTGCCGCCGCCGAGGTCGTAGACCGCGTAGATGCCTTCGACCGCCTTGTCGAGGCCGTAGGCGAGCGCGGCCGCGGTCGGCTCGTTGACCAGCCGCAGGACCTCGAGGCCGGCCAGGCGCGCCGCGTCGCGCGTCGCCGTGCGCGCGGCATCGTCGAAATAGGCCGGCACCGTGACCACGGCGCGCTCGACCGTCTTGCCCAGCGCCGCTTCGGCCCGCGCCCGCAAGGTACGCAGGATATCGGCCGAGATCTCGACCGGCGTGCGGGCGCGGCCGCCGACCCGCAGCCGCACCATGTCGGTCACGCCGCTCCCCGGCTCGACCTCGTCGGCGCGGATGCCGCCGACCTCGGTGACGTCGGCGACGCCACGACCCATCAGCCGCTTGATCGAGGAAACGGTGCGGTCCGGCTCCGCCGCCTGGCGCGCCTGCGCGGCGCTGCCGACGGCGGCGGCGCCGTCAGACGCGTAGTACACGACCGACGGCACCAGCGCCTTGCCGTGGTCATCGCGCAACGCCTCAACCTTGCCGTCCCGCGCCACGGCGACGACGGAATTCGTGGTGCCCAGGTCCACGCCGATGGCCGGCGTCTCCTCGCCGGCATGCGGCAACGGCGTTTCACCGGGCTCGTGGATCTCAAGCAGTGTCATCAGCCGGCAGCACCCAGGTTGAAGCGGCGGGCGCGCGCCTCTTCGGTGAATTTGTCGAGGTAGGCAAGCCGCAAAATCGCCGCGCGCAATCCCGCCTTGTCGGCGGCGGCGAACAGCGCCGACAGGCCCCGCAGCTGCGTTTCGCGCGCGCGCGCGGCATCGCCGGCCAGGGCGTCGACGTCCTGCGGCGTTGCCGCCTCGGCCAGCGCCTCGCGCCGTTCCATCGCCTCCATCAGCAGCTCCGGATCGTCGATGGTACGGCCGTCGGCGGGCAGGTCGACGCCCAGCCGCGACGCCAGGTAGCGAGCCCGCCGCAGCGGATTCTTGAGCGTCTCGTAGGCGTCATTCAGGGTGGCAGCCTGCTGCTGCGATATCGCCTTCTCGCGCGGCGTCTTGCGCGCGAAGCGGTCGGGATGCAGCTGTCGCTGCAGGTCGAAGTAGCGGCGATCGAGCATCGCCCCGTCGATGTCGAAGCCGTGCTCCAGCCCCAGCCGCGCAAAATGGTCGCTCTGGCCGGGCGGTTGCACTAGCCCGCAGGCGGCGCAGAAGGGTGCTGCGTCTGGGGCCGTGGCGCCGCACGACCAGCATCTCGCGGCGGTCTCGGAGGCCGTCGCGGCCGCGGTGGACATGGTCATGAGCCGATCCTGCCCGGGCGATCCGCTCGCCCGGATCTCTTTCACACGTGGAAGGATTCGCCGCAGCCGCAGCGGCCTTTCTCGTTGGGGTTCTTGAACACGAACCCGGCCTTCAGCTTCTCCTCGACATAGTCCATCTCGGTGCCGATCAGGAACAGCGTGGCCTTGGGGTCGACCAGCACAGTAATGCCCTGTGTTTCCACGACCTCGTCCCTCGGCCCCTTCTCGTCGGCATATTCCAGCGTGTAGGACAGCCCCGAGCAGCCCTTGCTGCGCACGCCGATGCGCACGCCCGCGGTCGGCTTGCCGCGCTGCGCCAGCAGCTCCTTCACACGCGACACGGCCGCATCGGTGACCGTCATGAGCTGCGGCCGCGGCCGCGCCGGACGCGGCGCGGCCGGCTTGCGCGCGACGGGTGCTGTCTCCACGCTCATCTCATCCACTCCTACTCGGCCGCCGCGGCCTGCTCGCCGGCCGCTTCGCCGGCCTCGGTCACCTTCTTCTCCGCCTTGGCGCGATAGTCGGCGATGGCCGCCTTGATCGCGTCCTCGGCCAGGACCGAGCAGTGGATCTTCACCGGCGGCAGCGCCAGATGCCTGGCGATGTCGGTGTTCTTGATCGTGCCGGCCTCGTCGAGCGTCTTGCCCTTGACCCATTCGGTGACCAGTGAGCTCGAGGCGATGGCCGAGCCGCAGCCGAAGGTCTTGAACTTGGCGTCCTCGATCAGGCCGTCGGCGCTCACCTTGATCTGCAGCTTCATCACGTCGCCGCAGGCCGGCGCGCCGACCAGACCGGTGCCGACATCCTCGGCAGTCTTGTCGAGCGACCCGATGTTGCGCGGGTTCTCGTAGTGGTCGAGCAGCTTCTCGCTGTAGGACATGACTTGCTCCCTTGCTGTGTCCGCGATTCAGTGGGCTGACCACTGGATCGATTTCAGATCGACGCCCTCCTGGACCATCTCCCAGAGCGGGCTCATCTGCCGCAACCTGCTGACATGCCGCACGATGTCGTCGACGGCGGTGTCCACCTCGTGCTCGGTGGTGAAGCGGCCGAAGCCGATGCGCAGCGACGTGTGCGCGAGTTCCTCCTCGACGCCCAGCGCCCGCAGCACGTAGCTGGGCTCCAGCGACGCCGACGTGCAGGCCGAGCCCGACGACACCGACAGCGACTTGATCCCCATGATCAGCGACTCGCCCTCGACATAGGCGAAGCTGATGTTGAGGTTGCCGGGGATGCGCTGCTCCATGTCGCCGTTGACATAGGTGTCCGGCAGCTGGGCCTGGATGCCCTTGAGGAACCGATCGCGCAGCTTGCGCAGCTGCGTGGCCTCGGACTCCATCTCCTTCATCGCGATCTCGCAGGCTTCGCCCAGGCCCACGCATAGCGGCGTCGGCAGGGTGCCCGAGCGGAAGCCGCGCTCCTGGCCGCCACCGTCGATCAGCGCCACCAGCCGCACGCGCGGCTTGCGCCGCACGTAGAGCGCGCCGATGCCCTTGGGCCCGTAGATCTTGTGGCCCGAGATCGACATCAGGTCGATGTTCATCTCCTGCACGTCGAGCGGGATCTTGCCCACCGCCTGGGCGGCGTCGGTGTGGAAGAAGGCGCCCTTCTCGCGGCACAGCGCGCCGATCTCCTTCAGCGGCTGGATGACGCCGATCTCGTTGTTCACCGCCATCACCGACACCAGCACGGTCTTGTCGGTGATCGCCGCGCGCAGCTGCTCCAGATCCACCAGGCCGTTCTGCTGCACCGGCAGGTAGGTGACCTCGAAGCCCTCCTGCTCCAGGTGCCGGCAGGTATCGAGCACGCATTTGTGCTCGGTGACCAGGGTGACGATGTGGTTCCTGCGGTCCTTGTAGAAGTGGGCCACGCCCTTGATCGCGAGGTTGTTCGACTCGGTGGCGCCCGACGTGAAGATCACTTCCTTCTCGTCGCCGCCGATCAGCCTGGCGATCTGGGCGCGCGCCTTCTCGACCGCCTCCTCCGCTTCCCAGCCGTAGCTGTGGCTGCGCGAGTGCGGGTTGCCGAACTTCGTGGTGAAGTACGGCATCATCGCCTCCAGCACGCGCGGATCCATCGGCGTCGTGGCCTGGTAGTCGAGGTAGATCGGCTGGTCGTTGCGCCGCAGCCCATTGATCGCGTTCATGGCCAACTCTCCAAGCTCAAGCCGCCGCCGGCCGGTTTGCCGGGCTCAGCCGGCGATTCAGGTCGCCCCAGGCGGCGACGAGCCGCTCGATGTCGTCTGCCTGCGTCGTCCAGCCCAGGCTGATGCGCAGCGCCGACGCGCAGTCGGCGTCGCTCGCGCCCATCGCCGCCAGCACGTGCGAGGGCCGCACCTTGCCCGACGAGCAGGCCGCGCCGGCGCTGACGGCGATTCCCGCCAGGTCCAGCGCCATCAGCTGTGTCGTGGCGGCCACGCCGGGCATCGCCACACATGTCGTGTTGGGCAGCCGCGCTGCGCCGCAGCCGAAGACGTGGGCATCCGGCGCCAGCTGCGCCAGGCTGCGCTCCATCTTGTCGCGCCAGGCGGCCAGCGCCGCCATCCGCGGCAGCTCCCGCAGCGCGATCTTGGCGGCGACGCCGAAACCGACGATGCCGGCGACGTTCTCGGTGCCGGCCCGCCGGCCACGTTCCTGGCCGCCGCCGCGCAGCATCGGCGCGAAGGCCACACCGGGACGCAGCGCGATCGCGCCGACGCCCTGCGGGCCGCCCAGCTTGTGCGCCGAGACCGTGAGGTAGTCGGCGCCCAGCGCCGCCATGTCGATCTCGAGCTTGCCGGCCGCCTGCACGGCATCGCAGTGCACCACGGCGCCGGCCGCGTGGGCGATGCGAGCGGCCGCGGCGACGGGCTGGATGACGCCGGTCTCGTTGTTGGCCAGCATGACGCTGACCAGCGCCGGCTCATCCGATGCGGCCAGCAGGCGCTGCAGCGCGCCCAGGTCGATCACGCCGTCGCCGTTCACCGGCGCCGGCACGATGCCGTCGGCGGCCAGGCGCACGCTGTCGTGCTCGACCGCGGATGCGATCAGCCGCCGCCGGCCTGCGGCCTGCAGAACCGTGTTGTTGGCCTCGGTGCCGCCTGACGTGAAGACCAGGTCGGCGGCGGCCGCGCCCACCAGCGCGGCGATCGAGGTCCGCGCCCGGTCGACCTGGGCGCGCATGGCACGGCCGAATGCATGCACGGACGAGGCGTTGCCGACCTCGCGCATAACCTCGCCCATCGCCGCGATGGCCTGCGGGCGCATCGGGGTCGTGGCGTTGTGGTCGAGGTAGGCGCGAAGGGTCATCATCTCAGTCACGTATGGCGCGCCCTATTCCGCGGCGACAGCGTTGGCGGGCGTCGGCGTGCTCAGCGCCGGCATCGCCGCACTGTCCGCCTGCGTCGCCGTGAACGGACGGGCCGTGCCCAGCACCCGCTTCTCGACGACGTCGAGCAAGGTCACGGAGCTGAGGTACAGATGGATCTGGTTGCCGAGCTCGGCCCACAGGTCGTGGGTCAGGCAGCGCGACTTGTCGCTATGGCACCCCAGCGGCGAATCGGTTTTGCACCGCGTCGCCTTTATCGGCTCGTCGACCGACAGGATGATGTCGGAAATCCGTGTCTCGCCGGCGCCGTGGGCCAGGCGGTAGCCGCCGCCGGGGCCGCGCACGCTCTTGACCAGGCCGCCGCGGCGCAGCCTGGCAAAAAGCTGCTCGAGATAGGACAGCGAGATTTCCTGCCGGGTCGAGATATCGGCCAGAGAGACCGGCTTTTGCGCACCGTGGCGTGCCAGATCGACCATGGCCATGACAGCGTAGCGTCCCTTGGTGCTCAGCCTCATGATCATTCTCCATCCAACCCAGGTCCGCTCTGCGGTATGACCGGCCGCAGAACTGCCTAATGCGCGATCACGTTGAAATCGCTCTTGAAATCGCGCTACCTGACCCCGATAGTGACGGCAGACACGAATTCTCGGCGTCAAGAACCGGCTGTCGCTACAGCATATAGAAAGCCCAAGTGCGTTGGTCAAGTTTTTCGGCCGGGTTTCAGCATACCAACGATATGGTATCCGAGCGTGTGGCTCGGATACTTGAAAAGGGCGCGCGAGCGCAGCGTAACAGGTAGGGCATGCCTGATGTAATCTATACCGGTCCCGATGGACGTCTGGAGGGCCGCTACCACCAGAGCAAGGAAAAGAACGCGCCTATTGCGCTCATGCTGCATCCGCACCCTCAGGCCGGCGGCAACATGAACAACAAGGTGGTGTTCACCCTGTTCCACGTCTTCGCGACTCGGGGCTTCTCCGTCCTGCGCTTCAATTTCCGTGGCGTCGGACGCTCCCAGGGCACCTTCGACAA
Source organism: Vineibacter terrae (assembly GCF_008039615.1). Lineage (GTDB taxonomy): Bacteria > Pseudomonadota > Alphaproteobacteria > Reyranellales > Reyranellaceae > Vineibacter > Vineibacter terrae. Next base: position 97,340 of record NZ_VDUZ01000032.1, on the reverse strand, counting down.
CGGGCTGGGCGAGCTCAGCGACGCAGCGGCGTCGCTGGACTGGCTGCAAAGCATGAACCCGGACGCCAAGCAATGCTGGGTCGCGGGCTTCTCCTTCGGCGCCTGGATCGGCATGCAGCTGCTGATGCGCCGCCCGGAGATCGACGGCTTCATCTCCGTCGCGCCGCCCGCCAACAGCTATGACTTCGCCTTCCTGGCGCCCTGCCCGTCATCCGGCCTGATCGTGCACGGCGACAGGGACGAGGTCGTCCCGGCTGCCGACATCGCCAAGCTGGTGGCCCGGCTGTCGCAGCAGAAGGGCATAACGGTCGACTCACGTACCGTGAAGGGCGCCAACCATTTCTTCCATGACAGCCTGGACAAGCTGGCCGTCGAGGTCGACCGCTACGTCACCAAATCGATGACGGAGCAGCCGAAGCCAGAAGAAAAAACCTAGGGTTATGGCGCGAACAGCCGGCCGCCGCATAGCGGCGCCGGCACCCCGGTCGTGGTCGGGAAGCTCAACGGCAGGCCGCGCAGGCTGCGGGCGGCGAGGAAGCCGAACGCCTGCGCCTCGACCATATCGCCCACCCACTCCGCCGGACATTTCTCAACTGAAATATTAGATATACGTTCTATATTATTGATAATTGTAGTATTTTTCGCACCACCGCCGCATACAAACCAAGCCATCGGCGGCTGCGGCATCGCCCTGACGGCAGCCGCGATCGCGGCAGCGCATGCCCAGGCCAGGGTGGCAGCCCCGTCGGCAAGCGACAGGCCGGAGGCAATATTGGAAAGAAAATCATTTCTATCCAATGACTTTGGCGGCTTTATAGAAAAATAAGATGAAGATAAGAATTGCCCTATCCGGGCCTGATCGACCGTCCCGGCACGCGATATCTCGCCATCGCGATCGAACGGCAGGCTGCCATGCTGGCGGAGCCAGTCGTCGAGAGGGGCATTGCCAGGCCCGGTGTCGAATGCCAGCAGGGTGCCGTCGGCCCCGATCCAGGTGACGTTGGCCACGCCGCCGATATTGAGCACGGCAACCGGAAGCCGCAGCCCGCCGCCATCGACCGCGCGGCGCACCAGGGCCTGGTGATAGACCGGGACCAGCGGTGCGCCCTGCCCGCCGGCGGCGACATCGGCCGACCGGAAATCGGCGACCACCGGCCGGCCGGTCGCACGCGCCAGCCAGGCACCATCGCCGATCTGCCATGTGAAGCGCCGCTGCGGCCGGTGCGTGATGGTCTGGCCGTGGAAGCCGATCGCATCGACATCCGCCGGACGCAGGCCGGGGTGATCGGCGAAGAGCGCGGCGATGGCGTCGCGATGCGCCTGGGTCAGCAGCCGTCCGGCACGCTCGGTCTGCGGCGTCGGCGCATCGGCGCCCAGCACCAGCCGCACCGCGTCGCGGACCTCCTCGCCGTAGGGCATCGTCAGCGATGGCCCGAAGGCCCGGATCTGCTCGCCGTCCGTCTCGATCACGGCCACGTCGACGCCGTCGAGCGAGGTGCCGCTCATGAGGCCCATCACCCGCAACATCTCGCCGCGCCGCGCGCGCCTCAGCAGATCGTCCATGACCGTGTCCTCGGGGGAACGCCGCGTTGTTCGCATCCCCTACGCCGTGCTACAGGACCGCCGCCAGCCGGCTGGCGGCCGGCCACCATCCATTAGCGGCAGCGATATGTCGACGTTCAAGTCCGAATTCATGCGCACCGTGCACGCGCGCGGCATGGTGCACCAGTGCAGCGACGCCGAGCGCCTGGACGAGCTGCTCGCCACCGGACCACGCGTCGCCTATATCGGATTCGACTGCACTGCCGACTCCCTGCATGTCGGCCACCTGCTGCAGATCATGCTGCTGCGCTGGTGGCAGAAGACGGGGCACAAGCCGATCGCGCTGATGGGCGGCGGCACGACCAAGATCGGCGACCCGTCGGGCCGCGACGAGACGCGCCAGCTGCTGACGGACGAGCAGATCGTCGCCAACATGGCGAGCATCAAGGGCACGTTCGCCAATTACCTGACGTTCGGCGACGGCGCGACCGACGCGGTGATGGCCAACAACGCCGACTGGCTCGACACGCTGCTCTACATCCCGCTGCTGCGCGATGTCGGCCGCCATTTCTCGGTCAACCGCATGCTGACCATGGACTCGGTGCGGCTGCGCCTGGAGCGCGACCAGCCGCTGACGTTCCTCGAGTTCAACTACATGATCCTGCAGTCCTACGATTTCGTCGAGCTGTGGAAGCGTCACCTCTGCATGGTGCAGATGGGTGGCTCGGACCAGTGGGGCAACATCGTGATGGGCGCCGACCTGGGCCGCCGCATGGCGGGCGCCGAGCTGTTCGCCCTCACCTCGCCGCTGCTGGCCACGAGCTCGGGCGCGAAGATGGGCAAGACCGCGGCCGGCGCGGTGTGGCTGAACGGCAGCCGTCTGTCGACGTATGATTTCTGGCAGTACTGGCGCAACACCGAGGATGCCGATGTCGGCCGCTTCCTGCGGCTCTTCACCGAGCTGCCGCTCGAGGAGGTGGCGCGGCTGGAGGCGCTCGGCGGCGCCGAGATCAACGAAGCCAAGAAGATCCTGGCCACCGAGGTGACCGGCCTGTGCCACGGCAAGGTGGCGGCGGCTCAGGCCGCCGAGACGGCGCGCCAGACCTTCGAGCAAGGCACCCTCGCGGCCGACCTGCCTACGGTCGAGATCGCACGCGCGCGCCTGCAGGCCGGGGTGCCGGCCTTCGAGCTGTTCGCCGAGGCAGGCCTCGCCGACAGCAAGGGCGAGGCGCGCCGCCTCATCAAGGGCGGCGGCGCGCGGGTCAACGACGCAGCCGTGACATCCGAGACCCAGCCGGTCTCGCTGACCGATACAGGCGCCGATGGGCGCATCAAGCTGTCGGCCGGCAAGAAGCGCCATGCCCTGGTCCGCGCCGTGTGAGGCGCGCACTCGGCTGATCACCGTGGCGTGAGCCTGGAATTGCGCCATCGCTGCCGGGGATGCTGACGCACCTCTCTGCGTAAGGACGGTGGGACCTCTCCTCCGTCCCGAAGGAGTATGCAGATGTTGGGCAGAAAAGATCTCTTGGCTGGCCTGGTCGTGGGACTGGCGCTTGTCGGTGGAACCGCCATCGCGCAAACCGCTCCCAAGGGCGATCACGGGCCGTCGCCCGAGCGCCGGCAGGCCATGATGCAGCGCGTCTGCGCCGAGATGCCGGCCCGGCTGGCCGGCCGCCTCGCCTACAGCGAGGTCAAGCTCGGCATCAACGACCAGCAGAAGAGCGCCTGGCAGACCTTCACGCAGGAAGCCAAGGCGGCGATGCAGCCGATGCAGCAGCATTGCAACGAGCGCGCCGCGACGGCGCGGCCGGCCACGCCGCCGGATGCCGCCACCCAGCTCGCCCAGCGCGAGAAAGGCCTGACCGCGATGCTGGAGACCACCAAGGGCTTGCGCCAGGCGGTCGAGAAGCTGTCGCCGTCCCTCAACGATGAGCAGAAGAAGCAGCTCGCGGAGATGGTGGCGCGCATCGGCCACAACCAGTGGGCACGCGGCATGCACGGCAAGCACATGATGCACCGCCAGGGTCCGGACCCTGCCGGCAATGTCAGCCCGCCGCAGCCGCCTGCCGGCCAGACGCGCTAAGGCCGTCGCGTCCGACGCCCCTTCCGACCTCGATGAAGCCGCAGCCGCCCTGGCTGCGGCTTTCAACTGCCCCGCCGCTTATTCTGGCACCCCCAGGACCCGGAACATCTCCTCGAGCTGCGGGCTCATCGGCAGGTTCAGCCGCTCGCCGGTGGGCAGGCGCATCAGGAACCAGCGATCATAGAGCTGCACCAGGTCGCGGCCCTCGGCGAGGCGCTTGAAGGTGCGGTCGACCACGGCGGCGAAATCGGGATCATCCTTGCGGAACATCAGGCCGTAAGGATCGTATGACAGGAAGTCGCCAACGACCTTGTAGTCGCCGCCCGACTTCGCCGTCGCCATCAGCCCGTACAGCAGCACGTCGTCGGTGGCGAAAGCATCGGCCGAACCGCTCTCGAGCATGCGGAACGACTCGTCGTGGTCCTTGCCGACGACGATCTTGATGGGGACCTTCTGGCGCTCGACGATGGCGCGCAAGGCGGCCTCGTTGGTCGTGCCCGCCGTCACCACCACGGTCTTGTCGCGCAGGTCGCGATACGACGCGACCGGCGCCGTCTTCCTCACCATCAGCTTGGTGCCGGAGACGAAGAAGACCGGCGAGAACGCCACCAGCTTCTTGCGCTCGGTGTTGCCGGTGGTCGAGCCGCATTCCAGGTCGATGTCGCCCGCCTGCACCGCCGGGATGCGCGATGCCGACGTCACCGCGCGGTACTTGATCGCGACGTCGACGCCCAGGGTATCGACCACGTCGTTGACGATCTCGCCGCACAGGTCGATCGAATAGCCGATCGGCTGGCCGGCCCGGTTGAGGAAGGAGAACGGCACCGAGGCTTCACGATAGCCGATCACGATGCTGCGGCTCTCCTTCACCTTCTTCAGCGTGCCGGTCAGCTCGTCGGCGCCGGCCGGCGACGCGACGGCAAGCGCCAGCGCGACGGCCAGGCCGGCCGATGCAGCCCGACGCCGGGTGCCTAGGTGGCGCACGGCGCACCTACTGCGCCGGCACGGCAGCCGGCTGCCCCGGCGGCATTTCCGATGGCGCCTCGCCGCTGATCTTCTCGCCCTCCCACTTCGCCACCACGGCCGTGGCCAGGCTGTTGCCCACCACGTTGGTGGCGGAGCGGCCCATGTCGAGGAACTGGTCGATGCCCAGCAGCAGCAGCAGGCCGGCCTCGGGCAGGTTGAAGCTGGCCAGGGTGGCGGCGATCACCACCAGCGACGCGCGCGGCACGCCGGCCATGCCCTTGCTGGTCAGCATCAGGACCAGCAGCATGGTGACCTGCTGCACCAGGCTCAGCTCGATGTTGTAGGCCTGGGCGATGAAGATGACCGCGAAGGTGCAGTACATCATCGAGCCGTCGAGATTGAAGGAATAGCCCATGGGCAGCACGAAGCTGATGATGCGCTTGCTGACCGGCAGCTTCTCGAGCTGGGCCATGGTGACCGGGTAGGCCGCCTCGCTGCTGGCCGTGCTGAAGGCCAGCAGGAACGGCTCACGGATCAGCGACACGAGCCGGAGGACGCCGCCCTGCAGGAACAGGAACCCGGCGAAGATCAGCACGCCCCATAGGATGGCGAGGCTGAGGTAGAACTCGGCCATGAACTTGCCGTAGGTCACCAGGATCCCCAGCCCCTGGGTCGTGACCGTGGCGGCCATGGCGGCGAACACCGCGATCGGCGCCAGGCCCATGATGTAGCCCGTGATCTTGAGGATGACGTGCGAGGCCTGGTCGATGATCTCGACCAGCGGCTTGGCGCGCTCGCCCATGGCCGCCGCGGCGACGCCGAAGAACAGCGAGAACACCACGATCTGCAGGATCTCGTTGGTGGCCATCGCCTCGACGGCGCTCTTGGGCACCAGGTGGGTGACGAACTCCTTCAGCGACAGCGACGAGGTCTTCAGGTTGGTCGTGGCGCCGTTGTCGACCAGGTTGAGGCCGACGCCGGGCTGCAGGATGTTGACCATCACCATGCCCAGCAGCAGCGACACCAGCGAAGCGCTGATGAACCACAGCATCGCCTTGCCGCCGATGCGGCCGATCGCCTTGGGCTCGCCCATATGCGCCACGCCCACCACCAGGGTCGTGAACACCAGCGGCGCGATGATCATCTTGATGAGGCGCAGGAAGATATCGGTCAGCAGCGAGATGTAGTCGGCGATCGATTTCGCGATCTTGGGATCAGGCCACAGGCTGTGGCAGGCCCACCCCACCAGAATGCCCAGCACCATGCCGATGAAGATGACCGTGGTGAGCTTCGGCGAGCGCATTTGTCTCCCCCAATCGACGCAATGACGACATCATGACATCACGAGCAGCGGCCGGCGGCAAATCCGATTAAAATTTCGCCGATCTGTGCAAGAATGTTTCGGTCAACTGCCCAACCTGTCCTGGCCAGCCGGCAGGCAAGGGCTTGTTGCACTTGCCGCGCGCACTACGTTTGTATTGGTGTTGGACGCTGTAACGGCCCCTGCCCGGTGGCGCGGCGGCGAGCCGTCATCCGCTGCCGTAGGGAACCAAGCATGCAGGACCCGTATGAATTGCTGGGCGTGTCGAAAACGGCGTCGGCGGACGATATCCGCAAGGCATACCGGCGCCTGGCCAAGAAGCACCATCCCGACCTGAATCCGGGCGACAAGGCCGCCGAAGCCAAGTTCAAGGAGATCTCGGCAGCGCACGACCTGCTGTCGGACGCCGACAAGAGACGGCGCTTCGATGCCGGCGAGATCGACGCGACAGGCCAGGAGGTGCCGCCGCGCGGCTACTGGCGCGAGCATGCCACCGGCCCCGGCGCCGAACGCTACTACCGCACCGGCACGTCGGAGGATTTCGCCGACCTGGGCGGCGTCTTCTCGGAGATGTTCGGCGCGCGCGGCGGCTTCGGCCGCGGCTTCGCGGGCGGCGGCTCCCTGTCCTTCACGCTGGCGGTGCCCTTCCTGATCGCGGCCCGCGGCGGGCGCCAGCGGGTGGGCCTGCCTGACGGGCGGTCGCTGGAGATCGACATCCCCGAGGGGGCGACCGACCGGCAAACGCTGCGGCTCAAGGGTCAGGGCCTGCCCGATCCCAATGGCGGCCCGGCCGGCGACGCCTATGTCGAGCTGCATATCGAGCCGCATGCCTTCTTCGAGCGCCGCGACTCCAACATCCACATGGAGCTGCCGGTGACGCTGAACGAGGCGGTGCTCGGCGGCAAGGTGCGCGTCCCCACGATCGGCGGCGCCGTCATGCTGACGGTGCCTGCCGGCTCCAACGCCGGCAGCACCCTGCGCCTCAAAGGCCGCGGCGTGCTCGATCGCAAGTCGGGCGTGCGGGGCGACCAGTACGTGAAGCTGCGCGTCGTGCTGCCCGACCAGCCCGATGAGGCGCTGAAGGCATTCCTCGAAGGCTGGCAAGCCGGCAAGGCGTATGATCCGCGCCATGACATGGAGCGCTTCACATGATCACCCTCGACGACCTCGTGCACCGGCACCAGCGCCTGACGGTGACGCGCATCGAAGCCTGGATCGAGCGCGGCCTGCTGCGGCCGGTCGACGTGCAGGGCGCCGCCCAGGGCGGCGACCTGTGCTGCGGCTTCACCCCGGTCGACGCCGCGCGCGTGTCCCTGCTCTACGAGCTGAGCGAGGATCTGTCGTTCGACGACGAGTCGCTGGAGACGGTGGTCGACCTGATCGACCAGGTGCACGGCCTGCGTCACCAGATCGGCACGCTGGCGCAGGCCATCGCGCAGCAATCCGAGGACGTGCAGCGCGCGATCGCGGCCGCCGTCAAGACGATCGAGGCCGGCCGGCGCTGATGCCGTATTTGGCCGGGCCGCGGCGCTCCGGCGGCGCACCCGGCGCGTAGCGCCGCACGCATGAGCGGCGCTGGAGCGCCGCGGCCCGCCCATAAAACTCCTTCCCGCACCGCTTGCCTCCACGCAGGCCGATGGGCAGGCTCCCGGCATGCCAATCCACGACAGGCCATGGCGGGGGAAACGATGAAGTTCGGTGTGTTCGACCATATGGACCGGGCCAGCACGACGCTGGGCGAGCAGTTCGAGACCCGGCTCAAGCTGATCGAGGCCTATGACAGCCTCGGGTTCCACGCCTACCACGTGGCCGAGCACCACGCGACGCCGCTGGGCATGGCGCCGTCGCCCAGCGTCTTCCTGGCGGCGGTGGCGCAGCGCACCCGCAGGCTGCGCTTCGGGCCCCTGGTCTACACCCTGAACCTCTACCATCCGCTGCGCCTGATCGACGAGATCTGCATGATCGACCAGATGAGCGGCGGGCGCCTGGAGCTGGGCGTCGGGCGCGGCATCTCGCCGTTCGAGGTCGGCTACTACGGCGTCGATCCGGCGACCGGCCCCGAGCGTTTCGCCGAGACCCTGGCGGTCATCCTCAAGGGGCTGACGACGCGCTCGCTGTCGCACGAGGGCCAGTACTTCACCTTCCGCGACGTGCCCATGGAGCTGGAGCCGGTCCAGCGCCCGCACCCGCCGCTGTGGTATGGCGCCAACACCCCCGACAGCGCCGAACGCCTGGCACGGCAGGGCTACAACGTCGTGATCGGCCTGCCGGCTCCGGCCGTGCGCGCCTTCGTCGACCGCTACCGCGCGGCCTGGCAGGCCCAGGGCCGGCACGATACCGCGCCACCGCTGCTGGGGTTGAGCCGGCACGTGGTCGTGGGCGACACCGACAAGGAGGCGATCGACGCCGCACGCCGCGCCTTCAAGCTGTGGTATGGGGCGCTGGAGCATCTCTGGCGCAAGAACGGCGTCGGCCTGCCGCGCCAGCTCATCCCGGCGGCCTTCGACGACGCCGTCGCCGGCGGCTACATCGTGGCCGGCGCCGCCGCCACGGTGCGTGACCGCATGCGCCGGGACAACGACATCGCCGGCATCAACTACTGCCTCTGCCGGCTGGCGTTCGGCGACCTCTCCTACGAGGAGGCGTCGCGCTCGATCGCGCTCTTTGCGCGCGAGGTCATGCCGGCGCTGGCATGAGGCGAGGCCTTGGGGTCGATGGCATCGAAGAAGGCGCGGATCATCCGCATGTCGCGCCGCTCGGCCAGGCAGACGACGTGGGCGTAGGTCCGGATCTGCACGTCGGCGATACGCACGGCGTGCAGCCCGGGGCCGGGCACATACTCCACGTCCGATACGGCCGCGACCCCGATCCCCTGCGCCACCGCCTCGCGGATGATCTCACGGCTGCCGATCTCCATCACGACCTCGGGCTCGACCCGCGCGGCCTTGAGCGCCGTCTCCAGCGCCCGTCGCGTGGTCGAGCCCGCCTCGCGCAGGATCAGCCTCTCGCCCTGCAGCTCGGCAATACGGATGCTGCGCCGCCGCGCGAAGCGATGATCGGCTGACGTGAAGATGATCACCGGGTGCTCGCTGAACGGCTTCGACACGAACCGCTTGTCGCGGAAGACCTGCGCCAGCACGCCGACATCGGCGCGATAGTCGAGCAGGCGGTCGAGCACGTCCTGCGAGTTGCCGGTGCTGACGGAGATCCTGATGCCCGGATAGCGCTGGTTGAACGCCACCAGCATCTTGGTCGCATGCGAGGGACCGACGGCCGCCACCCGCAGATGTCCCGACCGCAGCTCGCCGGCATCGGCCAGCAGCTGCACCGCGTCGGCCTCGAGGCTGAAGATCTGGCGCGACAACTGCAGCAGCCGCTCGCCCATCTCGCTCAGCCGCACGCGCCGGCCGTGACGGTGGAACAGCTCGACCCGGTAGTGATCCTCCAGCTGCTTGACCTGCGTGGTCACCGTCGGCTGGCTCACGCGCAGCCGTTCGGCCGCCTGCGTGAAGCTGCCGCTAGTGGCCACGGCATGGAACGACCGGAGCTGCGTCAAGCGCATGCGGATATCTCCCCGCCTTTTCTCCGTCATCCCGAGCGCAGCGAGGGATCTCCTGCGGCAAGACGCACAGTCGTTCGCGGGAGATCCCTCGCTGCGCTCGGGATGACAGCTGCGTGACCTTCGGCGGGATCATAGATTTTATCAATATGAACAGCCATATTTTTGAATTTGTTCGATAGCCACCGCGGCCGGAGAGTGCACCGCGCCATAACCTAACAATCGTCTCGGAGGAGACCCCGGATGGCTACCCGACGTCATGTCCTCGGCGGCATGGCCGCCATGGCCACCACGCTCGCGCTGCCGGCGCTGGCTCGCGCCGCCAATGTGCTGACCGTCGGGCTGATCCCGTCGGAAGATTCGCGGGCGATGATCGCCAACAGCCAGGCGATGATGGACCAGCTCGCCAAGGCGCTGGGCATGCCGGTCAAGCCTTTCGTCGCCGCCGACTACAACGGCGTCATCGAGGCCCTGCGCTCCAAGCGGCTCGACGTCGCCTACCTGGGCCCGTTCTCGTACGTGCTCGGCACCACGGTGGCCGATATCGAGGCGTTCGCGGTCGCCGAGACGAAGAAGGCCGGCCGCACCTTCTATCACAGCCTGATCGTCGCCCATAAGGACAGCGGCATCCGCGGCATCGCCGACCTCAAGGGCAAGACCTTCGCCTTCGTCGACCCCAGCTCGACATCCGGCCACCTGTTCCCCAAGGCCGGCCTGATCAAGGCGGGCTTCAACCCGGACAAGGATTTCGGCCGCGTCATCTTCTCGGGCTCGCACGACTCCAATGCGGTGGCCGTGCAGAACCGCAAGGTCGATGCCGTCGCGATCGCCGACCGCATCCTCGATGCCGCGATCAACAAGGGGCTCGCCAGGCGCGAAGATCTCGTGGTGGTGTGGAAGTCCGACCCGATACCGGAATCACCGACCGTCTGGCGCAAGGATCTCGACCCGGAGCTCAAGAAGCGCATCCAGGCCGCCTTCCTCGGGGTGAAGGACGTCCCCTGGTCCGATCAAGGCGAGCTCAACGGCTTCCACCCCACCAACGACGCCGCCTACAACATCATCCGCGACACGGCCAAGGCGCTCAACCTCGACCTGAGGACCATGAAGTGATCCGGATCCGGGGCCTGGCCAAGCACTACGGCGCCTTCGAAGCCCTCAAGGGCATCGATATCGACGTCGCGCCCGGCGAGTTCCTGGTGGTCCTGGGACCGTCGGGCGCCGGCAAGTCGACCCTGCTGCGCTGCATCAACCGGCTCACCACACCGACGCGGGGCGAGATCCACATCGATGGACAGCCGGCCAGCGACGGCGCGGCGAGCCTGCGGCGGCTGCGCTGCAGCGTGGCGATGATCTTCCAGCACTACAACGTGGTGCCGCGCCTGTCGGTCGAGAAGAACGTGCTCACCGGCCGCCTCGGCGCCATGCCGTCGCTGCTGTCGTGGCTGCAGGTGTTCCCGCGCGCCGACGTCGCGATCGCCCGCGAATGCCTGCGCCGGGTCGAGCTCGAGGACAAGGCCAAGCGGCGCACGGACACCCTGTCCGGCGGCCAGAAGCAGCGTGTCGGCATCGCGCGGGCGCTGGCGCAGCAGCCCAAGGTGATCCTCGCCGACGAGCCGGTCGCGAGCCTCGACCCGAAAACCTCGCGCACGGTGCTCACCTACCTGAAGCAGGCCAGCCGCGAGCTCGGCATCACCGTCGTCTGCAACCTGCACCAGATCGATTATGCGCGCGAGTTCGGCGAGCGCGTCATCGGCGTGTCGGCCGGACGCGTCGTCTTCGAAGGCGCGCCCGACAAGCTCAGCGACGACGTGCTGCACCGGATCTACCCCGGGCTAGAGGAGGCTGGATCCACGGCGGCAGCGCCGCAGCCAGCTGAGCCGCATCCTCCCCTCATGCGGGACCTTGTCCTCAAGGAGGCCTGATGAACATGGGTTCCTATACGCTGCTGGTGGCGCGGCCGCCGGGCAATCTCGGCTGGTGGCCGCGCGCCGGCATCGCCGCCGGCCTGCTGGCGCTGCTCTGGTGGGCCGCCCAGGGCAGCCAGGTCAGCTTCGGCGAGCTGGCCAAGGGCCTGCCGTGGATCGCCGACTTCCTGTCCCGCATGTTTCCGCCCAACCTGGCGTTCCTCGACAAGCTGGTGCGGCCGGCGATCGAGACGATCCAGATCGCGATCTGGGGCACCTTGCTGGCGGTCATCCTGGCGCTGCCCCTGTGCTTCCTGGCGGCGCGCAACCTGACGCCCGGCCCGGTCGTCTACCACGCCACGCGCCAGGTGCTGAACGTCACCCGCGGCATCAACGAGATCATCCTGGCGCTGGTCTTCGTCGCGGCCGTCGGCCTGGGGCCGTTTCCCGGGGTCCTCGCGCTGGCGGTGCACGGCGCCGGCATGCTCGGCAAGTTCTTCGCCGAATCGATCGAGGAGATCGACTCCGGGCCGATCGAGGCGCTGCGGTCGACCGGTGCCGGCCCCATCCAGATCATCATCTTCGGCGTCCTGCCGCAGGTGGTCACGGCCTGGATCGCGGTCGTGCTCTATCGCTTCGAGACCAACCTGCGCCAGGCCACGGTGCTCGGCATGGTCGGCGCCGGCGGCATCGGCTTCGAGCTGGTCGGCAGCATGAAGCTGTTCCAGTATCAGGACACCGCGACCTGCATCCTTGTCATCATCGCGATGGTGATGGCCGCCGACTATATGTCGACCTGGCTGCGTGCCCGCATCCAGCAGGGGAACCGATGATGGACCGTCTTTCCGAGCCTGTGCGCGTGAATGGCCGCGACTATGCCCGTCCGCGGCACCCGGTGGTTGTCGTCTGCGTCGATGGCTGCGAGCCCGACTACATCACGCAGGCCATGCAGGCCGGCGTCGCGCCGTTCCTGAAGTCGATGCTGGAGCGCGGCAGCTCCCGCATCGGCGACTGCGTGGTGCCCAGCTTCACCAACCCCAACAACCTGTCGATCGTGACCGGCGTGCCGCCGTCGGTGCACGGCATCAGCGGCAACTACTTCCTCGACGTCGCCAGCGGCAAGGAAGTGATGATGAACGACCCGTCCTATCTGCGCGCGCCCACCCTGCTGGCGGCGTTCGCGCAGGCCGGGGCAAAGGTTGCGGTGGTCACGGCCAAGGACAAGCTGCGGGCCATGCTCGGCCACGGCCTTTCGGGAATCTGCTTCTCGGCCGAGAAGGCCGGCCAGGCGACGTTGGCCGATAGCGGCATCGACGACGTGCCCGCGCTGGTCGGCAAGCCGGTGCCGTCGGTCTATAGCGCCGATCTCAGCGAGTTCGTGTTCGCCGCCGGCGCGAAGCTGATGCAGACCCGCCGCCCCGACCTGATGTACCTGTCGACCACCGACTACGTGCAGCACAAATGCGCACCGGGGACGCCGGAGGCGAACGCCTTCTACGCCATGATGGACGGCTACCTGGCGCAGCTCGACGCCGCCGGCGCGATCATCGGACTCACCGCCGACCACGGCATGAGCCCCAAGACCGATGCCGCCGGCCGGCCGCAGGTGATCTACCTGCAGGCCGAGCTCGACCGCCTGCTCGGCGCCGATGCCGCGCGCGTCATCCTGCCGATCACCGACCCCTACGTCGTCCACCACGGCGCGCTCGGCTCGTTCGCCACCGTCTACCTGCCGCAGGCGGCCGTGGCGCGCGCCCAGGCGGCGATCGAGGCCCTGCCCGGCATCGACCTGGTGCTGACGCGCGAGGATGCGGCACGCCGCTTCGAGCTGCCGCCCGACCGCATCGGCGACCTGGTGGTCGTGGCCGACCATCTGACCGTGCTGGGCACGCACCCGTCGCTGCACGACCTCAGCGGGCTCACCGTGCCCCTGCGCTCGCATGGCGGGATCTCCGAGCAGAAGGTGCCGCTGCTGTTCAACCGCCCGCTGCGCGACGTCCCGACCAGCCGGCGCCTGCGCAACTTCGACGTCTTCGACCTGGCGCTGAACCACGTCAACCCGCCACCCAGCTAGAGGGTTCCATGTCGCTCGAGTACTTCAATCCCGTGCGCAGCGTGTACGGGGTCGGGGCCCTGTCGTCCCTCCCCGGACTGCTCGGCAGCCAGCGCGCCGTCCTCGTGACCTTCCCCGAGGCGCGGGCGCTGGGCCTCGTGGCGCGCGTCGAGGCGCTGCTGAAGGACCGGCTGCGCGGCGTCATCGACGACCTGCAGCCCAACCCCGATGTCGCCGAGCTCAGCGGCCAGCACGAGGCGTTCTGGCGCGATGCCGGTGATGTCGAGACCATCATCGCGCTGGGCGGCGGCAGCGCGATCGACACCGCCAAGGCGCTGATGGTCGGCACGTCCAGCGGGCGCTTCGACGAGATCGTGGCCGCCCTGTCGGCCGGCCGCGCCCTCGAGCCGGCGCGCGTGAAGCGCCTGATCGCCGTGCCGACCACGGCCGGCACCGGCAGCGAGGTGACGCCATGGGCCACGATCTGGGACCGCCAGCGCCAGGTCAAGCATTCACTGCATCTGGCCGAGACCTGGCCCAGCGTCGCCGTCGTCGATCCCGAGCTGATGCTGTCGCTGCCCGCCGGCGTGACCTTGCAGAGCGGGCTCGACGCGCTTTCCCATGCGCTCGAAGCGATCTGGAACGTGAACGCCACCCCGCTGTCGGACACGTTCGCCGTCGCTGCCGCGCGCGAGATCCTCGCGGCGCTGCCGGCGCTGATGCAGCAGCCGGCCAGCATCATGCTGCGCGCCCGCATGGCGCTGGCCGCGCTCAAGGCCGGCATGGCCTTCAGCAACACGCGCACCGCGCTGGCGCACTCCATCTCCTACGAGATGACCCTGCGCTACGGCCTGCCGCACGGCATCGCCTGCTCGTTCTCGCTGCCCATGGTGCTGGAGCGGGCGCGCGGGCGCAGCGCCGAGCGCGACCGCGTGCTGAGCGAGGCGCTAGGGCCGCTCAACGACGCGCCGCAGCGCCTGGCGTCCTTCATCGAGCAGCTCGGCGTGAAGACCCGGTTCGCGGACTACGGCATCAGCGACGAGCAGGCCGACCGCATGGTGGCCCACGCGCTCACCGGCGCCCGCGGCCGCAACTTCATCGGCGCCCTGGAGGCAGCATGATCATCGATCGGATTTGCGACAGCGACGACTACCGACGCGAGGCCCTGCGCCTGGGCGGCGAACAGGTCCATACCCAGCGCGGCCTTGACGTCTTCAATCCCTACACCGGCAAGCGGGTCGGCACGGTCGCGATGGCCAGCGTCGAGCTGCTGCAGCGCGCCATCACGATCGCCCGCAGCTACCGGCCGACCCTGTCGCGCTTCGAGCGCGCGGCGATCCTGCAGCGTGCCGCGGCGCTGCTGCGCGAGCGCAGCGCGGAGGCCTCCGACCTGATCACGGCCGAGTCGGGCCTCAGCAAGATGGACAGCCTGTACGAGATCGGCCGTGTCTGCGACGTTCTCGGCTTCGGCGCCGGCGAGGTGCTGCGCGACGACGGCCAGGTGTTCTCGTGCGACCTGACGCCCCACGGCAAGCGGCGCAAGGTCATCACGATGCGCGAGCCGTTGCTGGGCGTGATCGCCGCCATCACCCCCTTCAACCATCCGATGAACCAGGTCGCGCACAAGGTGGTGCCGAGCATCGCCACCAACAACCGGATGGTGCTCAAGCCGTCGGAGAAGGTTCCGCTGTCGGCGTTGTACTTCGCCGACGTGCTGTACGAGGCCGGGCTGCCGCCGGCCATGCTGCAGGTGGTGACCGGCGATCCGCGCGAGATCGGCGACGAGCTGCTGACGCACCCGGACGTGGACCTGATCACCTTCACCGGCGGTGTCGGCATCGGCAAGTACATCGCCAGCAAGGCCGGCTACCGCCGCATCGTGCTGGAGCTCGGCGGCAATGATCCGCTGATCGTGATGGACGACGCCGACCTCGACAAGGCGTCGGACCTCGCGGTGCAGGGGTCCTACAAGAATTCGGGACAGCGCTGCACGGCCGTCAAGCGCATGCTGGTCCATCAGGCGGTGGCCGGCGCGTTCACGGAGCTGGTGGTCGAGAAGACGCGCCGCTGGCGCTATGGCGATCCGGCGGACCCCGCCAACCAGATGGGCACCGTGATCAACGAGCCGGCGGCCCGCTTGTTCGAGGTGCGGGTGAACGAGGCGGTGGCGCAAGGCGCCAGACTGCTGACCGGCAACGCGCGCGAGAGGGCCCTCTATGCCCCGACGGTGCTGGACCAGGTCCGGCCCGACATGGCCGTGGTCCGCGAGGAAACCTTCGGCCCGGTCTCGCCGATCATCACCTTCGGCGACGTCGACGAGGCCATCGCCATCGCCAACGGCACGGCTTACGGCCTGTCCTCGGGCGTCTGCACCAATCGCATGGACGTCGCCACGCGCTTTGCCCAGGAGCTGCATGTCGGCACCGTCAACCTGTGGGAAGTGCCCGGCTACCGCATCGAGCTGACGCCGTTCGGCGGCATCAAGGATTCGGGGCTGGGCTACAAGGAAGGCGTGCAGGAGGCGATCAAGTCGTTCACCAACTGCAAGACCTTCACCCTGCCCTGGTAGACTCCGGAATCGCTTTCGCGCAGAAAATCAGAACTGTCATCCCGAGCGAAGCGAGGGATCTCCTGCGAATGGCGCACCGTGCGTCTCTCGCAGGAGATCCCTCGCTGCGCTCGGGATGACAGCGAGGTTGCAAGCCCTGCTGGCAGCCGGCGCTCCGTCGCGCCGACCTGCCATGCAGGGATAGTACGGCCATCACCGAAGGAAGTTTTGCCCGGCCTCCGTATGATCGGGCCATGAACGAGTTGTCATGGCGTTACGCCGGCTGGCGTGTGGTGATCGCCTGTTTCTTCGCGGCCGTCTGCGCCTGGGGGTTCGGCTTCTACGGCCATGGCGTGTTCCTGGCCGAGCTGCACAAGCGGCACGGCTGGTCGTCCGGACTGATCTCGTCGGCCACGACGGTCTACTACCTCGTGGGTGCCGTGCTGCTCGCCTTCGTCAACGACGCCGTGAACCGGCTCGGGCCGAAGCGCTTCATGCTGCTGGGCGTGGTGGCGCTGGGGCTGTCGGCGGCCGTGATCCCGTTCATCACCGCTCCCTGGCAGCTCTACGCCGCGTATGTGCTGATGGCGTTCGGCTGGGCCGCCACCAGCCTGGCCTCGATCGTCACCATCCTGGGCCTGTGGTTCCAGGCCAAGCGCGGCATGGCGATCAGCCTGGCGCTGAACGGCGCCAGCAGCGGCAGCATCATCGTCACACCGGCCATGGTGGCGCTGACCGGCTGGCTGGGGTTCTCCTGGGCGGTGCCGCTCACGGTCCTGGGCATGGCCGTCATCCTGACGCCGATGGTGCTGGCCTGGGTCGACTGGCCGCCGCCCGCCAACCCGCCGGCAGCGTCGACCACGGCGTCGGCAGCGCCGGCGCCATCGGCACCGGCCGTCGCATGGACGAAGGCGCGGGCCCTGCGCAGCCTGGGGTTCTGGAGCATAACGGTGCCGTTCGGCTTGGGCATCTCGGCCCAGGTCGGCTTCCTGGTGCATCAGATCGCGATCCTCGAGCCGGCGATCGGCGCCGTGCAGGCCGGCATCGCGGTCGCCTTGACCGGCGCCTTCGCCATCGGCGCCCGCCTGACGATGAGCTTCTTCATCGACCGCCTGCACCAGCGCCTGGCCACCGCGATCCTGCTCGTCAACCAGGCCGTCGCCTTGCTTGCACTGACATGGAGCAGCGAGCCCCTGGCGCTGTACGTCGCCTGCTGCGCCTTCGGCCTCTCGGTCGGCAACCTGATCACCCTGCCCTCGCTGATCGTCCAGCGTGAGTTCCCGCCGGCCGCCTTCGCCCTGGTCACCAACCTGTCGGCAGCCGTCAACGGCATCACCTATGCGTTCGCGCCCGGTATCCTGGGCATCCTGCGCGATGCCACCGGCAGCTATACCGTGCCGCTGCACGTCTGCATCGCGGCCGAGCTGCTGGCGGCGGTGATCGTGCTGCTCAAGCCGCGACGGGTTTGATCGACCCGACCAGGCTCTGGCGGCATCCGCGAGGGCTTCTATTGCTGCGGCGCGGGGCGTTCCCTCGACGCTTCAATCTCCATTACATGCAATATGTTGTCATATCAGCAGGCTGCTGAAAGCCAATATAGCAATTGAAATTCTAAAAATCCCTTGTGCAGGCGACACAGATATAGCAATATATTGATATTATTGAAGCCGATATGGATCTGGGAGGACTCATGAAGCGTTTCGACGACAGGACCGTCATTGTCACCGGCGGTGGCGGCGGCATCGGCGGCGCAGCCTGCCGCAGGTTTGCCCAGGAAGGCGCTCGCGTCGCCGTGTTCGACGTCAACCTCGAAGCGGCCGAGAAAGTCGCCGCTGCCATCCAGGGCGACGGCGGCACCGCCAAGGCGATCCGGTGCGACATCACGGACCGATCGAGCGTCGACGCCGCCGTCGCAGCGGCGGAGGCTGCGTTCGGGCCGACCGGTGTGCTCGTGAACAACGCGGGCTGGGACGTCTTCCGCCCCTTCACCAAGACCGAGCCGGCGCAGTGGGACCGGCTCATTGCCATCAACCTGACAGGCGCCCTGCACATGCACCACGCGGTGCTGCCCGGCATGGTGGCGCGCAAGACAGGCCGCATCGTCAACATCGCTTCCGATGCCGCCCGCGTCGGGTCGTCCGGCGAGGCCGTGTACGCAGCCTGCAAGGGCGGCATCGTCGCCTTCTCGAAGACCATCGCCCGCGAGCATGCCCGTCACGGCATCACCGTCAACGTCGTGTGCCCTGGGCCGACCGACACGGCGCTGTTTGCGGACTACAAGGAAGGCGCCGGCAATCCGGAGAAGCTCGAGGAGGCTTTCAGGCGCTCCATCCCGCTCGGCCGCATCGGCCAGCCCGAGGACCTCCCCGGCGCCATCCTGTTCTTCGCAAGCGACGACGCCCGGTATGTGACGGGCCAGGTTCTGAGCGTGTCCGGCGGACTGACGATGAACGGTTGACCGCACCCGCCACTCGAGGAGCAAGCCCATGGAATTCGAGGACCTTATCTACGAGATCCGCAACGGCGTGGCCTGGATCATCATCAACCGCCCGGAGAAGATGAATGCCTTCCGCGGCAAGACGTGCGACGAGCTGATCCGGGCCCTCTACAAGGCCGGCTACGACAAGAGCGTCGGCGCCGTCGTGCTCGCCGGCGCTGGCGACCGTGCTTTCTGCACCGGCGGCGACCAGTCGGCCCATGACGGCAACTACGATGGCCGGGGCACGGTCGGCCTGCCCATGGAAGAGCTGCATACGGCGATACGCGACATACCCAAGCCGGTGATCGCGCGCGTGCAGGGCTATGCGATCGGCGGCGGCAACGTGCTGTGCACGATATGCGACCTGACGATCTGCTCGGACAAGGCGGTCTTCGGCCAGGTCGGCCCCAAGATGGGCTCGGTCGACCCCGGCTACGGCACGGCTTTCCTGGCCCGTGTCGTCGGCGAGAAGAAGGCACGCGAGATGTGGTACATGTGCCGCCGCTACAGCGGCCAGGAAGCGGTCGCGATGGGCCTCGCCAACGCCTGCGTTCCGCATGACCAGCTCGACGCCGAAGTCCAGAAATGGGGCGAGGAGCTGTGCGAGCGCAGCCCGACGGCGATCGCGATCGCAAAGCGCAGCTTCAACATGGACACCGCCCACCAGGCCGGCATCGCCGGCATGGGCATGTACGCGCTCAAGCTCTACTACGACACCGAGGAATCGCGCGAGGGCGTCAAGGCGTTGCAGGAGAAGCGCAAGCCCGACTTCCGCAAGTTCGCCCGATAGAGCACGTCCTCCCCGACCTGCGGTTGGGACGGACGACAATGCCCGGCAGGGCAATCGCATATGGCTTCTGTCATCCTGAGCGAAGCGAAGGATCTTGCGATGGGCGGCACCAGTCCACTGGCGGCTATGGTGACGGCTGGGACCGCGCCGCTCCAGCGGCGCTCTTCCCAGCGATCGCCATGAGCGTCGCTGGAGCGACGCGGTCCGACCCGTCACCAGCAACGCCGGTGCTGTGCCAGCCATCGCAAGATCCTTCGCTTCGCTCTGGATGACAAGACTGTCGCCAACACCATATGCGATCGTCCTACAATGCCCAGGGAGGCCGCCAGATGAATCCGTATCTCGATGAGGATCTGGTTGCGCTCGGCGACCAGGCCCGGCGGTTCGCCGCCGATCGCATCGCGCCGGGCTTCCAGGAGCGCGACCGGACACGAGTCCTCGACCGCGGGCTGATGAAGGCGATGGGCGAGATGGGCTTCATCGCCCCGGAGCTGCCCGAACGGTTTGGCGGCCTCGGGCTGGGCTGCCTCGCGGCCGGGATAATCCACGAGGAGGTCGCCCGCGCCGACCTCAGCATCTCGTATATCAATCTGCTGGCGTCGCTGAACGGCCAGATCCTGTCGCATCATGGCCGGCCGGACGTTGTCGGCCCGTGGCTCACCCGCCTGACGCGCGGCGAGGCACTTCTGGCGATCGCGCTGACCGAGCCGCGCGGCGGCTCGGATGCGGCCAATCTTCGCCTGCAGATCGAGCGCGCTGGGGACGGATACATCCTCAATGGCGAGAAGACCTCCATCTCGGCCGCCGACCAGGCGGACGCGGCTGTCGTGTTCGGCCGCACGGGGACACTTGATTCTGGCGCGCATGGCGTGACGGCGCTGCTCGTTCCGATGGACCTGCCGGGCGTGACGCGAAGCCGCTTCGATTGCCACGGCCAGCGCGCGATCGGGCGTGGCTCGATCTTCTTCGAGGACGTGCGCGTTCCCGCCTCGCACCGGCTCGGCGACGAGAACAAGGGCTTCGTGCAGGTGATGCAGGGCTTCGATTTCTCGCGCGCCCTGATCGGCCTGCAGGTCCTCGGCGTCGCGCGCATCGCGCTGGAGGAGACCTGGGCGCATGTGCGGGAGCGCCAGGCCTTCGGCCAGCCCCTGTCGGCCTTCCAGGGCGTGTCGCATCCGCTCGCCGAGCTCGACACGCAGGTCGAGGCGGCGCGCCTGCTCTGCCTGCAGGCGCTGTGGCTGAAGGACCGCGGCGCCCCGCACAGCGCCGAGGCCGCGATGTGCAAGTGGTGGGCGCCCCAGCTTGCCTACGACGTCGTCCACCAGTGCCTGTTGATGTTCGGCCATGGCGGCTACGACCGCGGACCGATGGAGCAGCGGCTGCGCGACGTTCTCGGCTTCCAGATCGGTGATGGCACGGCCCAGATCATGAAGACTATCATCGCCCGCACGCGGGCTGGCCGCGCGGCGGTCCCCGCTTGAGACGACGATGCCTGTCCCTGGAGACGCACCATGGAATTCGATGCCGTTCTTCTGCCGCCGCGCCGCGCCCAGAGCATTGCACGCGGCCATTGGCACGACCGCACGATCAACGACGCCCTCGATGCCTGCCTGCTTGCCTGCCCCGACAAGCGCGCCCTGACGGCCGTTCGCCAGGACACCGGTGAGGTCCGCCGGTTCACCTACCGCCAGCTTGCGACGATGGCCGATCGAATCGCGGTCGGCCTGGCCCGGCTGGGTATCGGACGCGGCGATGTCGTTGCCATGCAATTGCCCAACTGGTGGCAGTTCAGCATGTTGTACCTCGCCTGCTCGCGCCTGGGCGCAGTGCTCAATCCGCTGATGCCGATCTTTCGCGAGCGGGAGCTCGGCTTCATGCTGAAGCATGCCGAAGCAAAGGTGTTGATTGTCCCGCGGCAATTCCGCAGCTTCAACCATGAGGCGATGGCGCAGCGCCTGCAGCCGGGCCTCCCCTCGCTGACCCGCATTGTCGTCGTCGACGCCAGCAGCAGCGCCGATGATTTCGATACGCTGCTGAGCGGGCCTGAATGGGAGAAGGATCCCGATGCGCCCGGGATACTGGCTGCGAGCCGGCCCCGTCCCGATGACATCACCCAGCTGATCTACACGTCGGGGACCACCGGTGAGCCGAAGGGTGTGATGCATTCCGCCAACACGCTCATGGCCAACATCATCCCCTACGCCGAGCGCCTGCGGCTCGGCGGGAACGACATCATCCTGATGGCATCGCCAATGGCCCATCAGACCGGTTTCATGTACGGCCTGATGATGCCGATCATGCTTCAGGCCGCGGCCGTCCTGCAGGACGTCTGGGATCCGGCAAAGGCGGTCGACCTGATACGCGAGGAAGGCGTCACATTCACCATGGCATCCACGCCGTTCCTGACAGACCTCACGCGCATCGTCTCCGAGACCGGCAA
Source organism: Vineibacter terrae (assembly GCF_008039615.1). Lineage (GTDB taxonomy): Bacteria > Pseudomonadota > Alphaproteobacteria > Reyranellales > Reyranellaceae > Vineibacter > Vineibacter terrae. The sequence goes on along the minus strand of NZ_VDUZ01000032.1, from coordinate 75,652 downwards.
GGGCGTCCCGAGCCTCAAGACCTTCCTGTGCGCGGGCGCGCCGATTCCGGGACCCCTGGTCGAGCAGGCCCGCAGCACGCTCGGCGCCAAGATCGTTTCAGCCTGGGGCATGACCGAGAACGGTGCGGTCACCCTGATCAGGCCCGAGGACGATGACGTCCTCGCCTGCACGACTGACGGCTGCGCGCTGCCCGGCACCGAGGTCAAGGTCATCGACGAGGACGGCAGGACCATGGCGTCCGGGCAGATCGGCCGCCTGGTCGTCCGCTCCTGCTCGAACTTCGGCGGCTACCTGAAGCGGCCGCAGTGGAACGCCACGGATGGTGATGGCTGGTTCGACACCGGCGATCTCGCGCGCATGGATGCCAACGGCTATATCCGCATCAGCGGCCGCAGCAAGGACGTCATCATCAGGGGCGGCGAGAACATACCCGTCGTCGAGGTCGAGGCGCTCCTGTACAAGCACCCTGCCGTCGCCCAGGTCGCCATTGTCGCCTATCCGGACGAGCGGCTGGGCGAGCGCGCCTGCGCCGTCATCGTCCCGAAAGCCGGCCAGACGCTCGACTTTGCCGCAATGACGGCGTTTCTGAAGCTGCAGAACCTCGCGCTGCAGTACATTCCCGAGCGGCTCGTCCTGCGTGACGTGATGCCGGCCACGCCGTCGGGAAAGGTCCAGAAGTTCCGGCTGCGCGAGATGCTGCGCGAAGGCACCCTTTAGCGCCGCCGAGCCGCGCCACCACACCTGTCATCCCGAGCTCAGCGAGGGATCTCCCGCGAATGGCGCACCGTGCATCCCCCGCAGGAGATCCCTCTCCTGAGCCTGTCGAAGGGGCACTCGGAATGGCAGTCGCTATCGATCGTCGGCGCCTAATCCCGATACGACGGGTCGATGCCGTCGAGCTTGCGCAGGAGCGCCGGCCATTCGTGCAGGCCCAGCCGCCGGCGGACACCCGGCTTGAAGAGGTGGTTGGTCTCCTCCACCACCGCGCTCGGCGGCAGCGACAGCTCGGTGTTGCACGACAGCGTCATGACCTGAAGCTGGCAGGCGCGCTCGAGCCGGAAGATGTTGTTGAAGGCCTCGGGGATGCTGGCGCCGGTCGCCAGCAGGCCGTGGTTGCGCAGGATCATCACCTCGCGATCGCCGAGGTTCCTGACCAGGCGCTCCTGCTCGGCCATGCGGATCGCCGGCCCCTCGTAGTCATGATACGCCACGTCGATGAAGCGCATCGCCGTCTGCGCCAACGGCAGAAGCCCCATCTTCATCGCCGACACCGCCATGCCGGCGAGCGTATGGGTGTGGATCACGCAATCGACGTCATGGCGCGCCCTGTGCACGGCGCTGTGGATCACGAAGCCGGCCTTGTTGATGTCGAGCTCGGTCGAATTGAACAGCACGTTGCCGTCGAGGTCGACCTTGATGAAGCACGAGGCATGCATCTGCTCGTAGAGCAGGCCGTAGGGATTGAGCAGGAACGCGTTGTCCTCGCCCGGCACGCGCGTCGAGATGTGGTTGGCGATCATCTCGTCCATGCCGTGGAGGTGCACGAGGCGGTAGCAGGCCGCGAGGTCGACCCGCTTCTGCCACTCCTCCGGGCTGACCTGGTCGCGCACCGAGCGCGCGTTCCTGAGCACCGTGACCGCCATGCTGTCCTCCTCCGACCGTCCCGTTCAGCTTATTCCGCCGGTCGGATACCTGTCATGCGTGACTTGCGGTATACCCGGCATCAAAGGCATGCACGGGTGCTGCCCGCAGCGGCTATACACAACCAGGAACAGCTCAGGGAAAGGTGACATGACCGGCTCATCGAATTACGGCTTTGAAACTCTGTCAATCCACGCCGGCGCGGCGCCTGATCCGACGACGGGCTCGCGGGCGCTGCCGATTCACCAGACGACAGCCTATGTCTTCGAGGACGCGGACCATGCGGCGGCGCTGTTCAACCTGCAGACCGTCGGCTTCATCTATTCCCGCCTGACCAACCCCACCACGGCGGCGCTGGAGGCCCGGTTGGCGGCGCTCGAGGGCGGCCGCGGCGCTACGGTCACCGCTTCGGGCCATGCCGCGCAGGTGCTGGCCCTCTTCCCGCTGATGACGCCCGGCGACGAGGTCGTGGCCAGCACGAAGCTCTACGGCGGCTCGATCCAGCAGATGCGCAACACCTATCCCAAGTTCGGCTGGAAGGCGGTGTTCGTCGATCCCGACGACCCGGAGAATTTCCGCCGGGCTGCGACGGCGAAGACCAAGGCCTTCTTCATCGAGAGCCTGGCCAACCCCGGCGGCGTTGTCTGCGACATCGAAGCCATCGCCAAGATCGCCGAGTCGGTGGGCGTGCCGCTGCTCGTCGACAACACGCTGGCCTCGCCCTACCTGTGCCGGCCGATTGATTACGGCGCGACGCTGGTGGTGCATTCCACCACCAAGTTCCTGTGCGGCACCGGCACCGCCATGGGCGGCGCCGTGGTCGATTCAGGCAAGTTCGACTGGTCGCGCGGCGGACGCTTCCCGTCGCTGGCCGGTCCCGAGCCGGCATATCACGGGCTCAACTTCTACGAGACGTTCGGCGACATGGCCTACACCTTCCACGGTCATGCCGTGGGGCTGCGCGATCTCGGCCCGTCGCAGTCGCCGATCAACGCCTGGATCACGATGCTGGGCATCGAGACCCTGGCCCTGCGCATGGAGCGGCATTGCGCCAACGCCCAGAAGGTCGCCGAGTACCTTGAGGCCCATCCCGCTGTGGCCTGGGTGAACTATGCCGGACTGCCGTCCAACAATTACCATGCGCTGGCCCGGAAGTACCTGCCCAAGGGTGCCGGGTCGGTCTTCACATTCGGCCTGAAGGGCGGCTACGAGGCCGGCGTGAAGCTGGTCGACGCCGTCGAGCTCTTCTCGCATCTTGCCAATATCGGCGATGCCAAGAGCCTGATCATCCACCCGGCGTCGACGACGCACCGCCAGCTCACCGATGAGCAGCGCACCGCCGCCGGCGCCGGCCCTGATGTGGTGCGCCTCTCGATCGGCATCGAAAGCGTCGCCGACATCATCGCCGATCTCGAGCAGGGGCTGGCCAAGGCCAGCGCCGGCGCGGCGAAAGCGGCGGAATAGGCGCTGCCTGCCCTCGTCGTGCGAAAGCCCGCCGTCATCGGCGGGCTTTTTCATTGCGCCCCCGCATGCGGCGTCATTGAATGTCCACCCGCCGGGCATGCGGCACGGCGACGACACCATCAAAGGATCAGAGGAAACGATGGCCAAGGTGAAGATCTACGGTCCCGTACAGTCGCGCGCCGCGCGCGTGCTGTGGTGCGCCCGCGAATGCGGCATCGAGTTCGAGCATCTGGGAACCGACTCGAAAGCCCTGAAGGCCGATCCGGATTTCGCCCGCATCAACCCCAACGGCAAGGTGCCGGCCATGGTCGACGGCGACCTGGCGCTGTTCGAATCGATGGCGATCAACCTCTACCTGGCGCACAAGTACGGCGAGGCGCTGTGGCCCGCCACCGTCGAGGACGAAGCCCGCGTCTACCAGTGGAGCTTCTGGGGCATGACCGAGGTCGAGAAGTCGCTGCTGACCATCGTCATCGACATGTTCATGACGCCACCGGACAAGAAGAACCCGCAAGCCGTCGAGGGCGCCAAGGCGGCCTTGGCCGCCCCGTTGAAAGTCCTCAACGACGCGCTCAAGGGCAAGCAGTACCTGCTGGGCGACAACTTCACGATCGCCGACCTCAACCTCGCCGCGATCATGGCCTGGGCCAAGCTGGCCAAGATCGACATGACGGGCAACGGCGACGCCGCCAACTGGCTCGATCGCTGCCTGTCACGTCCGGCGTTCCGCGGGAAGTAGGCGCCGCATATCCGTCCAGGCGTTGCGGCGAGCCGCGACGCCCGGCACGGCAATCGAGACGGCCTACTCCGCCGGCACCGGGCGCGGCGATGCCGCGACCTCGGGCTCTTGCCGGCTGTCGCCGCCGGACGGCAGCATCAGCGCCACCAGCCACACCAGCACGCCGGTCGCTGCCAGGCCCAAGAACAGCAGCTCGAGGCTGCCGGTGAGCGCCTTGATATGGGCGATCAGCCAGATCGCCACCGGACCGGCGCCGAAGGCGACGATGAATTTCGCGCCGAACCCCAGCCCGTGGTAGCGGGTCGGCGTGTAGCGGCCGATCAGCAGGTTCTCCGCCGGCCCCGATGCCGCGCTGATGATGACCGAGGCCATCGCCGCCAGGAACACGCCGTAGCCGGGCAGCCAGGCCAGGCCGAGCATCGCCAGGACTTGCAGGAACGCCGCCAGGACGTAGACCCGCTTCAGGGAGTAGCGGTCCGACAGCCCGCCCAGGAAGTACTGGGTGACTCCCGAGACGGCATAGATCGCCGATCCGAGCAAGCCGACCCAGAACGCCATCTTCTTGGCTTCGGCCGCGAGCTGGCCGTTGGTCATGGTCTGCAGCCAGTCGACCTCCGCCGCCATGCGCTGCTCGAACAGGCCGGGCGCGCCGTACTGGATCGCCTGCCAGATGACCCCGCCGGCGAACATCGTGACTGTGAGGATGACGAAGACGCGCACCAGGTCGCCGCGGCTGGGCTGCTTGCCCGGCACGGCCGGCATCGGCCGGTCGCCAACCCTGCCGGTCCGCCAGTGATAGAGCAGCCCCAGTCCGGCGATCAGGCAGATGATGCCGGGCACGAGGAAGGCGGCGCGCCAGGAGAAGAAGTTGATCAGCAGCCCGGTGCCGGCGCCGCAGGCGGCCAGGCCGGCGCTGCCGAAGACGCCGTTGATGCCCATGGCATGGCCCGGCCGCGAGGCGTTGCGCATCACCCAGGCGATGCCGACGGCGTGGTAGATCGCCGCGAACATCCCCAGCCCTGCCATCGCCAGCTCCAGCATCAGGAAGCCGCGGTCGGGCACGAGGGCGCAGGCGATGGCCGCAGCCCCCATGCCGAAGAACATGACCACGATCATGCCCGGCGCGCTCCAGTGGTCGCTGAGCCAGCCGGCCGGCAGCGCGGCAATGCCGATCAGGAATGCCGCGAGCTGCCATAGCGGCAGCAGCACCACCTGATGGTCCAGGGGCTGGCCGGGCTCGCCCCATGACGCTGCCATGCCGACGGCGATGTAGGGGAAGAACCCCGCCATGTAGTGCATGAGGGCGTGGCCGATGGACGAGTAGCCAAGGACCAGGCTCTCGTTGGCGACCGGCGCGGGCGAAGCTGGCAGGGACTGGGCCGACATCAGGGGAGCACTCGATTGGACGGGCACCCTGCCCGTCACGCTTGGTCGCCGGCATATTGACCACGTGCCGCCAGGCGAACAACGGCTGCCGATGCATCGCCGTGTTGCGCGCGGCCTCACACCATCTCGGTGGGCCCGGTTTCGTCGGCGATCCAGTCGAGAAACGGCTCATGACCAGCCGCGATCGGCAGCGCCACCACGCAAGGCAGCTCGTAGGAGTGCAGCTCGACGATACGCTCCTTGAGTGCGTCGAAGAGATCCTCGCGTGTCTTGAGAATCAGGATCGCCTCGCGTCCTTTCTGCACGCTGCCCTGCCAGCGGAAGATCGATCGCATGCCGTCCAGCACATTGGCGCAGGCCGCCAGGCGGGCATCGACCACCGCCTCGCCGATCCGCTCCGCCTCATCGGCATCACCGGCAGTCACATAAACGAACAATACCTGGGACATGCGCGCCTCCGTTCGGCACAACATGCGGTGATCTTGGGTTGAGTTTCAACTATTCCGAATTTTTGTTTTATTTTCATATAGTTGTCGGCTATTCTTTCAGTGGGGATGCGCTGGGAAGCGCTGGTGTGGGGTTGATCATGGTCGCAGACAGCAAGCCGGCGCGGCGCGCGCCAAAGCTCATATTTGACTCGAATATAGAGTCGGAATATATTGAAAATATTACAGATAGAGAAATTTCTTATCTTCGCCGCGGCCTCGATCAGGCGGGCGGCAAGCTGCCCCTGTTCGATCTCGACGGGCAGGAGTTCGAGCCGCCGATGATCCGCCGTTGCGTCGAGCGTGGCTGGGCCGAGCCATGGTTCAGCAATCCGCTGAAGCCCGACTGGCTCGTGTGCAAGCTGACCACCGCCGGACGCGCCGCCCTCGAGCACGCGCTGGACCTCAGAGCACGCCGGTCGGCGCCTGCCGCGGCGACGTGGCGCCAGCGCCGCGCCGGCTGAGGACGCCGCATCTCGGGCTACAAACCAGCCGACTTTGTTTTCATTGCTGAGGAGAAGCGGGAGCGGATGCCGCTCACCGACCCGATGGCCTGACGTCGACATCCTGCCCGATTTCTCCGGGCACATGTCGCCAGTGAAGAAGAGAATTGGTCGGGGCGGCCGGATTTGAACCGACGACCCCCAGTCCCCCAGCAGTAAGATGATCATCCAACATATTGAGATCGCTATATATTTGAGCAGCCGCTTTTGATGATTTACGCCTGTTTCATCCCCGCAGTCCCACATCGAGTCCCACACGAATGCGCCGCCACTCTGGAAAGATACTTGCTTAGCGCCATTTCATTAATATCTTCCTTCGGCATTTGCATGACGCACGCAACGAGCGTCCTGGTGACGGAGTGGCAAGCGTGACGGGTAGGACATCGACGCTTCCAGATTGCTTGCGTTTCCCGTCATGACCAGTGGGGCGCGTATCGTTCGGGGTACGGGCGGCACTCCGACTGAGACGTACCTTCAAAAGCTATGTGAGCGCACCTTCCTCCGGCTCTGGAGCTATCCGCGCATCTTTCGCGATCAGGGCAGCGGGTCTGGACGTGATGGAAAGGAGATTTGCGACCTCTTGGTCGTCTGCGGCACTCACATTCTCATATTTTCTGACAAGCAGATCGCGTTTCCAAGCGACGGCCCACTGGAACTTCGTTGGCAACGGTGGTTCCGACGAGCTGTGCTGAAGTCCGCGGAACAGGCACGCGGTGCACAGCGCTGGATCACCGATTACCCAGCCCGGATCTTCCTGGATGCCAAGTGCCAACATCGCCTTCCACTAGATCTACCTCCCAAGGCAGATGCGCAGTTTCATCTCATAGTCGTTGCGCACGGCGTCGCGGCGGCTGTTCGGAGACACTTCGGCGATAGCGGCACTGGAAGCCTTCTGATCGACACCGACATCCGGGGAGAGGCCGCACACCGAATTCCGTTTGTCGTCGGTGATATCGATCCTGGGCGGTCCTTCGTGCATGTGTTCGACGACGACTCGCTCCAGACCGTGATGGGTACGCTCGATACTATCTCCGATTTTGTCCACTTTCTGGAAAAACGAGAACTACTGTTTCGCGGCGCGCTCAAAGTGTCTGCAACCGGCGAGGAGGAGTTGCTCTCATTTTACCTGAGCAAGCTTAATGCGCAGAATGAGCATGACTTCGTTTTTGATGCATCCCAACAGGGTCTGGCCGGAATCACCATTTTAGAGGGTCACTGGAAGCGATTCTGTGTCAATCCCCAGCGTCTCGCTCAAATTAAGGCAGACCAGATCAGCTACTTCTGGGATCGACTGATTGAGCGATTCTCCGGTCATGCCCTCGCGGGAGATCAACACTATGTCACCGACGGCGGGATCAAGGATTCCGAGACCATTCTTCGCTTCATGGCCCGTGAGCCCCGCTTCGCCCGGCGATATCTGGCACACGCGTTCCTCGATCTTTATGGGAAAACCGCCAAAAACATCCGCGCCCTCCGTATCCTGCAGTCACCTACACAGCCGGGCCTATATTACGTCGTGCTCCTACTCCCCGTGCCCCCACCCGCCTGGAATGCCACCTACGAGGATTACCGGATCGTCAGACGAAATTTCCTGTACAGTTCATTGCTGGCCGCGAAGCTTGAGCGCCCGGATGCCCTCGATATCGTGGGGATCGCTACGGAGTCTGGCCCGAATTCCAACGGGGAGTCCGAGGACGCTGGCTATTTTGATACCCGGCATTGGTCTGAGGACCTTCGGAGAGATGCGGAGGAACGCAAAGATAGCCTCAGGTTGCTCCAAAATACGCACCAGGTTCGGATTAGCTTCAAAGAATATCCCGATGTACCACGGGCATCCACAAAGAAGCCCCGGCGCAATTCCGCGTGTCCCTGCGGAAGCGGGCGGAAGTACAAAAAATGCTGCTTTTTGAGATGAAGGGCTGTGCATACGCACACCTGCTTGAAGGCATGGGGCTTGACAGCGCCGCCGAGCATCTCCGCCACATGGCCGAGCGGATCGAAGCCGGGCCGCCGGAGCTGTTCCATTAGTTCCATGGCGCTTAACAAGCCGCGCGCGGTCCCCGCCTTCATCGAGCCCCAGCTGGCGACGCTCGTCGACGATGTCCCGGCCGGCAAGGCCTGGGTGTATGAGATCAAGTATGACGGCTATCGCACGCTCGTGGCCGCCGATGGCCCCGCGGTCCGCTGCTACAGCCGAACCGGCCTGGACTGGACCGGTCGCTACCCCGCGGCCGCGCTCGCGATCGCGGCGCTGAAGCTGCGCGACGCCCTCCTCGATGGCGAGATGGCGGTGTTCGATGCCGATGGCCGCACCAGCTTCGCTGGCCTGCAGGACGCGCTAAAACGCGGCGGCGCCAACATCGCCTTCTGTGCCTTCGACCTGCTCCGTTGCGACGGCGAGGATCTGCGCCGCCGGCCGCTTGTCGAGCGCAAGGCGCGCCTGGCCGAGCTGCTCGACGGCGCGCCCGCGTCGCTGATCTACAGCGCGCACCTCGACAAGGGTGGCGCTAGGCTGCACAGCTCGCTCTGCCGACGCGGCTATGAGGGCATCGTCGCCAAGCGCGGCGACAAGCCCTATGCCTCCGGCCGCAGCAAGGACTGGCTGAAGATCAAGTGCGTGCAGGAACAGGAATTCGTCGTGGCCGGCTTCATGCGGTCCGACGCACGCCTGCCCTTTGCCTCATTGATCCTGGCGCTGCACGACAAAGACGGCCTGCGCTATTCAGGCCACGTTGGCACGGGCTTCTCCGATGCCGAGCGTTCGCGCCTGCGTGCGATGTTCCGGTCGCTCGAGCGGGCCACGCCGCCGGTGACGGGCGTGCTCCCGGCCGAGGTCCGACGCAAGGCGACATGGATCGAGCCGCGCCTGGTTGTGCAGGTTGCCTTCACCGAGCTCACGGCCGACGGCCTGGTGCGCCACCCGAGCTATCGCGGAATCCGCGAGGACAAGCCGGCGCGCGAGGTCCGCGCTGAAGTGCCGGCTCGGCCGAGGCGCAAGCCGGCCACGCCCCGGAGCGCAAGGATGCGTTCTGGCTAGATGTGGAATCCTATGGCAGCGGCGATCGCGACCACGGCCTCAAATGCTGGCTTCGTCAGCGCGATCGTCTCCAGGAAAGGTTTTGCGCCGCGCAAGAGGATCCCAATTCTTCCAAACCTCGGTTCGGCTTCCTCTGCTTCTTTCTTCGCGTCCTCAACAGCCCTCAGCGCATCATCCAGGGCCGGAGTGCCAGCGGCCTGCGCCGCCCTGATCTGGGCAATCAATAGGCCGAGCGCCACGGCAAGGTCTGTGGGCGATGCATTGGTGTGAACCGCCTGCATCTGCGTTCCAGACCCGGAATTGATGGGGCTGTTGTTGCCGTGGGTAGTATTGGTGACGGTCTGATGAACCGTCGGTCCTGATGGTGGCGTGCTCATGTCGATCCCGATCTCGGCTTCCAGCCCGGCCAGCAACCGCGCCGCTGTGTCGCGAAACGGGCGATGGTATTCGGGCTTAGGGGAGAGGTTCAGCAGCGCATCGGAAAAATCAGCTAGAGCGGCGTTGAATGCGGCGACCACGGCCGCCTTGACCGCATCCTGCTGCTCAGCGGTCAGCAGCGGAACACGGGGTTTTAGGTATGCCTGCCATTTTTCCAGCAGGAAAGCCTTGAACCGACCGAGTCCGTCCGCATAGTGCTCCGCCAAGGTCAAATGTGTCCGCGATCCCCCGTAAGCACCCGCCTTCACGAACACTGGTATAACGTCGTTGACGGCGGAAACGACAGTGCGATGGCACTCTTGCTCATGCTGAGCCTTGGCCATCGACCGAAACTCATCAAGCGGGTTCTGAGCCATTTGACCGGATGATCCCTACTAGCAGAGGATCACCGTAACACGACCTACCGCAAATGCTCCAACCCCTAGGCCGCGAGCGAACGGCGTTCGCATTGGCTCAGTCCAGTATCTTACCGGCCCAGCGATCGCGTGGACGCACCTCACGCCGAGGCTCCTGGGCTACGCTGACGAACACCGGCCGGTAGCAGCTCGGGCACTTCAGCCTGGCCGCCGCCTCGCGCACCGTCGGGTTGACCTTGTTCAGCTGCCGCTCGATCTCGCCGACGGTGAACACGACATCGGCCGTGCGATGGCAATGATGGCAGCGGCACGAGAGGTACGTCCCGTCTGCGTAGTAGTCTCGCACGCCCGTCTTGACCCGCCGCAGCGTGCGATGCGCCTCCTGGCGCAGATCCGGGTACACGACCTCGATCGACGCCGGCTGCCGGCGGCTGCAGGCGCGGCAGCGGAACGCGACGGCCGATAGGCGCTTGAGCGCATAGCGCAGTGGCAGCTCGGCCGGATCAAACTCCGATTCGCGGCCACAGGCGCATTTGATGCGCAGCCTGGCGCCGCGCCTGGCCAGCTCGCCGATCGGGCGCGAGCGATCATCGGACATCGGCCATGGTGACTACAGCAGCGTGCCTGTCATGCCGGTGGGCGGACGCACCGGCGCCGCGGCCGCAGCCGCGTCCACCGGCCGCATCAGGTCGGGATCATTGAGCTTCGGCCCGTTGACGCGCGCCGATACTTCCCAGGCCTCGAGCGCGCCGGCGTACGGGCGCATGAGCGCAGCGGCCTCGTCGGGCGTGCCGCGCATCCACTGATCAAACTGGGCCGCCTCGAGCACGACGGGCATGCGATGGTGATAGGCGCTGACGCTGGGCGCGGCATCAGTGGTGACGATCGCGTAGCTGATGAAGCCTGGGCCGCCGTTGCCGGCCCAGCGATCCCAGATGCCCGCAAACGCGAAGGGCTCGGCCGTGGCGCGCATGTAGATCGGGCGCTTCTTCGGGCCCACCTTCTGCCATTCATACCATCCCGTCGCCGGCACCAGGCAGCGCCTGCGCTCGAATGACTGGCGGAAAGTCGGCTTGTCGCGTACCGACTCGGCGCGCGCATTGATCGTGCTGACGGCCTTCTCGTCGAGGTTCTTCAGCCAGCCCGGGATCAACCCCCAGCCCGCGATGATCAGCTCGCGTCCGCCGCCCTCGATCGGCCGGATGATCGGCAGCGGCTGCGTCGGCGCCGCGTTCCACGTCTGCCGATGCTCACGCGGCCCGACCTCGGGCAGCGTCAATTCGTAGAGCCGGACGATGTCCGACCAGGTCAGTGCGTGGGTGTATCTGCCGCACACAGCGTGATCTCCTCGAGGCGCCGGCGAAAGCTCTCAGCGTCCAGTGTCTCGGCGAATCCGAATGCGAGCTGCACACCCTCGCCCGTCATCTGGTAGCGGTTGAGCGTGATCGATCGCGCGATCTCCCTCAGCGCCACGACACGATCGACATCGCCGGCGATCGCCTCGGGAACGTCGACGACGGCCTCGTACAGCTCGACGTCATCCTTATCGGCCACGTAGTCCATCAGCCAGCGCTCGAAGGCCTCGCAATCGGCATACTCGAAGAACCCGATCGCGAGCCGATCGGGCGGATCTGGGGGCGTCCACATGACGTGTCGGCCGGGTGCGAGCCGATCGGCAGCTTTTGTCAGGCCCTCATAGAAGCTGGCCCAATTCGACCACCCGAAGCGGTGGATCTCTAGCTGGCAGCGGCAGGTCCGTTCCATGGCTTCGTCCGTGCTCCTCGCGGTGGCTCAATGGCGAGAACATAATAGGAACAACGCACTCTGTCGAATCGGACAAGACTTGGCGTATAGGCGGCTATGTCGCCCCAAGATATCGATTGCCCGCGCAGTTCCAGTATCCAACGAGCAGAAAATATCCACGTATTTTCAATATGATAATGCGTGCACCAACCAACGGGACCCCAGTCTGGCAGATCTAGCTGAACCAAGCTTTTCAGCCAGTTGCGATTACAAACGACAAAGACGGGGGTAACGTAAAGATTGCAGTCCTGATTTCGAATGCCCACATAGCCGACGCGAGAAAAGTAAAACGAAATGCAAACTTGGGTAGGGACATGAGCCTCACGTTCGAAAAGCTTGTCGACTACGTGCGCGCAGAATTCAACATAAGGGGTTCCAATGAGTGACGGGACAACATCCAGGCTACCGCCCGCACGGGTTCGGCGACAGCTTCGAAGAGAAGCAGGCTTTGTGTGCGCTCATCCGGACTGTTCCGAACCATATCTCGAGTATCACCATTTCGACCCACCATGGCATGTCGAGCAGCACCATCGCCCCGAGGGCATGATAGCGCTATGTGCAAATCACCACGGCCGCTCGGCCGCATATAGCGTCGAAGATTTGAGGGCTTGGAAAGCATCGGGATCAAAGTCCGAGACTGTTCGTGCAACAGTCGAATGGAAGCGGGAAAGGTCCTTTGTGGTCGTTGGGAAAACCTTGGGCTGGAACTGCGGTACTTGGTTACACCTCGGAGGAGAGCCGGTGATCTGGCTCACACAAGACGAACGCGGTCGAGATATGTTCAATTTCACGATACGCGATTCATCTGGGCGGACTGCCTTTGAGATGCGCGACAACGATTGGGTCGCCCACCCGAAATGGGAGGATATCGAGATAGGTGCGGAAGGGCGGTCCCTCTACTTCAAGTCGAAGTTGGGAGACATCTCCTTGCGTCTCAGGTTTGCCGAGAAATCCATCGCGACCATCTTTTCGGACTTCGACTATGATCCCCGTCGTCAGCTCGAAATGCTGCAACACCTTGGACCGGATCTTGGTCCACTCAATCCACTGAAGGAACTATTGGAATCGGGTTTGACGGCACAGACTGGGCTCATCTGTACTGTGGAAGGTCGATGGACTTATCCGCAGCAAGTAGAAATTGCGCACGGTTACGGGCGCTACGGCGGGATCCAGATCATGAAAAGTTTTGCCTTCATGGTTAATTGTGTGGTCCAGCTCTAGCTCATTCCCGACGCCACCGCCTTGATGATGATGCTCCTGGCTGGTGCCCCCTACTCGCACCGCTCGGCATACAGATCGTTGTTCGTGACGATCTGCTCGGCCAACGACCTGTAGAGCTGCGCCCTGGTCCGCATGTCGGCCACCTGCTCGACCGTCACGATGATCTGCCGGCCGCGCGTGCAGAAGGTGTCAACGACGGCCGGGGAGCAACCGATCAAACAACTCGTCATCAGACAGAGAGCGATTGCGATCTTCGGCATGGATCCGCTCCTTGCGGGCTTTCTCGATCTCGGCCGAGACGCGGCCGCGCTCGATGGCCACCCCGTCGACCCGGCCCTTCACGTAGGCACCGCCGACCAGCAGAACGGCCAGCAGCACGGCGCCTAAGTACCTCGCCGCCGGCGTCCGAATAGCCGCGAGCAGCCCTGAAACCACCACCATGGAAGTCTCCTCATTGCCCGGTCAGCCAGCGGGCGAATACGATCGCCCAGGCGGCCTGCACGATGCCGTAGGCCGTAAGCCACGGGGCGCCCATGGCCGCTGCAATGGTCGCCAAGAGGATCGGCGGCACGACCAGCGCCACGACGCCGAAGCCCCACAGAATGACGTAGGCTGGCCAGCCGAAGGCCTCGACGCGTGGCATGCCCATGATGTCCTCTCCTCAGAAGACACGGCGCAGCAGCTCGCCGAGCTGGGCCCAGAAGTCGCGTGGTGCTGGTGTCGCGCTGGAAGTCGGCATCGCCGGCGGCGCCCTATCGGGCACGGCCGCTGCCACCAACGCCGCGCGCGTGAGCGGGCCGACCAGGCCGTCGACATGCAAGCCGGCACGAGCCTGGAAGACCTTTACCGCGCCCCCAGTGGCCGGTCCGAAGTGGCCATCCTCGACGAGGCCTGGTGCGCCGCTGGTACGGTTCAGCGTTGCCTGCAACGCCCGCACGTCGTCGCCAGTGGTTCCCTCGAGCAGCAGGCGCGGCTGCGCCTGCCGCGGCGGCACCTCGCCCTCTGGCATCGGCGTCTCGCCGATCGCGGCCTGGGCGCGATCCCAGTAATACTGGCGCGTAGCGAGATTGATCAGCCCGCCGTTGACTCTCCTGGTCAAGGCCGTGAAGTCGCCGCTGTCCGCGATCTCATTGCAGCCGTTCGCAGCCCAGAAGTGCGCTGCGCTCTGGGCACCGCCTTCGGGCGTCAGCAGGTAGTCCGGATCGGTGTCCAGCGGCATGCCGACAGCAGCAAAAAAGCGGAAGTAATTGGCCTTTCCCGTGAGCTGCATGGGCCCACGGCCGCGGTAGCGCCAACCATCGTCCGGCGCGTTGTTGCCCAGACGAAAACCCGGCGATCGCCGCGCATCGGCATAGATCCAGTTCGCGATGGCTTCCGGCCCTTGGGCCGCGACCGCGCGGGCCTGGGCCAGATCGCGAAACGTGCCAGCGAACAGCTCGTAAAGCCGTTCGCCTGTATAGCTCAGGTTCTCCGCCTGCACCTGCAGCTCGCCGGTTTCCTCAGCGATCGTCGCCAGGAACATCTCGATGCGGCGTTCCCGATCGATGCGGTAGGCCGGCATCTGGGCATTGAGCGACGGCAGCCAAAGCTCGGCACGACCGGTCGCATGGGCGCGCGGCATGATTGCCGCGAGCTGCTCGCGGGTCACAAGCATGGTGAAGCTCCGATGATGGGTGCCAGTCAGCGCGCCAGTAGTCGGCGGCGGCGCAGGCGGTAGATCATGGTGCCGGCGAAGCCGGCATTGATGGCAACCTGACCGAGCTCGATGTCATAGGGCCAGGCGATGATGTTGAAGAGGCCGCCAACGACGGCGCCATAGAGGCAGAGGCGCAGCCACAGCGGGTGGCCGCGCGCCTTCTCAAGGAGGTACCACAGCGCACAGACTGCGATCGCCAGCGATGTCACCGCGTTGGCGACCCACAGTGCCCACAGCCCTGCGTCCATCATGACTGGCCTCCCGTCGGTGGACGCGTGCTGCCCGGCCGCAGGAAGTCGAGCACCCGCCGCGGATCCTCGCGGAACCAGTCGGCCAGCCGCAGCACCAGCTCGATCAGCGTCATCGACAGCAGACCGATGACGAAAGCCAGGGCGCGATCGAGCGCGCCATCCGGCGCCACCGTGATCACCAGCCCAACCAGCGGCGTCAGGTAGCTCGCGCTGATCGCGCCCAGCGCGATCAGGCTCATGCCGCGCTTCCAGCTCATGGCGTTGGCCTGGCTCATGAACACGACGCGTGCCACGCCGCCGGCCAGGCCGGCCAGCGCCGTCGACAGCTTGACGCCGAGCGCTCCAACGACCTCACCGATGTCCATGCCTACCCCCTGACGACGCCTACGGATTGAGTTTTCAAGGCCGCGTCGACCTCGGTTTGGGTGATGATCCCTTTGGCGACCAGCAGATCAGTCAACGCCTTGACCGTCTTCATCTGCACACAGGCATTCTCGGCGCGCGACCGCGCTTCCTCTTCCTCGGTCATCTCGACCAACTTGCCATCTACGACCTTCACAAGGCGGGTCATGTCACGCGGCCTCATAGACGCCATTGGCGTACAGGCTCATGCCGCTGGCACCTGGATAGGTGCCATCGTATTTCAGGAGAATGAGCTTCGCCGGCGACGCCAGAATAGATGCCCAGCACGTGAAGTTGCTTGGTCCATTGGCGTGCGCTGAACAATTCTGCTGCGGCCCGATCGGCGCGACCGGATGGGTAAGCTCTACACCGCCAGCTGCCGTCCCGTTCGTCGTGATCGTGACGATCGTTCGAAACGCAACGAGCTTGCCCCTCTGTATGTAGGAGCCGCTGGCCGACACCGATGTAAAACTGCCGACGGAAGATGTGACGACCGGCGTATAGGCAGTCCATGCCGGAAAATCATCGGTGAGGTTTCGCAGGTACTTGTGCGTCGTCTCGTTCAGCGTGCCGACCGTGATCCACTGCGTCCCATCCCACAGCTTGTGCGCCGTGCCGGTCGGCGCGCCGGTGCTGTCCAGCCAGTCCATGCCCTTCTGCTTCAAGGGCGGCTCGGTGGAGCCGTAATGCTTGCGCCGCAGCTGCCACAGGCGATCGGCCGAGGTGATGGTGTGGACCACGCGCATGGCGTCGCCCGCCTGCCAGTCGATCAGCGAGCCCGTGCTCGAGCGCAGCAGGTTGCGGGTGATCCGCCCGCCGCTAGCGTTGGAAACGACGCCCCACCCGTGCTCCCATTTCGAGTAGTCGGGCAGCCTCGCGACATACTCGGCAACGCCGCCGTTGCCGAACACAGCCAGGAAGGTGCGGAAACCAGATACCGCCGACGGGATGATGTAGTCACCAAGCCCCGTGGTGGTCGACTGCTGCAGCACGAAATCGTCGCTCTGCTCGGCCATGGCGGACTACCTCGTGACCTGCTGCGGGCCACGACGCTCGAGCGGCCGCGGCCACACGTCGCGCGGCGCCCACGGCTCGGCCACGCAGCGCAGTTGTGGCGCGATCAGGCGGCGCCGCGCCTCGCAGTCGGCGCGCTCGGTGAAAACCTCGTGCACCAACACGGGCGCGCCATCGGGCGCCTCGAACGCTCCGGACAGCACCCAGAGCGTCAGCCAGATTTCCTTCATGTCAGAGCAGCTCGCGGATCTGGAGGGTGGTCGAATGACGGCGGCGGAAGGGGCTCGCCAGGCGGCGCTGGCCGACGCGCAGGCCGTAGATTGTGTACTGGTGCAGGTAGGTCGTGGCCTCGGGGTCCAGGCACAGCAGGAACGGTTTCGCCGTGCCGCGCTCGCGCAGCAGGTCGCCCATGCCGCCGGCCGCCATCGCATCGGCCTCGGTCAGCAGGTTCCAGGGCAGCGACTTGACCCGCGGGTTGTCGCGCGGCTCGACCAGGGTGCGTCCGTACGGCGTCGGCACGACCCTGTCGGCGGGCTCGTCGCCGAGTTCCCAGCCGCGCGAGAAGTTCACGGACGGCGTGATCGCCTTGTCCAGCAGCAGCACGCCGGCCTGCACGAGGGTGCCGGCGAAATCGATGCGCCACCACCGGAAGGTCTGGACCGACGGCAACCGCAGCAGGCATGTGTGCTGCAGCCAGCCGGCATCGGCCGGCTTGCCCGTCACCGGCCACACCGACACGCTCGTCGAATCGTAGCCCGGCGCGGCCGTGAGGTTGGCCTGTGACGAGGCCCCGCGCAGCTGCCAGAAGTCGCCCCCGCCGAACGTCACGCCCACCATCGCCAGCGTGTCGACGGCGACGGCAGCGCCCATGTCGATGACGACCCAGGGGTTCGACGTCGCCGAGCGCCAGACCTTCGAGGGTTGCGCCGCCAGCTTCAGGTTGCCGACGGGAAACGCCTCGGACGACGCGGTGAGCGTCGCCTCGCCGATCGACCGCGGTGACAGGAAGAGCGCACGCGCCATGTCAGCCCCACAGGTCCAGCGTGACGTAGTTGAGGCCGGCCACCGCTTCGACGCGCACCACCGTCATCAGGCGCGCCTCCAGCCCATAGCGGGTGTAGCCCCGCACTTGGCAGACGCGGCCGAGCACGTCGGCGAACGGATCGAGCCGCACGGGGATGCGCCAGCGCTGGCGATCGACGCCGAGCAGCGCCTGCTGCCGGACGGCCTCGGCGACCGCGTCGCCCTCCAGCGCGTACTCGCCGGCGATCGGCACATCCGGCGCCTGGGCATGCAGCAGCTGCACGGCATCGTCCTGCGCCTGGACGTATGTCCATTCTTCGCCGTACAGAAGCTGCTGGCTCGCCGTCGCCGCGCCGAGCTCGCTCTTG
Source organism: Vineibacter terrae (assembly GCF_008039615.1). GTDB lineage: Bacteria > Pseudomonadota > Alphaproteobacteria > Reyranellales > Reyranellaceae > Vineibacter > Vineibacter terrae. Next base: position 57,824 of record NZ_VDUZ01000032.1, on the reverse strand, counting down.
AGCTGCGGCGCCCAGTTGTGCCGCCAGCCGACCCGCGTTTTCCAGCGCGGCGGCGACCAGGCCATCATCTCGGGCGTGCCCTTCGTATCGGCCGGGTGGTCGATGACGAAGTCGGCCCGCGTCTGCCTGTCGAGCTGGTTCACCGTCAACTTGGCGTTGAGCCCGATGCGCCACCATCCAAGGCAGCCGGCCATGATCCTGTCGCACGCCGCCCCGATGGAGATATCGCTGTCGAAATAGAAGCCCACCGGCCCCGGCTGCAGCACGTTCATCCGGAAGAAGGCTGCGTTGTCGACGTCGGCCGCGATCGCCAGGGTGCTGGAGTCCTTCACGGGGTCAGGTCCCCGGGACACCGCGATGCGGCGCAGGATGTTGGCCCGCGTCTCCTGGTAGAACTGCACCATGCTCGAGATGCCGTGCAGCAGCAGGTTCTCGTCATCACCCCAGCCATCGAGCCGCAAGCTCAATGCCGGCGCCGACCCCAGGCGGAAGCAGCCGTCGGCGCTGCCCTTGACGGCCTGGCCTACCGGGACCGACGCCAGGGCATCCAGGTCGGCGTATGTGTCGAAATTGCCGCCCGTCAGCGTGTACTCCGAAACGCCGTCGCGGATCGACGTGACGGCCTTCACCTGGCGGTCGTGCCACTGGTAGATCAGCTTTTCCGCATTGATCAGCCGCGGCTCGACGTTGAACACGCGGCCGTAGGCCTGCGGTATCGGCTGCCCCTTCAGCGCCGCGTCGCCACCCAGCCCGCCGCTGCCGTCATAGCGCCCCAGCAGCGGCGTCTCGTACAGCCTGCCTTGGCGGTGCTTGACCTTGAGCCGCTTCTCTTCGTCCGAGAACAGCACCTTGTCGCAACCCAGCGCCGCGATGCGCGTGAAATCCGGGCGGAAGATCGAAATGCTGCGGCCGTCCCACGCATATCGCGTGATGGCATCGTCGAGCTCGCCGCCGGGATCGGAGAGGGTGATGTCACCGAAGCCGGTGCCCGACTCGCTCGCGCCCGAGGCCGGATCGATACCGTCGAACAGCTGGTCCTCGAAGTTGAAACCCTCCGCGAGCAGCGGCGGGAAATGCGTCGCAGGGAGGAAGATCAGAGGATCATCGACGTTCCGGGCGAACGAGTTGTAGCCGTGCGTCGACGCCGGCACGATCGCCGGCGCGCCGGACACCGGGTCCCACGGATAGGCGATCATCAGCAGCGCCTGGTTGTCCGCCGGCGAGAAGTCCTGATACGTCACGACCTCGTTGACCTGGACCTCCAGCGTCCCGCCGGGATAGTCGATCGTGCCCGCCGGATAGGGCGGGTACATGAGCTGGATCGTCATCAGGACCGTCTCTGTTGCGCGAGGAACAACGCCATCTGGTCTGTCAGCACCTCGACCTGGGCGGTGAGCTGGTCGATGAGCTCGGACTGCTGGGCGATGACGCGGGCCGCTTCGCTGAGATCGGCGTTCCCGCCGCCGGCGGTGTTGGCCGGCTGGGTCCCGAGGAATGACGCCAGGTCGGCAAGGACCTGCTCACGGCCGGCACCGAAGCGCTCGCCGTGACCGTACGCGCCCGCCAGCGCAGTGATATACGCGCTGGCATCGCTGCCCAGGCGCTGCAGCGCCGTGCGGTCGCCACCGCGGGCCTGTGCCAGCGTGGCCATGTAGGTCGCCTGCGAACCGCTCGCCGCCGCGCCCGGGCTGACGCCGCTCAGCGAGCCGTACAGGATGTTGTTGTAGACGTCCCGCAGCCCCTGCATCGACTGCGCCATGGCGGCGTTCGAGTCCTCGACGATGCGCACGCGGCGGGCGGCGTAGTAGGCCTCGATCTGGTCGATGTCGGCGAGCGCGCCTGTCACCGTCTGGTTGAGGTACTGCGCGTTGGCGATCGCCGCCTTGCGCTCGACCTCGAGATCCTCGAGCGCGACCTGCAGCTGCCCTTCCGGCGTCATCAGCAGCGAGCGGCGGCGATAGTCGGCATTGACATCGGTTGCCAGCTTGTTGATCGCCTCCTGCGCCCGGATGCGCACGAGGCCGACATTCCCGCCCGCCGCCTCAGCCAGGCCGGCCAGGTTATCGAATTGCTGGTTGAGGCCGCGCACGGCGAGCTCGGCTGCGGTGATGGTGTCCGTGCCGCGCGCCAGGTCCTGAAGCGTCGTGCCCAGCGCCTGGTCGATGATCGCCTTGCGCTCGGCCGCGAAGGTGCGCTCGATCTGGTTGATATCGACCAGCACGCCGCTCACCGCGTTGAGCGTCGCCGCCTCCTTCAGCGCCTGCTCGCGGCCCTTGGCGTTATCCTCCAGCGCCAGCCGCAGCTGGCCACCCGGCGTCAGGCCGATCTCGCGGCGGCGATAATCGGCATTGGCGTCAATGGCGAGCTGGGCGATCGCTTCCTGGCGGCGCTTCTCGACCAGGCCGACATCGAGGCCGTACTGCCGCGTCTGCGCGGCGACGGCATCGTACTGCTTGTCGAGCTCGCGCAGCGCCCGGTCCATCGCCGTGACGTTCTGCGTGCCCTTCTGCAGGTCGTCGAACACCGGCGCGAAATCAAGCGCCGCCTTGATCGCATCCAGCGAGTCGAGGTCGGTGTTCTGGACGATCTGCGACACCGTCGGCGTGAAGCCGGCGCCGCCGAGCGTGCCGCCGCGCGCGTTCTCGCGCAGCAGCAGGCCGGCCAGCACGCCGATCGCCTCCTCGGGCGAGCGCAGGCCGGCCCGGCTCTCGCGCGGATCGCGGTTATAGTCACCCAGCCCGACGATGAACTGGTTGCCGGTGTTTTTTCCCACCGAGTTGAGGATGTAGCCGCCGATCGCCCCTGGCCCCAGCGACAGGCCGTAGCCGGACAGCAGCTCGCCGAACGCATCGGTGAAGCCCGACGCCGCCTGGCCGGTGGTGCCCAGCGAGCGGCCGCGGCTCATCGCCATGGCCGACGACATGGCGCCGCCGGCGAAGCTGATGTTGGTGACCTCCTGTGGCGTCTTGGGCTTCTTGCCCAGCAGGCCGCCCAGCAACCCGCCGATCAGCCCGATCCCCATCCCCACGGGACCGAGGAAGCCCAGCGCCGGCACCGCCGCGCCGAGGAGCCCGAGGCCGCCGCCGAGGATACCCGAGATGCCGCCGATCGTGTTGCCCTGGCTCAAGCTGTACGCGCCGAGGCCGATCGAGCCGATGCCGGCGAGCGCACCGCCGACCGTCAAACCAGCGCTCTGCCCCGGAAGACCGGAGATATAGTTGTAGGCTTCCGCCCCGGTCATGCCGGGGATGACACCTTCGAACGACGCCACCGATCCCAGCGAGCCACCGAACAACGGTGTGCGCAGGAAGCCGCCGAGGCCGAACAGATCACCACTGCCGCCAAACAGGCCGCCGCCGGGCATACCCCCGAGCAGACCGCCACCGCCGAGCGATGCGCCGGCCGACGGGTACGGCACGCCGGCGCCGATCGACCCGATGCCGCCGCCCACACCACCAGCGGCACCGCCGCCCATGCCGCCGGGCACCAGGCCGCCGAGGCCCGCGACACTGATCAGCGGCTGGATGAGCGGGCGGATCACGAGCAGCGTCGCCAGCTCAGCGAGATACTGCCGCCCGATATCCTTGGCCCGCTTCCAGAAGTCCTCCCAGCTGTCCAGGTTGCCCGACATCGCGTCCTTGAAGATGTCGGTGGTCAGCGAATAGACGTTGCGGATCGCCTGCTCGGCCGGCTGCTGCAGCAGCTGCGCCTCGCGCTCGGCCATCCGCTCCATCTCGCGCTGCGCCTGCTCAGACGCGCGCCGCTGATCCTCCTGCGCCTTCTTTGAGTCGTACGCCGCCAGCGCCCGCGCCTTCGCCTCCTCGCCGACCGCCTGGATCTGATCCTCGGTCATGCGCAGGACCTTGGCGCGTGCCAGCTCCTCGGCCTTCAGCTCGGCGACATGGCCGGCGCGTTCGCGCGCGCTCTCATCGCTGAGGTCCGATTCGCGCGCCAGCGAGTCCAGGTACTTGTCGAGCGCCTCCTTTGCCCGCTCGTATTCCTTCGCCGTCTGATCGACCGAACCGCCACCACCACCGCCGCGCTTGCCCCAGCCTGGCGGCAGCGGCGGGCCATAGGGTTCAGACTTGCCAGGATTGAAGTAGCCGCGACTTGTGCCAGGCGAATTGTCGTAAAAGTGGACCGACAACGCCTCGGACACTTCATCCGATGCAACACGGAGAATTTCGTCACGGACCTTATTCAGCGCGGCACGAATGCGCGCCGAATCGATCGTCTCTCCACCGTGATGCTTGAGCGAAGCGACCAGCTCAGCCTCGAGCTGCGCTTCGCGCGTGCGTGGCGATGCCTGCGACCCAGTGGGCGTCGGCGGCCCGTACTGCGGCGACGTGAGCGAGAGACCGAACTGAAATCCCAGCACGCCCGACAGGCTGGGTAGACCTCCACCCCACTTGGACACAACCTCAAGAAATTTCGAGAAGCTGGTTGTCGCCCCTTCCGCATCCTTGGCCACCTGGATCAGCGCTGGCGACGCGCCCGCAACGATGTTGAGAGCTAGCCCCTTCCACGCCTCGCTGGAGCTGTTGACGACTTTTGTCAGCGCCTCAATCTTCTCGCGCGCGCCCTCGTCGATCAGTGCACGATGCCGAACGAGTGCATCCGTGGCAGCGTCGACATCCTTGACGCCGTCCTTGAACGCGTCGGCAAGCTTGATCCACCCCGTGCCGAAGAACTGCGCACCCAGCGCATTGCGCGTCGCCTGGTCATCGAGGCGCGCCATGGCGTCGATGATATCGCGCACGATGCCGTTGAAATCGCGCAGGCTGCCGTCCGCCCTCAGCACGCCGACGCCGAGGCGGTCCAGGACAGCCGTCAGCCGCTGGTTGCCTTCGGCCACCAAGCCGATATTGCGGCTGGCGACGACCATGACCCGGTTGAGGATGTCGACGTCCTCGCCGCTCTTGGCCACCACCTGCCGCCAAGCCTGGATCTGGGCGATGGTGAGGCCCGTCTGCTCGGCCAGGTCCTTCATCTGGCCGTAGGCCGCGAACACGCTCTTGCCGAGGTCGACGATCGCCCCAGCCGCACGCGTCACGGCCTCGCCCAGCACGTTGCCGATCGTGCTGCCAGCCGTGACCGCGCCGAGGTTCAGTTCCCCGAGCGCCGAATTGGCGCGCCGCGCCGCGTCGCCGATCTGCCCGCTAGCGGCGCCGGCCTTGCCGCCGAGATCCTCCAGCGCGGTTCGCATCTGGTCGGCGGTGGTGCGGCCCGACTCGAGCGCATCCTTGAAGGCGGCCGCGAGCTGGCGCTCACCCTCCTCGACGGTCTTGAGCGCCCGCGTGATCTGATCGGCGCTCGCCGTGCCGGCGTCGCCAGCCTCCTTGAAACCCTGTGCCGCGGCCCGCGAACCGTCCTCGATCTTCTTCAGCGCCTTTTCGACGGCCTCATCGCCCTCGACGCCGAAGCGAGCGGAAATCATCGATCCACCCATTTTCATCGCCTCGACATCAAGAGGTTCAAACAGGCATATGTCCGCGGGCGCATCCCAAAGGAGACGACATGACTGCCGACGACAAACTGCGGTCCACCCTCACGACCGCGAGCGCAGCCGTATCCATCGCCCGCGAGGTCATTGAAGAGCGGGAAACGTTGACACCAGAACAGATGCGCAGCGCGCTCCTGAGCTTGATGACGACCGTCGCGCCAATGATCGAGCACGCGGAGCGGCTGCAGGGACGTGTCAGCAAGCTCGAAGACCAGTTGGCCAGGACAGTCACGATCCTTGCTGACCTGCATTCACGGTTGCCCGGAGCAACGCGTTGAACGACGTGCCGGCGGACTTCGCGGCGCCGGAGAAGTCGAGCAGCTTCGCGACGCGCGTCTGCCGCACCAGCACGAACAGAGGGATGCCCCGCTCGCCGGCCGGCATGGCGATGTCCTTGCGGCCGGGATCGGTGCTGTGCTTGACGCGGCCGCGGCCGCGCTTCGGCGGGTTCGCGACGAGCAGCGCCTTGCCGTTATTGATCGCGACAAACCGCAGCTCGCCCAGCGCGCGCGCCGCGAGCCGTGTCTGCGCGAAGCGCCTCGGCATGGCGGCGCCGCTCAGGGCGCCAAGCTTGCGGTCGACCAGGGCGCGGTCCCAGCCGCGGGCGATCGCCTCGGGCAGCGGGATCACGAGCCATTGCCCGACGCGGGCAGTGATGGTCGCGCCCTGGCCGAAGGCACGGTGCAGCGCCGTCGCTTTCGACCAGACCAACGCCGCCGGATGCAGCGAGGCTTTGTCGCCCTTGGGCCAGTGCTCGACGCGCCACGCCTTCTCGAGGCCGGGGCCCAGCCCGGCGCTGCGCACCTGGTCGCGCAACACGCGCTGCAGATCGTCGGCCGCCTTGCGCGTGGCCGCCGTCACCCGCTGCGCCGCGGCGCTCTTCGACTCGACCTGTGCCTTCTGCAGCTCGCCGGCCGGAAAGTCGAAGTTGAACTTCACCGGCGGGGCTCCGTCACGTCCGTTTTGCCAGGCGCGCGTCTTCCGCCTGCATCAGGTCGAAGATCGCCATCAGCCAGGCGCCCTGGTCGAGCAGGCCGCCAGCCTCGGGCAGCGGGCCCGGCGGTGCCGGCAGCGGCAGCAGCAGCGGCGGCATGCCCTGCCCCCTGGGCAGGGGCAGGATGCCGGGCTGCGGCCGCGCGGTGGCGTAGAGATCGAAGATCCGGCGCCAGACCGGATCGAGGTCGAGCGCCGGGTTGGTGCGGTAGAATGCCGGACCGTCGTCCGGCCCGATCAGCCAGCCGTCGCCGCCGTCTGTGCGCTCGACGGGATCTCCGTTGTCGTCGAAGAACTCGTCGCGACGCCTGGCGATCCAGACGGCGAGGCGGGCTTTTTTGCGTCTTCTCCCGTGGGGAAGATCGCGGTCAGGATCTGCGCGCCGACGATGGCGGCATGATCGGTCGGCAGCCGGTCGATCAGCTCGTCGGGCACCTCGCCGCCGACACGCTTGAACGGCACGCGCTGGCCGTCGCGACCGATCACGTCGCGCCAGCCGGTCAGGAACAGGCTGCAGGCGACGCGCGGCGAGAGGCTCGCCCACAGCATGCGGCGCTCCAGCTCGCGGGCGTAGGGCGGGTGCAGGCGCCGCAGCATCGCGTCGAGCTGCTCGAGCTGGTCCGCCTGCCGCGGCGACAGCGCGGCCGCGGCCGCCTCCGCCTGCAGACCGGCGAGCTCGGCATCGAGCAGCGCGGCCGCCGGATCATCCTCCGCGGCCGCCGCGCGCCCGACCGCGACCAGCGCGGCGCGGGTGGCGATATCACGGCCGGCATCATCGGCCCGCTGCGCGGCATCGATCAGGCCGAGCAGCGCGGCGCGGTCCTCGGCATCATCGCACAGCGCGTCGATGCCGGCCTTGGCGACCTCGCGCAACCGCGCCGGCGACATCGTGGCGCCGGCGATCGAGGTGACGCGCGCGCGCCACTGCTCGCGCTGCCGCTCGGTGGGCGGCCGGTAGAGGTAGACCGGTGGCGGATCGCCAGTCGCGCCGGGCGGCGTGAAGGTCAGCGCGAGCTTCGTCGATACGGGAGCGGACATCGGATCCTACCAGAGGGTGAGCATGAAGCCGGCGTCGCGCTCCGAGGGCTTGCCCTGCAATTCCTCGCTCACGAAGCCATTCGAATCGCCGTCGTCGTTGGCGGTCAAGGTGACGGCCGGCATGGTGAGGGCGGCGCGGTTGCCGGGTTTGCTGGCGCCGGCGCCCAGCAGCTGGGCATCGACCATGATGTCCTGGCCGCCGCGCAGCTTCGACATCAGGTCGCGGGTCGCCACCGATGTCGCCAGCGGGTTCGCCGTGAAGCGGATGTTGCGATCGACGATCTGCGGCGGCCCGAAGCCCTCGGTATCGTTCGGATCGTCCGGGTACGCCAGCTGGTTGTTGAGCGCCACGGTCATGCGCGAGATGCCGGTCGGCAGCCGGTCGATCGCGAAGCGCGACGCGCGCCACACGCCGGCCCGTGTCGCGTCGTAGGTCGGCGTCGGCATGGCGGCGTCGGCACGCCCCTCGAACAGGGCGGTGATACGCACGTTGAAGCGCCACACGTTCGCGGCGGTCTGCTCGATGGAGAGGTCGCCGACGCCGCCGCGAAAGCGCCAGCGCAGGCCGTCGCGGTACATCTCCCACGAATGGGCCGGCGCATCCGCCGATGTCGGCTGATAGCGCACGTTGGCCGCGATCCCGGCCTTGGTCGTGACGTCGAGCGCCGATCCCATGGTCTTGGTGATGGCGGCCACGCGCGCGGCGCTGTAGTCGCTGGCCACGACATACTCCGGCGCCGCCGGGTTGCCCGAAAGCAGCACGGGCATGCCCCGGTATTGCTGCGCCGTGTTGCCCCAGGGCGCCTGGGCGGTCAGCCCGGTCACGCTGCCGGCGGTCGCGGCCACGGCCGCCACGCCGTAGCGGATCGTGAAGGTCGCGCCCGCCACCTCGGCGGCGAACGCAGGACCTGCATCCAGCCGCGTGAAGTCGATCTGGCCGGCGGCCGAAACCGTGACGATCCCCTCGCCCTTCTGGCCCGCCGCCGTCACGAGATGGAACGGCGTGCCGACCGTGAGCCCCGCCAGACCGGCGCCCGAATCGGTGATGCGGGTGGCGGTCGACAAGGCGATCGTGCTGCCGGTGATCGTCTGCAGCGTGACCACCTCGGCCAGGCCGCAGGCCTTGGCCACCTTGCCCCATTCCGGGGCGACGCCGGGAACGCCCGAACCCTTGACGTAGAGCGGGAACGAGATCTCGCACTGCGCCCCGCCCACGATCGGCGCCAGGGAGTCGAGCGAGCCCGATACCTCGGCCGTGTCGACCACCTGGTTGTTGATCCGCAGCGTCGGCCGCTCGACCAGGATGCCGTCCGTCGTGGTGCTGGGCGCCACGAAGGTGCCGGGCACCGACTCCTGCTTGGCGAGGATCGCCGCGAAACGACTGCGCTTGGCCATGCTCAAACCTCCTCGCGAACGGCGTTCGCGTCGGCCCCGGCCGCGACATCGCCGCCCCCGCCGGCCGGATCGCCGGCGGGGGATCGTTCGCTCTCTCCGGGGGCATTCGGGATGTCTTCCTGACTCAGCGTGCCCTTCAGGGCGCGCACGAGCGGCTCGTCGACCTCGACGAAGGAGCCGACCGGTTGATCGACGCCGTCGCGCCACCACGGCGTCAGGACCTGGACTCGCATCGGATTTCCTCTTGGCTGCTAAAGTTGTGATCTCACGCTGCGGTCGAGCGTGAAGAACTCGATGTCGACGGTCAGGACCGCGCCGATGACGTCGGGATGCCCCGGCACGGTGCCCGGGACCAGCGCGCCAAGGCCGCGCTCCCGGGCGTCCTGGGCCAGCCCGCCGAAGGTGACGTCGTCGTCGATCGCGTCGCGCACCCGGGCATAGATTTCGTTGAGCTGCGTCCCGTCCGGGGCGAAGAGCTCGAGCTCGACGGCCAAGCTGTAGAGGCTCTGGGCCGTGTCGCTCGCGTACGCCGCCTCATGGCCGCCGTCGTACTGGTCGACGGCGGTCCGCTCTGTCTGCGAGTCGCCCGGGTTGCGGCGCAGCGGCACGGCGGCCTGGCCGTCACCCGCCGGCGCCAGGCGGGCGCCGAGGCGCGCGAGCAGCGCGGCGAGGATCTGTTCGCGGACGGCGAGCGGCATGTCAGAGCTTCTTCAGGTCGATGATCCAGGCGGTGCCGGCATCGTCCTGGTCGGGCCTGGCCCCGACCACGAAATCGCCGTCGACCAGTGTGACCGCCGAACCCTTCGCCGGCGACGGCCATACGGACTTCCGGATCTCCATCACCCACGCCGGCGAGGCGAAGTCACCGGCGCCCGAGCCCAGCACGTCGCGCCGCGTCCCGCGCCGCACGATCGCGACGACGGGATCGGGCGACAGCGACGGGATCGTGACGGCCTCGCCGAAAGCCTCGGCGCAGGCATCGTCGACGATGGAGAGGTCGACCGACATGATGGATCAGGTGTTCCGCGCCTTGATCAGCACCTTGGGCTGGGTGCAGAGCAGGATGGGGTTCGCCTGCACCTCGAGGTGGGCCTGCTTGCCGTTCTGGTCCGGGTAGACCCGCGCATAGCGGGGCAGGCCCACGGTGTTCACCGTCTCCAACAGGTCGGCCGGTGCGTTGAAGTGATCGAACAGCCCAGGCGCACCCACCGGGAAGAAATGGGCGTTCGTCGGATCGATGAAGTTGATCGACCCGACCTTGCCCCGGTAGTTCTCGAACGTGATGCCGCCGTAGTTCAGCGTCTCGTAGGCGACACCCTGGCGCAGCTGCGCGGCCTCCTGCTGATTGAGGTAGGTTTCCCGCACTTCCTTGTGGGCGATCAGCTGGTCCCAGAAGGTATCCCCGCACATGGCGTGGATGCGCTGGAAGGTCGTGCCGCCGAGCAGGTTGTCCGTGATCAGCCGGACGACCGCCGTGCACTTCGTGCGCACCGCGCCGGATGCCGGATTGGCATTGTCGAGATCGAAGTCGACCTCAGCTTCCTGGGCGACGTTGAACTCTGTGAACAGGTTGTAGAGCGGCGTGATGCCGTCTGCGTCCATGACGATGCCCTTGATCGCACCGATCCGGTGGAATTCCAGGGTCGCATCGATCTTCGGGGTCATCCGGCCCATGCGGCTGGTAATGGCCTGGCCGACCCCGAGCAGCTGGTCGTTGCTGCCGAAGGCACGCACGTTCTGCACCTCATCGGCATTGATCGTGTCGTCGAGCTGGATGTGCGGCACCTTCAGCATGCGCATGGTGCGCTTCTCGGCGATGTTCTGCTGACCGGGGCCGCCGCGCGGTGTCGCTGCGACCAGGGTGAGGACGCCGTTAAGCTCCTCGATGGCAACCACGGTCGTCGAAATTCCCGACTCATTGAACAGGCCGAGCTGGCCCAGGCGGCCCGGTACGTAGGGCAGCTTGTTGACCGCGGCGGTCAACGAGAGGACATCGAAGCCGGTCCCCTTGAACACGTCCAACATGGTGAAACTCTCCTTCGCCCGGCCGGCGCTATCCCGGCGGGTCGCTCAATGGGCCGCGCCGATCGGACGCGGAGATGGATTGGAGGGGCGCGCTGCGATCAGCGCGCGATGATGCCGGCGCGGGCCAGGTCGGCGTAGGCCTGCGCCTTCTGGCCGGCGTCCGGCGCGCCGGTGAAGACCAGCTCGGCCTTGTTCACCTCGCAGTCGCGCGAGAACGCAACGGCCCGGACGTCGGCCGCGGTCGCATCGACCCCGTCATAGAGAATGCCGACGGCGACCTGGCTGCCGTCCGTGGCCGTCGCGTCGAAATCCGTGTGCTTTACCGTTCCGCCGGACACGGTGATATTGAAGCCGTCGCCGGCGACGAAGTCCGTCGCACCGTCGGCCAGAGTGAACGACAAGCCGCCCCCGTTGAACGCGGCTGCCACGTTGCCGCGGCCGACGAACTTGCCGTCAGGATCCTCGACGATGAAGGATCCGGCATTGGTGGCGGGCTCGGTGATGACCAGCTTGTACACCCCGAGCTTGGCGGCACCGCCGACGGTGATGGCGCCCATGGCACCGTTGCCGACATTGCCGGCGAACGCCACCGCGGCGCCGGCGGCGCCAACGAGCGTGCGGCCCAGGACCGTCATCGCAGACAGGATCCCCGAGCCGCTGACCACGACGATGGCATCACGCGAACGCGCGCCGTTGGCCTCGCTGACGATGGCCTCGCCGGCATACTTGCCCTCGGTCTTCTCGACCATGATGTTCTCTCCTGTGTCCGTGGGGACGATGTCAGCCGCGCGCCGCGTTGCGCTGGGCGTAGAGCGCGGCGACGTCGATGACCGGCGCGGACGATTGCGGCGGCGTGCCGTCGACCGGGTTGCGGTCCACGGCGTCGGCCTTGGCCTTGGCCAGCTTGGCCCGCACGTCGTCGACGCTGGCTTTCGCGTTGATAAAGCCCAGCGCCATCGCCGGCAGACCGGCAAGCGCGCACAGCTCGACGATCGTCTTGGTTCGCGACGCCTCGGCCTGGGCGGCCGCTGCCGTCGCCTGGTCCTTGGCAGGCTCGGCCGGCGCAGGTGCGCCTTCGGATTTCGTATCGGCCGGCGGCGGTGCCGGCTGCTTGTCCTCATTCACGGCCGGGTCCTCGCCGGCCGTCGCCTTCTTCGTCATGTCCGGTTCTCCGGTCTTCCTGGCCGCGTAACGCACGGCCGCGTTGGCCGGCCGGCCGGCCGCCACTTCCTCGAGCTCCGCAAGCGTGTCGTCGAAGCTCATCACGTAGTCCGCCAGGCCGAGATCCACCGCCTCGGCGTCGCGGAACAAGTCCGCCTCGGTATCCAACGCCGCCTTCTGATCGATGCGGCCCTGGCGCGCGACAAGATCGGCGAACATGCGCCGACCGTCGTCGATGTCCTCCTGGAGGCGCGTGCGCGCGTCCTTGGTCAGCGGCGCATGATCCCAGCCATCGATCTTGCGCTTGCCGCTGTAGATCGCGCTGTATTTCAGGCCGCGCTGCTCATCCTCCCCAGACCGGTCGACATGGATGGCGAGCATGCCGATCGACCCGACATAGCCCATCCGCGGCAGGGTCAGGCGGCCGGCCGAGCCAAGGACCCCGTACCCGGCCGAGGCGGCCAGGCCATTGGCGCAGGCCCAGACCGGCTTGACGGCACGTGCCGCCATGACCTTGTCGGCCAGGTCGAACATCCCCATGGCCTCGCCGCCTGGCGTGTCGCCATCGAAGAGGATCGCGCGCACCGCGCCATCCTGCACAACAGCGTCAAGCGTCGCGCCAAGGCCTTCGTACGTCGCGAAGCCGCATACTGCCGCCAGCCAATCGAAGCGCTGCGCCAGCGGGCCCACCACGGGGATGACGGCGACGCCGCCCGGCGTCAGGCAGTACTCCCCCATGCCGTCGGCGACCTGCACCATCTTGCCGCCGGCGATTGCGCCCAGACGACGTGCCATGATGTCGGCACGCGAAGGCAGTGCTTCGCCATCGTCATCATCAAAGGCGCCGATGACAATGCGCTCACCTAGCGCATCCATGATCGCCTTCAGCCGTGGCGGGTCGATCGCAAGCGGCCGGCCGAAGAGCCGCGCCGCCACGCGCGGATACGCGAAGCGCTGCATTGGTCGTGTCCTTGCGTCAGGCGGCGGCGGAAGCTTCGTCGGCACTGAACGCCTTAACGAGGCGCATCAGTGATGCCAGGTTGTCGTTCAGTTGGCGTCCGGCGCCAGGCTCATCGTCCATCGGCGGTCCGCCATTATCGCCGATCCCGGGCGCGCTCGACGACAGACCGAAGCTCTGCTCGCGATCCCGGTCGTCACGGCGGTCCTCGTCGACCTGCTCGGGGTCGCCGCCCATCGCCTTGATGACGCTGCTGCGGGCCTTGAGCCCGGCGACGATCGCGAGGATTTCCGCCTTGATGTCCTTGAAGGGATCGACCCACTCCCACTTGGGCGGGATCCACTCGACGACAAGGTACGGCTTCGGGTTGGAGGCGTAGTCCGGCAGATCCAAGGCGCCGGCCAGAACCGCTGCATCCAGGAACCAACGCCACACCGTGCGGCAGAGCTGGAACACGAGCACCGAATGCTGGAACGCCTCGATGCTGCGCCGAAACTTCAGCATGCCCTGGCGCAGGCTGGAGTAGTTGGCCTGCTTCAGGTCGCCAGTGCCCTCGTAGTACGGGATCCCCAGCGCCATGAAGACCTGCAGCAGCGTCCGGTACTGGAACGGCTCGTACGAGGAGCCAGAGTCCGCGGGCGTCGAGAACTTCACATCCTCGCCCGGCAGCAGGACCTTCATCGTCCCGGGCTCCAGCGTCGGCACCGCGATGCCGTCAGCGTCCTTCGCCGCCTCCTCCGCGGCCTTGTCGTAGAGATCGCCGTCGGGATCCGTCCGGGTCACGAAGCCGGCATGCAGGGCGGCCGTCTTCTTTCTTTCCAGCTCCGCGTCATCGTAGCCGTCGAGCACCCACAGCTTGACCATGGCGGCGCTGAAGCGCGTGAGACCGCGGATCTGGCCCGCCTCGACGGGGTCGAGAACGTGGATCACCTCGCTGGCCGGCACCCGCACCCGTTCGCCGCTGCGGGCGAGCGACACCGTCGTGTCGCCGGGATGCTCCTGCCAAAAATGGTACGCCACCCGCCGGCCAATGCGGTCGAACTCGATACCCTGGCGAATGGCATTGCCGTTCGGCGCCGTCGTGGTGAAGTTGGGATCGAGCATTTCCGACGGCAGCATCTGCAGCTGCAGCGGCACCGTCAGACCGTCCGACAACAGGCGTGGCCGCTTGCGGAAGAACACCTCGCCGGCGATGTAAAGCTCGCGCGACGCACGCCGCGTCTGCCCGTAGAAATCGGTCAGGCCCTCGGCGTCGGACTCATCCGTCCACGCGCGCCACAGCTCGTGGCCCTTCTTCCGCTGCCGGGCGCCCTTGACCTTCCAGGCTGGCATGATGCCGGTAGCCACCGATGCCGACGCCCACGCCTCGATCGCGCCGGCGGCATAGCCGTTGTTGCGCCCAAGGTAGCGCGACCGCGCCAGGACAGTGCCGCCCGAACCCGCGATCAGCGTGTTGACGTGTGCGCGCGTCGGCAGCCATGTCGACAGGCGACGGCCCGTGCGTCCAGCTTCCAGGCCAGTATCGATCGAGGCCTGGCGCGGCAACGGCGCGCTGCCGGCGGCGACCCGATACCGCGGCTTGGCCATCATGGACATCACAGACCCTTGGTCGAGACGAAGCGGAACTGCCGCACAGGCGCCTTGCCGGCAGCTGTACCAAGCTCACCTTCGATCATCGTGAGCGTGCGCTGCATCTCATCGAGACTCCGGTAGCGCACGCGCTTGTTGTCGTGCTCGACCTCGAGCACGCCCTGGGCGATGGCCTTGCGGATGCGGTCGGCGTCAGTCTGCGTCCAAGCCATCGCAGTCACCCCATCATGCTCGAGCGGCCGACGCCGCGGCGGCGGAAGAAGCGGCGCGGTTCGGATACGGTAGCCGCGGCCGGCGGTGTCGCCGTGCGCGGCGCGTTCATAAGGTCCTCGAGGTCACCCTGGGCCGGCGCAGCCGGCCCCTCGCGCTCCTGCTCGAGCCGGGCCCAGATCGCGTCGGGCAGACCGCGGATGCCCCAGTTGTTCGCAGCCGTCTCGGCCTGCAGCATCGTGTCGAGCGCCTCGTTGGCCTGCGCCGGATCCTTCACCCACCGATACACCGTGAAGCCGTATTTGCTGAGACGTTTCACCGGCTGGCGACGTTCGGCCGTC
The DNA here is from genome assembly GCF_008039615.1 of Vineibacter terrae. Taxonomy (GTDB): domain Bacteria; phylum Pseudomonadota; class Alphaproteobacteria; order Reyranellales; family Reyranellaceae; genus Vineibacter; species Vineibacter terrae. The sequence goes on along the minus strand of NZ_VDUZ01000032.1, from coordinate 42,610 downwards.
AGCTGCCGGAAATACTCGTCGTCGAGTCCGCGCGGGAAGGCGACGAAGCCCTTCGCCAAGGGATCGTCCTTCGCCAGATCGCGGTACAGCGCCATCTTCAGCACCGAGGCGCCGAAGTTGAAGAAGCGGCCGGCGTACTTCAGCAGCTTGCCAGTCTTGTCGTTGCGCTCCCGCTTCACGCGGGCGATACGCGCCGCGTGGTCCTCGCCGCGGCCGCGCACCATGATCAGCTTCGAGCGCGGATGGCGTCGCGCCCAGTCCCACACATCCTCCGTCCAGGCGTTGCCGTCGATCGCGGCACGATCGATCCCGACACGCCGGCCAGCCTCGTTAAGCCACGTCTGGGCAAGCAAAGCGTCGAGCCGGTCGCGGCATGTCGCATCCGAGATATGACCCGGAATGATTCCGTAGTCGACCACGGCGCGCCGGAAGTCGCGGCCGAAGCCGACCAGCTGCCACTCCACGCGATCGGCCTGGCAGTCGATGCCGAGCGCGGTCACCAGGTAGGTGTGCGGGATCGTGCCTTTCGTGTAGTGCGCCGCCGCGGCGCGATCCCGCAGCTTCTCCCATGGCGGCGCTTCACCCTTGGTCTGGTGCGCCTTGCCGGCCGTGTCGTTGAGGAACGTCTGTTCAGCGGCGCTGTCGCCGCGAACATTGAGCCACTCACGCGCGATACGTGCCCAGCTCTGCAGGTACGAATACGCGCTCCAGATCCAGAAGCTGCGGTGATACCGCTTTGCCTTGGGATTGTGGGCACGCCACTCGAAGCCGGCGAGCAGCTCGGCGCGATGGTGCTCCTCGATCGGGAAGCCGCAGGCCACACAGGTGAAGTGCGCCTCCTCCGGCTTATCCGGATCGAGGGTGGCCAGCATGTTCTCCCACTCCAGGACCTGCATGTGCCGGCACTGTGGGCACGGCACATAGGGCATTTCCTGCGAGCCGGCCTCGAAGCTCTTGGTGATCCGGCACCCCGGCATCACCAGCGGCGTCGAGCACTTGAAGATCTTCGCGAACTCGTCCGCGCGTGACCGGCTGTTGGCCTGCAGCTCCGGATCGCCGGCGGCGTTCGTTTCCCACTTGGCCAGATCGTCCTGCACCTGCCGGTGCATGGTAACCTGCGACAGCGATGCGGGCGAATTGGCGCCGCTGATCAGCAGCGCACCGAGCCCGTCACGGTGTTCCTTCAGGAAAACCGAATCAGCGCCGTCGCGGCTTTTCTCCGGGAAGATCCTGGAGAGCGCTGGCGTGCCGCGGATGAACGGCTTCAGCTTCAGGCGCGACCAGCGCCGCGCATTGTCCTCCGTCGGATGGGTGAAGAGGAAGTCGCACGGATCCATCACCATGGATCCGCCGGTGAAGATGTTGGCGATCACCGTCTTGCCGATCTGCGCCGAGCCCATCAGGCTCACTTCACGGCACGGATCATCCGGCGACAGCGCCCGCAGGATCTCGTCAAAGTACGGAAACAGCTTGCGGTTATACTTGCCTGCGAACGGGCTTTCCCGCTTGCTGAACTCGATGTTCTCCTCGGCCCATTTAAGGTAGTCGACCGGTGGCGGTGGCGCCAACCCGACAGCCAGCGCGGCGAGCACCAGGCGGGCCGGGTTGGCGATAGTGCACCTCATGCGGCTGTCGTCCCGTCATCGTCCGCGATCGGATCGTCCGTCGAAACGGTAACCGTTTCCGGTTCGTCATCGACCGCGGCCTGCGCGGCTTCCGCGGCCTCGGTACGGAACTTGCGGTACTCGGCGCGCAGCAGATGAAGCACATCGCGCTGCGGCACCTTGAACTCGGCAGCCAGCGCCGTCGCGAAGTTTGCCAGCGCACCCTCAAAGTGGCTCACCAGCTTCGCGATCTCGCGCCCGACCTGCTGGCGAACGGCGTTCGCATCAGTGAGCCGGCCGGCGTCGATCGCTTCCTGGCGTTCGGCCTCGCGGTTGGCGCGCTGCAGCTGGATGAGCCGCTCGCGCGCGATCTGGTCGTTGACGTTGTACAGGTTGGACGGCGGCGCGCCTGGATCGCCGACGACTGCAGGCGCCGGCTTGTCGAGCTGCGGCGGCGCCTGGAGATCCAGGCGCGTGGAGAGACCGTTACCGTAGCGCTGGTTGACGTCGAGCGTCCGGTTCAGCTGGGCACACGCGACGGCTTCGCGGATCTGCGCGCTTCGGCCCTCGCCGACAAGAGCATCGCCGCCGATCTTGCCTTTGCTGATCCATTGCGACACTCGGCCTGGCGAGACGTTGCGACGACGCGCGAACTCGGCCTTGCTGATCACATCACTGACAGCAGCGTGCATGACCAGCACCGAAGTGAACTTTAGGCCGATTGAAGAAGCTCTTTAGGCTTCCTATTTAGATATTTAGGCTTCCAAAAACCGCTGCGACTAGCGAACCCGCGCGCCCAAGCTCCCCGTATTCGCGCAGGTGCCGGAAGGACCCAAGCCCTAGGGGTGCGGCGCAGCAATCACTAGCCCTGGCCCTCGACTTGCGACCTGCGTCGGACGCGGACCGAGCCATGCACCGAGGACAGAGGCCTAGGCCTAGGGGTACGTCGCGGCAATCACTAGCTCTGGCCCTCGATTTGTGACCTGCGTCTGATGCAGGCCGAGCCATGCGCCGCGATGCGCGACGCGCCGAGGGAGACTGAACTCTAAGCCGCAAATGCAAACGCCCGGGCGGTTTTTCCCGCTCGGGCGTTTTGGCTCGACACACTTCTCAAGCCTGACGGGAAGATGCCGGTAACCTTCGACGTTGTCAACCAACGTGGATGCGACGTGCCGTGGCGTGAACGACGCGCGCCGGCTCGACCACGCCAGGCTGCACAGTCTGCTCCGATCGATCGACCTCATCGCCTCGCATGAAGCCACGGCCCCGAGGAAACCAATGCTCGGCCAACGCATCGAGCGCGAGCCGGAGGCGTTGACCCGCATGCAGGGCGTCCGCGCGCTTCACCTGTCCGTCGTGACCGAACAGCATCCGTGCCACGTCCTCGATCGTGTGGCCCTCGACCACAACAAGCCGCACGATCCGCTCATCCATCAGACCGAGGATACGGGCGGCATCGCGCAGCCGTTCTGCCGCTAGCAGCTGCGCCATCGTTGGCGAGCGCCCATCGGCGCTGCCCGAGCCGATGCGCGACTGGTCGAGCGCGCACGGCATCGAGCCGCCGCAGTCATTCCACCACTGCCGATAGGACAGGCCAGCCAGCTGCTGCCGCCCGTCGATCTGGCCACGTCGGTGCAGCAGGTCGATCGTGTCCTGTGCCCGCTTGGCCTCGACCTTGCACACCGCGGCCGCCATCTGCTTGCGGGTCTGCTTCGTGCGAGCCAGCTCGGCCCGACGCGCATCGACCACGCGCTGCACCAGATGCGCACCGTCGTCGCCGCGACCATAGACGCGCCGGATCTCGGCATACATTGCTTCGCGCTCTGCCTCCCGGCGCTGTGCCCGGGCGAGCGCCGCGCGGTAGCGACGAGCATTGCTCGCCAGCCAGGACTCGTGATCGTCGCCATAGAGACGGCGGATCCATCGATACATCGCGTCTCGTGTCACCCGGAACGCCCGTTCCGACACCGTTCCAGCACTCGTTCCGGTCTTACCCATTTGACTCTCCTTACTAAAACGATGAATCGGAACGGTGGAACGCTATTCTTGACTGTGTGCAGCACACGCGCGCACGCACACACATGCCTGTGATGGCGATGGCCGAATGGCGTTCCGGCGTTCCGATCCGGGGAAAAAGGGCCGCAGCACAAAGGGTTGGGCCGGAACGGATGCCGGAACGGCGTCGGAACGAGCGTTCCGGCCGGTCATGTTTCGTCCAGCGTTGGGAGGTATTCGGAGGGGATCTTTCGCCCTCGCGACTTCACTCCAGCGTACTGCAATGGGGGATGCGCCGACGTCGCGGCCCAATCCTCAAGGACCTGCGCCCACTTGCCGTTCCGGTACGGCGTACCCTCGAAGATCTTCAGCAGGCCCTTGTGCTTGTTGGTGTTTGCGACCGCAAGCCAAGCGTCACTCCATGCCCAGTGGTCCTCGCCCTTGATCAGCCGCAGCCCCAGAGGGGGCAGGCGTTCGCGCGCTTGGTGCGCGTCGATCGCCTTCGCATCGCGGGCCCTGGCCACGATCTGGCCGATCGTCTGACGGGAACCGCCCGACCACGTGAGGTGGTCTTCTGTTGCGAAGAGGACGTTAAGCAAGTCGCGCACATCGGGGTCCATGTCGTCGTCGACATCGCTTTCGGCCGCCGGAAGATGGTCGAGGTACTTGCGCATGCCCTGGCACAGCGCGTCGTCGGCCGGATCATCGCCCGTCAGGGTCCAGAAGCCGGCCACCAGGTGACCGAGCTGCGTCGCGTCACGCTGCGAGGTGCCCCAGCCGATCAGGGTGGCGCGGGCGCGCCGCGCATTCTCGCGATAAAGGCCGACGCTGCCGACCATACGGGCGCGCAAGGCGGGCGAATGCCGGCCAAAGTCATCGATCAGACCCGCGATACGCTCGACTGCCGCGGCACGCTCGGCCTTTTCTGTATCGTCGGCCGGCGCCTGATCGTAGAGCTTCAGCGCACGCAACATGGTGATGCGGTTGAGATCTTGTGGTCGCATCGCCTCGCGCATGGTGGCCGCCATGATCACCGAGCCACTCAGCCGGATCTCGCGCGTGTCTCCGCCGCCGGAGCTACGACCGCCGCGACCGCCGTCCGTGTCGCTCATGAGACGGATCATTTCCGTGAGCCGCCTCAGTCGCTCTTCGTCGGTATCGTTCTCATACTCGTCGAGGCAAATGGCCCGGGCCTGCAACGATAGCGACGACTGGATGTAGGCGGCCGTTACGTTGTTCAGCACGCCGTGCGAACCGGCGCCAAGTGTCGCGTCGGCGAGGCGCAGCAGGGTGGACTTTCCCGCGCCGCTCTGCGCCCGCACGAACACATGACAATGCCACGGCACGGCGTTGCCCAGCATCGAGTGGGCCAAGACGCCGGCGAACAGCTCCGGTTCAGTGTTGGGGTTGGACCAACGCCATTCGCCCAGCGCAGTCACGAGCGCCTGGCCGACGTCGGCGGACGCCGGGTCGTAGCGCAGCACGCCAGCCTCATCGCGCACGGTGGCCGGCCGCTGCTGCGCGGCCCAGGACCTGTAGAGTGCCGTCCCGATCTTCATGCCCGGCGGCTGCAGGCGCCCGCCGATGATCAGCACGTCGCCGCAATGCACGATCGGCACGCCATCCGGCCCATCCCACACGCCTGGCCCCCGCAGGGCGATAGACGTGTCGAACTGGCCGGCTTGGCCGCACATCCAGATCAATTCGACCGCGAGCGCCTCGGTGTCCACAGGGATGCCCCCACCACCGCGCTTCGGTAGCCGCCAGAAGTGGCGCATCGGCCAGCTCATATCGCCACCGAACAGTTCGGCTATGACCCCGACACGCGGCAACGACGATGAAGACACCTTGCGGTACTCGTGGCGCGCCGAAATGAAATGCATCACGCCGTCGTCAAATCCGAGCGCTCTGACCGGGCATGGATCTGGCGCCCCGTCGTAGAACCACACACCATCTGCCGTTCGCATCGACCGCCGATCATCTGACGGTTCCTTGTCGTCCGGCGGCGGCGTCGATCGCTGCGCAAGATCGTCGGGCGCATAGAGCGGGTCGCGCGGCGGTCCCGCGCCATTCTTGCCACCATCGTTGTCGCTGCTCCCCGCCACGATCCCTCACCACCCTTACGCTGCTAGAACAACTCGCCCGGCCGCCGCGGCACCCGGCACATGCACCGCCTTCGCCGGCGGCGGCTGCGCCGCGGCCACCGGCGCCAGGCCGGCCGCTGCCCTGACCTCATCGCTGTGTGCCTCGCATGCCCACAGATACGCATGCGAGCCGTCGGCCCGCTGCTGCAGGAAGCCCGTAGGGCCCGAGCTGGCCGCATCGTTCGCATACCTTGAGGAAGCGGCTCATCGCGGGCCTGCAACCAAAGGTTCGTTGCAAGCCGGTCGACCGGCGCCGATGGTGCGCAACCTCCTCGACCAAGGTTCCACATGAAAAAACTCCTCACCGCCGCCGCGACCATCGCCCTGATCTCGACGTCGTCGGCCGCCGCGCCGCCAGGCCGCGACTGCGGCGCGCTGCCCGACGCCTCCATGATCGGCGAGGCCCATGCCATCGACGGGGACACGCTGGCGGTGCTGCGCGCCGACGGCACGCGCTGGCCCGATGTCAGGCTGTGGGGCATCCAGGCGCCCGAGCTGCGCGATGCGCGCTCGAAGCTGGAGAACCCGGCCGGCATGCGCTCGCGCGTCGCGCTCGAGGACCTGCTTCCCGGCTCGATCACCTGTCGTCCGATCGAATGGGACAGGTACTGCCGCGTCGTGGCCCGCTGCGCGACAGACGCCACGCCGGATCTCAGCCTGACCATGCTGTCGGCCGGCGAGGCCTACCTGTTCACGACCTTCGCGATGGGGCGCAACGCATCGCTCGAGATCCGCACGGCCTATGTCGCCGCCGAGCGCCAGGCACGCGCCGATCGGCGCGGCCTGTGGCGCGCGTGGCTGGCGCCCTAGTGCTGCGTGGTGGCCGGGCACTGCGCCCTCAAGCCGGCAATGGTCAGCGCCGACGCGGCGCTGGCATCGGTTTCGCCGCCGCCGATCTCGCGGTCGCTGGCAGGCTCGATGATCACGGCGCCATAGAGCGGCTCGCCAGGCTGTTCCCTCCCCGCGCCGACGAACCAGTACGCGCCGACCGGGATCAGACGCGCTGCGTCATCAAGGCTCTTGGTGAAAAGTGGCGGCCGGCCATGCATATGGCCCGCGAGATCAAACCAGGCATCGACCTGACCGACACGCCGTTGCGTCCAGCCCAGAAGGCGCGCGACCTGCTCATCGAGCTCGTGCGATGGACATTTGGCCGTCTCGATGGCCGCGATGATTTCCTCTCGTGTCGCCACGATTAATCCTCCGGATCCAAGAACGTGAAGCCCCTGTCGGGATGCCAGCCGCGCTCCAGCTCGCCGTAGCGACAGGTGACCGGCCTGCCCCTGCTGACGCAGCCAAGGAAGGAGCCCCACGCCGTGTCCGCGTCGAGGTGGATGCAGATCGCGGGCGGTGCCGTGTCGAACCCCACGGCCAGGATGAAGATCGGCCGCTTGTGCCATCCGACGACACAGACGCGGTCATCGGCCTCGATGTCCGGGTCATGGTTCATGCCACCTCGCCTTCCATCGCGGCCGCGCGACGCACGACATCGTTGAAGTCGCACTTGAGATCGAGCAGGCGCGGCACCTGCACGACGACGCGGCGCGCCAGGCTGTTGCGCTGCGCCGCGCGCCAGGCCCACCGCTCGCCTTGGCGCCTGACATCCTTGTCGGCGCCGTAGATGAAATCCCTGCAGCCGAATGGGAGATCGACATTGGGCATGTTGCCCGAACTGACGAAGCAGATGCCGGCGCGGCGCCAGATCTGCATGCAGCTGAGCGTCGTCTCGATGCCCTCGCCGCCCGTCATCGCCTCGGCCGGCTCGCCCAGCCTGATGCAGCCGCCGATCCTGTTGTCGCTGACGGCACTGTCCCGGGCGAAGCTGCCGAACACCAGCTTGCTCCAAGACGGATCGGTGAACGCCGCCTTGAGCCAGGCGCCGCGGTCGGCCAACACCAGGAACGTCACGTGCACGGCCCACAGCGCACCGTCCGGCCCACGAATCGCCGCCACCATCGCGGGATGGTGCGCCTGGGCATAGGGATGCCAGACCCGCGGGTGGTAACCGAGGTCCGTGGGCCAGCCGGCGTTCACGTCGGGATCGCCGATGCCGTACGACGCCGGCGGCACCAGCGCGCGGCCGCGCAGGTACAGGTCGACCGGCCCGCCCCGCTCGATCGCCTGCACCGCGCGCGCGATGCCCTTGACCGTGCGCGCCTTGCGCTCCGCCTCCTCCCGTGCCGCCGCCTCGCGTGCCGCGCGGCGCGCGCGCGTCTCCTCATCCAGCTCCACGCGCTGCGCCGCCGTCATGGTGGACAGGCGCTGCAGACCCGATTCAGCCTCGAGCAGCTCGAGCGCCTCGACGAACGTCCTGCCGTAGTGGCGCTGCACGAAGTCGATCACGTCGCCGTTCGAGCCGCAGCCGAAGCAATGGAAGAAGCGCTTGCCATTGAGCACCCAAAACGACGGTGTCTTCTCGACATGGAACGGGCACAGCCCGGCGAAGTCGCGTCCCTTCCGCTTCAGCGCGACGCTTCGCCCGATCACCTCGGACGGCAGCAGCCGCTCGCGTACCGCCGCGGCGCGTTCGGCGTATTCGGATCGGCGGTCGGTGCGCATCACCCGATCCCCTGCCAGATGCGGGCGCATTTGAGCCGGTAGCGGTCGACCAGCTCGTCGTCGCTCAGCGCGCAGCCGCGAATGCGCCACTTGCCCTCGACCGTGGGCACGACCGGCGTGCCGTACCACAGCGCCAGGCGCGCCGCGGCCGCGGCGACCGCTACGCGCGGCACCGCGTCGATCAGCGCCTGGATCGAGGGCGGCGGCGTCATTGCTCTGCTCCTGGATGCAGGCGGCACAGCGCCGCGTTGCGGACCAGGTCGAGCACGGCCTGCTCGGCGCGATGACGTGGCCAGGCGAACTGATGTGTCACGTTCGCGTCGTCGCAACCGACCACGGTCAATCCCCAGCAGACATTCGCATTGCTGACGAAATCGGACGTGATCGCCTGCGCCAGGCGTTCCGCCGCCCATGGCTTCAACCGCCACTGCAGCGTGCCAGCCGCGTCGATGATCAGCACGTAGCCGTCATGCGAGCGCGACACTTCGAGAATTGGCGCCGGGCTGCTCATGCCGACGCCTCGCGATGACTGCCGGCTGCCAGGATGGAGGCCGCGTCGGCGTGCCGGTAGATCGTAAGGACCGCCGGCGCGACCGCGGCCTCCGGCATCGTCACCTCGATGACATGCCCGTCGCGGTCGCGGACCTGCGCTCTGACCGGGTCCATGCCGATAGCCGACGCAAAGCACAGGGCGGACGCCAGGACATGCGCCTCGCAGACCGGCAGCGCGTGCGTGATCTCAACCAGCGGATCGCGCCGGTCGACCAAGTACACCACGCCGATCGGCCGGCCGTCCGTGAATTCCAGCCCGTGCCGCACACGCACGGTGTAAGGCTCGCATGTCATGACGCCGCCACCGCGGCTTCAGTCGTCGACCGGCGCAGCAGCGGCTGGATCTGCGTGGGATCGAACCCGCGCTTGACCGCGATGCCGACCATTTCCTGTGGCGACATCGCGCGGCCATCGACCTTCAGCGTCTCGGGTGCGGCCGCGGGGCCGTCGACCACCGAGGCCGCGTAGATCACGACGCCCTTGCGCTGCAGGTACAGCCTGGCCGCGGCCACAACGTCCGAAGTCGACGTCGCGGCGGCGAGCCGCTCCTCGTCGGCGCGCCTTTTCTCCAGCAGCATCACCATGCTGCTGGATGTGCGCCGGCCGGCCACCGGTGGCCGTTCGCCCGGCCGCGCCGCCAGGCCCATCTTCACGGCCTTGATCAGCACAGCATGATGGCTGACCAGGCCGAACGCGGCGCGCAGCTCGCTATAGGAGGTCCCGCCCTCCCACATCGCGCGGAACCGCGCATCGCGCTCGGCCTTCTCGGCCTGTCGCGTCAGCATCGCCGGGCCGGGCGCTACACCGGCATCCCCTGCACTACCAGCACCCGATTGCTCGGTGTGGCGCGATCCGCGCGCCACCAAAGCGTCCCGGTCCCGGCGCGCCGCGCCGCGAGGGGCCTTCTCCGTCAGGCGTGTCTGCGTCCTTCCCACGCCGCCGGCGATCTTGCGAATAGGCGCCGAGCCTTTCACTTCGGCCGGGGCTACCTCTTGGGTGGCGGGATCGCCCGTCCCGGGCCCGCGCTTTCTGGCATGACGTTCGGCGGTGGGCGTAGCCGGGCCGGCTTCGGATGCCGCTGGAGCCGCTGCAGCGACAGCCAGCCGTTCTCCATCCTCCGCCGGTTGCTCGCCCTTACGGGCAGAGCCACCCGCCGCCGATTTCTTGCCGGTCCGAGGCCGACGCTCGGGCACCGGCGCTTCAGCCCGGGCGACAGCCGGTGGCCGCGCCGCGCGCCATTTGAACTTCTTGATCACCTGCCGGATACGCTCGGGCGTGACGCCGACCGCGCGCGCGATGTCGCGCTTGTCCAGGCCCTCGGCCTCGTAGAGCCGGCGCGCCTCGTCGAGCCAGGCGATCGGCCGCTGCTGGCGCGCCTTGCGCGGCGCGTGCGGCTGGCGCTTCGGCACGGCCCGTTCCACGCGGCGGGGCTTACGTTTCATGCCCTCCATCGAATGCAGTGCCGCGATGTCACGGCGCAGCGCCTCGAGCTGGCCCGACAGCGCGCGGCCGACATCGCGCAGCAGGCGCGGCAGGTTGGTGCTCATGATGTCGCGCCCTCGGCGAAGGCCAGCAGCTGCTGGCCGATGTCGCGCGCCAGCGGCGCCAGCACGGCGCGCTCGCGGTGATCGATGCGGCCGTCGCGCAGCGCCTCGGCCAGCCCCTGCAACGCCGTCGCGACGTCGGCAGCCAGGGCATGATCGTCGGCGGCGCGCTCGCCGGCGCGGTCGAGCACCGCCAGGCCGGCCGGCGCCAGCACCTGGTCAGCGAAGCCAGCGGGCAGCACCGCTGCCAGCTGCACGAACCGCGACACCGGCATCACGATCGCGCCGCTGCGGTAATCCTTGAGCGTCGGTTCCGGGATCCGCGTTGCCTCGCCCACAGCCCGCATCGAGTACCGGCGTCCGGTGCCGACATAGAGCCGCAGGCCGTCGGCCACGCGCTGTCGGATGACATCCTCGCCGGGCACAGCGTCGGCCGATGGTGCGCCATCCGCAGGCCTGCGCGACAATTCCAGCATGACGGACATCAGCCGCCCTCCATGATGGGCATAGCCTCGCCTGCTCCGGTCCCCGCCTGCAGGGCGGCGCGCGCTGCCCTGTACGCGGCGAACAGGTCGTTGGCCGTGACCACGCCGTTGGTCGCGGCCTCGACCTTGTCCACAACATCGACAGTCGGCGGCCGCTTGCCGCTGAGCACGCGGCTCAGCTGCGCACGGGAGAGACCGGCGCGGCGTGCGAACGCGGCCTGCTTTTCGCGGGTTTGGGCGAGGTGGTCGGCTAGGCTTGGCATGGCGGCGCCTATGGTTGCCATATTGGCAACCTCAGTCAAGATTTAGTTGCCATGTTGGCGTCTGTCCAAACGTTGCCAACCCGGCAACACTGGGGCATGGCCAAACCGAAGCCGACCAACTACCTGGGCGCGTGGCGGCAATTCCGCGGCCTGACCCTGGAGCAGCTCGCCGCCGGTGCCCGCACGACCAAGGGACAGGTCTCGCGGCTGGAGAGCGGCCAGCGTGGCCTGACCGTGCCCTGGCTTCGCCGACTCGCGAGCGCGCTCGACACGACCGCCGACAAGCTTCTGCAGCCGCCCGGCACGGCCCCCGATGACCGCGAGATAACCCCCGCCCAGATGGTGCCGCTTTTGGATTCGGTGCGCGCCGGCCACTGGACGGAGGTCACCGACCCCCACCCCGTCGTCGAGCATGTGCCGACCTGGCGCAAGGTCGGTCCCCGCGCTTTCGCGCTGCGTATCGAGGGCGACAGCATGCTGCCCGAATTTCGCGAGGGCGATGTGATCATCGTCGACCCCGACATGGAAGCCGTGCCCGGTCGCTACGTCGTAGCCAAGCTCGAGCGCGACCAGCAGGCGACATTCAAGCGCTACCGCCTCAAGAGCGCCGGCCGCCCGGGCCAGCAGGTGGTCGAGCTGGTGCCGTTGAACAGCGATTGGCCCACGCTCACGATCACGTCCGACAACCGTGGCCACATCGTCGGTGTTGCCGTCGATCACTACCGCAAGCTGGTTTGATCCTGTAGCGTTTGCAAACGACGTCCTCTCAAAAAAAGAGCCTGTCCATGCTCCCCGCCGGCATCATCCTCATCTGCCTTTCACTGGCATGGGGCTTCATGGCGACGATGAATGCCATCGCCAACAAGGGCATCGCCAGCATCCCCGACCTGATGTTGACCGGCACGCTCTTCCTGTCGGGCTGTGTGCTGCTGGCCGGTGGCAACATCGCCGGCGCCGTGCGGCAGGCGCGCGAGCAGCAGGCCAAGGCTGAAGCCGACGGCGTCAAGGCGATCGTTGATCAGCTGCACTATCTCGGCCGGCTGGCTCACCACCAGGCGGCGGCGCCGGCGGCGCCGAGCGCAGCCAACGCCGAAGCCTCGCCGGACGCACGGACCGCGCACACCAGCACTTGGCCGACCGCCGCGCCGATGACCGCGTCTGATGCCCGCGCCTTCCTGCAGCGCGAAGGCGTCGAGATCACCTCGGAAGGAGCCGGCTGGCGCATCCGGTCGAAGACCGGCGTGCACAAGTTCGTCCGTGACCAGCAGGAATTCGATGCCTTCTGCCTGCAGTTGGCCGAGACCCTGTGGCGCCAGGGCACCGTCTGAATCGCGCCGGTTGTATTAGCCTCACGCCGACAAAAGACTAGACACCAGCCCGCCGCCAGCGGCTGAAGCTGCCGTAATCTCGTTCCGTTTCCATTCCGGCAACTTTCTCGTTGCCAATGAGTTGCCATTCTGGCAACCATAGTGGAAACCTTAAACGCGAGGTTGCCAATGCCTGACACCCTGCCCCGTCTCCTCGTCGATCCGGCCGTGGCGAACGCCGTTCGCCACGTGCCGGCCTACGCCCGCCCGGGCATCGCGCTGCTGATCGGCCCCTGGCCGCAGACCGAGGCCGGCCAGCGCCTGGCGCTCGAGGTGAGCAAGCTGAGCGCCCTGCTGCGCGACGCGACCAGGGCGCTCGACCTGGCCCTGGCCACGGGCGACCGCGTCGCGCTCACCGATGCGCTGGACGGCGTCTCCGACGCCGGCCAGGTCGCGTTCGGCGCGCTGGCGCAGCTGGCGACGGCGCGGTGATGACCATGACGCGCCGCCTTCTCGCGCTCCTCGATCGCGTCCGGAACCTGCACGCGCGCCTGCGCGCCCTGCTCGAGCCGCGCCCGCACTGCGGTTCGAAGATGTGCCTGATCAACGGCTGCCCACGCTGGCGCCGCTGCCGAGGGCTGTGACCCATGGACACGGCGCTCGCCCTCATCGGCCTCGTCACCGGCATCGGCATGATCTGCCGCTGGCTGGCCATCCACCTGCCGCGCTGGACGGCGCGCCTGCGATGACGGTCGCCCCTCCGCAGTTCGGCCGCACCGTGCAGGACGCCCAGCGTTTCCTGAACGAAGGCGGCGCCCGTACGGTCATGATTGCAGTGCGCGTCAGCATCGACGGCCTCGCGACCCACATGCCGGTGTCCAAGGACGCGGTCGCGACAACCTTGTCGACTAAATTCAAGCCCGACGATCCGCTGCCCTCGCATTTCGAGCGGGATACCGGGCTCCTCTGGATCGGCTCACGCGAGGCGATCCGCGCAGCCGAGGCCGCGCCATGACCGAGTGGCAGGCGGACGTGCAGATCCCCGACGCGCTCTGGTACGCCGGCTGGCACGAGCAGCCGACCGCCCGCACCCTGCAGGTCGGTGGCCGCCGGGTCGAGGCGCCGCACGACGCGGCCGGCCTGGCGCGCCTGATGGCCCTGGTGATGACCGAGTGCGCCGCCGCCGACGGAGCCTGCACCGAGGCCCATATCGCGGCCGCCGGCTTCACCGCCGACGAGATCGCGCTCTACGCCGACCGCGCCCGCGAGCTGGCGCGCCGACGCACGGCGTCGCGCGACGGCGTCGGCCGCGCGCATCGCGTCACCAAGCTCAAGCCGCTGCGGCCGGTGTTCCGCATCCAGGCTCGCCAGGAGTCACGCGCATGACCGACCGCGCCCATGACGATGAGCCGCAGGTGATCGACATCGTCGCCATCATCGACCGCGAGCTCTCCGCGCTTGACGTTCGCCGCGATCGCACGAGGTCGCTGCGCCGCGCCGCATTGAAGGATCGGCACCACGAGGAAACGCGCCGCATGTTCGCCTGGTACATGGCCGAGCCCGGCCGGACCAAGGCCGAGACGGCCCAGCACTTCGGGATCAACCCCAACACGCTCGCGACCCGCTTCTGGAAGCTCGGCCTGTACGGCATCGGACCGCACGCCGAGACGAAGGCGCGCCGCGCCGCGCGCAAGGTCGCGCGGGCAGCCTGAAGGAGGATCCGCATGGCCGACGCACCCACTAATCTCGATGAGGATGGCCTGCCGAGGAACGCCGTCGAGCTGGTGGCGCAAGCCATGTGCTGCGGCACCACGCGCGGCTGCTCGGCGCTACGCGATGGCGGCACCTGCCTGGCCGATGGTCTCCGCGGCAAGGACGCGCTGCAGGCCGTCAGCGGCCTTCGCGCCTGCATCCGACGGGCCCGCCGCCAGGCGGCGCGCCCATCATGACCGACGCAACCTATCAGACGAACGCCGTTCGCCTGCGCGCCCGCTTCGAGAGCGGCCAAGCGCTCGTCGAGCACCTGCGCCGGCGGGCCGACGGCAAGGGCGTCGAGCCGACCGGCGTCTATCGCCGCGCCTGGCCGCATGACCTGCAGATCACCGGCCGGGGCATCCACGGCATCAAGGCCATCGTCGCCGCGCTGCCGCTCGCGAAGTTCGCCGCCGACCCCGACGAGGCCGAGGCCTTCGCCGGCCTCATGCCGCGCCGCGAGGAGAAACTCCCGCCAACGGCGGGAGTGGAAGTGCGCGGCGGTGGCCGCGCCGACGAGACGGACCGGCCGGCGCGCCGCGGTTACCTCGCAGCCCACTTCAACACCAGGGAGGACTCATGAAACCCGAGCTGCACCACGTCACGGCCGCGACGCGCGAGAGCGCGACGCTGATGTACTGGCTGGCGTCGAATGTCGCGCCGCTGATCAACACGGCGCCGTCACATGCCCACATGGCGCTGCAGAGCCTGGCCCTGCTCGCGGCCGCGCGCGCCGACCGCATCGGCGACCGTGCCGCGGCGCGATTCGCGGTCGTGACCGGCCGCGAGATCGAGCGCCGCTTTGCCTCCGCCCCGACCCCCGAACCGCCGCGCGCGGCCTGAGAGGACAGCATCATGATCAAGCCGAAGTGGAAGAGCCTGCTGCAGCGTTCCGTCGTCGAGTGGCTGACGGCGCATCCCGATGTCAGCCGCAACGAGATCGCCCGCCGCGCCGACCTCGACAAGTCGATCGTGATCAAGATCGCCAACGGCGAGAAGGACAATCTCAACGGTGACAGCGCCGTGAAGCTTGCCGGCGTGATGGGCATCACCGTCGAGGACCTCTATGCCGGCCGCTCGACCCCGAGCACGGCGCCGGCGTCCGTTCCGGCGGAGGTGATCGATGCCACGACGGATGTGCGCGGCACCCTGCGGATGCTGTCGCTCGACCAGCTGGCGATAAACCCGCTGAACCCCCGCAAGGCCTTCGACGACGACACGATTGGCGAACTGGCGGAAAGCATTGCCACGCACGGCGTCCTGCAGAACCTGGTCTCGGCACCGCCGGGAAAGGACGGCCTCCACGTGGTCACCGCCGGCGGCCGGCGCCAGCGCGCCCTCATGCGCCTGGCTGAGGTCGGCCGCTGGGATCCGAAGGCGCCGAACATCCCGGTCCGCGTCCTCAACAGCGACGAACCCCACGTGCGCGCCCTGGCGCTCGTCGAGAACCTGCAGCGGGTCGAGCTGAGGCCCATGGAGGAAGCCGAGGCCTTCGCCGAGCTGCATGAGCTGGATCCGACGACATGGACGACGACGCGCATCGCCGAGACGGTGCACCGTACACAGCGCTTCGTGCAGCAGCGCCTCGCGCTTGCCACCAAGCTGACGGCACCGGCGAAGCGCGCGCTGACCGAAGGCGTCATCAGCGTCGAGATGGCGCGCGAGCTGGCCAAGGCGCCGATGAAGCAACAGGCACAGATCGTAGCGACCATCAAAACCGACGCACAGAACGAATGGGGCGAGAAGTGGGACGCCGAGGCCATCAGGGAGGAAATCACCGGCAGCTGGTATCCGGTGTCGCGGGCCTTGTTCGACCGCCAGGCCTATGACGGTGAGATCGTTCGCGATGACAATGACGGCGAGGCGTGGTTCACCGACGCCAAGCAGTTCGAGAAGCTGCAGCTCGCGGCTGCCGAGGCCAAGGCCACCGAGCTTCGCACGCAGCGCGCGTGGGTGAAGGTGGTCAACGCCCACAAGCATCAGTACTTCCACTCGTACGACTACAACACCAGTCGCGCCAAGGACCTGTCTCGCGCCGGCGCCGTGATCGAGATCGAGCACGATTGGGAAATCAAGGTCCATGACGGGCTGCTGGAGAGGACCAGCGACAGCGGCACAGCCAGCAGGAGCGCCAACACCAAGAGCAGCAGCAAGGCTTCCGCGGCCACCGAGAAGCCGGAGCCGGAGCCCTACACCAAGAGCCTGCTGATCCGCACCAAGGGCGAGAAGACGGCGCACCTGCAGGACGCGATCGTGCGCGTGGGCTGCCGCGACGAGGGTGACACGGCGATCTGCCTCGCCATCGTCGGCATGCTGGGCATCGTATCGAAGGTGAAGATCGGCGATGCCAGCTACGGCAGCGAGGACACGCGCCGCGGCGCCGCGCAGGCCAGGCGCATGCAGGCGCTCTATGCCGAGATCGTCGCCGCGGCCAAGGCGCAGAAGGCGCGGGGCGGCTCAGTCAGCGAGCCTGACGACGACGACGATGTCGCCGATGACGTCGAGGCTGACGACGCGGGCGTGCTGGATCGCGATCCGGACCAGGTCAACCGCCCATGGTCCGAATGGTCGGGGCCACCGCCGATGGCGATCTGGACGTGGCTGCGCGGCAAGACCCGCGACGAGCGCCTGCAGATCTTCGCCACGCTGATCGCCGACCGCTGCGGTTACTATGTCGGCTACGCCGCCAGCGTCGCGCCGCACCACGATGCGTTCGACGTGGCGCTCGCCCAGCACCTCGGCATCGACATGCGCAGCGTATGGCGGCCGACCGAGGCCTGGCTGGCCGGCAGCCGCAAGCCCCGGCTCGAGGTCCTGGCCCGGGGCCTGCGTATCGACCCGCTGCCCAAGAGCACGACGCAGCTGCGCGCCGCGATCGCCGCCCGCTTCGAGGAGGCCGACAAGCCCGGCGGCGAGCAGCTGCCGCCGGCGGCCGAGTGGGTGCCGCCCGAGATGCGGATCCTCGACAAAGCGGCCTTCGACAAGGCCTTCACGCACTACAAGCAATTGCCCGATCCCGAGCCGGCCGGCGAACGCCGTTCGCGGCGCGCCCAGGCAGAAGGTGCCTCGGCATGAGCGAGGCAGAGCGCGAGCCGGTGCATGTCCGGCACGACCTCATGCGCAAGGCAGGCGCCGATACGGTCTACGCCATCCAGCGCAGCAGCACGCTGCTCGGTCACCCCGTCGATCAGCTCGAGGTGGCCATCGGCGGCGTCGCGGGCGCGCTGGCGTGCGCCATAGAGACATGGTGCCGAGCGCACGGCCAGCCGATACGGTCGGCCCGGGATCTCCATCGCGAGAAGGTGCGCGAGATCGGCATCTGGATCATCGAGCGCACCGTCGAAGGCTGGCCCGCCAAGGCCGCGGATCCCAAGCGATGACCGCCGACCACTTCGATATCGCCTGCCTGCAGGCGGCGCGGGCAGCCGAAGCCGCCATGTTGCTGTCGTACCTGCCCGACGCGATCGCCACGAGCATGGAGCCCGACGCGGTGCTGCTGCGCATCGTGCTCGCGGATCCCGAGCTGGGTATCTGGTGGCAGATGGCCGACGGCGACGGCCCACCGACCGGCGACCCGCGCTGGGATGCCGTGTGGGCCGAGCGCCTCGAGGCCTGCCGCCGCGCACTCGACCTGCTGCGGGCCGATGGCCTGTTCGCGGTCCGCCAGGCCGTCGGACAGGGCAACCGCGTGGCGGTCGAGCTCAGCAGCTACAGCTACGCCCTATTCACCGCCGAGCAGGCGCGGGCCCAGGCCGACGCGTACCGCGCGCTGGCTGCATCGCGCGCGCAAACGATCGCGCATCAGGCGGGCGCGCTCGCGGCGCTGCGCGCCGAGCTGAAGGTCTACCAGGACATGTTCGGCGAGGACGCCGACGACCAGCTGTGACCAAACCAAGGAGGGATATCGCGATGGGAGCCCATCTGATCGAGGGCGAATTTCAGTCTGACAAGTACCCGACCACGCCACGCGGCAAGGTGCCGCTGAGCGTGAAGGACCAGATGGCGCAGGACCTGCTGTGGCAATACGCCCAGCGCCGGCGCGCGGTCGACGCCGAGTTTTCCGACGATCTGGAGACGGCACTCCTAAACGCAGGCTCCAGCTCGCCGCCTGTAGCCGAGGTGCTCGTCTACCCACCCATGCTCACGCCGGCGCTCTCGCAGGTCCTCGGCCTCATGATCATGCAGACGGCGCCCCTGGCGCACGGGTTCCGCGACGCCGGTCATCCGATTGCATCGCGCGTCGAGGATGAGCAGGCCTTCGTGCTCGACTGGCTGGTGCGCAAGGCCATCCGACATGGCGACGACTGGCGGCGGTTCGCCGGCGAGGATCTAGCCCGCATCGCAGCCCAGCTGCGCGCCACCAAGGCACCGGAGGGTTGACATGACCAGACCGGGAGCGCCGGCGCGCGTTGACCACCTGGGATTCCCCGTCGCCGCGCAGCCGCATCCAATGGCGACGTTCGATCCCGCCTGGCGCAGTCGACACAATCCCGCCCCGCTGGACGGCTGGCGCTTCACCTATCGCTGCGCATCGGGATGCCCCGATGCCATCGGCGACATGTCCGCCGCATGCTCTCCGGAGGATCATCCCAAGGAATGCCCTGACTGCGGCGGCCCGGTCGAACTCTATCGTCCGGATGGAGACGTTTGATGGCCGGCAGCGTCAACAGGGTGATCCTGATCGGCCATCTCGGGCGGGATCCCGAGGTCCACCACACACAAGCCGGCTCACGGATCGTCAACATGAGCATGGCGACGTCGGAGAGCTGGCGCAACAAGGACACCGGGGAGCGCATGGAGCGCACCGAGTGGCACCGCGTCGTGATCTTCAACGAGCGCCTGACCGAGATCGCGGAGAAGTACCTGCGCAAGGGATCGAAGGTCTACCTCGAGGGCCAGCTCGCCACGCGCAAATGGACCGACCAGCAGAAGGTCGAGCGTTACACCACCGAGGTCGTGGTGCCGCGCTTCGGCGGCGCGCTCGTGCTGCTCGACAGGCAGCAGACCGGGCCCGGCTCGCCCAGCTCGCCCGACGACTACGGCACCACGCGCGCATCGGGCGCCGGCGGCGCTCCGGCCGGGCGGGACCCGCTCGACGACGACGTCCCATTCTGAGGTGGCCCCATGCAAGTCGACAAGCATCCCGGCCCTGTCATCTCCGACCTGGAGAAGTGCATTGTCGCGCTCGACCAGGCCGCCGCAAAGGGCTCGTGCCACAACCACGGCACGTGTCACAGCTACCATGACCTCGACATCATGATCTGCCGGGCGCTCGGCTACGAGGCGCGCCCCTACGGCCGTTCGGCACTCCACCGGATCCGCAAGCCAGGTCAGCCCGCCTTCTGGACACCCCCACGCTTGACGTCGTGTCTTGACGACGCCGTCGAATGGTTGCTGCCGCGCGGATGCGCTGTGATCCCGCGCAGCCCGATCAAGGTCTGCGCGCTGGGCCTAGCCCGCCTCGTCGACAAGCTCGAGGGCGGCCGCGTCTGCCGCATTTGCGGCTGCACCGACCACGCCGCCTGCCCCGGCGGATGCTCTTGGCACGAGCGCGACCTGTGCAGTGCCTGCGCCGATGGAGTCCTGCGATGATTGTCACCATCGATGTAGCGCGGCTGGCGGAGCGCCTCCTGCAGGATGTCGCCGACCTGCCCGACCGTACCAGCCCGGACGATTGGCCCGAGGCGATGCTGGTCACCGGCAACGAGCTGCAGGCGCTCATCCAGCAGGCATGCGAGGCCACCGGCGTCGCTGTTGCCCTCGAGCCCGGCGTCGCCGAGATCGCCGCCGAACGGCGGCGCCAGCGCGAGGTCGAGGGCTGGACCGAAGCCCATGACGACGAGCACGCCCGCGGCGAGATGGCTCAGGCAGCAGCCTGCTACGCCATTTCCGCCCCCATCTACGACGTGCGCGGGGCTATCCCGAGCAGGTTTGGCGTTCCTCAACCGGCTCTGAAATGGCCATGGGGTCCGGAGTGGTGGAAGCCGCGGAGCCAGCTTCGCAACCTTGAGCGTGCCGGCGCACTGATTGCCGCGGAGATCGCACGCATCAAGCGCCGACGGCAGACACCCATCCCTCCTGCACGGCCGGAGGCGGAGTGATGGGCAGCAAGCTGAAACCTGGCGCGTTCGATTGTTATGGCAGCGCGCTGCCGGACGAACCGATGTTCATTCTCTTGGCACGTGATCCCGACGCGCCGACCTTGGTCGATATCTGGGCGGATTGGCGGGAGTTGCACATCAACCGTGGGCGCCGACCTGAAGGCGACCGTGCAATGGCAGACGAGGCACGCCAGTGCGCCAATAGCATGCGCGCATGGCGCGCCGCCAATGACGGGACGTGGCGCCGGCCGGTGTCTCCGATCACGGAAATGCCGATCGGGTGGCGGCCGATCGACACGGCGCCGAAGGATGGAACGCCGATCGACGTGTGGGTAGGCGGCGAGTTTCCACACCGCGTCACCGACGTCGTATGGCGAGCGCCGACCGATAGCGAGTGGTGGACCCACGGCGGCGACACGATCGATACGCCCGATCCGACGTGGCACGACCTGTTCGGCCCGCTCGGAAAGCACGAGCCGCCTACCCACTGGATGCCCGCGCCCGCTCCTCCGGCGCAAACGGAGACTGCGTGATGGCCGACCACTCCCTGATCGAATGGACCGATGCGACCTGGAACCCGATCACGGGCTGCAGCGTCGTGTCGCCGGGCTGCGCCGACTGCTACGCCATGCGCCTGGCCGGCACCAGGCTACAGCATCACTGGTCGAGGAAAGGCCTGACGCAGCCGAGCAAGGCCGGCCCGGTATGGACGGGCGAGCTGCGCTTCAATGAGGAGTGGCTGTACCAGCCGCTCACATGGAAGCAGCCGCGGCGGATCTTCGTCTGCGCGCACGGCGATCTCTTCGCCGCGATCGACGGCTGGATCATGCGCGTCCTCGATGTCATGGCGCGAGCCCAGCTCCATACGCTGCAGGTCCTGACCAAGCGCCCGGACCGCATGCTCAACTTCTTCCGCCGCTGGGCCGACGTGGATCCCGAGCAGGATTGGGATTTCAAGGACGCGCGCGGTCCCGATGCCGTTCGCGCCGCCCACAAGAGCGGCCGCGGCCAGCTGTTCGCAGACATGCTCGAGGCGATGGGCGAGCCGCCGCCCGGTGCCGCCTATCCGCTATTTGACTGGTCCGGCGGCATGTCGCGCTGGTCGCCGACATTCCGCCATATCTGGCTCGGCGTTTCGGTTGAAGACCAGGCCCGTGCCGACGAGCGCCGCGAGGCCATGCGCGCCCTGTCCCAGCTCGGCTGGCGCACCTGGGTGAGCTACGAGCCCGCCCTCGGCCCCGTCGACTGGACCGGCTGGGAATTCCTGTCCTGGATGGTGTCAGGCGGCGAGAGCGGTGACCGGCCGTCTCATCCGGCATGGCACCGCACCGCACGCGACTTCTGCGCGGCCCACGATATCCCCTATTTCCTCAAGCAATGGGGTAGCTGGGCGCCCGTATGCGTGCTCGACGACGCCACCATCGACACCCTGTACGCCCCGCCGCCCCGCCTGGATCCGGAAGCGATCACCAAGTGCCTGGTCGACAGCTGCGTCCTGCACGCCGACGGCAGCCGCTATGACGTCACGACGCCGATGGCGTTCGCTGCAGGCGCCGACGCGATGACCATGTTCAAGGTCGGCAAGAAGCGCGCCGGCCGAACGCTCGACGGCGTCGAGCACAACGCCATGCCGGGGATCCCGCGATGAGCCAGCTCGAGCTGCACTTCGCCAAGCCTCGGCGCATCGACATCACAATCGAGCGGCTGATCCGGCTTGTTGACGAATTGAGCGCCGAAGAGCGCGCTACCCTACAAGAAGGGCACTGGTCGTGGTGGGCCATCGTGATCACGGTCATGCGAGTCCGCGCCATGGAGCGCGCTGAAGAGCGGGTGGGCCAGCAGCTCGGGATGGCAGCGGATGCGCCCCTGGCTGATGCCTATGACCGTGTCGTCCAGCCCGGAGTAGGACATCCGGCCGACGCCCTCTTGCGGACTTTCAAAGAGGTCTACGCAACCAAGGAAACGCGATGAGGGCGTTCACCATCTGGCAGCCCTGGGCCTCGATGATCATCGCCGGCGTCAAACCTTACGAGTTCCGGCGCTGGGCAGCCCCTCGGCATCTTTGGGGCCAACGCATCGTCATCCATGCCGGCGCCCGGCCGGTGCGAACGCGCGAGCTGGCGCAGCTGATCAATCAGCTTGGCGACGGCGAGGATATCGGGCTCGAGCCGCGCGCGATGGATCTGCTCGACCGGTGGTGGCGGCGCGAGGCCGAGCTGCCGACAGCGAGCGGCCTGGGCACCGCCGTGCTCGGCGAGCCTCGGCGCGCCGTCGACATCTACGCCGGCCGGCCGGACAGCGATCGCGTCGACGAGCACGTATGGGGATGGCCGCTCACCGATAGCCAGCCCTTCACGCCGATCGGGCCGTGTCGCGGCTTACAGGGCTTCTGGACATGGCCACAAGGCGCAGCATGACTGGGCCTATCCGGATCCAGCGCCGGTTGCCCATCACCGTCGCCCCGACTTCGGCCGAGATGGCCGCGGCCGCGGCCCGCGCCGAGGTCCTCGAGGCGCAGATCCGCCCATCCGTGTCGGTGCGCAAGGCGGCCGCCTATGTCGACTGCGACATCAGCACGATCTATCGCGCGCTGGCCAGCGGCGCCCTGCAGGGCCACCGGCTCGGCACGCGGTCCCGCCGCGTCTACCTCGACTCCCTGCAGCGCTGGCAGGAAGCCGGCCAGGACATGGCGCCGGCGCCCGCTCCCGAGCGCCGCCGGCGATCGCTGGCCGACACAGCCTCGTTCAGGGCGGTGATGGCCCGCTTGAAAGCGGCCGGGGTTTAGAGGCAGGCTATTGCACCATGAGCGAACCAAGACGCCGCTTCGACGACCTGATCATCGACGACACCTACCGGATGGTGGAGATCCTGGGCCTTATGGGGGACCTGGAGCGACTCCACGAGAAGTCCAAGGATCTGGTCGACGTCGAGCTTATTGAGGAGCACTTCCGCAAGGAACGCGCCTCGATTCTCAACCGCGTCGGTGAGATGGATGAAGGCGCGTTCAGCGCGCTGCTCGCAGAGCTGGAAAGGCACAAGGAGCAGGTCGTCTCCGACGCCCGATACCTGAACGCGCATCATCGGCTGCCCAGGTGACCGTCTATCTCGATAAGGCGCGCGGCGTCTGGCGCTACGATTTCTGGCGCGGCGGAGAGCGCCATGTCAACGACTGCGTCGATCCCGACACCGGTGAGCCTGTCCGCAGCCGCCATCAGGCGCTGAAGATCGAGCGCCGCGCCATTGTCGCGGCCGAGGCCAAGATCGGCAAGGGCCGGGGAAAGGGCGTGCGGCCTGGCAGCTTCACGCTGGCGCATGCTGCCGACCTGCACCTGGCCACCGTCGACGGTCGGCACCGGGTCAATGTGCTGGGCTACATCCGCGAGCTGTTCGGCTTTCTGGGTGCTGCCACGGCCATCACGGATATCAACACCGAGGACATCCAGCGCTACGTCGCCTGGGCCAAGAAGCAGCCGGTCCGGGTATGGTGCGGCGGATCGAAACGCAAGGCCGATGATCCGGCCCACGCCAGATACTGGCGACCGAATCACATCGGGCCGACGCCGCCTCGGGCGCCCTTCAAGGGCATGGCATGGTGGGACACCACGGGCACCTCTGTCGTCATGCCGCAGCTGATCTGGGACGGTACTGCCTGGGCACCCAAGGGCACCGGGCACTTCCGCACCCCGACCACGATCAACCTGTACCTCGATTGCCTCTCGGGCTGCTTCACGGCCGCGCATGAGCACGTGGATCCTGCTACTGGCCAGCGGTCGTTGCCCTTCCCGCCTCGTGTGACGCGGCTACCGGAGCCCAAGCGCCGGGCGACACCGCTGGCCGACGCCGAACTCGACCGGATCGAGGCTGTCGCACCGCCCTGGGTGACGGACGCCGCCGAGCTGGCGCGAGTGTTCGGCCTGCGTCGTACCGAAGCCCTGTCGTCAACCATCCACTGGATCGACAGGGCCGAGGGCGGCTTGCGCCTGCCCCCCGAAGCCACGAAGTCGGGGGACGAGGAATTCATCCCGGCCGGACCTGATGGCATCGAGCTGCTCGATCGGCTGGAGCAGCAGGCGCGCGAGCGCGGCGCGGTGCACCTGGTCACCTGGCCCGGCCCGGGCGGCCTGGCACGCCTGCAGAAGGCCGCCAGTGGCGAAGAGGCGCCCCCGGTAGAGTGGAGGCCCCTGCGGGAGATCAAGCGTGCCTGGCGCAGCGCCAAGGCCAATGCTGGCATACCCAGCGACGGCCGCCGGCGGCGAGTGCATGACATCCGCGCCCGGTTCATCACGGAGATCGCATCACTCACCCGTTCCGCGTCGGCAATCCAGGGCGCGGCACGACACGCCGACTTTTCCACTACCCAGGGCTACATCGAGATTGCCGATGACGAACTGCGCGCCGCAGTCGCCAGCAGCACGGGCCGGCGTGAACGGCGCACGAACGTCGTCGCGATCAAAACCGGCACGGAGTCCCACATGGAAGTCCCACATGGCTCCCGCAGGAAGATCAAAGACACTGGCTAAGTCTTTGAAAGAATTGGTCGGGGCGGCCGGATTTGAACCGACGACCCCCAGTCCCCCAGACTGATGCGCTACCAGACTGCGCTACGCCCCGACCGGGTGCCGGCACCGGCGAACGGTGCCTGAGGCGGGCGGACCATAGCCCTACCTGCCCGACAATTGCAACGATCGCATCACGCTGCCGGTGGGTTTGTCGGCATGTGTGATGCGACGGATGCCTATGCGGTGTGCAGCGTCTTGCGCAGCAGCTCGAGCGCGCTCTGGAGATCCTCGAGGACGCCTTCGATCTCGCGTCGCTTGCCGGGATCGACCCGCGCCGTGCGCGGCAGCAGGCGCTCGGTCGGCGGCTGCGGCCCAGTGCGCGGCATCTCGGCCCGCTGCTCGACCTCGACCAGCCGCGGCTCCGGCAGCGCCGTGGCCCCCTCGCGCTGCCCCAGACGCCCACGGCTCTCCTTCAGCAGGCGCTGCACACCCTTGATGGTGTAGCCGTCCTCGTACAGCAACGACCGGATGCGGCGCAGCAGGTCAATGTCCTCGGGCCGGTAATAACGCCGTCCGCCACCCCGCTTCAGCGGGCGGACCTGGCTGAACTTGCTCTCCCAGAATCGCAGCACATGCTGCGGCACGTCGAGCTCCGTCGCGACTTCACTGATCGTGCGGAACGCGTGGGCGGATTTCTCAAGCCGCCGTTCTGGCGACGATGCGCTGGCAGTGACCATTATTCACCTTCCACATCAACGGTCGTTGGCGCCGTATTATTTATTCGTGATTTCAACACGTTCGACGCACGGAAGACGAGGACACGCCGCGGCAGGATTGGTACTTCCTGACCTGTCTTTGGATTACGGCCGATCCGTTGGCCCTTGTCGCGCACGGTGAAGCTTCCAAAGCTCGAAATCTTCACGGTCTCGCCACGGGCCAACGCGCCAGCGATCTCGGCGAGGATGACCTCGACAAGGTCCGCTGATTCGTTCCGAGATAAACCGACCTCTTGGAACACCGCCTCGCTGAGATCAGCGCGGGTGATCGTCCGTTGATCCATCCAGCATTCCCCTTCCCCACTTAAACCTTAGTCTGAAACCAGAAATGCGTCAATAACAAGGACATGGCTACCCCATTTGCCCTACATATAGATGCGACCAAAGCGGAGTCCGGCCCCCGCCGTCGACTCAACCGCCCTGCTTCAGTGGATCCGCTCGCTACCGCAGGCTGTCGGTCTCGATCCGACTTCCATCAGAAAGCAGGCTGTCGATATAGACAACTTGTTTTAAGCCTTTATCCGGAAGATCTAATGTCATTCATGAGAATGAATGACATTCGCTGGCCGGGATAAATGGCCTTTTTCAATAATTACCGTGATTGAAGTCAAAACTTAAAACAAGATCACGTGATAAGATATTGGCCTACCAGCGAATGACGTTCGCACCCCAGGTCAAACCGCCGCCCATGGCTTCAAGCAGCACGACATGTCCACGTTGAATCCGGCCATCGCTGACAGCAGAGTCGAGGGCCAGCGGGATGGAAGCGGCTGACGTGTTGGCGTGCTGGTTGACCGTCACCACGACCTTGTCGGCTGACAGGCCAAGCTTGCGGCCGGTGCTGTCGATGATGCGCTTGTTGGCCTGGTGCGGCACCAGCCAGTCGACATCGGCGGGCTCGAGGCCGGCCAGCTGCAGCGACTCGCCGACCACGGCGGCCAGATTTGTCACGGCGTGCTTGAACACCTCACGGCCCTGCATGCGCAGGAACCCGGCAGTGCCGGTGGTCGACGGGCCGCCATCGACGTAGAGCAGATCATGGTGGCGCCCGTCGGAATGCAGGGTGGACGCCAGGATGCCCCGGTCGGCGGCCGAGCCCTGCCCCTCGCCGGCCTTGAGCACCAGGGCGCCGGCCCCGTCCCCGAACAGCACGCAGGTGCCGCGATCATTCCAGTCGAGGATGCGGGAGAACGTCTCGGCGCCGATCACCAGCGCCGTGCCGGCCATGCGGTTCTTGATCATGCTGTCGGCCACCGACACCGCGTACACGAAGCCGGAGCAGACCGCCTGCACATCGAACGCCGCACCCCGTGTCATGCCGAGATTGGCCTGAACCGCCGTGGCGGTGGCGGGAAAGGTCTCGTCCGGAGTCGAGGTCGCCAGCACGATCAGGTCGAGGTCCGACACCGCGATTGCCGCCTGCTCCAGCGCCCGCGCCGCGGCCTTGGTCGCCAAGTGCGAGGTGAACTCGCCGTCGGCGGCGATATGGCGCGCCTGGATGCCCGTGCGCTGCACGATCCACTCGTCCGACGTGTCGACCTTCTTCGCCAGCTCCGCGTTCGTCATCACGCGCTCGGGCAGATAGGCGCCACACCCTTCGACGACCGACCGGATCATCCTGCCCCCGCTACTCCACCGGCTGCCGCGGCCGGCACCTCGCCAAGGGCTTGCCGCAAGCGGTTCAGCTCCTCGACCACCTTGTCGCTGAAATGGTACTTCACGAGATCGACGGCAACGCCCAGCGCATTGGCGAAACCCAGCGCATCCGTGCCGCCGTGGCTCTTCACGCAGACGCCGTTCAGGCCGAGGAACACGCCGCCATTGTAGCGACGCGGGTCGGCGCGCTGGCCCAGCTTCTTCCACGCGCTGCTGGCCAGCACATAGCCGACCTTGGCCAGCGTCGACGTCTTGAAGGCCTGGCGCACGAAACCCGTATAGAGCTTTGCGGTGCCCTCAATCGTCTTCAGCGCCACGTTGCCCGTGAAGCCGTCCGTCACCACGACATCAACGACGCCCGCGCCGATATCGTTGCCTTCGACGAAGCCGTGGAACGCCACCGGGCTATCCTCGACGCGCAGCATGGCCGCGGCATCGCGCAAAGTCTCGTTGCCCTTGCCTTCCTCGGCGCCAACGTTGAGCAGGCCGACAGTCGGCGCGTCGATGCCCAGCACGCTCTTGGCGAACACCGAGCCCATGACCGCGAACTCGACCAGGTTGTTCGCGTCGCATTGCATGTTGGCGCCGAGATCGAGCATGGCCGTCTCGCCGCGCACGGTGGGCAGGAATGAGCACAGCGCCGGCCGCCGAACGCCCGGCAGCATGCGCAGCCCGACAGTGGCCGTCGCCAGCAAGGCGCCGGTGTTGCCGGCCGACACGACGCAGTCGGCCTTCCCCTCGGCCACCGCGTCGATGGCCATCCCCATGCTGGAAGAGCGGCGCTTGCGCAGCGCCGCCGACGGCTTGTCGTCATTGGTGACCACGTCGGCCGCCGCGACGATCTCGCATGCCGTCTTGAGCCAACGGGTCTTGTCGACCATGGGCCGCAGGCGCGCTTCATCGCCGAACAGCAGGAACGTCGCATCGGGATAGCGCTGGCGCGCGATGTCGGCGCCGGCGACGACCATCGCCGGCGCGTTGTCGCCGCCCATCCCGTCGAGTGCGATGACGATTTTGCCCGAAGCGCTCATCGTCGCGCGGCGTCGGGGCTGCTCTCAGCGGCAGCCCCCGCCTCTCACGCGCTGGCCGACTGCGTGACGACCTCGCGCTTGCGGTAGTGGCCGCAGGCGCCGCAGACATGGTGCGGGCGCATCAGCTCGCCGCAATTGGCGCACTCGACATAGGCCGAGCCCTTGAGGGCGTGGTGCGACCGCCGCATGTTGCGGCGCGACTTGCTGACCTTCTTCTTGGGAACGGCCATGACACGATCTCCAATACGGACGCCGCAGTCCCGACGCGGCGTCCCGAAATTCCGGGGGCGGGTTGTCGCAAGGGCGCCTTCCTAGCCAAAACGCGTCGGGGCGGCAAGGACTTATCCGCCCCTTATGCCACAAGCGCACGCCCAATGTCGCAAAAACCGGGGAACCGACCTCAGGCCTGGTCCTTCCGACCCTGCTTGAGGGCGGCGAGCGCCGCGAACGGGCCGCCCGTGGCCCCGGAAGGGGCTGGCGGCGGCAGGATATCGGCCAGCGCCACGCCGGGCTTGCGTGGAAACGGATCGATCGCCAGGGCGAGCTGATCTGCGACGATCTCGCCCAGGTCCAGCGCATCGTCAGACAACGGCTCCGCCGCCTCGCTGCCCACGATCAGCTCGCCGCTGTCGCGGTCGAGCTCCTCGGGCTGGGTGGTGAAGCGCAGCACGAAGGCCTCGTCGATGGCCTGCTCGACCGGATCGAGCGTGATGCCGCAGGCCTGCACCACCAGCGCCTTCAGGCGGCCTTCGACCCGCCATTGGCTTTCGCCTTCGGCACACAGGGTGACATTGGCGCTCAGCGACGGCAGCGCCAAGATGCCGAAACGCTTCGCCAGGGCATCGCGCTCGGTCGCGCTCGCCTCGATGTCGAGCGTCGCGCCGGCCGGCGGCACGCGGTCCAGGCGCAGGCGGCGGGAAAGCTCCAGATCGGGGTTGCGGTCGACATGCATCGCCATTTCCTCACACTGCGGGCCACGCCAGGGCACCGTCATGCAGGCGCGCCGGCTCGAGCGCCGCGAGGCCCGCCACGCCGGCCCGCACATAGGCCGCCAGGCGCGCCACCGCGGCAGCGTCCGGTGCGGTCTTGCCGAAGATGTTGCGGCGCAGGGCGTCCTGGAGCGCAGCCGGATCGGCATCCGCCATCGCCGTGCGGAAGGCGAGCGCCCGGCCGTGCAGCCCTTCCGCCATCACCTTGATGCGGCGCCCGACCCCCAGATCCTGGGCTCCCATCTCGCGCACGGCGACGTCGAGATGCGCGAACATCGAATCGAACAGGGCCTGGGCGATCGCCTCCCCGTCCGGTTCCACCCGCACCCGGTCGATCACCATCCAGGCATGCAGGGCCAGCACGTCGAAGCGTCCGTCGACAGTGTCGGGCACCCCCAGCTCGGCAAACAGCGCCGGCTGGCGCGCCTGCGCGGCGATCGCGGCATAGAGCCGGTCGGCAGTGTCACGATGCGGCGAGCGCCGCCGCAGCAGGCCGAACATGGTCGATACCATCCCTGGGTGCGTCCGACCGATACACTGCGTATCGGCGGGGTTTGACTTGCCGTAGCGCCATCGGCATTGTGCCGGCGCCCGGCGGTCTTTAGGCCCGCCGACGTCCATGATCAAGCCGCGGGCCAACCCGAATGCGCCGTATTCCCCTTCGTCGACTGCTGCCGCCGTCGATCGCCCTGTTGTCGCTCAGCACGCTCGTCATCGGGGCCTGCGATCCCATCGTCGACGTGCGCGGCCACGTGCCGACGCCCGGCTCGCTGGAGAAGCTCGAGGTCGGCACGCAGAGCCGGGACGACGTGGAGCGCCTGCTGGGCAGCCCGTCGACGAAGTCGACCTTCGCGCTGGGCGAAGACACCTGGTACTACATCAGCCAACGTCAGGAATCTCTGGCCTTCTTCGAGCCCAAGATCGCCGAGCAGAAGGTGACCGCCGTCGCCTTCGGTGAGAACGGCCGCATCAAGTCGATCAAGACCTATGGGCTGCAGGACGCCAAGGACGTCACCATGGTCGACCGCAAGACTCCGACCGCGGGCAAGGAGCTGACCGTGCTTGAGCAGATCTTCGGCAACGTCGGCCGCTTCGGCGCCCCGAAGAAGTGAGCCGCAGACACCTCAGGTTTCACCTGAGAATTTTGACGTAATAGACTGAAAACAAAAAGAAACCCCGATGGTTTTACCATCGGGGTTTTGTTTGAGATCGCCGCGCGGTTACTGGTGGGCCAGGATGGCCAGCAGCAGCAGCGCCACGATGTTGGTGATCTTGATCATCGGGTTCACGGCCGGGCCGGCGGTGTCCTTGTACGGATCGCCGACGGTGTCACCGGTCACCGCCGCCTTGTGGGCGTCGGAGCCCTTGACGTGCTTGACGCCGTCCTTGTCCACGAAGCCGTCCTCGAACGACTTCTTGGCGTTGTCCCAGGCGCCGCCGCCGGCCGTCATCGAGATGGCGACGAACAGGCCGGTGACGATCACTCCCAGCAGCATGGCGCCGAGCGCCGCGTAGGCGTTCTCGGCCCCGGCGATCCAGCGCACGACGAAGAACAGCACGATCGGCGACAGCACCGGCAGCAGCGACGGGATGACCATCTCGCGGATCGCCGCCTTGGTGAGCATGTCGACCAGGCGGCCGTATTCCGGCCGCACGCCCTGCTTGCCTTCACGCAGGCCGGGGATCGACTTCAGCTGGCGGCGCACCTCCTCGACCACCGAGCCGGCGGCACGGCCGACGGCCGTCATGCCCATCGCCCCGAACAGGTAGGGCAGCAGGCCGCCCAGCAGCAGGCCCACGACCACGAACGGGTTCTTCAGCGAGAACTCGACCGCCGTCACGCCCAGCTTGCCCTGGGCGATGAAGTACTCGAGGTCCGAGGTGTAGGCTGCGAACAGCACCAGCGCACCGAGGCCGGCCGAGCCGATGGCGTAGCCCTTGGTGACCGCCTTGGTGGTGTTGCCCACGGCGTCGAGCGCATCGGTGTTCTTGCGCACCTCCTTGGGCAGACCGGCCATCTCGGCGATGCCGCCGGCGTTGTCGGTGACCGGGCCGTAGGCGTCGAGCGCCACCACCATGCCGGCCAGCGCCAGCATCGCGGTCGTGGCGATGGCAATGCCGAACAGGCCGGCCTGCAGGTAGCAGACCACGATGCCGACGCAGATGATCAGGGCCGGCAGCGCCGTGGCTTCCATCGAGACCGCAAGGCCCTGGATCACGTTGGTGCCGTGGCCGGTGACCGAGGCCTGCGCCACCGACTTCACCGGCCGGTAGCCGGTGCCGGTGTAGTACTCGGTGACCCAGACGATGAGGCCGGTGACCACCAGGCCGACGATGGCGCAGATGAAGAGGTTCATGCCGGTGAAGGTCAGCGAGCCTACGGTCATCGTCGCCTTCATGCCGACGACGTAGTCGGTGATCGGCCAGAACGCGATCGCCGAGAGGACGGCCGAGACGATGAAGCCCTTGTACATCGCCCACATGATGTTGTTGTCCGACCCCAGCTTCACGAAATACGTGCCGATGATCGAGGTGATGATGCAGGCGCCGCCGATGACCAGCGGGTAGAGCATCAGGCTCAAGGCCTGCGCGTCCTTGAAGAAGATCGAGGCCAGCACCATGGTCGCCACGGTGGTGACGGCGTAGGTCTCGAACAGGTCGGCCGCCATGCCGGCGCAGTCGCCGACATTGTCACCGACGTTGTCGGCGATCGTGGCCGGGTTGCGCGGATCATCCTCGGGGAAGTCCTCTTCGACCTTGCCCACCAGGTCGGCGCCGACGTCAGCACCCTTGGTGAAGATGCCGCCGCCCAGACGGGCGAAGATCGAGATCAGCGAGGCCCCGAAGCCCAGCGCCACCAGCGAGTCGACCACGGTGCGGCTGTCGACCTTGGCGCCGAGCAGGATCATGTAATAGACGGCGACGCCCAGCAGCGCGAGGCCGGCCACCAGCATGCCGGTGACGGCGCCGGCCTTGAACGACAGGTCCAGGCCATCGCCCAGGCTCTTCTGGGCGGCGACGGCGGTGCGCACGTTGGCCCGCACCGAGACGTTCATGCCGATGAAGCCGGCGGCGCCCGAGAGCACCGCGCCGATCAGGAAGCCGATGGCGGCCCACTTGCCCAGCAGCAGCCCCAGGACCACCAGCACGACGATGCCCACGATCGCGATGGTGGTGTACTGGCGCTTCAGGTAGGCGCTGGCGCCCTCCTGGACGGCCAGGGCGATTTCCTGCATGCGCGGCGTGCCGGCGTCCTTGGCCAGGACCGCGCGTCCCGTGACCAGGCCGTAGAGGACGGCGATCACGCCGCACCCTATGACCGCCCAGAGTATAGTCGACATCAGTCTTTCCCGTTGTTTTTCAAGCTCTTGGAGATCGATCGCGGGAGATCCCCACGACCGCCGGGCGCGTTTCCGGATCCGTTAGGGCCCACCTGTCGGAAGTTCCCCCGGGCGCAAGGCGGGCGGAACATGCCAGAAGGCCCCCAGCCATGCAACTGCGGCAAGTCGCACTGAATCGCGATTTCCCGCGCGTTTTCAATGGGCTGGACGCGCTCGATCATGATCCGGCTGGAACCCGGCGGGCGAGCCGCAGCCAGGTCAGAGCCAGCAGCGCGATGCCGATCAGCGGCAGCGCGAGGTAGTTCAGCGCGTTCCACCCCCAGGCCTGCTGCAGGATGCCGGCCAGGAGGCTGGACGTCGCCGTGGTGCCGAACACGAGGAAGTCGTTGAGCGCCTGCGCCCTGCCCCGCTCCGACGGCCGGTACGCGGTGGTGACCAGGGCCGTGGCGCCCACGAACAGGAAGTTCCACCCGACGCCGACCAGCAGCAGGCCGGCCCGGAAGTTCCATACGTCGATGCCGGCGAGGTCGACGGCGACGGCCGCGACCAGCATCACAATGCCCAGCATCATGATGTTGAGCACGCCGAAGCGGCCGATCAGGTGGCCGGTGAAGAAGGCCGGCACGAACATCCCCATCACGTGCCAGAAGATGGTGATCGGCGGCTCGCGGGCGTCGATGCCGCAGGCGACGATGGCCAGCGGCGTGGCCGTCATCAGGAAGGACATCACGCCGAACGACACCATGCCGGCCAGCACGGCCACGACATAGACCGGCTGCGTCGCGATCTCGGCCAGGCTGCGCTGCGGGCCGCTGGCGTGCTCGACCTTGACCGCCGGGAACTCGATCAGGCGCAGCACGCCGAAGGCGGCGGCGTGCAGCACCACCAGGCCCATATAGGTCGCCAGGAACTGGTGCGGCAGCAGGTCGGGCGTCAGGCGCGCGATCAGCGGCCCCAGGATGCCGGCGACCACGCCGCTGGAGGTGACGTAGGAGATCGCCTTGGCGCGGTATTGCGGCGGCGCCAGCTCGGTGGCGGCGAAGCGGTAGAGCTGCATGTTGGCGACGGCGTAGCCCATCACCAGTCCGCCAAAGCACAGCAAGGAGAAGCTGCCCAGCCAGATCGCCAGGCTGCACAATCCGCCGCCCGTGATGCCGGCCAGCGACCCCAGCCCGAAGCCGAACGGGCGGCCCCGCCGCTGCCCCATCAGCGCCGCCGGAAACACCGACAGCATCACGCCCAGGTGCTGCAGGGTCACCGGCAAGGTGGTCCAATAGAAATCGCGGCCTTCCAGGGTCTGCGCCGCCAGCGCCGTAGTGGAGATGATCAGCACGTTGCCGCTCTGCGCCAGGGCCTGGCACAGGGCGAGCAGGAAGACGTTGCGGACAACGTGGGCGCCGGACCCGGCAGCCACCTGGGACGGGGGCGAACTCATGGGGCGCGCGACAATAGTGTCGCGGCGTCCCGATACAAGCCCGGCGGCAGGGAAGCGGCTATGCGGCCGGAAGCGAGCCGGCGCCCCTAGCGCGGCGGCGCGCCATAGGCCAGCGGGATCGCCGCCTGGGGCGAGAGCACGCGGAAGGTGAAGCTCTCCTCGATATAGAGCCGGACCCGCTCGGCGTTGTGGTCCAGGTAGCCGATCGAGAAGTCCTGCCCGACCGTCAGCTCGAAGTCCTCGCCGCGTGTCGACATCACCAGGCCGCCGTCCAGGCCCGGCGCCCAGATCAGCGGTCCGTCCACCAGCTTGCGCACGTGCTCGAGCACGGGGTAGCCGCCCTTGGTGCTTTCCGTCAGGTCGGTGTAGTAGCGCTCGCTGAGCGCGATGGCATAAGGGCCGCCGACACCCTCGTTGCGCAGCTTGTTGAGCGCCGTGGCGACGGCCACAGGGTAGTTCTCGTAGTCTTCACCCAAGGGGATGGCCACGTCGGCCTGGGCTTGGCAGATGCCGCGGATGCCGGCTGCATGGTAGCCGTGGAAGATGGCGCGGTCCTCGGCGATTGCGATCGCGCGCGCCGCGTCGATCACGGGATCGGTGTCGAAGTCCTTGGCGCCGCGCTCGATCATGTCGAGCTCGGACCGGCGCAGCTCGAAGGGCACGCGCAGCTCGACCAGCGGCTGGACCTGACGGATGCGGGCATCAACGCCGTCGGCCGGCCGGGCGATGTGCTCGGTGCGGCCGGTCCCGACCGCCGACGCCGACCAGCCCTGCGGGCCGACGAAGTCCACCAGCCGGCGTGCCGCCAGGGTGATGGAGAGGGTGCGCTTGGCCTCGTTCTCGATCTCCTGCCAGGCCGTGGTCGATATCGGCGCGAGCTCGCGCAGCAGATGGTTCATCGCTAGCCCCTCCCCCGCAGGCTGCCGATACCGAGGCTGCCGTCGCTGCCGCCGGCACCACCACTTGCTTCAGGCGCAGCGCCGCCGGTCACAGCGGCTTCCTTGGCGCCGATCGGCCCGTCGCTGAACAGGAAGGTGCGCAGGTGCTCGTCCAGCACCGGATCGTTGCGGCGCAGCCACTCCAGGACCATGGCGGCGTGCTCCTTCTCCTCGTCGCGGTTGTGCGCCAGGATGGTGCGCAGCTCGGGATCGCTGGTGGCCTGGACCCTCTGGTTGTACCAGTCGACAGCCTCCATCTCCTCCATCAGCGAGACGATCGCGCGATGCTGGTCGAGTGTCAGCGGTCCAAGCTTTTCCGGGTCTTCATGCAGCGTCTCGCTCGACATGGCCTTGTCCCCACATGTGACAAACAAGCTCGATCATAGCCCGCCAGCCGCACAGCGCCAGCGGCCGGTTGTGGCAACGCGGCAGCCGCCGCAACTGTTCCCTTGACAGGCCACGTTGTCGCCCTTTTCCGCCCCGTCCGGCCCACCTACATTCATCATGAGTCTCGTACGCGTCCCGCCAGCTCTCACATGGAGGACCAGCCGATCGCCCGCCGTCGCGCCGATATCCCACGCTCGATCACCCGGTGGCTCGTGCTGCTGGCGCTGGCGTGCGGCCTGGCGGTGGCGGCCGGCGCGGCCGCACCGCAACGCACGGGCCTGCTGCTGGCGGTCGACGGCGCCATCGGCCCGGCCACGGCCGACCATGTGACGCGCGGCCTCGCGGCAGCGGCCAAGCGCGGCAGCACCGTGGTCGTGATGCGCCTGGACACGCCGGGCGGCCTCGACACGTCCATGCGCGAGATCATCCGCGCGGTCCTGGCCTCGCCCATCCCGGTACTGACCTATGTCAGCCCCGGCGGGGCGCGCGCCGCCAGCGCCGGCACCTACATGATGTATGCCAGCCATGTCGCGGCGATGGCGCCGGGCACCAATCTCGGCGCCGCGACTCCGGTCGCGATCGGCGGCGGCCGGCTGCCGATGCCCGACGAGGGCGATATGGCGCGCGATCGCAAGGGCGACGACAAGGGCAAGACAGGCGCCACGCACGATCCCATGGAAACCAAGGTGATCAACGATGCCGTCGCCTATATCCGCGCCCTGGCCGACCTGCGCGGCCGCAACGCCGACTGGGCCGAGCGGGCGGTGCGCGAGGGCGCCAGCCTGACGGCGCGCGATGCGCTGGCGCAGCAGGTCATCGACATCATCGCGCGCGATGTCGATGACCTGCTGACCCAGGCCGATGGCCGCGTGGTGGAGGTCCGCACGGCCAAGGTGACGCTCGACACGCGCGGCCTGACGCTCGAGCGCTTCGATGCCGACTGGCGCACCCGGTTCCTGGCCGCCATCACCAACCCCAACGTGGCCCTGATCCTGATGATGATCGGGATCTATGGGCTGATCTTCGAGTTCATGCATCCCGGCGCGCTCTACCCCGGCACCATCGGCGCGATCTGCCTGCTGCTGGGCCTCTATGCGCTGGCGGCGCTGCCGGTGAACATCGCCGGGCTGGCGCTGATCGTGCTCGGCGTCGCGCTGATGGTGGCCGAGGCGTTCGTGCCGTCGCTGGGCGCGATCGGCATCGGCGGCGCCGTCGCCTTCGTGCTGGGCGCGGCGATCCTGATCGACACCGACCTGCCCGAGTTCGCCATCGCCTGGCCGGTCATCGGCGGCATCGCCGCCAGCGGTCTCGCCTTCGCCCTGCTGGTCGGGCGCGTCGCGGTCGGCGCCTGGCGGCGGCAGGTCGTGACCGGCCGCGAGCAGATGATCGGCGGCCGCGGCGATGTGCTGCAGTGGCGCGATCGATCGGGCCGCGTGCAGGTGCATGGCGAGCGCTGGAAGGCGGTGTCGAGCGCCGCCCTGCGGCCCGGCCAGCGGGTCCGGGTCACGGCGCTCGACGGCCTCACCCTGACCGTCGAGCCCGACGGATCCGATTCGAGCTAGCGGAGGCGGCGCCCATGCCCATGTGGACCGATTTGGCCTTCTACCTGCCGATCCTCGTCATCGTCGTGGCGTTCCTGGCGTCGGCGATCAAGATCCTGCGCGAGTACGAGCGCGGCGTGGTCTTCACGCTGGGCCGCTTCACCGGCGTGAAGGGACCGGGCCTGATCATCCTGGTGCCGCTGGTGCAGCAGATGGTGCGCACCGACCTGCGCACGGTGGTGCTGGACGTGCCCAGCCAGGACGTGATCTCGCGCGACAACGTGTCGGTGAAGGTCAACGCCGTGATCTACTTCCGCATCGTCGACCCCGACAAGGCCATCATCCAGGTCGCCGACTTCCTGCAGGCGACCGGGCAGCTGGCGCAGACCACGCTGCGCTCGGTCCTGGGCAAGCACGACCTCGACGAGATGCTGGCCGAGCGCGACAAGCTCAACGACGACATCCAGGAGATCCTCGACGCGCAGACCGATGCCTGGGGCATCAAGGTGGCCAATGTCGAGATCAAGCACGTCGACATCAACGAGAGCATGGTGCGCATGATCGCCCGCCAGGCCGAGGCCGAGCGCGAGCGGCGCGCCAAGGTGATCCATGCCGAGGGCGAGCAGCAGGCGGCCGAGAAGCTGCTCGAGGCGGCACGGACGCTCAGCCTGCAGCCCGAGGCCATGCAGCTGCGCTATCT
This sequence comes from Vineibacter terrae, assembly GCF_008039615.1. Classification (GTDB taxonomy): domain Bacteria; phylum Pseudomonadota; class Alphaproteobacteria; order Reyranellales; family Reyranellaceae; genus Vineibacter; species Vineibacter terrae. The sequence goes on along the minus strand of NZ_VDUZ01000032.1, from coordinate 5,011 downwards.
CGGCACGCTCAGCAGCATCTCCAGCCAGCACAGCTCGACCATCGTCTTCCCGTTCCCGATCGATATCGGCCGCTTCTTCGCCGGCCCGGACAGGAAGGCCGCGGAGTGAGCTTTCGGACCGCGCGCCTCGGCGCGCAGCGCCGATTTCATGAGGGCGCGCGTGGACGCGCGCGGTCCAAAGAAAGAATTCAGCGGTGCCGGTAGCTGGCGCGGCTCAGGGCCAAGGGCCGACCGCCCCGCTCCACCGCCACGCCGCTGCTGCCCGCCTCGATGCGGCCGATCGCGGCGACCGGCACGCCGGCCAGGCCCGCAGCCTCAGTGATCGCGGCGGCGCGCGCCGCCGGCGCGGTGAACAGCAGCTCGTAGTCGTCGCCGCCGGTCAGGACGGTCTCCAGCAGGTCGGGACGGCGCGCGAGCACGGCCCTGGCGGCGGCCGACAGCGGCACCGCATCGGCGTCGATCACGGCGCGCACGCCCGAGCGGCTGCAGATATGGCCGAGGTCGCCGACCAGGCCGTCGGACACGTCCATGCAGGCGCTGGCCACGCCGCGCAGGCGCTGACCCAGGTCCAGGCGCGGCTGCGGCAGCAGGTAGCGGTCGTCGAGGAAGGCCCGCTCGGCGGCGCCCGCCGCCGGCAGCCGGCCGGTGTTGGCCAGCAGGCCCAGCGCGCCGTCGCCGATGGTGCCGCTGACGAACACGCCATCGCCCGGCCGCGCGCCGCCGCGGCCGGGCGTGGCGCCGGCCGGCGCCGTGCCGAAGGCCGTGATCACGATGGTGAGCGGGCCGGGCGTCGACGTCGTGTCGCCGCCGCAGAGCGCGATGCCGTACGTCTTCTGGTCGTCGGCCAGGCCGGCGCAGAACGCCGTCAGCCAGGCATCGTCGATGGCGTCGGGCAGCACCAGCGCCAGCTGGTAGGCCAGCGGCCGCGCGCCCGCCGCGGCGAGGTCCGACAGGTTGACACGCAGCGCCTTGCGCGCCACCAGGCCGGGGTCATGCGCGGCCAGGAAGTGCACGCCGCAGACCAGCGCATCGGTCTTGACCACCAGCTCCTCGCCCGGCGGCGGCGCCAGCCGCGCGGTGTCGTCGCCCAAAGCGAAGGCGCCGGGGAAGCCCGCCGCCAGCGGCCGCAGCAGCGTGGCGATCAGCTCGAACTCGCCCAGACGCGTAGCCGCCATGATGCGCTCCAGGTCATCCGAGCGCAGCGAGGGATCTGCCGCGAATGGCGCACCGTGCGTCTTCCACGGAAGATCCCTCGCTGCGCTCGCGATGACGAGCAGGCATGGCCTAGCCGTCCTTCGGCGTCTGTGCGTCCCTGGCTGCAAACTCGTCGGGCCGCAGCTGCCGGCCGATGCGATCGAGCACCGAGGTCACGAAGCCCGGCTCGTTGCCCTGGTAGAACTGGCCGGCGACGCGGGCGTACTCGGACAGGATCACCGCCGCCGGCACGTCGCGCCGCGCCTTCATCTCATGCACCCCGGTCACCAGCACGGCGCGCATCAGCCGGTCCAGCCGCGCGATCTTCCAGTCGCTGGCCAGCGCCCCCTCGACCAGCGCCATCAGCGCCGCCTGGTCGGCCTCGACGCCGCTCACCAGCGATCTGAAGAACGGCCGGTCGGCTTCGGCCGGCATGCCGGCATCGCCGCCCTCGGCAATGCGGAACTTCAGGAACTGCTCGACCACGTCGCTGGCCTTGTCGTCGCTCTGCAGCAGCTGGAACACGGCCTGCACCGCCGACAGCCGCGCCATGCCGCGCGCGCTGGGGCCCGAGGGCTCGCTCTTGCGCACCGCCGCGCTCACGACGCCACCCGGAAGCGCTGTCGCAGCGCCATCATGCTGAGCGCGGCATAGGCGGCGTCGGCGCCCTTGTCGCCTTCGCTGCGGCGCGCGCGCGCCCAGGCCTGCGCGTCGTTCTCGACCGTCAGGATGCCGTAGCCGATCGCCAGCCGCCGCTGCACGGTAAGCTCCATCAGCCCGCGCGCGCTCTCGCCGCAGACATAGTCGTAGTGCGAGGTCTCGCCGCGGACGACGCAGCCCAGCGCGATGAAGCCGTCGAAGCGCCCACTGTCGGCGGCCATGGCGATGGCGCCGGGAATCTCGAAGGCGCCGGGCACCGCCAGCCGCTCGCCCGCCACGCCGTGGCGTGACAGCTCAGCCAGCGCGCCGGCGGCGAGCTCGTTGGCGAGCTCCTCGTAGAAGCGCGCCTCGACGATCAGCACGCGCGCGCCTGAGGGCAGCGGCGAGACCAGGGGTCGGGCGCCGCGTTGAGCTTCGGCCATGATGCTACGACTCCGTGCCGATGGTGGGCAGCGGCCGCTGCTCGACCGTGCGCAGGGCAAACCCGCCGACCCCGACCAGGTTCTTCTTAGTGTTGGTCAGCAGGATCATCTTCTTGATGCCGAGATCGATCAGGATCTGGGCGCCGACGCCGTAGTCGCGCAGCTCCCCGACCGGCGTCTCGACCGTCTGCCCGGCGTGGCGCCTGGCGAGCGCCATCTGCACGTTGAGCGGCTCGCGGATCAGCACCACGACGCCCCGGCCCTCCTGCGCGATCAGGCGCATGGCGCTCTCGATCTCGCCGCCGCGGCCGGGCAGCTTCTCGCCCAGCGAGTCGGAGAACAGGTTCATGGCGTGCACGCGCACCAGCACGGGCTCGTCGGTGTTGACGTCGCCCTTCACCAGCGCCACGTGCTGCGCCTTGGTGGCCTTGTTCATGTAGACGATGGAGCGGAACTCGCCGCCGTAGCGGCTGTCGATCGTGGCCTCGCTCAGCCGCCGCACGATCGAGTCGTACTTGCGGCGATAGGCGATCAGGTCGGCGATGGTGCCGATCTTCAGGCCATGCAGCTGGGCGAAGCGGATCAGGTCGTCGCGGCGCGCCATGGTGCCGTCGTCGTTCATGATCTCGCAGATCACGCCCGCCGGCTGCAGCCCGGCCAGCCGCGCCAGGTCGACCGCCGCCTCGGTGTGGCCGGTGCGCTCCAGCACGCCGCCCTCGCGCGCCACCAGCGGGAACACGTGGCCGGGCGAGACGATGTCCTGCGGCCCGCAGCTGGGGTCGATGGCCACGGCGATGGTGCGGGCGCGGTCGGCGGCCGAGATGCCGGTGGTGACGCCCTCGCGCGCCTCGATCGACACGGTGAAGGCCGTGCTGTGGCGGCTGGCGTTGTCGCGCGCCATCAGCGGCAGGCCCAGCTGCTCGCAGCGCTCCCTGGTCATGGCCAGGCAGATCAGGCCGCGGCCGTAGCGGGCCATGAAGTTGATGGCCTCGGCCGTGGCCATCTGCGCCGGGATGACCAGGTCGCCCTCGTTCTCGCGATCCTCGTCATCGACCAGCACGAACATGCGGCCGCGGCGGGCTTCCTCGATCAGCTCCTCGGCCGGTGCCTTCATCTCCTGGAACGTGACGCGCCAGGGTTCCTTCGCGACGACACTCATTGCCGGGTCCTCTCCAACAGTCGCGCAACGTAGCGTGCGAGCATGTCAGCCTCAAGATTGACCGCGTCGCCCGGCTTGACGTGCGCGAAGGTCGTTTCCGCCTGGGTGTGCGCAATGATGTTGACGCCGAACCGGCGGCCATCGACCTCGTTGACGGTCAGGGACACGCCGTCGACCGCCACCGAGCCCTTCGACGCCATGAACCCGGCCAGCGCATCGGGGGTCTCGAACACGAAGCGCAGGCTGCCGCCCTCGGGCGTGATCGAGACGATGCGGCCGACGCCGTCGACATGGCCGTAGACCAGATGCCCGCCCAGCTCGTCGCCCAGCTTCAGCGACCGCTCCAGGTTGATGCGGCGGCCGACCTGCCAGGTGCCCAGGGTGGTCTTCGACAGGGTCTCGCCCGAGGCGTCGGCCGTGAACCAGCCGCGCCCCTGGGCCTGCCCCTTGGTCGTCACCGTCAGGCAGCAGCCCGAGCAGCAGATCGAGGCCCCGATCGGCACCGTCTCCATGTCGAAGCGGGTCGCGATGGTGAACCGCTGGTCGCCAGCGTCGCCGGCCCGTGTGATGTCGGTGACCTCGCCGACGTCGGTGATGATGCCTGTGAACATGGCCTGGAACCTATGCGTGTCGCGTCCAGGTTTCCAGCACGTCGTCACCGGTTTCGCCCAGCGACTGACGGCTAAAACGCCGCGCTGCGGCCAGCCGTTCCAGGCCGTAGGCCGCCACCCCCGGCAGCCCGTCGCCACCGATCATCACGCCGGCCCGGAAGATCGCCAGCCGGTCCACGAGGTCGGCCGCCAGCAGCGCCGCCGCCAGCACGCCGCCGCCCTCGACCAGCAGGCGCGTCAGCCCCTGCCCACCCAGCGCCTGCAGCAGAGCATCGGGCCTGACGCGGCCGTCGGCGCCGCGCGGCAGGCGGTGCACGACCACGCCCTGGTCCTCGAGGGCGGTGATATTGCCGGCCGGCGCGTCCTCGGCGCACATCAGCCACACCGGCACCGCGCGCGCCGAGCGCGCCAGGGCCGAGCCGGCCGGCAGGCTGGCGCCGCTGTCGGCGACGACGCGCACCGGCGAGCATGCCGCCAGCCCCGGCAGCCGGCAGGTCAGCTCGGGATCATCGGCCCGGGCGGTGCCGATCCCGACCATGATCGCATCATGGGTGGCGCGCAGCAGATGGCCGCGGGCCCGCGCCGCAGGGCCGGTGATCCATTGGCTGTCGCCCGTGGCCGTGGCGATCCGCCCGTCCAGCGACGTCGCCAGCTTCAGCGTCACCAGCGGCCGGCCGGCGCGCACACGGCAGAAGAAGCCGGCGCCGATCTCATCGGCCTCGGCGCGGCCGACGCCCTCGCGCACCTCGATCCCGGCGGCGCGCAGGATGGCGAGGCCGCGTCCGGCGACCCGGGGATCCGGATCGCCCGTGGCCACCACGCAGCGCGCGATCCCGGCGGCGACCAGCGCCTCGGCGCAGGGTGGCGTGCGGCCATGATGCGCGCACGGCTCCAGCGACACATAGGCCGTCGCCTGCCGCACGTCGGCGCCGCCGGCCTGCGCCGCGGCCAGCGCCGCCGCCTCG
>NZ_VDUZ01000031.1 GCF_008039615.1 Vineibacter terrae | reverse complement strand
TGTGGCAGATGCCGGTGGCCTTGATCTCGACCAGCACCTCGCCTTGCCGGGGCCCCTCGAGATCGACCATCTCGACTTCCAGCGGTCGCTTGGCGGCAACGGCAAGGGCGGCGCGGGTTTTCATCGGCGATCCTCCGGACCATGGTCGTCCGACGCTGGTAGCGGCGAGGCGCATCAACTCTTGCTTGCGGGTCGTGCCAGGCGCTCAATGCAGCCTGCTGACACCCGTGCTGCGCCTGCCGAAAAGACTAGCGAGAAAGCACGGTCCCGCGGAATTGGACTTTGGATCGAAACACCGGGCGTCGGCGAAGTTCAGGCCTTCCAACCCGGGATCCTTGATCCTTGGATCAGTAGCCGGTCCCGGTCGATCGCGATAAAGTTCAGGGAGGACGCCGCAATGTCGTACCCCAGCCGCACGACGACGAAGCGCGCGCTTGCCGGGGAGCGTGGCATTCGCCGGGGCATGAGCATGCAGGCGGCAACGGCAGACGCCGTCGCCGAGCTGCTCGATGCCATCAGCCAGGATCATATGGAGATGATCCTGCTGTTCTGCTCGCCTCAATACGACGTTCCGGTCATGCTGGCGGAAATTGCCCGCCACGCGCCGGGCGTGCCGATCCTGGGCTGCACCACTGCCGGCGAGATCACGCCGATCGGCTACCGGCAGGGCACGGTCACCGGCCTCAGCCTGTCGGCAACGCACTTCGCTGCGTCGGTCAGGTTGATCGAGCCGACCTCGAGCTTCGAGATCACCGACGGGCCGGCGGTGACGCAGGCGCTGACGGCTGAGCACAATGCGTATCGTCGACGCCTGCACGCGCCCAACACGTTCGCCCTGCTGATCAATGACGGATTGTCGATGCGCGAGGAGATCATCGTCAGCGCGCTGCGCGACGGCCTGGGCGAGATCCCGCTGATCGGCGGCTCGGCGGGCGACAATCTTGCCTTCCGCGAAACCAGCGTCTTCCTCGATGGCCGTGTCCTCACCAACGCCTCGCTGCTGGTGCTCGTCTCGACCGACCTGGCGTTCCGCGTCTTCCAGACACAGCACTTCAAGCCGCTCGACCAGAAGATGGTGATCACGCGTGCCGATCCGTCGCGCCGCCTGGTCATGGAGATCAACGCCGAGCCGGCCGCCGACGAGTACGCCCGCCTGATCGGCCTGGATCGCGCCGAGCTGACGCCGCTGATCTTCGCGGCCTACCCGCTGGTCGTCAAGGCGGGCGGCCGCCACTACGTGCGCGCCATCCAGCGCGTCGACGATGATGGCCTGCACTTCTTCTGCGCCATCGATGAAGGCATCGTGCTGAGCGTGGCCGAGAGCGGCGATCTGAGGGCGAACCTGGTATCGCTGTTCGACGCCCTGCGGCAGGAGCTGGGCGGGATCGAGGCGGTGATCGGCTTCGATTGCGTCCTGCGCTATGTCGAGATGGAGCAGCGCCAGATGCTGAGCGATGTCTCGCGCATCATGGCGCAAAACAATGTCGTCGGCTTCAATACCTACGGCGAGCAGTTCGGCATGATGCACATGAGCCAGACCTTCACGGGAATCGCCCTCGGGCCGGGATGAGCCATGGCGGCAGAACAGGAGCTGCCCATCGCTGACCAGAACGCGGAGACGCTGCGGCGCACCGTCGCGAAGCTCACGGAGATCAACCGTGCCCTCATGAGCCGGGTCGAGCACAGCCTCGACATGCAGGGCAACGCCTATCAGCTCTTCCAGACCGCGATCCTGCTGGACCAGAAGGTCCGCGAGCGCACGCGCGAGCTCGAGCATGCGCTGCAGGCGGTCGAGCAATCGAACCTGGAGCTGCGCGCCGCCAAGGTCGAGGCGGAGCGCGCCAACGTCAGCAAGACCAAGTTCCTGGCCGATGCCAGCCACGACCTGCTGCAGCCGCTCAATGCCGCCCGGCTGCTCGTCGCCGCCCTCCAGGAGACGGCCCGCTCCGGCAACAGCCAGACCATCCTGTCGCGGATCGATCATGCCCTGGGCAATGTCGAGGATCTGCTGAACACGCTGTTGGAAATGTCGAAGCTCGACTCGGGCCATGTCAGCGCCACGATCCAGCCGGTCCGGCTGGCGCCGCTGATGGAGGCGCTGCGCGAGGAGCTGGTGCCGATCACGGCGCCCAAGGGGCTCGCGTTCACCCTCATGCCCTGCGCGCTCACCGTGCAGAGCGATCCGCACCTGCTGCGCCGCCTGCTGCAGAACTTCCTGAGCAATGCCTGCCGCTACACCGCGGCCGGACGGGTCCTCTTCGGCGTGCGCCGGCGCGGCCCGATGGCCGAGCTGCAGGTCCACGATACCGGCGTCGGCATCCCCGCCGAGAAGCTCGACGAGATCTTCGAGGAGTTCCGCCGCCTGGAGCCACCGCAGGGCGGAGCCCCGAAAGGCTACGGCCTCGGCCTGTCGATCGTGAAGCGTATCAGCCGCCTGCTCGGCTACCAGGTCAAGGTGGCATCGACGCCCGGGCGTGGCTCGTGCTTCTCCGTGCTGGTGCCGATCGCCGACATGGCCGCGCGCGGCCCGGCGTCGGTGCGTCCCCGGCCGGCGCCGGCCGGCGCCGTCGACAACATCCGCGTCCTGGTGGTCGACAACGACCGCACCGTGCTGGATGCCATGACGCGGCTGCTGGAGGCATGGCGGTGCCGGACGATCGCCGTCGCCAGCCGGGCCGAGCTTCAGGCCCATCCGACCGACAACCGGCCCGACATCCTGCTGGTCGACTACCATCTCGATGACGGCGATCTCGGCACAGCCCTGATCGCCGACATCCGCCGGCGCTGGGGGGCGGACATCCCGGCCGCGATCATCACGGCCGACCGCAGCCCGGAGGCTCATGCCGCGACGCAGCTCCTGCCTGCCGTCAGCCTGCTGCTCAAGCCGATCAAGCCGGCGCGACTACGTGCGCTGGTCGCGTCCGTTCGACGCTGAAAGGCTGCGCCGGTATTTCTGATAGAGGATGACGGCCTGCGTGCGGCTGGACACACCCAGCTTCTGCAGCAGGCTCGACACATGCGCCTTCACCGTCGTGATCTGCACATCGATCACATGGGCGATCTGCTTGTTGAGCTGCCCTTCCGCCATCAGCTCCAGCACCTTGCGCTGCTGGTTGGTCAGCAGCTCGAAACGGCAGCGGACCGCGTCGTCCAGCACGTGATCCTCCTCGCCCGCGGCGTCGCCGGCGTCCATTCCATCCGTCGGCGCGTAGCTGCCGCCGTCAAGGATGGTGCGCACGGCTGCAATGATGGCGTCGCGCGACAATGACTTCGGGATGTAGGCGACGGCGCCGGCGTCGAAGCATTCGCGCATGACATAGCGGTCGGCCAGGGCCGAGATCACCGCCACCGGGACATCGGGGCAGCGGACGCGCAGCGATCGCACGCCCTTCACGCCGCTCATGCCCGGCATCCGCAGGTCGAGCAGGATCAGGTCGATATCGGCGCCCGCGGCAATCTGCTCGACCGCCTCGCCGAACGAGCCGCTCTCGAGCACGTCGACGCGCTCGTCGAGCGCCTTCAGCGTTCCCGCCAGTGCCTCGCGAAATATCGGATGATCGTCGGCGACCAGGATCGTCCGCATGAGACATCCCCGTCCAGAGCGTCGGCATTTGAATGCCGAACGCCGGACCGGTCAAGTCGATGCGGACATCCTGGCCGGCGGTGAGGGCCCGCTTCTCGCACGCGTGCAAAAAGCCGGCGCCGCGGCCGCGCTCACGCCCGCAGGGTGATGCCGCCGTCGACGACCAGCAGGTGGCCGTTGACATAGGCCGAGTCGTCGCTGGCGAGAAACAGCGCGGCGTTGGCCGTGTCCCAGCCGGTGCCCATCTTGCCGGTCGGCGAGGCCTTGTTGCGGATGGCGATCATCTTGTCGTAGGCGGCGTTATGGTCGCGCTCGTTCTTGGCGTACTGCTCCGCCAGGAAATCGATCATCGGCGTATGCATCAGGCCGGGCAGGATGGCGTTGCAGCGGATGCCCTTGTCAGCGTACTGCGAGGCCACCGCCTGGGTGAGCGCATTCACCGCGCCCTTGCTGGCGTTGTAGGCGACGTAGCTGATGCCCTTGGGCACGCGGATGGACGCGATCGACGAGACGTTGATGATCGCGCCGCGGCCCTGGGCCTCCATCACGGGCAGCACATGCTTGAGCGTGAGGAAGAAGCTCTTCACGTTGACGTCGAAGGTGAGATCCCAGTCCTTCTCCGCCAGCTCCACGGGACCGCCCGTCGAGCCGATGCCGACATTGTTGTCGAGCACGTCGATGCGGTCCCAGCGCTGGCGGCAGGCTTCCACCATCGCCTCCACCTGGCTGTCGGACGTCACATCGGCACCATGGGCGACCGCCGTGCCGCCTTCCTTGGCGATGATGTCCGCCGTCTCGCGCGCCGCGGCGAGGTTGCGGTCGACACAGAACACCTTGGCGCCTTCGCGCGCGAACGTGACCGCCGTGCACTTGCCGTTGCCCCAGCCCGGCCCGCTCGAGCCGGCGCCGACCACGATCGCCACCCGATCCTTCAACCTGTCCGCCATCGTTCGCTTCCCCCGAATCGTTGATGCATCAGAACGCTAGCATGGGAATTCAGCCCCGCCACATGCGCCGGCGCAGGAATGTCGCGCCGAGCGTGATCAGCAGGAAGACAGCAGCTGCCGTGAACGTCGTTTCGAACGCCCGCAGAAAGGCGGCCTCGGCCGTGCGGCCGCCGTCCAGCGCCGCCTGGCGGACCTGCTGGAACAGCGCGCTCAGCAGCGTCGCGCTCGCCACCGTGCCCAGGGTGCGCGTGACCATCGCCAGGCCGCCGGCGACGCCGCGGTCGTGCACCGGCAGGCTGCCCGTGACGATATCGGTGTAGGCCACCTGGAACAGGCCCAGGCCGATGCCCTGGCACAGCAGCGCCACCGCCATGACCGCCAGCGCCGAGCGATCGGCGCTCTGCCCGATCACCGCGGTCGCCGCGATCACCAGGACGACCCCGGCCAGCGCGTTGCGCTTCTGCCGCTTGCCACCCCACAGACGGCCGGCCAGCGCCGAGCCCAGGATCATGCCGAGGGCGCTCACCGCCAGCACCGCGCCGCCCCATGTCGCCGACAGCCGGACGATGCCCGCCAGGTAGTACGGCACCAGCAGCAGCACGGCGAAGCCGACCAGGCTCACCGCGAGGCTCATCAGGTTGAGCAGCGAAAAGTCGAGGTCGCGGAACAGCGACAGGCGCAGGATCGGCTCGCTGAAGCTGGCCTGGTGCATGGCGAACACGATCAGCGCGTTGATGCCGGCGATCGCCAGCGCCAGCGGCAGCCACACGCCGCCGCCAGGCATCTGGGCCAGCGCCAGGGCCAGCAGCAAGGCGCTGATCCAGAAGGCGAGCAGGCCGGACCCGAGCCAGTCGAAACGCCGACCGGCAGCCCGCTCCGGCGCCGGCAGCACCCATGACAGCATCAGCGCCAGCACCGCCACCGGCGCGCGGAACCAGAAGACGCCACCCCAGCCCCAGCGGTCGACAAGAGCGCCGCCCAGCAGCGGCCCCAGGGCCCAGGCGAGCGAGAACAGGCCGGCATAGGCGCCCAGCGCGCGCGAGCGGTCCCGCTCGTCATACAGCGATGTCGCCAGCGCCGGCGCCACGCTGATCGCCAGCGCCGCGCCGATGCCTTGCAGGACGCGGAAGAGCAGCAGCCAGCCGAAGCTCGGCGCCAGCGCGCACAGGACGAACGCGACGGCGCTGATCAGCAGCCCGATCTGGAAGATGCGGCGATATCCCAGCAGGTCGCCGAGCTTGCCGAACACCAGCATCAGGCTGGTGTAGGTAAGCACGTAGCAGATCACGATCCACTGGATGGAGCGGACCTGCAGGTCGAAGGCCGCCGTGATGGCGGGAAAGGCGATGTTGACCGCCGTATCCAGCGGCACGCCGGCAACGCCCAGGCCGACGACGAGCAGGCCGAACGATGCCGGCCGCGGTCTTGACATCCGAAGCGTGGCCGCAGCGCTCAGCCGCGGCCGACGAACGGCATCTTGGTCGCCATCACCGTCACGAACAGCGCGTTGGCGTCGGGCGGCAGCGTGGCCATGTAGGCGATGGTGCGGCCCACCGACTCCACGTCCATTAGCGGCTCGGGCCGGACCGAGCCGTCGGCCTGCGGCACGCCCTGGGCCATGCGCGCCGCCATCGGCGTATGGGCATTGCCGATATCGATCTGGCCGCAGGCGATGTCGAAGGGCCGGCCGTCCAGCGCGATGCACTTGGTGAGGCCGGTGATGGCGTGCTTGGTCGACGTGTAGGCCACCGAGTTGGGCCGCGGCGCATGGGCCGAGATCGAGCCGTTGTTGATGATGCGGCCGCCCTGCGGCCGCTGCTCCTTCATCATGCGCATGGCTTCCTGCGCGCACAGGAACGAGCCGGTGAGATTGACGTCGACCACCGCCTTCCACTGCGTGAAGGGCAGCTCATCCATCGGCACCGCCGGCGCGCCCATGCCGGCGTTGTTGAACAGCAGGTCGAGCCGGCCGAACGTCTCCTTGGTCCTGGCGAACAGCGCCTTCACCTGCGCCGGATCGCCGACATCGGCCTGCACCACCAGCGCCTTGGCTCCCGCCGCCTGCACCGCCGTCGCGACCTCCTCCAGCGGCTCCTTGCGCCGGCCGGCAAGCACGACGGCATAGCCTTCCTTGGCCAGCGCCAGGGCAGCGGCCTTGCCGACGCCGGTCCCCGCACCGGTGATGAGGGCGATCTTGGGTGATGGCATGGGCGTCTCCCTTGTCGATGGGTTGCATGGCCGGCCTCGGCACACGGCGCCGCAACCATCGGCCAGCCGCAGCCGGAAGACAAGTCATCCCTCGCGTCCCGCGCTGCGCAGCCCCGCTGTCATCCCGAGCGCAGCGAGGGATCTCCCGCGAACAGCGCACCTCGCCGTAGGAGATCCCTCGCTGCGCTCGGGATGACGGGAGGGTACTGTCACGGGGCCAAACGTCCCGTCACACCAGCTTGCGCAGCTCGGTCTTCAGGATCTTGCCGTAGTTGTTCTTCGGCAGCGCCTCGATGAACTTGTAATCCTTGGGCCGCTTGTAGCGCGCGATATTGTCGAGGCACAGCGCATCGAGCTCGGCCGGGGTCGTCGCCTGGCCGGCACGCAGCACCACGAAGGCCACCGCCTCCTCGCCCCATTCCGGGTGCGGACGGCCGATGACCGAGCATTCCTGCACCGCCGGATGCGTCGCCAGCACGTCCTCGATCTCGCGCGGATAGATGTTGGAGCCGCCCGATATGATCATGTCCTTCGAGCGGTCCTTGAGCGTGAGGAACCCGTCCTCGTCGAAGCAGCCGACATCGCCGGTCCACAGCCATCCCTCGCGCAGCGACTTCGCCGTGGCCTCGTCGTTCTGCCAGTAGCCGGACATCACGGTCTCGCCACGCACGATGATCTCGCCGACCTGGCCGACCGGCATGGGCTTGCCGGCCTCGTCGACCACCCGCACCTCGACACAGGAATCGGGCAGCCCGGCCGAGGCCAGGCGCTGCTCCCATCGCGGGTGATCACGGTTGGCGTGCGCTTCCCGACTGAGATGGGTGATGGTCATCGGACTCTCGCCCTGGCCGTAGAGCTGCACCATCACGTTGCCCAGCAGGTCGAGCGATTGCCGGAGGTCGCTGACATACATCGGCGCGCCGCCGTAGGTGATGGTGCGGATCTCGCCCGGCTTGATGCCGCCCGCGGCACGATGGTCGATCAGCCGCTTCACCATGGTCGGCGCCAGAAAGACCGTGGCGTCCGGCCACCGCCGCGCCAGCTCGACCATTTCCGGAACCTCGTAGCGGCCGCTGTCGGGAAACACCTGCACCGCTCCCCGTCCCAGCAGCGGGAAGTTCCACAATCCCGAGCCGTGGCTGATGGGCGCCACATGCAGGATCGAGCCGCCGGGCTGCGGCCGGTCGATGTCGGCGTAGTAGTTCAAGGTCATCGCCAGCAGGTTGCGGTGCGTGAGCGTGGCGCCCTTGGGCCGGCCGGTGGTGCCCGAGGTATAGAACAGCCAGGCCGGATCGGCCGGCGCCCTGTCGGTGACCGCCAGCGGATCGCCCACGGCCATGAAGATGTAGTCGCGCGCCGAGACGTCGATGATGCGCTCCAGCGCCGGGCACTCGTCCTTGACGCCGGCAATGCTCTCGGCAAGGTCCGGCGTCACCATGCACACCCGCGCGCCCGAGTTCTGCAGGATGAAGGCGAACTCGCGCGGATGCAGCTTGGCGTTCATCGGCACCGCGACCAGCCCGGCATGCCAGATCGCGTACATCGTCTCGATCGCCTCGACGCAATTGCCCATCGCGAAGGCGACGCGATCGCCCGGCCGCAGCTTCAGCCGGTGCCGCAGGTGCGTCGCCATCACGGACACCTTGCGCAGCAGATTGCGGTAGGCCAGGTACGCGACTTCACCCTTCGCCAAGGCGATATGCTCGGGAAATGCCTGTGCCGACTTGATCAGGAGATGAGCGATATTCATGCGCCGACGATGGCACGGGCGGCAACATGAGAGAACCCCCTTCCGGCGCGCCCGTGCCATGCTCGCCAGAGCGCGATTGCGCCGCCGGCAAGCCGCTTGCGATAATCCCGGCGAGGAATCCCGCAGGAGCATCATGAGCGTTACCGAAGTCGAGTTCGCCATCGTCGGTGCCGGCATCGCCGGCGTGTCGTGCGCCTACTTCCTGGCCGCCGGCGGCGGCCCGGTCGCGATCGTGGAGCGCGAGCACGTCGCGGCCTACCACACGACCGGCCGGTCGGCGGCGCTCTACAGCGAGACCTACGGCAGCGATGCGATCCGCGCCATCACCGTCGCCAGCGGCGGGTTCTATCGCCAGCCGCCCGCGGGCTTCGCCGACGTGCCCCTGCTCAGCCCGCGCGGCGCGCTGTTCATCGGCACGGCTGACCGGCACGATGCGCTGGACGCCGCCTATGCCGAGTTCCACAGCCTGGTCGCCAGCGTCCGGCGCATCGACCGGCGCGAGGCGCTGGCGCTCAACCCGCTGCTCAATGCCGAGGCGGTCGACAGCGGCGTCTACGAGCCGGACGCCGAGGACATGGACGTGGCCGCCATCCACGGCGGCTTCCTGCGCGGCGCCCGGGCCGGGGGCGCGGTCCTGCGGCTGAACGCCGAGATCGTCGGGCTGGAGCGCCGGGCAGGCAAATGGCACCTGGCGCTGCAGGGCGGCGATCGCGTGATCGCGATGGCCGTCATCAACGCCGCGGGCGCCTGGTGCGATGTGCTGGCCGGCATGGCCGGGATCAGGCCGATCGGCCTGGTGCCCAAGCGCCGCACCGCCTTCACCTTCGACGCGCCGCCGGATGTCGATATCCACGCGCTGCCGATCGTGGTCGACGTCGACGAGACCTTCTACTTCAAGCCCGAGGTCGGCCAGTTCCTGGGCTCGCCGGCCGACGAGACGCCCAGCCCGCCCTGCGACGCGCAGCCGGAGGAGATCGACATCGCCATCGCCGTCGAGCGCATCGAGGCGGCCTCGTCGCTGCGCATCAAGCGCATCAAGAACAAGTGGGCCGGGCTGCGCAGCTTCGTGGCCGACAAGACGTTCGTCGTCGGCTACGACGGCGATGCCGAAGGCTTCTTCTGGCTGGCCGGCCAGGGCGGCTACGGCATCCAAAGCGCGCCGGCCATGGGCCGCCTATCGGCCGCCCTGGCCCTGGGCCGGGGCATGCCGGAAGACCTGACGGCCCTGGGCGTCACCGAGGCGACCTTGAACCCGGCGCGGCTGCGGTGAGGCGCATCACGCTATCGGGCAACCCTGCGCCGGAAGCAAGCCGCACCTGATCGCGATCGAGCCGCGCCGGGCGCGGCAGAGATCAGGGCAGCTTCGGGTTGGCCTTGCCAATCAATCCCCACACTTCGGTGGTCAATGGCATGACAGTGGGAAAGACGCCGTGAGTGGGAAGCATCTCGCGATAGGAAGCGTAGAAGTCCTTGCCCACGTTCACGAAGTCGCTGGCCGAGCCGCTCGGATCGGTGTAGCCGACTTGAATCAGCTTCTTCAAGTCGAGCCCAAGAAACAGCTTGCAGCGCGCGTTGACGTAGCGATGAGAGTTGTCGGAAAACCACTGGGCCACGTAGATGCTCGCCGTGACGGCGCCATCCACCACCTTGCCGATATCCGTGCCGCTCCATTGAAATGGCATGACGAACTTGCCGTCCTTGTTCGTCGTCGCCTTGGGATAGCCTTGCAGGTTGCCCTCGATGTCGGCGCTCGTTCCGGTCGCAATAGCCGATCCGTCACCGAGGATGAAATTCAACGTGAGCTCGGCGCCCCCCACGGCGCTGCCTCCCGTATCCGTGACCGTGCCAAAAATGATCCCCGTATTGGCGGCCATGAGCGAATCCTCCCCGAGTCCAGCCACGAAAAACGCATTGTGGCTGCAAGCGATGGTGAAAGCGTCATTCACTCAAATGAGATGGCTCGAAGCATCCGAGGGACCCGGCGTGACATTGGAGCAGGCCCCTAAACATCTTCATAAATTGTCCACAGGCTGCTATTATACTGCGCTTTCGAGGTAGTCGTACTGGAAAGCCCATGACTTCGGCCCTGCCGCCGTCCACCAAGCCCCCATCCGGTCCGGTTTCGAACGCTCCACGCAACCACCGCCATATCCGCCTGACGTCGCACCCCACGCGGGGCTCCGGCAAGCCGCCGGAGATCCACTGGGGCGCCGCCAATCCGGCCGACCGCGGCCCCGTCGTCGCCACCGTCACCCATCCCGAGCATCGCAATGCCATCGGCGTGCATGCCGGCGGCTACGGCATCTACCGTGCGCTGGCGGTCGCCGCCCAGGCGCTGGCGCCCGACCACAAGCCGGACCTGACGGACACGTCGCCGGCGGCGTCCATAGGGCCGTTCCCGCAATGGGCCGACCCCGGCAAGATCGTGTCCTTCGATCCCTGGGGCCATCTCGTTGCCGACGTCTTCGCCGACCGGCTGGCGGCAGGCTGGGACATCCGCCCCACCATCGCGGTGACCAAGGCGCGGGTGTCGATGCCGGAGGTCAAGGATGCGGTCGAGGCCGGCCGCCTGGCGCCGGACGGCGAGATCCTGCTGTCCGCTGGTGACGTGCGCGTCACCAAGGCAGCGATCGAGCCCGTATGGTGGCTGCCGGGTGTGGCCGAGCGCTTCGGCGTCGCCGAGACCGCGCTGCGCCGCTCGTTGTTCGAGCACACGGCGGGGATGTATCCCGAGCTGGTGACACGGCCGGACCTCAAGGCGTTCCTGCCGCCGATCGGCGGCATGTCGCTCTACTTCTTCGGCGACGTGGCCAAGCTCGGCCATGCTGAAACTCCGATCGCCTGCCGCGTGCACGACGAATGCAACGGCTCGGACGTCTTCGGCTCCGACATCTGCACCTGCCGCCCCTATCTCGCGCACGGCGTCGAGCTGTGCATCGAGATGGCCCAGAAAGGCGGGGTCGGCCTTGTGGTCTACAACCGCAAGGAAGGCCGCGCGCTGGGCGAGGTCACGAAGTTCCTCGTCTACAACGCCCGCAAGCGCCAGCGCGGCGGCGACACCGCGGCGCAGTACTTCGCCCGCACCGAGTGCGTCGCCGGCGTGCAGGATATGCGCTTCCAGCAGCTCATGCCCGACGTGTTCCACTGGCTGGGCATCGCGCGCATCGACCGCTTCGCCTCCATGAGCAACATGAAATCCGACGCGCTGCGGGCCCAGGGCATCGAGATCGTCGAGCAGGTGCCGATCCCGGACGAGCTGATCCCGCTCGACGCGCAGGTCGAGATGGATGCGAAGAAGGCGGCCGGCTACTTCACGCCGAAGAAGCCGGATCTTGTTGATCTGACCGTGGCCAAGGGGCGGGGGTTGAGCGAGTGACGCTGTCGACGCCATCCGCCTGTCCCCGCCCCGTCTCGTCCGAAAGCCTGTCATGACCCCGCTGTCGCTCGGCACGCCGGCTGAAGCGATCGCCTATCTGCGCACGCCCGACGCCATCCGCGAACGGGCGCGCGCCGTCTGGCGCCGCGTCGAGAACGGCGAGTCGCCGCATTTCGCGCTCGACTATGACGGCCTTGAGGCTGCCGTGCGGGCCACGCTCGCGGTCACGCGCGAACGTTTCCCCGATCCACGCACCGTGCCCTTCCATGCGCGCTGGCGGCATTTCGAGGCTGGCGGCCGCGACCGCTGGCGGCCGCTGGCCCGACGCCTGCCCGCCGGCATGCCACGCGAGGAACGGGCGCGGCGGCGCTTCGATCTTGCGATCGTCTCGGTGCTGCTGGACGCCGGCGCCGGGCCGGATTGGCGCTATCGCGAGCTTGCCAGCGGCCAGACCCTGGCCCGCTCCGAAGGGCTGGCGGTGGCCTCCCTCGACATGTTCGCTGCCGGCGCCTTCAGCACCCACCGCGGCGATCCCCTTCGGGCGGATGCCGAGGCGTTGATGCGGCTGGAGGAGCTGGCGCTGGTGGCCGGCTTCCAGGTTGCCGCGCACAATCCGCTGGTCGGCCTCGATGGCCGCACCAGGCTGCTGCGGCGGTTGGGTGAAGCCGTGCTGGCGCGGCCGGATCTCTTCGGCGGCCGCGATCCGCGGCCGGGCCACCTGTTCGACCACCTGGCCAGCCAGGTATCCGACCAGACGCTGCCGGCCCCGGCAATCCTGGCAGCGCTGCTGGAAGCTTTCACGCCGATCTGGCCCTCACGGCTGGACATCGCCGGCCAGCCCCTGGGCGACGTCTGGCGGCACCCGGCGGTGGCGGCCCGCGATCTCACCGATGGCCTCGTGCCGTTCCACAAGCTGTCGCAGTGGCTGGCCTACTCGCTGGTCGAGCCGCTGGAGGAGGCCGGCATCGCCGTGACCGACCTCGACGCGCTGACCGGCCTGCCGGAGTACCGCAACGGCGGCCTGTTCATCGACAGCGGTGCCCTGCGCGTGAAGCGCCGCGACATCCTCGAGCGTGCCTGGACGCCGGGCGACGAGGTCATCGTCGAATGGCGGGCCATGACCGTGCTGCTGCTCGACCAGGTGGCACAGCATGTGCGCGCCCATCTCGGCCTCGATGCCGCCGAGCTGCCCCTGGCCAAGGTGCTGGAGGGCGGCACCTGGCTGGCCGGGCGCCGGCTGGCGAGCCAGAGCCGAATCGGCGGCACGCCGCCGATCACCATCGACAGCGACGGCACCGTCTTCTGAACGCCCGGCTGCGATGATCCAGCGGCCCGCAGCCGTCATCACCACGGATAGACCCTGAGGGGGACAAGCAAGCATGAGCGTCACGGTCGTCGATCACCCGCTGGTGCAGCACAAGCTGTCGCTGATGCGCGACAAGGACACGTCGAGCGCCAATTTCCGGCGCCTGCTGCGCGAGATCGCCATGCTGCTGGGCTATGAGGTGACGCGCGACCTGCCGCTGGCGCCGCAGCGTATCGAGACGCCGCTCACCGGCATGGAGGCCCCCTTCATCGAAGGCAAGAAGCTGGTGGTCGTGCCGATCCTGCGCGCCGGGCTGGGGCTGGCGGACGGGCTGCTCGAGCTGATGCCGCAGGCCCGAGTCGGCCATATCGGCCTCTATCGCGACCCCGAGACCAAGGCCGCGGTCGAGTACTATTGCAAGCTGCCGGACGACGTCGCCGACCGGCTCGTCATCGTGTGCGATCCCATGCTGGCCACCGCCAACTCGGCGGTTGCCGCCATCGACCTGCTCAAGCGCTCGGGCGCGCCGCGCATCAAGTTCATGTGCCTGCTGGCGGCGCCGGAGGGCGTGAAGGCCTTCACCGACGCCCATCCCGACGTGCCGATCTGGACCGCTGCCATCGATAGCCATCTCGACGCGCACGCCTACATCGTGCCCGGCCTGGGTGACGCCGGCGACCGCCTGTTCGGCACCAAGTAGCCGCCTCGTCAGGCCGGCGTCACGCCGCGCCGTCACCGTGCCCCTCTCCGTCCCTGGGGACGGACAACGAGAGGCCATGCGGGGGCGGTGCGATGGCCCTGCCCATGATCGCCATCCAGCTCGTCGCCCTGGCCCTGCTATGGGCCGCACCGCAGACCGCGATCGCCATGGCCGGCCGGCCACCGAACCTGCCCGCCAGTCACGCCCCGCCGGGCGACCCCACCCTGCGGATCGATCCGCCGCTTGCGGAAGAGCAGCCGCCGCCGGACATGCTGCCGGCGCGCAAGTGGGGCCGGGTCAGTTCCCGGGCCCGCGCTCCATCGAGTAGGGCTGCCAGCGGGCCAGGGACGACTTCTCCAGCACCGTTGGGTTCACGCAGCTGCGCGGCCAGCGTCCGGTCAGCACCGAGGCGATCTCATGGCCGACGCGCCGGCGCCGCGCCGGGTCGAAGCGCGCCGAGGCCGAGGCGACATGCGCCGTGAGGATCACGTTGTCCATCTTCAGGAGTGGATTGTCCGGCTGCACCGGCTCGACCTCCAGAACGTCGAGCCCCGCGGCCGCGATCCACCCTTCCTGCAGCGCCTTGATCAGCGCGCTTTCATCGACGGTGGGTCCGCGTCCGGTGTTGATGAACAGCGCCGTGCGCTTCATGGCGCGGAAATGCGGCTCGCGCAGCATGTGCTGCGCCTCGACCGTGGCCGGCGCATGCATCGAGATGATGTCGGATTGCGCCAGCACCTCATCGAGGCTGGCCGGCAGGACCCCATGGTCGCTCATCACCAGTTCCTCGACGAACGGGTCGTAGGCCATCATGCGCAGGCCGAACGGCGCCGCCCGCCTGGCGACGGCCCTCGCCACATGGCCGAAGGCGATGAAGCCCAATGTCTGGCCCATCAGCCGCGGGAACTCGTAGAGCATCGGCCGCCCTTCGCGCCAGCGCCCGTCGCGCACCATGCGGTCCTGCACCACTAGGCGGCGATACGTCGCCAGCAGCAGCATCATTGCATGGTCAGCCACCTCCTCGATGAACGTGTCGGGCACGTTCGTGACGGGGATGCCGCGGGCCGTCGCCGCCGCGACGTCGACCGAATCGACGCCGACGCTGCCCAGCGATATCACCTTGCAGCGCTGCAGCCCGTCGATGATGCGCGCCGAGATGCGCCGGCCTTTGGCATAGAGCGCATCCGCGTCATGCGCTGCGGCGATGAACTCGTTCTCCGACGGCGCATCGATCTCCACGATCTCGGCGCCCAGTGGTGTCAGGGCCTCCATCTCATAGGCGTAGCCGGTGCCGCTCATGCCGCCCGGCGGCGTGACGATCTTGAACTTGGGCACGCGCATTCCTCCCGATCAGGTTCGACCGGGAGCAAATCCGCGGCCACCGAAGCTGTCAATGCGCAAGACCTACGCCAGGACGATGTCGAACGTTCCGGCCAGGGCGCCGGGCTCGAGGCCGGCGGCCGGGACCAGGCTCACCACCACCTGCTGGCGTTGCCGCGGGTCACGGATCGCCCGGAACACGCCGTCGCGCTCGTTGCCGGCCTCGCCAGCGACATACATCTGGGTGGTCAGCCGCCGGTCGTCAGGCGCCACGACCCGGAAATGGATGTGCGGCGTGCGGCCGCTATAGGCGACCGGCCGGATGGTGCGGAAGCGATAGGTGCCGTCGGCGGCCGCAGTGGTCTGCCCGAAGCCCTGGAAACCCTGATCCCGCCGTCCCAGGTCGCTCTGCCGCGGATGATCATAGAGGCCTTGCGCGTCGCACTGCCAGATCTCGACCCTGGCGCCGACGATCGGCAGGCCGGCCGTGTCGCGCACGCGCCCGGTGATGTGGGTCACCACGCCACGCGCCGCAGCACCGGCGCCGCGCACGCTGACAAGATCGTTGTCCGCATCCGACGGCAAGGCGACCGGATAGAACGGCCCTTCCGTTTGCGGCGGTGTCGGCACCAGGGCCTGCGCACGGACCAGCGCCGGCGCGGCGAGGAGCGTGGTCGCGCCCGCGCCAGCCCGCAGCAACCGCCGGCGGAACAAGCTGTAGGACGATGGGGACATGCGGCCATCCTCGGCGCGAGGAGCCGCGCCTGCCCGTATTCTATCGGCACCCGGTCGGCGCGCCACGGCCGCGCCGGGATCTTTGGTCAACTTGTCGTGCAGGCTGATGGCGCTCTCAGTCGAGGCCAAACCACCGCTTCGCCTTGGCCGTCCAGCTTTCTGCATAGACGATATCGGCCTTGATCTCGTAGGGCATGCCGGGCGTGTCCTTGACCAGGGCCATCAGCGGCAGCTTCCACGCCACCTTGCGGCCATCCGCCTGGACGTCGCCGGTGGCATTCTCGATCCGCGCCGCCGACACGGTGAGCGTCACGTACCGGTTGGTCATCATCGCCATCAGCACGGCGTTGGCCGCCAACGCCTCGCCGGGCTGATCCGGCTTGCCGAGGGGGTTGTCGATCGGCTTGAAGACACCCGACAGCCGGTAGACGCCCTCGCGCAGCCGCTCGATCTTGAGCTGCGAGCGATCCAGGCCGCGCACGCCGGACACCGATCGCGCCCGCGCCTCCTGCTGCGCGGCCGCGGCGGCGACCGGGTCGGATACCTCGATCACGTATGTGCACAGGGCCATGTCGCCCCGCTGCCCGCGCTTGCCCTTGATCGATGTCACGCCTGCCGGCAGCGTGTCGGCCGGCCGCTCCTTCTCGCAGTCGGCCAGGAAATCGCCGCGACCAACGCGCGGCTGGTTGGCCAGCACCGCTGCCAGCTGCATCGATACGCCGATCTCGGCCGTCACCTGCGCCGTGCCGTCGGGCCGGAACGTGCTGTCGGCGGCGAAATCGAAGCAGCCGGTCAGCAGCACCGCCGAGACGGCGATCAGCGTCCCCCGACCGAGATATTTCCGCCACCGCATGATCACCTCCGTGCCCCGGCCGTCGGCTTCTCTCACCTCGGCCCTGCCTGTCGATGCTGCTGTCGATCAGTGTCAGAAAGATGGTTTTTGCACGTCACGGCGCTGGCAGGCGCGAGCCGCAGGCGGAATAGCGGCAAGCGCAAGGGTGTTCTCACCGTCGAAATCGTCCGTGATAGGATGACGGGGCGATCTGCCCATATCGAGGCAACCCGCAGACGCCGCGCGACAAGAGGACAGGGGTGACCGACAACGGCGATCCTTCCGCGCCGCACATCGCTGATGCAGATGGCGAACGCACGCGCATGGCGATCGCCCGCTGGGTCGCCAGCACCGTATCGGCCGACGCGGCATCAGGACTGCAGCCGCCCCCGACAGTGGCGGGAGCGGTTGCTGCGGAACCAGCCGCGACGACACCTGCCGGCAGCGGCTTTCTGCTCCAGCCGGGCACGATCCTCAACAATACCCAGCGCATCGAGGCCCTGATCGGCCGTGGCGGCATGGGCGAGGTCTACCGCGCCACCAACATCCATACGGGCGACCAGGACGCGATCAAGATGATCCGCCCTGACCTGGCCACGGACCCGCATGTGCGCGAGCTGTTCCGCCGCGAGGCGGCAGCGCTGCGAAAAGTGCGTCATCCGTCCGTGGTTTCATATCAGGGCATCTTCGGCGACGATTCCGGCCGGCTGTTCCTGGTCATGGATTTTGTCGATGGACCGTCGCTCGCTTCATTCATCGCAAAAGGGCCGCTGGCACCAGGCGACGTGCGCCGCGTCGGCGTGCAGATCGCCGAGGGCCTGGCGGCGGCGCATGCCGGCGGCGTCGTGCATCGCGACCTCTCGCCCGACAATGTGGTGCTGCGCGGCGGCAGCCTCGACCACGTCGTGCTGATCGATTTCGGCGTCGCCAAGCGGCTGGACGGCAGCAGCACCCTGATCGGCAGCAGCTTTGCCGGCAAGCTCGACTACTGCTCGCCCGAGCAGTGCGGCCTGTACGATGGCGCTGTCGACCACCGCACCGACATCTACAGCCTCGGCCTGCTGCTGGCGGCCGCCGCGATCGGCAAGCCGCTGCCGATGGGCTCATCGTTGGCGCGCGCGATCAGGACGCGCGAGGTCCAACCCGACCTGTCGGCGGTGCCCGAGGAGCTGAAACCCGATCTCGCACGACTGCTCGAGCCGGACCCCGCACGCCGTGCCCAGAGCATGCGCGAGGTCGCGGCGCTGCTGCGCTACGATATGCCGCCCACGCCCGCCACGCCGCCGCCGAGGACAACGGACACCGTCCGCCGCCTGGCCTGGATCGGCGGCGGTGCCACGGTCGCCCTGGTGCTGATCGGTGCCGGCGCCGTGGTCGGCCCACGGCTGATGTCCCTCGCGTCGCGGTCGCAGGACGAAGGACCCGAGCTGGCGCAGCAGGCCACGGATGCGCAACGCCGGACGGCTGACGCGAGCGCCGACGAGGAGCGCCGGGTTGCCGAAGCCCGGCGGCAAGCTGAAGAAGACGCAAGACGCCTTGAGGCGGAACGCACCGCGGCCGAGCGGCGTCGGGCCGAGGAAGAAGCCCAACGGCAGGTCGACGAGGCCAGGCGGCTGGAAGCCGAGCGCGCCGCAGCCGAGCGGCAGCGCGCGGACGACGTTGCCCGGCGCCAGGCGGAAGAAGCGCAGCGCCAGGCCGACGAGAAGGCCGCCGCCGAGGCGCAGCGCCGGGTCGAAGAGGAGAAGCGTCTCGCGGCTGCCGCGGAAGCGCAGCGCCGCGTCGACGAAGAAAGGCGAGCAGCCGTCGAGGCGCAACGTCGGGCTGATGAAGAACGGCGCAACCGCGAAACGGCACCACCGGTCGCGCCGCCGCCCCGTCAGCCACAGCAGCAGGCATCCCGGACGCCCGCGCCTGTGCCTGTGCCTGTGGGCGTTGATGGCGCCTGGCAAGGGCGCATCTGCTTTCGCCGCCTGATGCTGACCAGCGGCAACGAAACATGCGGTCCCCTGACATTGTCCATCACCGGCGGCGCTGCCCGCGGCAGCTGGGTGGTCGGCGGCCTCACCTACGCGATCTCGGGAGCGATCGCGGCCGGCGGCGGCCGGGTGACACTGGAGATGCCGCCCAGTGGCCAAGGGTTGGGCACCAAGTTCACCTTGCCGCTGCGGGTCGACAACGGCGCATTGCAGGGCCAGGGCTATACCAACAACAACGTGCTGGTGACGTTCACCGCTGCGCGCTAAATCGATAGTCGAGATGTCGGTCGGCACGATCGACCGCCCCGAGCGCGAACTCATGATCGTCGTTGTCGAAGAAGAGCCCAAGCATCGAGAGGGAATCTCGGCGCTGCATCGTGTTGCTTTTGGCGGCGACGGCGAGGCGCGCCTTGTCGAGCGCCTGCGCCGCGACCGCCTCGTTGCTGCTTCGCTGGTTGCGCTGGCTGACGGTGACGTCATCGGGCACATCCTGTTCAGCGATCTGGCGGTCGAGGTCGACGGGCGGACAGTGAGAGCGGCAGCGCTTGCGCCGATGGCCGTCCGCCCTGACCGGCAGAGGCAAGGGGTCGGCACGCGTCTGGTGTCGGCAGGCCTCTCGATCGTGCAGGACCGGGGCTATGCCGCGGTCGTCGTCCTGGGCCACGCCGACTACTATCCGCGTTTCGGCTTCTCTGCCGCCCTGGCACGCCGGCTGGCGGCACCGTTCAGCGGCGACTCGTTCATGGCGCTGGAGCTGATCCCCGGCGCGCTCGACGGCGCCAGCGGCGCCGTCAGCTATCCGCCAGCATTCGAGCTCACGTGAGCATCCAGCCGTACTGGCAGGAATCGAGCGGATGTGACATGCCCGCCATATTCATGACCCATAGACGGGTATAGGATCGTCACCGGCCGGCCCCGGATTCCGGTCGTACGCAACGACAAACAAAAAACGGTCTGGTTCGGCCGAGCACGCGGCATCCTTGCAGATGCCGCGACGTTCCTGTTTCAGGTCGCCGGCATGCGGCCTGAGCGCGTCACGCATCGGAGGATGCCATGGAACACAGGACCCTGGATGAGATCAAACGTACGGCTCTGACTGCCCCCTTTGAGACCGCTACCCGCAAGATGTCCCGGCGGGAAAAGCTGGAGCGATGGGCAGCCCTTCTGGAGCGCCATCGCGGCGCGCTCATGCCGCTGATGCGGGTCGAGTATCTTCCCGAGCGCGCCCGCAAGATGCTGCGCGGCGACGACACGCCGCTGGCGGTGGCGTACAAGGACCCCCTGCTCCAGGCCGAGGGCCTGAAGAGCGACAGGCTCGGCGACGGCATGGCGTTCTTCGAGCTGACGGATCTGGAAGCACACCATCTGCTCTGCGACTGCCACTACTGCGGCACGATGAGCGGCGAGAGTGTCGCCATGCGGGCCCGCTTCACTGCCAATGGCCCCAACGCACGCGGTCTTTGGGACTGACAGCCATCGCGCGAGCCCGTGCCTGCCCTGTGCTGTCAGGCAAGTGGCATCCTCTCCTCGCTGATGCGGGGAGAGGATGTCGCATGCGTCAGGGGCTGATCATCCGGCTGCACTGCGCCCTGACGATGCGACGTCTGGGCTGGCAGGCCGGCAATAGCGCCGGCGCGCCCTACTTCACGACGATCTCGACGCGCCGGTTCTCCGGCGCGCTGGCGCCGTCCTCGGTGGCCATGAAAGGCTTGGTCTCGCCGGCGCCCTGCACCGTGATGATGGCTTCGGGCACGCCCTGCTTGACCAGCAGGTCACGCACGGTGCGCGCACGGCGCAGCGACAGCGCCTCGTTCGACCGCTCGGTGCCGGCGCGATCGGTGTGCCCGGTCACCTCGACCGCCTTGGTGTCCGGCTTGCGGGCGGCGGCCGCGGCCTCGCGGATGGTCGCCAGCCCGCGCGTCGAGACGACGGCCTTGCCCATGTCGAAGAACACGATGTAGCTGGGCGGCTCGTCGGCGCGCGGCTGCAGCAGCGGCTCGGGCCGCTGCGCGGCGGCCAGGCTTGGCGCCTCGCATGCCATCGGTGCCAACCACGGCAGGACGGCCATGAGGGACCGACGCAGCATGCGGACCTCCCGGGCGGGGCTTGCCCCTCGCCTAAGGGGGCGCTCTTAGCACGAATTGCCGCGATGAGGAGCGCCCGCCGCGGCGGCGGAGCGCGCTATTCGGCTGCAGCCAGCAAGGGTTGCGCACTTGCGCGTGCTGTCGCCAGCCACTTGTCGAGGAAGCCGTCTATCCAACGGCCCAGCGGCGGGTCGTGCTGGTCGTGCCCGCCCAGATGCACCTCGCGCGGCTGGGCGCCAGGCGATGCCAGCCGCTCCGCGGCCTTGGCGGTCCAGGTATCCTTCATCTCGAGGGTGACCTCGGGGTGGAACTGGATGCCGAAGGCGTTGCTGCCGTAGCGGAAGGCCTGCACCGGATACTGCTCACCAGTGGCCAGCACCTGGCAGCAATCCGGGACACGCATGCCCTCGCGGTGGAACTGGTAGACCGTCATCGGGCCGTCAGGGAACCAGGCCGCGCCGTCAGCCGTCGGCGCGATGCCGTAGTAGCCGGCCTCGATCAGCCCCTCGGGGTGCGGCCCCACGGAGCCGCCCAGCGTGCGGGTCAGGAGCTGGCCGCCCAGGCAGATGCCCAGAAAGGGCACACCGGCCTCCACGACCTTGGGGATCCAGGCCAACTCGCAGCGGATGCCGGCCAGCGTGCCGCAGTCGTTGGCGCTCATGGGGCCGCCAAAGATCACCACGCCGGCGAAGTCGGAAACATCCTCGGGGAGCTGGCAGCCCAGGTTCGGGCACAGCCTCTGGAGCGTGTAGCCCTTGGCCTCCAGCAACGCGCCGACACGGCCCGGCCGGGAGTGCTCCTGATGGACGATGATGGCGATCTTGTAGGGGCCCGATGACGCGGCCCTGAGGGGGACAACCGATGCGGTCATGGCTCCGTAAAGTACAGGTGCGGTGAGTCGACAGCAAGGCGACACAGTGTCAAGGTCGCGGCGCGTTGCATGCATAGCTTCCGGAGTTTCGTCATGGCCGCCACGATCGAGTTCTTCTTCGACTGTTCCAGTCCGTGGACCTACCTCGCCTTCCACGGCATCCAGCCGCTGGCCGACGAGACAGGGGCCGAGATCGTGTGGAAGCCGATCCTGGTGGGAGGCATCTTCAACACGGTCAACGACAGCGTCTACCGCAGCCGCGAGAAGCCCAACCCGCGCAAGCTCGCCTACGCCGCCAAGGACATGGCCGACTGGGCCCGGCTCTACGGCCTGCGGATCAGGATGCGGCCCACCGTTTTCCCGGTGAACAGCGTGAAATGCATGCGCGGCGCCTTCGTCGCTCTGGAGCAGGGCAAGCTGGTGCCCTATGCCTATGCCGCATTCGATGCCTATTGGGGCGACGACAAGGACATTTCCCAGGACGACGTCATGGCGGCGATCGTCGACAAGGCCGGCCTGGACCGCGCCGAGTTCTTCGCCAAGATCGCCGATCAATCCTACAAGGACCGGCTGAAGGCCAATACCGACGACGTCATCGCCCGCGGTGGTTTCGGCTCGCCCACCATGTTTCTCAACCGCGACGACATGTACTTCGGCAACGACCGTCTGCCACTGCTGCGCGAGGCCATCCGGCGCGCGGCCTAGTCTGTTCTTGTCCGTTGTGCTAACCTGCTGTCAGGTTGGCGGTAAGAATGTTGCTCTTCCGTCGGCCGTTCCAACTGATATAACGCGCACGTTTTCAAGTCCCCCGTCCAACGAGGTTTCAAAGAATGCCTGCCCCCCTCTTCCGCGCCGCTGCCGTGGCGGCGGCGGCGACGTTTATTCTATCTGCCTGCGATCGGCCCCAGGCCTCTCTCCCGCCACCGTCTACCGCCTACGCCAAGGTTCAGCCGAGCTCCGCACCGGCGAAAGGCAGCTGCCTTACGGACGAAGAGGTTCAGGCGGTGCGCAACGAGATCGCCTGGCAGCAGTTCTACAACGCCGCCATCATGTGCCGCGCCGGAACACCCGCTTTCGCCAGCGACTATGCGGCCTTCCGTAACAAGTTCCGATCCGACAACGAGATCAACTCGGCCCCTCTGCAGCGGGCGGCGAACAAGCACCGCACCAACATCCACACCTTCAAGACCGAGATCGCCAACCGCGACGGCGCCAGCGGGGGCAGCAACCCGCAGTACTGCGCCAACGCCCAGCAGGCTTTCCGGTGGGCGCTCTCGCAGCAGGTCAACCAGCAGACTCAGGTGCCGCCGATGATGGACTTCTCGGCCGATATGGGCCTGCGCGCCTGCTCCGCCGGCCCGGCACCGACACCGGCGCGGCCGGGGACACCGGCACGGAAGTAATCGCAGCTGCAGACCGTAAAGAGGCGCGGCCAGTGGCCGCGCCTCTTTATTTGTGTCGGGGCCTGGCGCAGAAAGAAACGGCCGGGATATCCCGGCCGTTTCCGTATCGTCTTGCTGTCGATCGAGCTTACTGCAGCACGATCTCGACGCGGCGGTTCTGCGGCTCGCGCACACCGTCGGCCGTCGGCACCAGCGGCTGGCTCTCGCCGCGGCCCACCACGGTGATGCCGCTCGCCGGGATGCCCTCGCGCACCAGCGCGTCCTTCACCGCGTTCGCGCGGCGCAGCGACAGCGCCATGTTGTAAGCATCGCCGCCCGAGCGATCGGTGTGGCCAGTCACGCCGATGCGGGTCTTGTTGCCGGCCTTGGCTGCGTCCGCGGCCTGCTTGATCGTGGTCATTGCCTGGGCCGTGAGCGTGGCACGGTCAAAGTCGAAGAACACGATGTACTGGGCCGGCGTCGCGCCCGGCGGCGGCGGCGGCGGTGCAGCCGGCGTCGGCGGGCCGAACTTGTAGCCCAGCGTCAGCATCGCCGTGTGGTTCTGGAAGTCCTTGCCCTTGGCAAAGGTGTTCATGAACTTGTAGTCGAGGCTGCCGTAGAAGCCGTCGCTGATCTTCAGCGACACACCGGCGATGCCCTGCATGGCGAAGTCGGTGGTGCTGATACCGGTGCCCTTGATCTTCCAGTAGTTGATGCCGGCGCCGATACCGAGATGTGGCGAGATGATCGAGTCGGTCATGAAGTCATACAGCACGTTCGCGAACGCGCTGTACTGATGCATCTTGAGACCGCTCACCTTGTTGTAGCGGTAGACCGGCTCCAGCTCGACGCGCGGCCCGACGAAGTCGTAGCCGACCACGGCGCCCGCGGCGAAGCCGAGCTTCTCGTCCGCGCCGCTGAACGTACGCAGGTCGAGCCAGTTCAAACCACCTTCGACGCCCACATAGAAGCCCGGGAGGTTCGTCGACTGCGCATTCGCGGCCAGGGGCACCGCGACTAGAGCCGCAGCGACAACGGCTCCGAGTTTCGCTTTCATTTGTATTCCTCTACTTCAAGTACTCGGTAACGAAGTGGCGGAGTTGGAAACACCATCTTCACTTTCGAATATATACCAAGCCGCTGCAGCCGCAACGAATCCAGCCGGTTTTCTGGGGGCTTATTGCCGCGGCTAATCGAACTATTCCGCCCATTACTGCTAGGCAATATAAAACGAGCACTTTTTATTTCAGACTATTTCATGCCGCTGTTGGCGCAAAAAGAAACGGCCGGGATATCCCGGCCGTTTCCGTATCGTCTTGCTGTCGATCGAGCTTACTGCAGCACGATCTCGACGCGGCGGTTCTGCGGCTCGCGCACACCGTCGGCCGTCGGCACCAGCGGCTGGCTCTCGCCGCGGCCCACCACGGTGATGCCGCTCGCCGGGATGCCCTCGCGCACCAGCGCGTCCTTCACCGCGTTCGCGCGGCGCAGCGACAGCGCCATGTTGTAGGCGTCGCCGCCCGAGCGATCGGTGTGGCCAGTCACGCCGATGCGGGCCTTGTTGCCGGCCTTGGCCGCTTCCGCTGCCTGCCTGATCGTGGTCATTGCCTGGGCCGTGAGCGTGGCACGGTCAAAGTCGAAGAACACGATGTACTGGGCCGGCGTCGCGCCCGGCGGCGGCGGCGGCGGTGCAGCCGGCGCCGGTGGGCCGAACTTGTAGCCCAGGGTCACCAGGACGGTGTGGTTCTGGAAGTCCTTGCCCTTGGCGAACGTGTTCATGAACCGGTAGTCGAGGTTCGCGAAGAAGCCGTCCGTCATGCGCAGGCTCAGACCCGCAATGCCCTGCATCGCGAAGTCCGCGGTGCTGACCCAGGCATACTCCCAGATGTTGACGCCAGCGCCGATACCAAGGTACGGCGTGACCATCGAATCCGGCATGAAGTCGTACAGTACGTTCACCATCGGCGCGTACTGATACATGTTCTTGCCAACGCCCTTCGCCTTGTTCTGGCGATAGAGGAACTCAAGCTCCACGCGTGGGCCGACAAAGTCATAGCCAGCGACACCACCGACGGCAAACCCCGTCTTTTCCTTGGTGCTACCGAGGGTTGGCATGTGGAGGAAGTTTACGCCCCCCATTGCGCCGATATAGAAGCCCGGCATTGGCGTCACTTGCGCATTTGCCGCGAACGGCGCCGCGACGAGAGCCGCTGCGACAAGAGCTCCGAGTTTCGCCTTCATTTGGTATCCCCTCTCCAGATCAATACGAACGTGACGAAGTGGCGAGGCTGGAAGCACCAACTTCACCATTGACTATATACGAGGGTGTCCGGGTCGCAACGATTACGGCCGGTTGTTGCGTCGATATTCAAATCGTGTGGCTTTCGCGCAACACTTCGGATTTATCAGTGATATGAATTTTTCCAACGACTTAGCGGCCGAAGCGGAAGTTAAGAACTGACGCGAATAGACGCTTTTCGGCTAGGGTTGAGTGGGCTTGATCTTGTACGACAGCCCCAGAACGCCACCGTTCCCACGCGTCGAGAATGTCGGCGACGGCCGGTCGTTGCCCTGGCCCCCTGGCGACTTGGGCATGCCCTGCAGGTCCGCCGGCAACGGCGTCGCGCCACCAACTGCGGTGGCGCCGTCGCCCCGGCTGAGGACTCCGCTATAGACAGTCGGGTCCAGGCCGGTCGGACTCATGCGCAACCCGCGATAACTGAAGCTGCCGGCATCCGGCCGGCGGGCAGTCGCCGGGCTCGCCCCCTCCGCCGGCTTGGCGGCGCGCGCCGACCGCTCGGCGCCGGCAGTTGGCGCAGGGCTGGTGACGAATGTTGCCGGGTGATCCTCCGGCGCGTGGCTGATGCCGACGCCGATGCCCGCAAACCGGGCATCATCCCGATCCCGCCCATGCGCCGTCGACACGCAGCCGACGCCCAGGGCGAGCAAGGATAGGCCGATAGTGAAATTGCGCATCACATCGCTCCTGCGCCGACGCTGCCGGGCAGTCTTGTAGTGCACTGCACCATACATCCCTGCCGTGCGCCACTCAAGCGCATCATCTGCCGGCAACCGCTTGACCGGCGGCCCGAATCCGCCAGCATGGCGGACCTGACCAACGCCCCAGCCGGGAGAACGCCATGGGCCAATACAGCACCGTCGTGACCGAAGGACGCCTGATGATCGTCACCATCAACCGGCCGGAGGTCTACAACGCCTGCCACCCGATGGCGAACCAGGAGCTGACGGACGCCTTCGACACCTTCGCGGCCGACCCGGAGCTGTGGGTGGCCATCATCACCGGCGCCGGCGACAAGGCGTTCTGCGCCGGCAACGACCTGAAATACCATGCCGAGCTGCAGGCCAAGACCGGCAAGCGGCCGGTCCATCCGGCCAAGGGCTTCGGCGGGCTCACCAGCCGCTTCGACCTCGACAAGCCGGTGATCGCGGCGGTCAACGGCGTCGCCATGGGCGGCGGCTTCGAGATCGCGCTGGCCTGCGACATCATCATCGCCTCGGACAAGGCCACCTTCGCGCTGCCCGAGCCGCGGGTCGGCCTCGCCGCCGGCGCCGGCGGCATGCAGCGGCTGAGCCGCATGATTCCGCTGAAGAAGGCCATGGGCATGATGCTGACCGGCCGCCACGTGCCGGCCCAGGAAGGCTACGAGCTGGGCTTCGTGACGGCCGTGGTGCCGCACGCCAAGCTGATGGACGAGGCCCGCCGCTGGGCCGGCCAGATCCTGGAATGCTCGCCCATGAGCGTGCGCGCCACCAAGCAGGTCGTCATGCGCTCGCTCGATGCGCCGGCGCTCGAGACCGCGATGCACAACCAGCATTTCCCGGCCTTCGTGGCGATGGCCCACAGCGAGGACACCGTCGAGGGGCCCAAGGCCTTCTCTGAGAAGCGCAAGCCCAATTGGAAGGGCCGCTGAGGCCCTCCGACCACGCCGTCAGCGGCTGTTCAGGCGGATGAACTCGCTGACGTTGGCGTCATCGCAGTTGCGGCCGCGGATCGGGATGTGCATGCGCGGA
Organism: Vineibacter terrae; assembly: GCF_008039615.1. GTDB lineage: Bacteria > Pseudomonadota > Alphaproteobacteria > Reyranellales > Reyranellaceae > Vineibacter > Vineibacter terrae. The sequence continues at coordinate 83,813 of NZ_VDUZ01000031.1, read as the reverse complement.
TCATTGCCCATCCATCCCTGCCGCCCGCCTTCCGCGTTGCGGCAGACGAACAGGTCGCCGCGGCGCGGGTCGACCACGAAGGCATAGCCGAAGCCGGCGCAGTCGCCGCGCCGGCACCAGCTCCAGCGCAGCATGGCGCCCTCGCGCACGACCGGCGTCTCCGGGCCGGCGGGCTTCAGGGCCTCGCGGGCCAGCGCCGTGCCCATCGCCTCGGTCGCCGCCTGCCGCAGCGCCGGCAGGTCCCACAGGCGGCCGGCGGCCGCGCCGGCTACCGTTTCCGGCGGCGGCTCGTTGGCGGAGACGCCCACCCATTGCTCGACCGGCTGCAGCCGCTCGCGCCGCGGATCCGGGATCTGGGCGGCCGCGACCACCGGAACCAGGGCGATCGCCACGCCCGCCAGGGCCCAGCCCCGCCCCACCAAACGCGCCCCCCGCATCGTTTCCCTCCCGTCCGTGTTCATGGTGCCGTTGCGGCGTGCTAAACGGCCTTTTAGGCGAAATCACGAACCGCACCGGGCGGTCAACGGAGCAACGATCGAGATGTCTTCCGCAGAGTCCGCCGGCGCGCTTGCCGGCCTCAAGGTGATCGACCTGTCGCGCGTGCTGGGCGGCCCTTACTGCTCGCAGATGCTGGCCGATCATGGCGCCGACGTGATCAAGGTCGAGCCGCCGCAGGGCGACGAGACGCGCGGCTGGGGACCGCCGTTCGACGACGAGGGCATCTCGGCCTACTTCGCCGGCATCAACCGCAACAAGCGCAAGATCGCGCTCGACCTCGCCCGGCCCGAGGGCCGCGCCGTGCTGCTGAAGCTGCTCGAGCACGCCGACGTGCTGATCGAGAACTTCAAGCCCGGCACGATGGAGAAATGGGGCCTGGGCTACAGCGCGACGCTGGCGCAGACGTTTCCGCGGCTGATCCATGCCCGCGTCACCGGCTTCGGCGCCGACGGACCGATGGGCGGCTACCCTGGCTATGACGCCATGGTGCAGGCCTGGGCCGGCCTGGTGTCGGTGAACGGCGCGCCCGAGAGCGGACCGGTGCGCATCGGCGTGCCCGTCGTCGACCTCGCCACCGGCATGAACGCCTGCATGGGCATCCTCATGGCGCTCTACGAGCGGCAGCGCTCGGGCAAGGGCCAGTTCGTCGATGCGACGCTGTACGACAGCGCCATCGCGCTGCACCAGCCGCACGCGCCCAACTACTTCATGGCCGGGCTGACGCCCAAGCTCCACGGCAACAGCCACGGCAACCTGGCGCCCTACGCCAACTTCCCGACCAAGGGCCGCAACATCGTGATCGGCGCCGGCAACGACGCGCAGTTCCGCAAGCTGGCGCAGCTGCTGGGCAAGCCCGCGCTGGCCGACGATCCGCGCTTCAGGACCAACCAGGACCGCATCGCCAACAAGCCGGCGCTGGAGGCCGAGCTGCGCGCGCTGACCGCCGAGCGCGACGGCGAGGCCTTCGCCACCGAGCTGATGGAGAACGGCGTGCCGTCCGGCGCCGTCTTCGAGGTGCCCGACGTGATGGAGCACCCGCACACAAGGCATCGCGGCATGGTCTGGGAGAAGGACGGCTACCGCAATGTCGGCAACCCGGTGAAGCTCTCGCGCACGCCGCCTGAGGTGCGCTCCAAGCCCAGGACATTCGGCCACGACACGCGCGCGGTGCTGCGCGAGCACGGCTACAGCGACGCCGACATCGATGCGCTGCTGAAGGCCGGCGTGGCGCTGGTCGAGCCCAAGAAGGCATAGGGAGGCCGGCGCATGACCGCTTCTGACATCGACCACGCAGCGCAGGCGCTGCTGCAGGCACGGCGCAGCTTCACCCAGATCGCGCCGCCGGGACCGGCTCCGGCCGACACCGACGCGGTCTATGCCATCCAGGACAAGGTCGCGGCGGCGCTCGGGCCGGTGGAAGGCTGGAAGGTGGGCGCGCCGTCGCCCACCGCCATGCCGACCTGCGCGCCGCTGCTGGCCGGCCATGTCGCCCTCGCCCCCGCAAGCTTCGCGGCCGGCAGCATGCATATGCTGGGCGTCGAGGCCGAGGTGGCGTTCCGCTTCGCGCGCGACCTGCCGGCGGCGGCGACGGCGCCCGATGCCGACGCGGTGCTCGACGCCGTCGGCAGCGCCCATGTGGTGATCGAGGTGGTCGACACGCGGCTTGCGAACTGGAAGAGCCTCGATCCGCTGTGGCCGCTGGCCGACAACGCCATGAACAAGGCGCTGGTCGTCGGCCCGGCCTTCGCCGGCTGGCGCGGCCTCGACTACGACCGCCAGCCCGTCAGGCTGACGGTGGACGGCAAGGCGGTGGTCGACCGCGCCGGAGGCAACAGCGGCGGCTCGCCGCTGCGGCTGCTGACCTGGCTGGCCGGCCACGTGGTGACGCGCCGCGGCGGCCTGCGCGCCGGCCAGGTCGTGACGACCGGCTCGTGGGTGGGCCTGCAGTTCGTCAGCCCCGGCGCCACGGTGGTGGCCGCGTTCGCCGGCCTGGGCGAGACGCAGGTGACGTTCCCCGCGTGAGCGCCCTTCTCCCGCTTGCGGGAGAAGATGGACGCCGCGCAGCGGCGGCCGGATGAGGGCGTCACGCGCAGCACCTCGTCCTTGGACCCTCACCTTCCCATGGCGCTGCGCGCCATGGGCCCCTCCCTCTCCCGCTCGCGGGAGACGGGCAGGCCGGTGCGTCACACCGCGATCACCCTGGCGCCACGCGCGACGTCTTCGTTGGGGTAGCCCCACTGGTGGCTGACCACGCGCGTCGCGCCGACCGCATAGTCGACGTTGTAGTGCGTATGGCCATGCAACCACAGCGGCGGCGCATGGCGATGCATCAGCGCCGAGAGGTCCGACGCGAAGGCCGGCGACAGGCTGTCGTTGCGGAAGCGCGGCTCGATCGAGTCGGGCGTTGGCGCGTGGTGCGTGACGACAATGGTCGTGCCGCTCGCGCGCGCCGACAGCCGCGCCTGCAGCCACGCCGCCGCACGGGTGTGCAGCTGCAGCGCATCCTGCGGCCGGAAGAGGCTGTCGCCGAAGGTGATGCGCTTGTGGTCGTACATCAGCTCCTCGGCCCGGCGCATCGCCTCGTCGGCCACACCGGCACCGTAGAGCTGGTAGTCGGTCCAGGCGGTGCAGCCCAGCACCCGCACCTGCCGGCCCTTCAGCGTGAGCTCGATCTCGTCGTGCTCGAGAAAGCGGACGTTGTCGGTTGCGGCAGCAGCTTCGCGCAGCTGGCCGATCAGGCTTCCATGCTCGTAGCGATAGAACTCATGGTTGCCCGCGATGTAGAGCACGGGCTGCCGCGGGAACGTCGCCGCCGCCCACTCGAGCCCGGCGGTGCCGACATCGATGTCGCCGGGGACGACGACCAGGTCGGCGCTCGCGGCCGTCTCGCGCGCCTCGTCGGCAAGCTGGGCCATGGACGCAGCACAGGCGGCCGCATCGGAGTTGCTACGCTGCAGGACGCGGCGGCGGACATCCAGATGAAGGTCCGACAACAAGGCGATGTGAATGTCCGGCATGATACGCGACACGTTCCTTGAACACTGGAGGCCGTCCTACGACACACGATTATCCGGTCCCGATCAAGGTGATGATGGCGCGCTGTGGTCGCGCAGGTAGGCGATGATGTCGGCGCGATCCTGCGCCGACGAGACACGGAAGCCCATCGTCGTGCCGGGCACGAGCGCGCCGGGATTCTCGAGCCACCGGTCGAGCGTTGCCGCGTCCCACGTGAAGGTGCGCTTGCGCAGCGCCGCGCTGTAGTGGAAGTCCGGCACCGCTGCGACGCGGCGCCCGAACACGTTGCGATGGCGCGGGCCGACCCGGTTGGCATCAAGCGAATGACACGCACCGCACCGGCTCTGGTAGAGCTGCTCGCCCCGCGTGGCATCACCGGCGGCGGCAGCAGCAGCAGCAGACGGCGGCGTCCGGACCGGCGACTGGGCGGCGGCGGGGATGGCCTGCAGCAGCAACGCCACGACCATCCCGGCCACGGCCGCACCACAACTGTGCGGACGCCACATCGCCTACGCTCCGAACATCAGGCCGTCGGTCGGGATCGGATCGCCCAGCGCGTTGCCCAGGATCGCGGCGTGGAACGCCTCGTCGCCCGCCATCCGCGCCACCAGCTGATGCCTGTCGGCGGTGGCGAGCGAGGGGATGAGGCCGAGATAGGCGTTGGCGGCGCCGCGCTCCAGCTTGAGCGCCAGGCGCAGCACGTCGGTCTGGTTCTTCAGCGCCGCGGCATTGAGCGCCGTCGCGTACTCGGCATCGCTCTTCGCCGCCGCCGGCTTGCCGCCGAGCGCGGTCACGACCTTGATCAGCTCGTCGCGGTGCCGTTGATGATGGCCGCGGAAGGTGACTCCGATCTTCACCACGGCGGGCTGCAGCAGGCCGCTGCCGGCGGCGATCGTGTAGGCGGCGATACCCTCGTGCTCGAGCGCGATGGCAGCGTTGAGCACGCCGACATCCTGGCCGGCGTTGCCGGTGCGCTTCTGCGCCAGCGCCGCGCCGCGCGCGCCCAGCAGCGCCGTGATGCCGGCGGCGGTGAGCACGGTCGCGCTGCCCCGAACGAGCTGGCGGCGCATCTGAAGATCCTTGCCTACGACACTCATGACTTCTCTCCTTCTTGCCGAGGGGACAGGCGGGCGAGCACCTTCTCGGTCAACGCCGCGCAGCGCTCGCCGCCAAACGGAAATGCCTCCTGCAGCGCCGCGCGCAGGTCCGGCTCCAGAATCTGTTGCAGCCGGCGCCGGGCACGGAAGAGGCGCGTCTTGACGGTTTGCTCCGGCACACCCAGCGCCGCTGCCGCCTCCTCGACACTCACGCCTTCCACGTCGCGCAGCACGAACACGGTCCGGTACATCTCGGGAAGGCGCGCGACCGCCGCCTGCAGCCGCTGGGCGACCTCGGCGCGCGCCGCAATCTCCTCGGGCGAGCCGTGGCTGATGGGCCCATCCGCCAGCCGCGCACGATATTCGGCCATCTCGGTGATCCCCTCACGTTCAAGCAGACGCGCCCGCCGTTGGGCTGCGCGCCGGCGCTCGAGCGCCTCGTTGATCGCGATCCGCGTCAGCCACGTCGCATAGGAGGCGTGGCCCTCGAAGGACGCGCTCGCCGTGAAGGCCTTGACGTAGGCGTCCTGAACCGCCTCCTCGGCATCGGCCTCGTTGCGCAGGATCCCCCAGCAGACGCGATAGAGGCGCTGGTTGTAACGCTGGGTGAGGACCCTGATGGCGCCCGCGCCCCGCTGCAGCGCCAGTGCATGAAGCTGCTCGTCGCGCAGGGCGGCCATGTCGAGGGGTGCTTGCCTGCCTAATGCCATCGCGTGTATCCCCCTTGAGCGGCCTTGTACCCATCAGACGGCGCCACCGATCAAAAGGTTTCAGCGCTTAGGCCGTACGTCCGACATGACCTTACTCGAGGAGGGCACGACGCGATGGATTTGCGCCACGGTACCCGGACCATCCTCGGTCCGCTCGCGTTCGCGTTGTTCGTCGCCGCCGGCTGCACCACACAGGCACCATCGGCACCCATCCAGGCTCTCGATTCCCGCGCGCTCGATATCGAAGCGCGCAAGAATGACGTGCTGCGCCAGCTCTCAGAGTGCGAGAGCGGCGGCACCGGCGAGTCCGACCGGCCGATCTATGGCGGCCGTGGCGCCTATGTCGGGCGCTTCCAGTTCTCGCCGCGCACGGTGATCGGCTTCGTGCGCGACCGCGACGGACGCGACCTCAGCTACAGGGAGGCCGTGGCGCTGGCGCACGACCATCAGCAGGCCGCCGCGCTGGCGAAGTACGCGATCTTCGAGCGCGACGCCGTCAGCCACTGGCCGCTGTGCAACCGCAAGCTCGGCCTCGACCAGCAGGTCGCGGCGATTAAGTCGATGTGAGGATCAACACCTCTTCCGCGAGAGCGGGGAGCTGCAGATAAACCCTCCCCCAACGCAGTTGGGGGAGGTGGCCGGAGGCCGGAGGGGGAGCCGACGTGGTCTCAGATACATAGACCACGTTGGCTCCCCTCCGCCCCTTCGGGGCACCTCCCCAGCAAAGCTGGGGAGGAACATGTACCCATACGCTCTCGCGGGGCGAGGAGATGGTGCTTCACGCCCGCGTGCCGCCGAAGCGGGCGATGATGTCGTCGGGGATGCGCGTGGCCTTGAGCTGGCCCGGCGCCGCCTGGGTGCTGGTCCAGCATCGCGTCTCGTTGCCATGCGCCACGGTCCTGCCGTCCTGTGCCGTCACGCGGTGCGCGACGCGGAACGAGCTGTTGCCCCAGCGCTCGACGCGGCTCTCGACGACGAGCCGCGCGCCCGGCGTCACGGTGCTCTCGAACGTGCCCACGGCGTTGAGGATCGGCATCTCGATGCCGCCCATGTCCTCGCGCATCACGCGCCGGTCGATGCCCGCGGCCCAGAACAGCCGCCACGTGCCCTGGTCCCACCACTTGAAATAGGTCGGGTAGTAGATGATGCCGGCGGGATCGCAGTCGCCCCACTCCAGGGTGACGGCGTGGCGCACGGCCAGCCCTTCCGGCGTCGACACCGGGTGCGTGTCGTCCGGCAGCAGGGCACTTGCTGTCTCACTCGGCGGCACGGGGCACCTCCTGTGTGCGCTGCGCGATCTCGGCCAGGGTCCTGGCCAGCGACTCGCCCTCGGGATCGGCCAGCGCCGCGACACGCGCGCTGGCGATCGCATCGACCGCGAGCGGCGCCGCCATCGTGCCGGCCAGCGCCGGGGCGATCACGGCCGCCTCGATGCGCGCGAAGTTGTGCGAGCCGCGCTTGTGCGTGTCGCCATAGCCCTTGATCAGGCGGGCGCACTCGGCGATCTCGCGCGCCAGCGGCAGGCTCAGCGCAGCGGCGTGCCGGATCTGCTGCAGCCAGCGCTCGATCTGCGCCTGCTCCTCGGCGAAGCGCCAGGTGCGCGGCCGCCACCAGCGCAGCTTCGACAGCAGCCACAGGCGCAGGAAGCCCGACACCGTCGACGTGCGCACATGCATGGACCAGTACCATTTGCCCAGCCGGCCGCTGCGCTCGGCCCAGGCCATGATGCGCCGCGCCAGGGCGGGCGGCAGCACGGCGCAGATCTCCTCGATGCCGGGCTTGAAGTGCTCGGTGATCACAAGAGGCTCGCCCGCCTTGGCACGCACCTCGGCATGCACGCGCGCGAAGCGCTCGGCCGAGACCTTGACCTGCGCCACGCGGATCACGTCCTCGAACGACATGCGCACCGCCAGATGCCGCGCCGTCTCGCGCAGCAGCGCGCCGTCGCCGCCGGCCTTGTTCTCCGCCGACCACACCGCATCGAGCCGGTCGAGGTAGCGCGCGGCATAGGCGCGGTCCTGATAGTCCGCCAGGCGGCGCACGCCTTCCTCGACGATGTCGTGCGCCGCAAGCGGCAACGCCTGCCGCGCGCGCCCGATCAGGTCCTCGACGCCGCGCGCCTGGGCCTGCCGCTTCTGGTGCGCGCGCACGGCCTGCTCGAGCTCGCCGCGCGCATGGGCGCGGCCGAAGGCGAAGCCCGCGAGATTGGCGTCGACCGACTTGCCGGCGGCGCGGATCGCGGCCTCAAAGGCCTGGTCGGGGATCGGCACGCGGCCGCATCCGGCCAGCGCGCCCAGCAGCACGGCGTTGAGCACGCTGCCCGCCTCCTCCGCCGCCTGGTCCATGTCGAACAGGATCTGCGCCTTGGACCGCTCCTTCACGGCGCGCAGCAGGCGGCCGACATCGAAGCGGCCATCGCCCATCGCCACGCGCTCGCCGATCGCGAACACGCGGTGGCTGGATGAGATCAGCGTGGTGCGGTCGGGCGTCACCCAGCCGTTGAAGATCATGCGGCCGGCCTCGACCAGCTCGCTGGCCAGCAGCACGTCGACCTCGCCCATCGCCGGGTTCAGCGCCAGCACCGGCGCGCGCTCGCCCAGCCGCGCGCGCGCCGTGGGCAGCACCTCGACATAGTAGGTGGTGGCGCCGGTGCGCTGCGCCACGCCCGGGATCTGCGTCGCCTGCGCCGGCAGGCCGGCATGGTGCGCCGCCTCGACGATCCAGTCGCACAGCACGCCGCCGCCATCGCCGCCCAGCGCCGCGATCAGGATGGTGACGGGACGGTCGGGCGTCATGGGGCAATGCCCATACCTTCCCCCGCTGGCGGGGGAAGGTGGCGCGCAGCGCCGGATGGGGGTGCCCCTGACCAGACGGAGTGCGTGAAGGCCACCCCCATCCGCCCTTCGGGCACCTTCCCCCGCCAGCGGGGGAAGGTATGAACGCGATCAACGTACATCTGCCGCGGGCTCCCTACCCTGCAGTCGGCCGATCACAGCGCTGCGCAGGCGCGTCATGAGGCGGTCCCACCAGGTCGGGTTCTGCACGATCTCGGCCTTGTAGAAGGACGGGCACAGCACCGCGGCGTCGGCGACCTCGCCGCACAGGCCACAGCCGACGCAGCTGTTGACGACCTGCGCCACGGGATCGTCGCGCAGCGGATCGGGGCTTGCCTTGATGGTGAGCGAGGGGCAGCCCGAGAGGCGGATGCAGGAATGATCGCCGGTGCAGACCGCGTCGTCGACGCCGTAGCGCGTGCGCACCACGCGCTCGCCGCGCTTCAGCGCCGCCGCCAGAAGCGGGCGGATGCGGCGCTGGCGCGCGAGCTGGCATTCGCCGTCGGCCACGATCACCTTGAGCCCCGGCTCCTTGGTGGTCATCGCCTCGCGCAACGTGCCCAGCATGGTGCTGACGTTGTAGGTGCGGATGGTGCGCAGCCAGCGCACGCCCATGGCGCGCAGGGTGACGGCGATGTCCGACGTGTTGTTGCCGTCGCGGCGGTTGCCGGCGCTGGAGGGCAGGAACTGCGCGCCGGTCGCCGAGGTGTAGCCGTTCTGCATCACCACCAGCACGCGATCGCCGCGATTGAACATGGCCGAGGAGACGCCCGACAGCAGGCCGTTGTGCCAGAAGCCGCCGTCGCCCATCACCGAGATGGTGCGCTTCTGCATGACCGGCGCCACGGCGGCGGCCGCCGCCAGCGACATGCCGTAGCCCAGAATCGAGTTGCCGAGATTGAACGGCGCCAGGGTCGCGAAGGAGTGGCAGCCGATGTCGCTGGAAATGTGGACCTTGCCGACCTCGCGCTCCAGCAGCTTGATGGCGGAGAACACCGGCCGCTCGGGACAGCCGGTGCAGAAGCCCGGCGGCCGCAGCGGCAGCGGCGCGCCGATCAGGCGCTGCGCCTCGGCGCGGCCGGCGCGCGCCTGCTCCAGCGCCTGCATCGGCCTGGAAAGGTCGATGTCGTTGGCGGTCTGGGCGAAGAACTTCAGCAGGCCCTCGGTCACGACCTCGGCGGTGTACTCGCCGGCCATCGGCAGCACGTCTTTGCCGTGCAGGCGCGTGCCGATATCCTTCTTGCGCAGCAGCGCGCCGATCGCCTGCTCGAGGTAGTCCGGCGCGCCCTCCTCGACCACCAGCACGGCGCGCTTGCCGGCGCAGAAATCGGTGATCTGGTCCGGCACCAGCGGATGCGTGACGTTGAGCACCAGGGTGGGCACCTGCACGGCGCCGAAGGCGTCGCCCAGGCCGAGCCGGTCGAGCCCGCGCAGCAGCACGTTGGCGATGCCGCCCTGCACGATGATGCCGAGATCCTCGCGCTCGCCCGGCAGCAGCTCGTTCAGCCCCTGCTCGACGATGAAGCGCTGCGCCGCCGGCTGGCGCACATCGACCTTCAGCTTCTCCTGGATATAGGTCGACGGCGGATGCGAGATGCGGCCGTAATCCTGCGGCACCGGCTCGGCCAGCCGCGCGTTGCGCGAGATGGCGGGCGCGACATTGTCCTTGGCCACGAAGCTGCCGCTGACATGGCAGGCGCGGATGCGCAGCTCCATCATGACCGGCGTGTTGGTGGCCTCGGACAGCTCGAAGGCCTTCTCGACGCAGTGCACGATGGTCGGCAGGTTGGGCCGCGGGTCCATCAGCCAGACCGACGACTTCAGCGCATAGGCGTGGGCACGCTCCTGGATGATCGAGGCGCCTTCGCCGTAATCCTCGCCGACCACGATCAGCGCGCCGCCGATCACGCCCGGCGACGCCAGGTTGGAGAGCGCATCGGCCGCGACGTTGGTGCCGACGATCGACTTCCAGGTGACGCAGCCGCGGATCGGGTAGTTGATCGAGGCGCCCAGCAGCGCCGCCGCCGCAGCCTCGTTGGTGCAGGTCTCCAGGTGCACGCCGAGCTCGTCGAGCAGGTCCTGCGACTCGACCAGCACGTCGACCAGATGCGACATCGGCGCGCCCTGGTAGCCGCCGACATAGGCGACGCCGGATTGCAGCAGCGCCTTGGTGACCGCCAGCACGCCCTCGCCGCGGAACACCTCGCCGGCGCCCAGGCGCAGCGAGCGCACCTCCTCGGCAAACGAGCGCTCGGGGTTGGTGCGGGCCGCGGCCGGTGGCTGGTCGAACATGGGGGCTTCCTCGTCTTGCCGCCAGCTAAGGAGCGGAATCGTTGGGTGTCAAACAGTTTCCCGTCTGCGCGAAGAGCGCGAAGATCGGAAAGATTTTTTCTGTAGCGAAGACAATGGCTTACCGCGAAGGCGCCAGCGGTTCCGCAAGCGGCGCGGACTGCGGGAAGCGCCCCAAAGACGACGCAGCGGGCGCCTTTGGCTCTCTCGTCATCCCGAGCGCAGCGAGGGATCTCCTGCGACAAGGCGCAGCGTGCGTCATTCGCGAGAGATCCCTCGCTGCGCTCGGGATGACAGCAGGCGGACCAGCGCGGCTCAGGCATCGTGGTTCTCCCGCAGCGCCGGGTTGACCAGCCAGCGGCGGCGGGCGCGGCCCTTCGTGGCGTGCGTCACCAGCCGCAGGCAGCCGCGCTCGACCAGGCCGGCGATGATCCTGTCGGTGCCGGCGGCGTTCAGCGACTGGCGCATCGCCTCGCGGCGCAGCTGCTCGCGCGAGACCTCGCGCGGGCGCTGCTGCGCCAGCCAGCGCAGCGCGTCGCGCAGGTGCCGGTCGTGCGTGCCGTTGCCGCCGGCGCCGATCGCGGCGCGGGCGTGCGGCCACAGATAATCCTGCCACAGCGCCGCGGCCGCCTCGACGGCCCAAGCCGGCACCTCTTGCGGCTCGGCGGCGCCTTGCGGCTGCGCCGCCCAGTCGAGAAACGCCATCACGCCGGCCAGGCGCAGGACAGTGCCCGGCCCCTTGCCCCACCACGCCGCGGCACGGCCCTCCTGCCGGCCGGCCGCGACGTAATGCAGTCGGCGGAAGCGGTCGAAGGCGGCGCGGGCGTCGGACGCCAGCGGCACCTCGCGCGGACCGTCGGGCATGTCGCGCAGGCGCGCCAATGCCGCGACCGCATCGACGTCCGCCTCCGCCGCCGCGTCCGGCAGCTTCCGGAACGCAGCGCGATGCGGCCAGACATAGAGCAGGCGCGCGGCCACGCCGTCGCTGTCGTCGCCGAGCGCGGCGCCGAGCGCCTCCGGCCGCAGCGTGCCCAGGATCGACACGGCGCTGTCGACGCTGACGGACTGGCGCCGGCCGGCGGCGGTCCAGCCGGCGCCCGCCCAGGCCGCAAGCCAGAAGACGTCGTCGCCGGCGCCGCGGCAGTCGCGCACGATATCCGCCAGCCATGAGCCGCGGCCGTCGCGCGCCAGCAGCACGCCGCGCGGCGCGTTGCGCAACGTCGCCACGATCGCCGCGATGCCGGCGCCGGCGGCCAGCAACGATCGCCGCAGCGGCGGCCTGGCCACCACTTGGGGCGGCGGCGCGCGCCTTTCGCGCACCGCTTCGATGAGATCGCCGACCCATTGGCCGCGCGCGTCCTCGAAGGCGCTGTCGTGCACGTGCAGCGCCGCTTCATAGGCGGCGTCCAGCTCGTCCTGGAGAAGGCGGACCAGGTCCAGCACCGCGGCCACGGCGGGCGTCTTGCCCGACGATGGCGGCCCGACGACGGCGGTCCACAGGATGCAGGGCTCCGACCATGACGGCGCCGGTGCGATCCAGCGCGCCGTGCCGATCAGGCCGGAAGCTGCCGTCAGCAGCGACAGCGCCACGGGATCAATCGGCACACCCGCGCCACGGGCGGCCTGCTCGACCCAGCTGCGCCAGGGCAGCGGCAGCGCCTCGGGAGGCAATGCCGGCAGCTCGCCGCGCCGGTCGTCCAGCAGGGACAGGTCCGGCGCCGCCCAGCCGGTGTCGGGCACGGAGGGCGGGTCTTCGATGGTGTGAGGGATGTCTTGGTGTGTCGGCGCCGGGCGTGTCTCAGTCGCGTTGGGCTGCACGGATGCGTCGACCTCACCGTCATCCCGAGCGCAGCGAGGGATCTCCCGCGACTGGGGCACCGTGCGTCCTTCGCAGGAGATCCCTCGCTGCGCTCGGGATGACGGTGGGTCCGCAGCAACGTCAGGGAGGGCCTCGCGCAGCTGGCGCCGCAGCGTCTCGACGGCCGCCTCGGGCAGCTTCGGTGGGTCGTCGCCATGCCACGGCGCCGGCCAGGCGCGCGGCGCGGCGATGAGCGCGACGTGATGCGCCCAGCCCCGCAGCCGCACCTGCAGCCGCGCCATGGCCGTGGCACCGGCATCGTCGTCCGGCCACGCCACCACGTCGCGGCCGCGCAGCGGCACGATGTCGGCCTTGTCGACCGCGCCACAGCCACCAGCCCAGGCGATGCAGACATGGTCCGGGAACAACGGCCGCGCGCCATCCGCGATCGCCTCGTTTTGTACCACCAGCACCGGCGCCGCAGGCCGCGCCTGCAGGCCGGCGGCGCCGTAGAGCGGCAGCGGCGCCAAGGGCTCGTGCCAGTAGCACTGCGCGCCGGTGCGCACCGCCATCGCGATGCGCTTGCGGCCGTCGCGGCCGCGGAAGCCGGCGACGGCGAAGCTGTCGGTGTAATGCCACCAGCGCAGCGGCGTGCCGTGATCGGCATGCGTCAGGCTGGCGAAATCGTGCGCGCTCATGGGCACACCCGAGGATGGTGGAACGGTGTTGCTTGACGTCAGCAACCGGCGAAGACGCCCGTATGAAGCCCGGCGGCGGCTTTGCCCTGTGACGGCCGGGCAGGCGAAACGCCCGTTATCCCCGGCGGCGGGAACGCATGCTCTAATCAACCATTATATGTCTTCAGGAACCGGCTTACAACCGGTACAAAAGCAGACATTCTCAGCACTGCAAGGTGATGGCGCGCTGGCCTTCTGGCACACTTGCCGGAGCATCCGGCCTCGCCCATCGACGCTACTGCCGTGGAATCGGCAGCCAGCGTAGGCGTCGGCTCGGCCGGCCATCTACACATAATTTCCACGAAGGAATCTTGGCATGCGATGGCCTGAGAGCAGCCCTGGCCACGACGGTCGAGCACCGGGAATGGATCACGGGTTGCGTAAAGCGCTCTTTGCAGTCGAAGCCTGAGGCATCGCTGCCATGTCGTCGATGAGCATGTACAAATGCCTACCGGTTCTGGTGCAAGCGCATCATGGGAAGATACTTTTAAAGATCCTGAATGTGAGAGCGTGATGGCGTCTGAGCTGATTATCCGGTCGGTCGAAGAGGCTGACGCACTGATGCTGCTCGTGCGAGCTTCAGCCGCACGAGCACGCGACTGGATGTCCACACAGACAGAAGACCCGCTCGAGATGTTGCGGCGGATCAAGTTTGAGCCCGTCGGCTTCCATCCGATCGAGGATCGCCCACTCAATTTCATCGAGCAAATCAATCAAACCTGGACATTCGCTGTTCCGACTTCTGTGCTCTGCACTTTGTCTGGCATACCTAAACGCTACCACGCCGCCGCTTCCGCGAGGTCGACAGGTGGGATAGACCCGCCGCCCTGAGCTATGACCGAAATCACTTGGGCCCAACTCGTCGCCTTGGCGTTCGGTAGCAGCGTCTTGGTGAAGGTGCTGGACATCCTCTATCAAGAGGTCCTCCGGGCCCGGGCGAAGCGTAAGAGCGCCGAGGAAGTCACCGACCAACACGTCTTCCCGTTCCTGAAAGCAGCGGGCGAGTTGCTCGGAAAGCTGCATACGCTCGCCAATAAGGACTTCCAACCGATCCAAGGCATCACGCCGAACGAGAAGTGCCTCTCGAACGCAGACTTCGGCAGCTTAGTCTACCTCTTCGGCATGTTCTGGTCCCGCGTTGAGACACTGCGGCAAGGTGCGTCGTTCGGAACGATCCCTGGCGCGCTCGGGATGACAGCTCAGGACGTATCAGAGAGCAGTGAGTCCGGGTACCGGGCGCTTCGCCGCTTCGCGCGCCTCCGGCTCGTTCAGCGCCTTCATGCCTCCCCTCCCACGCCCAGGTAAGTCGCGGTGATGTTCGCGTCGGCGCGCAGCTGCGCCGGCGCGCCCTCGAACACCACCGTGCCGTGGTCGATGACGTAGACGCGGTCGGCGAGCTGCAGCGCCATCTCGGCGTTCTGCTCCACCAGCAGCATGCTCACGCGCTGGCTCTTCAGCTCGCGGATGGTGTCCATCACGGCGCTCACCACCAGCGGCGCGAGACCCTGCGAGGGCTCGTCCAGCAGCAGCAGCTCGGGCCCGGTCAACAGTGCGCGCGCGATCGCCAGCATCTCCTGCTCTCCGCCCGAAAGCTCGCCCCCCTTGTGGCCGAGGCGCGTCTTCAGGCCCGGGAAACGCTCCAGCACGCTATCCATATGCCAGCGCGAGCCGCGGCGCTCGGCGATGGCGAGGTTCTCCTTCACCGTGAGGTAGCTGAAGATGTCGCGCGTTTCCGGCACCATCGCGATGCCCTTGCGCGTGATCACGTGGGGGCGAAGGCCGGCGATGTCCGCTCCCTTGTAGAGGACCTGGCCGCGTTTCGGTGGCGTAAGGCCCGTAATGCTCCGCAGCGTGGTGGTCTTGCCCGCCCCGTTGCGGCCGAGCAGGGCGACGACCTCGCCCTCGCTTACGCTGAGCGAAAGGCCATGGAGGATATGTCCCAGCCCGTAGAATGCATCCACATTCTTCAGTTCCAGCATCAAGCCGCTACCCCGCCGAGGTAGGCGCGGCGCACGTCCGCGTTCTTCTGGATCTCGGCGGGCGTGCCCTCAGCGATGAGGCTGCCGAAGTGCATCACCGAGATGCGGTCCGAGACGCTCATGATGATGTCCATCTTGTGCTCGATCAGCACCATGGTGTAGCGGCCCTTGAGCGCGCGCACCAGCGCCACCATGCGGCGCGTCTCCTCGGGCGAGAGGCCCGCGGCCGGCTCGTCCAGCAGCAGCACACGCGGCGCCGCGGCAAGCGCGATCGCCAGCTCGAGCTGGCGCTGCTCGCCGTGCGAGAGCTGGCGCGCCAGCTGGGTTGATTTCTGCTCGAGTCCTACGTCCTGCAGGGCCTGCCTGGCGCGCCCGGTCACTTCGGCATAGTCACTTGTTTTCTTGTGCAGCAAACCCTTCCAGGATTTCCCTGTCGCGAAAGCGGCCACCCACACATTGTCGAAAAGGCTGAAGGCGGGAAACACGGTGGTGCGCTGGTAGGAGCGCGCCAGGCCGAGGTGCGCGACGCGGCTCGCCGGCGTTCCCGTGATGTCGTTCTGGTCGAAGAGGATCTGCCCCGATGTCGGTGGGAAGGTGCCGGTGAGCAGGTTGAATAGCGTGGTCTTGCCCGCGCCGTTGGGGCCGATGATGGAGTGCAGCGAGCCTGCCTCGACGGCGAGGCTCACGCCGTTCACGGCGGTGAGCGCGCCGAAGGACTTGGTCAGTCTCTTTGTTTCGAGGAGCGCCATGTCCAGAACCTCGTCCAGGCTTCAACCAGGCCGCCGCGCAGGAACATCACCACCAGCACGAAGGCCACGCCGAGCAGCAGCGGCCAGCGCGCCCACACCGTGCTCATGGACTCGGAAAGCCAGATGAACACGAACGAGCCGATCACCGGCCCGTACAGCGAGCCCGAGCCGCCGATCAGCGTGGCGAAGACGACGTTGCCGGAAAACACGAAGCTGATCGCCTCCAGCGGCACGATGCCGAACAGCATCGCGTAGAGCACGCCCGCGAGGCCCGAGAAAGCGCCGCCGACAACGAAGGCCAGCAGCTTGAAGCGCGGGACGTTGTAGCCCACGGCTTCGGCGCGCACTTCGTTCTCGCGAATCGCCTGCAGGATCTTGCCGAGCGGCGATTCGGTTATTCTTTTCATCAAGAACAGCGCAAGCAAGAACAAGAGTGATACGAAAGCGTAGTAGATCAGCGGGTCCTTGAAGTCGATGCCGGCGAGCGCCGGCCGCGGCACGCCCGGCATGCCGTCCTCGCCGCCGGTGACGCTGGTCCACTGGTAGGCGGTGAAATAGAAGAGCTGGTTCAGCGCAAAGGTGAGCATGATGAAGTACAGGCCCGAGCGCTGCACGCACAGGTAGCCGACCGCGGCCGCCGAGAGCGCGCCCACGCCGATGCCCGCGACAAGCGCGAGGAAGGCGTTGATGCCGTGCACTTTCATCATCCAGCCCGCGACGTAGGCCGCCGAGCCGAAGAAGGTGGACTGGCCGAAGGACAGCAAGCCGGTGTAGCCGAGCAGCAGGTTTGCGCCGAGGCCGAAGATGGCGAAGATCCAGATCTCGGAGGCGATGGCGGGACGCACGACGAGGGGCAGCAGGAAAATCGAAATCAGGATCAGAAGAAAAGGCTTTTTCATCGGATGCCGAACAGTCCCTGCGGGCGTACGAGCAGGATTACCGCCATCACTGCGTAGATGACGACCGTGGAGGCTTCCGTCCAATAGGCGGCGACGAGCGCCTGCGCCACGCCGATGATCAGGCCAGCCGCGATCGCGCCCAGCAGGTTGCCCAGGCCGCCCAGCGCGACCACCACGAAGGCGATGCCGAGCATGTCCGGGCCCATGCCGGGATTGAGGCCGCGGATCGGTGCGGTGAGGGCGCCGGCGATGCCCGCCAGCCAGGCGCCCAGCCCGAAGGCGACGGTGAACAACTTCTGGATGTCGATGCCCAGCAGCGACACCATTTCCTTGTTCTCGATGCCGGCGCGCATGATGGCGCCGTAGCGCGTCTTCTCCAGGAACAGCCAGGTCGCGAACACCAGCACACCCGCGGCCATCATCACGAACAGCCGGTACTTCGGGTACATGGTGAAGCCGAGGTCGGCGCCGCCGCGTAGGATCGCCGGCGGCAGGTAGCTGGATCCGATCGGCCCCCAGATCAGGATGATGGATTCGCTCAGGATCAGCGCCAGGCCGAAGGTGAACAGCAGCTGGTAGTCGTGGCCGGCGGCGTAGAGCCTGCGTATGCCGGCGTATTCGATCGCCAGTCCGAGCAGCGCCACGCCGACCGGCGCGATCAGCAGCGCGATCCAGAAATTGCCGATCGCCACTGCTACCGTCGCCAGCAGATAGGCGCCGATGGCGAACAGCGCGCCATGGGCGAAGTTCGGGATGTTGAGGATCCCGGTGACCAGCGACAGGCCGAGCCCCATCAGGGCATACAGCATGCCCGTCGCGATCCCGTTGAGGATCTGTGCGGCGACGAAGCTCAAAACCTAGAACCCACCGATGTCCTTGCAGGCGGCGTATTCCTTGGGCAGCGGCGCGTCGCCGGTGGAAATGATGTCAGCGAAATCGGTCTCGTGCTTCATGGCCCCCTTCTGCTTGCAGCGCATGAAGAAATACGGCCGGATGTTCTGGTGCGTGGCCGCGTCCATCCGCATCGGCCCCACGATGTCGTTGATCTCGATGCCTTCCAGCGCCTTGACCACGTCCTGCACCTCGGCGGACCCGGCCTTGTCGAAGCCTGCCAGCAGCAGTCGTGTCATCGAATAGGCCGCCGAGGGCGCGTAGCCGGGAGGATTGCCGAACTTGGCCTGGTAGTTCTTCACGAACGCCTTCGCGCCCGGCGTATCGGCTGTGTAGTAGAAGTTGGAGCCGACCCAGACGTTCTGCCGGATCTCGGGAGAGAGCTGCACCAGCTCCTCCACGCCCGAGGACCAGGTCATGATGAGCGGCACCTTCGGTGTCAGGCCGAAATTGAACATCTCGCGCGCACCGGAGACCGCGTCGCCTCCGAAGTTGATCATCGCCACTGCGTCGGGCCTGTTGGCGGCGGCCTTCTGCACGTAGTTGGAGAACTCGCGCTCGCCCAGTGGATGCCGGTCGGCGCCGACGAACTCCAGGCCGTGCGCCTTGCCCACCTCCTTGATATACTTCTCCACCGACCAGCCGAAGGCGTAGTCGGCCACCAGCAGGTGCCAGCGCTTGGCCTTCGGGTTAGCCTCCATGAAGGAGTCCACCACCGTCTTCGCGGCGGTGTAGGGGCTGGCCGCCCACTGGAAGGAGTAGCGATGGCAGCGGGCGCCGGAGATATCCTCGGTGCCGCCGCTGAAGAGGTGCACCACCTTCTTGCGTTTGGCGACCTCCGAGACCGCGAGCGCCACGCCCGAGGACCAGGGGCCGACCACGAACTTCGCGCCGTCGCCGTCCACCGCCTCCTCGACGCGCCGCGTCGAGGTGCCGGCCTGCGTCGCGCCGTCGCGCGTGATGTACTTGACGGGGCGGCCGAGGATCATCATGCCGCGTTCTTCCAGCGCCATGCGCATGCCGCGGTCGTTGATCGGCCCGACATCGGCGAAGGCGCCGGTCTGGTCCCACAGGCCGAGGATCACGATCTCCTTCGCCTGCGCGCGCACAATGGCCGGGAAGCCCAGCACCGCCATCGCTCCGCCCGCCTTGAGGATGTGCCTGCGGCTGCTTCTGCTCATATCCCCTCCCGAGCGAACCCGAGAAGCTGTCGCGGCTCCAGGGTCCCGATAGGGCCGAAGACGTCGGAGTATCGTCATCGCGCATCACCTGCGGCAAATGACAGTTCGTGGATGTGTCCATCTCTTCCGATGTGGTGAATCCGCTTCGATCGTCCTGCTGCAAAGTCGAAGCCAACGATCGGGAGAGGCGACATCGGTATTGCTCCCTTCAGTGGTCAGCAGGGAGGGTCGAGACCGCGTTCGATGATGCTCGCTTCGAGTCTCGCTCTCGGCAGATTGAAAGCGGCGGCACGGCGCGATGATGACATCGCTCGGCCGCGTCGTGCACCGCTACTACTGGGACATATTCAATGTCAGGCTATTTTCACGACTCATAATCTATTCATGACCTTTTTACAACTGATAGATAACGGCCGTTCGGTACTTTGTCCTTCTTAGCCAACATTGGCGCCTTCGAAGCAATCTGCCGCCGGCGCACAGTGTCGCTGCCAGCGGATATCGGGAACATGTGCTCCATCAGCAGCCGCATCAGTCGGACGTCTCGAAGGGATCACATCGATGATCCGCCTCTCGTGGTCCTGACTCGCGGTGGAAGTCACCGGCCCGGATAGCCGACCCGGTCCTTGATGTGACCGAGCGACTCCAGCATTGCGACGATGGCGTCAACCTGCTCGCTCATGCCGTAGCTGCCGTCGAGCTCATAGGCCTCGACCTCGGCGCTGACCAGCAGCGCCGCGAGCTCGCGGCAGCGCTCGGCATCGATCACCAGCAGGGCCTTGAAGCGCTCAAACCAATCTTCGTCGCTCGTTTGCAGCTTGTCTTCAGTCACGTCGCTCATGAGCCCCTCCGCACTGCGTGAGGTCGTTGTCGATGGTCAAGGCGTTGCCGCGCAGATGCGAGGCGCAATGGGGGTGCCGGCGTGCCTCATGCAGGAGGTCGTCGAGGCACTCGATGCATTCGAGTTCGTTGCTCATCGCCCCTCGCCTCGGGACGCCCGGCGCCGAGCCACCTTTGTAGCGCCTGGCCGCAGGGCGCACCAGCACCGCCGTCAGGGCGATCGCATATGGTGTCGGGCTGCCGAAGATAGGCGACGTTTTCTACCTTCCCCCGCTTGCGGGCAGGGCATTCGCATATGACCCCGCTGTCATCCCGAGCGCCCGCGAGGGATCTCCTGCGGCAAGGCGCACGGTGCGCAATTCGCGGAAGATCCCTCGCTACGCTCGGGATGACGGGCATATGTGAATGCCCTGCCCGCAAGCGGGGGAAAGTAAACGCCCCAGCACCGCCATAACGATGCCATGCCGTCGCCGTTTGGCGTCCTGGCGGAGGTCATTGCGTAATCGATGTTGTCCCATGTGCGACGGCACTGTTCCGCGGCTGGACCCGACGTCCATCACATTCTGGAAGGCGACGCAGAAAGCTGCCAGGATGCGGCGTCGGAAGTCAGGGGAGACGACGCTCCGGCGTGTCGATCTCGCCTGCGGGCCTGCGGGTCCGACAGGCGGGCATGTTCGAGGCGCCGGCCGAGGTGATCGAGCAGCAGCAATTCTCGCCATTGGGTCCGTAGAGCGGGAAAAGGCCGCACTTCATCGGGCGCCGGTTCGCTGGCCGACATATCGCCCCCAAGCTTGGTCCGCACTGCCTGCGCGTTCCTGTGTCGCCACGAAGCGTCTTAGGAGGAGATCATGCAGCTTGGCGCGTCAATGCCGGTGAGCGACATCGGCACCGGCCCCAACGTGCTGCGCGACTACGCGCAGGCGGTCGAAGGACTTGGGTACGACTACCTGCTGGCGGCCGATCACGTGCTCGGAAAGAACCCCGTCGCCACGCTTCGACACGGCGCCAGCACCGGCGTATCCATCGAGCACGCACGTCGGATCGGGACAACAGCGCTTGCCTTTCACGATCCGCTGGTCCTGTTCGGCTTTCTTTCCGGTTGCACCACCAAGATTGGCTTCGCTTCGGGCGTCCTGATCCTTGCGCAGCGACAGGCAGCCATCGTCGCCAAGCAGGCGGCTTCACTTGACGAGTTGTGCGGCGGCCGGTTCCGTCTCGGCATCGGCGTCGGCTGGAATGAGATTGAATTTCAGGGCCTTGGCACCGATTTTCGCACGCGCGGCCGTCGATCCGAAGAACAGGTTCGCTTCATGCAGGCGCTCTGGGCAGAGCCGCACACGACCTTCCACGGCGAGTTCCACCACCTCGACGATGGCGGGCTTACCCTGCGCCCGAAGTCGGGCCGTGTTCCGGTCTGGTTCGGCGGACACGCGGAGGCAACGTTCCACCGCGTCGCCAAATACGGCGACGGGTACATGCCGCTGAACTACGCACCGGGTGATCAAGCCCTGGCTGCCTTTGAGAAGCTCCGTACGCTCATCCGTGAGGCCGGTCGCAGGCCGCAGGACGTGGGCCTCGAAGTATGGGTGTCCCCTGGCGCCGGAAGCGAGGATGACTGGCGGCGGGAAATCACCTTCTGGAGTACCGCCGGCGTCACGCACGTGACCGCGCACACGACCTATGTCAGCGATCATCACCGACGTGTCAGTGGCCGCACCGCAGCGGAACACCTGGCAGCGCTCACCCGCTACCGCGCTGCTGTGGCTGACCTGTTGTAGATCCGTGGAACGAGATGATCGAATGATCGGCCGTCGACCTGCAGCGTTGGGACTTCCGCGACGCTGCTCGGCTCGATCCCGGTGGCGATCATCTATTCGTTCTTCATCGAGCGCTACTACTTGGAATCACGGGTCGGTGACACACCTGTCATCCCGGGCGCCCCTTCGACAGGCTCAGGAGAGGGATCTCCCGCGGACGGCGCACCGTGCGTCCCTCGCAGGAGATCCCTCGCTCCGCTCGGGATGACAGTGGCGACTCACCTTTCACCGATAGCGGGCACTACGGCGCGGGACTGACGGCCGGCTCCGTCAAGGGTTGAAAGACCCTTCACTTTGCCCGGGATGCCAGGGCAGAAGTGTGAATGCGACAGGTCTCTTCAGCGCCGGCGGATCGCGGCGTCGTCCGCGTTGCGTGCGCGCGTTCTCATCGGCTGCTGCTGGAAGGTGGGGCCGGCGCGACGCCGCCATCCGGCGACATGCCCTTCAGGAACTTGAAGAGGTCGCTTCCCGTAGAGAGCAAGAGGGTCGTGTTCTCGCCGATCATCGGCTTGTAGGCCTGCATCGTGCGCGTGAACTCATAGAACGCGACCGCTTCGGGGCTCTGGTTGTAGGCCCTGGCGTAGATCTCGGTGGCCTTTGCGTCGGCAAGACCCCGGATCTCCTCGACCTGCCGATAGGCCTCGGACTGGATCTTGTTCAGGTCGCGCACGCGATTGCCGCGGATCCTGGCGGCCTCGCCGTTGCCTTCCGACAGGAAGCGTTCCGCGATCTGCCGCCGTTCGCTGATCATCCGGTCATAGATCTTCGGCCGCACGCTTTCATTGTAGTTGATCCGCTTGAACCGGATATCGAGCAATTCGATTCCGAACACGCGGACCTTGGCGGCAGCCTCGGCAAAGATCTCCTGCTCGACCAGCTTGCGTCCCTTCTGGATCGGCACCAGCGACCCCATTTTGAGCTCCTGCCCCGGGTCGGCCAGCAGAGCATCGCGCAGGGGCACGCGGTCCTTGGTGGTGCGGATGATCTCGATCAGCTCATGCTTGGCGACAGCGTTGCGGGTCTCGCTGCCCAGGATGTCGTCGAGGCGGGATTGGGCGCTGCGTTCGTCGTGCAGCCGCAGGAAGTACTGCAGAGGATCCACGATCCGCCAGCGCGCGAACAGGTCGACCGAGATGTAGAGCTTGTCCTTGGTCGGCATGTCGGACGGGTTGCCGTCCCATTCCAGGACGCGCTTGTCGATGAAGTTGACGTCCTGGATGAAGGGCGTCTTGAACTTCAAGCCGGCGGTCGTCACCGGATCGCCGACGGGCCTGCCGAACTGCGTGACGATCGCCTGCTCGACCTCGCTCACCGTATAGATCGAGCCCATCGCAAGGTACATCGCGATGCCCAGGACCGCCAGCAGAGCGATCAGCCTGATCCTGGTCATGGCCGGGCTCCTTTGTGGGAGTCGATGTCCAGCAATGGCAGGATGCTGCGCGCCTGCTCGTCGATAATGATCTTGGAGCGTATGCCCGGCATGACGTCCTGCAGCGTCTCGATATAGATGCGGCGACGCGTGACCACGGGGGCCTTGATGTACTCCGCCAGCAGGGCGTTGAACCGGGCAACGTCGCCTTCCGCTTCGTTGATCCTCTTGAGCCGGTAACCGTCGGCCTCGCGGACCCGCTGATCCTTCTCGCCCTCGGCCAGCGGGATCACCTTGTTGTAGTCGCGCCGCGCTTCGTTGATCAGCTTCTCCTTCTCCTGCTGGGCCTGGTTGACCTCGTTGAACGACGCCTGCACCGCTTCCGGCGGATTGATGTTCTTCAGCTGCACCTGATCGATGCTGATCCCCATTTCGTATTTGTTCGAGAGCGCCTGCATCTTGGCCAGCGCCTCCGCCTCGATCTCCTGGCGGCCGATGGTGATCACCTCGTCCACGGTGCGATCGCCGATGACTTCCCGCATGACGGATTCGGAAACATCGCGCAGCGTTTCCTGCGGCTCCCGAACGTCGAAGAGGAATTTGACGGGATCGGTGATGCGGTACTGGATGACCCATTCCACCAATGCGGCGTTCAGGTCGCCCGTCACCATCTGTGTTTCGCGCCTGCCATCGCGCGAGGCCTGGTACGGATCGGAGGCGCGCGGGGTCGTGAACCCGAACTCCTGCTTCAACTGCCGCTTGACGGGAACGATCGTCGCCGTGTCGATGCCCAGCGGCAGCTTGAAATGCAGTCCCGGAGGAACGTCCTTGAGGTACTTGCCGAAACGCTGCACGACGGCGACCGAATCGCTCGGCACGGTGTAGTAGGTTGTCCAGGCGCCCACCGCTGCCAGGCCGATGACGGCAAGGGCGATGACCCGACGCGTGCCGCCGGGCGACATGATCTGCCTGACGTGAACCTGACCCAGCCGCAACAGATCCTCAAGATCGGGACCAGGCCTGGTCCCGCGGCTCCAGGGACCGCCCCGCCTGCCGTTGTCGTCCGGTGATAACATGCGAACGGCCTCCCCTTGCGCACGCTCGAGGCCCGGCATCGTGACGCGATCCGCTGCTCGGGCCGCCAAGCCGCTGTCCGCCCTCCACGCGACGCCACCGCTTGCTTGTCGGCTCGCTCCCCCGTTGGCGGCCTGATCGGGTCGAAGGCCTTCGACAGCAAGCGCTGCAACGCCTTGACGCAGACCACGCCCACATCACACAGATGCTGGAGCAGGCTTGCATTCCCGCACGCGACGCCGGTCGGCTTCACCGCGCAGGCTTTGCCGTTCTGCAAGCCTGACCTCGCTGCCAGGAGCTACCGGCCGCGCGCCGATATTAGCGGGAAATCCACGAATGGTGTCGGAGAATCGCCGTCCGCTTGAATCTCAAGCCCGCCCGGTGCTCATAAGCAGGCCCTGCTGATGCGGGACAAGGCAATATTCGCCTTGCCCGCAAACCGGCCATTGGCGCAGGACAAAGGCGTGTCCGCGATGGGCCAGAAGCGGACATCGGGTTTTACTTCAATCAGCGTGCTCGCGCATCAGGTCTGCCAGATGCTGAGCGAGAACCTCGGATTGGCGGCGGATGACCGGAATGGCGGTAATATCCCAAAAGGCACCGCGGGTCGGTGGGCCGAGGGCGAATAGGCTCCGAGAGACCGTCCCCGGCCGGCTGAGCAGTGCGCCCGCCCGCGTTACGTCGAGCCCGAGCCGACATTCATCCGGCCGCGCCAGCCCATCACGCAGTATCGCTTGGGTCAGTGGATCGTCACTGCGGGCCGGATCGGTACACGGGCCAGAACAATTCACCACTCGGCCTACCTCGAGCCTCGTGTCACGCCCGCCGCGCAGACGAAGCCACACGGCGTTCGACTCGCACTGCGTGATTCGGCCCGCAAGAATGTGCAATTGGCCGCTTGTGCACGCGGCGTCGATCCGCGCAGCAACTTTTTCCGGCATGCGCTGGCGATGCACATCCCACCACGGGCGGAGGTGGCGCAGGAACCGCTGCCGCTCTGCGAGTGACAACGACCGCCAAATATCTTGGAGGAAAGGGAACACCGCGTCGATCACGCCCCGCCAATTCCCGCCACTGGCATCCGCTTCCTGACGCACGAAGCGCGTGAGTTCGCCCAGACCAGCATGGAGCGGCAGTTGGATGGGCATCACGACGCTGGGACCGTGAGAACGCGACAGCAGGCCGCGCCGCGACACCGTATAGATCAGACCGACGTGCCCCTGGTCGAGTAAAGTGATCACAGCATCGACCGCCGTCGGTCCGGTGCCAATCAACAAGACTGGCAGGCCCGGATCGAGTGTCGCGAATGCGTCCATCCGCCATGAATCGGGGCGCCAGAATGGCGCCTCCTTCAAGCCTGGTGCGTCCGGCGTCGCGGGACGATCGTTGCCAGTCGCGAACACGACTAGACTCGCCGGTAGCACCCGCCCCGAGGCGCATCTTAGCCGAGACAGGCCTCCCCTAACCTCGATCGATACGACTTCCTCGTGCAGTATCTTGGGCGCAGGCTTCACAGCGATCAGCAAGTCGCGCAGATAGGCACCATATACGCGCCGCGGCGCGAAGGCCGATCCTGCTGCCGGCGCACCGTCCAGAATGTGCGGGGACTGGCGCTGCATCCAGTCGACGAAATGATTGGGTTGATCGTCGAACGCGCTCATGCGGCCGTTCGGAATGTTCACGAGGTGGTTTGGGTTCTGTGTTGAATAGGCCAGACCGACGCCAAATTGCGCGTTGCGCTCGATCAATACGATACGGGTGCCCGCAGGAACCTTCCGCGACAGCTGTAGCGCAAGCAGCGTACCGCTCGCTCCCGCGCCGACAATGGCGATCGAAGGGATGGTCATCGAAACGGTTCTTCGTTGTTCGTGGCCCGCAGAATCTTCCAGGCTGCCCAGAGTATACGACGCAGGATAATCAAATTGACCAGGAGAAAACAGAGTCCGCTTCGGATCAGAAGGCGACATCCAGTCGTCACCCGATCAGTGGAGTTGGAACACCGTTTTGAAGAGTTCCTTGACCGTTTGTTTGGCTTCCCTGGTGGCGATCGGATCGTGGCCAATGTGCACGCCGTGAACGACGCAGGCGTCGGTGTAGGTGAATGGGCGCTTCGTCTCGGTGTTTATCAGAAGCCCTTCGGCCTCCTCTTGGATCTTGCAGTTGCGCGCGCTCTGGAATCTGGGCTGCAACATCGCCGGCTGCGCGCCGAGCGGGTTGTCGAACGCGTGCGAGGCGTTCGGATATTCAGTCACCTCAACATCCGCGCCTGCGGCTCGCAGCCGCTCGACATACGCCTTGCAGGCAGCGATCGGGTTATAGTCATCCTGCGTACCGCCGAAGATGCGGATCGGTCGACCGACAACGTCGGTATCGGACAGAAATGTCGTCATGCAATCCGGATAGAACGGAACGTAGGCCGCAAACTCAACGCCTGACTTGTTCCACAACCGGTGGAATCGCTTGAGACTCGCATAGAGCGTGGCCTGACCTCCACGTGAAAAGCCCATCAGCGCGATGCGTGCCGGATCAATGCTCGGATGGTTCGCCAGCACATCGAGGGCGCGATAGATGTCGAGTATGAAATTGAGGCGGCCGAGCAGGGCTTGGTTGGTGTTTACCTCGGTGAGCCCACGCCCGGTGAAGCCATCGAGTGCAAATGTCGAAACGCCGATTTTGTTGAGCTCCCTTGCCCACATCTCGACGTTGGGTGCCATCCCGGCGGAGCCATGCTGCAGTACCACAACCGGCAACCGACCCGGGCTCCTTGCGAGCCGGAGCTGTCCCGAGGTCGTCGTTGCCTTCCCGTTGGCATCACCGCGCAAGAACTGCGTGTCCGAAAGCGTCAGGGTATGAATTGAATGCAGCTCGGTCCGTGCAGCCATATCCTGCAGGACGGGCTCGCCCTTCGCTTCATCAGCCGCCGACAAGTGCCTGTACTCGACATCTGCCGTCAGGACGGCTGGCGGTTTCCGTTCCACGCGCTTGTCGCTCAAGACGCACCTCGGCCCAGGAAATCGAATGCCTTATCTAGCAGAGAATGGGCCGACGTCCGACTAGGCCGAACGTCCGAGATGGGTCAATTGTGTCAGTTTCAGCGCAGGTTGGACACGTCTGCTGGCTCCCAATGACCGGACATGATTGATTCAGAGCGGCCCTTCCGAGTTAGGTTAAAAACGGACTCCTGAATCGCGACAAACAGCGTCGTTACTATTGGCTCATCTGCGCGCGCGAGCAGTGAGGGCGGCACGGTGAGGTCCGACGCGTTGGCGATCTTGATATTGAGGACCGCCATAGGCTTACGCATGGGATATCGTCATGGCGGACTTCGAGAAGCCGTGCGACGATGATATGATCGGCACACCTCGCCGCCGCCGGGAAGGTGGTCTGATTGGGGCAGAGGAGGCCTTCATGTCCAAGAAGCACAAGTCTGGCGAGCCCAAGCTGTCGGTGCTGCGCGACGTCACGGAAGCGGCGGCAATCGAGCAATATTGGCACCTGGCCGACCGGTCAAAGGCACGCACGCCGCCCAAAGACTACAAATACGTCGAAGAACTCGCTCATTTGCAATTCGAGCTCATCAAGCTGCAGGAGTGGGTGCGGGTGAACGGGTTGAGGGTTGCCGTGCTGTTCGAGGGCAGGGACGCTGCAGGCAAGGGCGGTTCGATCAAGCGCATCACCGAGTCTCTGAACCCTCGTATCTGCCGTGTCGTGGCGCTTGGCACGCCGACGGAGCGCGAACGTGGTCAGTGGTATTTCCAGCGCTATGTCGCTCAGTTGCCGACGAAGGGCGAAATCGTCCTGTTCGATCGAAGCTGGTACAACCGCGCCGGTGTCGAGCGTGTCATGGGCTTTTGCACCGAGGCGGAGTATCGGGAGTTCCTTCGCGCCTGCCCGCTGTTCGAGGAGATGCTTGTCCGGTCGGGTATCTACCTCATCAAATACTGGTTCTCGGTGAACGACGAGGAGCAGGAGCGGCGGTTTCAGGAGCGTATCAGCAATCCGATCAAGCGTTGGAAGCTGAGCCCGATGGATCTGGAGTCGCGCAAGCGCTGGGTGGATTATTCCAGAGCCAAGGACGAGATGTTCGAGCACACTGACCTCAAGAAGACGCCGTGGTTTGTCGTGAACGCCGACAACAAGAAGCGGGCCCGGCTCAACTGCATCAGGCACCTGCTCGACCAGATCCCCTATCAGGATATGAAGCCGGTGGAGATCGAGGTTCCGCCGCGTCAATCCGATACGGGCTACAAACGCCCCCAGATGTCGTCCCAGAGATTCGTCCCCGAGGTGTATTGATCGACGGCATCTTTGGGCGTTCACGACTGCGCGGCGCGTTTCGGCACAGGGCTGGGCTTCGGCGGTGGGCTGCGCGGGTCGGACATGAGCCGCCCAACACGAAGGCCGGCGCGGGGTCACCGGCCGGCCTTGGCGCAATCTTCATCCTTGCAATCCTGACGATGCGACACCGTCAGATCTGCTGTCAAGCTTCTCTGCCAGCCAGGCGAAAGAAGCGGGTTTTCTTTGCCCGCATCAGGTGTTTGCTCCGCGCCGCGGAGGACCGACGATGCGGGGATCCCTGGGCGAGAAGATCGGCGAAGGCGCTTCGGCGGACATTCACGCCTGGGCGCCTGGCCAGATTGTGAAGCTGTTCAAGGCCGGCGTCCCGCGGCAGCTCGGCTGGCACGAGGCGCACATGACCCGCGCCGTCTTCGCCGCCGGCGCCCCGGCGCCCGAGGTGCTCGACGTGGTGACCCTGGAGGGGCGCTTCGGCATCGTGCTCCGTCGCCTCGACGGACCGACCCTGCTGCGGCTCACGCGCAGCGGCGCCATGACGTTCGGGCAGGCGGGGGCGATCCTCGCGTCCCTCCTCATGTCCGTTCACAAGACGCCGCCGACATGGGAAGTCCTCCCCCTGCGCGACTGGATGGACGGCGCATTGAGCAGCGCCGGCGGCATTGTTCCGAAGCACATCGCCACCGGCATCCTCGCCCTGATCGAGCGCCTGCGGCCGGGCGACGGGCTGTGCCACGGCGACCTCCACCCCGACAACGTGATCATGACGGCGGACGGGCCGAGAATTGTCGACTGGATGGCCGCGGTCCGCGCGCCCGCCGCTTTCGACCTCGGGATCTGCCACGTCGTCCTGACCGAGATCGCCCCGGCGCTCGTCGACAACCCGCAGCGGCCGCGCGCCGTCAATGCGGCCGCGCAGTGCGCGTACGCGCGGCTGGCCGGCATGTCCCCGGCGGCGCTGACGGCGGCGATGGAGCCCTACCTGCCGATCGTCCGCGTCCGTGTCCTCCTCGGTGGGGCGGCGAGCGCCCAGCGGGAGCGGCTGATCCGGCGCATCGAAGCGACCCTGCGCCCGCAGGACTGAACGCAGCACGCTCGGGACGTCGGCACAGGCGGCGCAGCCACGCGTCGGCCGGCGCCAGTGTCCGCAGGGAGTTGCGGCGTCGACCTCAATCGATCTGCTTCAGCCCCGCCGCGAAGCGGCGCGATCGCGCCACGTAGCCCAGCGTGTCGCTGCGGATCTTCTCGAGCGCTCCCGCCGGCAGCGGCCGGGCCTCCCGGGCCGGCGCGCCGATGATCAGCGAATTGTCCGGGAACTCCCTGCCCTCGGTGACGAGCGCGTTGGCGCCGACGAGGCAGTTGGCGCCGATCCTGGCGCCGTTCAGCACCGTCGCCCCCATGCCGATGAGCGTGCCGGCGCCAACCGTGCAGCCATGCAGGATCGCGTGATGGCCGATGGTGCAGCCGGCGCCGATGACGAGGGGAAAGCCGGGATCGGCATGCAGCATGACCCCTTCCTGCACGTTCGTGCCCTCGCCGATGTCGATCGGCTCGTTGTCGCCGCGCGCGACGGCGCCAAACCAGATGCTGACGTCGGCGCCGATCCTCACCTGCCCGATCACATGCGCACCCGGCGCCACCCAGAACCGGCCATTCCCGGGCAGGACGGGCCGGAAGTCCTCGAACGCGTAGATCGCCATTTCTGCTCCCCGGATAAAATGCTGCCAGCCATTGTAGGGGTGATCGCCAAGGCCCGCGAGGGCGATCGCCCATGCTGCCGTTCACCCCTCGCCCCGCGGCAGCGCTACGGCGTTCACACATCCAGTCCCAGAGAGCTTGCGTCCCGAAAAATAGGACTGTCATCCCGAGCGCCAGCGAGGGATCTCCTGCGAATGACGCACCGTGCGTCTTTCGCGGGAGATCCCTCGCTGGCGCTCGGGATGACAGTGAAAATGTGTGAATGCCGTAGCGCTACCGCGGGGCAAAGAGACACTACACTCGCTGAAGCCCGGATCGGTTCCGGAGGCCGCGTGCCGGCGGGGCGGCGCCGCCCAGCCCGATCGTCTTCAGCTCGGCCACGACCCGATCGAGCTGCTCGCCGGCCAGCCTGCTGCGGCTCAGCGCAGCGCCGAGATAGGTCCAGTAAAGCAGCTGGGCGCGGGTCGCCGCCAGCGCCGGCGCGATGCCCGCCGCCACCAGCAGCCGCTCGATGTATTGCCGTCGCCTGCGGTCGATGTCGCTCACGACGCGTGCGGCCGCAGCGTTGTTGTCGGCCCAGGCGCGCATGCGGACCTCCAGCAGGGAGTCATGTCCGAAGGCGCCGCGCAAGAGCACGTCGAGACGCTGCTCATGTCCTTCATGCCGCTCGAGGCCTGAAATGATCGCTTCGGTCGCCGTCTGCCGCCACTGCCCGATCACCCGGGCATGAAAGGCCTCCAGGTCCGCGAAGTGCCAATAGAAGCTGCCGCGCGAGACTCCGAGCCGGCGCGCCAGGACATCCGCCTTCAAGGCGTGGAAGCCCTCCTGCGCCAGTGTCGCCAGCGCGAAATCGATCCAGTCCTGCACCGTCAGCCGTTTGGTCATGAGGTCGCACCATACAGTCCTGTATTGAATCCCGCAATCGGCGCGAATAGGCTCTCCATACACTCCTGTATGGAGGTGGCAATGCGGGATATAGCACTTCAGGCCGCGGGCGTGCTGGCGATCCTCATCGCCCTCGCGCACGGGGCGATCGCCGAGCTGCGCGTGTTCGCCCGATCGCATATCGAGCCGCGATGGACGCGCCGCCTGCTGCGGATGGTCTGGCAGGCCAGCACCATCGACTGGATCGGGCTGGGCATCCTGCTGATCGCCGCGCCGGCATTCGGCTCGGAGGACGCACGAAGATGGATCATCGCCGTCGCCGTCGTCGTCTACGGGTATGCCGCCGTGGGCAACGCCGTGGCCACGCGCGGCCGGCACGTTGGCGGGTACCTGATGGGCGGTGTCGTTGCCTTGGCGTTGCTGGGGCTTTGAAGCGTCCCGTCGCACCGGCATCGCATTCAAAAGAAGAGCCGCCCGGAGGCGGCTCTCCAATTCACACCTTGTGATTGCGCACGGCGCCACTAAGGACACCTCGCATTGCCCATCATTCTCCGGGCGGCGTGTAGGCACCTGCAACCTTGGCAGCCTTTTCCGCGATGCCCTTGAATTCGCTCGAGGTCCAGGCACGAACGGTCTCGATCCTCGATAACGTGCCACTTGCCGTGACGGCCATTCCCATGGCCACAGCATCCGATCCATCCGCGACTTCGGAGACAATGACGACGTCGTTCGACCCCGTCGTAAAATATAGTGCTATCAGCTTGCCGCCGGCTTTCTCGATCAAGGCTTTGATCGCGCCGGAGCGATCCGAGGGCTTGTCGATCAATCCCTTGGCACCGGACCGGGAATAGGAAGCGTAGGTGATGAACGTAGGCATTTCGGTCTCCCTGTTTAATTAAGATGTCCGCCGAGCAGATCCAGGACGCGGAATTTCCGCGGCTTGATCCAGGATAGCAACCGCACCAGACAACCATCAGGAGTCCCCACCGGACAACTTACTTGCGACCACGCAGCAACGGGCGTTGTGCAGGAGGGCATTGTCGCGCTCCCGCCAGTGTGGGACGCTGGCATCCTACCCCGCGTGATCGCCTTCCGCCATCGGTCAGGGACGGAAAGTGACGCGCATCGGCGATTGGTCAGCTTGCTCACTCATTGTTGATCAAGACGACTCGAGCGGAGGGTGGCATGTCGCTCGTCGAACTCAGGGACGTCATCAAGCGCCATGGCCAGCACACCGTGCTGAACGGCGTGTCGCTCATCGTCGAGAAGGGCGAGACCGTCGCCATCATCGGTCGTTCGGGCGCGGGCAAGAGCACCGTGCTGCGCTGCGTGAACGGACTGGAGCCGATCCAGGGCGGCACCGTCTGCGTCGACGACACGGTGGTCAACGATCCCGGCACCGACCTGCGCCAGCTGCGCCAGCATGTCGGCATCGTGTTCCAGAGCTTCAATCTCTTCCCGCACCTCAGCGTCGAGAAGAACATCACGCTCGCCCCCAATGTGATGAAGGGGGTGCCGCCGACCGAGGCACGGCGCCTGGCCGAAGCCGTGCTTCGAAAGGTGGGGCTGCCCGGGAAGATCGACGCCTATCCCGACCTGCTCTCCGTCGGCCAGCAGCAATGCGTGGCCATCGCGCGTTCGCTGGCGATGTCGCCGCAGCTCCTGCTGCTCGACGATCCGGAGCTGGTCGGCGAGGCACGCAACGTGCTGGAGGCGCTGGCGCGCGACGGCATGACCATGATGCTGGTGACCCACGAGATCGGCTTCGTTCGCAAGGTCGCCAACCGCGTGATGTTCATGCACCAGGGCAAGATCTGGGAGCAAGGCCCCGCCGCCGCGACGCTCACCCGGCCACGCACGCCCGAGCTGGAGACGTTTCTAAGCGCAGTATTGCATTGAGCTCCCCGCTGCTTGGAGCAGCCCGCGCAGGAGGGCCGATTCCGTTCGATTGGGACATGCTCCTGCTCAGGCGCGGGTGACGTGGACCTTGGGGACGCCGCCCTGGTTCCATTTGCCGCCGATGGCGCGCTCGACCTGGGCGGCGAGCTGCAGCAGCAGCCCGTCATTGGCCTGGCGCGCCTGCGCCTGGATGCCCAGCGGCAGGCCGTTCTCGTGCGCCGCCAGCGGCAGGGAGATGCCGGGGATGCCGCAGAGATTGGCCAGCGGCGTGTAGGAGAAGAAGCGCCAGAGATTGCCGAACCAGTCGAGCACCGAGGGGTTGTCGCTGATGGTCAGGAACTCGCGCGTGCCGATCTTCGGCGTCGGCAGCGCCGTGATCGGCGTCAGGATGATGTCCCATTCCTCGAAGAAGGCGCCGAAGCCGCGGGCGGTGGTGTTGAACACCGCCTGCATGCGCGCCCGCTCGGTGAAGGACATGGTCCGGCCGGCCTCCCAGATGCGGATGTTCACCGGCTCCACCAGGTCGGCCGGCGGCCGCTCGTGGCCCAGCGGCGCGATCAGGTTCGTGATCGTCTGCGCGAAGTTGCTGATGTAGCAGGTCGTCTGGGCGGCGAAGGCGGCGCGCAGGTCGACCTCGGGCAGCGCCCAGTCGACGCGGTGCCCCAGCCCTTCCAGGAAGCGGCCGACGCGGGCGAGCTCGGCGGCGATATGCGGCGTGGCGCGATAGTCGCCCCATTCGTGCGACAGCGCGATGCGCAGCGGCGCCGGGTCGCGCTGGATCAGCTCGACATAGGGCTCGGCCGGCGTCCAGTAGGGCATGAACTCGCCCGGCGCGCCGCCGCGGCAGCTGTCGAAGAAGGCGGCCGTGTCGCGCACGCTGCGCGTATGGCAGCCCTGGGTCGAGACCAGCCCGGTCAGGTCGGACGCACCGGGCGCGATCGAGAAGACGCCGCGCGACGGCTTGAGCCCGATGACGCCGTTCACGCCGGCCGGGATACGGATCGAGCCGCCGCCGTCGCTGCCATGCGAGATCGGCACCACCCCCGCCCCCACCATGGCGCCGGTGCCGGCCGAGGAGCCGCAGGTGGTGTAATCGGTGTCCCAGGGATTGCGCGTGATGTAGACGGCGGGGTTCTCGGCCGAGCTGCAGCAGCCGAATTCCGGCGTCGTGCTGCGCCCCATGATGTTGAGCCCGGCCAGGCGGATGCGGCCGGTCAGGTGGCTGTCGGCGGCGGCACGGTTGCCGCGCATCAGCAGCGAGCCCATCTCCTGCAGCCGGCCCTTCAGCGTCGGGCCGAGATCCTTCATCAGGTAGGGCACGCCGGCGAAGGTGCCGCGCGGGTTCATGCCGTCCTTCAGCGGATCGGCCACGACATCGTCGAACACCTCGACCACAGCGCTCAGGGCCGGGTTCGTGGCGGCGATGGCGGCGGACGCTTGCGCCGCCAGCTCGGCCGGCGTCACCTCGCCCTGGCGCACGCGCTCGGCCAGCCCCAGCGCATCGTGCCCCGCCCACTCGTCCCAGCTCATTGCCAACGTCATGTCGTTCCATGGCTCCTGCGTGAAGGCGGCAAGGCTAGAGGAACGGGGCGCGGGGTCAATCGCGTAGGCACGTAGCTCTCTGCCGGCGTTGGCGAAAAATGCACCACAGAGGCACAGAGATCACAGAGGCACACAGAGAGCAGAGTGGAGCAGCATGCCCTTTTCTTTCTCTGTGCCACTCTGTGATCTCTGTGTCTCTGTGGTGAAGCCTTCTTTTCCCGAATGTGCCGATCAGCTCAGAGCACGCCGTCGGCGCGCATCGCGGCGATGTCGGCCGGGGAATAGCCGGCCTCGGCCAGGACCTCGTCGGTGTGCTGGCCGGCCATCGCCGGCGCGCGCTCGACGCTGCCGCCGCCATGCTCGAGGCGGAAGCCGGAGCCGGCCAGCCGCACCGTGCCGTGCGGCGTCTCGATGGATTGCAGGATGTCGCGCGCGGCGAGCTGCTCCAGCTGCACCGTCTGCGGGATGCCCAGCACCGGCGCGGCCGGCGCATCGGCCTGGGCCAGGCACCGTGCCCATTCGGCCGAGGTCTCGCGCATCAGCGCGTCCTCGATGATCTGGTGCAGATCCTTGGCATGCGCGATGCGGCCGGGCCAGTCGGCGAAGCGCGGATCGTCGAGCGCGTCGGCGCGGCCCAGGGCCGGCATCAGACGCCGGAACTGCGGCTCGGTCATCACCGCCAGCACGATCCAGCCGTCCCGGGTGCGGTAGAGGTCGCCGGTCGGCTTCTTCGTGACCGACAGGTTGGCGCTCTGGCCGTGCACGCGGCCGGTGACGAGGTGCTCGCTGACCTGCTGCGCCATGTAGGCCATCACGGCGTCGAGCATGGCGACATCGACCAGCTGGCCCTTGCCGGTATGGCTGCGCTGGAACAGCGCCGAAGCCACGCCGAAGGCGGCGGTGGCGCCGGACATCACGTCGGCGCCGGCGAAGCCCACGCGCGTGGGTCCGTTGGCCTCGAAGCCGGTGATCGACATCAGGCCGGACATCGCCTGGATCATGCCGTCGAACGCCGCCGTGGCGCGCTGCGGCCCGGTCTGGCCGAAGCCCGACACGGCGCAGTAGATCAGCCGCGGGTTGATCGCGCGCAGCACCTCGTGGCCGATGCCCAGCCCGTCCATCACGCCGGGCCGGAAGTTCTCCATCACGACATCGGCCTTGGCGGCCAGACGCTTCACAGCCTCGATCGCGCGCGGCTTCTTGAGGTCGAGCGTCACGGACCGCTTGTTGGCGTTGACGGCCATCCACGGCGCCGCCAGCCCGCGCTTCTCCCAGTCATCGGCGCGGTTGCCGTAGCGCATGTCCTCGCCGCCGGGCGCCTCGACCTTGATCACGTCGGCGCCCAGCAGCGCCAGCTGATAGGACGCGTAGGGTCCCGCCAGCACCCGCGTGAAGTCGAGGATCCGGATGCCGGTGAAAGGCTTGGTCATGGTTCTCTCATTGTCCGGAGCGCAGTGAAGGGGGGCCCTTGCTGGGTGATCGGTCGGGCCGCGTCGCTCCAGCGACGCTCATG
Organism: Vineibacter terrae; assembly: GCF_008039615.1. Taxonomy (GTDB): domain Bacteria; phylum Pseudomonadota; class Alphaproteobacteria; order Reyranellales; family Reyranellaceae; genus Vineibacter; species Vineibacter terrae. The sequence goes on along the minus strand of NZ_VDUZ01000031.1, from coordinate 48,209 downwards.
GCAGACGATGTGATGTGGAAGAGGCGCCGCTGGAGCGGCGCGGCCCGGCCTCTTGCCAGCGCCGCCAGCGGCAGCCGCTACCCTACCCCGGCCTGCTTGCGCTGGCCGAGCGCCACCTGCTTGGCCTTGTCGAACTCGGCGCGCTTCCTGGCGACCTCCTGCGGGCTCATGCGCTCGACGTTGGAGAAGTCGAGCTTCCAGTCGCCGTCCGCGGCCCAGCGCAGGGGCGACTGCACCGTGGTGCGGGGGCCGACGGCGCTCTGCAGCACCTTCAGCGCCAGGTCGAGGGTGAAGGCCTGGGTGTCGGGCTCATGCGGCTTGCCGGCGGAATTGCCCAGCGGGAAGTCGCTGAACAGCAAGCGCGGCACGCCGGCGTGCTCGACGATGTCCTTGGCAGCGCCCATAACGAGGGTGGCGATGCCGTTGCGTTCCAGATGTCGGGCGACCAGACTCACGGTCTGGTGGCAGACGGGTCATGTCGGCACGAGCAGCGCGGCATCGACCTGGTCCTGCCGGCAGCGCGCCAGGATCTCGGGCGCGTCGGTCTCCAGGGTCACCCGCTGGCTGCGGTTGGTGGGCGCGCCGTGGAAGCGCGGCGCCAGCCTGAAGCGGCCCTCGGCGGCGAAGCGGCGCATCAGCGGCAGCGGGAACCAGGTGTTGCTGTCCGCCGCCGTCGTGTGCTTGCGGTCGTAGCCGATATGGGCGATGCGCGTGTCGTGGTCGACCGACGTGTCGCCCGAATAGACGGTGTAGAACTTGGCGCCGGCGTTGTAGGCCGCGCCCGGCCCCTGGTCGCCCTTGTCGGGCTGGAACGGCGCGGCGGTGGTGATCAGCGCCACCGTGCTGTCGGCCAGCTTCCGGGCCAGCGGCTGGAACGGCGCATCGATGTAGTGCGCCCAGCGATAGGGATTGTCGTAGCCCAGCGCGAGGTAATACTCCCGCGTGCGGCGCATGTACTCGATCGGTGCGTCGTGATCCGGCGCGAAGATGTGCGAATCGGTCATGGGGCGAGGCTAGGGTCCGACGGGCCGTCGGTCAATCGGCATCGGCGCCGCCGTCTCGCCTCTTTCTTGCATACGCTATACACTGCTACCGTTCGGCCCTCGGCGATCGATCCCTCAGAGCGCACGCTTCCCTGCGACATGAACATATGGCTCCCCACGGCATGGATGCGCGGTCGGCGTGGACGACCCGCTCGCGCATGCCCGATGCAGTGCCCTGAGCCGGCCGGGCATGCCGAGGCACGAGCCGCCGAAGAAGAGCCGATCTCCTTCCCGATCACGGCCCCGCCGACGCCCGTCGCTTCGCGGGCATCGCCCGGACGGGTGTGGGCACGGCGGCTGCTGCACGGCGCCGCGTTCGCCCTCGCCGCGCTGCTGCTGCTGCCGGTGGTGCTGACCGGGCTCTATCGCTTCGTGCCGCCGCCGGCGACGCCGCTGATGGTCATCCGCGCGCTCGAGGGCGACGGCGCGTCGCGCACCTGGGTGGCGCTCGATGCGCTGCCGGACGCGATGCCGCTGGCCGTGATGGCGGCCGAGGACAACCGCTTCTGCCGGCATCACGGCTTCGACTGGGGCGCGATCGCGGAAGCCATCGAGGACGCGCAGGCCGGCGAGCGCCTGCGCGGCGCCAGCACGATCTCGATGCAGCTCACCCGCAACCTGTTCCTGTGGCCCGGCGGCGGCTGGCCGCGCAAGGCGCTGGAGGCGCTGTGGACGCCGGTGGTCGAGCTGCTGCTGGGCAAGCAGCGCATCATCGAGCTCTACCTCAACGTCGCCGAGACCGGCCGCGGCATCTTCGGCGTCGAGGCCGCGGCGCGGCGCTACTACGGCAAGAGCGCCGCGGCGCTGTCGGCGCGCCAGGCGGCCGGCATCGCGGCCATCCTGCCGGACCCGCGCGACTGGTCGCCGAACCGCGGCTACGCGGCGAAACGCGTGCCCGTGCTGCTGCGCCGGATGCGCAACATCGCGCCGCTCGCGACATGCGTGACCGGCTGAGGCGGCAATCCCCGTCATGATCCGGCGGGGGCTGGTGCGCGCGCAGGAAGCTGCGCACCTGGCGCACCACCACGGGGATCATCTCCTTGGGCTCCTTCCAGGGGTAGAGGCTGACCTCCGATCTCGGCGCCAGCCGCACCGTCTCCATCGCCACCGCGAGCGGATGCGGCGGGATGTCGTCGGGCAGCACCAGCACGGGCACCTGGCAGCTGCGCACGAAGTCGCGCGTCACGGTGAACACGAAATCGGCGTTGGCGCGGTACATCCTCTCGAGGAAGGCGCTCACCATGTCCATCGTGATGTCGGGCCGGCGCGCGCACAGCGCCGGTCCCCAGTTGGCGATGTTGCTGTCATGGAACTGGTCGGGCAGCTCCGGCCGGAAGCCGCTGGGCTGCACCAGCACCGCCGCGGCCACGCGATCGGGCGCCCGCCTGATGAGGTTCCAGATGAACGGGCCGCCGATGCAGTAGCCCACCACCAGGAACCGCCTGGCGCCCAGGTGATCGATCAGGCCGATGGTGCTGCCGTCGGCCGGCATGATCAACGCAGGCTTTTGCGTACCCATTCGGCGCCGGCTTATGTCTTCCGCCGGCCGCCGGGCTGGCCTACGCTTCGGCACGGCTCCCGAGGCTGGCCGGGGCTGCCGAGCGCCAGCGCATCCCGGTACCGCGTCGACACAACAGGCCAGGCTTGGGAGGCGAGACATGAGCTACTACGAGCTGGGTGCCTATTCCCGCCCGATCACCACGACGTCCGCCGCGGCGCAGGCGTGGTTCGACCGCGGGCTGAACTGGGTGTTCGGCTTCAACCACGCCGAGGCAATCAAGTGCTTCGGCAACGCGCTGCAGCACGATCCGGGCTGCGCCATGGCGCAATGGGGCATCGCCTATGCGGCCGGCCCCAACTACAACCTGCCCTGGCACCTCTACGACCCGGCCGGCAAGGCCCAGGCGCTGGCCGTCGCCTACGACGCGATGCAGGCGGCGCTGTCGCTGGCCGGTGGCGCCAGCCCGGTCGAGCAGGCCCTGATCCGCGCCCTGCCCGCCCGCTATCCGCAGCGCGAGCCGATCGAGGACCAGTCCGGCTGGGACAAGGCCTACACCAGGCAGATGCGCCTTGTGTTCGGCGATTTCGGCGGCGACCTCGACGTCGCCTGCGTGCTGGCCGAGGCGATCATGAACGAGACGCCGTGGAAGATGTGGGACCTGTCGACCGGCGATGTCGCGCAGGACGCCGGCACGCGCGAGGCGGTCGCGCTGCTGGAAGGGCTGTTCGAGAAGGAGCCGGCGGCGTGGGACCATCCCGGCCTGCTGCACCTCTATGTCCACCTGATGGAGATGTCGCCGTTTCCGCAGCGCGCGCTGCGCGCCGGCGACCGGCTGCGCGAGCTGGTGCCCGATGCCGGCCACCTGATCCACATGCCGACCCATATCGACGTGCTGTGCGGCAACTACCGCGACGTGCTGGTCTATAACCAGAAGGCGATCGCCGTCGACCGCAAGTACCTGGCGCGCGAAGGGGCGATGAACGTCTATGCGCTCTACCGCACCCACAACCACCATTTCGCGATCTACGGCGCGATGTTCCTGGGCCAGTACGCGCCGGCGCTGCAGGCGGCGCAGGAGCTGATCGACACCACGCCGGAAGCCTTGATGCGCATCCCCTCGCCGCCGATGGCCGATTTCGTCGAGGGCTACATTCCGATGAAGCAGCATGTGCTGGTGCGCTTCGGCAAATGGCGCGAGATCATCGACCAGGAATTGCCCCGGGACCGCGACCTCTACTGCGCGACGACGGCGATGATGCTCTACGCCAAGGGGCTGGCGCATTCGGTCCTGGGCGAGATCGCGGCGGCGGAGCAGGCGCGCGCGGCGTTCCGCGAGGCGCGCGCCCGCGTGCCCGACACACGGCGCGTGCACAACAACACGGTCGTCGACCTGCTCGCCATCGCCGACGAGATGCTGACGGGCGAGCTCGAATACCGCCGCGGCAACATCGACATCGCCTTCGCCCATCTGCGCCGCTCGGTCGCGCTCGAGGATGCGCTGCCCTACGACGAGCCGTGGGGCTGGATGCAGCCGACGCGGCATGCGCTGGGCGCCCTGCTGCTGGAGCAGGGCCGGCTGGCCGAGGCCGAGGCGGTCTACCGCGCCGATCTCGGCTTCGACCACACGCTCAGCCGCGCCTGCCAGCACCCCGACAATGTCTGGAGCCTGCATGGCCTGCACGAGTGCCTGACGCGGCGCGGCGACACGGTGGAGGCGCCGCTGATCAAGGCGCGGCTCGACCTGGCGCAGGCCCGCGCCGACGTGCCGGTGCGCGCCTCGTGCCTGTGCCGGCGCGCGGCGGCGTGAGCCGGCGGCAGGACGGGACGGCGGCGGAACCTTGGGGAGACGATCATGGATGACGTGACCCGCAGGACATTGCTGCACGGTGCCGGCGCCTCGCTGGCGGCGGCCGGCTTCATCCAGGAGGCGATGGCGCGCGTAGCCGCCTTCGGGCCCGATGATCCCTACGACCTCGTCGTGCGCGGCGGCGAGGTGATCGATCCGAGCCAGAACCTGCGCGGGCGGCGCGACATCGGCATCCGCAACGCGATGATCGCCGCGGTCGAGCGCGAGATTGCGCCCCAGCGCGGCACGCAGACGCTGGACGCCGCCGGCCAGCTCGTGCTGCCCGGCCTGATCGATTTCCATGCGCATGTGCTGCATGGCGGCGGCATCGGCTTGTCGGGTGACGAGCTGGTGCCCTACACCGGCACCACGACCTATGTCAGCGCCGGCGATGCCGGCGTCGGCAGCTTCTCGGCCTTCAAGCGTGCAGTCATCGCGCAGTCGCGCACCCGCATCCTCGCCTTCCTGCACATCTCGTCGATCGGCCTGTCGGGCTTCCCGGTCGGCGAGATGCTCAACATCGACCACGCCCGGGTCGATGCCGCGGCCAAGATGCTGGCCGAGAACCCCGACGTGCTGCTGGGCATGAAGGTGCGCGAGACGCTCGATGTCGTCGGCCAGAACGGCCTGGAGCCGCTGAAGCGCGCGATCGCGGCGACCGAACGCTCAGGCGTCGAAGGCGCGCGGGTGATGTGCCACATCGGCAACGCGCCGGGCGACCTCTCGGCGCTGCTCGACCTGCTGCGGCCGGGCGACGTGCTGACGCACGCCTATAGCGGCGCCGGCAACAACACCGTGGTCAACGGACGCGTCCTGGACGCGGCGCTGGCCGCCAAGCGCCGCGGCGTGCTGATCGATGTCGGGCATGGCGGCGGCAGCTTCGACTACACGGTCTGCGAGGCGGCGCTGCAGCAGGGCTTCACCCCCGACATCATCAGCAGCGACGTGCACGCCGTCAGCGTGAACACGCCGGGCAAGCCGTTCCTGCCGTGGGTGATGAGCAAGTTCCTGAACCTCGGCGTGCCGCTGGAGCATGTCGTGGCCATGGCGACGATCAACCCCGCGACCGCGATCGGCCGCGTGCCCAGGCTCGGCACGCTGCAGGTCGGGGCGCCGGCCGACCTGTCCATCGTCGCGCTGGTGGAAGGCCCGGTGGACTTCGTCGACACCCGCCAGAACCAGCGCAAGGGCGAGCGCCACATCAAGCCGGTGCAGACGGTGAAGGCCGGACGGCCGTTCGGGCGACCGTATCCACAGCCGTTCGCATGGCCGTAGGCATGCGGCGTCTGCCGTCCCATCCCCGGTCGTCGCGGATACCGCGAAGCAGGACGCAACAACGCTGTCGCTGCTGAAATCTCTCGCTGGCAGCGAGATCACTCAACGACGATATCATAGTCAACACCTTCCCATCGGTCTTCGACAGGCCAATAGAGCGTGAAGACGATCGCGCTACCCCGCCTGAGGCTCGCTGTATCGAGGTCGACGAAGTGGATACCGAGGCCGCTATCTTTCGTCGGCGTATCCCGGATGGTTTGCCAGCGGTCCACGCTCCAGTGGACCGACGCCGCCGCAAGAAGCTCGACTCGCAGAACACGTCCTGCCGGCAAGCAGCGACACTTGTTGTTGAAACGCCAGATGGAGGGGAGAGGGCGTAGGTGTTGAGCCTGATAGCGCTCTTTCGGCTGCGGCGGCATGTCGAACACACGCCCGTCCGCCAGCGAGCGCAGGAGCTTGGCATGCTCCGCATGCGCCCAGGCCAACGGCATCGCCGAGCCAGAAGGCCTGCCATGGAAGAGTTCGCGCTCGGGGATGTCCGCCACGTCCCACACCTGCTCGGGGATGAGATGACCATCGCTGCCGAAACCTTCGAGCGCCGCAACCAATGCCTCGGTGCCGGCCCGGTTACCCGCCGCGAGCTCATAATGCGCCCGCTCGCCCGTGAGCAACGGCCAAGCGCGACCGATGCCAGTACCATCAAACGGCCGACCATCCTCGTGCTCGCCGTACCCGTCATTGTTATAACGATGCCAACACGGCCCCGCGGGCAAATCCACCTTCAGCAGGGCATCGACGACCCGCACGGTATTCAGAACGCGTGGATCGTCGGCGGCTCGCAGCCCGAAGCGCACGAGCGCGAGCGCATCGGGACTCACCACAAGCGACGTTCTCTCGCGGCTCGCTTCAGGCGGGCGGTTCTTGATGGGAACGAAGCCGCTCATGGGCGATGCGGCATCGGCAGTCTCCGGCGGAGTGATACGAACGTAGTAGCCTTCGACGCCCACTTGCCGGGCGAGCGGCGTATCGGTGGCATAGGTCCACTGCTCGATCAGACTGTTCCAGATATCGGCGGTCTCGCGAAGGTAGGTGATTGAACCCGGTGCAGCGATGCCATCGGCCAGTTCGGCTGCAGCCAGCAGCGCGGCGATCTCGACCGCGAGAGTGAAGGGCGAATAGCCGCCATCTTCTTCCCAACGATCCTGTCCAGTAACCGGTCCGTTTCTGACAATATATCCAGCGGCTCTCGCGATCATCGGCCACAGACCGGGCAGATCGGCTCCGGACAAGGCACCTTCGCGGAGTGCGAGATCGACGAGAAGAATGGGAAAAGCGCATTCGTCGAGCTGCACACCGTTCCAATAAGGCGTTCCGTCGAGCCAGCAATTCTGCGGCCAGTGGCCATCGGCTTCCTGAATGCCCTGGAGGTAATCGATGACCTGTCGTGCCTCTTTCTTCGCTCCCGCGGCCAAGAGCCCACCGGCGGTCTCGACGAGATCGCGCGGCCAGACGAGATGATAGCCGCCAAGATCATGGTCGCCCTTGGCGAAGCCCCAGGGAACGGACAAGCTGGCGATGTAGCCGCCGGCAAACGAGCGAGCCTCGTGCGTCCGCAGCACGGCTGTGCTCACCCGATATGCATTGTGTCCTTTCGAATGCCCGGCATGGTCGAGCGGCAGGAGCGTGTCCTGCCATGCGCGCCATCCAGCCACATATTCGCCGAGCGCCTCGTCAACATCCTTGTTGAGGCTGATGTGAACCCGAAGCGCGGCTTCTGCGGCCGTCCTGCCGAACCCCAATGCGAGAATGAAGCTGCCATCACACTCTGCCAGGTTCACTTCGCCGGTGAGCGCGACATTGCCGTTGCGCGCAACATCGTAGCGCCAGCGCAGCTCGAAATGTTGCCGCAGATCCTGCCAGCCGTCCGAGACTCCGACGAAGCCCGCCGAGCTCCCGGCAAAGGGAATCGAGCAGCCAAAGGCCAGCGTCGTTCCGTCGCCCTCGGCAAAGAGCATCGATACGCCCTTGTAATCGTCGATCCATGCCGTGTTGCCAGCGCCCTTGTTCACAAGATGTGGTGCAAGGAGCGCATAAAGCTTGTAGTCGCGGGCGGCGCCGGCGAGCGCCTCAAACGTCACGCGTTGAAGCACGACATCCCGGCGAGGATCAGCGAACACCAACTTTTCGATCTGGTAGCGCTTCTGATTGCATACGCTTGTGACGATGAAGGCCGGCACGCCCTCGGCGATCTGTCGAATTGTGCTGTTCGCATCACGCTTCTCTTCCGAGAAGAAGCTGTGCCCGTCGGTGACGATGAGGCCCAGATCCCGCGTGCACGCCTGATCAACTCGTGGATAGTAGATCTCGTTGAGGATACCGTGACTCAGGGTGAACCAGACCCGACTCTGCGGCTGCAGCGCCGTGCCGACGCCGCTTTTGGCGCTCGACGTCCACCGCGCCGGACTGCCAGGCCATCCCGGCGCGGGTTTCTCGAAGGACATGTTCATCCTCCCATCTGAAGGGCATCACATGGGACGGAAGGAGCAATCGGATATTCATCACGCGCCGGCGGCCGCTCGTCAAACCGAGGTGGCGCTCCGCCGAGGAGAGCGGCGTAAAGCTCCAAGTACCGTTGTGCCGATCGTTTCCAGCCGAAGTCCCGCAGCATGGCGCGACGTTGAAGACGCTTCCAGGCATCGCTGTCGTGATACCACGACGAAGCCCTTATCAGGCTGTCTTCCATATCATCGACCGTCGCCCGTGCAAACGCGAAGCCAGAGCCGAGATCATCGTCGGCATTCACTGTCCCCGCATCTTCGACTGTGTCCACGAGGCCTCCGACAGCGCGCGTGACGGGTAGCGCACCATATCGCATGGCGTACATCGTCGTCAGTCCGCAGGGCTCAAAGCGGGCCGGCGTGAGGGAAAGATCGCATCCGCCGACAATCCGATGCGCCAATGCCTCGGTATAGCCAAGCCGTACCGCAACGTTGTCGGGATGTGCCCGTGCGACGCTTTCGAAGCGCTCCTCGAAAGCGCGGTCGCCCTTGCCATGGACCACGATTTGCGCGCCGTTGGCGACGATTCGCGGCACGACGTCCAGCACGACGTCCGCCATCTTCTGATGGGTCAGCCGATTCACATAGCCTATGAGTGGTGCACCCACAGCCTGCGAGAGCCCCATCTCGTGGCGGAGACTCGCCTTGCAGTCGTCTTTTCCAGCGAGGTCGTCGTGGCTGTATGGGCATGGCAGCTCGGTGTCGTTTGCTGGATCCCAAACATCGTAGTCGACGCCGTTGAGGATACCGGTGAGGTCGGCGGCGCGGGCACGCAGCAGGCCATCGAGGCCGCAGCCATGCTCCGGCGTCAGGATCTCGCGCGCGTAGGTCGGGCTGACCGTTGTAAGTCGGTCGCTGTAGCGGATGGCGGCCTTGATGAAGGATATCTGATTGTAGAACTCGATTCCCTCCGGCGACAAAGCTTCGCTCGGCAGACCCAGATTGGAGAACGCCGTCAGCGGGAAGTTGCCCTGAAAGGCCAGGTTGTGAATGGTGAAGACGGTCTTCGGACGAATTTGGCCGCTGAAGTGCAGGAAAGCGGAGATCATCCCGGTGTGCCAGTCATTGGCGTGAACGATCTGCGGGCGCCAGCCGAGCGTGGTCCTTCCGAGCGCGACAAAGGCTGCTGCCCGGCAGAACGCGGCGAAGCGGTGATCATTGTCGGGCCAATCCTTGCGGTCGCTGTCCTGGTAGATGCCACCCTCACGCGCGAACAGCGCTGGTGCATCGAACAAGATGATCGGCACACCCGAATCCGGCAGACGACCCATGAGGAGCCTGCCGTCGGGCAACTCGCAGCCGCTCACGACATCCAGGCAGCCTGCGAGATCGAGCGCCTGCGAATAGCCGGGGAGCATGACACGGACGTCCGCTCCCAAACATGACAGGGCCGCGGGCAGAGCGCTCGAGACGTCGGCAAGGCCGCCGGTCTTGGCTAGCGGAAAGACTTCCGACGAGACGAACAGAATGCGCGGCGCTGAGCCGGCAATACGATGCCTATCATCCATCATCTCACTCCCATCCTTCGCCGATTCGTTGTTTCGAGCCGGTATCGCGCCAGAGCTCACGCTCACAGGCTAGAAGCTGGAGAACCGACCAGAACCGCCGGTCGCGATCGCGTCGCGCCCGGCCCGCAAACAGTCCGACTTTCCGCGAATGTCCGTAGGCCCCGATGCTCGATGCCCCCCCTCGCCGGGCGCGTCCAAATTGTTTGAAGTCGAGCTGAAGCCCCTCAAGCTGCGCACCGTCCGAGTCCGGACTGCTTGAGGTTGAAACAGCACTTTGGTGACCGTGATGGTCTTCACACCACCATCCGGGGCGGCGTACGTGATCGACTGCCCTTCGGAAAGGCCCAGTAGCGCAGCCCCCGGCGGCGTCAGCACGGAGATCGCATCCACGTACAAACCTCGCTCGCCCGGCAATGTCAGCGTGACGATGGTTGGCTCGTCGCTGTAGTCGTCAAGAAAAGCGACGCGCGTGTGAAGCGTCACGACGGTCTCATCGATCTCGTCGTCGGCGATGATTCTCGCCCGCTTCATTTCACCTGTCAGGAAGACGACAGCCTTCCAGGACCGGATGGACGCATGCTCGCGGAGCAAATTGTCGAGTCTGGCATGATCTCGCTCCGTCATGATGATTTCCGGCGCGATGTCCGCCGTTCGCACAGCTGCGTGGATCACATCTCCCCCCTTTCGAAGGACGCGTTGGACGAGTTGTACGGCAACAAATGTGCTGCGGTGCCGGACTCCTGCCGTCACTGACGTTCCGCACCAAGCTTCAATGAGACAGCAGCACCGGTATCGTCATCGCGGTCAGGATGGTGCGGGTGGTCCCGCCGAAGACCCATTCACGGAGCCGGCTGTGACCATAGGCACCCATGGCGATCATGTCGGCGTCACTCTCAGCCGCGGCCTGCAGGATTCCGGTACCAGTGTCCACTTCGGCCAGCATCGCGTGCCTGACCTCGATTCTGGTGCCGTGGGCCGCGAAGTATGCGGCGATATCGGCCACGCTGGCGTCGTGTCCCGTGATTCGGCCGGCAGTGAAGACTACAACCTGGTCGGCGCCCTTCAAGAAGGGCAGGACATCATGAGCCGCGCGCGCCGATTCACGGCTGCCGTTCCATGCCAGAAGGATCCGCTTTCCGCAGGATTCGAACCTCGCGCCGTTCGGCATGCATAGGACCGGCCGACCTGCAGTCAGCGCCACGGCGGCCACCAGTGACGCGTGTGTATCGACCGCGCCCTGGCCCATGACGATGACATCTGCGACGGCACCGATCCTGGGAAGCGTATTCTGCGCACCCCCGTCACAAGTGCGCCATTGCCAGGAGATACCTTCGCCTGCCAATCGGTCAGCGACCTTGGCTCGTACATCCGCGGCACGCTGCTGCTCAGCCCCGATCAGAGCTTGTATCGTCTCCACCGCCACGTACTCGGAGTAGAATGTGACGTCCAAGGGCGCCTGCAACGGAAAGGCGACTATCAGCTTCGCATCGTGCGCACGAGCGAGACCGGCGGCCAGCGTCACGCGATTCATCAACTGTTCGTCTGTGTCGGCATGAACCAACAACGTTCGCAAAGACATTCCAGCTGCCTCCTTCGTGCGGTCGATCTGGTCTTCGCCGTGGATCGCGGCCCGGAAAACCTGAGTTCCAGCGCACCAGCTGCCCCAACCATAAGCGGCTGAAAATCGAGCAATAGACTCGGAAACTACGGAGACCCGGCAACCAAGGTATCCTCTCTGCTGCGCAGAAGAACTATTGAGCCCTCCAGTATCGGCTATCGATGAAAGGTCAGCCGCTGCCGTCATCCCGAGCGCAGCGAGGGATCTCCCGCGAATGGCGCACCGTGCGTCCCGCGCAGGAGATCCCTCGCAGCGCTCGGGATGACGGACGTATCAGCGACCAGCGATTCCGGGCACTAGGTATTTTCCGAGGCTGCCCATCCCCGCCGCACACCAATATCCTCGTGCAATCGTTGGCAGGAGAACCAGGATGAACGCCTCAGACTATCATGGCACGCCAAGCACCGCCGCTGTCGGTGGCCATCCGATCCACCCCATGCTCGTGATGTTTCCAATCGCCTTCCTGGCAGGTGCGCTTGCGACAGACCTTGCCTTCTGGGGCACCGGCGACAACTTCTGGGCACGCGCTTCGGTGTGGCTGCTGGCAGCCGGCGTGATCATGGGAGTTCTCGCGGCAGTGGCCGGCTTGATCGAGTTCATTGCCATAAGCCGCGTCCGCTCACTGACAGCGGGCTGGGTCCATTTCCTGGGAAACGCGGCAGCGATACTGATCGCACTCGGGAACCTCCTGTATCGAACGGAAAGCGACCCCAGTGCCGCGGTCGTTCCGTTCGGAATCATTCTCTCGGCAGTGGTCGTTGCCCTATTTCTCGTTACGGGCTGGCTTGGCGGCGAGCTCGTCTTCCGACACCGCATCGGCATTATCGACAACAAGGGTGGTGGTTGACCGGGCGTCGGCATGCCGAAGGATCCATTTCCTCAGGTTGCTCTACGACATGTAGCTTGCCAAAGGCTGGAGTGAGCGGAAATGCCCGTAAAGCAGCAGCCGAAGCCGTCGGCGTCTCAAAAAGCGCCGAGGCGTTCCAGGCGGCCATCGACGACCTGATGCAATCGGGCTTCCATCGCGTCGAGTTAAGCCTGCTCGCCAGCGAGCGGAGCCGTCGAGGAGAAACTCGGCCACCAATATCGAAAGGCTCGGCAATCCGATGAAAAACCAAATCGCAGCATGCAATATCAAACTGAAACGGGCCTATAGCCCGCCTTCAGTGGAAGACGGCACGCGGATACTGATCGATCGGCTGTGGCCGCGCGCGGTGAGAAAATCCGATGTAGCCATCGATCATTGGATCAAAGACGTCTCCCCTAGCACGGCGTTGCGGAAGTGGTTCGGGCACGATCCTGCGCGCTGGCAGGAATTCTGCCGTCGCTATGCGGCTGAGATCCACGATCATCCCGATCGGCTTAGGGAACTGCGTGCCATGGCACGCAAAGGCCCGATCACGCTCGTATTTGCCGCGCATGACGAACTTCGCAACAACGCGGTCGTGCTGAGGAACGTCCTCCTGGAACGCTAGGCCGGCTTCCGCTCCCAGGGCATCATTCCATCTCGACGAACCGTCCTCTACACGAACCAACACAAGACATTCCGACAAGACGGCGGCCGTGTGTCAACGCAGTGTTTATCGACACAGCGAATAAGCTTCGAAGGAATGCGACTTGAGCACTGCAAAGGCAGAGGATGTCGGTCGCGCCAGAATGGATTGCACCGCTCTGCCGCAAGCAGTGATGGGATATGTCGTGCGGTTCACGGGCCGCCATCAGATCGTTCTGGCTCTGCTGTCGGTTTGCGTGTTCTTGCTCAGCACGATGCCACTCGAGCTGCAGCGGCGTATTGTGAACGACGCCATCAAGGCGGGCATGACGGAGACTGTCCTGTGGTCGGCGCTTGTATACGCCGGTGTCGCGCTTGGCGCACAAGTGCTGAAGCTCATTCTTAATCTGTACAGGGCTTGGCTCAGCGAACGCAGCATTCGAGCGTTGCGCCGCCGGATCTATTCCCTGAGCCCAAGCACCTCGCCAGAGCGGAACCCGCCTGCGACGACAGGTACACAGATATCGATGATCCTCGACGAAGCCGTTCCGATCGGGGGGTTCGTTGGAATCAGTGTATCGGAGCCGCTGCTGCAAGGTGGCATCATGGTGAGCGTGATCGGTTACATGGTGTATCTTGAAACCTATATGGCATTGCTCAGCCTCCTCTTCCTGGTCCCCCAGTTCGTTTTCGTTCCATTGATGCAACGCGCGATCAATCACCGGGCTGAGATGCGCATCAGGACGTTGCGCGAGGTCAGCAGCGCGATTGTCGCAGAGACGTCATTGCCAGCAATTGTCAAGGAAGAAGATGAAAGACGGATCGAGCATATTTTCACGCTCAATATGGGTATCTACAAGCTGAAGTATTCGATGCATCTGCTGATGCATGTCATGCATCACCTTGCAGTAGCCGCTGCATTGGGCGTTGGAGGATGGTTCGCGACGACGGGTCGAGTCGATGTCGGCACGGTAGTGGCGGTCGTTTCTGGACTCGGAAAGCTCAAAGATCCATGGGACGACATCGTCAACTGGTCACGAGAATTTTCGGCCGTCAGCGTAAAATATCGGCTGTTCGTCGAAGCCGCGAGACGGCTTGCAGCGGTGACGCCGATCGGAAAAACAACCTGAAGGCCGAAGCGAGCCCCAGGGACGAATCGATTGCAGGTGAAGTCACCTTCCGGTGGTGCCGCAACAGCGCTTACGGCTTGCCGCTATTCCAGCTAGCCAAACATCCGGACATGATCGCAGTATCAGAAAGCGAAGCGTGATAGAAGCATCACTTCTTTCTCCTCACTGAACAGGGCAGCGAGAGGACGATCATGGCGGGGGGACGACGTCGCGGAGGGAAGTCAAGCTCTGTGGTCGCGACGTCATCGGCGAGGTTTGCCGAGGGCAAGCTCACTTGCGCAACTGCAAGCCGCGTCGTCGATATCATCTCTCAGCCACTGGCCATACTGAACGATCAACTGCATGTCGTATTTTCGAATCTCGCTTTTTGTCATGCCTTTGCGATCTCACGCGATGAAATCATCGGTCGGCTCCTGACGACCATCGGCGACCATTGTCTCGACGTTGCCGGGGTTCGCGACTTTCTCAGTATGATCCAAGCGCACGGCACGGTCGTCGAGGACTGTGAAATCGAAGTCGAGATTCCCGCGCTAGGCAGCCGAGTGCTGCTGTTGAGCGGGCAGCAGATCCATAACGAGCCGACCACGCCGCGAGAAATACTGGTGATGATCGACGATGTCACCGAACGCAGACGAGCGGAAATGGCACTGATTGCCGCCAAGTGGCAGTCGGACCGCGCCAATCTCGGGAAATCACGCATCCTTTCTGCTACCAGCCATGATTTGCGGCAGCCGTTGCACACCCTCAACCTGATGCGGGCGGTTCTGGCCAAGAAGATCAAGGACGAGGAAGGTTTGAAGCTGATCACTCAGCTCAACAAGACGTCGGACGTCATGTTGGGCATGTTGAACGCTCTGCTCGAAATCAATCAGCTGGAAGCTGGCGTCATTGAACCACATGAGGTCGAGTTCCCGATCAACGACCTGCTCGAGCGGCTGAGGACCGAATTCACCTATCATGCGCAAGAGCGCGGCCTTCGCTGGCATGTGGTTCCCTGCCGACTGAGCGTTTGGAGCGATCCGCACCTGCTGGAACTGATGCTCCGCAATCTGCTGTCGAACGCGGTGAAATACACCGAACGTGGCAAGATCCTGCTTGGTTGTCGACGGCGCGGTGACAGGCTGCGCATCGAGGTCTGGGATACCGGCATCGGCATACCGGAAGGGCAGCTTCAGGCAATCTTCACGGAATTCCATCAAACCGGCAATCCTGCCCATGATGGCATCCTCGGCTTCGGCCTCGGTCTTCCCATCGTGCAGCGCCTGGGGCATTTGCTAGGGCATTCCGTCGATGTCCATTCCCGTCTGGGCAAGGGTTCTGTGTTCGCGATCGAAGCACCGCTTGGAGAAAGGCAGCAGGAAGCGCCAGGCACGCGTCATCGATGGGGCGCAACGCAGGACGCAGCTCACGAAGCCAAGGTGCGGACAGCCTCGCCATCGCGGGGTGCTCCGAAAGACAATGCGTCCCAGCCAACCATCTTCGTCGTTGATGACGAGGGTGCGCTGCGGGAGGCGATGCGCGAATTGCTGCAGGACGAGGGGTGGGCAGTCGAAGCGTACCCAAGCGGCATGGCATTCCTCGAGGCCTATCGTCCTGGCAAGGAAGGCTGTCTCGTCGTCGATGCCAGGATGCCAGGGATGAGTGGCCTGGAGCTGCTCGAACGACTCAGAATCAGGGGCGGTGGACCACCGGCCATCATGATTACCGGCCATGCCGACGTTCGGCTGGCAGTTCGAGCGATGAGAGCCGGCGCCATGGCTTTCCTCGAAAAGCCAATCCAGTACGATGATTTGGTCGTCAACATCGAGCGAGCACTGGAGTTGACGCGAAACTCAACCGCGCTCGCGTCGTTGCGCGAGACTGCTGCGAAGCGGATGGCAGGCCTGACCTCGCGCGAGCGGCAGGTTGTAGAAATGGTTGTCGAGGGCAATCCGAACAAGCAGATCGCCTACGTCCTGGGCATCAGCCAAAGGACCGTCGAGACCCACCGTGCCACCGCCATGAGGAAGGTCGGCGCGAAGACGCTTTCCGAACTGATCCACCTGACGATCGCCGGATCGCCGCAAGGCACGTGACGGCCCCCTATGCCGGCTGAAAGATTGCTTGCATGGCGAGGGGCAAACCGCGCATGGCCGACCTCGACGAGCTGCTGCCCCGGCTTGCGTCGATGAGCGGCCAGCTGCCTCGGTCGGCACCACCGCATCAGCCGCTGTGCAAGAGCCTCCCGCGGCCGACGGTGACGCAACACTGCTTTTATCTCCGTAGTTTCCGAGTCTGATATGCCTGGAGCGTCGTCAGTACTGTCGGGGTTGGCGGTGCTGACATGGCCCGCTGGCTGAGCGTGGATACGACATGCGTCGCTCAGGTGGAGGGTGAAATGACGATCAGAACGGCGGAAGCAGAGTGGAACGGGAATCTTGTCCGAGGTTTCGATCAGATGCATCTGGGGAGTGGAGCATGTAAGCGTTCCCAAGGCGCCTCGACCTGATCGCGGGAGCATTTCGAGGTGCCCCAAGTACCGGACTTGACCCAGCTGGAACAATCAGAGCAGCGTGCCCGTGTTGCACAACGGTTGGGCATCCTCGGAGAAATGACGGGAGGCATTGTCCACGATTTCAGGAATATCCTGGCGATCATCGGATCAAGCTTGGCGCTCGCCGAGAGACATTCAGGTGATCCGGAGAAGGTGCGTGCTTTCATTGGCAAGGCGCAGGAAGGAGTTCGCCGCGGCGCGAACTTGACCACCCAACTTCAGACCTTCGCGAGGGAGCAGGATCTTGGTGTGCGTGTGGAGAATCTCAATGAGTGCCTGAAGGATCTCGAGCTGTTCCTGAAATCCGGCGCAGGTCCGGAAATCCGCATCGTGCTCGAGCTCGCGACTGATACTCCCAAATGTCTCACTGATCGGGCGCAGTTCAATGCCGCGATTCTCAACCTTGTGATCAATGCGCGCGATGCCTTGCCGAAGGGGGGCATCATCGAGATCAGCACGCAGCGTTGGGCCGTGAATACCGTGACTGTCGATGCGCCCCTGCCCGGGATCTACGTCCGTGTTCAGGTCAAGGACAACGGGCAAGGCATGCTTCCGGAAGTAACCCGAAGGGTCTTCGATCCATTCTTCACGACCAAGGGGGAAGGAGGAACCGGTTTGGGCCTGCCGCAAGTGTCTGCTTTCATGCGGCTAATCAATGGCCACGTAAGCATCGCGAGCGAGTGGGGAGTCGGGACAACCGTAAGTCTCTTCTTCCCCTCGGGAGAAACAGACGGGCATGGTCCAGCGTCGAACTGAAAGCCGCTTCATATGTCCCGGGATTGGTTGTAGAGAAGCGTGCGTACCGCTTGCTGCGTCGACCATCAGAACCGGCTTACGGACTTCGTCCACGGCTTTCTTCGACCGGTGGGTGGACTGGGACTTCGCCACAGAAAATCTTGCGAGCGCGCAGTAGCGCGTCCTGGTGCTTCCGTCACCAGGACCGGTGCTCACACAAATGAATCTCGCCAGATTCGACTGCCAAGGAGGATCAGATGAGCGACGGACAAGAGCCACTCGGCGGCCCCGACCTTGCGAAGGGGATTGCCCTCAGCGAAATCGCCGATGGCGCGATGTTGCTGGGGCACACCCAAGGCAAACCGATCCTTCTCGCGCGGTGCGGCGACGAGTTGTTTGCAATCGGCGCCGTCTGCACGCACTACAGCGGCCCGCTTGCCGAGGGTCTTCTTGTGGGCGAAACAGTCCGGTGTCCTTGGCATCACGCCTGCTTCAGCCTTCGCACGGGCGCAGCTCTTCGTGCGCCGGCCCTCGATCCCGTCTCCTGCTGGCGCGTCGAGCAGCAGGACGGCGTGCTTCGTGTCAGGGAAAAGCTGGAGAGCGCAGCTCCACCAGCCCAGCCGACGGCTTCCGGCACGCCAGGCTCGATCATCATCCTGGGCGGCGGCGCGGCAGGCAACGCCGCCGCGGAGACTCTCCGCAACGAGGGTTACGCTGGTCGCATCACGATGCTCAGTGCCGACGAGTCAGGACCCTATGACCGGCCCAATCTGTCCAAAGACTATCTTGCCGGCAGCGCTGCCGAGGATTGGATTCCGCTCCGATCGCCGACCTTCTACAGAGACCGAGGCATCGACCTCAAGCTGGGCGCGCGCGTCGTGGCGATCGACGCCAGGAAGCGGCAGGTCGACCTCGCTGACGGGAGCCGGCATGAATATGACGCACTTCTGCTGGCCACGGGCGCCGATCCGGTGCGGCTCACGATTCCTGGCGCAGAGTGTCCCCATGTGCACTACCTCCGCAGCCTCGCCGATAGCCGCGCTCTTGTCGCCAAGGCCTCGGCCGCACGACGGGCGGTTGTTGTCGGCGCGAGCTTCATCGGCCTTGAAGTCGCGGCATCCCTGAGGGCGCGCAACATTGAGGTGCATGTGGTGGCGCCGGAAACACGTCCGATGGAGCGCATCATGGGCGCCGAGGTCGGCAACTTCATCTGCTCGCTCCATGAAGAGCATGGCGTCGTGTTCCATCTTGGCACAACGGTCACCTCGATCGATGAACGGAGTGTCACGCTCAAGAGTGGTGAGACCATCCAGGCCGACCTCGTCGTTGTCGGGATCGGCGTGCGGCCCGCCACCTCGCTGGCCGAACAGGCTGGCCTCGTCTCAGACCGCGGCATACTGGTGAACGAATATCTCGAGACGAGCGTGGCCGGCATCTTCGCTGCCGGCGATATCGCACGCTGGCCGGATCCGCTCACCGGCGAGAAAATCCGAGTCG
Source organism: Vineibacter terrae (assembly GCF_008039615.1). GTDB lineage: Bacteria > Pseudomonadota > Alphaproteobacteria > Reyranellales > Reyranellaceae > Vineibacter > Vineibacter terrae. The sequence continues at coordinate 29,473 of NZ_VDUZ01000031.1, read as the reverse complement.
AGCACTGGGTGGTCGCAGAACGCCAGGGACAGACCGCAGCCCGCAACATTCTCGGGCGGCGGGAGCGCTTCGACGCCGTGCCGTTCTTCTGGAGCCAGCACTACGACGTCACGATCTCCTACGTCGGCCACGCCGAGAAATGGGACAGGACGGACATCGACGGCGATATCACCACGCGGGACTGCATGGTGGTGTACTATCGCGGCGACAGAAAGCAGGCTGTCCTGACGATCCAACGCGATCTCGAGAGCCTTCGGGCCGAACTCGCTTTCGAGAAGACATCTGCTCCCTAGCACCTGGAATCGCTGGTCGCTGACACGCCTGTCATCCCGAGCGCAGCGCGGGATGACAGGCCCGCGCCGCAAGGTATGATGGCCCCGATGATCGACAATGCCCTGACCAGCCCCACCCTGCCGTCCGGGATACGGGCGCGCTTCGTGGACGGCATCAACGGCCTGCGCCTGCATGTGCTGGAGGCCGGCCACGAGACACTGGGCCGGCCCCTGGTGCTGCTGCTGCACGGCTTCCCGGAGCTGGCCTATAGCTGGCGCAGGGTGATGCTGCCGCTGGCCGCCGCCGGCTACCACGTCGTGGCTCCCGACCAGCGCGGCTATGGCCGCACCACCGGCTGGGACGGCGACTACGACGGCGACCTCGCCTCGTTCCGCATGCTCAACCTCGCGCGCGACGCGCTGGGCCTGGTGACGGCGCTGGGCCACCGCTCGGTAGCCGCCGTCGTCGGCCATGATTTCGGCTCGCCGGTCGCGGCGTGGTGCGCGCTGGTGCGGCCTGATGTCTTCCGGTCGGTCGTGCTGATGAGCGCGCCGTTCGCCGGGCCGCCCGCCCTGCCCTTCGACACGGCCGGCAAGCCGGGGCATCCCGATGCGGCGGCCGGCGATCGCATCCACGAGGCGCTCGCACAGCTGGCGCGGCCGCGCAAGCACTACCAGCGGTACTACGGCACGCGCGCGGCCAACCGCGACATGCTCGACTGCAGTCAGGGGCTGCACGCGTTCCTGCGCGCCTACTACCACTACAAGAGCGCCGACTGGAAGGAGAACCGGCCCGAGCCGCTGAAGGCCTGGACCGCGCCGGAGCTGGCGCGCCTGCCGACCTACTACGTCATGGACCTAGACCAGGACATGGCGCAGACCGTGGCGCCGCACATGCCGTCGCAGGACGCTATCGCCGCCTGCCGCTGGCTGCCCGAGGACGAGCTGCGCGTGTACAGCGGCGAGTACGCCCGCACCGGCTTCCAGGGCGGCTTGCAGTGGTATCGCTGCGCCACCGACCCGCGCTTCGCCGCCGAGCTGCAGCTCTTCGACGGCCGCACCATCGACGTGCCGTCGTGCTTCATCGCCGGCAAGAGCGACTGGGGCATCCACCAGCGCCCGGGCTCGATCGAGCGCATGCAGTCAGCGGCCTGCACCCGCATGCTGGGCTGCCACCTCATCGACGGCGCCGGCCACTGGGTGCAGCAGGAGCAGGCCGAACGCGTGAGCGCGCTGCTCCTGGCGTTCCTGCGCGATGCGTCCGGGGGAAAGGGTTGACAGCCCCCGTCGCGATCGCCGACACAGGCACCATGCACGCGATCGACATCCACATTGTCGCCCGAGTGGCGCGCATCCCAACAGGCGGGATGCAGGGCCATCGCGTTCGCTGACGACCAGCGCATCGGATCACGGACCCCAGCAGCCCCGCCGGAACGGACGGGGCTTGTTTGCGTGCGGCATGTGCCCCGCCCATCGGCAGACGATGGAGCAAGACATGGCACAGAACATCTACGATCAACCTGACTTCTTCGCCGGCTACAGCCGGCTGGGCCGCTCGGTGCACGGGCTGGCCGGCGCCGCCGAATGGCCGGCCATCCGCGCGCTGCTGCCGGACCTGGCGGGCAAGCGCATCGTCGACCTCGGCTGCGGCTTCGGCTGGTTCGCGCGCTGGGCCCGCGCGCACGGCGCCGCTACCGTGCTGGGCCTCGACCTGTCGCAGAACATGATCGCCCGTGCCCGGGCCGACACCGACGACGCGGCCATCACCTACCGCATCGCCGACCTGGAGCGGCTCGAGCTGCCGGCGGCGTCGTTCGACCTCGCCTACAGCTCGCTGGTGTTCCACTACCTCGAGGATTTCGGCCGGCTGGCGCGCACGGTCCACCGCGCGCTGGTGCCCGGGGCACCGTTCGTCTTCACCATCGAGCATCCGATCTACATGGCGCCCACCCGTCCGGGCTGGGCGATCGATGCGTCCGGCCGCAAGACCTGGCCGGTCGACCGCTATGCCGTCGAGGGCCCGCGTACGACGGACTGGCTCGCCGAGGGTGTGGTCAAGCAGCACCGCCGGCTGGGCACGACGCTGAACACGCTGATCGGGTCCGGCTTCGCGATCCGGCATGTCGAGGAATGGGCCCCGACCGACGATCAGGTGCGGCAGACGCCCGCCCTGGCCGAGGAGATGGAGCGGCCGATGATCCTGATCGTGTCGGCGCAGCGCTGAGAGTTTGCGATCTCATCCTTCCCCCGGAGGGGCAGGGCGATCGCATATGAGCGGGAGCGTCGGCTTTCGACTACCTTCCCCCGCTTGCGGGGGAAGGTGCCCGAAGGGCGGATGGGGGGTGGCGCAACAGCGCGGGTGCTCGATGGGATGCACCATTTGCGTTGAAGCATCCCCCATCCGGCGCTTCGCGCCACCTTCCCCCGCAAGCGGGGGAAGGTAGAAAACGTCGCCTATCTTCGGCAGCCCACGCCATATGCGATCGCCTTCCCCCGGAGGGCGATCGCATATGGGAGCACCGGTGCGGTCTCCTCGCCCCGCTGCCGCAGGGCGAGGGGGAACGGGGGAAGGATAAAGGCGCTCTGAGCGTGGCGTCAGCGCCGGCGGGGGCGGCGGCGGTCGGGGCGCGGGCGGCGCGGGGCCAGGGCGCGGTACTTCCTCAGCAGCAGGCGCATCGGCGCAGCCAGCGTCTCGGCCAGCTCGGGCCGCGCCTCGAGCCGGGCCAGCGCCTGCGCCGCCGCCTCCAGGGTCGAGACGCTGTCGCGGCGCGGCTCGCGGCGCAAATTGCCATAGAGCGAGGCTGCCTGGGGATTGAGCACCAGCCGGCGGCATTTCAGCAGCCAGGGATTGCGCCACCACAGGGCCTTGGCCTGCGACCAGTTGCCGTCGAGCAGGATCAGGCCCGAGATGCCGGCGCGGGCCTGATCCTGGTCCGACAGCGGCATGCCGTCGCGGTCGACCACGACCAGCGGACCCAGCTCGGGCGCCGGCGCCTGCCTGGCGGTGCCGAGATAGAGCGCCGCCCAGCGCCGCGGATCGGCCTCGCGGCCCAGCGCCTTGGCCAGGTTGGGCCAGGACAGGCCGGTGCGCAGGGTGGCGCGCGCCAGCTGGCGGCACAGCAGTCCTGCCGTTCCCAAATCCTTGTCCTGCTCCTGCGGGTGACGCAGCACCAGCACCTCGATGGCGTTCTCGACCCGCGCCAGCGCCGGGCAGACGCACAGGGGCATGGGCTTGCCGCAGCCGGGGCAATCGGCGGCATCGGTGGGCGCTATCTCGGTCATGGCCTCGCATAGCGGCTTGCGCGCCACAGGGCGAGCCCCCAAAGGCCGCAGGCGCGGGGCGTCCGGCGTTCCAGGGCAGGCCGCACGGCAGCCATGTGCCGGCGGCGGGCACGAGGCCGCTTGAACTCGCGGCGCGCCTGTTGGACAAAGCCGGCACTGATGAGCGGAGGTGATATGGCGAAGGTGGTCGTGAAGTCGGAAATCGCCGGCAAGGTGTGGAAAATCGAGTCGAAAGTGGGGGACCAGATCGACGAGGAGGGTCAGATCATGATCCTGGAGTCGATGAAGATGGAGATCCCGGTGCTGGCGCCGCGCGGCGGCACGCTGAAGGAAATCCTGGTCGCCGAGGGCGAATCCGTGGCCGAGGGCCAGACCGTCGCCACGCTCGAGGCGTGAGGCCGGCCCCGCTGCCGCGCCCGGTCCAAGGTAGCTGACATTACCATCTCCCCACACAAGGCATCCGAGCCCAGCCCTCGGTCGGTGCGCGGCCTGGTCGGGCGATACCTCGACCTGACGCGCATCGTCCGCGCCCTGCCCGGCGTGGCGCTGGCCAGCGCCATCGGCGTGGCGGCGTTCATGATGGACCGGCTGGGCTGGACCCGGATCGGGAGCTGGTGGGTGCCGCCGCTGATCGTGGCGCTGTTCGTGGGCATGGCGCTGCGGCCGGTGGCCATCGCGCCCCTGTTCGCGCCCGGCGTCGACTTCTCCGGCCGCACCCTGCTGCGCGTCGGGGTCGCGCTGCTGGGCGCGCGGCTGACGTTCGGCGACATGGTGTCCGGCGGCTTCGCGCCCGTGGTGGTGGCGGCGCTGGCGGTGTTCGGCACCATCGCGTTCGGCGCGATGGCGGCACGCTGGTTCGGCCTGCCGCGCGACCTCGGCCTGCTGACGGGCTGCTCGGTGGGCGTCTGCGGCGCCGCCGCGGCGATGGCCGCCGGCGCCGCCCTGCCCCGCCACCCCTCGAGCGACCGCGACATCGCCTTCACCGTGATGGGCGTCAACGCCATCAGCACGCTGGCGATGGTGGCCTATCCCTATCTGCAGGGCGCCCTGCACTACTCGTCGTTCGAGATGAGCATGTTCCTCGGCGGCGCCATCCACGACGTGGCGCAGGTCGCCGGCGCCGGTCAGATGATGGGCGACGCGAAGATCCTGGCCGACGCGGTGATGACCAAGCTGCTGCGCGTGGCCATGCTGCTGCCGGCGGTGCTGTTCATCGTCTGGTGGGTGACGCGCGGCGGCGAGGCAGCCGGCGCGGCCCGGCCGCGGCCCCCGTTCTTCCTGTTCGGCTTCCTGACCCTGGCGGCGCTGAACTCGCTGGGCCTGTTCTCACCGGCCGTGCAGCAGGCGTTCAGCATGGCGTCCGGCATCCTGATCACCGTCGCCATCGCGGCGCTGGGCATCAAGACGTCGCTGGCCGCGCTGGCCGCCATCGGCCCGCGCCCGGTGGCGCTGCTGTTCGTGCAGACCGCGTTCGTGGCGCTGGTGGTGGTCCTGACGATCTACGCGTCGCGCTGGTTCTGACCCGGCCGGGCGACGTCATCCGGCGGACTCGCCGTCGCGCGAGCGGTCCCAGATATTGGGCATGGTGGCGTTGCTGTAGCCGGAAATGAAGGTGCGCGCCGTGCTGGTCGCAAGATCGAACCGATGGCGCGCCAGCGAGCCGATATTGCCGCCATAGACGTGCACGCTGATCGACGTGCGGTCGGTGAAGGCGTTGCGCACCTGGTGGATGTCGCCGAGCGTCGGCGACAGCGCCGCGACATCGCCCGCCGTCAGCGTCGTCGTCGGACCCGGGCACAGCTGGCCGGATGCCGGGTCAAGCTCGTAGCGCTGATCGACCTCGGCGCCGCGCAGCATGCCGATCAGGCCCCAGACGGTATGGTCGTGCACCGGTGTCAGGGCGCCTGGCCCCCAGACGAAGCTGACCAGCGAAAACCGTTCATGCGGATCGCAATACAGCAGATGTTGCAGGTAGCCTTCGGAAGCGCCGCCGGCCATGGCTTCGGGCAGCCAGTCGTCATGCGCGACCAGCGCGGCGAGCAGCTGGCCGCCGACCTCGATCACCGCCGCCTCGTCCTGGTCCTGCCTCGCGCCGCCGACCAGCGAGGTCATGTCGGCGAGGAAGCGCCGCAACCGGGCATGGTTCGGCATCATCGCGGGTCGTTGTGCCGTCGTTGTCATTGGCCCTCCCCTCGATCGCATCCAGCGGAATGCCTGCTGCTCTTATACGGCGACGACCCGCCCGAGTCAGGCCCGCGCCGAGGGGCGGGCCGAGACGGCGGCGAACCAGCGCGCCAGGTGGGCGTGGTCGTCGGGGATCGCCAGCTTCAGCGCGCCGCGCGCCGTGACGAGCGCCACCTGGGCCGTGATGTCGGCGATGCCGTAGGTGTCGCCGGCGATGAAGGGCCGGTCCTTGAGCGCGCCGTCGAGCCATCGCATGCGCGCCACCAGATGCTCGCGCCGCGCGGCGCCATAGTCGGCGATCTGCGGGCGCCGGCCGACCCAGAACGGGTGCGTGTGCACGAACACATCGATGGTCGGCAGCAGCAGCTCCAGCTCCATGCGCCGGTTCCACATCTCGGCCGTGGCGGCGCCCAGCGCGCCACGGCCCATCAGCACCGGCTCGGGGATCATCTCCTCGAAGTAGCGGCAGATCGCCACCGATTCGGCGATCACCGTGCCGTCGTCGAGCTCCAGCGCCGGCAGCGTGCCCAGCGGATTGCGGGCCAGGAAGTCCGGCGTCTTGTGGCCGGCGCTCTCCATATCGAACTCCTCGACCGGCAGATCGGCGCCCAGGCGCACCTTCTTCTCGGCCAGGAAGATGCGCACGCGGCGCGGATTGACGCCGTTCTTCAGCAGATAGAGCTTCACGGGTGCCTCCGGGATGTCATGGTGATCCCATAGCCTTCCCCTTCAGGAAGCGCACGCTCTTCCGCCTGCGGCGGCGACGGGGTATGCAGCGCAGCGATGGCCGACGACCTCTCCGCGACCACCGGCGATGCGCCGCCCTCGGGATGGCGGCGTCTGGGCGCGGCGCTGCGGCGCCACCGGCTCGTGCTGCTGTGGGCGGCCATACTGGTGGCGGTCACGGTCATCGCCGTCGCCACGCTGAGCGCCGATGCCCGCCGGCAAGGCCGCAATCCCGACATCGCCTGGGTGATCGTGCTGGAGGGCACCAGCCACCTGGTGCTGGGAGCGCTGGTGCCGCTGGTCTACTGGTTCCATCGCCGCTTCCCGGTGAGCCCGGTGAGCCCCACCGTGCTGGCGCATGTGGCGCTGACCGTGCCGTTCAGCCTGCTGCACGTGCTGGGCATGTTCGCGCTGCGCTGGCTGGCGGCGCCGCTGTTCGGCCGCGCCTACCCGATCCAGCTCGATATCGGCACGCTGCTCTACGAGTACCGCAAGGATGCGGTGACCTACCTGATCTTCAGCGCCGCGCTGCTGGCCCTGCGCTACGCCTTCGCCGAGCCGCAGGAGACGGCGGCGCCCGCTGCTGCCCCCCAGCCCGCGCCGGCAGCCGATCCTGTACCCGCGCCCGCGCCGACGGCAGCACCGGCCGCGGCGGACGCGCCAGCGGCGCCGCTTCTGGAGCGCTTCGCGGTGCGCCGCAAGGACAAGGAGATCCTGGTGTCGGCGGCGGACATCGCCTGGATCGAGGCCGCCGGCAACTACGCCATCCTGCATGTCGGCGGCGAGACCTACGACATCCGCTCGTCGCTGGCGCGGCTGGAGGCCGAGCTCGACCCGCAGCGCTTCGTGCGGGTCCACAAATCCTACATCGTCAACGTGGCGCGCGTGCGCGAGGTCGAGCCGTGGATCAACGGCGACTCGCGCCTGAAGCTCGACGATGGCGCCGTCGTCAGCCTCAGCCGCCGCTACCGACCGCGGTTCGAGAAGGTCGTGCCGGTGCGGACATAGGCGTACGGCTCGCCGGGAGCGCGCCACTCCAGTGGCGCACCGGCCCGAAGGGCCGGGCCGCCGTGCCATGCGGATCATGATCCGGCGCTACGCGCCGGTGCGCCACTGGAGTGGCGCGCTCCCAGCTACCTCAGGCCACGCCTTCGGCGTAGACGGCCTTCTCGTAGGCCTCGTAGGCGCGGGCGAAGGGCGGCTCGAGGAAGGGCAGCGACTGGGTCATGATGACGGCCGCGATGTCCTTCTTCGGATCGAACCAGTAGTGCGTGTTGCAGACGCCGGCCCAGCTCTGCGAGCCGGCCGAACGCATGCCGGGGATGTCGGCCTCGTTGCGCACGAAGCCGAAGCTGTGCGTCTTGCGCACGCCGGGGAAGATGTCGACATCGGCGGTGACGGCCGGCGCGATCGTGGTCATCTTGTCGAAGGTGAGGCCGTTCATGTGGTCGCCCAGCATGCGCTCGACGCCCTGCTCGGACAGCACTTTGTGGCCGTTCAGCGTGCCCTTGTTCAGGAACAGGCGCAGGAAGGTCATGTAGTCGGTGGCCGTCGAGTAGAGCGTGTGGCCCATGCCGTAGAACTCCGGCTGCGACGGCGGCGCGAGCTCGAAGGGCGCGAACTTGCCGTCCTCGCCGCGCGCCGACACCGTGGCGAGCCGGTCCTTCATGTGGTCCTGCACCTCGCAGGCGGTGTCGGTCATGCCCAGCGGCCCGAGGATCTCGTCCTGCAGGAAGCGGTCGATGCGGCGGCCGTCGATCTTCTCGACCACCTGGCCCAGCCAGTCGATGCTGATGCCGTACTCCCAGCGGGTGCCGGGATCGCACACCATGGGATAGAACATCGACGCCTTGGTGCCGCTCAGGATCGTGGGATGGCCGGTGGCGGCCATGTACCTGGGCACGTCGGCGTTCCAGAACTCGTAGGCCAGGCCCGACGTGTGCGTCGCCAGGTGCCGGATGGTGGCCTTGCGCCTGGGCGCACGCATCACGGGCTTGTCGCCGTCGAAGCGCTCGATCACCTGGATCCTCGCGAACTCCGGCAGAATTGCCTCCACGGGCGTGTCGACATCGAGCTTGCCGCGGTCGACCAGGATCATCGCTGCCGTCGAGCCCACCGCCTTGGTCATCGAGAAGATGCGAAAGACGGTGTCGGCTGCCGCCTTGCGGCCCGGCGCCGCATCGCCGGCGGCGGCGCGATAGGAAATGCCCTTGGCATTGCCGGCCATGGCGACGGCGAAGGGCATGTCGCCGTTCGCGACAGCCGTGTTGATCACCTTGTCCTTGGCATTCATGGTCTTCCCTCCCTGGGCGTGACGATGGCGGACTATTTGGCCCGGGGCCGGCCTTGTCAAACGGATGAAGCTGCGCGGCTGCAACATCCCGGGGCGGAGTTCAATGGCCGAAATGCACGGGAAGGTTCCCGCACATGAAGGGACTGGCGTCCGTGCGTGCACGTGCTAGCCTGCGTCGTGTTCTCACCATGCCCGAAGAAGCATGGGCGGTCGAAGAGCGTTCAGTTGGGAGGATCGATGGCGACGGTCGAAGTCCGTAACGTGCGCAAGACCTTCGGGTCGGTCGAAGTGTTGCATGGGGTGAGTGTCGATATCGCCGACGGCGAGTTCGTGGTGCTGGTCGGCCCCTCGGGCTGCGGCAAGTCCACCCTGCTGCGCATGATCGCGGGGCTGGAGAACATCAGCGGCGGCGAGATCGCGATCGGCAACCGCGTCGTCAACACGGTGCCGCCCAAGGACCGGGACATCGCGATGGTGTTCCAGAACTACGCGCTCTACCCGCACATGACCGTGTTCGACAACATGGGCTTCTCGCTCAAGCTGGCGAACGCGCCGCGCCAGGTGATGGAAGAGGAGATCGGGCGCGCCGCCAGGATCCTGGGCCTGGAGCAGCTGCTGCACCGCTATCCGCGCCAGCTCTCGGGCGGCCAGCGCCAGCGCGTGGCCATGGGCCGCGCCATCGTGCGCAACCCGCAGGTGTTCCTGTTCGACGAGCCGCTCAGCAACCTCGACGCCAAGCTGCGGGTGCAGATGCGCTCGGAGATCAAGGAGCTGCACCAGCGCCTGAAGGTGACCACGGTCTACGTCACCCACGACCAGATCGAGGCCATGACCATGGCCGACAAGATCGTGGTGATGAACAACGGCAACATCGAGCAGGCCGGCCCGCCGCTGGAGCTCTATGACCGGCCGGCCAACCTGTTCGTGGCCGGCTTCATCGGCTCGCCGGCCATGAATTTCGTCAAGGGCACGATCAGCGACGGATCGCTGCGCACCGAGGACGGCACGTCGTGGCCGCTGCCCGCCAACGGTGCGGCCCGGCGCGACGGACCGGCCGTCTACGGCGTGCGGCCGGAGCACCTGACGCTGGATTCGGCCGGCATCCCGGCCACCGTGCAGGTGGTGGAGCCGACCGGGTCGGAGACCCAGGTGATCATGCGCGTCGGCGACGCATCGGTGGTCGGCGCCTTCCGCGAGCGCATCTCGGCGCGGCCCGGCGAGACGCTGCCGGTGCGGCCCGACGCGTCGCTGGTGCACCTGTTCGACCCCGAGAGCGGCAGGCGGCTTTGACCCTCTGACCGCGCGCTGGTCTGCGCGCATCGTCATGAGCGCGCGTGCGCACGCGCGATCCAAGAAAAGATGGATGCCTGGACGATCAAGGAGGAAATTGTGGTCTACATCATCACGCGGCGTGGCAGCATCAAGCTGGGCGCCGGAGCGGCTGCGGCGCTCGCCCTGTCCAACGGCGCCTCGGCCCAGATTCCCAAGGCCGATGCGGCCGCGCCCAAGCTGCCGATCGAAAGCGGCGCCACGCTGCGCGTGCTGCGGCCGGCGCGCTTCGTCGAGCCCGACGAGGTGATCTTCCGCGCCAACACCGAGAAGTTCGCCAAGGAGACCGGCGTCAACGTGCGCGTCGATTTCGTGGGCTGGGAGGACATCCGCCAGCAGACGGCGGTGTCGGCCAACACCGGCGCCGGCCCCGACATCGTGCTGGGCTGGGCCGAGGATCCGCATGTCTACACCGACAAGCTGATCGAGCTCAGCGACATCGCCGAGTACCTGGGCAAGAAGTACGGCGGCTGGATGTTCCTGGGCGAGAAATACGGCAAGCGCGCCAAGAGCAACAACTGGATCGGCCTGCCGTTCGGCGGCTCGACCGGGCCGATCGCCTATCGCCAGTCGGCCCTGAAGGAGGCCGGCTTCGACAAGGTGCCGAGCTCGCACGAGGACTTCCTGAAGCTCTGCCAGGCGCTGAAGAAGGCCAACAAGCCGGCCGGCTTCGCGCTGGGCAACGCGGTGGGCGACGGCAACGGCTTCGCCAACTGGCTGCTGTGGTCGCACGGCGCCTACCTGGTCGACGAGGACGGCAAGGTCGCTATCAACAGCAAGGAGACCGTGGCGGCGCTGAAGTACCTGAAGGAGCTCTATCCCAACTTCGTGGCCGGCACGATGAGCTGGGGCGATCCCAGCAACAACCGCGCCTTCGCCGCCAGCGAAGTGTGGCTGACGGCCAACGGCGTGTCGCTGTACTTCGCGCTCAAGAACGATCCGGCCACCAAGGCGATCGCCGACGACACCAACCATGCGCCGCTGCCCAGCGGCGTGATCGGCAAGCAGCCGCAATCGGCGCTGGTCCTCAACGCCATGGTGTTCAAGCACTCCAAGTTCCAGAACGCCGCCAAGGCGTATCTCACCTACATGATGGAGGCCGAGCAGTACGACACATGGCTGACCGGCTGCCTGGGCTACTGGGCGCACCCGCTGAAGGCGTACAACGCCAGCAAGGTGTGGGAGAGCGATCCCAAGCTGGCGATCTATCGCGAAGGCATGAACAACCAGTTCTGGACCGGCTACAAGGGGCCGATCACCCAGGCGTCCGGCACGGTCGCGGCCGAGTACATCCAGGTGCAGATGTGCGCCTCGGTGGCCTCGGGCCAGGCCACGCCCGAGGATGCCGCCAAGGAAGCCGAGCGCCGCACCAAGCGGTACTACCGCGGGTAGAGGCAGAAAAGAGAAAACCTTCACCACAGTGGCACGGAGAGCGCAGAGGACACACAGAGAAGAAGAGGTCTGAGCGCCTGCGGCGCTAGAAGTCATCCTCTGTGATCTCCGTGTCCTCTGTGTCTCTGTGGTGAATCTTCTCTTGTTCTCTTGCAGGAGGGTTCATGGCCGTTGCCACCGTGACCGACTGGACGCGCGCGCGACCGCAGCCGAGCTGGCTGGCGCGGCTGCTCGACTACAAGCCGTTCCTGGTCGTGGCCTGCCTGCTGCCCGCGGTCGGCCTGCTGACGGTGTTCCTCACCTATCCGCTGGGGCTGGGGATCTGGCTCGCCTTCACCGACACCAAGATCGGCCGCAGCGGCGTCTGGGTCGGGCTGGAGAATTTCGAATACCTGATGTCGGACCCGCAGTTCTGGAGCGCGGTCTTCTACAGCATCTTCTACACGGCCGTGGCGACGTTCGGGAAATTCGGCCTGGGCTTGTGGCTGGCGCTGCTGCTCAACAACCACCTCCCCTTCAAGAGCCTGCTGCGCGCCATCATCCTGCTGCCCTGGATCGTGCCCACGGTGCTGTCGGCGATCGCCTTCTGGTGGATCTACGACCCGCAGTTCTCGATCGTCTCCTACGTGTTCGTCGACGTGCTGGGCGTGCGCGACAAGTATTTCGACTTCCTGGGCACGACCTGGCCGGCGCGCTGGTCGCTGATCGCGGCCAACATCTGGCGCGGCATCCCGTTCGTGGCGATCTCGCTGCTGGCCGGGCTGCAGACGATCTCACCGTCGCTCTACGAGGCCGCCCTGCTCGACGGCTCCACCGCCTGGCAACGCTTCCGCTACGTCACCTTCCCGCTGCTGCTGCCGATCCTGGCGATCGTGATGACGTTCTCGATCATCTTCACGTTCACCGACTTCCAGCTCGTCTACGCCATCACGCGCGGCGGGCCGGTGAACTCGACCCACCTGATGGCGACGCTGGCCTTCCAGCGCGGCATCGCCGGCGGCGAGCTGGGCGAGGGGTCGGCGATCGCCGTGGCGATGATCCCGTTCCTGGTCTTCGCCACCCTCTTCAGCTACTTCGCGCTGGCGCGGCGCAAATGGCAGCAGGGAGAAGCCAATGACTGACGTGCCGGCCGCGGAGACCAAGGGCTCGGCCACCGCCGTGCCCGAGGCGATGGCGTGGGACAACCGGGCGCGCCGGGTGGTGCTGCTGTACGTGCCGCTGGCGTGCTTCGTGCTGATCCTGCTGTTTCCGTTCTACTGGATGACGGTGACGTCGTTCAAACCCAACGCCGAGCTCTACGACTACAAGACCTACAACCCGTTCCTGATCGGCAGCCCGACGCTGGACCACATCTACAAGCTGCTGTTCCAGACCGCCTATCCCAGATGGCTGCTGACGACGATGATGGTGGCGGTGGCGTCGACCACCCTGTCGCTGCTCAGCAGCGTGCTGGCCGCCTACGCGATCCAGCGCCTGCGCTTCCGCGGCAGCCAGTATGTCGGGCTGGCGATCTATCTGGCCTACCTGGTGCCGCCGTCGATCCTGTTCATCCCGCTGGCGACGGTGGTGTTCCAGCTCGGCCTGTTCGATTCGCCGCTGGCGCTGATCCTGACCTTCCCCACCTTCCTGGTGCCGTTCTGCACTTGGCTGCTGATCGGCTACTTCAAGTCGATCCCCTACGAGCTGGAGGAATGCGCCCTGATCGACGGCGCCACGCGGCTGCAGATCCTGCGCCGCATCACCCTGCCGCTGGCCGTGCCGGGCCTGATCAGCGCCGGGATCTTTTCATTCACGCTGTCGTGGAACGAGTTCATCTATTCGCTGGCCTTCATCCAGAGCAGCGAGAAGAAGACGGTGCCGGTGGCCATCATCACCGAGCTGATCTCCGGCGACGTCTACCAGTGGGGCGCACTGATGGCCGGCTCCCTGCTGGGCTCGCTGCCGGTGGCGATCTTCTATTCGTTCTTCGTGGACTATTACGTGTCCTCGCTGACCGGCGCGGTGAAGGAGTGAAGCCCCCTCTCCGCCCGCAAAGCGGGGGGAGAGGGAGGGGCCCATCACGCGCAGCGTGATGGGAGGGTGAGGTGGGTTGCCCGTGACGAACGGGCTCTTGCTCACGAGACCTCGTTTGGTCGAACGACCCACCTCACCCTCCCATGCCTGCGGCATGGGCCCCTCCCTCTCCCCCCACTACGTGGGCGGAGAGGGTTGACCGCTCGTCCCGGGCCGGCCACCGGTCGTCACGGCGGGGCCGCCGGTCGTCACTTTTTGCCCTGAGATCAGGTCCTTGGCGGCGACAACACGGCCGTCGTCCACCGCCAGGGCCATCCCATGACCACCCCTTCTGTCATCGACCGCCGCGCCGACATCGACTGGCTGCGGGTCTGCGCCTTCGCGCTGCTGATCCTGTACCACGCCGGCATGGCCTACAATTCCTGGACCTGGCATGTGAAGGACCCGCAGCACGCGCAGTGGCTGGAGATCGCCATGCGGTTCATGAACCGCTGGCGCATGCCGCTGGTGTTCCTGGTGTCGGGCGCCGCCATCCTGCTGGCGCTGGGCCGGCGCAGCCCGGGCGCCTTCGTGCGCGACCGCCTGCAGCGGCTGCTGCTGCCGCTGGCGTTCGGCATGCTGGTGATCGTGCCGCCGCAGGTCTACCTGGAGCGCCTGCAGCGCGGCCAGTTCACCGGCTCGTATCTCGAGTTCCTGCCGCACGCCTTCACCGGCGTCTACCCGGCGGGCAACATGAGCTGGCACCATCTCTGGTTCCTGGCCTATGTGCTGGTGCTGACCATGGCGCTGCTGCCGCTGTTCCTGTGGATGCGCGGCCGGGCCGGCAGCGCCCGGCTCGACCGGCTCTCGCAGCGCGCCGCCGACCACAGCGCCCTGCTCTGGCTGCTGGCCCTGCCGCCTGCCGCGGTGTCGTTCTGGCTGACGCCGCTGTCATCCAACCGCAACGGCCTGGTCGGCGACTGGGTCGGGCTGGCGGGCGCGGCGCTGCTGCTGCTCTATGGCGCCCTGCTGTTCCGCAGCCCGGCATTGCTGCAGACCCTGGCACGGCAGCGCTGGACGTCGCTGGCCGTCGGCGCCCTCACCTACGGCGTGCTCCACGCCGTCTTCTTCTCTGACCCGGCCTGGCCGGTGCCGGCCCTGGCCGGGCGCCTCGACCACCATCTGCTGGAGGCCGTCAACACGCTGGCCTGGCTGTTCGCCATTGTCGGCTTCTTCACCCGCCACATGACGCGGCGGTCGGCGGCGCTGGCCTATGCCACCGAGGCGGTCTACCCATTCTATATCCTGCACCAGACGGTGACCGTGATCGTGGCCTGGCACCTCGCGGCGGCGAACCTGCCGGTGACAGTGAAGTTCCTGATCACCACCGTCGCCACGTTCCTCGGCACGTGGCTGATCTATGAAGGCGTGGTTCGCCGCATCGATGTGATGCGCCCCCTGTTCGGGATGAAGATGCGCGGCGGCGCCTGGCGCAGCCTGCAGCCGACGCGCCCGATATCGGGGTGACGCCGCGATGGCGACCCGGCGTGACGCCATCCGTGCTCTCCCACAAGACGTGGGAGAGGATGGTGGCGGGCCACTCCGGCGCTAGCGGGCGTTCCAGGGCAGCCGGTCGTACATGGCGCCGACCCGGCAGGCGACACCGACGCCCGGCGAGGACAATTCCGGGCCGGCGAACAGCATGACGCCCTTCGGCCCGGTGTCCACCAGGAGCATGGCGAAGATGGTCGGGTCACCGGACCGGAGATATCGGTTCAACGCGTCGAGGATGCGCCACGGCGGCATGCCCATGCCGAAGAACAGCATCGACGGCGACGCGCCCAGCCAATAGGCGAAGCTGAACTCCACGACGAGCGTGCCGTGGCAGAAATCTTCCAGGATCAGGTGGTCTCGCCACGGCGTGCGCCAGATGGTGCCGTATGTCGGGAAGAAGGAGGGCGCGCCCGATCCGCCGAACAGGCTCTTGGGAACGTTCAGCGTCAGGCCCCCCGCGACGTTGTAGAAGTGGCCGGTGACCTGCGTGGCCTTCTGCCTGACGTCGACGGTCATGTACTGGCCGCTGATGAAAAACGCGGAAAGATTGAACCCGGCCGTCCCCGTCAGCTCCCAGTCGCACACCACGAAACGGTTCCATATCCACTCGAAGAACGCCCTGATGCGGCTATGGGGGATCTGCGGGTCGGTCCCCGGCTGCCCGCTTCCCGGCGCGCCGGCTCCAGGTGCCTCGCCCGGCAGCAAGTCGGGGTGGTACAGGGTGGCGCCGGTCCGGATCAGGTTGGGATTCGGGACGTCGCGGTAGAGGTTGATGCCGATCTTCTCCTTGAACTTCCTGATGTGGGTGAAGTCGCCATAGACCGCCATCGAATACTTGCTCAGCCAGTCGCCTTGCCTGACCCGGATCGAGCGGTCGGCGTTGATGGTCACATCGTATCCACCACCTTGGAACGTGTGTGGCAGGGTGTAGGTCATGTTCGGAGCTCCCATGGTCGCGTGAAGATGTGTGAGCGTTTGCTCGACATCAGTACGCTGACCAGCTGGACGGCATCCCTCATGGCCGGTTGAGAAAGTCTCAGAGATTGTTCTCTATGCGGCAGCGCGAGGAAACGGCGTGCGTCGCAAGCACCGCATCGTTTGCCGGCGGGACCGCTCGTCTCCGCGGCGTCGGTGCTGCGTCGCATCGGATGAGTCGCATCCGAATCCAACGTCCGTGATTGACCAACCCCGATCAGGCCGGATTATTCCGGCCGTCCGACCGTTGTGTCCTCGTGTCCAAAGACCAGGTCGACGGGCGCAAGCGCCCGGCGGATGAGGGCCTGACGGCACCGCGTCCTTGGGCCCTCACCCTCCCGTTGCGCTGCGCGCAACGGGCCCCTCCCTCTCCCGCAAGGCGGGAGAGGGTTCAAAGCCTAATCCACCTTGGCGCCAGAGATGCGCACGACCTCGGTCCACTTGGCGACCTCGGCCTTGATGAAGGCGTGGTACTGCTCGGGCGTGCCGGGATCGGGAATGCCGCCCAGCTCGATGATGCGCCGCTGCACCTCGGGCAGCGCGATCTGGGCCCGCATGTCGGCGCTGATCTTCTCGACGATGGCGCGCGGTGTGCGGGCCGGCGCCACGACGCCGGCCCAGCCGGCGGCGTCGAAGCCCGCCAGCGTCTCGGCGATCGCCGGCACGTCGGGCAGCTGCGGCACGCGCTTGGCCGTGGTGACGGCGATCGCCTTGATGCGGCCCTCGCGCACATGCGGCAGCGCCGAGGTGACGCTGTCCATCATCAGCTTGATGTGGCCGCCCAGCAGGTCCGACACGGCCGGCCCGCTGCCCTTGTAGGGGATGTTACGGATATCGACGTCGGCCGTGTGCTTGAACAGCTCCATAGCCAGGTGCTGCGAGGAGCCGACCCCGGGCGAGCCGTAGCCGAGCTGGCCGGGCTCCTTCTTCGCCAGCGCGATCAGCTCGGCGAGGGTGGCGACCGGCAGCGAGGAATGGGCCGTGATCAGCAGCGGCACCAGGAAGATGTTGGAGCACGGCGCGAAGTCGTTCACCGCGTCGTAGGGCAGCTTGCCGGCGTATAGGCCCGGGTTGATCCCCAGCGTGCCGCTGCTGCCGACCGCCAGCGTGTAGCCGTCGGGCGCCGCCGCCTTCACGCCCTCCATCGCCGGGATGCCGGCGCCGCCGCCCTTGTTCTCGACCACGACCTGCTGCTTCCACAGCGCCGACAGCCGCTCGGCCATCAGGCGCCCGAACGTGTCGGCCGCCTGCCCCGGCGGGAACGGTACCACGAACTTCACCGGCCGCTCGGGATACGCCCCCTGCGCCCGCGCCGGCAGCGACAGCGTCGCGACCCCGGCAGCGATGACGGCGCGCCGGCCGACGACTGGTCTGCTCATGTCCGGTCTCCTTGGAAGGCTAACGATCCGGTGCCGATGTGGCACGGCCGGGGGCAAATCCCAAGGATTTCCGTGCACCGCAGTTGACACCCCGACGGGTTCGTGTATTTGACTTTAGCGTCAATTAATCAATCAAGCGGTAAACATATCGGAGGACGCCATGGCGACGGTGCTTGGGCTGACCGACCAGCAGGTGGCGGTGCGCGACTTGGCGCGCCAGGTGGCGACCGAGGTGATCGCGCCCACGGCGGCGGCGCGCGACCAGGCGGCGGCGTGGCCGCATGCCGAGCTCAAGGCCCTGGCCGAGCTGGGCTTCATGGGCATGCTGCTGCCCGAGGCCCATGGCGGCGCCGATATCGGCTTCGTCGGCTACTGCCTGGTGCTGGAGGAGATCTCGGCCGCCGACGGCGGCGTCGGCACGATCGCGCATGTGCACAACACCAGCGCCGCCTCGATCCTGCGTCACGGCAACGACGCCCAGCGCCAGCGCTACCTGCCGGCCATGGCGCGCGGCGAGCACATCGGCGCCTTCCTGCTGACCGAGCCGCAGGCCGGCTCCGACACCGCCGCCTTCCGCGCCAGCGCCCGGCGCGACAGCGACGGCTTCGTGCTCAGCGGCGCCAAGCAGTTCATCTCCAACGGCAGCGAGGCCGGGACCGCCCTGGTGCTGGCCCAGACCGACAAGGACGCCGGCAAGCGCGGCTTCACCATCTTCATCGTCGATCCCAAGGCGGCCGGCTACCGCGTGGCGCGGGTCGAGGACAAGATGGGCCAGCGCACCGCGCATGTGGCGCAGATCGCGCTCGAGGACCTGCGCGTGCCCGAGGAGAACGTACTGGGCGGCGTCGGCGGCGGTTACGGCACCGTGATGTCGGCCCTGTCGGACGGCCGCATCGCGATCGCGTCCCAGGCCGTGGGCATCGCCCGCGCGGCGCTGGACGCGGCGGTGCGCTACGCCCGCGAGCGCGAGGCCTACGGCCGGCCGATCATCGAGCTGCAGGCGGTGGCCTTCCGCCTGGCCGAGATGGCCATGCAGGTCGACGTGGCGCGCCAATACTACCTGCATGCCGCCCGCCTGCTGGAGGCCGGCATCCCCTGCTTCAAGGAGGCGGCCATCGCCAAGCTCTATGCCAGCGAGATGGCCGAACGCGTGTGCTCGGATGCGCTGCAGGTGCATGGCGGCTACGGCTACCTGCGCGACTTCCCGGCCGAGCGCTATTGCCGCGACGTGCGCGTGTGCAAGATCTACGAAGGCACCAGCGACATCCAGAAGCTGATCATCTCGCGCAACCTGTGACCGATTTGACCGGCGGTCAGCAAGGCGACCGATCCACCGGCGAATTTGACCAAGTCGTCAAAAAGCGGTACCTAGACGTGTCTTCTGCCCCTGGCCTTCGGCACCTCACAAGGACCTTACGTGCGGCGCGGCCGTCATTCATCAGCCTGGAAGAACGTCGTGCTCAGCCGCGACCAGCAGTTCGCCCTGAAGCGGGCGGCGCTGCTGCGCCAAGCGGCGCGCGCCTTCAGCGCCCACGGCTACCACGACACCTCGCTCGACGACGTGGCCAAGACGCTGGGAGTCACCAAGGCGGCGCTCTACTACTACGTGAAGAACAAGCAGGAGATCCTCTTCGAGTGCCACATGCAGGCGCAGGATCTCGGCGAGACGGCGCTGCAGCACAGCGAGCAGAACGGCCGCAGCGGCCGCGACAAGATCCTGCTGCTGGCCACGAAGTACATCGAGCTGATCACCAGCGAGATGGGCTCCTTCGCGGTGCTGGGCGAGTTCGATGCGCTCGACGCCGAGAACCGCACCATCATCGCGCGCCGGCGCGACAAGTTCGACCGCCACTTCCGCAAGCTGGTCAGCGATGGCATCGCCGACGGCAGCATACGCGCCGTCGATCCCAAGCTCACGGTGTTCTTCTTCATGGGCGCGATCAACTGGATGACGCGCTGGTTCAGGCCCGACGGACCGCTGCCCGGCACCGACATCGCGCGCCACTTCGCGGACCTGCTCGACAAGGCGATCTCGGCGAGCCCCGCCGAGCCGGCGGCAAAGGCCGCACGATCACGCGCGTCGGCGCGGGCGTAGCGCCGGGCACGAGCGTCGACAATCAACGCGCATCCTCCCAGCTGGTGCTTCGGAGTCTGTATCGCGCAGCGAGCCTTCACATCGGGGAAACAACTTGACCCGATTTGACTGATCAGTAATGGATACTGCCAACTAGTAAAAAAGAGACGTCAGCATGTTGGTGACGAGGGAGGTTCGATGAGGCGCGCGGCTTCCTGCATGGTGGGCGGATCGTGAGCGCGGCGGCGCAAGCGGACTCCTCGGCATTCCGCGATGCGGTGCATGCCAGGGCACCGGTTCTCACCGCTCAAGGCATTCGACTTGCTTTCGGCGGCGTCGTTGCGCTCAATGACGTCTCCGTCACGGTCGGCGCCGACGAGCTGGTCGCCATCATCGGCCCCAACGGCGCCGGCAAGACGTCGCTGATGAACTGCCTCAGCGGCTTCTACCGGCCGCAGAAGGGCGAGGTGCGGTTCAACGGCAACCTGATCAGCGGCAAGAGCGTGCACGACATCGCCCGCCTGGGCCTGGCGCGGACCTTCCAGGGCACGCATATCTTCTCGGGCATGACCGTGATCGAGAACATCATGGTCGGCCGCCACATCCACATGAAGAGCTCGATCCCGGCCGCGTTCCTGCATTTCGGGCCGGCGCGCGCCGAGGAGTTCCGCCACCGCGAGGTCGTCGAGGAGATCATCGAGCTGCTGGAGATCCAGTCGATCCGCCACCAGCCGGTGGGCAGCCTGGGCTACGGCCTGCGCAAGCGCGTCGACCTCGGCCGGGCGCTGGCGCAGGAGCCGAAGATCCTGCTGATGGACGAGCCCATGGCGGGCATGAACACCGAGGAGAAGGAAGACCTCGCGCGCTTCGTGCTCGACGTGCGCGAGGCGCGCAGCATCCCGGTGGTGCTGGTCGAGCACGACATGGGCGTGGTGATGGACCTCGCCGACCGTATCGTGGTGCTCGATTTCGGCCGCAAGATCGCCGAAGGGACGCCCAAGCAGATCCAGACCGACCCGGTGGTGCTGAAAGCCTATCTCGGCGAGGGTGACCGCTGATGCTGCCGATACGCACCCTGCCGCAGCTCCTGCTGGAGCGCGCCGCCGAGAACCCCTCGCGGCTGGTCGAGCGCCACAAGCACCGCGGCATCTGGCGCGAGTACACCTACGCCGACCTGCTGGACAATGTGCGCGCCTTCGCCCTGGGCCTGCACGCCATGGGCCTGAAGCCGGGCGAGACGCTCGCCATCATCGGCGAGAACGAGCCCGAGCATTTCTGGGCCGAGTTCGCGGCGCTGGCGCTGGGCGGCAAGGCCGTGTCGCTCTACCCCGACCTCACCGCCGCCGAGGCCGAATTCCTGCTGGCCGACAGCGAGGCGGTGTACCTCGTGGCCCAGGACCAGGAGCAGGTCGACAAGGGCCTGGCCGTGCTGGCCAATGTGCCCGGCCTGCGCCGCATCATCTACTGGGACGATACCGGCATGTGGTCGTACCAGCAGGAGGTGCTGACCACGTTCGAGGCGGTGCAGGACGAGGGCCGCAAGCGCCACGCCGCCGAGCCGCAGCTGTTCGCCACGCTGGTGGCGGCCGGCAAGCCCGACGACATCGCCGTGCTGTCCTACACCTCGGGCACCACCGGCAAGCCCAAGGGCGTGGTGATCACGCACCGCTACCTGATCGACAACGCCCATCGCCTGATCACCGCCACGGGCGCCAAGCCCGGCATGGAGTACCTCACCTACATCGCGCCGGCCTGGGGCACCGAGCAGCTGTTCGGCATCACCATCGGCATGGTCCTGCCGCTGGTGGTGAACTTCCCCGAAGGACCGGAAGAGGTGCTGGGCAACCTGCGCGAGCTGGCGGTCGAGATGCTGCTGTTCGCGCCCCGCCAGTGGGAAAGCCTGGCGGCGACGATCCAGGCGCGCATGCTCGACGCCGGCAAGATGCGCCAGCGCATCTACAACTGGGGCGTCGAGGTCGGCCGCCAGGTCAACGTGGCGCGGCTGGACGGCAAGCCGGTGCCGCTGTCGGCGCGGCTGGCCTATCCGCTGGCCGAGGCGCTGGTGCTGAAGCCGCTGCGCGACAAGCTCGGCCTGACGCGCGCCAAGGTGGCGCTGTCGGGCGGCTCGACCATGGCGCCCGACGTGTTCCGGCTGTTTCATGCCATCGGCGTGCCGCTGCGCAACCTCTACGGCGCCACCGAGATCGGCATCGTCACCATCCACCAGGGCGCGCGCTACGACCTGGAAACCGTGGGCCACTGGGTCGACGTGCATCCCGAGGCCGGCGGCAAGCTGGAATGGAAGCTCTCCGAGGACGGCGAGCTGCTGGTGCGCGGCGGCAGCTTCTTCCAGGGCTATTACAAGAAGCCGGACAAGAGCGCCGAGCGCATCACCGACGGCTGGTATCATACCGGCGACGCCGTCTCGATGACCGACAGCGGCGAGCTGGTGTTCCTGGAGCGCATCGACGACCTGCGCAAGCTGCGCTCGGGCGAGCGCTTCCCGCCGCAGTTCATCGAGACGCGCCTGCGCTTCAGCCCCTTCATCAAGGACATCATGACCCTGGGCGACGAGACCCGGGACTATATCGGCGCCCTGATCAATATCGACATGAGCGTGGTGTCGCGCTGGGCCGAGGACCGCAACATCGGCTTCTCGACCTTCACCGACCTGTCGCAGAAGCCCGAGGTGGCGGCGCTGGTCCGCGAGGAGATCGCGCGCGTCAACAGCTTCCTGCCCGAGCCCGCGCGCGTGCGCCGCTTCGCCAACTTCCCCAAGGAGCTCGACCCCGACGAGGGCGAGCTCACGCGCACCCGCAAGCTGCGGCGCGAGTTCCTCCTGGAACGCTACGGCGCGCTGATCGACGGGCTCTACGACGGCGGCGACAAGGTTACCGTCGAGATTCCCGTGACCTACCAGGACGGACGCCGCGGCGCGCTCGTGGCGCGGGTCGAGATCCATGACGTCGAGCCCGGCGCGGCCCAGCGCCAGCCCAACCGCGAGAAACTGCGAGCCGCCGGATGATCGACTTCCTCAACTACCTCATCAACGGCGCGCTGGTCGGGCTGCTCTACGCCCTGGTGGCGATGGGCTTCATCGTCATCTACCGCGCCTCGAAGGTTTTCAACTTCGCGCAAGGCGAGCTGGTCGTCTTTGGCGGCTTCATCGTCTGGTGGATGGTGCTGGCCATGGGCATGCCGCTCGCGGTGGGGCTGCCGCTGGCCTTCGTCGCCGCCGCCGTGTTCGGCCTGCTGATCGAGCGCATCTTCTTCTCCCGCCTGGTGGGCGAGTCGGTGTTCGCCATGGTGATGGTGACCATCGGCCTGCTGATCCTGATCCGGGGCCTGGTTCTGGTGCTGTTCGGCGCGCAGGTGCGGCCGTTCCCGATCATCTTCCCGCTCAAGCCGGTGATCTTCGGCGACATCCTGATCCCGCGCTCGCTGCTGTTCGGCGCCATCCTTACCATCATCGTTGGGCTGGGCCTGTCGTGGTTCTTCAATCGCACCCGCCCCGGCTTGCGCATGACGGCGGTGGCGGAGGATCACCAGGTGGCGATGTCGCTCGGCATCTCGGTCAAGCGCTCGATCGCCTTCGCCTGGATCCTGGGAGCCCTGCTCTCGACCCTGGGCGCCATCATCTACCTCAGCGGCAAGTCGCTCAGCTTCCTGGCCTCCGATATCGGGCTGGCGGCGCTGCCGGTGGCGCTGCTGGCCGGCTTCGAGTCGATCGCCGGCGTGCTGCTGGCCGGCCTGATCGTGGGCATCATCCAGGGCCTGGTCACCGCCTATGTCGATCCGGCCGTGGGCGGCGCCGTCGGCACCGTCTTCCCCTTCGTCATCATGCTGTTCATCCTGTTCGTGCGACCGACCGGCATGTTCGGCTGGAAGACCATCGAGAGGGTCTGAGGCATGGATCCCGCCGGCGTCTTCGCCACCAGCTTCGCCCGCGACCAGGCGCTGATCCGCACGCGCCAGCAATGGATCGCGTTCACCCTCTTCATCCTGGCCCTGTTCGTGCTGCCCTATGTGGTGGGGCCGCGGCTGGTCGCGATCTCGACCGCCATGATGATCTCGGCCGTGGTGGTGATCGGCCTGCAGATCAACACCGGCTATGCCGGGCAGGTGAATCTCGGCCAGGCGGCCTTCATGGGCGTGGGCGCCTATGCCACCGGGGTGCTGGCGACCAAGGCCGGGTTGCCGTTCTGGCTCAGCATCCCGCTGGGCGGCGGCGCGGCGGCCGTGTTCGGCTTCGTCTTCGGCCTGTCGGCGGTGCGCATCAAGGGCTTCTACCTGGCGCTGACCACGATCGCGGCGCAGGCGCTGTTCCACTTCCTGATCCTGAACCTGCCGTCGTCCTGGTTCGGCGCCTCCAACGGATTGTCGCTGGAGCCGGCGACCTTCTTTGGCATCGCGCTCGCCACCGACCGGTCGATCTACTACCTGTGCCTGGTCGTCGCCATCATCATGGCCTTCGGCGCCTACGGCATCGTGCGCAGCAGCCACGGCCGCGCCTTCGTCGCCGTGCGCGATGACGACGTCGCCTCGGGCATGATGGGCATCAACGTGGTGCGCACCAAGGCCACCGCGTTCCTGATCGGCGCCTTCTATGCCGGCATCGGCGGCGGGCTGTGGGCCTACTACGTGCGCTTCGTCGCCGTCGACCAGTTCACGCTGTTCCACTCGATCTGGTTCATCGCCATGATCATCGTCGGCGGCATGGGCTCGGTGACCGGCGCGCTGATCGGCGTGTTCATCATCACCGCCATCCGCGAGGGCTTCGTCACCCTGGGCCCCAGCCTGGTGCACCAGTTCCCGGCCCTGGGCGGCGACGTCGTGTTCGCGACCATGAACGTGTTCCTGGGCGGCATCATCGCAGCCTTCCTGATCTTCGAGCCGCGCGGCCTGATGCACCGCTGGAACATCATGAAGCGCTCCTACCGGCTATGGCCCTTCCCCTACTGACAAGCGCCAGTGGCGCCATTCACACCTCTCCCCGCTCTCGCGGAGCGAGGAACCCATGACTGAAAACCGGAGAGAAAGAGTACGCATGTCTGTCCTCAAGCACGCCCCGATCGCCGCGGCGGCAGTGGCGCTGGGCTTCCTGTCGGCACCGGCCGGCGCCCAGACCACCTACAACTTCGCCTCGATGGCCGACTTCACGGGCCCCTACGCCGACGTGATGAAGGATCTGCTGGGCTCGCGCCGTCCCGCCATCGAGTGGTGGAACGCCGAGGTCGGCCAGAAGCTCGGCATCAAGATCACCTTCAAGGATTACGACCACCGCTACGACGCGGCCCAGGTCGCGAGCCTCTGGCCGGGTATCAAGGCCGAGCTCAATCCCGTCGCCGTGCTGGGCCTGGGCGGTCCCGACGTCGCGGCGCTGCAGGGCCGCCTGCCCGGCGACAAGGTGCCGATGTTCATGGCGACCGCCGGCTACGGCTTCGCCTGGAAGCCCGATCCCTGGATCTTCAACCAGCGGCCGACCTACTCGCACGAGGCCGTGGCCTTCTTCAACTGGCTGCGCGAGAAGCGCGGCGGCAGTGGCCCGCTCAAGGTCGCCATCATCTCCTCCGAAGCCTCGCCGGCCTATATCGACCAGCAGAAGGGCATCGAGAAGTACGCCAAGGACAACCCCGACAAGCTCGAGGTCGTCGAGTCGGTGTTCACCGAGGTGCAGCCCACCGACCTCACGACCCAGATCAACCGCGTCGTGCGCAAAGGCGCCGAGGTGATCTCGATCCAGACCAACACCGCCGCCGTGGTCGCCGCCAAGCGGGCGCTGCAGGCGCTGGGCAAGAACGTGCCGATCCTGATGAGCTCGCATAACGGCGTGCTCGATTCGGCCCGTGCCATCGGCGACATCAAGCAGATGGAAGGCGACTACGAGGTCTACGCCATGGCGGTGCCGACCGACGAGAAGACGCCGGCCCGCGCCTTCTTCGACATGCTGGCCGCCAAGCACGGCATGAAGGCGCAGTGGACGGTCACGGCCGTGCAGGGCCTGGGCCAGACGGTGGTGGCGCTGCGCGCGATCGAGGCCACGGCCAAGCGGGTCGGCGCCGACAAGATCACCGGCGAAGCCATCCGCGAGACGGTGCTGACCACGCCGATCACGGCCGACCAGATGTTCTCGATCCTGCCGGGCCTGAAGTTCACCAAGGACGCGCCGTTCCCGGTGTCGGGCCTGACCGTGAGCATCGGCACGATCAAGGACGGCAAGTACGCCGCCGCCGCCCAGGGCGTGCCGGTTCCCACCCTGAACAAGTGGTGAGCTCTTCCCTTCTCCCCGCGAAAGCGGGGAGAAGGACAGCATCGGGAGGCCGCCGTGCTCGAACTGACCAACGTCGAAGTGATCTACAGCGATGTGATCCTGGCCGTTAAGGGCATCTCGCTCAACGTGCCCGACGGCAAGTGCGTCACGCTGCTGGGCGGCAACGGCGCCGGCAAGTCGACGACGTTGAAGGCCATCTCCAACGTGGTGAAGACCGAGGACGGCCGCGTCACGTCCGGCACGATCAGCTTCGGCGGCACACGCATCGACAACGAGGACCCCGCCGCGGTGGTCAAGGGCGGGATCATCCACGTGATGGAGGGACGGCGCGTGCTGCGCCACCTCACCGTGGAGCAGAACCTGGTGGTCGGCGGCCACATGGCGTCATCGCTGCGCGACGTGCGCGCGCGCCTCGACGAGATCTACAGCCGCATCGGCCGGCTGGCGGCGCTGAAGGACCGCACCTCAGGCTATCTCTCGGGCGGCGAGCAGCAGCTGCTGGTGATCGGCCGCGCCATGATGGCCAAGCCGAAGCTGATCATGATCGACGAGCCCTCGCTGGGGCTGGCGCCGCTGATGGTCGACGAGGTCTTCGCCCTGCTGAAGAGCCTCAAGGCGGCGGGCGTCACCCTGCTGATCGTCGAGCAGAACACCCGCGTTGCGCTCGACATCGCCGACTACGGCTATGTCATGGAGAACGGCCGCATCGTGCTGGAGGGCGCGGCCAGCGACCTGCGCTCCAACGAGGACGTGCGCGAGTTCTATCTCGGCCTCAACCTCGAGGGCGAGCGCAAGAGCTACCGCGATATCAAGCACTACCGCCGCCGCAAGCGCTGGCTGGGGTAGAGACGAGCGGCTTCTGTCGTCCTGAGCGCTGCGAAGGACCTTGCGGTGACGGTCAAGGAGAGTGCCGGTAGAGAGTAGAGAACGCGTAGCATGATTGCAGGGCCCTGATCACCGCAGGATCCTTCGCTTCGCTCCAACGGGAACGCATTCCTGCGCCAACGAGCGAACGGAGGGAACATGAGGGTCTTCACACGCACTGCCGCTGCATGGGCGATCGCGGCGGGAAGCTTTCTGCCTGTGGCCGGCGCCAGTGGCCAGGCTACCTACAATCTCGCGGCGACGGCCGATTTCACCGGCCCCTACGCCGATGTCATGAAGGACCTGATCGGCTCGCAGCGGCCGGCCATCGAGTGGTGGAACGGCGAGGTCGGCCAGAAGCTCGGCATCAAGCTCGCCGTCAAGCAATACGACCATCGCTATGACGCGGCCCAGGCCGCCAGCCTGTGGCCCGGCATCAAGGCCGAGCTCAATCCCATCATCATGCTGGGCGCCGGCGGCCCCGACGTGGCGGCGCTGCAGGGCCGCCTGCCGGGCGACAAGATCCCGATGATCATGTCGACCGCCGGCTACGGCTTCGCCTGGAAGCCCGACCCCTGGATCTTCAACCCACGCCCGACCTACTCCCACGAGGCCGCAGCCTTCTTCAACTGGTTCCGCGCCAGGCGCGGTGGCAGCGGCCCGCTCAAGGTCGCCATCATCTCGTCGGAGGCTTCGCCGGCCTATATCGACCAGCAGCGCGGCATCGAGAAGTATGCCAAGGACAACCCCGACAAGGTCGAGATCGTCGAATCGGTGTTCACCGAGGTGCAGCCCACCGACCTCACGACCCAGATCAACCGCGTCGTGCGCAAGGGCGCCGAGGTGATCTCGATCCAGACCAACACCGCCGCCGTGGTCGCCACCAAGCGCGCCCTGCAGGCGCTGGGCAAGAACGTGCCGATCCTGATGAGCTCGCATAACGGCGTGCTCGATTCCGGCCGCGCCGTGGGCGACGTCAAGCAGATGGAAGGCGACTTCGAGGCCTACGCCATGGCGGTGCCGACCGACGAGAAGACGCCGGCCCGCGCCTTCTTCGACATGCTGGCCACCAAGCACGGCATGAAGTCGCAGTGGACGGTCACGGCCGTGCAGGGCATGGGCCAGGTGCTGGTGGCGCTGCGCGCGATCGAGGCCACGGCCAAGCGGGTCGGCGCCGACAAGATCACCGGCGAAGCCATCCGCGAGACCATGCTGAGCACGCCGATCGCGTCCGACCAGATCTTCGGCACCCTGCCCGACCTGAAGTTCACCAAGGAGGCGCCGTTCCCGGTCACCGGGCTGACGGCCGGCATCGGCACGATCAAGGACGGCAAGTACGTCGCGGCGGCCAAGGACGCGGCTGTACCGGTGCTGAGCAAGTGGTGAGGTGATTGCCGGGAGCGCGCCACTGCAGTGGCGCGCTCCCGGCAAAACGGACCCGTAACGAGCAGCGTAGCGTTTCCTGCACGAACAATCGAAAGGGAGGAAGCATGCGTATTGCAAAACGCGTTGCAAGACGCGCCGCTATCGCCGGGGCGATCGTGGCCGCCTGGGCGTTGCCGCCGGCCGGCGCCACTGCCCAGACCACGTACAACATGGCCTCGATGGCCGACTTCACGGGCCCCTACGCCGACGTGATGAAGGACATCATCGGCTCGCGCCGTCCCATCGTCGACTGGTGGAACGCCGAGGTCGGTCAGAAGCTCGGCATCAAGATCGCCTTCAAGGATTACGACCACCGCTACGACGCGGCCCAGGTCGCAAGCCTGTGGCCGGGCATCAAGGCCGAGCTCAACCCCGTGCTGGTGCTCGGGCTGGGCGGACCGGACGTCGCGGCGCTGCAGGGCCGCCTGCCGGGCGACAAGATCCCGATGATCATGTCGACCGCCGGCTACGGCTTTGCCTGGAAGCCCGATCCCTGGATCTTCAACCCGCGCCCGACCTACTCGCACGAGGCCGTGGCCTTCTACAACTGGTTCCGCGAGAAGCGCGGCGGCAGCGGCCCGCTGAAGGTCGCCATCATCTCGTCGGAGGCGTCGCCGGCCTACATCGACCAGCAGAAGGGCATCGAGAAATACGCCAAGGACAACCCCGACAAGCTCGAGGTGGTCGAGTCGGTGTTCACCGAGGTGCAGCCCACCGATCTGACGACCCAGATCAGCCGCGTGCTGCGCAAGGGCGCCGAGGTGGTCTCGATCCAGACCAACACCGCCGCCGTGGTCGCCGCCAAGCGCGCCATGCAGGCGCTGGGCAAGAGCGTGCCGATCCTGATGAGCTCGCATAACGGCATGTTCGATTCAGGCCGTGCCATGGGCGACATCAAGCAAATGGAAGGCGACTACGAGGTCTATGCCATGGCGGTGCCGACCGACGAGAAGACGCCGGCGCGCACCTTCTTCGACATGCTGACCAGCAAGCACGGCATGAAGGCCCAGTGGTCGGTGACGACCATCCAGGGCATGGGCCAGGTGCTGGTGGCGCTGCGTGCCGTCGAGGCCACGGCCAAGCGGGTGGGTGCCGACAAGGTCACCGGCGAGGCCATCCGCGAGACCATGCTGAGCACGCCGATCGCGTCCGATCAGATCTTCGGCACCTTCTCCGACCTGAAGTTCACCAAGGAGGCGCCGTTCCCGGTCGCCGGGCTGGCGGCCGGCATCGGCACGATCAAGGACGGCAAATATACCGCCGCCGCCCGCAACGCGCCGGTGCCCATGCTGAACAAGTGGTGATGAACGTACTTCTCCTCTCCCTGCGGGAGCGCTAGGGCGTCTACAGATCGTTGAGGGCATAACCTTGTGCGAGGGCGCGGAAGTAGGTCAAGCCGTTGAAGAAGGTGATGGGTCCCGGCGGCTTGGTTTCATATACATGCCATCCGCCGAGCTTTGC
>NZ_VDUZ01000030.1 GCF_008039615.1 Vineibacter terrae | reverse complement strand
CGGGGCGCGCGCCGACCGCGGCGGCAAGCGGCCGGGAGGCCGGCCATGAGCCGGGCCAAGCGTGCGCCGGAGCCGGTGGCGCCGCGCATCGGCGCCGGCAAGCATCGCGGCCGGCCGCTGGTGGTGCCGCCGGGCGTCGAGGTGCGGCCGACGGCGTCGCGGGCGCGCGAATCGCTGTTCAACATCCTGATGCATGCCGACCTCAACGGCGACGGCACCTCGCCGCTGCCGAGCGCGCGCGTGCTCGATGCCTTCGCCGGCTGCGGCGCGCTGGGCATCGAGGCGCTGTCGCGTGGGGCGGCGCATGTCACGTTCATGGACAGCTCGTCCGAGGCCGTGCGCACGGTGGGCGAGAATCTGCGCACGCTGAAGGAGGCGGCCAGCGCGCGCGTGCTGCGCACCGACGCCACCCAGCCGCAGCCGGCGCCGCGCGACGGCGCGTGCACGCTGGCGTTTCTTGATCCGCCCTATCGTTCCGGCCTGGCGCCGCGCGCACTGGCGGCTCTGGCGCGCGTCGGATGGCTGGCGCCGGGCGCCGTATGCGTCGTCGAGGTCGGCGGCAAGGAGGATCTCGAGGCGGTGCCCGGCTTCACGGCATTCGACCAGCGCCGCTACGGTGCCGCCAAGATCATCTTCCTGCGCTACGAGCCGTCGGATCCGGCGCCATGAGCAATCGGCATCCGATCTATGTCTTCCGGCACGGCCGCACAGAATGGAATGCGATCGAGCGCATCCAGGGCGCGCTCGACTCGCCGCTCACCGAGCGGGGCCAGGCGCAGGCGCGTGCGATGGGCGCCGCGCTGCGCGCCGAGCTGCAGGTGGCCGGCATCGCGGCCGGCGACGTCGTGGTGGTGGCCAGCCCCTTGGGCCGCGTGCGCCAGACGGTGGCGCTGGCCTGCGGCGAAGCCGGCATCGATGCCGCCGGCTGCCGTTTCGACGACCGGCTGCGCGAGGTGACCTGGGGCGACTGGGACGGGCTCACGCGGGCCGAGATCGAGCGGCGATGGCCCGGCACCCTGGCCGAGCGCAACGACCTGAAGTGGGCGCATCAGCCGCCGGGCGGCGAGAGCTACGCCATGGCCGCGCCGCGCGCGCGGGCGGCGTTGCAGGCGCTGCTGTCGCTGGCGGCCGGCCAGCCCGTGGCCGCCTTCTCGCACGGCGCCATCGGCCGGCTGCTGCGTGGCGCCTATGCGCGCTTGGCGCCCGACGAGACCGTGTCGCTCGAGGAGCCGCAGGATGCGTTCTTCCGCCTGCAGGGCGGCGCCGTCACGCGCATCGCGACGAGTGTTCCTCCCCACGAAGTGGGGAGGTGCCCCGAAGGGGCGGAGGGGAGCCGACGTGGTCTTCGTAACAGGGACCACGTGTGCTTCCCATCCGGCCTTCGGCCACCTTCCCCGCAGGCGGGGAAGGCATGACAGGGACGAGTCGGATGCCCGACTACAAGCACCTCAAGCAGCTCGGCCGCGCCACCAGCCTGCCGGCCTCACCCGACGCGGCGGTGCTGGAGAGCGTGCCCAACCCGCATCCGCGCACGCTCTATCTGGTGCGCTTCACGCAGCCCGAGTTCACCTCGCTGTGCCCGATGACCGGCCAGCCGGATTTCGCGCATCTGGTGATCGACTACGCGCCGGCGGCGAAGCTGGTCGAGAGCAAGTCGCTGAAGCTGTTCCTCGCCAGCTTCCGCAACCACGGCGCTTTCCACGAGGATTGCACGCTGATGATCGCCAAGCGGCTGGTGGCGGCGCTGAAGCCGAGATGGTTGCGCATCGGCGGCTACTGGTATCCGCGCGGCGGCATGCCGATCGACGTGTTCTGGCAGACCGGCGCGCCGCCCAAAGGACTGTGGCTGCCCGACCAGGGCGTCGCGCCCTATCGCGGCCGCGGCTGAGCGCGGCGATGAAGCCGTCGCCGATGACCCTGGCGCTGGCGCAGGCGCGCGCCGCGGCGGCGCGCGACGAGGTGCCGATCGGCGCCGTGATCATCGGCCCCGACGGCGCGGTGCTGGCGGCCGACGGCAACCGCGTCGAGGCCCTGAAGGATCCGACGGCCCATGCCGAGCTGCTGGTGATCCGCGAAGCAGCCGCCAAGCTGGGCGCGCCGCGCCTCGTCGACTGCGATCTCTACGTGACCCTGGAGCCCTGTCCGATGTGCGCCCAGGCGATCGCCTTCGCGCGCATCAGGCGCCTGTACTACGGCGCCGCCGATCCCAAGGGCGGCGGCGTCGAGCACGGCCCGCGCATCTTCGCCCAGCCCACATGCCACCACGCGCCGGAGGTCTACTCGGGCATTGCCGAGACCGAGGCCGCCGACCTGCTGCGAGGCTTCTTCCGTGCGCGGCGCTGATCGCTCCGGAATCTTCCCTTCTCCCCGCGCAGGCGGGGAGAAGGTGCCCGCAGGGCGGATGAGGGGCTTCTCGCCGTTGCGGGCGTGGCACGGTTCGAAAATGGATTCGAATATCGGCACCTGTGCTGCAGTCGCACCGCGAAGCCCCTCATCCGGCGCTTCGCGCCACCTTCTCCCCGCCTTCGCGGCAGCATTCGCATATGCCCCTACCGTCATCCCGAGCGTAGCGAGGGATCTCCCGCGAATTGCGCACCGTGCGCCTTGCCGCAGGAGATCCCTCGCTGGCGCTCGGGATGACAGCGAGGTCATATGCGAATGCCCTGGCCTTCGCGGGGAGAAGGGCTGTTAGGAGCAGTCCATGAGCGACACGACGGGACTCGGGCCGGGATCGGCCCTGCTGGTGATCGATGTGCAGAACGATTTCTGCCCCGGCGGCGCGCTGGCGGTGCCGGGCGGCGATGCGATCCTGCCGGCAATCAACGCGCTCATCGGCGCGGCCGACCTGGTCGTGCTAACGCAGGACTGGCATCCGCGGCGGCACGGCTCGTTCGCGTCGGTGCACAAGGGCAGGGCGCCGTTCGAGACCATCACCGTCGCCTACGGGCCGCAGACGCTGTGGCCCGACCATTGCGTGCAGGGGACGTCAGGCGCCGCCTTTCATGAGGAGCTGCTGACCGACCGTGCCGCGCTCATCGTGCGCAAGGGCATGCGGCCGACCGTCGATTCCTACTCGGCCTTCTTCGAGAACGACCGCGTCACCACCACCGGGCTGGACGGCTGGCTGCGGTCGCGCGGCGTCTCGCGTGTCGTGTGCTGCGGGCTCGCTTTCGACTACTGCGTCGCCTACTCGGCGCTGGACGCGCGGCGCCTCGGCTTCTCGGTGGCGGTGGTCGAGGACGCCTGCGCCGCCATCGACCTGGACGGCAGCCGCGCGGCGCAGGCCGCGGCGATGCAAGCTGCCGGCGTGGTCCTGACGACGGCCGCCGCGCTGGGCGCTTGAAAGTCCACAGGCTTGGGGCGCGGCGCTTTGACCGTTGCCGATGCTCCTCTAGTCTCGCTCGATCAGACGCACCATATTTGTGTTGTATCAACACCAGATTCGACTCATGCTGTATCAACACCAGATCGACGACATCTTCTCCGAGGCCATCGGTGGCAATGGCCTTTCGCAACGTGCCTTCGAGCGCGAGCTTGAGCAGGCGCTGCCGGCGCAGGCCGGCATCAAGAGCCGTCACGAGGATGGCTCGCTGCCGCTGCTGCGTCTGCCGGCGGCGCGAGACGATCTCGCGGCGCTGAAGCCGCATGTCGAGCGGCTGCGACAGTTCGCGCATGTGGTGATCCTGGGCACCGGCGGCTCCAGCCTCGGCGGCCAGACGCTGGCGGCGCTGAACGACATCGGCTTCGGCCCGGCGCAAGGCGCGCCCAAGCTGTGGTTCATGGACAATGTCGACCCGGCCACTTTCGCCGAGCTGCTGACGCGGCTGGATCTGGCGAAGACGGCCTTCGTGCCGATCTCCAAGTCGGGCGGCACGGCCGAGACCCTGACCCAGCTCTTCGTCGTGCTGGAGGCGCTGGAGGCCAAGCTCGGCAAGGGCAAGGTTGCCGATCATCTGCTGACCATCACCGAGCCCAAGGACAACGCGCTGCGCAAGATCGCCCAGCGCGTCGGTGGTGCCATCCTCGATCATGACCCCGGTGTCGGCGGGCGCTTCTCGGTCCTGTCGCTGGTCGGCCTGCTGCCGGCGATGATCGCAGGCCTGGATGCGGCCGCGATCCGCGAAGGCGCCGCCAGCGTGCTCGATCCGCTGCTGGCCGCCGGCGAAGAAACGGCGACCGCGCCGACGACAGGCGCGGCGCTGTCGGTGGCGCTGTGGCGCGAGCGCGGCGCCGGCACCACGGTGCTGATGCCCTATGTCGACCGGCTGGCATATTTCGGGCTGTGGTTCCGGCAGCTCTGGGCCGAGAGCCTGGGCAAGAACGGCTACGGCACGACACCGATCCGCGCCATGGGCACGGTGGACCAGCACAGCCAGCTGCAGCTCTATCTCGACGGGCCGGCCGACAAGCTCTTCACGCTGGTGATCCGCGACACGGCCGGCGAGGGCACGAAGATCCGGCGCGCGGCGCTGGATGGCGATGACTCGCTGACCTATCTCGCCGACCGCTCGCTGGGTGATCTGCTGCTGGCCGAAGCCAACGCGACGGCCGCGACCCTGGCCAGGAACGGCCGCCCGACGCGCACGCTGCGCATTGAGCATCTGGACGAGCGCGTCATGGGCGCGCTGCTGATGCACTTCATGCTCGAGACCATCATCGCGGCCGACCTGCTGCGGGTCGACGCCTTCGATCAGCCGGCCGTCGAAGAAGGCAAGGTGCTGACCCGCAAGTACCTCGCGGGGCAGAAGTGATCCCGTTGGCAAACATCTTCCCTTCCCCGCTTGCGGGGAAGGTGCCCGAAGGGCGGATGGGGAGCTCACGTGGTCTCAGTTACAAAGACCTCGTCGGCTCCCCTCCGCCCCTTCGGGGCACCTCCCCACTGCGTGGGGAGGAAAAATGACCACCATCCGCCGCCTGTCGCCGACGCTGGTGAACCGCATCGCTGCGGGCGAGGTGGTGGAGCGGCCGTCGTCGGCCGTGAAGGAGCTCGTGGAGAACGCCATCGACGCCGGCGCCACGCGCGTCGCGGTGAGCCTGGTCGAAGGCGGCCGCAGCCTGATCACCGTCACCGACGACGGCGTCGGCATGGCGCCCGATGCGTTGGAGCTGGCGGTCGACCGGCATTGCACCTCCAAGCTCGGCGACGATGACGACCTGCTCGACATCCGCACGCTGGGATTCCGCGGCGAGGCGCTGCCGTCGATCGCGTCGGTCAGCCGCTTCACGCTGACCTCGCGGCCCAAGGGCGCCGACAGCGCCTGGGCCCTGCGCATCGAGGGCGGCAACAAGGGCCAGCCGGCGCCGGCCTCGCATCCGCCTGGCACGCGCGTCGAGGTGCGCGATCTCTTCTACGCGGTGCCCGCGCGGCTGAAGTTCCTCAAGGAGCCGCGCACCGAGCAGGCGCAGGTCGCCGACACCATCAAGCGCCTGGCGATGGCGCATCCGCAGGTCGCCTTCGCGCTGGAGGATGAGGACCGCACGCTCTTCAACTACCCCGCCATCGCGCCGACGCTGGTGGAGGATGGCGAGGACGGCGCCCGCCTCGAACGCCTGGCCGCCATCATGGGCCGCGACTTCGCGCAGAACAGCCTGCCCATCCGTGCCGAGCGCGAGAGCTTCGTGCTCACCGGCCATGTCGGCCTGCCCACGTTCAACCGCGGCACGGCCCAGCACCAGTACCTGTTCGTGAACGGCCGGCCGGTGCGCGACAAGCTGCTGGTGGGCGCGGTGCGCGGCGCCTATCAGGATTTCCTGGCGCGCGACCGCCATCCGCTGGTGGCGCTGTTCCTCGACGCGCCGCGCGGCATGGTCGACGTCAATGTGCATCCCGCCAAGACGGAGGTGCGCTTCCGCGATGCCGGCATCGTGCGCGGCCTGATCGTGGGCGCGATCCGCCAGGCGCTGGCCGCGGCCGGCCACCGCGCCAGCACGACCGTGGCGCAGGCGGCGCTGGGCGCGGCGCGGCCGCTGGGTGGCCTGCCGATCGGCGGTGGCGGACCGCGTGCCGCGGCGTGGCCGTCATCGTATCCGCCACCGCGGCCATCCGCCGGGCTGGCGGAAGCGGCGGCCGCCTTCTTCGCGCCGCAGCCGGCCGCAGCCGCGACGCTGGCCGGCGTCGACCAGGTCTCGGCGCGCGCCGAAATGGCGCCGATCGAGGATCCGCGGCGCTATCCGCTGGGCGCGGCGCGGGCCCAGGTGCACGAGACCTATATCGTGGCCCAGACCGAGGACGGGGTGGTGATCGTCGACCAGCACGCGGCGCATGAGCGGCTGGTCTACGAGCGCATGAAGGACGCGCTGGCCGAGCAGGGCGTGAAGCGCCAGATGCTGCTGATTCCCGAGATCGTCGAGCTGGGCGAGGACGCGGCGCGCCGGCTGCTGGCGCGCGCCGGGCAGCTGGGCGAGCTGGGCATGGTGATCGAGCCGTTCGGCCCCGGCGCGGTGGCGGTGCGCGAGACACCGGCGCTGCTGGGCGACACCGATGTCGCGGGCCTGGTGCGCGACCTCGCCGACGAGCTGGCCGAGTTCGGCGACCATCTGTCGCTGAAGGAGAAGCTGGAGGACGTGTGCGGCACGATGGCCTGCCATGGCAGCGTGCGCGCCGGCCGGCGGCTCTCCGTCGACGAGATGAATGCGCTGCTGCGCCAGATGGAGGCGACGCCGCATTCAGGCCAATGCAATCATGGCCGCCCGACCTATGTCGAGCTCAAGCTCGCTGACATCGAGCGCCTGTTCGGTCGACGGTGATGGCATGATACTTCGTGGAGCAACGAGCGCTCTTCTGCCCCTGGGCATGCTGCTCATGATGGTGGGTTCGGCTGCGGCGCAGCCGGCGCCACCGCCCATCGCCGCCGACGGCAGCTGGGTCGGCCGCGCCGAAGGCGGCGGCAGCTGCGCGCCGCTCGACGTGCGCATCACCGTCGAGAGCGGCCTGCTGGATGGAACCGCCAGCGAGCCCGACACCGGCCCGCCGCGCGTGCTGGGCAAGCGGGGCGAGCAGCTGCCGACGCCGCCGGCGCTGTGGCAGCTCAACGGCCGTGCCGACGGCAGCGGCGCGGTCAGCATCATCGGGCTGCGCTCGATGCGTGAACGCGACCGTCAGCGGTCGCGCTGGAGCGGCCGCGTCGATGGCGCCACGATGCAGATCCGCGAGACCGAGGGTCCCTGTCGTCGCAATGCGACGCTGACACGCGCCCGCTGAGGCTCGGCAATCGCCTCACGACCCCCGCGATTGCGCCGCATTGCGGTCCCAAAGCCGCTCTACCGCTCACATGGTCGACGACCATCAGCGTGAGCGTACCCGAAATGAGCCTGCGTGATCCTGCACGGATGCAACCTGCCTTGCGGCCCAGCGTTGCTGACGAGAGTCGCCCGATGGGGAATAGCCAGGCCATGGGAAGATGCACGCGGCGTGACCTGACGATCGGGGCGCTGGTCGCTGCCGCTTTGGGCCCGGCTGCCGCCGCCAGGGCGCAGCTGCCGGCGCCGGCCGGCCAGATCCCGGCCCCGCCGCCGGCGGCGTTCGACTACGACGTCGTCATCGAGGAAGCGCGGCGCCTGGCCATGGCGCCGTACCAGGCGCCGGCGCCGGCCGCCCTGCCGGCCGAGTGGCGCGACCTCACCTACGACCGCTACCAGCAGATCCGCTTCCGGCCGGCGGCGTCGCTGTGGAGCGACCGCAAGGCGTTCTTCCGTGCGCAGTTCTTCGCTGCGGGCTTCATCTACAGCACGCCGGTGGCCATCAACATCGTCACCGACGGCGTCGCCAATCCGTTCGTCGCCAGCCGCGACCTGTTCAATTGGAACGACGTCAAGCTGAAGGAGCCGCCGCCCGAGCAGGTGCCGCTGGCCGGCTTCCGCCTGCACTATCCCTTGCACGGGCCTGAGCCCGTGGATGAGATCGCCGCCTTCATCGGCGCCAGCTACTTCCGCCTGCTGGGGCGCAACCAGGTCTACGGCATCTCGGCGCGCGGCCTTGCGATCGACACCGGCCTGCAGCGCCAGGAGGAGTTCCCTGCCTTCCGCGCCTTCTGGCTGGAGACGCCGGCGCCCGAAGCGCGCGAGATCACGTTCCACGCGCTGCTCGACAGCCCGGCGCTGGCCGGCGCCTACAAGTTCACGCTGCGGCCGGGCACGGAGACGCGCCTGGAGGTCACGGCGACCCTGTTCACGCGCCATGGCGTGGGCCTGCTGGGCGTCGCGCCGCTGACCAGCATGTTCCTCGCCGGCAAGAACAGCGACCGGCGGCGGCCCGGCGACTTCCGCCCGGAGGTGCACGACTCGGACGGGCTGCTGATCGAGACCGGCCAGCGCGAGTGGCTGTGGCGGCCGCTGAGCAACTCGGCCGATCTCGACATCGCCAGCTTCGGCGACAAGAACCCGCGCGGCTTCGGGCTGATCCAGCGTGACCGCACGTTCGATCACTATCAGGACCTGCAGGCGCTCTATCATCGTCGGCCCAGCCTCTGGGTCGAGCCGGTGGGCGACTGGGGCGAGGGCGAGGTCAGGCTGATCGAGATCCCTGCCGATTCGGAGATCCATGACAACGTCGTGGCATTCTGGGTCGGCCGCGAGCCGGTGAAGGCCGGACAGCGGCTGGAGCTGAAGTACCGCCTGCACAGCTTTGCCGAGGCGGCGCGCTTTCCGCCCGGCGGCCGCGCGATCGCGACCCGCGTCGGCGTGTCCGACCTGTTCGGCACCGGCAAGCCGTCCAAGACGGCACGACGGGTGGTGGTCGATTTCGCAGGTGGCGAGCTCGAGAACCTGCGGCCCGAGCATCCCGTCAGCGCCCAGGTCAGCGTCACGGTAGGCAAGCTGCTCGACGCCCAGCTGCAGCCGATCATCCCGGGCAAGGCGTGGCGGCTGGTCGCCGACATCGAGCCTGACGGCAAGAAGCCGATCGAGATGCGCGCCTTCCTGCGGCTCTACGACGAGGCGCTGACGGAGACCTGGACCTATCGCTGGCGGCCCTGACCATGCTGCACCTTGAACCCAGCGCCCGATGGGCCTTCTGGCGGCGTGGCCTGATGGTGTCGCTCGTGCTCGCCAGCGCCGCCGGCGCCACATGGCTGATGGGCGTGGTGCTGGGCACCAACGGACTCACTGTCGCC
Organism: Vineibacter terrae; assembly: GCF_008039615.1. Taxonomy (GTDB): domain Bacteria; phylum Pseudomonadota; class Alphaproteobacteria; order Reyranellales; family Reyranellaceae; genus Vineibacter; species Vineibacter terrae. Next base: position 101,891 of record NZ_VDUZ01000030.1, on the reverse strand, counting down.
GAGGGGGCGGTGCTGGCGGTGTTCGCCATCAGCTTCGCCTGGATCGCGGTGTCGTTCTGGGCCGCGGCGGCCGGCTTCGTGCTGTCGCTGCTGGGCCGCCATCCCGTGACCCTGCGGCGCGAGAGCGCCGCCGATGGCAAGCTGCCGGCGCTGCGCACACGCATCGCCGTGCTGATGCCGATCTACAACGAGGACACGCGGCGCGTCTTCGCGGGCCTGTCGGCGACCTACCGGTCGGTGGCGGCGACCGGTCAGCTGGCGCAGGTCGACTTCTTCGTGCTGAGCGACACCACCGACCCCGACATCTGGGTGGCGGAGGAGGCGATGTGGCACGACACCTGCCGTGCGCTCGACGCCGGCGGGCGGCTGTTCTACCGCCACCGCGCCGCCAATGTCGGGCGCAAGGCGGGCAACATCGCCGACTGGGTGCGCACCCAGGGCGGCGCGTATGAATGCATGGTCGTGCTCGATGCCGACAGCGTGATGGAGGGCGACACCATCGTGCGGCTGGCGGCCCTGATGGAGGCCAATCCCAAGGCCGGCATCATCCAGACGCTGGCCGTCGCCGCCAACCGCACGACGCTGTTCGCGCGCTGGCTGCAGTTCGCGAGCCGGCTCTACGGCCCGCTGCTGGCGGTCGGCCACAGCTTCTGGTGGGCCGGCGAGGGCAACTACTACGGCCACAACGCCATCCTGCGCACGCGTGCCTTCGCGGCGCATTGCGGCTTGCCCAAGCTGCGCGGCAAGGCGCCGCTGGGCGGCGAGATCATGAGCCACGACTTCGTCGAGGCCGCCTGCATGCGCCGCGGCGGCTGGCATGTCTGGTTCCTGCCCGAGCTCGGCGGCAGCTTCGAGGAGATCCCCTCCAACATCATCGACTACGCGGTGCGCGATCGGCGCTGGGCGCAGGGCAACCTGCAGCATGCCCGCATCCTGCGGGCGCCGCGCTTGCACTGGGTGAGCCGCCTGCACCTGGGGATGGGCGTGCTGGCCTTCGTCGCCTCGCCGCTGTGGCTGCTGCTGCTGTTCCTCAGCAGCTACGTCGTGATCCAGCAGGCGCTGGCGGGGCATGCCTACTTCCTGCCGGGCTACAACCTGTTTCCGATCTGGCCGGAATACCGTCCGGCGGAGAGCCATGCGCTGCTGGCCGTGACCGCCGCCGTGCTGTTCCTGCCCAAGCTGTTCAGCCTGGCGCTGACCCTGGGCAGCCGCGCGCGGCGCCAGAGCTTCGGTGGTGGCGGCCGGCTGATCGCCAGCGCGCTGGCCGAGGTGGCGTTCTCCCTGCTGCTGGCGCCGGTGATGATGCTGTTCCACAGCACCTTCGTGGCCACCATCCTGGCGGGCCGCAGCGTCGGCTGGGCCTCGCAGCCGCGCGACGACCGCGGCATCGCCTGGTCGGAGGCGATGCGCCGGCACACGGTGCACAGCCTGATCGGCCTGGCGTGGGGCGGGGTCGTGTTCTGGTACGCCATCGATTTCCTGTGGTGGGTGGCGCCGATCGTGCTCGGCATGGCCGTGGCGGTGCCGCTCAACGTGCTGTCGAGCCGTACGGGCGCCGGCCTGTTCATGCAGCGGCGCGGGTTCTTCTGGACGCCGGAGGAGACCGCGCCGACGCCGGCTCTGCGCATGCTCGGCGAGGAGCTGAGGCGGCAGGCCGACCAGCCGCTGCCCAGCTTCGAGCAGGTGTTGCAGGACCGGCGTCTGGTGGCGTTGCATCTGGCGCTGCTGCAGGACCGCGCGCCTGCCAATGATGCGTTGATCGAATCGGCCGAGCGTGCCGCGATCCGCGCTGATCTGCTGGCGCCGGTGGAACGGCGTGCGCTGCTCGGCAGCGCCGCGGCGCTGGAGCACGCCATGTCCACGGTCGAGCAGCGCCGCCTGCAGCGCGCGGCATAGTCTTGCGGTCGAGGATGCGCATGGCAGCACCAGGAGACAATGAGCATTCGCCGGTTCCGGCGATCGTCGCCGGGCCGCTGGCCATGTCGATCGACCGGCTGCTGTCGGCATGGGGCGCTTTCGCTCTCGATCGGCAGAAGCGATTGGTCGAGCGCGTCGCAGCCGCATGTGCTGCGCCGGCAGCACGATCGCAGCACGACAGCGACAAGCTCGCGCGCGACGCGCTGAATACCCTGGTCGCACGCTGGGCCGCCGCGCTGGGCGACAGAAACGGCCGCCTTCCGGCCGAGGCCCTGCGCGCCGCGTTCATCGCCATCGATGGTGCACGCCGGTGGCCCGATCAGTTCCTTGCGACCATCCCTGCCGAAGACTTCCGCAGAGAGCTTTACAGCGCCCTGCCGCGGCCACTGCCGGCTCCGGCCCCGCTCGACATGCCCGAGCAGCCGCTCTAGGTCGCAACGCGCGCGTCATGTTTGCAAGCGCATGCAGGGAACTGCAACTGACGAGAGATTATCTTTTGGCTATGCAATCGCGCTGCTACCATCGGGAGGAATTGCCAGCAAGGCGGGAGCTCGACCATGGTCATGATCAAGGGAACGCCCGGCGACGACGAGATCGTCGGTGGGGCCGGCAATGACGATCTTGTCGGTGGGGCCGGTGATGATCGTCTCGATGGTCGGTCTGGCGATGATCAGCTTGACGGCATCGATGGTGATGACGAGCTCTACGGCGGTGCGGGCAAGGACTGGCTCTACGGCTGGGTGGGAGATGATCGGCTCTATGGCGAGGCGGGCGACGATTGGCTCGACGGTGGCCTAGGTGCCGATGATCTCTATGGTGGCGATGGCCATGACGAGCTTGCCGGGAGCAGTGGGGATGATCGGCTTTACGGTGGCGACGGCGCAGACCGGCTCACCGGCGGCGCTGGCAACGATATCCTCGATGGCGGCGCCGGCGAGGATCAGCTCTACGATCGAGAGGGCGACGATGTCCTCGAAGGGGGCGCCGGTGATGACACGATCACCGATGTCGGCGGCAACAACCGGCTCCATGGCGGTGCCGGCGACGACCGGCTGGGAACGGGAGGCGGTGCTGACCGCGTGGACGGTGGTGAAGGTACCGACCTCTGGATCGGCAATTTCGAGGACCTGACCAGAAGTGTCGCGGTGATCCCGGACCTCCAGCCCGGAGCGTTCACGGTCTCGACCGGCACCACCGTCAGGAATGTCGAGGCTATCAGCGTCCGGGGCACCGACTTCGACGATACGATTGTCGGCGGCGCTGGCGATGACCTCATTGTCGGAGGAGGTGGGTCCAACACGCTCGTCGGGGGCGCCGGGGATGACGAATTCTCTTTCGACGCGAACGGCAGCGATATGATCGATGGCGGTGATGGCACCGACGTCTGGTGGGGTAGTCTCACAGGCCTGTCGGGTGGCGCAACGGCGATCCTCGACACCACGCCTGGAGCGGTCACCACGATCTCGACCGGCACCACGCTGAGGAATGTCGAGCAGCTCGCTATCGAGGGCACCAGCCATGACGACATGTTCGTTGGCGGCAACGACACGGACCGCCTCAACGGAGATGCCGGTGATGACTGGCTCGATGGTGGGAAGGGCAACGATTTGCTGTGGGGTGGTGACGGCAACGATACGATCATCGGCGGCGCCGGCGACGACTTGATCTATGGCGCCTATATCTATCCCAGCCCCTTTCCCTTCGTGCCGCCCATCGGAGTCGATGTCATCGACGGCGGCGAGGGAAGCGACCGTCTGCTCGCCGATTTCGTGCATCTGACCGAGGGCCTGACGCTGGTGCTCGATACCACGCCCGGTGCGACCACCACGGCATCGAACGGGACCACCATCACCAATGTCGAGAAGCTCGAGATCGACGCTACCGCCTATGCCGATACGATCAGCGGCGGCAACGAGAACGACCATATCGAAGGCCGCGGGGACAATGACCGGATCGATGGCCGTCTCGGTGACGATTACCTGTACGGAGACAGTGGCGATGACGTGCTCATGGGTGGTGGCGGCAACGACCGGCTCTGGGGATCTTCGGGCAGCGACCAGCTGTATGGCGGCGACGGCGACGACCGGCTGGATGCCAGCGACCTGGAGCGGGACATCCTGAGCGGTGGCGCAGGGGCCGATCGGTTCGAATACTTCCTGGCCTGGGATGGAGGTGTCGGGGCGGATCGCGACACCATTGTCGACTTCAGCCAGAGCGACGGCGACGTCATCGACCTGCAAGATGTATCCACCCGCTTCATCGGCACCGGTGCGTTCAACGGGGTGGCAGGGGAACTGCGGTACGAAATTGCCGGTGCCAGCACCCTGGTCAGCGCCGACATCGATGGCGATGCGGGAGCGGACTTCGAGGTCGAGCTGCTGGGTCGGATCGTGCTGACCGCCGACGATTTCGCCTGAGGCCCCGCCGCAGCAATTTTCTTCAAGACGCCGCCTTCCCGATCGGCTGTAAGCTGGCGGCATGGACGGGATCACGCAGGCCGAGGCAATCGCCGTGGCACCGCTTGCCGGGGGCGAGCGGGCGTGCTTCTTCACGGCCGGCCGTTTCGACGGCCTGGAGTGCCTGACCGCTACCTTCCATACGCACCGCTATGCGCGGCATACCCACGATACCTACGTGATCGGCGGTGTCGTGGCCGGATGCGAGACCTTCATGGTGCGTGGCTGCCGCCGCTACATCGGGCCGGGCGATCTCGCCTTCGTCCATCCGCACGACGTCCATGATGGTGAACCTCATGGCGACGGCTATTGCTATCGCATGACGTATCCGACGGTCGCGCTGCTGCAAGGCGTTGCCGCCGAGGTCTCGGGCGATGCCCTGAGCGGGGTGCCTTTTTTCACCGAGCCCGTCGTGCGCGATCCGCAAGGCGTGGCGTTGTTCGTCCAGGCGCATCAGGCGCTGGAGGCGCCGCAGGACACGCTGGCGGCGGACGAGCTGCTGTCACGGGTCTATGCCCGCTGCCTGGTGCGCCATGCGCGGATCGCCCCGCGATTCGTCGGCCGCGAGCCGGGGCCGGTGGCGCGCGCGAAAGCCTTGCTGGCGCAGCGCTATGCCGAGGACCTGCCGCTGGCCGTGCTGGCCGCCGAAGCAGGGCTGTCGCCGCACCATCTGATCCGCGCGTTCCGCCGCGAGACCGGCCTGACGCCGCATGCCTGGCTGATCAACCTGCGGGTCGACGCGGCAAAGGCGCGGCTGCGGTGCGGCGAAGCGCCGGCCGCCGTCGCCTCGGCGACCGGCTTTTGCGACCAGGCACATCTGACCCGCGCCTTCAAGGCGCGCATCGGCGTCACGCCCGGCGTCTATCGCGCGGCCGTGGCGGCATGAGCCCACCCGCCTCAGCCGGCGAGGGCGTGCGCGACATCCTGCCGGCCATGATCGCAGCCATGCCCATCGGGCTGCTGTTCGGCGCGCTCGGGGTGGGCAAGGGGCTGTCCGTGCTCGAGGCCGGCCTGATGTCGATCCTGGTCTTCGCCGGCGGGGCGCAGTTCGCGGCGCTGGAGCTGTGGACCTATCCGGTGCCGATCCTGGCGCTCGCGTTCTCGACCCTGCTGATCAACGCCCGCCATGTCCTGATGGGGGCGTCGCTTGCCCCCAAGACGGTCGGCTTCTCGTTGCTGCAGCGCCTGGGCGCCGCCTGGGTCCTGACCGACGAGGCGTGGGCGCTGGCCGAGCGGCGTGCGCTGCAGCAGCGCATCACGCCGGCGTACTGGTTCGCGGTGGCAGCCATGCTGCCGGTGGTCTGGATCGGCTCGACCTTCCTGGGCGCCTGGCTCGGCTCCTTCCTGGGCGACCCCAAGCGCCTGGGCGCCGACTTCGCGTTCACGGCGCTGTTCATCGCCCTGATCGCCGGCCTGTGGAAGGGGCGGGCCACGGCGATCACCGTGATCGCCAGCGCCGCCGCCGCGGCCCTGGCCTATGTCACGGTCGGCGCACCCTGGCATGTGGCGGCCGGCGCCGTCGCCGGCATCGGCGCCGCCTGGTGCGCCGCGCCCGCGGAGCGGAGCACCCCATGAGCGTCGATCCCGCCGCCCTGGTGGCCATCGTGGCCATGGCCGTGGTGACCTATCTCACCCGCGTGACCGGCTTCTTCATCGGCGATCGGCTGGCGCTGCGCGGCCGCGCCAAGGCTGCATTCGACGCCATCCCGCCGGCCGTGCTGGTGGCCGTGATCGCGCCCACGGCGCTGGCGACCGGCTGGCCGGAGACGGTGGCCGCCGTGGTGACGATCATCGCCGCAACACGACTGCCCCTGCTCGCGACCGTTGCCGTGGGCGTGCTGAGCGTGGTCGCGCTGCGATCCCTGACCTGACGCCTTTCTGCAGGCCAACGCAGCTTCGATCGCACCGGGCTTGTGCGCCGCCGCCGATGCGCGCCTACTCTTGACATAATGATCGGACATAGCGGAACCGGAACGCGGTGAACGGCGGGAAGGAGTTGAGTATGCGGCGGATCGCGCTGTGTCTGTTGCTGCTGCTTGTGGCGCTGCCGGCGGCGGCGCAGCAGACGGAGCTGTATGACGGCGGCGTGTCGCTCCAGCTTCCGGCGGACTTCCGTCCGATGACCCGGGACGAGATCACCCGGAAATACCCGCGCTCGCAGCCGCCGCAATTCGCTTTCACCGACGGCGATGGCCTGACACAGACGATCGCCGTCAGCCGGTGGCAGTTCTCGCCCGGCAGCCCGCCGCCATTGAGCGATCTGGGCGCCGACATGTATCGCCGGGTTGCGGTCCAGAGCGGCATCACGATGCGCCGGAACGGCCTGGTCGAGATCGGCGCCCGGCAATGGTATGCGCTCGAGTTCACAGTGCAGGCGGTCGATCAGCCGATCGAGAATCTGATGCGCATCACGACGATCAACAATTACATCGTCATCCTGGCCGCCAGCGTCACCAGCAAGCTCTATCCCGAGCGGGAGGAAGCGCTGCGCACCGCCATCGAGTCGGCGACGGTGCGCTGAGCCTCAGCGCGCCGGGTCGGCCAGCGTGTCCGTCTCCGACGCAAGCCGGTCCAGCCCATCAAGGCCGGCCGTGCCGGCGCCGGTGCCGATGTCGCGGAAAGCCGCGGCGACGCGCGCGGCGAAGCGCGTCGGCCGATGCTCCAGGCTGTCGACCACCGACACGGCGCCCTTCTCGTTGATGAGATACCGGCCGTTCAGCGCGAACAGCGTCTGGCACAGGCAGGCGACGGCGCGGAAGGCGCAGCCAGCGACGTAGTTGACGTCACCCCGGTCGAGGCTCTTGCGAGCATTGGCCAGCGCGAAGCTCGCCTCCCACCCGAAACGCTGCAGCAGCGCCGCGCGCAGCGTCGAGGGGTACGGACACGTGCGCGCCACCAGGCCTGCGAGCAGGCCGTCCGTGTCCGACAGCACACGACACTGTGCGACCTCGCCCATGTAGATGGCCGAGACGAACGCGTGCGGATGGCCAGGCTGGTAGGCGACCTCGATCCGGCCAGCGTGGCATTCGTCGATCACCGCGCGCACGCGCTCGAGGTTGCGGTACAGCAGGTCCACGCGTGCGCCGCCGATGGTCAGCCAGCCGCCACCGTCGATCCAGGGGCCCCCAGTCGCCGATCGGAGTCACTGTTGCGTCGGCGTCGTCCAGCGTGGCGGCGGCACGGCTGAGCGCCGCGTGCTCGAAGGGCACCTGGCCGTCATAATAGAGGCCGATGTCGTAGTCCGATTCCGGTGTCGCCGTGCCGCGGGCCCGCGACCCGCCCAGCACGACGGCGCGGATGCCGGGCAGCGGAGCGAGCGTGTCCACAATGCGCGCCAGCAGCTGCTCGTCGTTGAGGGTGGTCACGTTGCCGGTCCGTCTGCGTCCGGCAGCGCCGCGATATCGCCCTTGGCGTGCTCTTCGTGAAACCATGCGGCCCAGTCAGCCAGGGTGCCGGCCTCGATCGCCGTGCGCAGGCCACGCATCACGTCCTGGTAGAACTGCAGATTGTGCCAGGTGAGCAGCATGGCGCCGAGAATCTCGTCGCTCTTGATCAGGTGGTGCAGGTAGGCTCGGCTGTGGCTGGTGCAGGCCGGGCAGGCGCATCCCTCCATGAGCGGCCGTGGATCGTCGCGGTGGCGGGCGTTGCGCAGGTTCAGCTCGCCGCGCCAGGTGAAGGCCTGCGCCGTGCGCCCGGCCCGGGTCGGCATCACGCAGTCGAACATGTCGATGCCGCGCTGGACTGCGCCCACGATGTCAGCCGGCCGTCCGACTCCCATCAGGTAGCGCGGCCGGTCGGCCGGCAGCGCCGGCACGGTGACATCCAGTGTGCGGAACATCGCCTCCTGGCCCTCGCCCACCGCCAGGCCGCCTATGGCATAGCCGTCGAAGCCGATCTCGGTCAGCGTGCGCGCCGACTCCAGCCGCAGGTCCTCATAGACGCTGCCTTGCACGATGCCGAACAGGCCATGGCCGGGACGTGCCGTGAAGGCCTGCCTGCCGCGCTCGGCCCAGCGCATGGACAGCCGCATGGACGTGGCGGCCTGCGCGTGCGTCGCGGGAAATGGCGTGCACTCGTCGAAGCTCATCGTGATGTCGGCGCCAAGCTGGCGCTGGATCTCGATCGAGATTGCGGGCGTCAGCCGCTGCCGCGAGCCGTCGATGTGCGATTGGAAGTCGACACCGCCCGCATCGATCTGGCGCAACTTGCTCAGGGACATGACCTGGAAGCCGCCTGAATCGGTCAGGATCGGGCCAGGCCAGTTCATGAAGCGGTGCAGGCCGCCCAGACGCTCGATGCGCTCGGCGCCTGGCCGCAGCATCAGATGATAGGTGTTGCCCAGCACGATCTGGGCGCCCGTGGCCGCGACCGAAGCCGGCAGCATCGCCTTGACGGTGGCGGCAGTCCCCACCGGCATGAAGGCGGGCGTCTCCACCGTGCCATGCGCGGTGACGAGGCGGCCGCGACGGGCGGCATGGGTGTTGGCCAGGAGCGAGAAGGCGAGTGTCATGGTCGTCCGAGGGTCTCGATGAAGACCGCACAATGAGGTAGAATAGGTGTGTAGGGGACCTGCCGGTGGGCAGGGATGGGGTGCCGCGGGGGATTGTTCGCAGCAGCATTGAACGAGGGCAGGCGGTCGCTGCGCTGCAGCTGCAGCAGGCGAAGCGCTGCCCGTAACACCATGGAAGAAGGATAGGGTGACTGACGATGCGTAGGTATCTGGCAGCGATCCTGGGTGTGGCAGGATTGTTCGTCGCTGGCGGCGCCGGTGCAGAGGTGTTGCAGCGCTACAGCACCGGCTCGTGGATGGTGGAGGCCAACGCCGACAAAGGCGCGTTCCAGAACTGCACGGCCACGGGCCAGTATGGTGGCGGCGCCTCGGTCCTGTTCATGCTGACGCGTGGTTTGGTATGGGGAGTCGCTATCACCAATCCGAACTGGAACTGGCGCAACGGATCCGAAGGCGGGGTGACCTACTGGATCGACTCCAACGGCCGGCGCAACGGCCGCGCCCGGGCGCTGGCGGCGAACCGGCTGCTGATCCCGCTGGCCGATTCCCAGCAGCTCTTCCATGAGATCCGTCAGGGCAACAGGATGTTCTTCGAGCCCGAGGGCGCCAGCGGCTTTTCCATCACGCTGGTCGGCACGTCGGTGGCGCTGAACGAGCTGATGGCCTGCGTGCGCCGCTACCGCTAGGCCTGCCGGCGCCGTCATGCTGCCTCCTGCCGCTGCAGCAGGCAGGCATCGCCATAGGAGTAGAAGCGGAAGTCGCGGGCGATCGCCTGGGCGTACAGCGCCTGCATGCGGTCCAGGCCGGCAAAGGCCGACACCAGCATGAAGAGGGTCGAGCGCGGCAGGTGGAAGTTGGTCAGCAGCAGGTCCACGGCCCGGAAGCGGAAGCCCGGTGTGATGAAGAGGTCGATGCCACCCTGCCAGGGGACCAGGTTGCCGGCGTGGCGCAGGGCCACTGCCTCGAGCACGCGCAGGCTCGTGGTACCGACGGCCACCACGCGCCCGCCACGGGCACGGCAGGCATCGATTGACGCCGCAGCCGCGGCGTCAATCTCGCCTTGCTCGGTGTGCATGACGTGCTGGTCGGTATCGTCGACGCGCACCGGCTGGAAGGTGCCGATGCCGACATGCAGGGTCACGGTGGCCGTCATGATGCCGGCGGCGCGCAGGTCGGCCAGCAACGCCTCGGTGAAATGCAGCGCCGCCGTCGGCGCCGCCACGGCGCCGTCACGACGCGCCATCACCGTCTGGTAATCCTCGCGATCGCGCGCATCGTCGCGGCCGCCGCGGATATAGGGCGGCAGCGGCATATGGCCGTGCGCGTGCAGGGTTTCCCGCACCGTCTCGTCGGCGACCCCGAAATCGAGCGTGATGGTGCCGTCGTCCCGGAAGCCGGTCACGGTCGCCGACAGCCCGCCGTCGAACGTAAGGCGCGTGCCAGCGCGCAGCTTCGCCGTCCCGCGCGCCATGCCCGTCCAGGCGCCGGGGCTGGCCGGCGGCAGCAGCAGCACCTCATGCCGGCCGCCGGTGTCACGCCGGCCATAGACGCGGGCCGGGATCACCCGCGTGTCGTTGAACACCAGCAGGTCACCGGACCGTAGCAGCCCCGGCAGATCACGCACGACGTGCTCGGCCGGCGCGCCGTCGCGCGGCAGATGCAGCAGACGCGCCGAGTCACGCGGCACGGCGGGCCGCTGCGCGATCAGCCGCGGCGGCAGCTCGAAATCGAACGCATCGACCCGCATGGCAGCCGATCAGGGCGAGACGGCAGGCCGCATCGGCACCACCACGCCCATCAGGGCACGGAACGGCGCCAGGAAGAGCAGCGCGAAGGAAAGCTTCACGATCAGATCACCCTGGATCAGCGACAGCACCGACGGGCCGGCGCCGCCGGGCAGCAGCGGGAAGATGCCGACGAAGGCGACTCCGAAGAACAGCACCGTATCGACGATCGAGCCCAAGGCCGAGCCGGCGAACGGGGCCTGCCACCAGGGCGCCCGGCGCAGGCGGTCGAACACGACGATGTCGAGCAGCTGGCCGACGAGGAAGGCCGTGCCGGAGGCCAGGGCGATGCGCCAGGGCGCCAGCAGGAGCGACGCCACGATGCCGGCGGCGAAGCCGACATAGACCACCTGCCGCGCCCGCCGCGGACCGAAGGCCCGGTTGGCCAGATCGGTGACGAAGAACGTCGCGGGATAGGTGAGCGCGCCCCAGGTGACGGTGCCCAGCACGGCGTGCGTGAAAATCTCGAACTGCACGACGTAGTTGGACAGAGCCACCACGCCGACCATGGCGGCGATGGCAATGCCCATGCCGCGGGAGATACCGGTCATCTTCTTCTCCAAGCCCCTTCCGGCGACACAGGCCAGCGGGCGGCTGGCTTATAGGACAGGCCAGGGCGGTTGGCGAGGATGTCGATAGGCCGCTATGCTTGCCTGCAGGCGAGGAGCAGCAAGAAGGGACCGATCGTGCGCGAATACCGGATCGCGGCCATCCCCGGTGACGGCATCGGCAAGGAGGTCATTCCCGCCGGGCTCACCGTGCTGCAACGCCTGGCGCGGTTGACCAACGAGTTCCGCCTCGATGTCACCACCTTCGACTGGGGCTCGGACTTCTACCGCAGCACCGGCGCCCTGATGCCGCAGGACGGCCTGCACACGCTGCAGCCATTCGATGCGATCTACTTCGGCGCCGTCGGCGATCCCGGCGTGCCCGACCATGTCACGCTCTGGGGCCTGCGGCTGAAGATCTGCCAGGGCTTCGACCAGTATGCCAATGTGCGGCCGACCCGGGTGCTGCCCGGGCTGAAGAGCCCCCTGGCGGACTGCCCGCCCGGCACGCTGGACTGGGTGATCGTGCGGGAGAACAGCGAGGGGGAATATGCCGGCCAAGGGGGCCGCTCGCATCGCGGCCATCCCGAGGAGGTGGCCACGGAAGTGTCGATCTTTACCCGCGCCGGCGTCACGCGCATCATGCGGTTCGCCTTCGCGCTGGCGCGGTCGCGCCCGCGCAAGAAGTTGACCGTCATCACCAAGTCCAACGCCCAGCGCCACGGCATGGTGATGTGGGACGAGATCGCCGCCGAGGTGGCGAAAGACTTCCCCGACGTCGCGGTCGACAAGGAGCTGGTGGATGCCGCGACGGTGCGCATGGTAAACCGTCCCGGCAGCCTCGATACCATCGTCGCGACCAACCTGCACGCCGACATCCTGAGCGACCTGGCGGCGGCGCTGGCCGGCAGCATCGGCATCGCGCCCACGGGCAACGTCAATCCGGAGCGTCGTCATCCCTCGATGTTCGAGCCGATCCACGGCTCGGCCTTCGACATCATGGGCAAGGGCCTGGCGAATCCGATCGGCACGTTCTGGTCAGCGGTGATGATGCTGGAGCATCTCGGCGAGGCCGACGCCGCAAGGCGCCTGATGAGCGCGATCGAGCGGGTCACCGCCGCCGGCACCACGCTGACCCGCGATCTCGGCGGCAGCGCCGGCACGGCGCAGGTGACCGAAGCGGTGTGCGATGCCCTGACCTAGCGTTCCACGCAGCCCGGAGCACGACGCCATGCGCAAGCTTGATCACCTCGCTTTGCCGGTCGCCGATTGGCTGGCCTCGCGGGACTGGTATGTCGGCACGCTGGGCCTGACGGTCGAGTTCGAGATACCCGAGCGGTGCACGGCGGCGGTGCGTGACGGCTTCGACTTCACGATCTTCCTGGTCCAGGCCGAGGCGCCGCCGCGCGGTGGCAGTGTCGCGCTGTGGTTCCAGGTCGATGACGTCGATGCGACGCATGCCGAGCTGTCGGCGCGCGGCGCCCGGTTCAACCATGCGCCGGCCAAGATGTTCTGGGGGTACGGCGCGGAGCTCGCGGATCCGGATGGCCACCTCATCCGGTTGTGGGACGAGACATCGATGAAGGCGCACTGACGCCCCGCAAGGGAGGATGCCCGATGGCAGACAATGTCGATCCGCAGCGGCTCAAGGTCCATGACCGGCCGGCCGGCATGCCGTTCCGGATCACGCGGATCGGCCATGTCGTGTTCAACGTCACCGACCTGGAGCGATCGGTCCGCTTCTATACCGAGGTGCTCGGCTTCCAGATCTCCGACATCTACCCCGAGGCGATGATGCCGGGCGGCATGGTGTTCATGCGCTGCAACACCGATCACCACGGCATCGCCCTGGTCGGTGGCATGGGGCAACCATCAAGCAGCGCCGAGCTGCATCACGTCGCCTTCGAGGTCGGCTCGCTCGACGAGGTGATCCTGGCGCGCGACCGCCTGCGTGCGCAGGGCGTGCCGATCGACTTCGAGGGCCGCCGCCGGGCCGGAGTGCAGATCGCTGTCGAGTTTCGCGATCCCGACGGCCACCGCCTGGAGATCTACTGGGGCCTCGACCAGGTCGGCAGCGATGGACATGTGCGGCCCGCCCACGAATGGAAAGGCGCGCGCAGCCTCGTCGAGGCGATCCGCGATCCCGTGCGCGGACAGGACACGACGTTGCGCGATCCCTCCCTGCTGAGGCAGGAATGAGGGCGCGAAGCGGCGTCAGTCGACGATGATGAGATGGGCACGTCGAGCGGTGCCCATCGCCCTGTAGACGACGTCGAGCGCCTCCACGCACGGCTTGACGTCGGATGAGAGCTGCCGGTTGTTCCTGGTGCGTGGCGAGATGCAGCCCGTCAGCCAGCTCGGATTGGTCGCCTCGTGCAGCAGGATGCCGGCCATGGCGCCGTTGGACTGCTTCACGTCGTGGTCGCGGACCCGCAGGCATTTGCCGGCCTGCCCCTTGCGGACCTTCATCTTCTGGTGGAACCCGGCCACAAGATCGACTTGCGATATGTCCAGCGGATAGGGCTTGAACGGCCGCGGCGGCAGGCGGACGTACCACGAGTTCTTACTGGAATCGGTGCGGTAGCGCTCCATCGTGTCGAACTCGGCCAGCTTCTTCAGGGGCGCGCTGCCGTCGGTCACCAGCGAGACGTTGCGTCCGGCCAGCGAGATCATCTCCACCTGCGGCTTGGCGTTCACTGCCGCGGGGCGCTGGGCGAAGGATTTCAGGAGATCGAGGACGCCCGCCAGCGTCATGCGGCTGGCGGCGGTGACAACGGGCCCTTCAACGACGGCCATGAGGCCCCATTGACCGCTCTTCGCGCCGCGCGCCGTCTTGTCGCCGCCAACGCGCTTACCCGTCGTGGCGTTCTTGACGCCGAAATAATGTGTGCGCTCCGCCTCGTCGTCGATCACCTCGTAGTGATCGCCGAGCCAGAGGAACTCGGTGAGCGGCTGGCGTGTCATCACCAGGGTGACATTACCCATGGGTGCCTCGGTGTGGAAATAAAAGTGAGCAATCGCCCTTATTGCTCACTATGCCAGAGGCTGACCACAAGCACCAATGAGATGTCCTGATTGCTCCTATAAAGGATCCTTTGCGTTGGCGGCTGAGGCCGCGTCACACCACATCGAAGACCTCGGAATCGTCGTCGCGCTGTGTCGGCGGCGGCACCGGCTTGGCGAAGACGAAGCGATGCACGCCGTCATGGCCCGTGCGGCGTGTGACATGGCCGCGCGTCTCCAGGCAGTGCATATGGGCCAGGGTTTCGGCGAACGCAAAGACCACCTGGTTGTTGTCGAGATGGCGCGGGAAAAGCGTAGGCACCATGTCCCATGCCGTGGCGCCCGCCTCGCCGCGCTGGGCGACGGCCGCAGCGATCTCGCCGAGGCGGGCGTCGTGATGCGCTATGAGCTGGTCGAGCCGCGTGTGCAGCCCCACGAAGGGAAAGCCGTGCGAGGGCAGCACCAGGGCATCGGACGGCAGCGCGCGGAAGCGCGCGAAGCTGTCGAGGAACCACGACAGGGCATCGGCCCGCGGCTCGTTGGGCCAGACCCCGACATTGGTGCTGATCTTGGGCAGCACCTGGTCGCCTGAGATCAGCACGTTAAGGTCGGGGCACCAGAGCGAGGCATGCTCCGGCGCATGACCGCGGCCGACGATCACCTGCCAGCGCCGGCCGCCCATCATCAGGGGATGGCCGTGGATCAGCCGCTCGAAGCTGGGGGGCAGCGGGCCGACACCTTTGGAATAGCCGCCGCGGTGGCGGGCGAAGATCTCGACCTGGTCGGCCGGCACGCCATTGGCCAGCAGATGCGTGCCACGCGTCTCGGCGCCGTCGACGATGCCGTTGCGGATCGCCTGCGAGCTCATGTAGTCGCCCAGCGTCATGTGCATCGGCGCATTCCAGCGCTCGCACAGCCAGCCTGCCAGGCCGACGTGATCGGGATGCATGTGGGTGACGACGACGCGCTTCACCGGCTTGCCGTTCAGCGCGTTGGCGAAGATCACCTCCCAATGCTGCTGAGTCTCCGGCATGTTGATGCCGGTGTCGACGATCGACCAGCCGTCACTGTCCTCGACCAGCCACAGATTGATGTGATTGAGCTGGAAGGGCAGCGGCATGCGCAGCCAGTAGACCTGGGGCGCCACGTTCTTGATGGTGCCGGCCTGCGGCTCGTCGCCGCTGGGAAAGCGCAGCTGCGCCAGCAGGCGCTGCGCGTGGTCATGCGAGTCGGGCATTTTGCAATCCGAAATCAAATTTTGTGCACTGCATCAAGGGTACGGATCGCTTGCCCCCCTGTCTATGTGCCAGCAGCGAGTGCCCGCCATGCGATATCGCGGCGGCAGAAGCCGCCCGGCCAGTCGATCCGGTCGACGGCGTCGTAGGCGCGACGGCGCGCCTCGGCCACGCTCGGCGCCATTGCCGTGACATTCAGCACCCGGCCGCCATTGGCCAGGATGCGCTCGCCGTCGCGGCGTGTGCCGGCGTGGAAGACGGTCACGCCGTCGATCGCGCCGGCGGCATCCAGGCCACGGATCTCGCTGCCTTTTTTGGGGGAGTCCGGGTAGCCCTCGGCGGCCATCACCACGGTCAGCGCCGTCTCGTCATGCCAGCGCAGGTCGAAATGGGCCAGCGCGCCATCGGCGGTGGCGATCAGCGCCGGCATCAGGTCCGATTTCAGGCGCATCATCAGCACCTGGCATTCGGGATCGCCGAAGCGGCAATTGTACTCGATCAGCTTGGGGCCGCTCGGCGTCAGCATCAGGCCGGCAAAGAGCACCCCGCGATAGGGGGCGCCCTCGGCCGCCATGGCGCGCACGGTCGGGCGCACGATCTCGGCCATCACGCGTTCGGCGATCTGCGGCGTGACGCAGGGCGCCGGCGAATAGGCGCCCATGCCGCCGGTGTTGGGGCCGGTGTCGCCGTCGCCGACGCGCTTGTGATCCTGCGCCGCGACCAGGGGCAGCGCGTGCGTGCCATCGACCAGGGCGAAGAAGCTCGCCTCTTCCCCCTGGAGGAATTCCTCGACCACCACGGCGCTGCCCGCAGCCCCGAAACGGTTGCCCGACAGCATGTCCTCGACGGCGGCGATCGCCTCGGCCTCACTGGTGGCGATGATCACGCCCTTGCCGGCGGCGAGCCCATCGGCCTTGATCACGATTGGCTGGTTTTGCCAGATATTGCCCTGGCGGCGGATGTAGGACGCGGCCGCGCCGACATCCGTGAAGCGCTCATAGCCGGCCGTGGGGATGCCGTATTTACGGCACAGATCCTTGGTGAAGCCCTTGGAGCCTTCCAGCCGCGCCGCTGCCGCCGAGGGGCCGAACACCTTGATTCCGGCCTCTGCCAGCCGGTCCGCCAGGCCTGCGACCAATGGTCCTTCGGGGCCGACGACGACGAAATCAATATGCTCGCGCTGCGCGAAGTCCACCAGCACCGGCAGGTCTTCCTGGCCAATGGCGATGCACTCGGCGACCTCCGCGATGCCGGCATTGCCCGGGGCGCAGTAGAGCTTGTCGCATAGCGGCGAGGCGGCGATCGCCCAGCACAGCGCATGCTCCCGTCCGCCGCTGCCGACCACCAGAATGCGCATCAGTCGTTCTCCGTTGCTTCCGCCGGGCGGCCGGACAGAACCACGGAATGGGCAGTCGGCAAAGCACCTTCAGCAGTGGTTTTCCACGGGCCCAGCCCGATATGGTGGGGTATGGCAACCAGCGATCAAGAGGCGGTCCGGCAGGCCCCCGGCCACAACGTTCCGGAGTACACGGTCTCGGAACTTGCCTTCGCGCTGAAGCGCGAGGTCGAGCAGGCCTTTCCCCGCGTGCGGGTGCGCGGCGAGATCTCGCAGCCCTCGATGCCGCGCTCGGGGCACTGCTATTTTCGCCTCAAGGACGTGGACGCGGTGCTCGATGCCGTGGTCTGGAAGGGCACGCTGCCGCGGCTCGGGCTGAAGGTCGAGGACGGGCTGGAGGTCATCGCCAGCGGGCGGCTGACGACCTATCCCGGTTCGTCCCGCTACCAGATCATCGTCGACCGGCTGGAGCTGGCCGGCCAGGGCGCGCTGCTGAAGCTGCTGGAGGAGCGGCGCAAGAAGCTGCAGGCCGAAGGCTTGTTCGACGCCGGGCGCAAGCGGGCACTGCCGTTCCTGCCCGATGTGATCGGTGTCGTGACTTCGCCGAGCGGCGCGGTGATCCGCGACATCCTGCATCGGCTGGCCGATCGCTTCCCGCGCCACGTGCTGATCTGGCCGGTGGCCGTGCAGGGCACGACGGCGGCGGCGGAGGTGGCGGCCGCGATCACCGGCTTCAACCAGCTCGTGCCGGGCGGCACGGTGCCGCGGCCCGACGTGCTGATCGTGGCGCGCGGCGGCGGCAGCCTGGAGGATCTGTGGGCCTTCAACGAGGAGGTGGTGGTGCGCGCCGCGGCCGCCTCCGCCATCCCGCTGATATCGGCGGTGGGCCACGAGACCGACACCACGCTGATCGACTTCGCGGCCGACCGGCGTGCGCCTACCCCCACCGCGGCAGCCGAGATGGCCGTGCCGGTGCGGGCCGAGCTGCTGGCCGATATCCGCGACCATGACGGCCGGCTGCTCAACGCGCTGAACCGCCGCCTGCGCGAAGCCGAGCGGGACCTGGCAGGCTTGGCGCGCGGCCTGCCCGATCCCGTGCGGCTGATCGAGGAGCGTGTGCAGCGCCTGGACGTGTGCAGCGAGCGGCTGTCGACGGCGACCATCAACCTTGTCGCGCTGCGGCGGGCTGCCTTCGTCGGCGTCGCCGATCGCCTGCGCACGCCGCGCCAGACCATCGACGCCAAAGCGCAGCTGCTGGCCGGCGAATGGCGCGCGCTGAGCGGCGCGCTGCGCCGCTACGCCGGCGAGTCGCAGCAGAAGAGCGAGCGCGCCGGCGATCGGATCACCGCATTGTCGGACCGGCTGGCACGCGCGACGCGCGGGCTCACAGACCAGCGCAGCACGGCCCTGGACGGGCTGGGCAAGCTGCTGGAGAGCTACTCGTTCAAAGGCACCTTGGCGCGCGGCTTCACACTGGTGCGCGACGCCTCAGGGCATACGCTGCCATCGGCCGCAGCCACCGTGCCGGGCAGCGCTGTGCGCATCGAGTTCGCCGACGGCACGGTGGGGGCGACCATCGATGCAGCGGACGGCAGGCCCATTGCGGCGACGCCGGCGGCCGCCAAGTCGCGCCGCCGCGACGGTGGCCCGCAAGGCAATTTGTTCTGAGCCCGGGAGCGCCGGCTTCCGGCCGGCACCGGCGCGTAGCGCCGGATCATCGGCTGGCAGGATGCCGGCGCTCCCAAATCGTGAGGGAGAAACTGCGGCCCATGAACCCCGATGCTGCGCGCATGGTCGGACCAGGGCGGCTGGAGGCATCGCCAAACATTGCGCACAAGTTTCGACGCGCTCGGCGCGAGCGGTCATCTGCCACAACCCAAGTGCGTGGTCCTTGGATTCACTGGTCGTGATTTCGAAGCCGTCCGACTCAGTAACCCGTCAGCTCATCGTCTGTGGGCGGTGACGCAATCGCCCTGCCAATGATCCGTGACATAATCGTGGTCAACGTCGTTGCGTCGTTGTCGAAGCCCCCATGCGAGCTCGACCTCGTGTGAGGGGATGTCGATGAGGCGTATGCGACGGAGAGCTTCGGGTCGGCGGGCATGGCGCCAGCGTGGAGCTGCATGCCCGCCAGCGGGGTATTAGGGGAATTTTCGTACGCGCGGGATACCAGATACAGCAAGGAGCGGCTATAGGACGGCAGAAGCGGGAAGTTGCTCGATACCGTGTCGTCCAGCTCCAGCTGATCGGTGAGATTGTAAAGGTAGATGCCATCCTCCAACCGCATCGCACCCTGATCCTCAAGATAGGGCTCGTAGTGCTTCTTGAAGAAATCCACCGTGCAGGCAGGCGCCATCAGGTGGATGCTGCCGAGCTTGAGCTCATTCAGCTTGAAGCGCCTGAGCGCCGTCAGCAGGTGCCCCAGGACAATGGCACCCGCGCTATGGCCGATCAGATGTAGCCTGGGTCGCTTTGTCGCCTTGTCGAGTCCGGCCAGCAACGGCGCCATCCCCCTGAAGCCACCGTCGTAGTCCGGACGCCCGTCGAACGCCGACTCGGCGTCCTGCTTCATGTTGCGCCAGGCATAAGCGCCGGTTTCCCGCCCCAACCCGGCTTCGAAGAGCCAGTCGGACAGCCGGCCGCCGACGCGGCCGACAGCCGGCGAGGCGGAAAGCTTCCCGAACGCCTCATCGATAAAGCCGGAGCCCCACATGAGGTGGAAGTTGTAGATGGCGTTCCTGCCGAAGACGTCGTGCCGCTTCCACGTCGCAATTCGCTCGGCTTCGGCAGCGAGCGAATTCAGCCCGCCGTGGGCGTAGATGGCGAGATGATCGTATCCAATGCCGTTGTTGGCTTCGGGCAACGTGAGCCGCGTCACGGTTTCCTGCATCTCCACTTCGTCAGGTGATCCGTACTTGCCAGCGGTGATGAAACGGCCATCGTCGATATTGATAAAGTGCCCGATGATATCGCCGCGGCTGGGTTCGCCGAAGCCGAACAAACCGCTGGTGCTCGACGGCGTAACGCGCGGTACAGCACCAAATGCGTTGGGAGCGCGCACGCCCAACTGCAGGACCCAGGCATCCATGATCGTCGCTGCCCAGTCCTTGTAGTCCCAGTGCGCTATCCCATTGACGCCCCAGGCCGATCCCCATGAATTGAGAACCCAGAAACCCCTATCGTCGTAGCCGACGATAGCGAAGGCGTGGCCGCCTTCAGGCTTTCCGTTGGGCTTGATGCGGCCTTCCTCAGGCGCTGCCCAGTTGGAATGAATCTGCGCCGAAGCGTAGATTACACCCACGTCATTCAGCGCTGCGTGGTAGTCGCTGATGTCCGGTTCGAGGCGGAAATAAGCGCCCAACCGGGTTTCTCGTGCTTCCCTCGCCATATCGTACGTCAACACCCATGCCTGGGTACCGGGGAGATCGGGCGCGGTCGCATCGCTGCATACGCCGTTGCGGAAAAAGCCCTTGAGGGCACCGCGGATACTGGAGCCCTCGTAGGCGGTGCCTGCCCATTCGTCGTTGCGCTTGGCAATCTCGTACAGCATGCGCGCGCTGACACGCTGCGGGCTGTCGGCACCGATCTCCTTGAAGCGCAGGACGTCGACCACATGCGCCAATGCGAACCCGGTGCAACTCGAGTCATTGCCCTGGTTGCGAATTGAAAAGGCGATCCTGGGGTAGATCCCGGGGTGCAACGCGCGCAGATGGGGATGATAGATACGGTCGCGGATATCGGGCATGTCTGGAAGGATGTCGAGCTTGCGTCCGGCTAGCCATGCGACTTTGCCCCGGAATTTCCGATTGCCGACCCTGATGGTGGAATCGTCACGGTCCCGCAATGTGCGTGCATCCGCGGGGGGCGGGTGTCGCTTCGCCATTGCTTCAGGGGCTTCGATGGGTGGCACTTTCGGTCGTACCGCCCGCTTCGCGGCAGGCTTGCCGATCCCGCGTGCTTGTCTCGCCATGTCAGTCCCCTTGCTCCCCAGGCTGGAACTGGGGATGAAAGCTGCGGCGATGTCAACCACAAGTAGAGGCCGCAACGCGACGGGGCCATGCGCATTGAATGACGGCGCAGTCAACGTCACTCTGATCTCAGCCAGAAGGAGAAACGCATGAGCGAGGCAGTTGTCTTCAAGGCGTTGACGCCGGAAACGATCAAGCTGTTCCAGGCCGCGAGCACGGCCACCATCACGATGCAGCTCATGAAGCGCGGCTTGCGCAACATGGCGATCAACCTGCGGCCCATGAATCCCAACGCCGCCCGCATGGTCGGCCCTGCCTATACGCTGCGCTACATCCCGGCACGCGAGGACCTGACGCCGCCGCCCAAGCCGACCGACCCGTCCAATGCCCAACGCGAAGCCGTCGAGCATGCGCCGGCCGGCGCGGTGGTGGTCGTGTCGACGGGCGGCGAGCTGCGCAGCGGCACGTTCGGCGATATCCTGGCGGCGCGGATGATGGTGCGCGGCATCGCCGGCGTGGTCTCGGACGGCGGCATGCGCGATGCGCCGGTCATCGCCAGCATGGACCTGCCGGTTTTCGCCGTCTGTCCGACGGCGCCGCCCAGCATGACCAGCCTGATGCCGATCGACGTGCAGCGGCCGATCGGCTGCGGTGGCGTGCCGGTGTTCCCCAACGACGTGATCGTGTCCGATGCCGACGGCGTCGTCGTGGTGCCGCGTCATCTGGCGGACGAGGTGGCCCGTGACTCGGCCGACCAGGAGCACCTCGAGAAATTCATCGCGCTGCAGGTGATGAAGGGCAAGGCCATACCCGGCCTCTACCCGCCCAATGACGAGACCAAGGCGGCGTACAAGGCCTGGCTGGATGCGGGGCAACCCTCCGGCTGAGCGAGGCCGGCTCAGGCGCGATTGGGCGCTGGCGAGCCCGAGCCCGCGGACTGAGGCGCGGCGGCCCGCCACACCGTCTCAGGCGCCGGCAATGGCACCAGGTTGGCGAAGAAGACCTCGGCCGTATGCCGCCATGAGTAGCGCGCGGCATGTGCCCGGCACGCGGCGCGGTCGGCATCAAGCGCCATCAGCGCCGCCGCCCGCAGATCGTCGTTCAAGGCGCCGACCGGCGCGTTGCCGATCACGTCGCGCGGACCGGGCACGGGGTAGGCTGCCACCGGCAGGCCCGACGCCAGCGCCTCCAGCAGCACCAGGCCGAACGTGTCGGTGCGGCTGGGGAAGACGAACACGTCGGCCGCGCGGTAGAGCGCCGCAAGCTGCTCGCCCTGCTGCTGGCCGGTGAAGCGTATATTCGGGTATCGCGCGACATATTTGGGCAGGAGCGGGCCGCCGCCGACCACCCATTTGCGGCCTGGCAGGTCGAGCGCCAGGAACGCCTCGATGTTCTTCTCCACCGCGACGCGGCCGACATAGAGCCAGATCGGCCGATCACCGTCTTGCAGCGTCGCCCCGGGCGGGCGTGGATGGAACAGCTCGAGGTCGACGCCGCGCGTCCAGGGACGGATGTTGCGGAAACCGCGCGCGGCAAGATCGCTGCGGATGCTGTCGGTCGAGACCATGATGCCCGACGACGGTCCGTGGAAGCGGCGCATGATGGCGTAGGTCCAGGCCGTCGGGAACAGGAAGCGGGCCCGCACGTACTCGGGAAAGCGCGTGTGGTAGGCGGTCGTGAACGGCAGCTTCCGGCGCACGCAGAGGCGCCGCGCGGCGATGCCAAGTGGGCCCTCGGTGGCGATATGGATCGCCTCCGGCGCGAAGGCCGCGAGCAGGCTGGCCAGCCGTCGCGCCGGAAGGAGCGCAAGCCGGATCTCGGGATAGGTCGGGCATGGCCAGGTGCGGAACCGGTCGGGACCGAACATCTCGACCTCGTGGCCCATCGCCACCAGCTCGCCGCGGACGGTATCCAGCGTGCGCACGACACCGTTGACCTGGGGCAGCCAAGCGTCCGTGACGATGGCGATCCGCACGATGTCGGCCTACTCGGCAGCCAGCCTGGCCGGCGCCGGGACGGGAACGAGCCGCCGCGCGCGCTCTTCCGTCCACCGCAGGATCGACATGTGCCCGTCGCGGTCCTCGACCAGCGCCGTGCAGCTCTCGACCCAGTCGCCATCGTTGCAGTAGAGCACGCCGTCGATCGTGCGAATCTCGGCGTGATGGATATGGCCGCAGACGACGCCGTCGACACCGCGGCGGCGGGCTTCGGCCGCCACCGCCGCCTCGAACCGGCCGATGTACTCGACGGCGTTCTTGACCTTGTGCTTGAGGTACGCCGACAGCGACCAGTAAGGCAGCCCTAGCGCGCGGCGGATGCCGTTGAAGATGTAGTTCAGCTTCAGCGCGGCGGCGTACGCCCAGTCGCCCAGGATGGCCAGCCATTTGGCGTGGCGCACCACACCGTCGAAGACGTCGCCGTGGAGGATCAGCAGCTTGCGGCCATCGGCCGTCTCGTGGATCGCTTCGGCGCAGACCTCGACACCGCCGAACAGCAGGCCGCAATAGTCGCGAGCCGCCTCGTCGTGGTTGCCGGGGACATAGATGACCTTGGTACCCTTGCGGGCCTTGCGCAGCACCTTCTGCACGACATCGTTGTGGGACTGCGGCCAGTACCACCAACGCCTGAGGCGCCAGCCGTCGACGATGTCGCCGACCAGGTACAGGTAGTCGCTCTCGTTGTTGCGCAGGAAGTCGAGCAGCATCTCCGCCTGACATCCCCTGGTGCCAAGGTGGATATCGGAGAGGTAGATTGCCCGCCATCTTGCTGGCGCCGACCGCAGCGCGTTCATGGAACCATCTCTTGCCGGTTCTCGTTGCGCAAGGCGCGAAGGGTTGATTCAATGCAGTCGTTGTACGTTTGATCGATGATGGCATTGTGACTCTTGTGCGGCGGTTCGATTACGGCCGGGCACGCACTTCCTCCACACGTCCTGGTATGCAACCCGCCGCGCCCCTCCCCATCCGCCGCCTCCTGGTGATCCGCAACCCGACAGCCGGACGGCGCCATCCCCGCGTCTTCGACGCGGTCGCGGCCGCGGTGCGCGCGCGCGGCCTCGTGGTCGACATCGTCGATACCGAAGCCCGTGGCGATGCCGAGCGGCTGGCCCGCGACGCTGACGCCGGCCGCTACGACGCGGTCGTGGCAGCCGGCGGTGATGGCACCATCAACGAGGTCGTCAACGGCCTGATGGCCCGTCCGGCCGACGACCTGGCGTTGGGCATCATCGCCCTGGGAACGGCCAATGTGCTGGCCCGCGAGATCGGCGTCGGCACCCGTATCGAGGCCCTGACGGCGGCCCTCGTGCAAGGTGAAGCGACGCCGATCATGGTCGGAAGGCTCGCCGATGCGGCGGGGGCGTGCTCCTGCTTCCTGCTGATGGTCGGAGCCGGCTTCGATGCGCATGTTGTCGCCACGGTCGGCACCGACCTGAAGCGACGCTTCGGCAAGGGCGCCTATGTCTGGCGGTCGCTGGTCGAGATGATCCGGTATCGTGATCGGCGCTATCGGGTGACGATTGACGGGCGGCCATATCCGGCGGCCTCGGCCGTCGTCAGCAACGGCCGCTTCTATGGCGGGCCTTTCGTCGTGGCGCCGGCGGCCGATCTGCGCCGGCCGATCCTGTCGGTGTGCCTGTTCGAGCGTGGCGGCCGGGCTCAGGTCGTGCGCTACGGCGCCGGCCTGGTCACCGGCCGGCTACCCACGATGGCAGGCTACCGCGTGATCGAGGCGACGGAGGTCCGCATCGCGGGCGGCGAGGGCGACGAGCCGGTCCAGGTCGACGGCGACCACACGGCGGCGCTGCCGGTGACCGTCACCGTCGCGCCACGCCGCCTGCGGCTGCTGATGCCGCCGGCGTGAGGCTGGGGGCGCGCCATTCCAGTGGCGCACCGGCGCGTAGCGCCGGATCATGAGCGGTGAATTGATAGGCCGGCCCTCCGTGCCGGTGCGCCACTGGAGTGGCGCGCTCCCGGCAAGAGACTACGGCGCGGCGGCGCGCAGGCGGGCCACGGTGTCGGCGGTAGGGTAGCCGTCGGCGACCACGCGGGCGCGGATCTGGAAATCACGGATGGCGGCGCGGGTGCGCGGGCCGAGCAGGCCGTCGATCTCGTCGCCGTAGAGTCCCAGCCGCTGCAGGCGGCCCTGCATGTCGATCACCGTCTCGCGCGCCAGCGGCTGGTCGTCGGCCGGCGGCGGCTGCATCAGGCCGGGGCCGCCCGCGATCTGCCGCGCCAGCTCGCCCACCGAGATGGCGTAAAGCTGCGAGCGGTTCCAGATCATGATCACCTTGTAGTTCGGCCACAGCATGAAGGCCGGCCCGCGGTAGCCGGCGGGCTGCGCGATGGCGGCGCGCTCGCCGAAATCGGCCAGCGGCCGACCGTCGGCGTAGCGCACGCCCAGCGATTGCCACTCCCGCACCGGGCGCTCGGTCGACAGGTCGACCCGGGCGTAGTCGAAGCCTGGCGGCAGCACCACCTCGTCATGCGACGGCTGGCCGCGCTTCCAGCCGCTCCTGGACAGGAAATTGGCGGACGAGGCGAAGACGTCGGGCAGGCTGGTCCACAGGTCGACGCGGCCATTGCCGTCGCGGTCGACGGCGTAGTTGACGTAGGTCGAGGGCATGAACTGGGTGTTGCCCATGGCGCCCGCCCATGAGCCCTTCATCTGCGCCACGGTCATGTGATTGTTGGCGAGGATCTTCAGCGCCTGCACCAGTTCGTTGGCGAAGAATGCCGCGCGCTTGCTCCGGCAGGCCAGCGTGGCGAGCGAGCGGATGACCGAGAAGTCACCCATGATGGCACCGTAGTTGGTTTCCAGGCCCCAGAACGACACGAGGTAGCTCGCCTGCACGCCGTACTCACGCTCGATCGGATCGAGCACGGCGCGATGGCGCGCCAGCATCTGCTGACCTTTGGCGATGCGCTCGGCGCTGATCGCGTTGGCAAGGTAGCGCCCGAGCGTGAGCGTGAATTCCGGCTGCCGGCCGTCCAGCTCGAGCACGCGCGGATCGGGCGTGACCGTGCGCAGCGCCTGGTCGGCGGTGCCCTGCGGCACGCCCTGGCCGACGGCCGTGTCGCGGATGGCATCGAGGCAGGCGCGGAAGTCGCCCGATTGCGCCATCGCCGGCACGCTCGCCACGGCGAGCAGGCAGCCGGCGAGGGCGATCGGGCGCAGCAGGGGACGGACGGCCTTCATGATCCTACTCGCCGGCGATGGTCATGCCGTCGATGCGCACGGTCGGTGCGTTGACGGCGCCTTTGAAGACCAGGTCGTTGGCCGGCGTCAGGTTGAGGAACATGTCCTTGAGGTTGCCGGCAACAGTCATGCCGGAGACCGGCCAGGCGAGCTTGCCGTTCTCGATCCAGAAGCCCGCCGCGCCGCGGCTGTAGTCGCCGGTGACGCCGTTGACGCCAAAGCCGATCAGCTCGGTGATGTAGAGGCCATTGTCGATATCGGCGATCAGCTCGTCGACCGAGGCGCTGCCGGCCTCCAGATAGAGGTTGCTGGTCGAAGGGCCGGGCGGCCCCGAGACGCCGCGGCTGCCGTGTCCGGTGGGCGCGAGGTCGAGCTGCCGTGCCGATGCCAGGTCCAGCACCCAGGTGGTGAGGGTGCCGTCATCGACGATGTTCCAGCGGCGGGTCGGCAGGCCTTCGCCATCGAACGGGCGCGAGCCCGATTCACGCTTGCGGTGCGGGTCATCGATGATGCGAAGGCCGGGCTTGAAGATGCGCTGGCCCAGCCTGTCGAGCAGGAACGACGTCTTGCGCGCGATCGCGCGGCCGTTGATGGCGCCGGCGAGGTGGCCCAGCATGCTGGAAGCGACCCGCTGGTCGTAGACGACCGGGGCCTTGGTGCTCTTCATGCGGCGGGGATTGAGCCGCCTGACGGCCTTCTCGCCGGCCGTGCGGCCGATCTTCTCCGGCGCCTCGAGCTGGTCGACATAGATGCCGCTGGTCCAATCGTAGTCGCGCTCCATGCCGGTGCCGTCGCCGGCCAGCACGGAACAGGAGAGCGAGTAGCCGCCGCGGCTGTAGTCGCCGGCGAAACCGTTGCTGGCAGCCAGCGCTACGCGGGTGCGACCCCAGGACGCCGAGGCGCCTTCGGAGTTGGTGACGCCGGCAACGGCGCGCGCCGCATCCTCGGCACGCGCGCACCAGTCGGCAAGCTGCTCGACCGAGGCCTCGGCCCCGTCATCGAGGTCGAGGTCCGGCCATTGCCGCGCCAGCATCTCCGCCGGCGCCAGCCCGCATACCGGATCCTCGGGCACGGCCCGCGCCATTGCCACGGCGCGGCCGGCAAGCTCCTTCAGTGCGCCGGCTTCAAGGTCGGTGGAGGAGACGATCGCCTGCCGCGTCCCGACGAACGCGCGCAAGCCCAGGTCGCGGCCCTCGCTGCGCTCAAGCTGCTCGCGCGCGCCCAGCCGTTGGCTGACCGAGAGCTGCGTGCCTTCGACGTAGATGGCGTCGACGGCATCGGCGCCGGCAGCCTTGGCCCAGGCGACCATGTCGTGCAGCAGCGCGGTGTCGATGGCAGGCGGCGCCGGCCGCGCTGCGGGCTTGATCGCCGGCGCTGCCGGCGCCTTGCGCGCCGGCTTCGCCGCGCTGGCAGGCTTCTGCGGCGGCTTCACAGGCCTGGTCTTGGGCTCGGGCAGCGTGCTGCGTGTCGCCTTGGCGGCGGGCGCTGCCGCCTTCGGCTTCGCGACAGGCTTCGTGGCCTTTACGGCGGCCTTTGGCTTTGCAGCAACGGGCTTGGCGACGGCTTTGGCCTTTGCCGGCGCTTGCGGCTTGGCAGACGCGGCCTTGGCGCCGCCGGCCTTGGGCCGAAGGTCAACGGCCTTCTTCGGCGCCGCCTTCTTGACCGACGCCGGTGCCTTGGATTTTGCCGTCTTCTTCTTTGCTGCTGCCATTCACGAACTCCGCACGCGCTCAACTCGAGCTGCGGTGGTGGTAATAGGACACAATTGACGCGGAAGCGACCCCAAGACCGCAGCCCGCCAACACGGCCTCGAGCCATGGCCGACCTCGCTCACGATCCCGTGACTCGTCGCGTCACGGGCGATCGTGCCCCGACGGTGAGCGGGGACGCGGCCGTTGATCAGTGGCAAGCTAT
This sequence comes from Vineibacter terrae, assembly GCF_008039615.1. Taxonomy (GTDB): domain Bacteria; phylum Pseudomonadota; class Alphaproteobacteria; order Reyranellales; family Reyranellaceae; genus Vineibacter; species Vineibacter terrae. Next base: position 74,024 of record NZ_VDUZ01000030.1, on the reverse strand, counting down.
GGCAGGCAGGCATGCCGCACCATAGCCGAGCGGCGCGCGCCGGGCGAGCCTGCCGGGCGGCCGAGGCGGCATCGATGCGGTCAGGGGTTGTGCATCACCGCGTAGCGTGCATAGCCGCGATAAAGCGGCTCGACGCTGACAGAAAGATTGGAGCGCGCCGCGACCGCGCGCAGCAAGGCGGGCAGATCGTCGCACGGCGCCACATCGAACAGGGCCAGCCAGCGCCGCAGCCCCTGCCGCAGCCAGCGCGGCAGATGCGCCTGGTCTCCGAAATCGACCACGTGCAGCGCCCCACCGGGCGCCAGCAGCCGCGGCACGCCGTCGACCACGTCACGCCAGGCAGGGATCATCGACAGGCTGTAGGAGATGAACACGCGATCGAAGCGTGCGGCACCACAGCAGACAGCCGGGTCGAAGGCGGTGGCATCGGCTTCGGCCAGCCGGATGCGCGACGACAGCCCGGCGCGCGCAACGCGGCGGCCGGCCGTGTCCAGCATCGCCGACGAGACGTCGAGGCCGTGGAGGCGCGCGTGCGGATAGCGCCGGGCCGCCGCGATCAGGTTGCGGCCGGTGCCGCAGCCGATCTCCAGCACGGTCGCGCCCGGCGCCGGCTGCAGGCGCGCGATCAGGCGATCGCGTCCAAGGAGATAATATTTGCGGCTGGCGTCGTAAACATGCCGCTGGTGCCGGTACATCCGGTCCATCAGCAGCGCGGCGGCCTCGGCGCCCACTGGTCATCCCTGCCGGATGTAGAGATGGAACCCGCCGTAGATCGCCGAGCGGTCACGCGCCGTCAGCGCCTGCGACGTTGCATCGTCGTAGTGCCAGCATGCCAGCGTGTCGGGAGCGACCCGGCCGGGCAGCAGGCTCGGCGCGGCTGCGGTTCTGAAGATGACCCGCGCCCCGGGCCGGGCCGTGCGCGTGATCTGCTGCCACAGCGTGTTGAGCTGATCGTCGGTCATCCAGTCCTGGGCATCGAGCAGCACGTAGCGGTCGATGGAGCGCGCCGGCCGGCTTTCCAGGTAGTCGGTCAGCGAGCGATGCAGGACCTCGACCCGATCGGCGCGTGTGCGCACCGCCTCGAAGTGGTCGCGCCGCAGGTATGGCGGCAGGGGCCCGTCGGCGTCATCGGCATAGGCGCGACCGAAGGCTTGCCAGGCGAAGTAGTTGTCCGCGAGGCTGAAGCCGCAGGCCAGCCGCTCGACCCGGGCGCGCAGCACCGTGGCGACATGGCCGTCGGCCGCTGCGGCGAGCGTGTCGTACTGGGCCGGCGGGATGCCCAGCCCGTAGAGCGACATGCGGCTGCTGGTGGCCCAGCGCACGAGCTTCTTGTCGAACAGCGGCGCCAGCGCGGAATCGAAGAAGCGACGCTGCTCGGCCAGCGTCCGGGCCCGCAGCGCCTGGCGCAGATCCACGCCGTAGAGCCGAGCCGCCCAGTAGCCGGCGCTGAGGAAATGGCCGAGCAGTCCGTGACGGTAGAAATTGCGCGCGAACAGCGTCACCCGCCGCCGCCCAAGCCCGAGCAGGCCGCGGCCTTCCCAGTAGGCGCGGCTCGCGGCATCGAGGCGGGGCGCGAGGAAGCGCCAGTAGGCGGCGACATTGGCCTTGTCGTCGGCCTCGCCGAAAAAGCGATAGAACGCCGGCCAGCTCGGCAGGTGCTGCGCCGCCACGAGCTTCAGCCGGCTGAGCGCGACATGGGCGCGGTTGAGGTCGACGGCCGTGATGCGTCCCGGGTCTGCCGTGAGATAGGAGAGGATATTGCAACCGCCCGAGGCGATGGCCACCACGTGGCAATCGGAGCCGATCGCCAGCGCCTCGAGATCGACTTCGGGGTCTTCCCAGATCTGCGGATAGACGAGCCCCTTGAAGGCCCATGTGAAGAGGTGCTCGAGCATCCCGTCGCGGGACAAGGCTCCGTTGCGATGGACGGCTCGTTTCAGCAGCTCGCCGCCGCGCTGGCTGTCGACGCTCACGCCTGATCCTCACGCTGCATGTCCTGCGCGTGACAACCTAGATGACAGGTGATGTTGGTTTGATGACAGGCGGCCACGCCGCCCGATATTCAATAGCCCGTGCCGTAGAGGACGCGCGCGACCTTGGCGTCGCCCTGGGCCATCCTGTAGGCGCCGGCGAGATAGCGCACGCCCCAGGTGAGGTTGGTGTCGGGATCAAGCAGGCCGGCCGCCGAGCCGCGATAACCCAGGCCGCGCGCCGTGGTGTACTTGATCTGCATCAGTCCCATCGCACCGCCGCCACCGACCACGCGCGGCTGATAGCGGCTCTCCTCGCGGCAGATGCGGTGCACGAGAGCTTCCGGCACACCATTGGCTCTGGCGTGCTTGGCGATCAGCTCGTTCAGACCCGCCGTCGGTGCCTGCGCGCTGGCCGCCGCCGGGATGAGCAACGATGCCGTGATCGCGGCGGTCAGCATCTGGCAGCGGGTCATCGGTTCATCCTCCCTCGGCGGGTCAAATGAGGTGCCAGCCCCGCACTAGATCGGACGCGACGAAGGCGATCAAGCGTCATGGCCTGCCAAATGGGGCAAAAACGGGGCGGTCACTTCTTTCACGGCGGTGAAGCATGGGCGATCGAGACCTGCGGCTTGCCGCATCCGGCTGGTGTCGTCATCCTTCGTGCCATACCCGCAACCGTTGATCCGAGTTCCGTTCCATGAAAGCCGTCATCCTCGAAGCATTCGGCAAGCTCGAATTGCGCGACCTGCCGACACCCAAGCCGGGGCCGGGCCAGGTCCTGGTGCGCATTCGCGCCGCGTCGCTGAACTATCGCGATCTGCTGATGGTCAAGGGTGGCTACGGTTCGGTGGCGAAGCCGCCCTTCGTGCCGGTGTCCGACGGCGCCGGCGAGGTCGCCGAGGTCGGGCCGGGCGTGGCGCGCGTGAAGCCTGGTGATCGCGTCACGATGAGCTTCTTCCAGAAATGGCTGGCCGGGCCGGCGCATCGGCTCGACCCGCGCGCGCTGCCCGACAAGGCGCCGCTGGGCGGACCCAACGACGGGGCGCTGCGCGAGTTCGGCGTGTTCGACGAGACCGGCGTGTCGGTCATACCCGATCATTTGTCGTACGAGGAAGCCGCCTGCCTGCCGTGTGCCGGCCTTACGGCCTGGAGCGCGGTGGTGGCTCAGGCGACCACCGAGCCGGGCGACGTGGTGCTCACGCAAGGCAGCGGCGGTGTGTCGATCTTCGCGCTGCAGTTCGCCAAGCTGCGCGGCTGTCGCGTCATCGCCACGTCGTCGAGCGACGAGAAGATCGCGCGGCTGAAGGCGCTCGGCGCCGATGTCGGCATCAACTACAAGACCACGCCGGAATGGGGCAAGGCGGCGCGTGCCGCCAATGGCGGGCAGGGTGTCGACCAGGTGGTGGAGGTCGGCGGCGCCGGCACGCTGGCGCAATCGATCCGCGCGACGCGGTTCGGCGGCACCCTCAGCATGATCGGCGTGCTCGACGGCGCGGCCGGCGACATGCCGGTGGCGCTGATCGTGATGAGCAACCTGCGCTTGCAGGGCGTCACGGTCGGCAACCGTGCCGACCTCGATCAGATGATCAGGGCGATCGATGCGGCCAAGCTGAAGCCGGTGGTCGACAGCGTCTTTCCGTTGGCGAAGTGGGCTGACGCCATGGCGCATATGAGCGCCGGCCGGCATTTCGGGAAGGTCTGCATCGGGATCGGATGACAGCGCAGGCGCCCATGGTCGGGACAGGAAAGGAGGGTGCGCTTGCACCCTCCTTCCTCGCGGCGCTCAATGCGAAGGAGCGCTAGTTTGTGGTGCGCGGCGTCGTGCCGGTGCCCGGCGACGGCGTGCTCGGCGGCGTGCGCGGCACGTCCTTCACGTAGCCAGGATAGTACACGGCGCTGCGATCGAACTTCGGCATCTTGGCTACCGATTCCTTGGTGGCCGACGGATAGACCATGTGGTCTGCCGCCATCTGCAGGTCGCTGATGGGGATGGCCACCAGGCGATCACCAATGCCAAGGAAGCCGCCGACGCTCAGCACTGCATAGTTCACTTTCGAATCGCTGCCTATCAGCAGGTCGTCGACCGTGCCGATCTTGTCGCCGGCGCTGTTGCGCACCGACGTGCCGATCATGGCGTTGGCCCGCGCCACGGCGCCATCGGGCACCACGCCCTTGTCGGTGGTCGAGCTCACGGGCGGCGGCGACGGTGGTGATCCGGGTGTGGTTGTCGTCTGCGACAGGGCCGGTCCGGTGAAGGCGAGCGACAACGCCAGCACCGAGGCGACCGTCGGGAGGGTCACATGCTTGCTTTTCATGGCTTTCTCCAACACAGTGCGGACAGGTCGGGCGCGACAGCGCGGGCGTTGGCCCGTTGCAGCACGCTTGTTGGGTGAACGTGCCGGAGCGGCTGGAAGTTGCGTCGAATCCGCGGGCTTGAAGCGGCTTTTCAGATATCTCCTGTGCATCTTTCACTACAGCGTGCGTGGCTGAACATTTTTCAGCGCAACGCCATCGTGCTAACCTCGCTTGCATCACAGGTGCAGCAGCGCCGTGCCGGCGAAGGAGGGCACGATGCCGCGTCAGGGCAACAAGTGGCGCAACATCGCCATCGCCAGTCTGGTCCCGGTCTTCCTCGGTGGAGCGGCGGACGCGCAGCAGGATCAGCCGGCAGGACCGCAAAGTGAGCGCGTGCGATTGCCGGATGCGGTCAAGCGGGCATTGCCCGCCGTCGTGGCGCTGAAAGCGGTCATCCCGCGCACCGCCCGATCGGCCGAGCAGCTTGGAACCGAGCGGGCGGGACATGGCGTGGTGATCGACGAGGACGGCCTGGTGCTGACCGTCGGCTACCTCATCATGGAGGCCGAGTCGGTCGAGGTCATCGAAGCCGGCGGCCGGCGCGTATCGGCCACCGTGGTGGCCTATGACTACGAATCCGGCTTCGGCCTGCTGCGCACGGCGCTTCCTTTGCGTGCCCGGCCGCTGCCGCTGGGTGATTCGGATGTGCTGAAATTCCGCGACGTGGTCACGGTGGCCGGCCATGGCGGCGAGGAGATGGCCCAACGGGCCGTGGTCGTCGACCGCCGGGAGTTCGCCGGCTATTGGGAATACCTGCTGGAGAACGCGATCTTCACCTCGCCGCCCTACGGCCTGTTCGGTGGCGCGGCGCTGCTGAGCGAGGAGGGATCGCTGCTGGGCATCGGCTCGCTCTATGTCGGCGATGCCTATCGCGCCCATGGCGGCACGCTGCCGGGCAACATGTTCATTCCCATCAACCGGCTGAAGCCGATCTTCGGCATCATGAAGGAAGGCCGGCGTCCGCCGACATCCAAGCCCTGGATCGGCGTCTATACCCAGGAAGTGCACGGCCGGCTGATCATCGCCTACGTGTCGCCCGACAGCCCAGCCGACCAGGCCGGGCTGCGGCGCGGCGACATCATTCGCGATGTCGGCGGCACCGAGGTCGAGGAGGTAGCCGACTTCTACCGCAAGCTTTGGGCCAGCGGCACCAGCGGCTCGACGGTGAAGCTGGGCATCGAGCGCGACGGCATATCGGAGGAGGTCACGGTGCGCTCGACGGACCGCTACAAGTATCTGCGGCTGGACCAGAGCCTGTGACCACCGGCGTCGCGCCGGTTGACTCGGCTGTGGCCTGTACAGTTACATATGAAACTAATTGACCGTCAGCGGCGGCGCCGAACGGCGTAGAGACAAAGGAGGGACGACGATGGCCAAGGCCTTCGCCTCGCAGGCGGACCTGGAAGACAAGAAGATCACCTTCAGCCGGCTGTCGGAGCACGCCTACGGCTTCACCGCCGAAGGCGACCCGAACACGGGCGTGATCATCGGCGACGATTGCGTGATGGTGCTGGATGCCCAGGCGACGCCGGCCATGGCGCAGCAGGTCATCGAGCGCATCCGCACCGTGACCGACAAGCCGATCCGCTACGTGGTGCTGAGCCACTACCATGCCGTGCGCGTGCTGGGCACCTCGGCCTATGGCGCGGAGCACATCATCGCCAGCGAGGCCACGCGCGAGCTGATCGTCGAGCGCGGCATGCAGGACTGGAAGTCGGAGTTCCAGCGCTTTCCACGGCTGTTCCGCAATGCCGAATCGATTCCTGGGCTGACCTGGCCCACCATCACCTTCAACGATCGCATGACGATCTGGCTGGGCAAGGTCCAGGTCGACATCATCCATGCCGGCCGCGGCCACACCAAGGGCGACACCATCGCCTGGCTGCCCGAGGAGCGGGTGCTGTTCTCGGGCGACCTGGTGGAGTTCGGGGCCACGCCCTACGCCGGCGATGCCTATTTCGAGGACTGGCCGCAGACGCTGCAGCGGCTGCGCGACCTCAAGCCGGCGGCGCTGGTGCCGGGCCGTGGCGATGCCCTGATGACGCCTGAAGCGGCGGAGGAGGGGCTCGCGGGCACGCAGGCCTTCATCACCGAGCTCTATGGCGAGGTCAGGAAGAGCGCGCTTGCCGGTGGCGACCTCAAGAAGGCCTACGATGCCGCGATGGCCAGGCTGGGCCCGCGCTATGGCAACTGGGTGATCTTCGAGCACTGCATGCCCTTCGACGTGTCGCGTGCCTACGACGAGGCCAAGGGCATCGAGCATCCGCGCATCTGGACGGCGGAACGCGACATCGAGATGTGGAAGTCGCTGGAGTAGATCTCTGCCTTCCGGTCGGCGGCTTCGAGATGGGCAGCTACGTCTATCCCCGGTACGCGTATGTGCCGCCACCCGAGCTGACGGTCGGCGCCTGCGTCGCGTCGACCTACCCGGTGGTGATCGTCGGCGCCGGGCTGGTCGGGCTGACCCTGGCGCTCGACCTGGCCCTGAAGGGCGTGCCGGTCACGGTGCTCGATGAGGACGACACGGTCAGCATCGGCAGCCGATCGATCTGCCAGGCGCAGCGCACGCTCGAGATCTGGCACCGGCTGGGCGTCGCCGACCGCATGGTCGCCAAGGGCGTCACGTGGGACACCGGCGAAGTCTATGTCGGCGACCGCCAGGTCTATCGCTTCAACATGCAGCCCGATCCGGGACAGCGCTTCCCGGCGTTCATCAACCTGCAGCAGTACTATTGCGAGCAGTTCCTCGTCGAACGCTGCGGCGAGGTCGCCGGCGTCGACCTGCGCTTCCGCAACAAGGTCATCGACGTGCGGCCGGGCAACGACCATGTCGCCGTCGATGTCCATACCCCGGACGGACGCTACACGCTGCGTGCCGCCTGGCTGGTGGCCTGCGATGGCGTGCGCAGCGCCGTGCGCACGCTGCTGAAGCTGCCTTACGAAGGCGAGGTCTTCGACGACCAATTCCTGATCGCCGATATCCGCATGCGGGCGGATCTGCCCAACATCCGCAAATACTGGTTCTATCCGCCGTTCCACCCGCAGAACTCAGTGCTGCTGCACCGCCAGGCCGACGATGTCCTGCGCGTCGACTTCCAGCTCGGCCGCGACGCCGATGCCGAGGCCGAGCGCCGCATCGAAGCGATCGACCGGCGCTTGGGCGTCATGTTCGGTCCCGCTGCGCGCTGGGACCACGAGTGGAGCAGCGTCTACAAGTTCACCTGCCGCACGCTGCCGCGCTTCGTGCATGGGCGGGTGATCTTCGCCGGCGATGCGGCGCATGTCGTCTCGCCGTTCGGCGCGCGTGGCGGCAACTCCGGCGTGCAGGATGCGGACAATCTCGGCTGGAAGCTGGCGCTGGTTGTCCAAGGCATCGCGCCGGCGTCGCTGCTGGAGAGCTACAGCCATGAGCGCGTGCAGGCGGCGCGCGAGAACATCCGACAGTCGACGCGCAGCACCGATTTCATCACGCCCAAATTTCCCGCCAGCCGCGTCTTGCGCGACGCTGTCCTCGACCTGGCGCGGGACTTTCCGTTCGCGCGTGCCATGGTCAACAGCGGCCGGCTGAGCCGCCCGACCGGCTGTTCCGACTCGCCGCTGCATGCCGGCGGGGCCGCAGAGGATTGGGGGCCGGCGCCGCCGCCAGGCGACGTGCTGCCGGACGCGCCGCTGGCCGACGACAACGATATCTGGGCCACCGAAGCCGTCGCGGGACGCTTCGCGGTGGTGACCTTCGCCGATACGCCGGACGGGCTACCGTCCGATGCCGCCGCGCGCCTGGCCGCGCCGTTCCCGGTCGCCTGCCTCGCCGTCATGCGTGATGCCGGCGCCCGCCCGGCTGGCTGGGACGCCTTGCATGACACGAAGGGCATGCTGGCGCGTCGTTGCGATGCCCGTCCGGGCACCACCTACCTCGTGCGGCCCGACCAGGTGATCGCCGGCCGGTGGCGGGCGCTCGATCTTGCGGCGCTGGCAGCCGGCCTGCGGCGCGCCGCCGGCCTTGTGGAGGGATGACGATGACGGCGCTGCGGCATGATCTGAACCTCGCGCGGCCGGACGATGTGTACAACCTGATCGTCGATGCGCATAAAGGGCTGGACGACGCGCAATGCCGCGCCTTTGATGCACGCCTGATCCTGCTGCTGGCCAATCAGGTCGGTGACGAGGCGGCGATCCGCGAGGCAGTCGATGCGGCGCTGGCTGGGCTGGTGCCGACCGCGTGACGCAGCCGTCGCGTGGCTGCGTCCGACCGGAGGAGGGCAATGGCGTGACGGGGAAGATCCTCCACGGATGCACCGGCATCATCGCGCCCGGCGACATTGCAGGCGCAGTGCCGTCGATCGACGGCGGCCACCCCACTTTCTGAGCGCGATCCCTCAATGCCACAGATCACGGTCCGCAAGGCGCTGCCGCAAGACGCCGCCACCATCCACCGTTTCTGCGTGGCGCTCGCCACGTTCGAGGGCGAGCCCGATGCCGTCCAGGCGACGCCCGAGATCCTGAAGCGCGACGGCTTCGGACCGGAAGCGAAATTCGCCACGATGATCGCCGAGCTCGACGGCAGGCCGGTGGGCTTCGCCCTCTACACGTTCAACTACTCCGTCTGGGAAGCCCGTCGCGGGATGTTCGTGGAAGATATCTGGGTCGAGGAGGACGTGCGGCAGGCGGGTGTCGGCCGGGCGCTGATGGCGGCGCTGGCACGGGAATGCCACGACCGGGGCTATGGCCGCATCGACCTCAATGTCCTGCACTGGAATCCGGCGCGCCGCTTCTACGAAGCGATCGGCTGCACGCATATCGAGACGTGGCTGCCCTATCGGATCCGGGGTGATGCGCTGCGGCGCCTGGCGGCCATATGAGCATGGATCCATTGGCGCGTACCGTCCCGGCGTTCCTGATGGCGGCAATGCTGGCGCTGGGTGCCGGGCCGGCTGCAGCCCAGTCGCAAGCTGACACCGACGCCAGGGGAAGGACCTCGGCCTGGGCTGATTTCTCGGGCTATGTCGGCGCGGGGGTCGCGTTTGCGCCGGTGTTCGAAGGCTCGCAGCGCATGAGCCTGCAGTTCGAGCCGATGGCAGACGCCACCTGGAAGGACCGTGTCTTCCTGAACGACGACAATGGCCTGGGCGTCTGGGCCTTCAAGGCGGGCGGGTTCCGGGTCGGCCCGTCGATCTACTATTCGGAAGGGCGCAACAACAACGGCCGGGCTCACGGGCTGGGGCGGATCGACCTTGCCCCGGTGTTCAAGATCGCCGCGGCCTACCGTACCGATTTCGGCGAGTTCACCATCGACGCCGGCCGCACCGCCGGCGGCGACAACGGTGTCGTCGTCAACTTCGACTACGGCGTGCGCTTCACCCTGACCAGGTCCCTGACGATCGAAGGCGGCGTCGGTGCGACCTGGGCGAACGGGCGCTACATGCGCGCCTATTTCGGCATCAACGAGAACCAGTCCATCGCCACCGGCCAGCCCGTCACGACGGTGCGTGCCGGCATGAAGGACGTGCACGGCGGCATCTCGCTGCACTACCGCGCGCTGGAGCACGGATTCATCCAGCTCTCCTTCGGCCTCAGCCGGTTGCTGGGCGACGCGGCGTTCAGCCCGATCACGCACCGCGACCTGCAGCCCCTCGTGGCGCTGGGTGTGGGCTACCAGTTCTGACGCAGGCGGGACCGGCGGCGTCGCTATCGCCGCTTGATCGCGATCGTGCGGCCGGCCTTGTCGGGCCGCGGCAGCGTCGCATGTGCGGCCGCCATCAGCTCCAGCCGCCGGTAGGTCTCGGGCGGCCAGGGGGCCGAGCGTCGCGTCTCGTAGTCGATGTTCATCAGGATCAGCTCGTTGGTCGCCGCCACCCAGCCATCACTGCCGTGATGCATCGTGTGGAAATAGTGGACGCGCTTGGTATCGTAGTCGAGCACCTGCGTCGTGATGCGCAGCGGATCGCCTTCGCGCACTTCCCGATCGTAGGTGACATGCGCCTCGAGCACGAAGGTCATCCCGACCTTCTCGCGCGTGTACTCCCAGCCGACGCCGAGCTGGGTGCAGAGCGTATCGGTCGCCTTGTCGAAGGCCACGACGTAGAAGCCGACATTCATGTGGCCGTTCCAGTCGATCCACTCCGGCAACACCGTGGCACGGTGGCGGTCAAGCGGAGCAGCGAGGTCGAGGTCCACGAGGGGGTAGGGTAGTGTCACCATGCGTCGACCGTAGCGAAGGGGCGGCTATAGACGCAACGCCTTCTGCGTCATGGCACTGCCAGCAGCTCGGCGGCGACCAGGTCGGGAGCCGAGATGATGCAGTTGTGGCCAGCCTCGATGGGCCGGAAGCGCACCTCGGTCATCGCCTGCACGCGCTCGTGGTTGCCGGCGGACACCGGGTAGCGCGGCTTGACGCAGGCGATATAGGTCATCGGCACGCCGTTGCCCGGCGGGTGCCGCAACCGGATCGGATCGACATAGCAGCGCAGCGGATGCGGCGTGAGCTGGCGGTGGGTCCAGCGCGCCAGGTCCATGTCGTCGATGATCAGGCTGGTCACGGGCGCGAACGGCAATACCTTCACACCGTTGATATCCTGGGCGAGCTTCTGCCGCTTGGCGGCGATCTGCGCCGGTATGCGACCGAAGATCGACTGGCCGTCGCGCGGGATGCCGCCGTCGACGATCACGAAATGCGCCACGCGCGCCGGATCGCGATCGACGACAAGCCCGGCAATCAGGCTGCCGAAGGAGTGCCCCACCAGCACGACGTCACGCAGGTCGTGATCGGCGAGGCAGGCCACTACATCGTCAGCGCAGGTCTCGTTGCTGGTCTGCGGCGTCAGCTCGTGCGCGCGTTCAGCCAGTCCGCGGAAGGTCGGGGTGAAGACAGCGTGGCCGGCGGCGCGCAGCCGCTCGGCAACGAACGTCCATGACCAGCCGCCCATCCAGGCGCCAGGCAGGCAAACGAAGGTGCGGGCGGACGAACGGGTCATGGCCATCAGATGATGGCGGACCGCCATGCCGCGAGTCGAGCCCGTCTCAGGCAAAGGTGCTGCGGCGTTCCGGCATGCGAAGCCTGCGCCGCGTTCTTGTTCTTCCGGGTGCTTCTGATCGCATCGTCGCTGCGTCAGGCGGAGCGTCCGCCGCAATCGATGGCGGCGTTGCGCGCCGCTTCGTCGAGACGCAAGGTGTCGTTGCCCAGCCTGTCGCTGCGGCTCCACGTGATCTCGACCGGGCCGTCGCCGGCGGGCTGGATGTAGAAAGCCGCAACCGGCTGGCCGCGATGGGTGCCTTCGCGCCAGAGGCCGACCTGGATGCGATAGGTGAGGGTGCGCACTGCCGCCGGCATGCCGTAGTCGCCGGACATCTTCTGGGCCAGGCACTCGGCGATGGCGGAATAGGAGGCTGTATACGAGCCTCTCCAGACCACGCGCTCGGACTCCACTGCATTGGTCATCGCCGGCAATGCGAGCACGGCGGCAAGGGTCAGTGTGAAAGATGCTCGGACGCGCATTGTTCGTCCTCCCCGCCGCATGGCTGCGGCGTCATGCATCCGGCCGGATCAAAGCCAGGCCGCTTTTCGGATCGTGCTTCTTGCGCAGATGGGCCGGCGACTCGGTGACCACCACCTCCAGCGTCGGCCTGACCCGCGCTTCGGTGAGGTGTCCAGCGAGCGCTGAGCCGTCACGGCGCCCGAGCACCGCATGAACATGCAACGCCGGTTTTCCGTCCGGGGACAGGGCGACATCGCCGGTCAGCGACGCCACCTCGACCTGCTCCCATACCGGGATGGGCAGGTACTTTTTGCGCTCCCAGTCGAAGTAGTTCAGCACAGCGTTGCTGAAGGCACCGATGGCGGAGAGTTGCGCTGCACCAATGCCTTCGCGCGTCACGAAGTCATTGAGCGATTCAAGCGCTTCCTCGCCGCTTTCCAGCACGACCGCAAATGTGCGCTGGCCGTCGTCCTCGTGAAGCAGTCGGCTGCGCATCGCTGACCTCCATGACCAAACGCTCACGGGGACAACGAGCGCGTCAGCCATGCGGTTCCCGCCCTTGAGGTCGTGCCCATTGCAACCTACATGAAGGCTACCGAGGCAACTTACACCTGCCGGCGCCGTTAGGGCGCTACCTGCAGCTGGAGGCAACAATGGCCACGGTAGATCGCTTCCATCGGTTTATCGCCGACCATACTCATCACAGTGACCACGCGACCTGGTGGGAGCTTGTCGCCTACCTGCTGGCGGCATTGCTGCTCGGCTTTGGCTTGGCGTCGGCTTTCACTTTTGCCTTCCCGCGCATGATGGTGGGGTTCTGAGAACTGGCAGATCTGGACTTGCCGCCGGTCAGGCCGGTGCCCGGATCACGGAAACGCAGCCACGCGTAGCGGCGTGCGCCACCGGCGGCGTCCCAGGCGCATCTCCTCACGATCGGCATCGACATTGGGCGCCATCGACCGGGCCTGCAGTGCCGCGCCGTCGCGTGTGATCAGCATGCAGACCTTCATGCCGGCAAGCAGCGCCCAGAACGCCTGAGGATCGATAACGCGCATCGGGTCATGCTCGCGTCAGCGTGCAGGGTGTCGGCGCGCCCGGGCGGGATGGCGGCAGGCAGGCAACGTCCCTGCCGGTCCGGCGTTCCCGGATGCCCGGTTGATACCGGGTTTCGCCCAGCAGATCATCAGTCCCATCATCGGACCGATACGCTGGCATCGCTGCGGCGATGCGACTACGGTGCCGCAACAATCCGATCGGGAGGCTTTCCATGGCCGAGATGAACCGCCGCGTGCTGCTGAAGTCGCGTCCGCAGGGTGAGCCGACGCTGGCGAATTTCGATGTCGTCGACGCGCCGATACCTGAGCCGAAGGATGGCGAATACCTGTCGCGCACCATCTGGCTGTCGCTCGATCCCTACATGCGCGGCCGCATGAGCGAGGCCAAAGGCTACGCCGCCAACGTCAACCTGGGCGATGCCATGGTGGGCGGCACGGTTGGCCAGGTGCTGAAGTCACGCAACCCCAAGTTCAAGGAAGGCGATTTCGTCGTCGAGTATTCGGGCTGGCAGAGCCACGCCGTATCCAACGGCGCCATGTCGATGAAGCTCGATCCCGATGCGGCGCCGCTCTCGGCGGCGCTGTCGGTCCTGGGCATGCCGGGCCAGACGGCATGGTGGGGCCTGATGCAGATCGGCCAGCCCCAGGCGCGCGAGACGGTCGTGGTGTCGGCGGCATCGGGCGCGGTCGGTTCCGTCGTGGGCCAGCTGGCCAGGCTGCATGGCTGCCGTGCCGTGGGCATCGCCGGCGGCAAGGAGAAGTGCGACTACGTGGTCAAGGAGCTCGGCTTCGATGCCTGCGTCGATTATCGGGCCGAGGGCGCCAACCTGTTCAAGGCGCTGCGCGCCGCCTGCCCCAAGGGCATCGACGTGTACTTCGAGAACGTCGGCGGCGCCGTGCAGGCGGCTGTGGTGCCGCAGCTCAACGATTTCGCGCGCGTGCCGCTGTGTGGGCTGATCTCGCAGTACAACGAGATGCAGATGAACCCTGGTCCGGACTGGCGGCTGCTCCTGGTCAAGCGGGCGCTGGTGAAAGGCTTCATCGTCAGCGACCATTTTGCCGAGATGGCCGGCTTCTGGAAGGAAGTGCCGGCGGCAGTGAAGGCCGGGAAGATCAAGTATCGCGAGGACGTCGTGAAAGGGCTCGACAACGCACCCGAGGCTTTCATCGGCCTGCTGAAGGGACGCAACTTCGGCAAGCTGCTGGTTCAGGTGTCCGACGACCCCACGCGCAGGTAGGCGTCATCGCGCCGGCGCCGGCACGGCGCATGCAACGCACAGGCTTTTCAACGCAACAGGATCCCATGTCTGAAAAGAAACCGCCGGTCGTCCCGGTGCCAGCCACCACCGTGCTGCTGCTGCGTCCGTCCATTGACGGCGATCCGGCTTCGCCACCCGAGGTGTTCATGGTGGTGCGGCACCATCAGATCGATTTCGCTTCGGGGGCGCTGGTGTTCCCGGGCGGGAAGGTCGATAGCGCCGACAGCGATCCACGGCTGCGGGATCTGTGCACCGGCGTCGAAGGCCTGTCGCAGGCCGAGCTGGCTTTCCGGGTCGCGGGCATCCGCGAAGCCTTCGAGGAAGCCGGTGTCCTGCTGGCGCGCCGGCGTGGCGAGGCCGAGCTGATCGCGGCCGCGGCGCTGAAGCCGATCGAGGACCGCTATCGCCAGGCGCTGGTCAAGGGCGAGGTCTCGATGGCTGCCATGGCGGCCGCCGAGGGTCTCGTGCTGGCCTGCGATACGATGCTGTCCTATGCGCATTGGATCACGCCGACATTCGTGCCCAAGCGCTTCGACACGCGGTTCTTTGTTGCGGCTGCGCCGTCCGATCAGCTGGCGCTGCACGATGGGCATGAATCGGTGGACTCGGTGTGGGTCCAGCCGACGCAAGCCGTTGCCGATGCCGATGCCGGGCGTCGCACGGTGCTGTTCCCCACCAAGCTCAACCTGATGAAGCTGGCGGAGATCGCCACGGTGCCGGCGCTGCTGGCGCATTATGGCACCTTCGCGCCACCGACGGTCCTGCCTGTGATCGAGGTCCGCGACGGCCGCCGGTTCCTTACTGTCGGCAGGGAATCCGGCTATGCCGTGTTCGAGCGCGAGATGGACGCCAGCTTCCGCGGCTAGTCGCCCGCATCGATGACCAGCCGCATGGCGCGCAGCAGCTCGCGTGTCAGGGCCGGGTGGTCGAGCCGCAGCGGGCCGGGCGCGTTGATCAGCGCGTTGATCAGCGTGCCGTTCATGATCTGGAACGCGAAGCGGATGCGCTGCTCGACGTGCGGCGCCGGCCGCCGGCCGGCGTCCCGTGACAGGCGTTCCAGGAACTGGTCGGCCACGAAGTGTCCGTGCGCCCGCATCGGCTCCCAGGCCGACGGATCCTCCATGCTCTTGCGCAGCGCCGCGCGCAGGAAGCCGGGCCGGCGGCGGAAGGTTTCGGCCACGGCGCCGACCACGGTCTCGAGCGGATCAGTGCCGTCCGGGACTGCCAGAAGGCCGCCGACATGGCGGCGCGCCTCTTCCAGCCGGTGGGCGATCATCGCCCGGAAGAAGGCCTCCTTGTCGGCGAAGCGGTAGTAGAACGCGCCGACGGAGCAGCCGGCGGCCTTGGCGATATCGGCGATCGACATGGCCTCGAAGTCGCGGGCCTCGACGAGGCTGTAGCCGGCGGCCAGGAGCTGGTCGCGTGTACGCCGGCTGCGCGCCTGCTTGGCAGGCAAGGCGCCGACCCGGTCGTCGCTGGGAGAAGGCTGGGCTTGACTCATAATCCGAATCATGGTTCAGATTCAGATTATAGGCGAAGACGATCCCGGAGGAAAGAATGACGTACGAGACGATCGAGGTGCGGCGTCTGACCGGCGGCTGCGGCGCGGAGATCTCGGGTGTCGATCTCGCCAATCTGTCAAATCGCCAGTGGCAGGAAGTGCGCGACGCGTTCGTCGCGCACGGTGTCGTCTTCTTCCGGAACCAGACCCTGTCGCCGGAGCAGCACATCGCGTTTGCGCGGCGCTGGGGGCCGATCGACATCAACCGCTTCTTCACGCCGGTCGAGGGCTATCCCGAGATCGCCGAGGTGCGCAAGGAGAAGGAGCAGAAGAACAATATCGGCGGCGGCTGGCATACCGACCACAGCTACGACGTGGCGCCGGCGATGGGCTCGATCCTGCTGGCGCGCGAGGTGCCGGAGGAGGGCGGCGACACGCTGTTCGCCAGCATGTACGCCGCCTATGAAGCCCTGTCGGAAGGGCTGCGCCGTACCCTCGACGGCCTGCGCGCCATCCACTCCGACGAGCATGTCTTCGGCGCCAAGGGTTATCACAAGACCACCGGCGCCGACACGACCGGCCGCATCGGCAACGCCCAGGCGGTGCGCGGCGAGGTCTCACATCCCGTCGTGATCACCCATCCGGAGTCGGGCCGCAAGGCGCTCTACGTCAATCCGGCGTTCACCCTGCGCTTCGAGGGCTGGTCCGAGGCCGACAGCAAGCCGCTGCTGGAGCATCTCTATCGGCATGCGGCGCGGCCGGAATTCACCTGCCGGTTCCGCTGGACGTCCGGCGCGCTCGCCTTCTGGGACAACCGCGCGACCTGGCACTACGCCGCCAACGACTATCACGGCGAGCGTCGCCTGATGCACCGCATCACGGTGGCCGGCTGCACGCTGGGATAGCCGCGCGGCAGCAGCGGCTGGTGGTCAGTCGAAGTCGAAGAGGTCGCCGAGGAACGACTTGCGCTTGCGGCCCTTGCCGTAGCGGTGGTGGTGGTCGTCATCGTCGTCGTAATGCTTGCCGTAGCGCGGCGCGTGACGGTCGTCGCGGTATTCGCGGGACGGCTCGGGGTAGCGTGGCGGCGGCGCCTGCGGCCGCCCGCCGTCATCGCCGCGGCGCTCCGCCGTGGGCGCGACGGTCATTGACTTCTCGATGATCTTGTCCAGCTCGCCACGGTCCAGCCAGACACCGCGGCACTTCGGGCAATAGTCGATCTCGATGCCCTGGCGATCGGCCATGACCAGGCGTTCGGTGGTGCAGACAGGACATTGCATTGCGATGAGCTCCCTCGATCGCTCGCGATGTGTGGATGCAAACGTGGCGTTTCAAGGACGGCGGAGCCGCATGCCGCAATATTGCCTCTGCGGCCCAGACCTTCCGCACGTTCACCGCGCAATCGTGATTCCAGCCTGGGAGAACAGCCTGGCCAGATGGTCGTGCCCCAGCCGGGTGTATGCCAGTGGCGGCGCCTTGACGGGATCCTGCTCCGCCTCGACGACGACCCAGCCGCTGTAGCCGATCTCGGCGAGCAGATTGGCGAACGCGGCAAAGTCGATGCCGCCATCGCCGGGCGCGGTGAAGACACCGGCCAGCACGGCCTCGAGGAAGCTCAGGTCGCTGGCGCGCGCCTGTGCCAGCACGTCGGGGCGCACATCCTTGCAATGGACATGGTTGATGCGGCGTGCGTGCCGGCGTGTGATCGCCAGGAGATCGCCGCCCGCATACGCAATATGGCCGGTATCGACCAGCAGGCCGACTGCGGGGCCGGTGTGGGCCATCAGCAGATCGATGTCGGCGTCGGTCTCGACGATCGTGCCCATGTGGTGGTGATAGGTCATGGGCACGCCGCGTCCGGCCATGTGCTCGGCCAGAACGGTCAGTGTCTCGCCGTAAGCCCTGAAGTCGGCAGCGGACAGCTGCGGGCGCCGGCTGATGGGCGTCCGGCGCTGGCCTTGCACGCTGCCGGTGGTCTCGGCATAGACCATCACCGGCGCGCCCAGCGCCTTGAAGGTCGCCAGCTGCTGCTCCATGCGTGCCTTCTCAGCCTCGACGGAGCCGCCGAGGAGCCGGCCCGAGAACCAGCCAGAGACCAGCGTGAGGCCATGTGCCGCGAGCAGGGGGCCGAGCCGGGCCGGGTCCAGCGGGAACTTGTGGCCGGTCTCCGTGCCGCTGAAGCCTGCGGCGCGGCTCTCCGTGAGACAAACCTCAAGCGGCGTGTCGCCGCCGAGCTCGGGCAGGTCGTCGTTGGACCAGGCGATCGGCGCGACACCCAGGCGGATGGTCATCGTCACCCTCCGATCCGCTGCTTTTTCCTGGCTTCGGCATGATCCGCCGATGCCTGGCGCACGGCCTCACGCGGGCTGACCTCGGGTACGCCGACATCCCACCAGGCATCGCCCGGGGTCCATTGCGAGGCGTTGACCTTGATGTCGATGACATAGGTGCGGTCGGCGTCCTTCGCCCGCTCGAAGGCCTGCTCCAGATCGGCGATCGACACGACCCGTTCACCCAGGGCGCCCATCGCCTGCGCATGTCGGGCGAAATCGACGCCGACCTGCCGCACAGTGCGGCAATGCTCGACCAGATTGTTGAACGGCGGGCTGCCCTTTGAGGTCTGCAGGCGGTTGATCACGGCATAGCCACCATTATCGCAGACGACGATGATGAGCTTGTGGCCGGTGAGCACCGTGCTGTAGATGTCCGAGTTCATCATGAGGTACGAGCCGTCGCCGACGAGCACGATGACGTCGCGATCGGGGTGCGCCATCTTGATGCCCCAGCCGCCGGCGATCTCGTAGCCCATGCAGGAAAAGCCGAATTCGCAGTCGAACGTGCCGACCGATTTGACCCGCCAGTTCTTGGTCAACTCGCCCGGCAGTCCGCCGGCCGCGGTGACCACCATGTCGGTCTCTGCTGCCTTGCGGTTGATGGCGCCGACAACCTGGGCGTAGGAGGGCGGCGTCGCATTGGTCGGGCCGGCATGCTGGTCGATCGTGCTATTCCACGCTTTGTATTCATCCTGCGCACGCCGGCGCCAGGCAACGGGCGCCCGCCAGTTGCCGAGGTCCGCGGAGAGCTCTGCCAATCCAGCCTGCGCGTCGCCGATGACGGCAAGAGCGCCGTGCTTGTAGGCATCGGCGCGCGCGGCGTTCAGGGTGATCAAGCGGAAGCCCGGGTTCTGGAACACGCTCCAGGAGCCGGTGATGAAATCCTGCAGGCGCGTGCCCACCGCCAGCACGACGTCGGCTGTCGCCGCCAGCGCGTTGGCTGAAGCCGCGCCGATCACGCCCAGAGGGCCGACATTCAACGGGTGGACGTGGGGCAGGACACCCCGCCCGGCCACGGTCTCGGCGATCGGGATATTGTGGCGCTCCGCGAAGGCGGCCAGCTCGGCCTCCGCCAGCGCATAGCGAATGCCGCCGCCGGCGATCAGCAACGGTTGCCGTGCGGTGCGCAGGAGGCCGGCCGCAGCGGCGAGCTGCGCGGCGTCAGGCCGCGGCCGCGGCACAAGGTGCGCACGACGCTCGAAGAACGCCTCGGGGTAGTCGAAGGCCTCGCCCTGCACGTCCTGCGGCAGCGCGATGAAGGCCGGCCCACACGCGGCCGGATCGAGCAGCAGCGCCACCGCCTGCGGCAGCGAGGCGACGAGCTGCTCGGGCCGCGTGATGCGATCCCAGTAGCGGCTCACGGCGCGGAAGGCGTCGTTCACGGTGAGCGTGGGATCGTGGAAATGCTCGACCTGCTGCAGCACGGGATCGGGCAGGCGGCTGGCGAAAGTGTCGCCCGCCAGCAGCAGCACCGGCAGGCGGTTCGCATGTGCCACGCCGGCAGCGGTGACCATGTTGGTGGCGCCCGGCCCGATGGAGCTGGTTGCCACCATGATCTGCCGCCGGCGTGTGGCCTTGGCGAAGGCGATGGCGGCCAGCGCCATCGACTGCTCGTTCTGGCCGCGCCATGTCGGCAGGTCGGTCTGGGCAGCCTGCAACGCCTCGCCGAGGCAGGTGACATTGCCGTGGCCGAAGATCGCGAACACGCCTGCGAACAGTGGTGCGTCCCGGCCGTCGAGCACGGTACGCTGGGCGATCAGGTGCTTGACCAGGGCTTGCGCCATCGTGAGACGGACGGTGCTCATCGCGCTCGATCCGACTGTTGGCAGATCAGGATATTCTTAGCGTAGCGCTCGCGACAAGTCACCGGCGCCGGCAGGGAGGACCTTCGATGGCCAAGGACAGGCTCACCTTCTGCATTTTCGGCGCGGGCCGCATCGGCAAGCTGCACGCGCGAAACATCGCGGCCCATCCACGCGCCCGAATCAAGTATGTCGTCGATCCTGTGGCCAGGGCTGCAGCCGTCCTGGCGCGACAGGTCGGCGCCCGGACGTCACCTGACGCGACCACCGCGCTCGCCGATCGGGAGATCGACGCGGTCGTGATCGCCTCGTCGACGAACACGCATGTCGACCTCATCATGGCCTCGGCGCGCATGGGCAAGGCCGTGCTGTGCGAGAAGCCGATCGATCTCGACATCAAGCGGGTCGACCGTTGTCTTGCCGCGCTTGAGAAGCACCGTGTCCCGGTGGCGATCGGCTTCAACCGCCGTTTCGATCCCACAAACCGCGCGATCCGTGCGGCGATCCGCAACGGCGATGTCGGTGACGTCGAGATGATCGTCATCACCAGTCGCGACCCGGAGCCGCCGCCGGCGGCATACATCAAGGTGTCCGGCGGCCTGTTCCGCGACATGATGATTCACGACTTCGATCTGGCCCGCTGGCTGCTGGGCGAGGAACCGGTCGAGGTGGTGGCCAAGGCGAGCTGTCGCGTCGATCGCGGCATCGGTAGGGCCGGCGATGTTGACACCGCCATGGTCATCCTGACAACGCGGCGGGGGTCGCTCTGTCATATCAACAACAGCCGGCGCGCCGCGTACGGCTATGATCAGCGGATCGAGGTGTTCGGTTCCCGGGGCATGGTCCGCTCCGACAATCTGCGGCCTACGGCCGTCTTGAAGTCGAACGCCGTGACCACGGATGCCCGCGATCCGCTTCTGCATTTTTTTGTCGAGCGTTATGCGGACGCCTATTTGCACTAAGTCGATGACTTCATCGACACGATCTTGGCCCATCGCAAGCCGTCCGTCAGTGTTCACGACGGACGGCGGGCGCTACTGCTGGCCGATGCTGCGCTGCGGTCGCACCGGACGGGCAAGACGGTGGCCATCAGCCCCCGCTGAGGGTCCCCCAGCGTAAAGGAAGCCACAATGCCGAAGATCGTCAGCATTCACGAGTATGAGCTGAAGCCCGGCATCGACGCCGGCGCCTTCGAGCGGGCAATTCAAGATGCGAAAGCACGCGGCCTGCTTCGGCTGCCCGGTCTCGTCGCTCACCACGTCGTCAAGGGAATCAAGGGCGCGCGGGCCGGCAGGTACGCGGCCGTCTGGATCTATGAAAGCCGCGACGCGTGGCAGCTTCTGTGGGGGACACCCGAGCACCCCAGGCGTTTCGACGCATACCCCGCGAACTGGCGGATCTGGGAAGAGGAAATCCTTGCGCCGCTTCTCGATCGGACCCCGGACCGGATCACCTTCACGGCTTACGAAGAGATCGAGGGAAGCTGAGCTCGTGGTGGCGCTGGGATCGGCCGCACCAATCTGATTTTCACTGGACAGGCGCGAAGACGCCCGCTTAGGGTTTTCACAACGAATAAGGGAGGATCGGTGGCCGCTCTCGAGCTCAAGACGATCTCCAAGCACTTCGGTGCCATCGAAGCGTTGTCGCATGTCGATTTCGCGCTCGAGCGCGGCGAGATTGTCGGGCTGATGGGGGACAACGGCGCCGGCAAATCGACCCTCGTCAAGATCATCGCCGGCAACTTCCCGCCATCGGGCGGCACGATCCTGCTGGAAGGGCGGCCGGTCCATTTCCACAAGCCAGGCGATGCGCGCGCCGCCGGCATCGAGGTGGTCTATCAGGACCTCGCATTGTGCAACAACCTGACGGCGTCGGCCAATGTCTTCCTGGCCCGCGAGAAGACGCGCGGCTTTGGTCCTTTCCGCATCCTGGACAACCGGGCCATGAACGAGCGGTCGCGTGAGCTGTTCGCCGAGCTGAAGTCGGAAACGCGGCCGGCCGAGACGGTACGCATGATGTCCGGCGGTCAGCGCCAGGCGGTCGCGATCGCGCGCACGCACTTGTCGCAAGCCAGGATCGTCCTGATGGACGAGCCCACGGCGGCGATCAGCGTGCGGCAGGTCGCCGAGGTCCTCGATCTGCTGCGGCGATTGCGCGAGCAGGGCATGGCCATCGTGCTGATCAGCCACCGCATGCCCGACGTCTTTGAGGTCGCCGACCGCGTCGTCGTGCTGCGGCGCGGCCGCAAGGTCGCCGACAAGCCCATCCAGGACAGCTCGCCGGAGGAAGTGACCGGCCTGATCACCGGCGCCATTGGAACCGCCTGATGAAGACCGCGGGCGAGTCTTTCATCGGGAAGATGATCGCCGCGCAGCCGTTCTGGGTCACGGTCGCCGTGCTCGTGATCTGCGCCGTGATGACGTACCTGCAGCCCGCCTCGTTCCCGACGGCCGACAACTTCTTCAATATCACGCGCAACTTCGCCTATATCGGCATCATGGCGCTCGGCATGATGGCGGTGATCATCACGGGCGGCATCGACCTGTCGGTCGGCTCGGTGATGGGCCTTGCGGGCATCATCTGCGGCCTGGTCCTGCAGGCCGGCTATCCGTGGTGGCTGGCGGTCCTGGCCGGACTCGGGGCGGGCGCGCTCTGCGGCATCGTCAACGGCGTGCTGATCGCCTATGTCGGGCTGCCGTCGTTCGTCGTCACGCTGGGCATGCTGGCTGCGGCACGGTCCTTCGCGGTCGTGCTATCGGAAAACAAGATGATCTACGAGTTCGGACCCGACGGCGACATGTTCATCGCCATCGGTGGCGGCGAGATCCTGGGCCTGTCGAACATGGTCTGGCTGCTGGTAGCCATGACCCTGGTCTTCGGCTTCGTCTTCCGCTTCACCCCCTGGGGACGACACCTCTACGCCATCGGCGGCAACGAGGCGGCGGCGCGGCTCGCCGGCGTTCCCGTCAACCGGATCAAGCTCCAGGCCTACATCCTCTGCGCGCTGACATCGGCCATCGCGGCGATCATGGTGGTCGGGTGGCAGGGATCGGCCATCAATGCGCTCGGGACGGGCTATGAGCTGCGGGTCATCGCCTCGGCAGTGATCGGCGGCGCCAATCTGATGGGCGGTGAGGGCGGCGCCTTCGCGGCGTTCATCGGCGCGACGCTGATCGAGGTCATCCGCAACAGCCTGCTGATGGCCGGTATCGACTCCAACTGGCAGGGCGCTTTTGTCGGCGCCTTCATCGTTCTCGCGGTTCTGCTCGAGCGGATCCGTGGAAGCCGGACCGACTGAGCGGAGGCCCGATCGGTCCACATCGCCTGCGAAGGGAGGGTCCAATGATCGGCAAATTGCTCAACGCAACGATTGCGGCGGCTGCGGTCCTCGCCATGAGCCAGGACGCTGAGGCCCAATCCAAGAAGTATGTCTTCGCCCTTGTCCCGAAGAACATGAACAATCCGTTCTTCGACCAGGCACGTGACGGTTGCAAGAAGGCCGAACGAGAGCTCAAGGGCGCGGTCGAATGCCTCTACATCGGGCCGGGAGAGCATGGCGGCGGCGAGGAGCAGGTGCAGGTGGTCAACGACCTCATCGCCAAGAAGGTCGACGGCATTGCCGTATCGCCGTCCAATGCGGCGGCCATGGGTAAGGCGCTCGAAGGCGCCAAGGCGGCAGGCATCCCCGTGCTGACCTGGGACAGCGACCTCCTGGAGAAGGACAAGGCGCTGCGCATCGCGTATGTCGGGACGCACAACTACGAGATCGGCGTGAACCTTGCGAAGCTTGCCCAGAAGATCAAGCCCAAGGGCGGCACGATCTGCATCCAATCGGGCGGCGCCGCGGCAGCCAACCACAATGAGCGCATGCAGGGCATCCGTGACACGCTGGCTGGCGCGAAGAGCGCGCAGGCGCCCGGCACGCGGCTCACGGGCCAGAACGGCTGGTCCGAAGTGGCAGGCTGCCCGCTCTATACGAACGACGACTTCCCGCTGTCGGTGCAGCAGATGGAAGATATCCTGGGCAAGTTCCCGAAGCTGGATGCCTTCATCCCGACCGGCGGCTTCCCGCAGTTCATCCCGCAGGCCTACAAGCGGGTCGCTGAGAAGTACAAGGCGCGCATCAAGGACGGCTCTCTTGCGCTGGTTGTCGCCGACACGCTGCCGGTGCAGATGGACCTGTTGAAGGCCGGGCTCTCGAAGGGCCAGGTCGGGCAGCGGCCGGCCGAGATGGGCTACCGGACCATGCTGTTCCTGAAGGACATCAAGGACGGCAAGCCGGCGCCGAAAGACCCGACCTATACCGGCCTCGATGTCTGCACGCCCGAGACCGCGGGGACCTGCATCGGCAAGTAAGGTTGATGGGAAACTTCAGCGCAAAGACGCCTTCATGGTGAGCTTGTCGAACCATGAAGGCCTTTGCACGGAGGTCGATGCGTGGAAGCGTCTGATAGGCCGGGCAGACAGGAAAGAGTCAGACCTCGTATCCCAGGTTCGGCCGCAGCCACTTCTCGGCCTGCGCCACGGGCACGCCGCGACGGGCTGCGAAATCCTCGACCTGATCCTTGCCGATGCGCGCGACGCCGAAATAGGCCGCCTGCGGGTGGGCGAAGTAGTAGCCCGACACGGCTGCCGTGGGCAGCATGGCGAAGCCATCGGTCAGGCTCAAGCCGGCATTCTGGCCGGCGTTGAGCAGACGGAACAGCTCCGGCTTCTGCGAATGGTCGGGGCAGGCCGGATAGCCCGGGGCCGGGCGGATGCCGCGGTACTTCTCACGGATCAGCGCGTCGTTGCTGAGGTCCTCGTCGGCGGCGTAGCCCCAGAACTCCTTGCGCACGCGCTCGTGCAGGCGTTCGGCGAACGCCTCGGCCAGGCGGTCGGCCAGCGCCTTGAGCAGGATGCTCGAGTAGTCGTCATGCGCCGCCTTGAAGCGCTCCAGGTGCGCTTCAATGCCGTGCCCGGCCGTCACGGCGAAGGCGCCGAGGTAGTCTTGGTCGGGCGACACGAAATCGGCCAGGCACATGTTGGCGCGGCCCTCGCGCTTGCCGACCTGCTGACGCAGGAAGAAGAGGCGCGACAGCTCCTTGGTGCGGGCCTCGTCCTCGAACAGCACCACGTCGTCGCCGTCGCGGCGGCTGGGCCAGAAGCCGAGCGCGCCCTTCGCGGTCAGCCATTTCTCGGCGATGATGCGGTCCAGCATCTTGCGCGCATCGGCATAGAGCTGGCGGGCGCTGTCACCGACCACGGGATCGTCGAGGATCTTGGGGTAGTTGCCTGCCAGCTCCCAGGACCGGAAGAAGGGCGTCCAGTCGATGCGCTCGACGAGATCCTCGAGCGGATAGTCGGCGAATGCCTGGGTGCCGATGAAGGTGGGCTGCGGCGGTTCGTAGGCGTTCCAGTCGATGTGCAGGCCGTTGGCCCGCGCCGTCGCCAGAGTCGCCAGCTTGTCCTTTTGTCCGCCCGCCCGCTGGCGCCGGATCTCCTCATACTCGGCGGCGACCTGAGCGGTAAAGTCGTTGGCCTGCGTGTCGGAGGCCAGCGTGGTGCAGACGCCGACGGCGCGCGAGGCATCGAGCACGTGCACGGTAGGCCCGTGATAGCGCGGCGCGATGCGCAATGCCGTGTGGACCCGCGACGTCGTGGCGCCGCCGATCAGCAGCGGGATCTTGAAGCCCGAGCGCGTCATCTCCTCGGCGACGGTGACCATCTCGTCGAGCGACGGCGTGATCAGGCCCGACAGCCCGATGAAATTGGCCTCGTTCTCGTTGGCGGCCTTGAGGATGTCCTGCACCGGCACCATGACGCCGAGGTCGACCACCTCGAAGTTGTTGCACTGCAGGACGACGCCCACGATGTTCTTACCGATGTCGTGCACGTCGCCCTTGACAGTCGCCATCACGATCTTGCCCTTGGGCTTGGACTTCTCGGTCTTCTCCGCTTCGATGAACGGGATGAGGTGGGCTACCGCCTTCTTCATCACCCGCGCCGACTTCACGACCTGCGGCAGGAACATCTTGCCGGCGCCGAACAGGTCGCCGACCACGTTCATGCCGGCCATCAGCGGCCCCTCGATGACCTCGATCGGCCGGCGCGCGGATTTGCGCGCCTCCTCGGTGTCCTCCACGACCCACTGGTCGATGCCCTTGACCAGCGCATGCTCAAGCCGCTTGGCGACAGCCCAGGAGCGCCACTCGGCCTCGGCGGTTTCGGCGACGGCGCCTTCCTTCTTGTAGCGCGGCGCCAGCTCCAGCAGGCGCTCGGTCCCATCCGGCCGGCGGTTGAGGATCACATCCTCGCAGGCGTCGCGCAGCTCGGCCGGGATCTGGTCGTAGACGTCGAGCTGGCCGGCGTTGACGATGCCCATGTCCATGCCGGCCTGGATGGCATGGTACAGGAACACCGAGTGCATGGCGCGCCGCACCGGCTCGTTGCCGCGGAACGAGAAGGACAGGTTGGAGACGCCGCCGGAGATCCTGGCGTGCGGGCATTCGGCCTTGATGCGCCGCACGGCCTCGATGAAGTCGACGCCGTAGTTGTTGTGCTCCTCGATGCCGGTGGCGACGGCGAAGATGTTGGGATCGAAGATGATGTCCTCGGCCGGGAAGCCGGCCTTGCTCACAAGCACGTCGTAGGCGCGCTTGCAGATCGCAACCTTGCGTTCGATGCTGTCGGCCTGTCCCTTCTCGTCGAAGGCCATGATGACGGCCGCGGCGCCGTAGCGGCGCACCTTGCGCGCATGCGCGATGAAGGGCGCCTCGCCCTCCTTGAGGCTGATGGAGTTCACGATCGCCTTGCCGGCGACGCATTTCAGGCCGGCCTCGATCACGCTCCATTTCGAGCTGTCGACCATGATCGGCACGCGCGCGATGTCGGGCTCGGCGGCGATCAGCTTGAGGAACGTCTCCATCGCCTTCTCGGCGTCGAGCAGGCCCTCGTCCATGTTGACGTCGATGATCTGCGCGCCGGCCTCGACCTGCTGGCGCGCCACCTCGATCGCCGCCGTATAATCGCCGGCCAGGATCAGGTTCTTGAACTTGGCCGACCCGGTGACGTTGGTGCGCTCGCCGATATTGATGAACGTCGCTACACGCTGTGACATCAGAAGAAACTCGCAGCTTCCATGCCCGACAGACGCAGCGCGGGCGGCAGAACGGTGGGCGTGCGCGGCGCCAGGCCCTTCACGGCCTGGGCGATCGCGCGAATATGATCGGGCGTCGTGCCGCAGCAGCCGCCCACGATGTTGAGCCAGCCGCTCTCGGCCCAGCCGCGCACCAGGCGCCCTGTGGTCTCGGGGGCCTCGTCATAGGCGCCCATGTCATTGGGCAGGCCGGCGTTGGGGTAGACGCACAAGAGCGTGTCGACCTGTGCGTTCAGCACGCCGACATAGGGATGCAGCTCGGTGGCACCGAACGAGCAGTTCATGCCCATGGTCAGCGGCCGGATGTGGCGCACCGAGTGCCAGAACGCCTCGACGGTCTGGCCCGAGATGTTGCGGCCGGCGAGATCGGTGAGCGTCATGGAGACCATCACCGGCAGCTCCTCGCCGCGCTCTTCCGCCGCCTCGTCGGCCGCCACGATGGCGGCCTTGGCGTTGAGCGTGTCGAACACGGTCTCGATCAGGATGAAGTCGACGCCGCCATCGAGCAGGCCGTCGATCTGCTCGCGGTAGATGGCCTTCACCTCGTCGAAGCTGACGGCGCGGTAGCCCGGGTTGTTGACGTCGGGCGACACCGACAGCGTCTTGTTCGTCGGCCCCAGCGCACCGGCGACAAAGCGCGGCTTGTCCGGCGTCTCGGCGCTGAAGCGATCGGCAGCCGCGCGCGTGAGCCGGGCCGCCGCCAGGTTGATCTCGCGCACCATGCTCTCGGTGCCGTAGTCCGCCTGGCTGATGGCGTTGGCGTTGAAGGTGTTGGTGGCCACGATGTCGGCGCCGGCCGCGAGATAGGCATCGCAGATCTCACCGATCACGTCGGGGCGCGTGATGTTGAGCAGGTCGTTGTTGCCCTTCTGATCATGGGTGAAGGCTTGGCCGCCGCGGAAGCCGGCTTCGTCCAGGCCATAGGTCTGGATCATCGAGCCGTAGGGGCCGTCCTTCACCAGGATCCGCTCGCCAGCCAGCCGGCGCAGCTGATCCGCCTTTGCGTCGCGTCGCATGCTTGTCACTCCGCACGCCGCGCCGCCGGCCGCACGCCGAGCAGATGGCACAGCGCGTAGGTCAGGTCGGCACGGTTCAAGGTGTAGAAATGGAAGGCCGACACACCCTCCGACTCCAGCTTGCGGCAGAGGTCGCCGGCCACCGTGGCCGCGATCATGCGCCGAGTCTCGGCGTCGTCGTCCAGGCCGTCGAACAGGGCGGCGAGCCAAGGCGGGACCTTGGCGCCGCACATGCCTGCCATCCGCGCGATCCCGGCGAAGTTCGAGACCGGCATGATGCCGGGCACGATCGGCACCTGCACTCCCATCGCCGTGGCGCGGTCGCGGAAGCGCAGGAAGTCGTCGACGTCGAAGAAGAACTGGGTGATGCAGCGATCGGCCCCGGCATCGACCTTGCGCCGCAGATTGTCGAGGTCAGCCTTGTCGTCGGGTGAATCGGGATGCCGTTCGGGGTAGCCAGCGACGCTGATCTGGAAGTCACCGATGCGCTTCAGCCCAGCCACCAGCGCGGCGGCGTTGGGGTAGCCTTCGGGATGCGCCACATACTGGCCGCCCGATTCACGCGGCGGATCGCCCCGCAGCGCCACGATGTGGCGGATGCCGGCATCCCAATAGGCGCGCGCGATGTCGTCGATCTCGCCGCGCGTGGCCGCCACACAAGTCAGGTGCGCCGCGGGCTCGATGCCGGTCTCGCGCCGGATGCGCACCACGGTCTCGTGCGTGCGCTGGCGCGTCGAGCCACCGGCGCCATAGGTGACCGACATGAAGGCCGGCTGCAGCGGCGCCAGCCGCTCGATGGATTGCCACAGCGTCTGGGCCATCGCCTCGGTGCGCGGCGGCGAGAACTCGAACGACACGACGAGCTTTGACGGCTTGCGGGCCGGAAACTCGCGGGTTGGCATGGCGGCAGAAAGGGGGCCGGTATCGGGACTCATCGTACGTTCCTGTCTGCGGGGTCAGCTGATGCCGCCGTGATTGGGCGCCGGGCCATCGGACAACGCCGCCGGCTCGCGTCGCTCGGGGCGGCGCGCGCGCCAGATCCCGACCATCAGCTTGCGCCCAGGCAGGTGGATCGGCGGATCGCCCAGCAGGCCGGCAGCGGCGAGCCAGCCTGCCACCTGGTTGTCGGCGAAGCCGAGATGCACATGCGCGTGCTCGCGGCGCAGCTCGACCAGGTCATGCGGCGCGAAATCGACGACCAGCATGGTGCCGCCGGGCTTCAGAACGCGTGCCGCCTCGCGCAGCACCGCGGCAGGGTCCTCGGCGTAGTGCAGCACCTGGTGGATCGTCACGACGTCGACGGACATCGACGGAAGTGGCAGGGCATACATGTCGGCCTGCCGGATCTCGACATGGCCGTTGCCCAGGCGCGCCAGGTTGGTGCGCGCGACCGCCAGCATCTCTCGCGACTGGTCGATGCCGACGGCATGCTCCACGTGCGGCGCCAGCACTTCCAGGATGCGCCCGGTGCCGGTGCCGATGTCCAGCAGCGACTCGGTGTCCTCGGGTAGCTGCGCCAGCAGCGTCGCCTCGATCTCGGTGTCGGCGACGTGCAGAGCGCGCAGCTGGTCCCAGCGCTGAGCGTTCTGCCGGAAATAGGCGATGGCGCGGTTCTCGCGCCGGCGCTTGAGGTCGCTGAGCCGCGCCTGGTCGGCGGCGAGCATGGCGTTGTCCAGCGGCAGGCGGTCTATGACGTCGCGGACGAGGGACTGGCTGGCCCCCAGGTCGCGCACCAGCCGGAAGTAGGCCCATTGCCCTTCCCGGATGCGCTCCAGCAGGCCGGCCTCGACCAGCAGCTTCAGGTGTCGTGACACACGCGGTTGCGACTGGCCCAGGATGTCCACGAACTCGCTGACCGTGAGCTGGTCGCGCGCCGCCAGGGCGAGGATGCGCAGCCGCGTCTCCTCGGCCACCGTGCGTAGAACAGTAAGCAAATCGTCCATACCTACATATAAGGATATTTTTATCCCTTTGTCCAGACTGAGAGTGAAAGCAGCCTGATGAAAGATGACGCCGTGTCCAATCAAGCGTGATACCCGAGCGACGGTCTCGTGGCAGGCGTGGCAGGCGCGTGATATAAGCCTTGTCCCAGCAGGGATTTCAGCGATGGTCCGACGGGGTGGGGACGCAGTCGCGTGCTATTTTTGCATTGAGATTTGAGGGTTCACTTCGTCATACTGCGTCGCCTCCGTTCCATGGGTTGCGGTCGCTAGAACGGGATATCCATGATGCCGAGTTGGTTTTCAGGCGCGCGCCGTGCCGTTGCTGTGCTTGCCGTGGCGGGGGCACTGGTGGGGGGATGTGCGACACCTGAGGAAGGGGAGGTGTGGGATCCCCTGGAGACGCCGAACCGGTTCATGTTCGCGCTGAACAAGACCCTCGATACCCTGATCCTGCGTCCCCTGGCTGTTACCTATCGCGACCTGACGCCCAACGGGGTGCAGCGCGGCACCCGCAACGTGCTCAACAACATGGGCGAGCCGGTCACCGCCATCAACGAGCTGGCCCAGGGCGAGGGCACGCGGGCGGCGCAGACAGTGGCCCGCTTCCTGATCAACTCGACCATTGGCGTGCTGGGGATTTTCGACGTCGCCAAGGATTTCGGCCTGCCGCAGACCAAGGAAGATTTCGGCCAGACCATTGGCGTATGGGCCAAGGCGCCGCCGGAGGATGGCGGCCCCTACCTTGTCCTGCCGCTGGCTGGTCCGTCCAATGCGCGCGACGCCGTCGGCATGCTGGTCGACTACCTGATCGACCCGTTCCGGATCACGGCGACCCATTTTGACGTCGAATGGCTGCTCTATGCGCGCACCGGCGCGGAGGCTCTCGATGGCCGGTCACGCGTCATCCAGGCCCTGGACGACATCGAGAAGAATTCCGTCGATTTCTACAGCGCCATGCGCAGCGCCTACACCCAGCGCCGGGCTGCCCAGATCCGTCAGCGTGGCGTGGTAAGCGCGTCTACGCTGCCGCTCGATGGGCCGGGCCGGGCCGAGATCGGCCTGGCGCGCTGAGCGCAGCTTCCAAAGGGAGAACCCCGTGTCTATGCCGACGCTATCGCGTCGCTCTGTTCTGAGCGGCGTGGGTATTCTGGTGACGGGAGCCGTCGTGGCGGCCCCGGCCAGCGCGCAGGACTCCGCGGCGCTGATCAGCGGGATCTCAAGCCGGGTCCTGGCGCTGCTGAAGACGGGAGCATCAGACGCCCAGCGCGAGCTGGAGATGTCGGCTATCCTGCGCGAGAGCTTCGACATGAACAGCATCGGCCGCACGGTGCTGGGGCGGCACTGGAGCGCCGCCACGCCCGAGCAGCGGCAGCGCTTCATCGCCGCTTTCGAGAAGGCAGAAGTGAGGGCGTATTCCAGCCGCTTCCGGGAGTATTCCGGCCAATCATTGGTGATCGGCAAGGTCACGCACCACAATCCAAAGGATCTGGTGGATGCACAGATCGTGCAGCCGAACGGTCAGACCGTGCGTCTCGTCTGGGAGGTCATGAACGGCAAGATCCTCGACGTCACCATCGAGGGCGTCAGCATGGCGATCACGCGGCGGTCCGACTTCAATGCCTATATCCAGCGCAATGGCCTCGACGGCCTGATCGCCGAGCTCGAGCGACGCGGCAGCTGACCCGGCACCGGCAGGGCTCGCCCTAGTCTTTCTTGTCCGACGTGACGTAAAACTCGTGCGAGCCGGGCTTGCGGTCGGCCGCATTCGCAGCGACCCTCGGCGAGGGCGTAGGCGTCGGGTCAACGGAGGGAAGTGATGGACCACAGCGCGATTGCCAAGGTCGCAGCCGTCGACCCGGTCTGGGCAGCCGTCCGTGCGGCTGCCGAAAATCTTGCACGTACCGAGCCGGCCCTGGGCGGGCTTCTGCACGCGGCCGTGATCAACCAGCCGCGCTTCGAGGCGGCGTTGAGCTATCACCTCGCGCGCACGCTGGGCACGCCCGAGACGCCGGCCATGCTGATCCGCCAGACATTCGACGAGGCCCTCTCAGCCGACCCGTCGCTGGGGGTTGCGGCGCGCGCCGACATCGTCGCCGTCCATGAGCGCGACCCGGCATGCACGTCGCATCTCGACCCGTTCCTGTGGTTCAAGGGCTACCACGCCTTGCAGACGCACCGCGCCGCCCACTGGCTGTGGAAGCGTGGCCGCAAGGGCATGGGCTTGTTCCTGCAGAGCCGGGCCAGCTCGCTGTTCGGCGTCGACATCAACCCGGCGGCACGGATCGGCAAGGGCATCATGATCGACCACGGCACCGGCGTGGTGATCGGCGAGACGGCCGTCGTCGAGGACGGCGTGTCGATGCTGCACGGAGTCACCCTGGGCGGCACCGGCAAGGAGCGGGGCGATCGCCATCCCAAGATCCGGCGCGGGGTGCTGCTGGGGGCCAATGCCACGGTGCTGGGCAATATCGAGGTCGGTGCCTGCGCCAAGATCGCAGCCGGCAGCGTCGTGCTCGATCCCGTGCCCGCGGGCTGCACCGCAGCCGGCGTGCCGGCCCGGATCATCGGCTGCGTCGACGTTCCCGAGCCGGCGCTGGAGATGGACCAGCGAATCTAGGGCGCACGCCGGCTATTCAAAGCCCCGTATCCACGGGCTGTGCTCATGATGACGCGAGAGCCTGCGCCGGCGGTGCGGCTGCCTCGAAGATAGGGATCAGCAGCGCCTTCTCCGCCATCAGGCCATCGATCTCAGCCTGGGTGTAGCCATACTGCTTCAGCACGTCCGGTCCGTCGACACCCAGGCGCGGCGCGTGACGCCGAAAGCTGGTCGGCGTCGCGGAGAAATCGAGCGGGCTGGCCATGGTCGTGATGCGACCTTCGGTAGGATGCTCACGCTCGGTGAAGAAGCCCGTCTCCGTCAGGTGGGGGTCGCGCGGAATGTCCTCCAGCGTGCTCACCGGCATCGCCGGAATATCGGCTTCATCGAACAGGGTAAGCCATTCGCCGGTCGGGCGGCTCAGCAGCAGGCTGTCAAGCACCTGATAGAGCTCAGAGTAGTGACGCGCCCGAGTCGGCCCGTCGATGAAGCGCGGGTCCTTGGCGATGTCCGGCCGTTCGGCCAGCTCGAAGAATCTCTGCCAGTGCCGGTCGGTGTAGGGCAGGGCGCAGATGTAGCCGTCCTTGGTTTTGAACGGATGGCGGTACTTGTTGATGATGCGGTCGTAGCCCATCGTTCCGGTCGGCGGGTCGAAGGTCTCGCCGAACAGGTGCTCCGTCATCCAGAACGAAACCAGGGTCTCGAACATCGGCACCTCGATCATCTGGCCCTGACCGGTGCGCGCGCGATGGAACAGCGCCGCCAGCACCGCCATGGCCAGGTGCAGGCCGGTCGTCTTGTCGGCGATCAGGCTGGGCATGAACCGCGGCGGCCCGCTATCGACCCGTGACTGCAGCGAGGCGGCGCCGCTTGCCCCCTGCACCAGGTCGTCGAACGCGGGCTTGTGGCCATAGGGTCCGTTGCGCTTGTAGCCCAGCGCATAGGCATAGATGATGTCCGGCTTGATCTTCTTCAGATCGTCGTAGCCCAGGCCCAGCCGCTCGATCGCCTGGGGGCGGCTGTTGTGGATGAAGATGTCGGCGTCCTTGACCAGGCGCTTGACTACCTCGACCGCCGACGCCTTCTTGAGGTCCAGGCACACCGAGCGCTTGTTGCGCCCGGCCGCGACATAGATCGGCCCCATCTTCGGCGACGGTCCACGGCCGGAGTTGCGCAGCAGGTCGCCCTCCGGCGGCTCGATCTTGATCACGTCGGCGCCCATGTCGGCCATGTGCTGCGTGGCGAAAGGCCCCAGCAGCACCGCCGTAAGGTCGACGATCTTCACACCCTCCAACGCGCCTGGCATGTGCTCCTCCTGTTGCCTGCGACCTTAGCGGAAAAGGGTGTCCGGCTGTCTTCGAGATGTCGTAACCCTGTCATGTTGGTCGAGCAACAATCGCTGCCTGCAGCTGGGCGCCGAGCTGCCATGGGTCGAGCGTGGCGCGATCCTGACGCTGCTGGGCAGCGCCGAGCGCGCCTTCTACCTGATCGAACTGCCAACCGGCCCGGTGCATGCGTCGTCCGTTCCGGCTTGATCTCCTCTCCCGCAAGCGGGAGAGGAAGGGGCCCATCGCGTAGCGATGGGAAGGTGAGGGGCTCCACACGAGATGTCGTGTGTGAAGCCCTCACCCGGCGCTGCGCGCCGACCTCTCCCGCTCGCGGAAGAGGTTCAATACGACTTCGGCAGCCCCAGCACCTTCTCGGCGATGTAGCAGAGGATGAGCTGCGGGCTGACGGGCGCGATGCGCGCGATCATGACCTCGCGCAGGAAGCGCTCGACGTGGAACTCCTTGGTGTAGCCGTAGCCGCCATGGGTCATCACGGCGCGCTGGCATGCCTCGTAGGCTGCTTCGGCGCCGAGATACTTGGCGGCGTTGGCCTCGGCGCCGCAGTCCTGGCCGCTGTCGTAGAGCCAGGCGGCCTTGAAGGCCATCAGATTGGCCGCCTCGAGCTGCATCCAGCTCTCGGCCAGGGGGTGCTGGATGGCCTGGTTCTTGCCGATCGGCCGGCCGAACACGATGCGTTCATTGGCGTACCGGGTCGCGCGCTTCAGCGCCGCGCGGCCGATGCCGATCGCCTCGGCCGCGATCAGGATGCGCTCCGGGTTCAGCCCATGCAGCAGATAATGGAAGCCCTTGCCTTCTTCGCCGATGCGGTCCTCGAGCGGCACCTTCAGCCCGTCGATGAACACCTGGTTGGTGTCGACGGCCTTGCGGCCCATCTTGTCGAGCTCGCGCACCTCGATCTTGGAGCGGTCGAAGTCGGTGTAGAACAGCGACAGCCCGTCGGTGGGGCGCCGGCACTGGTCGCGCGGCGTGGTGCGGGCGATCAGCAGCATCTTGTCGGCGATCTGGGCCGTGGTGATGAAGACCTTCTTGCCGTAGACCACGTAGCCGTTGCCGTCGCGCTCGGCGCGGGTCTCCAGCGCCGTCGTGTTCAGCCCGGCATTGGGCTCTGTGACGGCGAAGCAGCCCTTGACCTTGCCCTGGATGATGTCGGGCAGGATGCGCTTCTTCTGCTCCTCGGTGCCGAACACCACGATCGGGTTGGGGCCGAAGATGTTGAGATGGATCGCCGAGGCGCCCTGCAGGGCGGCGCCTGATTCGGCTACGGTCTGCATCATCAGGGCCGCCTCGGTGACGCCCAGCCCGGCACCGCCGTAGGCTTCCGGCATGGCGATGCCCAGCCAGCCGGCTTCCGCCATCGCGGCATAGAAGTCGTTGGGGAAGCCGCCTTCCTTGTCCTTCTTCAGCCAGTAGGAATCGTCGAACTGGGCACACAGCTTCGCCACGCTGTCGCGGATCGCCTGCTGCTGCTCGCTGAAGCCGAATTGCATTGTCGTCTCTTCCTTCCTTGCACGCGCTTCCCCGCCGCGCGGGGAGAGGTTCGCTAACGATTCTGCCGCAGCCACGACACCATCACCGGATTGAACACCTCGGGGTGCTCGACATTGGGCAAATGGCGCGCGTTCTTGATCTCCTCGTAACGGCCGCCGGGGATCTTCTCGGCGATCAGCCGGTTGCGGTCCGGCGGCGTGCCGGGATCCTGGTCACCGCAGACGACGAGTGTCGGCACCTTGATGGTGTGCAGGCGGTCCTCGAAATTGAAGCTCTGGATCGCTGCGGCGCAGCCCAGGAAGCCCTGCGGCGTGGTGCCGATGATGGTGTCGCGGATCTGCCGCCAGCGGGCCGGGTTGCGGTCCTTGAAAGCCGGCGTGAACCAGCGGTCGATCGTGCCGTCGGCGATGGTGGCCAGCCCGTTGGCCTGCCGCACCGCCGTCTTGCGTTCGTCCCAGGTTGCTTCGGAGCCCGGCGGCGTGCCGGGCAGCGTATCGCACAGCATGGCCGAGCGCAGCCGCTGGCCATGGTCCTGCAGCAGGGCCTGGCCGATCATGCCGCCGATCGACAGGCCGATATAGTGCACCGTGTCGATGCCCAGCGCATCCAGCGCCTTGACGACGTCGCCGGCCAGGATCGCCATCGTGTAGTCGCCGGCCACCGGGTCGCTGCCGCCGTGGCCGCGCATGTCCAGGCGCAGCACGCGGAAGCCGGCACCCAGCAGGATCGGCACCTGCTCCTGCCACATGCCGCCATCCGACGACAGCGAGTGGGTGAAGCAGACGATCGGCGCCGAATCGGGGCCGACCATATCGTAGTAGATGCGGTGTCCGTCGATGTTCAGCAGCATGGGTTTCCTCCGTTGCCGGGGAGCGCCGACATCCCGCGCCGGCAGTCCCGGATTCACATGGCGCTGATGCCGCCGTCGATCACGACCTCAGAGCCGGTCATGAAGCTCGACTCGTCGGACGCCAGGAAGACGATCGGCCAGCCGACCTCTTCAGGTCGTCCCAGTCGGCCGATCGGCACCTGCCGGCCGAGCTTCTGCTGCATGACCTCGTCGCCGAAGCGCGTGCGGTAGCGGTCGAGGATCGGCGTGTCGATGAAGGTGGGATGCACCGAGTTGCAGCGGATGTTGTAGCCCGACTTGGCGCAATGCAGGGCCACCGACTTCGACAGCAGGCGCACCCCGGCCTTGGCCGAGTTGTAGGCCGCCATGTTGGCGCCGGCGATGATGCCGGAGATCGACGAGATGTTGATGATCGAGCCACCCAGCGTCGCGGTGTGCTTCTTGATCTCGCTCACCCCGTGCTTGCAGCCCAGGAAGACGCCATCGAGATCGATGGCGTGCACGCGCCGCCACTCCTCGAGCTCGATCTCCTCGACCGTCTTGCCCAGCCCGATGCCCGCCGAGTTCACCAGCACGTGCAGGGCGCCGAAGCGATCGACCGCGGCGGCGATCGCTTCCTTCCATTGCGCCTCGCTGGTGACATCCAGCGCCACGAAATGCCCGGCAGCGCCCAGCTTGCCGGCAACCGCCTTGCCCTTGTCGGCCTGTATGTCGGCGATTACCACCTTGGCGCCTTCCTGCGCCATCAGCATCGCCGAGCATTCGCCCAATCCCGATGCGCCGCCGGTGATCAGCGCCACCTTGCCTGCCAGCCGTCCACTCATCCCTGATCACCCTCCGGTTCGTTCGCCTGTCCCGCGGCCGTCACTGGCATCGCTTCTGGACTTCGGCAAGCACCTCGCGCTGCTTCTCCTCGGACCGGCCCAGAAGAACCTTGTCCGAAACCGGCAGCGGCTTCACGACCTCCAGGGCGCAGGTGCAGCGGCGCTGGATGGTGGCATCGATCTCGGGCCCGCTCTTGCCGCTGCTCGCCGCCGCCTGGCGTGCCGAGGTCAGGCAGTTCTCCAGGAAGCTGTCGTTGAAGGCCTTCTCGAAGGCCGGACCGCCTTCCTCGACCGCGATCCGGTAGATCACGACGCCGCCGATCACCAAAATGATAATGGCACCGGCGACGATGGCCGCGATCTTCAGCCCGCGCATAAGGTATCGGCTCCGAAATATTCGCTCACGGCCGGCATTTAAGGCGATTTCTCCGACCGGGAAAAGGCGACCGGCGCATGGCCGCGTTGTCGTTGCGACGCGGTTCCGCCCCGCAGCACGAGCGGCAATGCGGGGCCGGCAGAGGCCGGCTTCCGGGTCCGATATCGTGCCTAGCTTTATCCCCGCGAAACCCGTAGATATCTGCCGAACCCGGTTTCATCGACATGCGGACAAGGCTGGCGTCTCCCTCGCATCGCAGCCGGTGCGAGCGCGCAGCAACCAGCGGCTTGCCCGCCGAAAATATGAAGGAAGATCAATAACATGGCCGCGTACCAGTACATCTACGTCATGAAGGGCCTGTCCAAGACGTGGCCCGGCGGCAAGCAGGTCCTGAAGGACATCTGGCTCAGCTTCTTCCCCGGCGCCAAGATCGGCGTGCTGGGCCTGAACGGCGCCGGCAAGTCGACCTTGCTGCGCATCATGGCCGGCCAGGACGACAATTTCACCGGCGAAGCCTGGGCAGCCGAGGGGGTCAAGGTCGGGTACCTGGCGCAGGAGCCGGAGCTCGATCCCACCAAGGACGCCCTGGGCAATGTCATGGAAGGCGTGGGTGAGGTCGCGCAGCTGGTGCAGCGCTTCGAGGCGGTATCGAACCAGCTTGGCGAGGTCAGCGATCCTGACGAGATGGAGAAGCTGATCACCGAGCAGGGCGAGCTGCAGGAGAAGATCGACGCGGCCGACGGCTGGGACATCCAGCGCACGGTCGAGATCGCCATGGACGCGCTGCGCTGTCCGCCGGGTGACGCCGACGTCTCCAAGCTGTCGGGCGGCGAGCGCCGGCGCGTGGCGCTATGCCGGGTGCTGCTGAGCAAGCCCGACATGCTGCTGCTGGACGAGCCCACCAACCACCTCGACGCCGAATCGGTGGCGTGGCTGGAGCGCTACCTCAAGGAGTTTCCCGGCACCGTGGTGGCGATCACCCACGACCGCTACTTCCTCGACAACGTCGCCGGCTGGATCCTGGAGCTCGACCGCGGCCAGGGCATTCCATGGGAGGGCAACTATTCCTCCTGGCTGCAGCAGAAGGAGCAGCGGCTGGCGCAGGAGGAGAGGGCAGCCGATGCGCGCCGGCGCACCCTGCAGCGCGAGCTGGAGTGGATGGGCCAGAGTCCGCAGGCGCGCCGCAGCAAGAGCAAGGCGCGCATCGCAGCCTACGAGGAGATGCTGGCGGAGGGCGAGAAGCAGAACCTGGAGAAGGCGCAGATCGTGATCCCCGCCGGCCCGCGCCTGGGCGACCTGGTGATCCAGGCCGAAGGGGTCGCCAAGGGCTTCGGCGACCGCCTGCTCATGGACAACCTCAACTTCAAGCTGCCGCCGGGCGGCATCGTCGGCGTGATCGGCCCCAACGGCGCCGGCAAGACGACGCTGTTCCGCATGATCACCGGCCAGGACAAGGCCGATTCCGGCAGCTTCACCGTCGGTCCGACGGTGAAGCTGGGCTATGTCGACCAGTCGCGCGATTCGCTCGATCCCAACAAGTCGGTATGGGAGGAGATCTCCGACGGGCTTGACGTGCTGCAGATCGGCAAGCGCGAGATGCCCAGCCGTGCCTATTGCGGCGGCTTCAACTTCAAGGGCGCCGACCAGCAGAAGAAGGTGGGCCAGCTGTCGGGCGGCGAGCGCAACCGTGTGCACCTGGCCAAGATGCTCAAGAGCGGCGCCAACGTGATGCTGCTCGACGAGCCGACCAACGACCTCGATGTCGACACGCTGCGGGCGCTGGAAGAGGCGCTGGGCGATTTTGCCGGCTGCGCTGTGATCATCAGCCACGATCGGTGGTTCCTGGACCGCATCGCCACGCACATCCTCTCCTTCGAGGGCGACAGCCAGGTGGTGTGGTTCGAGGGCAACTTCCAGGACTACGAGGAAGACAAGCGCCGTCGCCTCGGCGCCGATGCGACGGAACCGCATCGCATCAAGTACAAGCCGCTGACACGGGGATAGTCGCGAGGCGCTCGCACGCGGCCCGACACTTACACCATCGGGATGTCGGGCCGGCCGTCCGCGTTCACGGGGGATGTCCCCAGCCATCCACGGCGCACGCCGGCCAGCGTCGAGAGCATCATGTCGCGCGTCGGCGGGAAGGCGCAGAGCGGACCGAACGCCAGGTCGCGCAGCCAGCCCAGCGGCGCGAAACGCGATTGGTAGAACGGCGTCAGCAGATGGCTGGCCTGGCGGTAGAAGCGTGCCGGCCCCTGCCGTGCCGCTTCAGCCTGGGCCAGCGCCGCGGTGATGTCCGGCGCCGTGGCGAAGGCCGTCGCCAGCGCGGCGGCGTCCAGCAGCGCCATGTTGGCGCCCTGGCCGAGCTGCGGCGAGGTGCCGTGGGCCGCGTCCCCGAGGAACGCGGCCCGCTCGCGCGACCAGCGCGGCATGGCGACATGCCGATAGGTGGCGCTGGCGACCTGGTCCATATCGTGCAGGTGTGAGAGAGGAAGGCCCAGCTCGGGCCAGTGGCGCAGGACGTTGGCCTTGAAGGCCGCGATGCCTGCGGCGCGCGCCGCATCGATGTCACGCGCCGGCAGGCTCCAGAACACGGTGACGCAAGGCTCGCCATCGGGATCGTCCGGCTGCCGGCCGACCGGCAGGGCGCCGATCATCACCCGGCTGTCGCGGAAGCGCTGGTGCAGGACGCCGGCGAAGCGGTTCTCGCGGTCGGGCAATGTCGCCCACAGGCAGCCCCACGGATAGAGCGGGGCGCGAAACCGGACACCTGCCTGCGCGCGCAGCGCCGAGTGGGCGCCGTCGGCCACCAGCACGAGGTCGGCCGAAGCGGTTGCCGCGCCGTTGGCGAAGCGCAGGGTCGCGCTCTTTGCCGTCGTCTCGATGCCGGCGACCTCAGATGCGGTCACAAGCCGTGCAGGCGAGCGCCGCAGGCGATCGAACAGCAGGCGGAAGAGCACGCCGCGATGGATGCCCAGCCCGTGCAGGCGCGCATCGAGCTGGCCATAGCGCAGGCTTAGCACCTTGCGGCCACGCGTGGTGCGCCCGTCGATGCCGGCGATATGTGCGCCCATGTCCAGCGCTGCGGCTTCGATGCCCAGGCGATGCAGCACCTTCAGCCCGGTCGGCTGCAGCAGCAGGCCAGCGCCCAGCGGCCTCGGCTCGCCGAAGCGCTCGTAGAGTGTCACGTCATGCCCGGCATCCGCCAGCAGGGTCGCCACGGCCATGCCGCCGACGCCGCAGCCGACGACGGCGATCCGGTAGGGCGTCATGGAGCCGCAGGCCGCATCGATCGTGCCGGCATGAAGGACGTGAACGCTTGCAGAGGCACGATGACCATCCTCGTGGGTGAGCGGACGCTATTCTCCAATCGGTCAACTTGACGCGTCAAATTCATAAAACCCATCAGCCATTTGTCAGGGGCGCTACCCACATCCCAGGTCAGGCCAGGCCCCGAGAGACATCCGATGAGACCAGGGATTTTACGCCCGCTGCCGGACCAACGGCCGTTGGCGCGCGTGATCGTCGCGCTTGCGGTGCTTTATGCGCTGCTGGCGTTGTCCCTGTCCCTGCTCGTGCCGGCGCTGGCCGACATCCCGGCCTGGCGCGCCGATTCGCCGGTCGAGATCGGCGCAGCGGTGATCGTTCTGGGCGGCATGGCGTTCGCCGCGTCACAGTTTTATCGCCATCGCCGGCATCCGGCGCACCGTATCGGGTGGGCGTTTGCCACCGTCGGGATGGCGCTCTTCGCGACCAGCATGACCGCCGACTGGTTCAACGATTTGGCGCCGTTCTGGAACGAGGCGTGCTGGTTCACGGTACCCCTGGGGCTGGTTGCGTTCCTGTGCCTGCAGCAATGCACCCGCCTCTATGACTCCCATCGACGGGTAGCCCTGTGGTTGCGTGCCGGCTTCGCCGTCCAGCTCGTCTGGAGCGCGCTGGATGTGATCGCCGGCGTGAGCGGTCCGGCGTCCCTGCTGTCGCCCGACATGCTTGATGCCGCGGTCGACTATGCCTCGCTGCTGGTTGTCCTCTGCTACGTCACGTCCCTCGTCCTGGCGCGGCTGGACGATCGGATCCGCAGCCATCCGGCGCTGCCGGATGCGGGTGGCGTTGGCGTCGTGGCGCCGCGTGCCGCGACACCGATCGAAGTCGGGGCGCTCGCCCGCGCCCTGTTCTTCGATCAGCACCTGTTCCGCGCGGCGCGCTATCCGACGCGCTATCCCATCCTGCATCGGCCGGGCCTGCGGCAGGCGGTGACGCTGGCGATGGCCGCTTTCTTCGGGGGCCGGATCGGACCTCAGGTGGAGCGGGTCGACGGCAGACCGCTGGTCCGGCAGTTCAGGGACCTGCTCGGCATGGGCATCGCGCAAGGCATCGACGCGGTCAGCTACTACCTGTTCGAGCTGTACCGGTCCGCGGGACGCAAGGAAGCGCCGTACTACCTGACGCGCTACGAGACCAAGAACGGCCTGTTCGCGGTCCTCAACGCGGCACGGACCCGCAGCGACGGCATCCGGCATGAGCTGACGGACAAGCTGGTGTTCGGCGATGTCTGCGCCAGGGCCGGCATCCCGACGCCGCCGATCCTGCTGTCGGCGATCGATGGCCGGATCCGCCGGCATGCACATACGGCGGATCTCGATCGCGACCTCTTCGCCAAGCTGATGCGCGGCCGCGGCACCATGAAGACCGGGCAGTTCCGGCGTATCGCGCACCTCACCTATCTCGATCGCAGCGGCCATGCGCTGTCGCTTGCCGACGTGATCGAGACTGTGCGGCGTCAGTCGCTGACGGAGGTCGGCGGCAAGACGACGCCGGTCATCGTCCAGCCACGCCTGCGCAACCACGCCAGCCTTGCCGACCTGGCCAAGGAGTCTCTGATCGTCGTGCGGGTCGTGACCTGCCTGGACCGGGATGACGAGCCGGAAGTCACGCACGCCATGCTGCGCGTGCTGGCCAAGATCGAGCCGGACTGGGACACGCATCCGGACTGGGAGCACGGGGCTGCCATCGACATCGAGACGGGCCGCCTCGGCTGGCTGACAGGTGACAAGCCCGACACCTGCCTTGCGTGGTACCGCAACCATCCCGTGACCGGCGCGCCGGTGCTGGGCCGCCGGATCGAGGACTGGCCGGCGCTGCGCGACCTGGCCCGGCGGGCTCACGGGGCGTTTCGCAACCGCATCGTCATCGGCTGGGACATGGCGCTCACCACCGACGGGCCGATGGTGATCGAAGGCAACAGCAACATGGACGTATCGTTCATCCAGCGGGCCTACCGTGACCCGATCGGGCGCAGCCGGCTGGGCGAGCTGCTGGCCTATCACCTTTCACGGTTGGCGGGTGCTACTCGGTGATCTTGGCGTAGTGCTGGACCTGCCGGTGCTCGGCGAAATTGAACATCGCCTTGCGATTGTAGAGGCAGATGTCGAGGTCGCACTTGGCGATGAGCACCTCGTCGCCGGCCGTCTGCGCCAGGGCGATGATCTCGCCCGACGGCGCGACGATGCAGCTGCCGGCCAGCAGGTTCGAGCCCTCTTCCATGCCGGCCTTGGCGACGCCCACCACATACATGCTGTTCTGATAGCCCGCGGCCTGCATGACGAGGTGGTTGTGGAAGGCGCTGAGATGATCGTAGACCGGCTCCCAAGGAATATGGGTCGGCGTGTTGTAGCCGAGCACGACCACCTCGGCGCCCTTCAGCGCCATCACGCGATAGGTCTCGGGCCAGCGGCGGTCATTGCATATCGCCATGCCGAACTTGCCGCCGGCATAGTCCCAGGTGCCGAAGCCGATGTCGCCGACGTCGAAATAGAGCTTCTCGAGATGCTGGTAGGGCATGTGCGGGCGGTGATCGGCGTGGCCCGGCAGGTGCACCTTGCGGTACTTGCCGATGATCTCGCCCTTGCGGTCGACCAGAATCGCGGTGTTGTAGTGCCTGGTCTTGCCCGCCTGCACCGCCAGCTCGGCGTAGCCGAGGTAGAAGCCGACGCCCAGGGCCTTCGCCGCGTCGAACAGCGGCTGCGTCGTGGCGCTGGGCATCTCCTTCTCAAAGAAGCCGTCGATCTCGGCCTGGTCCTCCATCCACCAGCGGGGGAAGAATGTCGTCAGCGCCAGCTCGGGGAACACCACGACCTCGGCGCCGCGGCCATGCGCCTCGCGCAGCAGCGCGACCAGGCGTGACACCACGCTCTGCCGTGATTCGTTGCGCGCGATGCCGCCGAGCTGCGCCCCGGCGATGTTGAGGAAACGTGCCATCGTGGTCTCCCTAGGCTGAAGCGCGTGCCGCGCGGGTGGCGGCGGCATCCACCTTGCCGTCGATGATCTTGACGCGATATTGCGCGAAGGCCTGCTCGGGCGTGATGTAGTCGTCGAGCACATCGTCGAGCACGGCCTGCGGGTCGCGCTCCAGCGGATTGCCGTAGCCGCCGGCGCAGGCCCGGATCGCAACGATCGACTCGTCCTGCGCGAACGGGTGATGCGGCAGCTTGGACGGAAGCTGGATTTCGCTGCCGTCGGTCTTGACGCGCACCAGCTGCGAGGGTGTGCCGTCGGCGCCGCCGAACAATCCCTTGGGGGGATATTTATGCCCCTCGCTCTCGACCGAGGCGCTGCCCGGTGACAGGAAGCGCAAATGACGGATCGAGCCGACGCCGCCGCGCCAACGGCCGGCGGCGGCCACCTGCTCGCGCAGCTCGTAGCGCTCGATGCGCAGCGGCACGTGCGATTCGATGTCCTCGATCGGATTGTTGCGGGTATTGGCGTAGAGCACGTCGACAGAGTCCATGCCGTCCATCTGCCAGCGGCCGCCGTAGCTGCCCGAGAACAGCTCGACCTGGAGCCAGAAATTGTTGCCCTGCTGGCCGGCCAGCAGCAGGCCGCCGCCATTGGCGCAGCCGCCGCAGACCTGGCGGGGCACCACCTGGCTCAGCGCCTGCACGACGGCATTCGAGAGCTCGATGCCAGGGCAGAAACGCGCGATCACGGGCGCCGGGAAGATGGGATTGGCCAGCGTGCCTTCCGGCGCGACGATCTTGATCGGCCGTGTCAGGCCCTCGTTCTGCTGGATCTCGCCATGCACCGCGGAATCGAGCAGCACCGAGCGCACCGACAGCCAGATCGCGCAGTCGACTGTGCCCTTGAAGGGCATGTTGATCGGTCGATCCGATACCTGCGGCGCGGTGCCGGTCAGATCCACGGTCATCTCGTCGCCGGCGATCCTGATCGTGACCTTGATCGGCAGGTCGCGGCGTGCCGGGTTCGGGTCGTCGAGATAGCCGTCGATGTAGGTCGTGGCGGAGTACTCGCCGTCGGGCAGCTTGGCGATGGCGGCGCGCAGCAGCCGCTCCGAGGCATCGAACATGTCCTCGGTCGCGGCCGTCACGGTCGGCAACCCGTAGCGCTCGACC
The DNA here is from genome assembly GCF_008039615.1 of Vineibacter terrae. Lineage (GTDB taxonomy): Bacteria > Pseudomonadota > Alphaproteobacteria > Reyranellales > Reyranellaceae > Vineibacter > Vineibacter terrae. The sequence goes on along the minus strand of NZ_VDUZ01000030.1, from coordinate 29,285 downwards.
AGCTCCACATAGCGCTGGGCGCCGATGCGGGCTGCTGCGATCTGCGCCTCCATGTCGCCAAGCACCAGGTCGGGCAGGCGGATGTTGGTGCGCAGCATGTGCCAGACCTGATTGTTGCGGCGGCCTTCCTCGTAGACCTTGATCGCCTGGAACCGCAGGCCCTCGGCATAGCAGTCGATGGCATCGACGATGCCGCCGCTGCCCGGCGTATGGGCACCGATGTCGAGGTGGTGCGCCGTCGTCACCGCATAGCCGGCGAGCGCATCCTTGTGGAAGACGGGAACGACGAAGGCGACGTCCGGTCCGTGCGAGGCACCGCCGTAAGGGTCGTTGTGCATGAACACGTCGCCCGGACGGATGGTCTCGCCGCGCTCCTGAAGCATCTTCAGCATGCCGCGGATGTAGCCCGGGATCGGGCCGGACTGCAGCGGCGTGCTCTGCTTGGCCTCGGCAAGCTGGCGGCACTGCGCGTCGATGAGCGCGGCGCCGAAATCCTCCGATTCGCGGATGATGCTCGAATAGCTCATCCGCATCAGCTTGTAGCCCATCTCGATGGCGATGTGCTCGAGGGCACCCTGGATGACCTTCGCCGTGATGGGATCGATGCGTCCCTGGATCGCCTGCGCGCTCATCGTGCCACTCCCGCGGTCAGGATCAGATTGCCATGAGGATCGGCTGTGAACGACCAGTTCGGCGGCACAACCGTGGTGGCGTCGAGCTGAAGGATGATGGCCGGTCCGGACAGCGCCGTGCCGACCGGCAGGTCGGCGCGGCGGTAGAAGGCGGTGTCGAAGGCGCGCAGCGCGCCATCGACACGGAACTTCGTGCTGGCGACCTTGACCAACGCCTTCTCGCGCGAGCCTCCGGCGGTGCTCCTGGGCCATTCGAGCTGTGGACTGGGCGCCGTGCCGGTCACGCGGATGTTGACGATCTCGATCGGGCTTTCCGGGAACGCGTGGCCATACTCGGCCTCGTGGATGCGGTGGAATTGCGCGAAGGCCTCCTGCATCGCCGGACCGTCGATCGTGCCCTGGCCGATGTCGATGCGCAGCTCGTAGCCCTGGCCGACATAGCGGGCGTCCGCAAAGCGGCGCAGCGCGATGTCACCGGCCGGGACCCGGTCGGCCTCGAATTGCTGCAGGATATCGCGCTCCATTTGGGTGAAATTGGTGTTGAGGCGCGCGACGTCGAGGTCGGTCGAGACCTGGAACTGCGTGCGCACCGCATCATATTTCAGCTCGCTGGCGAGCAGGCCAAGCGCGGACGTGATGCCCGGGAAGGCCGGCACGATCACTTCCGGGATGCCGAGCATGTCGGCGACCTCGGCGCCGTGCAGCGGGCCCGCGCCGCCGAAGGCCATCAGCGAGAAGTCACGCGGGTCGATGCCCTTCTGCACGGTTCGGGAGCGGATGGCATTGGCCATGTTGCTGTTCAGGATGGTGACGATGCCGGCGGCGGCCTCGTCGACGCTCAGCCCGAGCGTCCGGGCGATCTCGCCAACCACCTTGTGGGCGCCCTCGACATCGAGGCTCATCGCGCCGCCCAGGAAGTTGTCCTTGTCGAGGCGGCCCAGCACGACATTGGCGTCGGTCACCGTGGGCTCCTGTCCGCCGCGCGCATAGGCGGCTGGCCCGGGAACCGAGCCGGCGCTGCGCGGGCCGACATGGAAGGAGCCGCCTGCGTCGATATAGGCGACGCTGCCGCCACCGGCGCCGATCGTGTGGATGTCGATCATCGGCACCAGCACGGGATAGCCGGCGATCGTGGTATCGCGCGCCGAGGCCTCGCTGAACACGCCTTCGTTGGTGACGCCGATATCGGCGCTGGTGCCGCCGACGTCGAAGGTGATGAGGTTGCGGCGCCCCGACAGGGCGCCGCACACGGCGCCACCGAGCACGCCGGCCGCCGGACCGGAGAGCAGGGTCAGCACCGGGAACTCGGAGATGGTGGCCGGCGTCGCCACGCCGCCGTTGGATCGCATGATGCGCAGCTCCGCCCGCATGCCGGCGCCGCGCAGCGCCTTGTCGAGCTGCTGCACGTAGTTGCGCACCGGCGGCCCGATATAGGCGTTCATCGCTGCTGTGGTGAAGCGTTCGAACTCACGGAACTGCGAGACCACCGAGCTCGACGTGGTCACGAAAGCGTCGGGATGCTCCTCGAGCACGATCGCGCGGGCCCGGTCCTCATGCATAGAGTTGAGGTAGGAGAACAGGAAGCAGATGGCGATGGATTGAACATCACGGGCCTTCAGCTCGCGGGCCGCGACGCGCACCTCGTCCTCGTCCAGCGGCACGAGCACTGCCCCGTTGGGCGGCGCCAGGCGCTCGGTCACCACCTTGCGGTGCCGCCGTCGGACCAGGGGCCTGTCCTGCCACGGGATCTCCTGCATGATCGAGTAGTGCTGCGGCCGCTGGTGGCGGCCGATATGGATGATGTCGCGGAACCCCTTGGTGGTGATCATGCCGGCTTCGGCGCCGCGATATTCGAGGACAGCGTTGGTCGCGATCGTCGTGCCGTGGAAGACATAGTCGATGTCGGCGGCGTCGATGCCGTTGCGCGTGCACAGCTCGAGGATACCCGTCATCACCCCGCGCGACGGGTCGTCGCCGGTCGTCGGCACCTTGTGGATGATGACCTTCCTGTCGACCGAGTCCGAGTACATCACGTCGGTGAACGTGCCTCCCACGTCGACGCCAACCAGTTTCATCGCGATCTCCAGCCAAGGGTGAGCTCGCGCCCGCCGGTAATGCCGCGCGGACGGAAGATGAGAACGATCAGCATGGCGATGGCAAGCCCCACCTCCTGCAGGCCGAGCCGGCCGCCGATGCTGACGACACCAAGATCGATGCCGCGCTCCGCCTGGCGCAGCACCTCCGAGAGAAAGGCGACGAAAGCGGTCCCGGCCACAGCACCGCTCAGCGAGCGCATGCCGCCGATGACCAGCATCGCCACGGTGATGAAGGTGAGCTTGAGATAGAACTCGCGGGCGACGACGACCTGCAGGAAATGCGCGTAGAGGGCGCCGGCAACGCCGACGAAGAACGCAGAGATCACGAAGGCGATCAGCCGTTCCCGGCGAATGTCGATGCCCGAGGCCTGGGCGGCAACGGCGTCCTCGCGCGAGCCGCGCAGCCGGAAGCCCGATGCGCTGGCCTGGTACATAGCGGCGCCGAGGATTGTGGCGACCGTGAAGCCGGCGGCCACCGGCAGGCTGGTGAATACCGGCAGGCCGTAGAGCGATCCCTGTCCGCCGGTCACCGAGGTCCAATTGGAGAAGATGGCGTAGAAGACCACCAGCATCGCGAAGGTGCCGATCGAGGCGGCGACCCCCGCCAGCCGCGTCAGGGGAATCCCCACGAGCAGCGCCGCCAGGGAAGCCGCCGCGCCGCCGGCAAGAGCGGCGGGCAGGGGGTGGAGCGCGGCCGTCGCGAGGAAATCGGGCAGGCCGGGCATCAGCGACGCCTTGATCGAGGGCGGGATGGTCAGCCATGCGGCCGTGTAGGCGCCCAGCCCGAGGAAGCCGATGTGCCCGAACGACAACAGACCGGAGTTGCCGACGAAGATGTACATACCCAGCACGATGATCATCTTGATCATCGCGTCGATGATGATGCGCTGCGTGCCCCCCGAAAGCTGCGTGCCGATGGCGGCGACGATCGCGACTGCCGCGGTCAGCAGGAGCGCCGTCGTCAGCGCGTCACGAAACGGCGAGCGCATTGCGGTCACACCCTTTCCTGAAGGGCGCACACGCGCACGATGCCTTCCGGCCGCACGACCAGGATGATGAAGACGAGGCCGAACAGGAACGCCTCGCGGAAGGGGCGTGTCTCGGACGGCAGGACGACCTCGAGCAGCACCGAGATGGCACCGACGAGGAAGCCGCCGAGCGCCGCGCCCGGCAGGCTGCCCAGTCCGCCGAGGATGGTCGCGACAAACCCGATGATCAGCGGCCGCACGCCCATGGCCGGGCTGAGCTGTCCGATCTGCGCCGAGTATGTCAGCGAGACGACCCAGGCCAGCACCGCGCTGATGACGAATGCCAGCGCGATGACCCGGTTGACGTTGATGCCGGACAGCTGCGCGGTCACGACATCCTCGGCCGCTGCCCGCAGCTCGATGCCGATTGTCGTGCGCTTGACCAGGATGGCCAAGCCGGCGAGCGCCAGGACCGTCAATCCCAGGGAAACGAACTGCAGCAACGGCACGCGCAATCCGCCGATCTCGAGGATCTCGGCCAGGCCCGGCATGAATGCGAAGGGCAGCGGCCGCGCGCCGAAGACGAGCACCGACAGGTTCTGCAAGAAGTAGGAAACAGTGAAGGAGGCGACCAGCAGCGTCGCGGGATCCTTGCCGCGCAGCGGTCGGAACGCGCCGCGCTCGATCGCCACGGCCAGGGCCACGACGATGATGATTGAGACCGCGATCACCGCCGGCGCCGGCAGGGCCGACAGCATGGCCATGGCATAGCCGCCGGCCATGACCATCTCGCCGTGCGCGAAGTTGATCAGCCGCATGACTCCGAAGATCAGGCCGATGCCGAGCGCCATCAGCGCGTAGAGCCCGCCGACATTGACGGCATCAAGTATGTGCTGCAGCGCGATCAATGTGTGGCAATCCCTTCGCGGGCATCGAAGCCGAAATACGCCTGATCGAACGCCGGGTCGGTCCGCAGCGTTGCGGTCGGCCCCTCGAGCTCGACCACGCCGTGACGCAGCACATAGGCACGGTCGCCGGCCAGCAGCGCCCGGTTGGCATTCTGCTCCATCAGCAGGATCGTGAGGCCGTCTTCGTTCAGCTTCACGAGCGTTTCGTAGACCTGCTCGATCATCAGGGGTGCCAAGCCAAGCGACGGCTCGTCCAGCAGCAGCAGCTTCGGACCCGACAGAAGGGCGCGAGCGATCGCGAGCTGCTGCTGCTCGCCGCCCGACAATCGGCCAGCATAGCCTTTCAGCCGCGAGCGCAGGACCGGAAACGTAGCGAGCACATGCTCGAAGCGCCGGGCCGCCTCCGGATCGCCGCGACGGACGGTCTCGCCGACGCGCAGGTTCTCCTCGACCGTGAGGTTCGACAGGATGCGCCGGCCTTCCGGCACGAGCGCGATGCCGTCGCGCACGCGTCGTGCCGGCGGCTCGGCGCCGAGCCGCCGGCCCTCGTACTGGATGGTGCCGGATTTCGGCTTCACCAGCCCCGTGATCGTGGCCAACAGCGTCGACTTTCCTGCCCCGTTGGGACCGATGACGGCCACGAACTCGCCCTTGCACACGCTCAGCGACACGCCCGCCAGGGCGCGCGCCGAGCCGTAGTCGACGACCAGGTTCTCGATCGCGAGCAGCGCCTGCCCGGCCTGCGCTGCTGCTGCCTTGCCCGCGATGGCGATGCCGGCGTCGCCGGACGCGCCCAGATAGGCCTGACGCACCTCCGTCGAAGCCTGGACATCGGTTGGCGTGCCAACCGCGATGGTCTTGCCGCGCGCCAGGACCTGCACGCGATCACACAGGCGCATGATCACCTGCATGTTGTGCTCGATCAGCAACACGCCACAGCCGAAGCGCTCCCGGACTGCGGCGATGCGCTGCATCAGCTCCCGCGCTTCGTGCGGGCTCAGGCCGGCGGCCGGCTCGTCGAGCAGCAGAAATTTCGGGGTCAGCGCCAGCGCACGTGCCAGCCCGACGAGGCGCTCCTCGCCATAGGTGAGCGCCTGGGCAGGCACGGTCGCGCGGTGGATGATGCCGAGGTCGCTGAGCAGTGCTTCGGCGCGGGCGCGCGCCTGGCGCCGTGACAGCCCCAGCCCGACGCCGGGCATCTCGACATTCTCCAGCACCGTCATTTCGGGAAACAGCCGCGCTGCCTGGAACGTGCGCCCCAAGCCGTTGCGCGCAAAATGGTGCGGCTGCCAGCCGGCGGTACCCAGGCCATCGAGCCTGACGCCGCCCTCGCTCGGCCTCTGGTAGCCGCTCAGCACGTTGACCAGCGTCGTCTTGCCGGCGCCGTTGGGGCCGATCAGGCCCAGGATCTCGCCGCGCGCCAAGCGCAGGTCGACCGCCTCGAGGGCCCGCAGACCCTCGAAATGGACACCGACGCCGAACGCGACGAGAGAGCCGGGCTGCGCGGCGGCATCGACCATCGGCGCTGCTTTCCCACGCGCCCCGGCTCAGCGGCCGGGAATCTTTTGCGGCGTGTGCAGGCTGACGGCGCTGTGCTTGCCGTCCTGCACCTGCATCACGACCATCGGCCGCATGAAGTTGATATGCGTCTTGGCATCGAAGCTGGTCGGACCGACGAGCAGCTTCTCGTCCTTGAACTTCTCGAACGCCGCCTTGATCGCATCGGAATTGATGGAGCCGGCGCGCTCGGCTGCGATCTTGATCGCCTGGACAACGGAATAGCCGGTCAGTGTGTGTGCCGTCGAGGGGTGGTTGCCATGCAGCGCCTTGAAGCCGGCGATGAACTTGTTGACGTCCGGACGCGGGTCGTCGCCGAAGATCGAGCCCATGGCGGCGAAGTAGAAGTTCGACAGGTTCGGGACGCTCTTCAGCCAGTAGTCGCCGTCCATGTCCTCGCCCGACAGGATCGGCATCTGCAGCCCGGCCGCGCGGAGCTGGCGCAGCGCGCCGGGGCCGGCCGGAGTGAAGGTCGACAGCAGTAGCACGTCAGGCTGCGGGTTGAGCGCCTTGATGCGCGTGATGTGCGTCGCGATCGTGGCGTCGTCCATGGAGAAGGTGTCGGTCCCGACCAAGGCGGCGTTGCCGTTCAGCTCCTTGAAGCGCGCCTGGAAGGCACGGCTCACCGAAAGGTCGTACTGGATATTCGTCTGGGTGAGCGCGTAGGCGGTTTTCCAGCCCTTCGATGCCGCGAACTCCGCCAGCACCGTGCCGACCGTGTCGCTGGCCGTGGAGAACGAGAAGGCGAAGGGACCGATGCCTTCGACACCGAACTTCGGGTCGGCGGCGAAGGGCGCGATCGCGATCTTGCCCTGCGCGTTCGCCGTGCGTGCAGCCGTGCCGCCGAAATCGAAATCGCCGGTGACGATGATCAGGTCGGCCCCCTGGTCCAGCACCTCCGTCGCCGCGATCGCGCCTTGCGGGATCTCGCTCTTGGTATCGGCGTAGACGATCTTGAGCGGGCGGCCGAGGACACCGCCGGCAGCATTGATCTCCTTGACGGCCATCTCGGCGGCCCGTGCCGGATCGGCGTCATAGGCGGCGATGAAGCCGGTCCGTGCGATCGCAGCGCCGATGACGATCGGCTTCTTGTCCTGGGCCAAGGCCATGCTCGCCGACAGGGCCAGAATGCCGGCGCTCAATAGCGGCGATGCAAATCGCAGCAACGACATGGTTCAACCTCTGCGCTTTTCGTTGATGGCAAGCTGTCCGGGAGACCCTTTGGCCAAGCGGCCGCTGGGCGCGATACGGTCATGGCGCAAAAATCTGAATGTATTTTTCTCATACGACAAGGGTGAATTTTCGTATTTGAAAATCGCCATCCGTGGATAGGTAGGGGTCACGGATGCAACCACCCCGGCCGTAGAAAGCGATGTCCACATGCGAAGGATGTGCGGCTATAGCGCGCGCGCGCCGAGACCCATGTCGTCGATTTCGCTCGATGTCGGATGCCAACAGACCACAAGCAATTTCGTCTCGCTATCTCCCGAGCTCAAATAGGCATGCCCCAGGTCACTGTCGAAATACAGACAATCACCCTGGCTCAGGACATAAGGCGCATCTCCTTCAACCTGGAAGGTCAGATTTCCTTCGAGGACATAGACGAACTCCTCGCCCGGGTGGCTGATGTACTTGCTGAATTCCTCGACGCTATGAGCCTTGATTGTCGCGAACACCGGCACCATGCGTTTGCGTGCCCGCCCCGAGCACAGCATGTGCATGACGTAGTAGTTGTTCTCGATGACTTGCGCGTGCCCACGCCGTTCGACGGTCACCATCTGCGGCCGTTCGCTCGCTTGCGGCTCGGATAGAAGCTCGCTCATCTGCATGTCAAACGCGAAAGCGAGCTTCAGGATATTGTCGTAGGTGAGGGAGATCACCCCCCGCTCTGCCTTCGAGATCGTAGAGATCGCAACGCCGCTGCGGCGGCCAAGCTGATCCAGCGTCCATCCTCGTCCCTTGCGCAGGCTGCGCAGCCTTTCACCAAAATCCAGCCGGCCAGCTCGGGAGGGCGAGGGCGGCTTGGAATTCTGGGTGCTGTTGTGCGAGACGCGCATGAAGAGGCTTTCTCCGCCTGGGACAGTCATCGAAATTATCACGCAGCCGAGGGGATTCCCCCTCCTTTGGCAAGACGGCTCGTGAAGATGCCCATTGTACAATCGGGCGGGACGTTTATTTCCGAAAGAAGAAAATTGAGATGCTGCCGCTCGTCGCGCCGCCATGCGATATGCGCCGGGCAGCGTGCTCGTCGTGGGGCGCGGGCCGGCCTAGTGTCGAGGTCCGGGCAGGCCGGACGGCCATGTACCAGGGAGGATGGGGTGGCGGAGAGCTACGACTACATCGTTGTCGGCGCCGGGTCGGCGGGATGCGCCGTGGCGGCGCGGCTGAGCGAGGATGCGCGCCTGAAGGTGCTGCTGCTGGAAGCCGGACCGGTCGACAACCACCTGTGGATCCATATCCCGATCGGATACGCCCGCACCTTCCTCGACGAGAAGGTGAACTGGAAGTACGAGACCGACGCCGAGTCTCACCTCGACAACCGCAAGGTCTACTGGCCGCGCGGCAAGACCCTCGGCGGCTCCAGCTCGATCAACGGCCTGATCTATATCCGCGGCATCCCGTCGGATTTCGACTACTGGCGCCAGCTCGGCAACACCGGCTGGGGCTTTGACGACGTCCTGCCGTACTTCAAGAAGGCCGAGAGCAACGTGCGCGGTGATGACGCGCTGCATGGCGGCAAGGGCCCCTTGGGCGTCGACGATATGCGCTGGCGCAACGCGCTGTCGGAGGCCTATGTCGAGGCGGCCGTGCAAGCGGGCTACCCGCGCAACAACGACTTCAACGGCTCCAGGCAGGAGGGCGTCGGCTACTACCAGCTGACGACGCGCGGCGGCCGGCGCTGCTCCAGCGCGCGCGCCTACCTGCAGCCGGCGCGTGGCCGCGCCAATCTGCGCATCGTCACCGGGGCGCTGACGGAGAGGGTGGTGATCGAGGACGGCCGCGCCACGGGCGTGCGCTATCGCGTAGGCGATCGTGTCGAGACCGCGACGGCCGGCCGTGAGGTGATCCTGTGCGGTGGCGCCATCAACTCACCCCAGCTGCTGATGCTGTCGGGAGTCGGCCCTGCCGAGCACCTGGCTGAAAACGGCATCGAGGTGAAGCGCCATCTGCCGGGCGTAGGCGAGAACCTCCATGACCACTACCAGTGCCGGCAGCTCTATCGCTGCGCCAAGCCCGGCACGATGAACGAGGTGGTCGGCAGCACCTTCGGAAAGATGAGGATGGGGCTCGACTACGCGCTGGGGCGACGCGGCCTGCTGACGGTCGGCGCCGGCCTGGTGGGCGTTTTCCTGCGCACCCGGCCGGAGCTGGAGGATCCTGACATCCAGCTCCACTTCATCCCGTTCTCGACCGACAAGATGGGAACCACGCTGCACGACTTCCCAGGCTTCACGGTGACGATGAACCAGTCGCGTCCGCAAAGCCGGGGTCGCCTGCGGCTGCGCTCGGCCGACGCGCGCCAGCACCCGTCGATGGTCGCCAACTACCTGGCCGACGAGAGCGATCGGCGCACGGCGATCGCCGGGCTGAAGGCGGTGCGCCATATCGCGCAGCAGCCGGCGCTGAAGGAGTGGATCGCCGACGAGCTGCTGCCCGGAGGCCAGGTCCAGAGTGACGCGCAATGGCTGGAGTTCCTCAAGGGCAATGGCGGATCGATCTACCACCCGGTCGGCACCTGCAAGATGGGCACCGACAATGACAAGATGGCGGTGGTGGACGAGCGGCTGCGCGTGCGCGGCATCGAAGGTCTGCGCATCGCCGACGGGTCGGTGATGCCGCAGGTCGTGTCGGGCAACACCAACGCGGCCTGCATCATGATCGGCGAGAAATGTGCCGACATGATCCGCGCCGCATCAGCGTGACGGCGCGCGCCAATTTCTGCAGCGCAAGGCCGAAAATCTGGCCTTGACCATTCCGGGGCCACGCGCGTTGATCTCGGTCATGGTTGCGTCCGGTCGTGCCCCTTATGTCTGAAGGCATCGATTGACGCTCAAGCATCGTTGACGAGCGTGGTCGGGGTGCCGTTCGGCACGGCGTCACTCATGTGATGTCCGGGCGTGATCGCACGCCCGCCACAGGACGAGGAGCAGACCATGGCCCGCAAGATGAAGGCGGCGATTTTCGTCGAGCCGAACCGTATTGTCCTCGATGAGAAGCCGGTTCCCGATGTCGGTCCCCTGGATGCGCTGATGCGCATCACCACCACGACGATCTGCGGCACGGACGTCCATATCCTGAAGGGCGAGTATCCGGTCGCGCGCGGCCTGACCGTCGGGCACGAGCCCACGGGCGTGATCGAGAAGCTGGGCTCGGCCGTTCGCGGCTATCAGGAAGGGCAGCGGGTGATCGCCGGCGCCATCACGCCCAGCGGCCATAGCGCCGCTTGCCTGTGCGGCTATCATTCGCAGGACGGCGCCGGCACGAAGCACGGCTTCCGGCCGATGGGAGGCTGGCGCTTCGGCAACACGATCGATGGGACCCAGGCCGAATACGTGCTGGTGCCCGATGCGATGACCAACCTGGCGCCGATCCCCGATGGTCTGAGCGATGAGCAGGTGCTGATGTGCCCCGACATCATGTCGACCGGCTTCTCGGGCGCGGAAAGCGGCAGGATACGCATCGGCGATACCGTCGCGGTCTTCGCGCAGGGCCCGATCGGCTTGTGCGCGACGGCCGGGGCGCGGCTCATGGGCGCGACGACGATCATCGCCGTGGACGCCATTCCGGCGCGGATGGAGATCGCGCGCAAGATGGGGGCGGACCACATCGTCGACTTCTCGAAGGCCGATCCGGTCGAGGCGATCATGCAGCTCACCGACGGGCGCGGCGTCGACGTGGCCATCGAGGCGCTGGGGCGGCAGTCGACATTCGAGGCGGCGCTGCGCGTGCTTCGGCCGGGCGGAACCTTGTCCTCGCTCGGGGTCTACTCGGAGGACCTGAAGATCCCGCTCGACGCGTTCGCGGCCGGCCTCGGCGACCACACCATCGTCACCACGCTCTGCCCCGGCGGCAAGGAGCGCATGCGTCGGCTGATGGCGGTGATCGAGTCCGGCCGCCTCGACGCGAGGCCGCTCGTCACCCATCGTTTCGCGCTCGACAGGATCGAGGAGGCCTACGACCTGTTCGCCAACCAGCGCGACGGCGTGCTGAAGGTGGCGATCTCACCTTGAGGCGGGATGACGGCGCCGTTCCGTCTCGCAGACCGACATCTGCGCTGCCGCGGCCCCTCGCCATTGAAATGCCTGCGTGCTCAAATTGCCGGCGCAGCAAACGGAGCACATGATGGACTACGAGCAGATCAAATACGAGGTGAAGGACGGCATCCTCACCATCACGTTGAACCGGCCGGACAAGCTCAACGCCTTCACCGGGCGCATGCTGTCGGAGCTGCTGGACGCCATCGATCGCGCCGATCGCGACGATGACGTGCGCGCCGTGGTCTTCACGGGAGCCGGCCGCGGCTTCTGCGCCGGCGCTGACCTGTCGGGCGGCGCCAACACCTTCAACGCCGAGAATCGCGGCCCGGTGGATCCCGGGCTCGACGGCCATCGCGACGGCGGTGGCCTGCTGACCCTGCGCCTGTTCGATTGCCTGAAGCCGTTGATCGCGGCGTGCAACGGGCCGGCCGTCGGTGTCGGCATCACCATGCAGCTGGCGATGGACGTGCGGCTGGCGTCGGAGGAGGCGCGCTACGGCTTCGTCTTCACCCGCCGCGGCATCGTGATGGAGGCCTGCTCGAGCTGGTTCCTGCCGCGGCTGGTCGGGCCGCAGCAGGCGCTGGAATGGGTGATGTCGGGCCGGGTCTTCTCGGCCGAGGAAGCGCTGCGCGGCCGCCTGGTGCGCTCGGTCCACAAGCCCGCCGAGCTGCTGCCCGAGGCCTACAAGCTGGCGCGCGAGATCGCCGACAACACCGCGCCGGTGGCGGTGGCCCTCAACAAGCAGATGATCTGGAAGATGCTGGGCGCCGACCATCCCATGGAAGCCCACAAGGTCGATTCCAAGGGCATCTATTCGCGCGGCAAATCGGCCGACGTGCGCGAGGGCGTCGTCTCCTTCCTGGAGAAGCGCAAGGCCAACTACCCGGACAAGGTCAGCAAGGACATGCCGAGCTACTTCCCCTGGTGGCAGGCGCGCGAGTTCAAGTAGGCCTGTCGGCGCCTGGGCGATCGGCGCTGCGTCGCCGATCGCCCAGGCGCCAAATCACATCCCCGTCATCCGGCACCCCCGTTTCGGCATGGCAGGTTGAAGGCCACAGGCGGCAGGCCAGCTTTTGCGTCGGACTGCTGGGACCGTATACTGCCGCCCCGCCATGCCGCTTTCGCACCATCACCGGGTCGCGCGCTTGGGTCGTGCGATGACCGGCCCTGACGGCCGGCGTCTGCTCAACCGCGGGGCATAAGCACGATGCTCGCCATCGTCCGCGTCGCTCTGCGGCGGCCCTACACCTTCGTCGTCATGGCGATGCTGATCCTCATCGTCGGGCCGCTGGCGGCGGTGCGCACGCCGGTCGACATCTTTCCCGACATCCGGATACCGGTCATCGCGGTCGTCTGGAACTACACCGGGCTGCCGCCGGACCAGATGGCCGGCCGCATCATGGCGCCCTACCAGCGCTCGCTGACGACGACCGTCAACGATATCGAACGCATCGAGGGCAACTCCTATACCGGCGTCGGCATCGTTAAGATCTTCTTCCAGCCCGGCGTCGATATTCGCACCGCCAACGCGCAGGTCACGGCGGTGTCACAAACCGTCCTGCGGCAGATGCCCCCCGGCCTCACGCCGCCGCTGATCCTCAACTACAACGCCTCGACGGTGCCGATCATCCAGCTTGCGCTATCGGGCAGGGGGCTGTCCGAGCAGGCGCTGGCCGACCTCGTGCTCAACACCGTGCGCACGCACGCCGCTGGTGACGGTGCCGGGCGCCGCGATCCCGTTCCCCTTTGGCGGCAAGACGCGCCAGGTGCAGATCGACCTCGACCCGGCGGCGCTGGCGGCGCGCGGCCTGTCGGGGCAGGATGTCGCCAATGCGCTGGCGACACAGAACCTCCTGACCCCGGTCGGCACCCAGAAGATCGGCAGCTACGAATATACGATCCAGCTCAACACCGCGCCGTCCGAGATCGCCGCGCTGGGCGACCTGCCGATCACGGTCGCCAATGGCGCCGTCGTCTACATCCGCGACGTGGCGCAGGTGCGCGACGGCAACCCGCCGCAGACCAACATCGTGCATGTCGACGGCGCCCGCTCGGTGCTGATGCAGATCCTCAAGAACGGCGCGACGTCCACGCTCGCGATCATCGACGGCATCAAGCGCGAGGTGGCGGGCCTGAAGCCGGTGCTGCCCGAGACCCTGAGCATCGTGCCGATCGGCGATCAGTCCCTGTTCGTGGAAGGAGCGATCTCGGGCGTCGCATATGAAGGGGTGATCGCCGCCGCGCTGACCAGCCTGATGATCCTGCTGTTCCTGGGGAGCTGGCGCTCGACGGTCATCATTGCCACCTCGATCCCACTGGCGGTCCTGGCCTCGATCGCGGCGCTGCGGCGGTCGGCGAGACGCTCAACATCATGACCCTGGGCGGCCTGGCGCTCGCGGTCAGCATCCTGGTCGACGATGCCACGGTCACGATCGAGAACATCAATTGGCACCTGGAGCAAGGCAAGGACGTCGAGACCGCCATCCTCGATGGCGCCCGGCAGATCGTCGTGCCGGCCTTCGTCTCCCTGCTGTGCATCTGCATCGTGTTCGTGCCGATGTTCTTCCTGCAGGGCGTGGCGCGGTTCCTGTTCGTGCCCATGGCCGAGGCCGTGATGTTCGCCATGGTCGCCTCGTTCATCCTGTCGCGCACGCTGGTGCCGACCATGGCGAAGTACCTGCTGAAGCCGCATGCCGTGCACGGCGCTGACGCGCCGCGGCCACCGTCGCGCAACCCGCTGGTGCGGTTCCAGCGCGGCTTCGAGGCCCGCTTCGAGCGCCTGCGTTTGGCCTATCGCGATCTGCTGATGCTGGCATTGGCCAGGCCGCGCCTGTTCATGACCGGCTTCATGGTGCTGGTGCTGGCATCGTTCCTGCTGGTCCCGTTCCTGGGCCGCAACTTCTTTCCGGCTGTCGACTCCGGCCAGATCCTGATGCATGCGCGCGCCCCCGTGGGCACACGCGTCGAGGAGACGGCAGTGCGCTTCGCGGCCATCCAGGCGGCGATCCGCCAGATCATCCCGCCGCGGGAGCTGGCCGCCATCGTCGACAACATCGGCATGCCGGTCAGCGGCATCAACCTACAACAACACCGGCACGATCGGCTCGCAGGATGGCGACATCCAGATCCGGCTGGCGCCGGGCCATGCCCCGACCGCGGAGCATGTCCGGCGCTTGCGCGAGGAGCTGCCGCGGCGCTTCCCCGACACCACGTTCTCGTTCCTGCCGGCCGATATCGTCAGCCAGATCCTGAACTTCGGCGCGCCGGCGCCCATCGACCTGCAGCTGCGCGGGCCCAACCTGTCCGCCAACTTCGAGCACGCGAACAAGCTGCTGGCGCAGATCCGGCGCGTGCCCGGTGTTGCCGACGCGAGGATCCAGCAGTCGCGCGGCAGCCCCGTGTTCAACGTCGATGTCGATCGCACCCGGGCGCAGACGATCGGCATGACCGTGCGCGACGTGACCAACAGCATGGTCGTGTCGCTGGCCGGCAGCAGCCAGGTCGCGCCGACCTACTGGCTCAATCCCGAGAACGGCATCTCCTATCCGATCGTCATGCAGGCGCCGCAGCACCGGATCGATTCGCTCTCGGCGCTGCGCAACCTTCCCCTGACCGGGCAGAGCGGCACCTCGTCGCAGGTGCTCGCCAGCGTCGCCGACATCAAGCGCGTGACGGGCAATGCCGTCGTCTCGCACTACAACATCCAGCCCGTGGTGCAGATCTACGCCACGACCCAGGGCCGCGACCTGGGTGGGGTCGCCGACGACATCCGCCGCATCGTCGCCGACGCCGCCAAGGACGCGCCGCGCGGCACGCAGGTGGTGCTGCAGGGCCAGGTGCAGACGATGAACAGCGCCTTCCGGGGGCTGCTGTTTGGCCTGCTGGGCGCGATCGTGCTGATCTATCTGCTGATCGTCGTGAACTTCCAGTCCTGGAGCGATCCGCTCGTGATCATCTCGGCATTGCCGGCGGCGCTGGCAGGCATCGTCTGGATGCTGTTCGCCTCCTACACCGAGCTGTCGGTGCCGGCCTTGACGGGCGCGATCATGTGCATGGGCGTGGCGACGGCCAACAGCGTGTTGGTCATCAGCTTCGCGCGCGAACGCCTGGCGGAGACGGGCGACCCGCTCACCGCCGCCATCGAGGCCGGCTTCATCCGTTTCCGTCCCGTGCTGATGACCGCGCTTGCCATGATGATCGGCATGGCGCCGATGGCGCTCGGGCTGGGCGAAGGCGGCGAGCAGAACGCGCCGCTGGGCCGCGCCGTCGTCGGTGGCCTGGCGTTTGCAACGGTCGCGACGCTGGTGTTCGTTCCCGTCGTGTTCAGCATCGTGCACAGGCAGCGCCGCGGCGGGGCCGTGCCGGTTCCGCCTGCCTCCGGAGCGAGTCATGCCGCCTGAGCCCATGCCGAGTCCGCCGCCGTCCGGCCGCAAATGGCTGGTCGTCGGCGTCGCCGTGCTGCTGATCGCCGGGCTCGTGGTGGGCAACGGGGTCGCCAGCCGCTTCGCCAGCGACACGCGCTTGCGGGCGTGGACCGATGCCCAGGCGGTGCCCTCGGTCAACGTCGTGCAGCCCGGCCGCGTCGCCAACGCGGTGTCGCTCGATCTGCCGGGCCGCCTGGAGGCCTATGCCCGCGCCGCGCTCTATGTCCGTGTCGGCGGCTATCTGAAGGGCTGGACCGTCGACATCGGCGCGCCAGTCAAGGCGGGGCAGGTCCTGGCCGAGATCGAGGCCCCCGACCTCGACCAGCAGCTGCTGCAGGCCAGGGCCAGCCTGGCCAGCGCCGAAGCCAGCGAGGCGCTGGCCGAGGTCACAGCCAAGCGCTGGCAGGCGCTCACCGGGTCGAATGCCGTATCGGTGCAGGCGATCGAGGAGAAGGTCGCCGACTACCGGGTCAAGCAGGCGCAGACCAAGGCCGCGCGGGCCAATGTCGACCGCCTGCAGACCATGACCGGCTTCAAGAGCATCGTGGCGCCGTTCGACGGCACCGTGACCGCGCGCAACACCGACATGGGCGCGTTGATCAATGCCGACAACGGCAGCGGACCACCCCTGTTCGTGATCGCCGATGTCCGCAGGCTGAGGCTCTACGTGAACGTGCCGCAGAGCTTCGTGCCCGGCGTCCGGCAAGGCACGAAGGCTCAGGTGACGGTGCCGGAGTATCCGGCCCGGGTCTTCGTTGCCGCCGTCGAGGCGTCTTCCCAGGCCGTCGATCCCGCGTCCGGCACGACGCGCGGCCAGCTCGCCGTCGACAATGCGGCGGGTGAGCTCATGCCCGGGGCGTTCGCCAGCGTGCGGCTCGAGCTGCCGCGGCCGGCGGAGGTGCTGAGCGTGCCTTCCAGCGCCCTGCTCTTCGGCCAGGACGGGCTGCGCATCGCCACCGTCGATGCCAGCAACCGCGTCGTGCTGAAGAAGGTCACGGTGGCCCGCGATCTCGGCCGGGTCATCGAGATCGCATCGGGGCTCGCCGCCGGCGATCGGGTCATCGAAAGCCCGCCCGACGGCATCGCCCAGGGTGATCAGGTGCGCGTCATCGGCGATGCGCCGCCACCCGGCCGCAGCGGCAAGAGCTGAGCGGGCATCGCGGCCGAGTGTCGCGCCGACAGCGGTCGGTGGTGGACGCTGGACATCGCTTGCGGCAAGCTGGCGCAAGAACGGGCGGGCAAGCCCGTCATCGCGAGATGCTGGAGGAAACGATGCACATGCGCCTTGCGCGCCGGCGGTTGCTGCTGACCTCGGCCGCCCTGGGAGCTGTCGGCGCGACCAGTCTGGCCGCCCCTGCCGTTGCGAAGCCGGAGAAGGCCAAGGTCGTGCTCGCGGTCGGCGGCAAGTCGGGATTGTACTATCTGTCTCTGACCATCGCCGAGCGGCTCAACTACTTCAAGGACGAGGGCCTGGACGTCGAGATCAACGACTTCCAGGGCGGCGCCAAGTCGCTGCAGGCGCTGATGGGCGGCAGCGCCGATGTGGTTGCCGGCGCCTACGAGCATACGATCCGCATGCAGCAGCGTGGCCAGCCGATTGTCGGCTTCGCCCTGATCGGCCGCGGCATGCAGCTTGCCATCGCTCTGCTCAAGGACCGCGCCGCGAAGGTGAAGTCGCCGGCCGATATCAAGGGCATGAAGTTCGGCGTCAGCGCCCCGGGATCGCAGACCCATATGCTGGTCAACTACTGGGCCGCCAAGGGTGGCCTGAAGCCGAGCGATATCGTGGCCATCGGTGTTGGCGCCGGCGCCTCGGTGATCGCCGCGGTCGAGAAGGGCGAGATCGACGGCATCTCGCAGACCGACCCGTCGATCACGATGCTGGATCAGAAGGGCCTGATCAAGGTGATGGTCGATACCCGGACCATGAAGGGCAACCAGGAGCTGTTCGGCGGCTCGATGCCGGCGGCATGCCTCTATGCCCAGCCCGACCTGCTGAAGAAGACGCCGGGCACGACCCAGGCGCTGGCCAACGCCATCGTGCGCGCCAACCAGTGGCTGCACAAGGCGGCCCCGGAGGAGGTCGCCAAGACAGTGCCGGAGAATTATCTGCTGGGCGATCCCAAGCTCTACATGACGGCGTTCACCAGCGTGCGCGAGACGATCTCGCCTGACGGCGTGATGCCCGACGACGGCCCGGCGAACTGCCTGAAGTTCCTGGCCGAGGGCGACAAGGAGATCAAGCCGGACAAGGCCAACCTTGCCGCGACGTGGACGAACGAGTTCGTTAAGCGCGCCGGCCAGAAGACCTGAGCAGCATGACGACGACCGGCACGCCGGCGCTCGCCTTCAACGACGTCACCTGCCGCTTTGCCGCTCGCGATGGCGGCGAGGCCTACACGGCGGTCGCCAATGCGACGCTCATGGTGCAAGCCGGCGAGTTCGTCTCCGTCGTCGGCCCCACCGGTTGCGGCAAGTCCACCCTGCTCAACGTGGCGGCGGGCCTGCTGGCGCCGTCCTCGGGCACGGTGGAAGTCTTCGGCGAGCGCCTTGTTGCCGAACGCGGTGTCAACCGTCGCGCCGGCTACATGTTCCAGGCCGATGCGCTGATGCCCTGGCGGCGCGGCATCGACAATGTGGTCGCCGGCCTGGAGTTCCGCGGCGTGCCGCGCGAGGCGGCGCGGCGCCAGGGCGAGGATTGGCTGCGCCGGGTCGGGCTGGCCGGATTCGGCGATCGCTATCCGCACCAGATGTCGGGCGGCATGCGCAAGCGGCTGGCGCTGGCGCAGACCCTGATCCTCAGCCCCGATATCCTGCTGATGGACGAGCCGTTCTCGGCGCTGGATGTGCAGACGCGCCAGCTGATGGAGAACGAGCTGCTGGCGCTGTGGGCCGAGAGCCGCAAATCGGTTCTGTTCATCACCCATGATCTGGAGGAGGCGATCGCCCTGTCGGACCGCGTGGTGGTGCTGTCGGCCGGCCCCGCCACGCGGCCGATCGGCGATTTCAAGGTCGAGCTGCCGCGCCCGCGCGACGTCTCGGAGATCCGCATGACGCCCGGCTTCAACGAGCTGCATCGTGAGATCTGGAACGCCATGAAGGAAGAAGTGCTGAAGGCCTATGCCCGGCAGAAGGCGGCTTAGCCTCCTCTTTCGGACCGCGGGCGTCCACGCCCGCATTCGCTCGCAGCGAAGCGAAGAGCGAACGCGTCGACGCTGGCGCGCGACAGGCGAAAGTAAAGCGTTTGCTGACGATGCGCGCGTGGACGCGCGCGGTCCAAAGACGGAACACCCATGAAGATCGGCAAGTTCAAGCTGACGGTGCTGCGGCTGCTCGTGCTCGGCCTGGCGATTGGCGTATGGTGGGCGTTGACGGACCCAGGCTTCCTGCCGCCGATCTATTTCGACGATCCCGGACGGGCCGCGTTCTTCTTCGGCAAGCCGTTCAGGGTGTTCGAGATCATCATCAACTGGTTCGTCTCCGGCGAGATCTTCTCCCATCTTGGCATCACGTTGCTGGAGACGGCGCTGGGCTTCATCGTCGGCTCCGTCCTCGGCCTGGGCATCGGCCTGTGGCTGGCGCTGGCGCCGACCGCATCGGCGATCTTCGATCCCTACATCAAGGGCTTCAACTCGATGCCGCGCGTCGTGCTGGCGCCGATCTTCGCCGTCTGGTTCGGGCTCGGCGTCTGGTCGAAGGTGGCGCTGGGCGTGACCCTCGTCTTCTTCGTGGTGTTCTTCAACGTCTATCAGGGCGTGCGCGAGGTCAGCCCGACCGTCATCGCCAACGCCCGCATGCTGGGCGCCAGCAAGCGCCACCTGCTGCGCCACATCTATCTGCCCAGCGCCATGAGCTGGGTCTTCGCCAGCCTGCACAATGCGGTCGGCCTGGCCTTTGTCGGCGCCGTGGTCGGCGAGTATCTCGGCTCGGCGCACGGCGTCGGCTATCTCATCCTTCAGGCGGAAGGCACGTTCGACATCAACACCGTGTTCGCCGGCATCCTGGTGCTGACCGCGTTCGCGCTGCTGCTCGACATGGCCGTCGGCCTGGTCGAGCAGCGCCTGCTGCTGTGGCAGCCCAAGACCAGCGAGACCGAGCCGGTCTAGATGAAGAACCCTGACCGTGCCGGTGACGGCTGGGACCGCGCCGCTCCAGCGGCGCTCATGATCATGACCCGGCGCTATGCGCCGGTGCGTCGCTGGAGCGACGCGGTCTGACCCGTCACCGGCACGGCCGAGCCGTTACCGTCCCGTGAACCGCGCCTTGCGCTTCTCCAGGAAGTGGGCCACGCCCTCCTTGAAGTCGGCCGTGCCGAAGCTCTGCTCCATCTCGTGATTGGCGATCACCGTCGCCTCGGACAGGGTCTGGAACTGCGCCTCCCAGATCTGGCGCTTCATGATGGCGACCGAGCGGGGCGAGACGTCCTCGACGATGGTCTTCAGGTAGGCGCGCGTCTGGGCGAGCAGCTCCTGGTCGGGGAACAGCCGCTGCACCAGGCCCAGCTGCAGCGCCTCGGGCGCACGCACCTTGCGTGCCGAGTAGAGCAGGTCGGCGGCATGGGGAACGCCGATCAGCTTCGGCAGCAGCCATGACAGCCCGTGCTCGGCGATCAGCCCGCGCTGCGCGAACGACGTGGTGAACATCGCGCTCTGGCCGGCGAAGCGCATGTCGCAGTAGAGCGCGATCACGAGCCCCAGCCCGGCGCAGGGGCCGTTCACGGCGGCGACGATCGGCTTGGGGATTGCCGGGAAGTACGAATGGGTCATGCGGAAATCGGCGCGCGCGTTGACCGCGGCGGTCGGATCGACGGCAGGCCGGGGCACGGCGCCGCTGACCGGGCCGCCGGCGCCCGTGCTGGCCGCCGTCAGCACCTCCATGTCGGCGCCGGCGCAGAAGCCGCGGCCGGCGCCGGTCAGCACGATCGCGCGCACGCTCTCATCGGCGGCCGCGCGCAGCATGGCGTCCTTCACGTCGCCCTGCATCAGACGCGTCCAGGCGTTGAGCTTGTCGGGCCGGTTCAGGGTGACGGTGGCGATGCCGTCGGCGACATCGTACAGCACGGTCTCGTATGCCATGGTTTCCTCCGGGAGCCGTATAGGCGGATTGCGCGAATGCACGTTGATTTATGGCGGCCGGCCTTGTGATCTGCAAGGCGATGGGCAGAATGGGTCGGCCGGCCCCGGGCGTGGCCGCGCCCGTCGGATTCAGGAGGGATGGATGGCCAAGCGCGAAGTCGAGACCCCGCAGGATATGCCCAAGCTCGTCGGCCAGGAGATCGGCGTCAGCGACTGGGTCGAGATCACGCAGGAGCGCATCAACCTGTTTGCCGATGCCACCGGCGACCACCAGTGGATCCATGTCGACGTCGAGAAGGCGAAAAAGGAGATGCCCGATGGCAAGACCATCGCGCACGGCTACCTCACGCTTTCGCTTATCCCGCTGTTCTCGCATGACATCCTGAAGATCAGGAAGGTATCGCGCGGCATCAACTACGGATGCAACAAGGTGCGCTTCACCAGCACCGTTCCCGTGGGCAGCCGGCTGCGGGCGCGCCAGAAGCTGCTGGCAGCCGATCCCATGCCGGGCAACGGCATGCGCATGACCTACGAATGGACGATCGAGCGCGAGGGTGCCGACAAGCCGGCCTGCATCGCCGAGACCATGGGGATTGCCTACGCCTGAGCCGGCCGCACGCCGACGAGAAAAAGGAACAGGGGTGACGCTCCAAAAGCCACCGCGCGGACCGTGCTGAAACGCGAAGAACTGACGCCCGAGCGTGTCGACCAGATCGCCAGCGAAGCGAAGGCGGCTGGCTTCGACTACTTCCTGTCGCGCGCCGAGCGTGAGCAGCGCCTGGCGGAGGCGCTGATCCGCTGGAAGCCCGGAACCGATGCCTGGGTGTTCGCCTACGGCTCGCTGATGTGGAACCCGGCCTTCCATTTCGTGGAGCGCCGGCCGGGCCGCCTCGAAGGCTATCGCCGCAGCTTCTGCTTCTGGACGCCGCTGGGCCGCGGCACGCCGGAAAAGCCGGGCCTGATGCTGGCGATCGAGAAGGGCGGCGTATGCGACGGCATGGCCTACCGTGTCGCGGCTTCCGAAGTGGAAACCGAGCTCTCCATCCTGTTCAATCGCGAGATGTTGAGTGGAATCTACGATGCGGTCTGGGTCGACGTCACGGACCCGGGCGGCCAGCGCCTGTCAGCTGTGACCTTCGTCATCAACCCGGGCCACCCGCAGTACTGCGGCAGGCTGGACATGGACAGGAAGGCCGATCACATCGCCCATGCCGAAGGCCGGCGCGGCACCTGCCGGGCCTATCTTTTCGAGACCGCCGACCAGCTGCGCGACCTGGGGGTTCGCGATCCCTATATCGACAGCCTCGAGACCGAGGTGCTGCGGCTGCGCGGCGGGAAGCGATGACGCGGTTGCGGGCCCGCTGGGCAGCCCTGTCTGGCAATCTGCAGGGCATCATCCTGGTGGCGATCTCGGGCGTGCTGTTCGCGGCACTGAATGTCGCGACGATCTTCCCGGCCCAGGAGCTGAACTCCTACATGATGGCGTTCTGCCGCTATCTGTTCGGCGGCCTGTTCCTGCTGCCGATCTTCTGGCGCAAGGGCTTCGTCGAGCCGTTCCGCACCCAACGCATCGGCCTGCACGCCATCCGCGGCGCGTTGCACAGCAGCGGCATGCAGCTCTGGTTCGTGGCGTTGCCGCTGATCACCCTGGCCGACATCACGGCGCTGGGCTTCACCGGCCCGATCTTCATCACCCTGGGCGCGGCGCTGTTCCTGGGCGAGGACGTGCGGCTGCGGCGCTGGATGGCGGTGATGGTCGGCTTCCTCGGCGCCATGCTGATCGTGCGTCCCGGCTTCACGGAGATCGGGATCGGCGTGCTGGCGGCGCTGGCGGCGACGCCGTTGTTCTCGGCCTCGAACCTGATGGCCAAGGCTCTGGCGCGCACCGACGATGCCGACACGATCGTGATCTGGCAAAATATCTTCATCGTGCTTTGCGCGGCGCCTTTTGCCGCGGTGTTCTGGCAGACTCCGACCTGGGAGCATATCGGCTGGTTCCTGCTGGCCGGCTTGTTCGGCACGGTGGGACACCTGGTCATGCAGTACGGGTATCAGGTGGCCGAGATCTCGGCCGTCCAGCCGATCGGCTTCCTGTCGCTGATCTGGAATACTTTGTTTGGATTTATCCTGTTCCAGCAGCAGCCTAGCACCTGGACCTTCATCGGCGCGGCCGTGATCTTCGCGAGCGCTATGTACATCTCGCACCGCGAGGCCGTGCGCCGCGCCCAGGTCCGGACCGCCACGGCGGAGGCCAAACCCTAGCCGGCAACTCTGGAGAGGGCGGCCGGCACCCCTTGCGGCGGGTTCCCCGAGCCCCCAAATCCAGGTATAGTGTCCCTAATGAGCCGGCCCTCAACGCCGGCCGTTTCTTTTTTCCGACGGATCGAAAAATGGAAAAGGTTCCCATGACGCCCGCCGGGTTCAAGGCTCTCGAAGACGAGCTGAAGACCCTGAAGACGACCGAGCGGCCGAGCATCATTCGGCAGATCTCGGAGGCGCGCACCCATGGCGACCTGTCGGAGAACGCAGAATACGCCGCGGCGCGCGAGCGCCAGGGCTTCGTCGAGGGCCGTATCAGCGAGATCGAGGACGTGATCGCCCGGGCCGAGGTCATCGACATCGCCAAGCTCAAGGGCGGCAAGGTGATCAAGTTCGGCGCCACGGTGAAGCTCGCCGACGAGGACACCGACGAGGAGGTGCGCTACCAGATCGTCGGGCCGTTCGAGGCCGATCTCACCAAGCACCGCATCTCCGTCACGGCGCCGCTGGGCAAGGCCCTGATCGGCAAGACGGTAGGCGACACGGTCGAGGTGCTGACGCCCAGCGGCACCAAGAGCTACGAGATCATGCAAGTCCACTTCAAGTGATCACGGGACCGTGGCCTCCGGCCCGCGCATGAGCGGGTGAGGCGCCGCGGTCCGGGGATGGCGGCGCGACATCGGCGTTGACGCCTGGCTTCGGCCGGGCGTTTTTCGTTGGGCCGCCGTGCGTGCCAGGGGACTCGTCCAGGACCCGTCGCCAATGCTACCACCATGGCATCGACTCGGAGGAGACGGCATGCCTGGAACGGGACCGCTGGCGCGCTTCAAGGTGCTCGATCTGACCCGCGTGCGCGCCGGGCCGACCTGCGTGCGCCAGCTGGCGGACTGGGGCGCCGATGTCATCAAGATCGAGATGCCGCCGTCGGCCGAGGACGGCGAGGGCATGGGCGGTCCGCGCCATGGTCCGGATTTCTGGAACCTGCATCGCAACAAGCGCAGCATGACGCTGAACCTGAAGGAGCCCGATGCGGTCGCGATCTTCAAGGCGCTGGTGGCCGATGCCGATGTGGTGGTCGAGAACTACCGGCCCGACGTGAAGCATCGCCTGGGGGTCGACTACGAGACGCTGCGCAAGATCAACAAGCGGCTTGTCTATGCCAGCATCTCGGGCTTCGGCCAGGACGGTCCGTACGCGCTGCTGCCGGGCTTCGACCAGGTGGCGCAGGGCATGGGCGGGCTGATGTCGATCACCGGTCTGCCGGGGCAGGGGCCGGTGCGCGTCGGCATACCGGTCGCCGATCTGACCGCCGGGATCTTTGCCGCCATGGGCGTGCTGGTCGCGCTTCTGGAGCGCGAGACCTCGGGCGAGGGGCAGTGGGTGCAGACATCGCTGCTGCAGTCGCAGATCGCGATGCTCGACTTCCAGGCGGCGCGATGGCTGGTGAGCAAGGAGGTTCCCGGCCAGGCCGGCAACGACCATCCCACCAGCATCCCGACCGGCGTGTTCCCGACGAAGGATGGGCATATCAACATCGCGGCTTCGGGCCAGCATATCTGGAAGCGGTTCTGCGCCGCGATGGACGCGCGGGCGCTCTTCGACAACCCCGCCTACAAGACCGACGCCGACCGCTCGAAGAACCGCAAGCAGCTCAATGCCGATATTGCCGGCTACAGCTGCAGGTATTCCAGCGCCGAGCTGATCGAGCGGCTCAACAAGGCGAGCGTGCCCTGCGGACCGATCTACAGCATCGATCAGGTCTTCGCCGATCCGCAGGTGAAGCATGTCGGCGCGGCCGCGCCGCTGCGGCACCCCAGCAAGGGCGACGTCGCCGTGGTGGATCAGGCGGTGCGGCTCAGCCGCACGCCCAGCGTGATCGACCGACCGACGCCGGAATGCGGCGAGCATACCGACGCGATCCTGCGCGGCCTGGGCTACGACGACGCCAGGATCGCCGACCTGCGCAAGCGCAAGGTGGTTTAGGTCCCTTCTCCCTGCCTGCGCGGGAAGAAGGAACGACGACTCCAGGAGGTCAAGTGATGGATACCGGCACGACAAAGATGATCGCGCGCAAGGAAGACGGTATCGGCTGGATGATCTTTAACCAGCCCGACAAGCTGAACGCCGTCTCCTACGACATGTGGCTGGCCGTGCCCAGGATCATCGCCGACTACGAGGCCGACCCCGATGTGCGCGTGATCGTGCTGGCGGGCGCCGGCGACAAGGCGTTCGTGTCCGGCGCCGACATCTCGGAGTTCGAGCAGAAGCGTGGCACGGTCGATGCCATCAAAGTCTACAACGAGGCCGGCGATCACGCCAACGCCGCTCTGATCAATGCCGCCAAGCCGACGGTCGCCATGATCCGCGGCTACTGCATCGGCGGCGGCCTGGGCATCGCGCTCACCACCGACCTGCGCATTTGCGGCGACACATCGACCTTCGCCGTGCCGGCCGCCAAGCTGGGGCTCGGCTATGCCTATGGCGGCATCAAGCGCCTGGCCGATGTCGTCGGGCCATCGTTTGCCAAGGAGATCTTCTACACGGCGCGTCAGTTCACGGCCGAGGAGGCGCGGGTCATGGGACTGGTGAACCGCATCGTGTCGGTCGCCGAGCTCGAGGCCTATGTGCGCAAATACGCCGCCACCATCGCCGCCAATGCCCCGCTCACCGTGAAGGCGGCCAAGATGGCGATCAACGCCGCGATGAAGGATCCCGACCGGCGCGACCTTGCGCGCGTGCAGGAAGCGGTGGACGTCTGCTTCGCCAGCGACGACTACAAGGAAGGACGCAGAGCCTTCATGGAAAAGCGCAAGCCGGCCTTCAAGGGACGTTGACGACCGGCGCCGGCGGCAGGGCCCGCCGCGAGGCGGGACGCCCGGTCATTCCGGCGGGATGGGCACGCCGGGCTTGTGCTTGGCGGTGCGGAACACCATCAGCGACTTCACGTGGCTGACATTGGGGGCCGATGTCAGCTTGGTGGTCAGGAAGCGCTGATAGGCATCCCAGTCCTCGGCCACGATCTTGAGCAGGAAGTCGGCCTCGCCGGCCAGCATGTGGCACTCACGGACGTTGGGCCACGACGCCATCAGCTCCTCGAACGACTTGAGGTCGGCCTCCGCCTGGCTGTTCAGGCCGACAAGCCCGAACACGGTCACGGTGTAGCCCAGCGAGTCGGGCGCCACGTCGGCGTGGTAGCCGCGGATGACCCCCGATTTCTCCAGCGCCCGGACACGACGCAGGCAAGGTGGCGCCGAGATACCCGCCCGCTTGGCGAGATCGACATTGGTCATGCGGCCGTCCTCCTGCAGATCCGCCAGGATACGGCGGTCGATCTTGTCCAATTTGACGCGGCTGCTCGACATCATTAGCTCCCAAGTTGGCGCGGTTCTAGGCCAACTGGGCAGTGGAACGCAATAAAATTACTTGATCATCCCGAAGTGGGCATTTTTCGGGCTTGATGCCTTATTTTCGCCTCTTAATAGGACGTCAGCCCGATGTCTGCATAAAAGCGCGAACAGCTTTTCCCAATGTGCATATATAGCCCCTATAAAGGCTTGAGCTCTGCGTCCATGTAGTACATATGCATATTACGTAGGGATGGCAGGGATGAGCACGACGCATCACAGCAAAGTCTTGATCATCGGGTCGGGGCCGGCGGGCTATACGGCTGCGATCTACGCCGCCCGCGCCAGCCTCAAGCCGATCCTCGTGCAAGGCCTGCAGCCGGGTGGGCAGCTGACGATCACCACCGATGTCGAGAACTACCCGGGCTTCGCAGACGTGATCCAAGGGCCGTGGCTCATGGAGCAGATGCAGAAGCAGGCCGAGCACGTCGGCACGCAGGTCGTCTTCGACGTCATCACGGATGTGGATTTGACGCGGCGTCCGTTCGTGGCGGTCGGCGATTCGGGTGACCGTTATGTCGGCGATACGCTGATCATCTGCACCGGCGCGCAGGCGCGCTGGCTGGGCCTGCCGTCCGAAGAAACATTCCGGGGCGGTGGTGTCTCGGCATGCGCCACCTGCGACGGCTTTTTCTTTCGCGGCAAGGAGGTCGTGGTCGTCGGCGGCGGCAACACCGCGGTCGAGGAAGCCCTGTACCTCACGAACCACGCCACCAAGGTCACGCTGATTCATCGTCGCGATATCCTGCGGGCCGAGAAGATTCTGCAGGAGCGGCTGTTCCGCAACCCGAAGATCAATGTGCTGTGGGACAGCGTTGTCGAGGAGATCGTCGGCGAGACGGCAAGCCCTCCGCTGGTCCAGGGCGTTCGGGTGCGCAACGTGAAGACCGGCGCGTCGCACATCCTGCGGACGGACGGCGTCTTCATCGCCATCGGCCATACGCCCAACACGGAGTTGTTCAAGGGCAAGCTGACGATGGATGCCGAAGGCTACATCTTGACTAGTCCCGGGACGGTGGAGACCAGCGTGCCTGGCGTATTTGCCGCCGGTGATGTGCAGGACAAGGTGTATCGCCAGGCGGTCACGGCTGCCGGCACGGGCTGCATGGCGGCGCTGGATGCGGAGCGCTACCTGGCGGCGCATGAGTCCTCGCAGGCCAAAGCGGCGGAGTGAGTTGATCCTCCTCATCAAGCGGGACAGGTGAGGTGATGAGCACGAATGAAGCGGGTCAGGGAGGAAACGGAAAAATGGACTGGGACAAGCTGCGCATCTTCCACGCTGTGGCAGACGCGGGCAGCTTCACGCACGCAGGGGACCAACTCAAGCTGAGCCAGTCGGCGATCAGCCGGCAGATCGGAGCGTTGGAGGAGCAGCTCGGTGTCATGCTGTTCCACCGCCATGCGCGCGGCCTCATCCTGACCGAGCAGGGCGAGCTGCTGTACCGTACCGCGCGCGAGATGGCCGGCAAGGTGGCGACTGCCGAGACGCTGCTGCACGCCAACCAGGACAAGCCGGTGGGCCGGCTGAAGATCACGGCCGCGATCGGCTTCGGCTCGGTATGGCTGACGGCGCAGATCCACGAATTCATCAGCACGTATCCCGAGATCGACGTCAGCCTGATCCTGTCCGACAACGAGCTCGACCTGGGCATGCGTGAAGCTGACGTGGCGCTGCGCTTCATCGCGCCGCGCCAACCCGGTCTGGTGCAGCGCCACCTGATGACGGTGCACAGCCATGTCTATGCGGCTCCGGCATACATCGAGAAGTACGGCAAGCCGACCAAGGTCTCGGACCTCGACAACCACCGCCTGATCATCTTTGGCGAGGATGCCCGCGCGCCGGTGCAGAACGTCAACTGGCTGCTGCAGGCAGGCAATCCCGACAACAAGCCGCGCAAGGTGGTGCTGCGGGTCAACAACACCTACGGCATCTTCCGCGCCGTCGAGAATGGACTGGGCATTGCCTCGCTGCCCGACTATCTGGCGCGGCAGTCCACGAAACTGGTGCAGGTGTTGCCCGAGGTGAATGTCCGCACGACGGATGTGTTCTTTACGTATCCCGAAGAGCTCCGTCATTCCAAGCGGATCGCCGTGTTTCGCGACTTCCTGCTGCGCAAGGTCGCTGAGACCCGCTTCTGATCCCTCCGACGCAAGGCGCGATTACTTTCCCGGATTGCCGGGAAAGCTTGTCACGCTCGCACCAATTGTTTCGCACAAGCATGCAAAAGACGGCCCGTGCCGGACGCGGAGTCGTGCCGGAATTTTGCGCATACCTGCATTTCCGCAAAGGTAATGCGGGGTCCGCATGGCTGTGATGAGTTATTCCCCATGGTAAAGACGCATGTGGAAGCCCATCTTTGTCTTACTACTGATGCGCCGCATTGTTGCGCGCAACGGCAGTGGGCTCGGGGCCTCCCCGGGCAAGGATCTTCGGATCCTACGTCTCCCAGACGTGAAGCCTCCCTGTTTGACTTGGCCGGGTCCTCGTGACCCGGCCTTTTCTTTTGAATGCTCAAATGCGTCGCTAGAATTGACGGCGAGCGTCTACAGGGCTCGCAACACCGTGCTTGCGCTGACTAGCCCGAAGTTACCCCTGACAGAGTCAGGTAAGTATTTGGCTTTGTTGAAAAAAGCGGCGATTTTGCGTCCAGTATGTAGGCATGTAAATGGTGTTTTTGAGTAGCAATTATGGATATATTGTGCT
>NZ_VDUZ01000029.1 GCF_008039615.1 Vineibacter terrae | reverse complement strand
CCATTCACCGCCACGACACGGCCCGTCGCGCTGCGCGCACCGCCCACCGTGATCTCCGCCCCGCGCAGCGCGTTCAGCAATGCCGATGGCGAGCCCAGCGCCGCCTGGTCGAACGGCAGGTCACGGAACACCTGCGACAGCGGCTCGCGACCCGGCAGGCTCAGACCCCCGACACCGCCCTTGTCGTCATAGACCACCAGGCTCTTCAGCACGTCGTCGACCTGATCCAGGTTCACCGTCAGCTTCAGCGTCGCGTCGTTCTCCACCGACGCCTCGTACTCGAAATACCCCACGCCCCCCGACGACAGCATCACACGCTTCAGCGCCAGCTCCTGCGCCAACGCCGACGTCGACGCCAGCAGCGTCGCCGTCAGACCCGCTACCGCCGCCAGGCGACGACCCGGCACCTTCTTCGCTTGTGACATGCGCATATCTCCCGGACAAA
The DNA here is from genome assembly GCF_008039615.1 of Vineibacter terrae. Taxonomy (GTDB): domain Bacteria; phylum Pseudomonadota; class Alphaproteobacteria; order Reyranellales; family Reyranellaceae; genus Vineibacter; species Vineibacter terrae. Next base: position 110,947 of record NZ_VDUZ01000029.1, on the reverse strand, counting down.
ACCGAGCAGATACTCACAGCTGATCGTGACGATTTCGCGGCGCTCAGCGCGGCTTCAGAGCGTCCTGCAATGCCTCGAACGGCAAGGTGACACAGTCGTGCCGGCTGCGATACGGGCGCACGGGAGCAAACGCCGCAAAATCCCCCTCGCCCGCCGCCGTGCCGTCGAGGACAGCATCGATCTCGGCGCGCAGCGTGCCGATTTCCGCCTTCGGCAGGCCCGTGGCGCGCGCGGCAAGCGCCACCGCCGAGGCCTGGCAGAGGGCGCAGCCGCGCACCTGGTGAGCCAATTCGACGATGCGATCCTGATCATCCAGGCGCACGTCCATGGTCACGCGATCGCCGCATAGTGGATTATCGCGCCGGGCCGATGCCGTGGGCGCCTCCAGCTTGCCGGCACCCGCCCGGCTCTTGGCCAGCGCGACAATGCGGTCATGATACAGCGCGTCGCTCACGCAAACCTCCGCACGGCTTCATCCACGCCGGCCAGCAGCGCATCGATATCGCCGATGTCGTTATAGGGGGCGATGCAGACACGGGTCGTGCCGGCGATGTCGAAGCGTTCCATCAGCGGCTGCGCGCAATGATGCCCGGCGCGCACCGCCACGCCGAAGGAGTCCAGGATCTGCGCCACGTCATGCGGGTGGACATCGTCGAGCACGAAGGAGACCACAGGCAGGCGGCCTTGCAGCCCGGGCGGGCCGATCAACCACGCGCTGCGCACTGCCGCCAATCCGTCCATCAGGCGCTGGGTCAGCCCCATCTCGTGGCTGCCGATGGCGGTCCAGTCGAGCCCCATCATCCAGCGGCAGGCGGCACCCAGGCCGACGGCCGGACCGATCGGCGGCGTGCCGGCCTCGAAGCGCCGCGGCGGCGGCGCCCACGTGATCGCCTCGAACGTCACGCTGCCGATCATCGAGCCGCCGCCCATGAACGGCGGCATCGCCTCCAGCAGCTCACGCCGTGCCCACAGCACGCCGATGCCATTGGGACCATAGGCCTTGTGGCCCGCGAAGACATAGAAGTCGACACCCAGCGCCGGCAGGTCCACCGGGCCGTGCGGCGCCCGCTGGGCGCCATCCAGCATCACCTTGGCACCCACGCCGCGCGCCGCGGCCACGACCGCAGCGACGTCGACGACAGCGCCGGTGACGTTCGACACATGCGCCACCGAGATCAGGCGCGTGCGCGCGTTCACGACCTGCGGCAGGGCCGCGACATCGATGCGGCCCTCGTCCGTGACCGGCAACGGCCGCAGCTTCACGCCGATGCGCTGCGCCAGCTGATACCAGGGCACGATGTTGGAATGGTGCTCCAGCACCGACAGCACGATCTCGTCGCCGGGCTTCAGCAGGCTGCCATAGCTCTGCGCCACCAGGTTGATCGCCGCCGTGCAGCCGCCGGTGAAGATCACTTCCTCGGCGGGAACACCGCCCAGGAAGCGCGCGACATCGGCGCGGGCACCTTCGTAGGCCTCGGTCGCCGCCTCGGCCAGCGCATGCACGCCGCGCAGCACGTTGGCGCGCGCCGTGGTCTCGTAGAGGCGCACCGCGTCGAGGACAGCGTCCGGCGTCTGCGCCGAGGCGCCATTGTCCAAATAATGCAGCGCGTTGCCGTTCACCGGCCGCCCCAGGATCGGGAACTGCCGGCGCAGCGCCGCAACGTCGAAGCTCATGGCGTCTCCGTCTGCATTTCGGACCGCGCGCGTCCACGCGCGCACTCGCCCGTAGCGACAGCGGAGGGCGACCTGCGGTATCGGCGCTGACGCACCGATGCGCGCGTGGACGCGCGCGGTCCAAAACGAGGAACCCTCATGCCGCCTCCGTCGCGCGGGCGCGGAAAGCCGCCAGCGCTTCCGGCGTATCGAGGTCGATCAGCACGCCCTCGCTGCCCATCTCGACCTCGCACACGAGGTCGGCATGCTCGCCGATGAGGTGCTTGGCGCCTGAATCGCCCGACACGCCGGTCATCTCGGCGAAGAAACGACGATCCCACAGCACCGGATTGCCGCGCTTGCCGCCCACCGTGGGCACGCAGATCGAGCGGCCCTCGACCGGATTGAAGGCCGCGATCAGCCGGTCGAGCTGCGCCGACGATACCGCCGGCATGTCGCCCAGACACACCAGCACGCCGTCGACATCGGCAGGCAGCGCGCCCAGGCCAGCGCGCAGCGAGGCGCTGAGCCCGTCGGCGAAATCCGGGTTCTCGGCGAACCGGACCTTGTCGGCCGACGCGCCCAGCGATGCCACCGCCGCCTTCACCTCCGCCGCCATGTGGCCCAGCACCACCGTCACCGACACGGCCTGCGAGGCCAGCGCGGCGGCGACCGCACGCGCCACCATGGGCATGCCGTCGATCTCGGCCAGCAGCTTGTTGGGTCCGCCCATGCGGCTGGAGCGGCCGGCCGCCAGCACCAGCGCCGCGATGCGTGGGGCCCGCGGTGGCGCCTCAGCGGCCTGGCTCTCCTCCTTGGCGCTGGTCGCGGCACGCGGCACGCCGCGGCTGGTGGTCTCGGCCAGCAAGCCGCCGACGCCCATGCCCATCACCTCGCGCGGGCCGACCGGCAGGCGCGCCGCCAGCCGCTGCAGCACGTAGTCGAAGCCGTTGAACTTGGGTGATTTGGCGCAGCCGGGCAGGCCGATGGCCGGCGCACCGTCGATCTCGCCCATCAGCAGCAGGTTGCCGGGATCGACCGGCATGCCGAAATGGTTGATGCGGCCACCGGCGGCCTCGATGCCGGCCGGCACCGTGTCGCGCCGGTCGACGATGGCCGAGGCACCGGCGACGAGGAACAGGTCGCACCCTTCGGCCTTGAGCTCTTCGATCGCGCGCGCGATCGCGGCCTCGTCATGCGCCACACGCCGCTCGCCTTGCAGCGTGCCCCCGATACCCATCATGCGCGCGCGTGTCGTCTCGACGGCCTTGTCCAGCACCTTGGCGCGCGTGCCCGGCAGGCTGGTCTGCACCAAGCCGGCCTTGAGCGGCTGGAAGGCGGCGACTGCCACCAGAGGCGTGCTGCCGATCAAGTCCAGCGCCCGCTGCACCGCCGTACGTGGCGCGGCGAAGGGGATGATCTTGATCGTCGCCACCATCTGCTTGGGCGTGACCACGGCGAAGGCCGGCAAGGTCGCGATGGTGATCGCCTCGTTGAGCGCATTGAGCGCATCGATGCGCGCCACGTCGACCGTCGCGATCCCGGCAGCGCTGGCGAACAGGTTGGCGCGACCCGTGAATGGCGCCGTCGGCGTCAGGCCACCACCACCCGCGGCCAGGGCGATGGCGCGCGCCGCTTCGTCCTCGTGCACGTCTTCGGGATCGAGCGTGGCACCGACCACCCGCGTGATGCCGGCGCTCTTCAGCTTGCCCACGTCGTCTGCCGACAGGCGCCGTCCCTTGGCGAAGTTCAGCCCGCCGTCACGGTGCGCATGCGCCAGGATCGCACCTTCCGCCGCATCGATGGGAATCTCGCCGAACTTCATCTCACGGCCTCACGCTGCCCTGACCTTGCGCTCGGCAGGCTCGGTGAGCGCGGCGCGGGTCTGGATGATCTCGGCCAGGATCGAGATCGCGATCTCGGCCGGAGACTTGGCGCCGATGTTCAGCCCGACCGGACCGTGAATGCGCGCGAACTGCGCCTCGGTGATGCCGGCCTCGAGCAGCCGCGCCTTGCGCTTCTCGTGCGTGCGCCGGCTGCCCAGGGAGCCGACATAGGCGGCATCGGACCGCAACGCCACCTCCAGCGCCGGGTCGTCGAGCTTGGGATCGTGGGTCAGTGTCACGACGGCGGTGGTGTTGTCGGGCTTCAACCGCTCCATCGCCTCATCGGGCCAGTCCTGGATCACGGTGACGTTGGGGAAACGATAGTCGGCGGCAAAGGCACGGCGCGGATCGATGACAATGACGTCCAGGCCGGCCATCGCCGCCATCGGCACCAGCGCCTGCGCGATATGCACGGCGCCGACCACGATCAGCCGCGGCGGCGGGACGTAGGCATGCAGGAACACCTTGCCAATGCTGGTGTCGATCGTGTCGCTGCGGCCACTGGCCAGCGCCGCCCGCGCGGCGGCCACGACATCGGCGTGCGCCGCCAGCTCGCCGTCTGCAGCGTCGCCATAGACCAGGGCCTCGGCGCCGTCAGCGATGCGCTTGGCCAGAACGACGGCCCGTCGGTTCTCGCGTGCGGCCTGCACGGCCTGGAGGGTTTCGAGCTTCATGGTGCCGCTTCCTCTTGTTGTCCTGCGCCGCCAACCCTACCCCACGCGCTCGACGAACACCTGCACCTTGCCGCCACAGGCCAGGCCCACGTCCCAGGCCTGCTCGTCGGTGACACCGAAATCCAGCATACGCGGCTTGCCGTCCCTGATCGCCTCGACCGCCTCGCGGACCACAGCGCCCTCGATGCAGCCGCCGGATACCGACCCCATCATATTGCCGTTCTGGTCGACCACGAGCTGGCTGCCGACCGGACGCGGCGAGGAGCCCCAGGTCAGGGTGACCGTCGCCAGCGCCACGCCGCGGCCCTCGGCCTTCCATGAGGCGGCCGTCCCGAGAATGTCTTCCGCTGCCGTCGCTGTCGCCGCCATCTTCCCCTCCACAGGCTGCCGCCACGCTATATCTACGTTATATATAGTCCAGTATATCGCGCCTTCAATCGAGCCTGTCTTTGCGCGCCGGCAAGAATTCTCACGCGGCGCGGGCGCGGGCCTGCCACGCGACGAGGCCATCCATCCGCCGGGCGCCCGGCGCGCTCAGCGCGTCGACCAGCTCGCCCAGGCTATCGAGGTTGTGGACCGGCCGGAACTCATCGACATGGGCGATCATGGCCCGGTTGCCCAGGGAGCGTGGCTCGTAACCTTCATACCGCAGCAGCGGATTGAGCCAGATCAGCCGGCGGCAGGACTTGTGCAGCCGCTCCATCTGCTCGTCCAGCCCCACCGCGCCGTCGCGATCCAGACCGTCGGTGATCAGCAGCACCACCGCGCCCTGGCCCAGCACGCGGCGCGACCACAGCCGGTTGAACTCCTCCAGCGTGGTGCCGATGCGCGTGCCGCCCGACCAGTCCTCGACCTGGGCCGAGGCCTTGGCCAGCGCCACGTCGACATCCTTGTTGCGCAGCGCCCGGGAGATGTTGGTCAGCCTGGTGCCGAAGGTGAAGCAGTGCACGCGGTCGCGGTCGTTGGTGATGGCGTGCATGAAATGTAGGAACATCCGGCTGTACTTGCTCATCGAGCCGGAGATGTCGCACAGGATCACCAGCGGCGGCGGCCGGCGGCGCTGGACGCGCCGTGCCAGCTCGATCACGCCGTGCGGCTTGAGCGAGTGGCGGAACGTGGCCCGCATGTCGATCTTGGGCCCATGCGGCGACGGCGCCGTGCGCCGCGTGCGCGCCTCGCGGATCGGCAGGGTGAGGCGCCGGATCGCCTTCATCGCCTGCGCGATCTCGGCCGCCGACATCTGCTCGAAATCCTTCTTCTGCAGCAGCTCGCGGTCGGAGAAGGTCAGCGTCGCTTCCATCTCCACTTCCGGCGGCGTGTCGGTATCCTCCGGCGATTCACCCTGGCCGGGCTGCAGCGCCTCCTGCAGGCGCCGGCTCATCTGCTTCTGGCTCTCGGACGCCGCGCCGGTGTCGATCTGCGGCAGCAGCATGCCCATCATCTTTTCCAGCAGCTTGGGATTGCGCCAGAAGATGTGGAACGCCTGGTCGAAGATCTCGCGCTGGTCGCGCCGGTTCACGAACACGCTGAACAGCGTCCAGTAGAGATCCTCGCGCCGCTGCAAGCCGGCGGTCTCGACGGCACGCACCGCCTCGATCACCCGGCCCGGCCCGATCGGCAACCCGGCCGCACGCAGGGTGCGCGCGAAGTTCATGATATTGGCGACCAGCTTGCCTTCAGCGGGCGGCTTCTGGCTGGTGCTTGCGCTGTAAATCGTCTCGGACATGGCGTTACTCAACCATAGGTCGATTGTGAGATCGCCACTAGCGCTTCATCTTCCCCCGGAGGGGGAAGGTGGCGCGAAGCGCCGGAAGGGGGATGGTGCAATCCGTTGCGCCCTATCCGACAATGAGACCAACAGCCAATGATTTTGCGCGGTCTGCAGCTGCCCGCCTTCGCCGGGTGCCTTCGGAAGCCGAAGCTGTACTCTGGCGCGCCGTACGCGACTATCGCGGCGGTGAACTTCGCTTCCGCCGCCAAGTGCCCATTGATCGATACATCGCCGACTTCGCGTGCTTGCGCGAGCGGCTGATCGTTGAAGTTGACGGCAGCCAGCACGTCGAACAGGAAGCATATGATGCTGCCCGGACGCGGCAGCTCGAAGCGCTCGGCTTTCACGTGCTTCGATTCTGGGCATCCGACGTCATGCGAGACCCAGCTGCCGTAGTCGACGCCATCTGGATCGTCGTGCAGGACTTGCGCGCCAAACGCGGCGGAAGGAACCTCGCACCAACGCTCCGAACGCGTTGAAACATCCCCCTTCCACCCCTCGGGCACCTTCCCCCTCCGAGGCAGGGCATGCGCATATGCCACTCCCCTCATCCCGAGAGCGTGTGACTTAATCCTTCCCCCGGAGGGGGAAGGTGCCCCGAAGGGGCGGAAGGGGGATGCTTGAGCGAATTCGATGATCCTAAGCCACATCGAATCCGTTGCAACATCCCCCTTCCGGCGCTTCGCGCCACCTTCCCCCTCCGGGGGAAGGATAGGATCACAAGCTCCGAGCGTAGCGAGGGATGGCAGCGAGGTCATATGCGAATGCCCTGGCCTCCGGGGGAAGGAATGGGATTGGAGCGATTTCCTCATCACCCCGCCTGGCCGACCAGCATCTCGCTCTTGACGCGCTCCAGGATCTGGGCGGCTTCGCTGCCCTGCAGGCGCTGGATGTCGTCCTGGTACTTCAACAGCACGCCCAGCGTGTCGTTGATGGTGCGCGGATCGAGGTCGAGCACGTTGAGCTCGCTGAGCGCCGTGGCCCAGTCGATCGACTCGGCCACGCCCGGCGCCTTGAACAGGTCCATGCGCCGCAGCTCCTGCACGAAGCCCACGACCTGGCGCGTCAGCCGCGCCGGCGCGCCGGGCGCCTTCACCGCCAGGATCTGCTGCTCGCGTGCCGCGTCGGGATAGTCGACCCAGTGATAGAAGCAGCGGCGCTTGAGCGCGTCGTGGATCTCGCGCGTGCGGTTGGACGTGATCACCACGATCGGCGCTTCCGGCGCCTTGACCGTGCCCAGCTCGGGGATCGTGACCTGGAAGTCCGACAACACCTCCAGCAGGTAGGCCTCGAACGGCTCGTCGGTGCGGTCGAGCTCGTCGATCAGCAGCACCGGCGGCCCCTCGGGCTGCGGCTGCAGCGCCTCCAGAAGCGGCCGGCGGATCAGAAAGCGCTCGTTGAAGACGTCGTTGCCCAGCATGTCGCGGTCGACCGTGCCCTGCGCCTCGGCCAGACGGATCTCGATCATCTGCCGGGCATAGTTCCACTCGTAGACCGCCGAAGCGGCATCGAGGCCTTCGTAGCACTGCAGCCGGATCAGGCGACGGCCCAGGGTCTGGGCCAGCACCTTGGCGATCTCGGTCTTGCCCACGCCGGCCTCGCCCTCCGTGAACAGCGGCCGCCCCAGCTTCAGCGCCAGATAAAGGACGGTCGCGAGGCTGCGGTCGGCGACGTAGTCGCCGCCACGCAGCAGCTCCAGCGTGGCGTCAATCGAAGCAGGAATCCGGCGGGTCATTCACAAGCTCATGATCATGGGGCGGCGGATATTAACGGAGGCCGTGGCGCTGTCACAACGATTTGCCCATGCGGTTTTCGCGGCCCCGATGCCCCCTTCCGGGACCGATCGCAGAGCCGCTACAGTCGGTCGCAGCCGCCGAGGTCAACGCCAGGGGGAAATGCGCATGTACGACGATACGTTCAAGGGCAAGGTCGCCGTGGTCACCGGCGGCGCGCGCGGCATCGGCCTGGCCTGCGCGCAGAGCCTGGCCGGCCTCGGCGCCGGCGTGGCGCTGTGGGACCGCGATGCGGCAGAAGCCACCGCTGCCGCCGCAACCCTGCCCCGCGGCGCCGGCATCGGCATGGACGTGACGTCGGAAGCCGACGTCACCCGCGCCCTGGCCGAGACCGAGAAGGCCCTGGGGCCGGTCGACATCCTGGTCGCCAGCGCCGGCATCACCGGCCCCAACAAGACCGTGGCGGACTACGGCGTGGCGGAGTGGAAGCAGGTCATCGACGTCAACCTGGTCGGCCTCTTCCTGTGCAACCGCGCCGTCGTCCCGGGCATGGTGGCGCGCAAGTGGGGCCGCATCGTCAACATCGCCTCGATCGCGGGCAAGGAAGGCAACCCCAACGCCTCGGCCTACTCGGCCTCGAAGGCCGGCGTGATCGGGCTCACCAAGTCGCTGGGCAAGGAGCTGGCGGCCAGCGGCGTGCTGGTCAACTGCGTCTGTCCGGCGGCCATCAGGACCGACATCTTCAAGCAGATGACCGAGCAGCACATCGCCTTCATGCTGTCGAAGATCCCGATGGGCCGTTTCGCCACGGTCGAGGAAGCCGCCGCGATGGTGACCTGGCTGGCCTCGCCGCTCTGCAGCTTCAACACCGGCGCCGTCTTCGACCTCTCGGGCGGCCGCGCCACGTATTGATTTTGGACCGCGCGCGTGGACGCGCGCGGTCCAAAAGAATCACAGCGTCGGCACGACACCGCGGACGCTGGCCTCGACCATGCCCCGGATCAGGGTCTCGCGGTCGGACCAGGGGAAATCCGGCTCGGCGATCAGCGCCGCCACCAGGCCATGGCAGGCCAGGAAGCTCAACTCGGCGCAGGTCACCGGCGGGTATGGCAGACGGGTGCCTTCCTTGGCCACCGCCTCATAGACCTGCACGATCTTGCTGAACACCAGGGCGCCCTTGGCGCCGGGCCGGCTGAGGTCGCTGGTGTCGGTGCGATGCCCGGTGAAGCGCACTGGCTCCGGCGCCGTGGCTTCGAGAAACGTGATCCGATACTCGTCGGGGTGCTCCAGCCCGAAGCGGATATAGGCCTCGCCCATGCGCCGCAGGCGCTGGCCGGCCGGCAGCGGCTCGCGCTCGATCTCCTCCAGCCGGGCCAGCAGGCGCGCGAAGATGCGATCGCACAGCTCGATCAGGATCGAGTCCTTGTCCTTGAAATACAAATACAAAGCCGGCGCCGACACCCCCACGCGCTCGGCGATGCGCCGGATCGTCGTGGCGCGCACTCCTTCCTCCAGGAACAGCGCCTTGGCGGCTGCCAGGATCTCGTCACGCCGTGTGTGGCCCTCGCCCCGCGCCTTGCGGGAAGGCGTCTTTGTCGCAGCCGCCTTGCTAGAAAAACCCATTTCGTCCCCTTGACGCCCTCTCGCCCGTTTGTATGTAATCACTGCTAAGTTAACACTGTTCATATCGAATTCGAGGCGTCGCGTCATTTTACCGCTGGCGGCATGGCTGCGCCATCGGTGAGCCGAGGAGGAGCCCTGATGCGCATTCGACGGACCCTTCTGCTGGTCGGGGTGGCGGCCGTGGCCATCGCCGGCGGCACGGCCGGGGCCGTGATGTGGCGGTCGACGACGGCGGCGGCCAGCAAGCCGCCGGCCACGGCCGACGCTGCTGCATCGCCCCGCCCCGCCCGTGTGCAGGCGGTGGCCTTCCGCACCGAAACAAGACGCATGACCCTGGCCGGCGTGGTGACGCCCCGGATTGAGACCAACCTGGGCTTCCGGGTTGCCGGCAAGATCGTCGCCCGCGAGGTCGATGTCGGGGCCCGTGTCAGCACCGGACAGGTGCTGGCGCGGCTGGACCCGAACGACCTGGGGCTGGCACGCGACAACGCCGCCGCGGCGCTGGTCGCGGCCGAGGCCGAGGACGCGCGCGCCAGGGCCGACCTGGAGCGCTATGCCGGCCTGCGCGGATCGGCCGCCTTCGTCGCCCAGACCTACGACCAGCGCCTGTCGACAGCCAATGCCGCCAAGGCACGGCTCGACCAGGCCCGCGCGCAGCTGGCCACCGCCGAGAACAATCTCGGCTACGCCGCGCTGGTGGCCGATGCCGCCGGCGTCGTGACCGGCCTCTCCATGGAGGTCGGCCAGGTAGTGTCCGCCGGCCAGCAGGTGGCACGCCTGGCGCGCACCGAAGAGCTGGAGATCCTGGTCAACATTCCCGAGCAGCGCCTGGGCTTCGTGAGCGAGGCCACGGACGTCGCCTTCGAGCTGTGGGCGCAGCCGGGCGCCAGCTTCAAGGCGCGGCTGCGCGAGCTGGCGCCCGCCGCCGATCCGGCGACCCGGACCTATGCCGCGCGCTTTGCCCTGCTTGAGCGCCCGCCGGTGACGGCGCTGGGCATGACCGCGACCCTGGCCCTGGAGCGCCGCTCCGACGAGCGCGTGGCCGAGCTGCCGATCACGGCGATCTTCCAGCAGGGCGCCGCGCCGGCCGTGTGGGTGGTCGATCCCGCCACCGGCGCCGTCGCGCTGCGCCCCGTCACCATCCTGCGCTGGCGCGACGACACGGCCTTGATCGCCGCCGGCGTGAGCGATGGCGAGTTGGTGGTCACGGCTGGCGTGCACAAGCTCGATGCCGGCCAGCGCGTCACGCCCCGCCCGGCCGGCACAAGCCTCGCCCGCAACCAGGCCGGCGGCTGATTCACGTCATCCCGAGAGGTGTGTGGCTTAATCCTTCCCCCGGAGGGGGAAGGTGCCCCGAAGGGGCGGAAGGGGGATGCTCGAGCGAATTCGATGGTCCTAAGCCACATCGAATCCATTCGAACATCCCCCTTCCGGCGCTTCGCGCCACCTTCCCCCTCCGGGGGAAGGAAGAGATCACAGGCTCCGAGCGCAACGAGGAATCTCCCGCGAGTAGCGCAGGGTGCCCCTGTATCCAAAGATCCCTCGCTGCGCTCGGGATGACAGTCAGTGACAGGGTTGAACCCGCCATGACCGACCGCTTCAATCTCAGCCGCTGGGCGTTGCAGCATCGCGCGCTCACCATCTTCTTCATGGTGGCGCTGAGCGTCGCAGGCATCTTCTCCTATTTCAGCCTCGGCCGCGCCGAGGACCCGCCCTTCACCATCAAGCAGATGGTGGTGTCGGCGCAATGGCTTGGCGCGACGGCGCCGCAGATGCAGCTGCAGGTCACCGACAAGATCGAGACCAAGCTGCAGGAGCTGCCGTTCTTCGACAACGTCACCAGCTACACCAAGCCCGGCGAGACGGTGATCTTCGTCTCGCTGCGTGACGACGTGCCACCCCGGCAGGTGCCCGACCTGTGGTACCAGGTGCGCAAGAAGATCGGCGATATCCGCAGCACGCTGCCGCAGGGCGTGCTGGGCCCTTCCTTCAACGACGAGTACGGCGACACCTATTCGCTGATCTGGGCCTTCGAGGCCGACGGCTTCAGCGATGCCGAGCTGAAGGAGATGGTGAAGGCGGCGCGCCTGCGATTGCTGCGGGTGCGCGATGTGGTGAAGGCCGATTTGTTCGGCACCCAGGATGAGCGCATCTACCTCGAGTTCTCGCACGCCAAGCTCGCCATGCTCGGCCTGAGTGTGCAGCAGGTGATCGACGCGGTTCAGAAGCAGAACAATGTCGTGCCGGCGGGCGTGGTCGAGGGCGCCTCCGCGCGCGTGGCCGTGCGCGTCGACGGCGCGCCGGCCACGCCCGAGGCGCTCGCCCGCATCCCGATCGAGGCCGGCGGCCGCACGCTCACCCTGGGCGACATCGCCCAGGTCAAGCGCGGCTATGTCGATCCGCGCGCCTTCTCCATGCGCTATATGGGCAAGCCGGTGACCGGGCTGGGCATCGTGATGGCCAGCGGCGGCGACATCACCACCCTGGGCAAGGCGCTCGACGCCGAGATGGCGCGCATCCAGGCCGAGCTGCCGGTGGGCGTCACGGTGCACAAGGTCGCCAACCAGCCGGCCGTGGTCGACAGCTCGTTCTCGGAGTTCGCCACATCGCTGGCCGAGGCGCTGGCGATCGTGCTGGCGGTGAGCTTCCTGAGCCTGGGCCTGCGCACCGGCATCGTCGTGGCGCTGTCGGTGCCGCTGGTGCTGGCCATCACCTTCACGGTGATGGAGATCATGGGCATCAACTTCCACCGCATCTCGCTGGGGGCGCTGATCATCGCGCTGGGGCTGCTGGTGGACGACGCCATCATCGCCGTCGAGATGATGCTGGTGAAGCTGGAGGAAGGCAAAAGCCGTTTCGAGGCTGCCACCTTCGCCTACACCTCGACGGCCTTCCCGATGCTGACCGGCACCCTGGTGACCGCCGCCGGCTTCGTGCCGGTGGGCTTCGCCAAGTCGAGCGCCGGCGAATACACCAACGCCATCTTCTGGGTCACGGCCATCGCTCTGGTGGTGTCGTGGTTCGTGGCCGTGCTGTTCACGCCGCTGATCGGGTATCGGTTGCTGCCGGCGCGGCACGCCCTTCCCCCGGAGGGGGAAGGTGGCGCGAAGCGCCGGAAGGGGGATGTTCGAGCGGATTCGATATCAGCCCGTACAGTGGAAGATGACCCAACATCCCCCTTCCGCCCTTCGGGCACCTTCCCCCTCCGGGGGAAGGAAGGGCACCACAATCCCTACGACACGCGGCTGTACCGGGCGTTCCGGCGGGTCGTGGCCTGGTGCATCGGCCATCGCTGGCTCACGATCGGCGTGACCGGCGCGGCCTTCGTGGGCGCCTTGTTCGCCTTCCAGTTCGTGCAGAAGCAGTTCTTCCCGCTGGCGGCGCGGCCGGAGCTGATCATCGACCTGAAGCTGGCGCAGCAATCCTCCTACGCGGCCACCGACGGCGAGGTGCGCCGCTTCGAGGACTGGCTGGCGCGCAACGACAAGGTGTCGACCTACGTCTCCTATATCGGCGCCGGCTCGCCGCGCTTCTACCTGCCGACCGTGCCCGAGCTGCGCAACAGCAACTTCGGCCAGGTCGTGGTCGTCACCAAAGGCATCGAGGCCCGCGAGGCGCTGATCAAGGAGATGGACAGCCTGTTCGCCGGCGACTTCGAGGCCGTGCATGCGCGCGTGCAGCGGCTGCAAAACGGACCGCCCACCGCCTATCCGGTGATGTTCCGCGTGCTGGGTGCCGACCCGCAGGAGATCCGCCGCATCGCCGGCCAGGTGCGCGAGGTGTTCAAGGCCAATCCCAGCACGCGCGACATCAATTTCGACTGGTTCGAGCTGGGCAAGTCGGTGCGGCTGGATATCGACCACGCCAAGGCCCGCGCGCTGGGCGTCAACCCGCAGGACCTCGCCACGGCGCTGAACACGCTGCTGTCGGGCGTCACCGTCACGCAATACCGCGAGGGCGACGAGTCGATCGACGTCGTGGCCCGCGCTGTCGCGGCCGAGCGGCTGAGCCTCGACGGGCTCGACAGCGTCACGGTGCGCGGCGCCAACGGGCCGGTGCCGCTGTCGCAGGTGGCGCGCCTGGTGCCGCAGCTCGAGGAGCCGATCCTCTGGCGCCGCAACAAGGAGACCTTGATGACGGTGCGCGCCATGGTCATCGACGGGGTCCAGGGCCCCGATGTGACGGCGCAGATCGACAAGGCGCTGGCGCCGGTGCGCGCGGCGCTGCCGCCCGGCTACCGCATCGACATCGGCGGCGATCAGGAGGAAAGCGCCAAGAGCCAGCGCTCGATCTTCGCCCTGATGCCGCTGATGCTGCTGCTGATGCTGACCTTCCTGATGCTGCAGCTGCAGAGCTTCTCGCGCGTGGCGCTGGTGCTGCTGACGGCGCCGCTGGGCCTGATCGGCGTGTCGCTGTTCCTGCTCGCCTTCGACGCCGCCTTCGGCTTCGTCTCGCTGCTGGGCGTGATCGCGCTGTCGGGCATGATCATGCGCAACTCGGTGATCCTGGTCGACCAGATCGACCAGGACATCGCCGCCGGCCACAGCCCCTGGGATGCCATCATCGACGCCACCGTGCGCCGCGCCCGGCCGATCCTGCTGACGGCGGCGGCGGCGATCTTCGCCATGGTGCCGCTCTCGCGCTCGGTGTTCTGGGGACCGATGGCAATCGCGCTGATGGGCGGCCTGCTGGTAGCCACGGCGCTCACCCTGCTGTTCCTGCCGGCGCTCTACGCCGCCTGGTTCAGGGTCAGGAAGCCGGACGCGCGCCAGGCAGCAACGCTGCCGGCCGATGTTCCGTTGGCGCCGGCCACGGCGGCCGCGGCGGAATAGCAGCACCCCGCCACGCCGCGCTCAGGGCTGGACGCCATAGGACAGGAGCCGGCGATACAGCGTGGCGCGCGAAATGCCGAGCGCGCGTGCCGCATGACTGACGTTGCCGCCCTCGTTCTGCAGCGCCGCCAGGACCATCTGCTGCTCCGCCGATTTCAGCGTCATGGATGCTGCCGGCACGGTATCGCTCGGGCGCGGGGCGGCGCCATCCAGCAGCGCCGGCGGCAGGTGCTGCCACTGCAGGACGCCGTGCGGCGCCAGCAGCGCCATGCGCTCGAGCACGTTGCGCAGCTCGCGCACGTTGCCGGGCCAGTGATACCGGCGGAACACATCCATCACCGGCTCGTCGAGGCGCAGATCTTGCCCGGCGTCGGCAGCGATGCGGCGCAGCAGGGCCCGCGCCAGATGCGGAATGTCGGCCGCCCGATCGCGCAACGGCGACAGCGTGAGGCTCGCGACATCGAGGCGATAGCGCAGGTCGGCACGGAAGCGGCCTTCGGCGATCTCCTGCGCCAGCGGCCTGTGGCTGGCTGCGACCACCCGCACGTCGATGCGCCGCGGCGTCGCTTCGCCCAGACGGCACACCGTCTTCTCCTCCAGCACGCGCAGCAGGTAGGGCTGCAGCTCCAGCGGCATGTCGCCGATCTCGTCGAGGAACAAGGTGCCGCCATGCGCATGCTCGAGCTTGCCCTTGGCGCCGCCGCGCCGCGCGCCGGTGAAGGCGCCCTCGGCATGGCCGAACAGCTCGCTGGCCAGGATCTCCTTGGGCAAGGCGGCACAGTTGAGCGCGACGAAAGGCCCGGCGGCCATGGGGCTGGCGGCGTGGATGGCACGCGCCAACATGTCCTTGCCGGTCCCGGTCTCACCCTCCAGCAGGATCGGCACCTTCTGCGCCGCGAAGATCTCCGCCTGGCGCAGCAGCGGCGCCAGTGACGGCGACGCCTCGGCGATCGGCCTGAAGGCGGGCACAATGGTCGCCGCGGACGGCGTCGATGCGCGCGCCGGCAGCGGCAGGCGCAGCAGCACGCCGATGCAGCGGCCATCGACCCGCAATGGTGTCAGCCAATCCGCCCTGATCCATTCGGGCAGGCCGCGAAGCGTCGGGCTGTCGATGACATCGGCGCTGAGGCCCGGAATCGCTGCCGCCGGCTGCAACTGTATCGCGCAACCCAGCCTGTCCAGGATCGCGCCTGCGTCCGAGGTCGCCTTGACGACGCGCCCGCGCGCATCGCAGAGGATCACGGCCTCGCCACGTCCGGCTTCCTCATGGAACATCTCGATCAGCCGGCAGCGCTCGGCGGTCTCCTGCATCAGGATGTGCGACTGGATCCGGTTCACCAGCGTGGCCACCAGCGGCCCGGCATGCAGGACCATCATGTTGTTGGGGCCTGTCACGTCGACCACACCCAGGATGCGCCCGTCGACCGGGTCACGGATCAGACCGGCATTGCAGCTCCATGGCTTGCCCGCCTCGCAGAAATGCTCCTGTGCCAGGATCTGCACCGGCCGTCCCAGGGTCAGCGCCGTGCCGACGGCGTTCGTCCCGCCATGGCCCTCGCCCCAGCATGCGCCGGGCATGATGCGGTTGGCCACCATCTGATCGGCCAGCGGCGGATCGCCGTCGGCCGTCAGCAACGTGCCGCGCGCGTCGCTGGTGATCAGCACCATGCCGGTGCCGGCGAGCTGGTCGACGGCCGGCGCCATGCAGGTCTTGATCGCATCGTACAGCCGGCCGTTCTGGTCGTAGAACCGCGCCAGCGCATCGCCATCGACCGTGACCGGCGCGGCGCGGCGATGCGGGTCGACGCCTTGCCGGCGGCAACGCGCCCATGATTCCAGAACGACGTTGCGCACGCCCGATCCGTCGATCGGACAGGCGCTGAGAAAGCGCTCCCACGCGCGACCGACATCACGGAAATATTCGCGCGTGTACAGCTCCTGACGCGGAACGCCACGCATGACCGCGTTCCTCCCGTGGACCTGCCTTCAAAGGCATGCCTCTTTGCGTTGGCGCCAGCCACGCCGATGCAAGTCGCTTCACCGATACGCAATCACGCCTGCACGGACGATGGCGACCGTGAACCGTAGCACAACGCGCGCATCGGTAAACGACGCCACGGTGTCTCAATCTGCAACAGTTGAGACAGCACACCTGTCGCGTCGCACGGTGTCCGTCACGCAATCGGCTGGGTTTTCCCGGCATCGGCGCATGGCATGGACCTTGCCGTGCGCTTTCGGCAACGCCCGTCATGTGCGTGATGCGGCGATACCCGGAGGACGCCCATGCCAAGCCCGCAATCCGAAGCATTGAAATCGCTCTATCGACACTGGTCCGATTCGCTGGCGAAGAATCCGACGATGCCGCTGGACGAGCTGCGGCGTCTGTTCGACCACTGGGGTGACGTCACCGCCGAGCCCGGCGGAGTCGACTACATCGAGGTCGATGCCGGCGGCGTGCCGGCGCTCTGGGCCGTGCCCAAGGGATGCGCGCAGGATCGCGTCCTGCAATGCACGCATGGCGGCGGCTACGTCACCGGGTCGATGTACTCGCACCGCAAGGTGTACGGCCATTTCGCCAAGGCGATCGGCTGCCGCGCGCTGATCCTGGACTATCGCCGCGCGCCGGAGCATGTGCATCCCGCCCCGGTCGACGATGCGACGACGGCCTATCGCTGGCTGCTCGATCAGGGCATCGAGCCCGGCCACATCGCCTTCACCGGCGATTCGGCAGGCGGCGGACTGGCCGTCACCACGCTGCTGCGCGCGCGCGAGCGCGGGCTGCCGATGCCGGCCGCGACCATGCCGCTGTCGCCCTGGCTCGACATGGAGGCGACGTCGCCGACATTCGAGTCCAATCGCGAGCGCGATGCCCTGGTGCAGCGAGATATCGTCCTGGTGATGGCCGGCACGTTCCTGGGCGAAGGCGGCAACCGCAAGGACCCGCTGGCCAATCCGCTGCTGGGCGATCTCAAGGGATTGCCGCCCATGCTGATCCAGGTCGGCGGCGACGAGACCCTGCTCGACGACAGCCGCAATCTCGCCGACGTGGCGCGCCGCGCCGGCGTCGCGGTCACGCTGGAGACCGAGCCGCACATGCAGCACGTCTACCACTTCCTCGCTGGCGCAGCACCCGAAGCCGACGACGCCATCGAGCGGCTCGCGGCGTGGGTCCGCCCGAAGCTGGGGCTGGGCGAAATGTCCTCACGCGAGGACGCCAGGACAACCGCGCGGCGCGCCGGCTGAGCGCGTCACGTCACGGCTCAATGCAGAGGAGGAAACACCATGAAGTTCATGCTGTTCGTTCTGCCGACGGTGCCGGGCACCCTGGCGGACCGTGAGCGGCTGCGCCCGATCGGCCGCAACAACGAACGCTACCAGCAGATGCTCGACGAGCTGCGCAAGCTTGCCGTGTTCGCCGACGACGTCGGCTTCGACGTCTTCGCGACCACCGAGCACCACTTCCATTCGGAGGGCTACGAGACCTCGGTGGCGCCGCTGCTGCTTTACGCCGACCTTGCCGCGCGCACCAAGCGCATCAAGTTCTCGCCGCTGGGGCTGGTGCTGCCGTCATGGGATCCGATGCGGGCGGCGGAAGAGCTGGCGGTGCTGGACCACCTGACCAAGGGACGGATGTACGCCGGCTTCGCGCGCGGCTACCAGGACCGCTGGGTCAACGTGCTCGGCCAGCAATACCACGTCACCGGCGCGCCGATGGACGGCTCGTCGATCGACAACCACAACCGCAAGGTCTACGAGGAGACGCTGAAGGTCATCAAGAAAGCCTGGACCGAGGAAGCCTTCGACTATGACGGCGAGTACTACAAGGTGCCCTACCCCTACAAGGAAGGCATCACGCGCTGGCCGGTCCATGAGTGGACCCGCAAGTACGGCGCGCCGGGCGAGATCGACGACAAGGGCGTGATCCGCAAGATCTGCGTCGTGCCCCGCCCCTATCAGCAGCCGCACCCGCCCCTGTTCCAGCCCTTCTCGGTGAGCGAGAACACGATCCGCTACACGGCGCAGTCCAGCATCGTGCCGTGGATCCTGGTCGCCAACCCGCCCGACTTCCAGCGCCTGTGCCAGGTCTACCAGGAGGTCGCCGGCCAGGCCGGGCGCACGCTGGGCCTGGGCGAGAGCGTGGGCGCCTTCCGCGCCGTCCATTTCGGGCGCACCGAGGCCGAGGCCGTACAGCTGCTGCGCGACACGAACTATGCCGGCTTCAACGCCTATTTCGGCGGCTTCGGGTTCTGGGAGGCGTTCCGCACGCAGGAGGATCTTACGAAATATCCCGCTCCCGCGCTCCTGCCGCAGTCGGAGTGGACGCTGGAGCGGATGCGCAAGGTGAAATACGCGCTGGCCGGCACGGTCGACCAAGTGAAGGCCGAGATCGAGGCGCTGCACACGATCGGCGGCAAGGGCGAGCTCGAATGGTTCGGCTGGTTCTTCGACCAGGGCTTCATGTCGTGGGACGAGGAGATGCGCCAGATCGAGATGTTCGCCAAGCACATCATCCCGGCCTTCCGCTCGACGGAGACCAAGGCACGCGCCCCCGAGAAGGTGTAGCGGCTATCGCGGAGCCCTTCCCTCCAAGCGTGGAAGGGCTCTGGCTCCCGGGCACGGACGCAGCGCCGTGCGGCACGTTCTGTCATCCCGAGCGTGATTTTAATCTTCCCCCGGAGGGGCAGGGCATTCGCATACCCCTCGCTGTCATCCCGAGCGCCAGCGAGGGATCTCCTGCGGCAAGGCGCACGGTGCGCAATTCGCGGGAGATCCCTCGCTACGCTCGGGATGACGGTAGGGGCAGATGCGAATGCCCTGCCTCGCTGTGCTCGGGATGACAAGCGGCAAATTCTCCAACCGCGTTGTCGGAGTCGGCCCCATGCCGTCGTCCTTGGAGCGAAGGACGAAGGAATGGCCATGCCCAACGCAATCCTCTGCTACAGTCTGCAAGCTGTGGTCCCTGATGCCAGCTCGCTGGAAGGTGAGCGCCACCGTCATCCCGAGCGCAGCGAGGGATCTCCCGCGAGGGGCGCACAGTGCGCCATTCGCCGAAGATCCCTCGCTGCGCTCGGGATGACAGGTGTGTCACCGCTCCCAGCTGCTAGTCGGGCCAGGCAAGAGGAAGACACGCTCATGGACGGGTTCAGGGCAGTGGCGCAGACGCTGATCGCATCCGGGAAGCTCGACGTCGGCGTCCCGCCGCTGCTGTCGTCCGATCCCGGGAGCAGCGGCGCGTGACCGACCTGGCGTGGATCGACAGTGCCTTGACGTCGGCGCGTCCCCAGGCCGTCGGCGCCCTGCTGCGGTATTTCCGCGACCTCGATGCCGCCGAGGAGGCGTTCCAGGAAGCGTGCCTGCGGGCGCTGAAGACGTGGCCCGAGAAAGGCCCGCCGCGCGATCCCACCGCCTGGCTGATCTTCGTCGGCCGCAACGTCACGCTGGACGAGCTGCGCCGGCGCACCAAACAGCAGGCGCTGCCGCCGGACGAGCTGATCTCCGACCTGGACGATGCCGAGGCCGATGCCGCCGAGCGGCTGGATGCATCGCATTATCGCGATGACGTGCTGCGCCTGCTGTTCATCTGCTGCCATCCCGACCTGCCGGCGACCCAGCAGATCCCGCTGGCGCTGCGCGTCGTGTCGGGCCTGTCGGTCAAGGAGATCGCGCGCGCCTTCCTGGTGAGCGAGAGCGCCATGGAGCAGCGCATCACCCGTGCCAAGCGCCGCGTGGCGGCGGCCGACGTCCCGTTCGAGACGCCGGGCGCGCCCGAGCGCGTCGAGCGGCTCGCCGCCGTCAGCGCCATGATCTACCTGCTGTTCAACGAGGGCTATTCGGCCAGTGGCGGCGACGTGCATGTGCGGGTGCCGCTGTGCGAGGAGGCGATCCGGCTGGCACGCCTGCTGCTGCGTCTCTTTCCCGGCGAGACCGAGGTGATGGGCCTCACCGCCCTGCTGCTGCTGCAGCATGCACGCGCGCCGGCCCGGCTCGACTCGGATGGCGCCATCGTGCTGCTGGAGGACCAGGACCGGCGCCGCTGGAACCGCAGCCTGATCGCCGAAGGCCTGGTGCTGGTCGAGAAGGCGCTGCGCCATCGGCGCCCCGGTCCCTACCAGGTGCAGGCGGCCATCGCCGCGGTGCATGCCCGCGCCGCCCGGCCGACGGACACCGATTGGGCCGAGATCGACCGCCTCTACGCCGTGCTGGAAGCGCTGCTGCCCTCGCCCGTGATCACGCTGAACCGGGCCGTGGCCGTCGCCAAGGTGCGCGGTCCGGCCGCGGCGCTGGCCATGATCGAGCCGCTGGCGTCCCGGCTGGACGGCTATTTCCATTTCTTCGGCGCCAAGGGCGCGCTGCTGATGCAGCTCGGCCGCAACGACGAGGCCCGCGAGGCCTTCGACCGCGCCATCGCGCTGGCCAACACCGCGGCGGAAGCCGCGCATATCCGGCTGCATATCGACCGCCTCATGCGCGACAGCCAGAAGCCCGGCGATGCCGGTTGAGCGTAGCGGGGAGCGCGGCACTTTTTGGTCGGGCCGCGCCGCTGGAGCGGCGCGGCCCGACCGATGACCACCAAACTGCTAACTGTTGACAGTTGATAGGTCGTCTGCGAGTGTTGGCCGCCGCCGGATCGCGCGATACTGCGGCATTGCCTTCCATCGCAGGGGACGACCGGTGAACGATTTCGACGTCATTGTGGTTGGGGCGGGCAATGCGGCGCTGGCTGCCGCGGTCTCGGCGCGGGAGAACGGCGCGCGCGTGGTAGTGCTGGAGAAGGCGCCGCGCGAGATGCGCGGCGGCAACACCCACTGGAGCGGCGGCGTGCTGCGCTTCGCCTTCGACGAGCCGCGCGAGATCGCGCCACTGGTGCCGGAGGCCGAGAGCCAGTACGAGAATTTCTACGACGGCATCGCGCCCTACACCCGCGCCGACTTCCACGGTGACCTGATGCGGGTCACCAACGGCCGCACCGATCCGGTCCTCTCGCGTCTGCTGGTCGACAACTCCAAGGACACCGTGTTCTGGATGCACCAGACGGGACGCATCAAGATGGAGCCGGCCATCACGCTGTCGGCCGTGCGCAAGGGCAACGTGATGGTCTGGGCGCGCGGCCTGGTCGTGCGCGCCGAGCACGAAGGCGTCGGCCTGTCGCGCAGCTGGTTCTCGACCGCCGAGAGGATGGGCATCGCCGTGCGCTACGGCGCCGCCGCCGTCGAGCTGCTGCTCGACGAGCGCGGTGCCGTGAGCGGCGTAAAGGTGCGCGATGCCGACGGCCTGCAGACCTACACCGCGCGCAGCATCGTGCTGGGCTGCGGCGGCTTCGAGGCCAACGTGCAGATGCGCACCCAGCACATCGGGCCGCTCATCGGCCAGGCGAAGGTGCGCGGCACGCCGCACAACCAGGGCGACGGGCTGCGCATGGCGATGGCGATCGGCGCCATGCCCTGGGGCCAGTGGGCCGGCTGCCATGCGACGCCGATCAGCGCCGACTGGGGCGATTTCGCGCCCCGCGAGATGACCGACCGCAGCAACCGGCTGAGCTATCTCTATGGCGTGATGCTGAACAAGCGGGGCCGGCGCTTCCTCGACGAGGGCGAGGACACGGCGCTGTTCACCTACGCCAAGTTCGGGCGCGCCATCCTCGCCGAGCCCGGCGCCAAGGCCTATCAGATCTTCGACTCCAAGGTCGTGCATCTGCTGGAGCCGCGCTACCAGACCAGCAAGCCGATCACCGCCGACACGCTGGAGAGCCTGATCGCGCAGCTCGATATCGACGACAAGGCGCAGGCGCTGCGGACGCTGGCGGACTACAACAAGGCGGCATGCGATGCCGACCAGGGCTTCGACCCCACGCGCAAGGATGGCTTGGCCACGCGCGGCCTGGACCCCGAAAAGACGAACTGGGCGCTGCGGCTGGACCAACCGCCCTACTACGCCTACAGCGCCACCGGCGGCATCACCTTCACCTTCGGCGGCCTGAAGATCACCGAGGGCGCGCAGGTCATGGGCACGGATTGGCGCCCGATACCGGGCCTCTACGCTTGCGGCGAGATGGTGGGCGGACTGTTCTACGACAACTATCCGGCCGGTACGGGCCTGGTGGCCGGCGCCACCTTCGGCCGCATCGCCGGACGCAACGCGGCGTTGGCCGCACGGTAGCGACAGCATGTTCCAGTCACCGACAATCCTGGTGACGGCTGGGACCGCGCCGCTCCAGCGGCGCTCTTTCCGACGATTGTCCATGAGCGTCGCTGGAGCGACGCGGTCCGACCCGTCGCCAGCAACGTCAGCGCCTGAATGGAGGGGAAGTCCATGACCGACATGCCCGATCCCACCCCGCCGCTTGCGGCCCGCCTGGCCGAGAAGATCTGCGGCTTCCACGCCAAGGCCGCGACCGTGCGGGCGCTGGCGCAGGCGCGCACGGCCATCATCGACACCATTGCCGTCACCCTGGCCGGCGTTCCCGAGCCCTGCACCCAAGTGCTGCTGCAGACGCCGGGCATCGCCACCGCGCCGGGCGACGCCGTCATCTTCGGCACCGACCAGCGCACCAGCGCGCTCGACGCCACCCTTGTCAACGGCACCGCCTCGCATGCGCTGGACTATGACGATTTCAGCGGGCTGCTGGGTGGCCACCAGTCGGTACCGCTGGTCGCGGCGCTGTTCGCGCTGGGCGAGGAACGCAAGGTCTCCGGCCAGCAGCTCATGCTGGCCTACCTGGTGGGTGTCGAGACCGAGATCCGCCTGTCGCGCGCGGTGAACTTCCATCACTACGACAAGGGCTGGCACCCGACATCGACCCTGGGCACGATCGGCGCCGCCGCGGCGACGGCGCATCTGCTGGGCCTGGATGCACGGCGCACGGCCCTGTCGCTGGCCATCGCAGCCTCGCTGTCGAGCGGGCTGAAGGCCAATTTCGGCACCATGACCAAGCCGCTGCATATCGGCCAGTGCGGCCGCAACGGCCTGATGGCGACCCTGCTGGCCGAGGGCGGCTTCGACGCCAATCCCGGGGTTTTCGAGCATCACCAGGGCTTCTTCAACGTCTTCAACGGCCCCGGGCTGTTCGATGCCGAAAAGGCGCTGGCCGACTGGGGCGCGCCGCTGGAGGTCGAGCACGAGTCGATTGCCCTGAAGCAGTTCCCCTGCTGCGGCAGCACGCACCCGGCGATCATGATGATGCTGGCGCTGGCGCGCGACGCGGCGATCCGCGCCGAGGACGTGGCGCGTATCGAGGTCCTGCCGCACGGCCGGCGGCTGCGGCACACCAACACACCGCAGCCCAAGACCAGCCTGCAGGCCAAGTTCAGCGTGCAGTATGCCGTCGTGCGTGCCCTGCTCGACGGCACGGTGCGGCTCAAGGATTTCGAGGGCGAGGCTCATCTCGAGCCGGCGGTCACGCGGCTGCTGGCCGTGACCGAGGCACGCCCGCATCCGGACATGGCCGATGACGCCCCGGCGCAATGGGGCGCCGAGGTCATCGTCACGCTGAAGGATGGCCGACGCCTGGCGCGCCGTGTCGACAACCTGGTCGGACGCGGCGGCGACAACCCCATGACATCGGACGAGCTGTGGGAGAAGTTCAGCGACTGCGCCGCCCGTGCCCTGCCACGGGAGCAGATCGCGCCGCTGTTCGAGCGCCTGGAGACGCTGGACAGCGCCGCCGACATCGGCCAGGTCACGCAGCTGGCTGCAGTGAGCCGGCTGCATGACAGACCGCACGCCGGGCGGGTGTCGTTCGCGCGCCATGACGCGTACGATGCGCCAGAGACGACTTGGGTGCCGTAGAAGCTACGGACTGTCATCCCGAGCGCAGCGAGGGATCTCCCGCGCACGGAGTCTCCACCCTCGGGAGATCCCTCGCTGCGCTCGGGATGACAGCGAACTTTTCAGGAGATGGACAGGATGGCTGAGCTGATTGCCGTCATTGGCATGGGACAGATGGGCTCCGGCATGGCCGGCCGGCTGAAGGAAGCCGGCCATGATGTCGTCGGCTATGACATCAGCGCCGAGCAGCGCAGCCGGCAGGCCGCCGCCGGCTTCCACATGGCGGCCAGCATCAAGGAGGCGCTGGCCGGCCGCTCGATCGTGCTGACCAGCCTGCCCGACCCCAAGGCCGTGCGCGAGGCCTGGCTGGGTTCGGACGGCATCGTCGCCCATGCCGCCCCCGGCACCCTGTGCATCGAGCTCAGCACCATCGACCCGCAGACCATGCGCGATGTCGCCGCTGCCGCGGTCGAGCGCGACGTGGCCGTGATCGACTGCCCGGTCAGCGGCAGCCCGGCCGAGGCGCGCAACGGCAAGCTGGTGCTGATCGCCGGCGGCGAACCGAAGGATCTCGCCCGCGCCGAGCCGGTGCTGAAGCTGCTGGGCAGCGACTGGAAGCACACCGGCGGCGTCGGCACCGCCAAGGTGGTGAAGATCGTCAACAACATGATGTCGATGGGCAATGTGCTGGTCGCATCCGAGGCCTTTGCGCTGGGCGTGGCAGCCGGCGTCGAGCCCGAGAAGCTCTACGACGTGCTGTCGGTGAGCGGCGGCCGCTCGCATCACTTCACCAAGCGCTTCCCCAACGCGCTGAAGGGAGATTTCAACCCCGGCTTCAAGATGGAGCTGGGCGAGAAGGACATGGCCCTGGCCATCGACCTGGGACGCAGCCTGCGGCTGCCGACACCGACCGCCTCGACCGTGCGCGAGCTCTACGCCATGGCTCTGGCGGAAGGCTTCCGCGGCCAGGACATCGTCGCCCTGCTGGCGATGTACCAGCGCTGGGCTCGCGCCGACGGCAGCAACCAGAAGTGAGCGGTAGACGTACCATCAACACCTCTCCCCGCGAGCGCGGGGAGAGGGAGGGGCCCAGCGTGCGCAGCACGATGGGAGGGTGAGGGGTACGAGCGATCAGTCCCTGTTCTTTGCCGCATGGCTTGATCGTTCCTACCCCTCACCTTCCCATGCCTTCGGCATGGGCCCCTTCCTCTCCCCGCGAGCGCGGGGAGAGGAGAGCAAGCTACACCCCGAGATAGGCGCGCTGGACGTACTCGCTCTTCGCCAGCTCGCTGCCGCTGCCGCTCAGCGCAATGCGGCCGTTCTCCAGCACATAGGCGTGATGGCACAGGCGCAGCGCGAGGTTGGCGTTCTGCTCCACCAGAACGATCGACAGCCCCTGCTCCCGGCTGATGGCCACGATCAGCCGGGAGATCTCCTGCACCATGATCGGCGCCAGCCCCAGCGACGGCTCGTCCAGCAGCAGGACCTTCGGCTGCGCCATCAATGCGCGGGCGATGGCCAGCATCTGCTGCTCGCCGCCCGACAGCGAGCCCGCGAGCTGGCCGCGCCGCTGCCGCAGCTTGGGAAAGTGCTCGAACATGCGCTCGACGCCGGCATGCAGGACGGCGTTGTCGCGCTGCAGGTAGCCGCCCAGCAGCAGGTTGTCGTGCACGGTCATGCGCGGGAACACACGCCTGCCCTCGGGCGACAGGGCGATGCCGCGCGCCACGATGTCCGGCGGCGCCAGGCGGTCGATCCGCGTGCCGTCGAACACGATCTCTCCCCGGCTCGGCGGGCGCAGCCCCATGATTGCGCGCAGGGTGCTGGTCTTGCCGGCGCCGTTGCCTCCGACCAGCGCCACGATCCGGCCCGGCGCGACGTCGAGGCTGACGCCGCTGAGCGCGATGCGCGGGCCGTACGCGACGTGGATGTCGCGGATCTGCAGCGCGCCGGTCATGTCACATCCTCGGTGCCGAGATAGGCCTCGATGACCTTGCGGTCGGCGCGGATCTCCGCCGGCAGGCCCTCGGCGATCTTCTCGCCGTGATCGAGCACCACGATGCGATCGCAGATGCCCATCACCAGCCGCATGTGATGCTCGACCAGCAGCACGGTGACGTTCTCTGTCTCATGCACCGTCTCGATCAGGCGGCCCATTTCAGCCGATTCCTCGGGGTTGAGGCCGGCGACCGGCTCGTCGAGCATCAGCAGCTGCGGCTCGGCGGCCAGCGCGATGGCCACGCCCAGGCGCCGCTGGTAGCCATAGGGCAGCTCGCCCGCGGGCTGGTCCCTGAAGCGGGCCAGCGCCAGACGGTCGAGCAGCCCTTCGCAGCGCTCCCGGGCCGCCGCCAGCACATCCCTCGCGGCGCGGGTGTTGAAGACCGAGCCGATCAGCGACACCGGCGTGCGCGCAAAGGCGCCGCGCATGACGTTCTCGAGCACGGACGCGGCCGGGAACACGGTGGTCGCCTGGAATGTGCGCACCAGGCCTTCAGCCACAACGGCGCTGGGCTTCATGCCCACGATGCTGCGGCCCTTGAAGCGGATGCTGCCATCCGACGGCGGCAGCACGCCGCTGACCACGTTGAAGCACGTGGTCTTGCCGGCGCCGTTGGGGCCGATCAGGCCGACGATCTCGCCGGCCTTCACCGAGAAGGTGACATTCCTCAGGGCGTTCAGGCCACCGAAGCGGCGGCTCAGCTGCTCGACCTCCAGCAGCGCGCTCATGTCGGCGTCTCCACGCCCTTCTTGCGCCGCAGGACGCGCTTGCCGATCGAGGCCAGGCCGCCAGGCAGGAACAGCAGCACACCCAGCAGGATGGCGCCGTAGATGATGTGCTGAACGCCCTCCAGGCCGCGCAGCAGCTCCGGCAGCGGCGTCAGGAACGCGGCGCCCAGCACGCCGCCGACCAATGTCTGGCGCCCGCCGACGACCAGCATGGTGATGTAGGCCACCGAGTCGTGGAAGGTGAACGTATCGGGCGAGATGTAGCGGATGTAGTGCGCCATGGCGGCGCCGGCAGCGCCGGCGATACCGCTGCCGAGCGCGAAAGCGATCACCTGGTAGCGGCTGGTGTCGATGCCGCTCGATTCGGCCAGCTGGATGTTCTCGGCGATCGAGCGGAAGGCACGGCCGTACTGCGAGCGCATCAGCGCCCAGATGAAAACGAAGACGGTCGCGAAGGCCGTGAGCGCGGCGTAGTAGAAATATGCCCGCGAGCCCAGCGCCTGATCGAACACCCTGATGGGCGGGATGCCCACCAGGCCGTTGGCGCCGCGCGTCACGCTTTCCCAGTTCAGCGCCACCAGCGTGCAGACCTGACCGACAAGGAACGTGACCAGCACGAAATAGACGCCACGCAGGCGCAGGATGACCCGGCCGAGCGCCGCCGCCAGCAGCCCGGTGACCAGGCCGGCCAGCACGATGCCCAGGATGGGCGGGATCTTGAGCTGCATGGCGCCCAGGGCCGAGAGATAGGCGCCGATGGCCGCGAAGGCGGCATGGCCCAGCGAAAGCTGCCCGACAGCCGCGATCAGCCCCAGGCTCATCGCGAAGATGGCGTTGAGCAGCGCCAGGTTCGCGAGGTGCAGGTAGAACTGATTGGCCGTGAGCTGCGGCACGGCGATCGCCAGCACAAGCCCGGCGGCCGCCGCGGCGTATCCCAGGGTCTTGCGGGACATCGCCTACGCCTCCTTCTGGCCGAGCAGGCCCCAGGGCCGCACCAGCAGGATCAGGATCACCAGCAGCAGCTGCAGGATATCGGCCACCAGCGAGCCGAACAGGGTCGCCGTGAAGCTCTCGATCAGGCCCAGCAGCAGGCCGCCGACCACGGCGCCGGGCACGGAGCCCAGCCCGCCCAGGATCACGACCACGAAGGCCTTCAGCATCGGCGTCAGGCCCACGAACGGCGATACCGAGAAGATCGGCGCCATCAGCGCACCCGCCAGGGCCGCCAGCGCCACGCTCATGCCGAAGGCGATCGGGTAGATGGTATTGACGCGGATTCCCTGGATGAGCGCGGTCTCGGTATCCTGCGCGACCGCGCGCATGGCCCGCCCGATCCGGGTGCGCTGGATGAAGAACCAGAACGCCGCGAAGATCAGCGCCGCAGCCGCGATCACCAGCAGCCGCGACCACGGGAAGGTGAAGGGGCCGATGGTCAGGACGCCGTCGATGACATTGGGCATCGAGCGCGGCGTCGGCCCCCAGGCCAGCACGGCGCCGTTCTGGATGATCACCGAGACCGCGAGCGTGGCGATCATGCCGGACAGCTCATCGGTGCGGAACGGCTGTATGACGGCGCGCTCCACCAGCGCGCCCAGGATGCCGATGCACAATGCCGCCGCAGCCAGCGCAACGATGAAGGGCAGCTCCCATTGGGCGTACGTGAAGAACGCCACGAACGTGCCCAGCATGTAGAATTCGCCATGCGCGAAGTTGACCACGCGCATGATTCCGAACACCAGGGTGAAGCCTACGGCCATCAGCATGTACATCGTGCCGATGACGAGGCCGTTCACCGTGGCCTGCGCCAGGAGCGTCGGGTAGTCCATTGGCGTCGCCTTGTGTCAGATAACGGCTGTCATCCCGGGCACAGCGAGCATCACCACGCTCGCTCGGAGCTTGCGATCTTTTCCTTCCCCCGGAGGGGGAAGGTGGCGCGAAGCGCCGGAAGGGGGATGTTGCAACGGATTCGATGTGGCTTAGGATCAGCGAATTCGTTCAAACATCCCCCATCCGCCCCTTCGGGGCACCTTCCCCCTCCGGGGGAAGGATTAAGCTGCACACGCTCGGGCTGACCGCTATGGCTCACCTGGTGCTGGCTACTCGCACTTGGCGGGCGTGCACTTGGCGACGACCACAGGCGCGCCATTCTTGATCAGCGCCACGTAGAACGGCGCGTCGAGCTGCTGGTTCGACTTCCACTGCGCCTGCCCGGTCCAGTTCACCTTGCCCAGGACCGTGTCGAAATCCTTCAGCGCCAGCATCGCGTCGCGGATCTTGTCGGTGTCGCTGACGGTGCCGGCCTTGCGCATGGCCTCGAACAGCATCTGCAGGTTGGCATAGAAGAACGGGCTGAAGGCGTTCAGCGGGATCTTGTACTTGTCCTCGAAGCGCTTGGTGTATTGCTGGATGGCCGGCGACGACAGGTCGATCGGCTGGTGGACATAGACGTTCTCCGTCGCCTCCTTGCCGGCGATCTTCACGATGTCGGCCGTGGCATCGCCGCCGGTGCGGATGATCGGCCCCTTGAAGCCGAGCTCGCGCAGCTGCTTCACCAGCAGGCCGGCGGTCTGCGGCGAGTTGCCGTCGAGCTCGAAGGCATCGATCTTCTGCGCCAGGACGCGTGTCAGCAGCGGCACGAAATCGACGCGCTCGCGCTCGAAGAACTCCTTGGCCACGAACTTGGCGCCGACGGCCTCGTAGGCCTTCTCGTTGGCCGCCGCCACCTGCTGGCCGCTCTCGTCATTGGGGAACAGGCCGCCGATACGCTTGCCGCCCAGCTTCTCGACGACCCATTTGATCTGCGGGTCGGAGAAGACGTCGGAGGGCAGCACCGGACGGAAGCTGTACTTGTAATCCGGCGACAGCGCCTTGGGCGTGAAGCCCATGGTCATGGTGATGACCTTGTTCTCCGTGCTCACCGGCAGGATGGCCAGCGCCGGCGCCGAGCCCACGGGCCCGACCACGAACTTGATGCGGTCGTCGAACGCCAGGCGGTTGATGGCGGTCAGCGCGTCGCTTGCCTTGTACTTGTCGTCGTAGGCCACGACCTCGATCTTGTACTTCTTGCCGCCGACCTCAAGGCCGCCCTTGCCGTTGACGTCCTCGGCGGCGAGATCCGCGGCGCCCTGCATCGACATCCCCCAGGCCGTACCCGCCCCGGAAAGGGTGGCCAGCACGCCGATCTTCAGGGTTTCGGCCTGCGCCGCCGGGATGGCGATCGCGCACGCCGCGGGCAGCAGCGCAGCCGTCAGAAGCCGCTTCATGGTTTCCTCCTTGGAACCGCCGGCAATCGCGCATTCGAAAGCGGCATTGGCCGCGGACTTTAGGCAGTTGTCTGCTTATAGTCAACTGTTGACACTTTTGTTGAGTTTGTCGACAATGCGGCTACTCAGCGCCGCAGGAGATCCGCGTTCATGGTCGCGAAGTATCAGCTCTTCATCGATGGCAAGTGGCGGGACAGCGCGGACGGCGGAACATTCGAGGCGATAAACCCCTTCAACCAGGAGGTCTGGGCTCACATCCCGGCCGCGACCGAGGCCGATGTCGCGGCCGCCACGGCGGCGGCACGGCAGGCCTTCGAAGCCACGTGGCGCCGCACCAGCGGCCTTGAGCGTGCCACCCTGCTCAACCGGCTGGCGGCGCTGCTGGAGGAGAACGCCGACCGCATCTCGCTGCTGGAGACCACCGACAACGGCAAGGTGATCCGCGAGACGCGCTCGCAGATGTTCTTCGCCGCCCGCGTCTACCGCTTCTTCGCCGGCTACGCCGACAAGATCTGGGGCAACGTGATCCCGCTCGACCAGCCCGACATCATGGATTTCGCGGTGCGCGAGCCCTACGGCGTCGTCGGCATCATCACGGCCTGGAACTCCCCTATCGCGCTGCTGGCCAACAAGCTGCCGGCGGCGCTGGCGGCCGGCAACTGCGTCGTGATCAAGCCATCGGAGCATGCGTCGGCCACCACGCTGGAGTTCGGCAAGCTTGTCGAGCAGGCAGGCTTCCCGCCCGGGGTCGTGAACATCGTCACTGGCGATGCCAGGATCGGACGCGCGCTCGTGGCCGGCGGTGGCCTCGACAAGGTGAGCTTCACCGGCAGCCCCAACGCCGGACGCGAGATCGCGGCCACCGCTGGCCGCAACCTCACGCCGGTGACGCTGGAGCTCGGCGGCAAGTCGCCCAACATCGTCTTCGCCGATGCCGACATGGACAAGGCCGTGGTCGGCGCGCTGGCAGGGATATTCGCAGCCACCGGCCAGACCTGCATCGCCGGCTCCCGGCTTCTCGTGCAGCGGCCGGTCTACGACCGGATGGTCACGCGCCTGGCCGAGCGGGCGCAGAAGATCGTGATGGGCGATCCGCGCAACCCTGCCACCGAGATGGGCACCGCGGCCAACGAGCCGCAGTTCCGCCGCATCCTCGACTACATCGACATCGCCCGGAAGGAAGGCGCGCGGCTGGTGACCGGCGGCGGCCCGGCGCGCGACGGCGATCTCGCCAAGGGCCTCTTCATCCAGCCCACGATCTTCGCCGACGTCGACAACACGATGCGCGTGGCCCAGGAGGAGATCTTCGGGCCGGTGCTCTCGGTGATCCCGTTCGACGAGGAAGCGCAGGCCGTGGCGATCGGCAATGCCTCGCCCTACGGCCTTGCCTGCGGCGTATGGACCCGCGACGTGTCACGCGCGCTGCGCATGATCCGCGCCATGCGCACCGGCGTGGTCTGGGTCAACACCTACCGCATGGTCGCGGCCCAGGCGCCGTTCGGCGGCGTCAAGCATAGCGGCTTCGGCCGCGAGCGCGGCGAGCAAGGCCTGCTGGAGTTCACCACCAGCAAGAACGTCATGATCGATTTCTCCGACGAGACGCGCGACCCCTTCGCGGTGAAGGCGTGAGGCGACCCGACTCTCACACAGGCATGGATGCCCGATGACTTATCTGGTCGCCCAGGACCTGCCGGCCGAGCCGGCCGGCCTTCGCCTTCGCAAGCTGCTGGATCGGCCCGGCATCCTGCAGATCCCCGGCGCCTATAATGGCCTGGTGGCGTTGCAAGCCAGGGAAGCGCAGTTCGAGGCGCTCTACCTGTCGGGCGCAGCGATGTCCGCCTCCATGGGGCTGCCCGACCTCGGCATCCTCACGATCGACGACGTCTGCTTTTTCGTGCGCCAGGTGGCGCGCGCGGCCCAGCTGCCGGTCGTGGTCGACGGCGACACGGGTTTCGGCGAAGCCCTGAACGTCATGCACATGGTGCGTGCGTTCGAGGATGCCGGCGCCGCCGCCGTCCAGATCGAGGATCAGCTGCTGCCCAAGAAGTGCGGCCACCTCAACGACAAGCGGCTGGCGGCCCCCAACGACATGGCGGCGAAGATCGCGGCCGCCGCGCGCGCACGCCGGCATCTCTACATCATCGCGCGCACCGATGCCGCCGACAGCGAGGGCCTGGAAGGTGCCATCAGGCGGGCGCAGCTCTATATCGATGCCGGCGCCGATGCGATCTTCCCCGAGGCTCTGGGCAACGCCGAGGCCTTCCGTACCTTCGCCCGGACCATCAAGGTGCCGCTGCTTGCCAACATGACCGAGTTCGGGCGCACGCCGTTCATGACGGCGTCGGAGTTCGAGGCGCTGGGCTACAAGATGATCATCTGGCCGGTGAGCGCGTTGCGCATGGCGGCCAAGGCCCATGGCGAGCTGTTCGCCGGCATCCGCCACGACGGCGGCACGCATCGCTTGATCGACCGCATGCAGACACGGTCGGAGCTCTACGCCACGATCGGCTACCACCAGTACGAGGCGCTCGACTCCTCGATCATCACGTCGGTGGTCCCGGAGGGCATGCCGCAGACCATCGCGAAGCGGTAAGCGCCGAAGATCACCACGTCATCCCGAGCGCAGCGAGGGATCTCCTGCGAAGGGAGCCTCGATCCTCAGGAGATCCCTCGCTTCGCTCGGGATGACCGGTTGGCTCGTCACGCCCCCGTTGGCTTCAGCGAACGCACGCGCGGCTCCGGCCCCTTGACGGGTGCCGGCTTGGGAGCGGCCTCGGCGTCGCGCAGCTGCTCCTCCACGAACTCGCGGGCGTTGCGCAGGTGCTGGCGCATCTTCTGCTCCGCGTCGACGGGATCGCGGCGCATGAGCGCGGCGACGATATCCTTGTGCTCCTGCAGCGCCCTCTTGGCGCGACCGGCCTTGGTGCTCGACTTGTAGCGATAGACCCGCAGCAGGTAGTAGAGATCCTCGCACAGCATCTGCACCAGGCGCTCGTTGCGGCTGCCCTTGGCGATCCGGAAGTGGAAATCGAAATCCTTCGATTCCTGGTAGTAGCCGGTGCCGTCCCGGATGCTCTTCTGCTGCTGGTGCGCGTCCAGCAGCTCGGCCAACGCCTTGAGCTCGGCATCGGTCATGTTCTGAGCGGCGAGCGCGCAGGCCATGCCCTCCAGCGCTTCCCGCACCTGCAGCACCGCATGGAGGTCCTGCAGCGACAATTCGGCGACGCGCACGCCGATATTGGCCGTGCGCTGCAAGAGCTTGCGGCCTTCCAGCCGCCTGATGGCCTCGCGCAGGGGACCGCGGCTCACCCCCAGCGAGGCGGCCAGGGCCTGCTCGCTGATCTTGCTGCCCGGTTGAAGGTCTCCGCTGATGATCGCCGCCTCGATCCTTTCGGCGACGACATCAACGAGTGATTGTGCCCGAACCTTGTTGTTCAGAAGGCCGCTCATCAAGGGAGGCCCTTTTCGCCTGGTCGTTCAGTCTGCGCGAGAAGACCCGGCGCGCACTCGGTCAACTCAGCGCGCGTTCTTAATATGCCGCCCGGCGCTTTGTCCAGCCAGCCGACCGAACACGGCACCTGACATCAGGCCGGCGCCGCCCAGGTAGTTGCCGTAGAAGATGCCGCCCACCAGCTCGCCGGCGGCGTAGAGGCCCGGGATCGGCCGGTCCACGAGGTCCAGCACCTCTCCTTCCGTGCTGATCCGCAGGCCGCCGAAGGTGAAGGTGATGCCGCAGGTGACCACGAAGCCGGCGTATGGCGGCGTGTCGATGGGCAGGGCCCAGTTGGACTTGGGCGGGGTGATGCCCTTGGTGCCCTTGCCGTCGAGGATGGACGGGTTGTAGGTGCCGGGCTGGCAGGCGGCGTTGAACTCCCGGACGGTCCGGGTCAGGCCCTCGACGTCAATCTCCAGCTTCTGGGCCAGCTCCTCGAGGCTGTTGGCCTCGGCCTTGGTCACCTGGCGGATGCGATACTCGTCGCGCACCATGCCGATCGTCTTGGCATCGAAAATCTGCACCGCCGCCCGCTGCGGCTGCTTCATGATCTCGCGGCCGTACTTGGCGTAGGTATGGTTGCGGTAATCGGCACCCTCGTCCACGAACCGCTCGCCCTTCATGTTGACGACGATGCCGATCGGATAGGAATGCTTCTGGAAGTTGTCGAGGATGACCCGGTCGCCATAGGGTGGCGCGCTGATGTCCCAGGCCACGGCATGGCAGGTCGACCAGCCGCCGAACGGCTGGGCGCCGATGTCGAGGGCGGCCCTGATGCCGTCACCGGTGTTATGCCGCGTGCCGCGCACCCGGCACAGTTCCCAGCCCGGCCCCAGATAGCGGGTGCGCATTTCCGGGTTGGCCTCGAAGCCGCCGCAGGCCAGCACCACGGCCCGTGCCTTGAGGTCCTCGAAGCCCTCGGGCCCCTTGGCCGTCACGCCCACGACCTTGCCGCGCTTGTCCTGGATCAGGCGGACCAGGCCCGTGTCGTAGCGGATGTCGATGCCGTTGCGCTCGGCCGCCTTCATGAGCTGGTCGACCAGGCCCCAGCCGCCGCCGACGGCCTCGATGTTGACGCCGCCATAGAAATGGTGCTTGCCGTCGACCTTGTAGGACTGACGGCCGAACATGGGCACGAAGCGCACCTTGTGGTGGCGCATCCAGCGCATGGTGTCGCGCGAGCGGCCGGTCAGGAGCTCGGCCAGTCCCTCGTCAGCGTTGTTCTCGGTGACGCGCATGAGGTCGTCGACGAAGGTCTGCTTGGGCAGCGGCGGCAGCACGATCTGCGCCACCTCGGCTTCGGAGAGATCCTGCAGGATGTCGCCGCGCAGGTCGTCCAGCCCGTCATGCACGAAGCGGAAGCCGCCAGCCGTGAACAACGAGTTGCCGCCGCGCTCCGCCTCGGGCGCCTTCTCCAGCATCAGCACCTTGGCGCCCTGCTCCGACGCCGATAGCGCCGCGCAGATCGCCGCGTTGCCGGCGCCCACCACGATCACGTCGTAAACGGCGGCTGCGGCCATCGCGTCTCTCCTTTTCCGATTGTCCGTTTCAGCGTGGTCGGAAGCTAGCGGTCCGCTCGCAAACTGTCAACAGTTGACGCTTAGAGGATATTCAAGGCAGCCATCGTGCCCTCCTCAATGGCCTGGAAGAACTTGCGCGAGCCCAGCACATCGCCGGCATAATGGACCGGCACGCCCAGCCCCTCCAGGGCATCGGTCTCGGCCTTGCGCGGCGCATACCCGGTGCAGAAGACCACGCTGTCCACACCTTGCAGCGTGCGGCGGATGCGGTTCTCGGGTGCGATCTCGACCCAGCCCTCGCCCACCGCCAGCAGACGGGTATGCGTCAGCACCTCGATGTTCAGCGCGGCGATGCGGTCGAGGAAGTAGACGCGGTCGGCATGCACGGCTTTCTTCAAGAGTTCCGAGCGCGCGATCAGCACGACGGTCTTGCCCTGCTCGGCCAGGTGGTCGGCGACCTCCATGCCGACCAGGCCGCCGCCCACGACGACGCAGATCTGGCCCGTCTCCTCCAGCCCGGCCAGCACCCGCCAGCCGGTGAGCACGTGCGGCAGGTCGGCGCCGGGCACGTCCGGACGCAAGGGCGCCGCGCCGGTCGCGACGATGATCGCCTGGGGATCAAGCGTACGCGCATCATCCAGCGAGAACGGTGCGTTGAGCCGCACCGAAACGCCGAGGCGTGCCACCTCGGCCCTGAAGTAGCGCAAGGCGTTCTCGATCTCCTCGCGGTGCGGCGGCTGGTAGGCCAGCAGCAGCTGGCCGCCGACCCGGGCCTCCTTCTCGAAGAGATGGACCTCATGGCCGCGACGCGCCGCCGTCACCGCCGCCGACATGCCGGCAGCGCCACTGCCGACCACCGCGATGCGCCGGGGGATCGGCTTCGCGGCGACCAGCGGCTTGAGCTCCAGCTCGCGGCTGACCATCGGGTTCACCGTGCAGGCCAGCCCCTTGTGGCGGTGCACGGTCGCGATGCATTCGTTGCAGGCGATGCAGGGCGCGATGGTCTCGACGCGTCCCGTCCTGGCCTTGGCAGGGAAATACGGATCGGCGATCAACGCCCGGCTGAGGCAGATATAGTCGGCCTGGCCTCGGGCGAGGATCTCCTCGGCCAGTTCAGGCGTGTTGATGCGGCCGACGGTCATCACCGGCACATCGAGCCGCTGCCGCATCGCCTCGCTGTAGGCGATGTAGCAGCCGCGCTCGACTGACATCCCGGGCACCACCATATAGGGCCGCGAGGCATGCACACCGCCGGACACGCTGATCGAATCGGCCCCGGCCGCCTCGAGCAGGGTCGCGATCTCGATCGCCTCGTCGAGCTCCAGGCCGCCGGGGACATGGTCGCGGCCGTTCATGCGGACGATCACGGGGTAATCGGCTCCGAGCCGCGCCTTGATCGCCTGCACCAGCTCGATGCAGAAGCGCGCCCGTCGCTTGGTGTCGCCGCCATAGGCGTCCTCGCGCTTGTTGGCCTCGGGCGACAGGAACTCGCCGATCAGATAGCCGTGGGCGCCATGCAGCTCGACGGCGTCGTAGCCGGCCTCCGCAGCCCGGACGGCCGCGTCGGCGAAGCGTCCCACGATCCGCTCGATCTCGCCGACCGTCAGCTCCTTGGGCACCACCTCGCCACCCACGCCGGTGAAGGGCGAGGCCAGCGGCGACGGCGCCAACGGGATCGAGCCACAAACAGCCACGGTCGATTCGCGGCCCCCGTGATTGAGCTGCAGCGCGATTCTGGCGCCTTGGGCGTGGACCGCCTGCACGATCTTGCGCATGCCGGGGATGAAGCGATCCTCGTGCAGCATCGCGTTATGGTGCAGCCGCTTGCCTTCCTGCTCGACATAGGTCGCTTCGACCACGATCAGGCCGGTACCGCCACGCGCCCGCTCGGCATAGTACTCGACGACATCGTCGCCGACGAACCCGTCCTTGTCCGCCAGCTCCGAGCTGGTGGCCGCGAAGACAATACGATTGGGCACAGCGAGCGACCCGATCCGACCGGGGCTGAACAGACACGGGAAGGTCGCCATGCGCGCTTTCCTCCTGCTGGGATGCCGGCCGTCACGGGCCGCGATAGAGCACCTTGCCTTCGAACAGGCGGCGGGCGCTGCGGTAGACCGCGCCGTACTTGGCGTGGATCGCCTCGGGCGTGTTGCCGGCCGTGACGCTGGCGTCGACCAGCGTGACACCCGAAGGATGAGCGATGCGGATGGGCCCGGCCGACGCTGTGCTCAAAAGCTGCGGCATGCTGCCCCCAACCCGCGTCGTGACCGCAAGGCATATGGCGCCGGTGATCGGCACCGCGCGATGCGGCTGGCCGACCGAGATCATGCGCACGACGATATCGGCATCGGCCGCCGTCAGCTGGCGCCCCGACAGGGTCGGCGCCACCTGGGGACGGCACACCATCGCGACCTTGGGCACGCCCGTCACCCGGCCGGCCGCATCGATGTCGGGCGCAATGCTCATGCGCACGGACGCCGCGCGGCGGATACCCTCCATCGCCTGCAGGAAGCGGGCGTCCCCCTCCAAGGCATCCGGCAGCTCGGTGCCGGTCTTGCCCACCTGCTCGGCCGCGACGAAGACGCAGGGATTGGCGGCGTCGATGCAGGACGCATCGACTGTCCCGAGCCCGGGCACCTCCAGCTTGTCGCAGACGCGGCCTGTGGGCAGCAGCTTGCCGGTCTTGGCGCCGCCCGGCTCAAGGAACTCCAGCCGGATCGGGGCAGCCTTGCCGGCGATGCCGTCGATCTCGAGATCGCCGGTGGCGGCCAGCTCGCCAGCCTCGACCGGGAAGCGCGCAACGATGATCTTGGAGGTGTTGGTGTTGTGGATGCGCACCACCGCCTCACCGTCGCGCGGCGCCGTGGCGATCCCCTCCTCGATCGCAAACGGCCCCACAGCCGATGACATGTTGCCGCAATTGCCGCTGTAGTCGACCAGCGGCTCGCGCACGGACACCTGCGCGAAGGTGTAGTCGACATCAGCATCGGGCCGGCTGGACGGCCCGATGACACAGACCTTCGACAGCGAAGAGATGCCGCCGCCCATGCCGTCGAGCTGCCGGCCGTTGGGATCGGGCGAGC
Organism: Vineibacter terrae; assembly: GCF_008039615.1. GTDB lineage: Bacteria > Pseudomonadota > Alphaproteobacteria > Reyranellales > Reyranellaceae > Vineibacter > Vineibacter terrae. The sequence goes on along the minus strand of NZ_VDUZ01000029.1, from coordinate 72,921 downwards.
CGATCACCTGCAGGAAGATCGGATCCCAGCCCACGCGGTCCGCCGGCAGATCCTCCTGCCGGAACATCACGGCCCGGGACGTGCCGCCCCGCATGAACACCGCCCTCAATCGCCGGTTCGGCATGGGATCCTCTTTCGCTGGTTCGGCCACTCTAGCGTGTCGGCGTGGCGTCCAGGCGAACGATGTCCAGCGGCCGCCCGGCCTCGGCCGGATAGCGCTGCAGCACCAGCGGGTCATGGCCGGGCACGACATGGTCGATGGACGACGCCAGGCGTTTCATTGCCTCGTAGGCTTCCAGCGTCTCACCCACATCGTAGACAACCGGAAACGGGCGTCCCTGCTCGAAGTTGGCGTAGTAGTGCGAGGCATCCGACGCCAGCACCACCCAGCCGCGCCTGGTGCGCACGCGCAGGAACTGCAGGCCGCGCGTATGGCCCCCGGCCAGGTGGACCGATACGCCGTCGGCGATCTCGCCTGCCCCGTTGTGGAACTTCACCCGCCCCTCGAACAGGCGCTTCACCATGGCCGTGACGTCGTCGACCTCGAAGGCGTGGCGCAGGGCGCCATGGCACATGCAACGACCGGTGCAGTATTCCATTTCGCGGTCCTGCACGTGATAGCGGGCCCGGGGGAACAGGTCATGGTTGCCGGCGTGGTCGTAATGCATGTGCGTGACGACGACATCCTCGACGCTCGCGAGGTCGACACCGACCGCCTTCAACCCCTCGGCCACCGGCCGCACGATGCGGCGCTGGCGCTTGCGGCTCATGGCCTCGTCGAAGCCGGTATCCACCACGATGGTGCGTCCGCCGCCTTTGAGCACCCACACGAAGAAATCCATGGGCATCAGATCGTCGTGCGGATCACCGCCCAGGAAGTTTTCCGGCGTGCGCCGGGCTTCGTTGTGGGCATAGCGGATCGCCCAGATCTCGTACTCGGACATGGTCACTCCCTTGCGACGCACGCCAACTTTTGTGCGCGCCCCGTGTTTCTGTCAACAGTTGACTGCCGACCTTCAGCAGCGATGGGAAATTCTTGCCGCGTTGTCGGAGCGGTGCCGCCGCGTTCGTCCTTGATCATCGATTGACCGTTGCCGGCCGTCCGTAGGACGTAGTTCGGCGACAATCAGGAAAGGGCTCGCATGCTGTATTCCATCTTCATCTATGGTCCGGAGGCCGAGGTCGCCTCGTGGAGCGCGCAGCAGGAGAATGCGGTCGTGGCCCAGCACACGGCGGTGCGGCAGAAGCTGACCGAAGCCGGCAAGGTCGGACCCGTCGTCCGCCTGATGCCCACGACCACGGCCGTCACGGTGCGCAACGGCGCCGAGTCGATCGTGACGGACGGCCCGTTCGCCGAGACCAAGGAGCAGCTCATGGGGCTCTATGTCGTCGACTGCGCGACCCTCGACGAGGCGGTGGCGATCGCACGCAGCATGCCCTGGGGGACGTTCGAGGTCCGGCCGGTGCACCGGTTCTTTCCCGGCAGCGCCCTGCCGGAGCAGGGATGATGCGCCACCTCTCGCCCGAGCACCTCGGTCGCTAAAAATTTGCGGCCCTGTGTCGGACCGCCGGGCCGTCATCCGTCCTCAGAGTGATCGCGACGGCGCCCGGCGCCTCGCGATCAACCGGAGGAGCGTCGGATGGATGTCCAGAGAACCGTGTCCCGCGCCGAGTGGCTGGCCGCCCGCCGGCAGCACCTGCAGCGCGAGCGGGAATTTCTGCGCCTGCGCGACGAGCTGAGCGCCGAGCGCCGCAGCCTGCCGCGCGTCCGGGTCGACAAGGCCTACCGCTTCGAGGGGCCTGACGGCATCGAGACGCTGGACGACCTGTTTGCCGGCCGCAGCCAGCTGATCATCTACCACTTCATGTTCGGCCCGGGCTGGAAGGAAGGCTGCGTCGGCTGCTCGTTCCTCGCCGACCATATCGACGGCGCGCGCATTCATATCGAGCATCGCGACATCACGCTGGTGGTGGTGGCGCGCGCGCCCCTGCCCCAGATCGAAGCCTTCAAGGAGCGCATGGGCTGGCGCTTCAAGTGGGTGTCGTCGTTTCGCAGCGACTTCAACTACGACTACCACGTGTCGTTCACGCGCGACGCCATGATTATGGGCACGGTCTACTACAACTATGAAATGCGCGAGTTCGCGAGCGAGGACCTGCCCGGCGTCAGCGTCTTCCACAAGGACCCCTGGGGCACCGTCTTCCATACCTATTCCGCCTACGGCCGCGACGCCGAGCTGCTGTGCGGTGCCTACAACTACATCGACCTCACACCGCTGGGCCGCCAGGAGGAGGAAGGGCACTGGCAGGCCTGGGTGCGCCATCACGACCGCTACGGCAGCTGACACCGCTTTCTGCACAGCAACCATCGGATGGAGATCTGATCATGCAGCATCAAATCGTATCCCGGGACGAATGGCTTGCCGCCCGCACCCGCTTCCTCGCCAAGGAGAAGGAATTCACCCGCCTGCGCGACCAGTTGAGCGCCGAGCGCCGGGCGCTGCCCTGGGTGAAGGTCGAGAAGGCCTATGTCTTCGACACCCCCGAGGGCAAGCGGTCGCTGGCCGAGCTTTTCGCGGGCCGCAGCCAGCTCATCGTCTATCATTTCATGTTCGGCCCGGGCTGGCAGGAAGGCTGCGCGGGCTGCTCGTTCCTCGTCGATCACCTCGACGGCGCGCGGCCACACCTGGAGAACCACGACGTGATGGTGGTCGCGGTGTCGCGCGCGCCGCTGGCTGAGCTGCTGCCTTTCAAGGCCCGCATGGGCTGGCGCTTCCCCTGGGTGTCGTCCCATGGCAGCGATTTCAACAGCGACTATCACGTGTCGTTCACCGCCGCCGACCTGGCCCAGGGCGCGACGGTCTACAACTACGAGGTCCGGAGCGCGCAGGCCGAAGGCGAGGCGCCGGGCATCAGCGTGTTCTACAAGGACGAGGCGGGTGACATCTTCCACACCTACTCGGCCTACGCCCGCGGCGGCGAGCCGCTGATCGGCACCTACAACTACCTCGACCTCGTGCCCAAGGGACGCAACGAGGGCGGCCTGGAATTCCCGATGGCCTGGGTGCGCCACCACGACCGCTACGGCGATTGAGCGCTGCGCTCAGCCACCCTATGTTTCGGGTGCCCCTGAGCGCCAATGGAGGATCTCACCATGAAGGCGATATGGCATGGCCAGGTGATCGCCGACAGCGATCGCACCCTGGAGGTCGGCGGCTACCGGTATTTCCCGCGGGAAACGGTCCGCATGGACCTGCTGCACCTGACACCCAAGACCGAGAACGATCTGAAGTGCCCGCACGGCGTGCAGTTCTACGACGTCGCGGGCGACGGCGCGCGCAGCCCGCGAGCAGCGTGGTCGTACGAGGCGCCGCGCGCGGCGATGAAGCCGGTCGATCACTGGATCGGCTTCTGGGAAGACGTCGAGGTCACGTGACCGCGGCCTCGACGCCGCCGGTGACGTCCGTTCCCGCGTCCGACCGGGAGCGGGCGATCGCCGTGATCGTGCTCGCCTTCAGCCGCGATCCGATGGCGCGCTGGAGCTATCCCGACCCGCATCTCTACCTGGCGCATTTCCCGGCCGTGGTGCGGGCCATGGGCGGCCAGGGCTTCGCGCATGGCAGCGCCGATCACATCGATGGCTGCACCGGCGTGGCGCTGTGGCTGCCACCCGGTGTCGCGCCCGATCACGCGGCGCTGGCCGGGACGATGGCCGGCGTCCCCGAGCGGCTGCACGCCGAGGTATCGGCCGTGGTCGAGCAGATGGCCCAGTTTCACCCGGCTGAACCGCATTGGTTCCTGCCCCTGATCGGCGTCGACCCGACATGCCAGCACCGGGGCTACGGCTCGGCGCTGCTGCGCCATGCGCTGCGTCGCTGCGACGAGGACCACGTGCCGGCCTATCTGGAGTCGAGCAATCCGGCCAACATTCCGCTGTACCGGCGGCACGGCTTCGATGTCCTGGGCACCATCCAGGCAGGATCATCGCCGCCGATGACTGCCATGCTGCGCAAGGCACGCTGAGAGAGCCGTCGATATAGTTGGCGATATTGACAATCATTTCCAATTATGGAAATTATTGTCCCGCCAACAGAATCGAGGCCCCCATGACTGATCGCGTCACGATCGTGCCGGCCCTGAGCTATGCCGATCCCAATGCCGCCGTGGCATTCCTCGAAGCCGCGTTCGGCTTCGAGCCCGGGCTCTGCATCACCGATGGCGATGGCCGCGTGCAGCATGCCGAGCTCACCTATGGCGGCGGCCGCATCATGCTGGGACCGGTGGGCTGGGCCGACTGGGCGAAAAGCCCGCAGGCGGTGTCGGGGGCCAACACGCAAAGCGTCCATGTCGAGGTCGATGACGTCGATGGCCATTGCCGGCAGGCGCGGGCGGCGGGCGCCGACATCCTGGCCGAGCCGGAGAACCAGTTCTACGGCCACCGCACCTATCGCGCCCGCGACCGCGAGGGTCATGTCTGGACCTTCGCGCAGCCGGTGCGGGAGGTGTCGGCGGCGGAGATGGAAGCCGCCACCGGCCTGAAGGTGCGGGAGCGGCCGTGACCTCGCCCGCCCCTGCCGCCAGCGACCTCGACCGCACGCTCGCGGCGCTGGCCGATCCGGTGCGCCGGCAGGCGATCGACATGCTGCGCCGCGGCCCGCGCCGCCCGGCCGAGATGGCGGCCGCCTTCGACGTCAGCCTGCCGGTGATGAGCAAGCACCTGCGGGTGCTGCGCCAGGGTCGGCTGATCGAGGAGATGCCGGTCGAGGACGACGCACGGATGCGCCTGTACCGGCTGCGGCCCGAGCCCTTCGATGATCTCGGCGCCTGGCTCGAAGAGGTGCAGGCCTTCTGGAGCGACCAGCTCGACGCCTTCAAGGACCATGTCGCGCGCCGCCGGCGGAGTCCGCGGTGAGCGCCAAGGTGATGGTGGCGGTGCTCGTCGACGCCACGCCGGCCGATGCCTTCGACATCTTCACCCGGGAGGTCGACTCCTGGTGGCGGCGCGGGCCGAAATACCGCTTCCGCGGCAAGCGCACCGGCACCATGCGCTTCGAGCCTGGTGTCGGCGGCCGGCTGGTCGAGGTCTACGACGATGCCGCCCGCGATCTCTACGAGGTCGGCCGGATCCTGGCCTGGGAGCCCGGATCGCGGCTGGCCTTCGAATGGCGCGGCCCCAACTACCGGCCAGGCCAGGCCACGACGGTCGAGGTGCGCTTCACCGCCGCCGCCAAGGGCACGCGCGTCGTGGTCGAGCACAGCGGCTGGGAGAACCTGCCGGCCCGACACCCGGCACGCCACGGCATGGACGACGTGCCGTTCCTGCACAGCATGGCCGGCTGGTGGCAGGAGCAGCTTGCCAGCCTCAAGGCAGCGAGGAGCACGACATGACGGCACAGGAGCTTCCACCACCGATCGCCCTCTTCCGCATGGTCACCGGCTACTACGTGTCGCGCGCGGTCCACGCCGCGGCCGCGCTGGGCATCGCCGACCTGCTGGCCCCGGACCCGCTCGACCACGCGGCGCTGGCCGAGCGCACGGGAACGCATGCCCCTTCGCTGCGCCGCGTGCTGCGGCTGCTGGTCGGCGCCGGCGTGCTGGCCGAGGATGCGGATGGACGGTTCTCGCTCACCGCCATCGGCACCTGCCTGCGCCGCGACGTGCCCGGCTCCATGCATGCCGCCGCGCTGCTGTTCGGCGGCAGCACCCAGCAGGCCTGGAGCGCGCTGCAGCACAGCGTGCGCACCGGCGAGCCGGCCTACCGCCACGTCTTCGGCCGGGATGCGTTCGCCCACCTGGCCGAGCATCCCGAGGAGGCCGCGATCTTCGACGCCGCCATGGCCGGCTTCACCCAGATGATCGCCCGGGCCGTCGCCGCCACCTACGACTTCTCGCCCTTTGCCTGCGTGGCCGATATCGGCGGCGGCAACGGCATGCTGCTGGAGGGCATCCTGGGCGCGAACCCCGGCCTGCACGGCCTGCTGCTCGACCTGCCGCACGTCGCCGAGCGCGCCCGGGCGCGGATCGCGTCGGTGGGCCTTGCCGACCGCTGCGCCGTCGCGGCCGGCGATTTCTTCACCGACATCCCCGGCGGCGCCGATGCCTACATGCTCAAGCACGTCATCCATGACTGGGACGACGCGCGCGCCACCACGATCCTGCGCAACTGCCACCGCGCCATGGCCGCCGACGGCACGCTGCTGCTGGTCGAAGGTGTGTACCCGCCGCTTGTCGACCAGTCGGATGCCGCCTTCGCGGCGGCATCGAACGACGTGAACATGCTGGTCTGTACCGGCGGCCGGCAGCGCTCGGAAGCCGAGTTCCGCGACCTCTATCGGGAAGCGGGCTTCCGGCTCACCCGGATCATCCCGACGCCGGCGCGCGTCAGCGTGATCGAGGGCGTGAAGCTGTAACGCCCTGGCTCCAGGCTGAAGCCTTCATGGTTCGACTCGGTGAATGCGCAGCATTCACCTGTGCTCACCATGAAGGCTCTCAAGATCAGCCCGCGGCCGCCACCGCGCGCTTGGCCATCACGGTGACCAGGTGCGCCCGGTATTCCGGGCTGCCGTGGATGTCGCCGTTCAGCCCGTCGGCCGGGACCTTGACGCCGGCGACGGCATCGGGCGACCAGTTCTTGGCCAGCGCGTCCTCCATCTCCTTGACGCGGAAGGCGCACGCCCCGGCGCCGGTCACCGCGACACGCGGGCCCGATGCGGTCTGGGCGACGAACACGCCGACCATCGCATAGCGCGAGGCCGGGTTGGGGAACTTCATGTAGGCGGCCTTGGTCGCCGTCGGGAAGCTGATCGACGTGATGATCTCGCCTTCCTTCAGGGCGGTCTCGAACAGCCCCTTGAAGAAGTCGTCGGCCGCGATCTTGCGCTCGTTGGTGGTGATGGTGGCGCCCAGCGCCAGCACCGCCGCCGGATAGTCGGCCGCCGGATCGCTGTTGGCGACCGAGCCGCCGATGGTGCCGCGGTTGCGCACCTGGCCGTCGCCGATATTGGCGGCGAGCTTGGCCAGCGCCGGGATCGCCTTGGCGACCTCGGCCGAGGCCGCGACCTCGGCATGCTTGGTCATGGCGCCGATGGTGACGGTGTTGCCGTCGACCTTGATGCCGCGCAGGTCGCCAATGGCGCCCAGGTCGATCACGTCGGACGGCTGCGCCAGGCGCTGCTTGAGCGTCGGGATCAAGGTCATGCCGCCGGCCATGAACTTGCCGTCGGACGCCTTCTTCAGCGCCGCCACCGCATCGGCCACCGACTTCGGCTTGTGGTACTCGAAATCGTACATAGCTTCCTCCTGGAATCCCGGGCGCCTATTGCGCGTGAATGGCTTCCCACACCGCACGCGGCGTGGCGGGCATCTCGATGCGGTCCTGGGCGCCGACCTGCGCGAGCGCGTCGCGCACGGCGTTCATGACCGCCGCCGGCGCCGCGATGGCGCCGGCCTCGCCGCAGCCCTTCACCCCCAGCGGGTTGTGCGGGCACGGCGTCACCTGGTAGCCGAGCTTGAACGACGGCAGGTTGTCGGCGCGCGGCATGCAGTAATCCATGTACGAGCCGCTCAGCAGCTGCCCCGACTCCTTGTCGTAGACCGCGTTCTCCAGCAGCGCCTGGCCGACACCCTGGGCGATGCCGCCATGCACCTGGCCTTCGACGATCATCGGGTTGACGATGTTGCCGAAATCGTCGACCGCCACGAAGTTCACGATGTCGACCACGCCGGTGTCGGGATCGATCTCGACCTCGCAGATCTGCGTGCCCGACGGATAGGTGAAGTTCGACGGATCGTAGAACGCGTTCTCGTCCATGCCCGGCTCGAGCTTGTCGGACGGGTAGTTGTGCGGCACGTAGGCGGCGAACACGGCCTGGCCCAGCGGCACCGCCTTGTCGGTGCCGGCGACCTTGAAGGTGCCGTCCTCGAACACGATGTCGGCCTCCGACGCCTCCATCAGATGGGCGGCGATCGTCTTGCCCTTGGCGATGATCTTGTCGGCGGCCTTCATGATCGCCGAGCCGCCCACCGGCAGCGAGCGCGAGCCGTAGGTGCCCATGCCGAACGGCACCTGCGAGGTGTCGCCGTGCACGACCTCGATCTGGTCCATCGGGATGCCGAGCTTGTCCGACACGATCTGCGCGAACGTCGTCTCGTGGCTCTGGCCGTGGCTGTGCGAGCCGGTGAGGATCTGCAGGTTGCCGGTCGGGTTGAAGCGCAGCTCGGCGCTCTCCCACAGGCCGACGCCGGCGCCCAGCGAGCCCACGACCGCCGACGGCGCGATGCCGCAAGCCTCGATGTAGGAGCAGATGCCGACGCCGCGCAGCTTGCCGCTGGCCTTGGCCGTCGCCTTGCGGCCGGCGGCACCGGCATAGTCGGCCAGCTGCATCGCCTGGTCGAGGATCGGCGCGTAGTTGCCCGAGTCGTAGGTCAGCGCCACCGGCGTCTGGTAGGGGAAGGCATCGGGCGCGATGAAGTTGCGCCGGCGCAGCTCCGCCGCGTCGATCTTCATCTCGCTCGCCGCCTTGCTGACGATCGATTCCACCAGGTACGTCGCCTCGGGCCGGCCGGCGCCACGATAGGCATCGACCGGCGCGGTGTTCGTGAACGCTGCGCGCACGTTGCAGTAGATCAGCGGCGTCGTGTACTGGCCCGCCAGCAGGGTGGCGTACAGATAGGTCGGCACCGCGGTCGCGAAGGTCGACAGATACGCGCCCAGGTTGGCGATGGTGTCGACCTTGAAGGCCAGGAACTTGCCGTCCTTGTCCATCGCCAGCTCGGCGTGGGTGACGTGGTCGCGGCCATGCGCATCGGTCATGAACGACTCGCCGCGCTCGGCCGTCCACTTGATGGCACGCTGGATCTTGCCGGCGGCCCAGACCACCAGGGTCTCGTCGGCGTAGATGAAGATCTTGGAGCCGAAGCCGCCGCCGACATCCGGCGCCACCACGCGCAGCTTGTGCTCGGGAATGCCCAGCACGAAGGCCGACAGCACCAGGCGCGCCACGTGCGGGTTCTGGCTGGTGGTGTAGAGCGTGTAATTGCCGGTGCCGCGGTCATACTCGGCCGCCGCCGCGCGCGGCTCCATAGCGTTGGGGATCAGGCGATTGTTGACCAGGTCGAGCTTGGTGACGTGGGCCGCCGTGGCGAACGCCGCATCGACCTTCGCCTTTTCGCCCAGCTCCCAGTCGTAGCACAGGTTGCCGGGCACATCGGCGTGCACCTGCGACGCGCCCGCATCGAGCGTCTTCACGGGATCGATGCTGGCCGGCAGGACCTCGTAGTCGACCGCGATCTGCTCAGCCGCGTCCTTGGCCTGGGCGTAGGTCTCGGCGATCACCATGGCCACGGTGTCGCCGACATAGCGCACCGTATCGAGCGCGATCGCGGGATGCGCCGGCGCCTTGTGCGGCTGGCCGTGCTTGTCCTTCACCACCCAGCCGCAGATCAGGCTGCCGACCTTGGAGTCGGCGACGTCCTTGCCCGTGAAGATCTCGACCACGCCCGGCGCGGCCTTGGCGGCCGCCACGTCGATGCTCTTGATCCTGGCGTGCGCATGCGGCGAGCGCAGGAAATACGCGTGCGTGCAGCGCGCCAGCTGCAGGTCATCGACATACCGGCCGGCGCCGGTCAGGAATCGCCGGTCCTCCGTGCGCTTGATGCGGTCACCGATCTTGGCCATCGTGCCCTCCCTCGAGGAACAGTCCGCTTGCTTGTCTTGTTTCGGACGGAGCTCAGACGCCGGCGGCCTTCATGGCCGACGCGCCTGCGACGATCGCCTTGACGATGTTGTGGTAGCCGGTGCAGCGGCAGATGTTGCCCTCCAGGCCGTGCCGCACGATCTCTTCGGTGACCTCGTAGTTGTGGCGCTTCACCAGGTCGATGGCGCTCATCACCATCCCGGGCGTGCAGAAGCCGCACTGCAGGCCATGGTTCTCGCGGAACGCCTCCTGCATCGGATGCAGCTGCTCGGCGCTCTTGGCCAGGCCCTCGATCGTGGTGACCTTGGCGCCGTCGGCCTGCACGGCCAGCAGGGTGCACGACTTCACGGAGATACCGTCGACATGCACGACGCAGGCGCCGCACTGGCTAGTGTCGCAGCCGACATGCGTGCCGGTCAGGCCCAGGTTCTCGCGCAGGAACTGGACCAGCAGCGTGCGCGCCTCGACATTGCCGGAGACGGTCTTGCCGTTCACGGACATGGACACGGACATCGTCATATTGGAGTGCTCCCTACCGCCACAGTGTTGAAGGACGGCCGTCGTGGCGACGCGCCGTGCGTCCGCAGATCATGCTCAGCATGGCAATTTGCAGCTGGATGGGTCAAGGGGATTGGCGTTCACCTCTCCCGCTTGCGGGAGAGGTCGCCGAGCGCGCAGCGCTCGGCGGGTGAGGGCCCAAGGACGAAGCGCCGCGACTGTGGCCCCTCACCCTCCCATTGCGCTGCGCGCAATGGGCCCCTCCCTCTCCCGCTTGCGGGAGAGGGGCAAATCACCGGATCGCGATGTAGGCGATCACCAGCAGCGCGATACCGGCGCCGATCAGCAGCCAGTGCTTGTAGCCGCGCTCGGCCGAATCGGTCGCGGGCCGCGCCGGCGAGCCGGCGCCGTTGACCCCGCTGCCGGTCGAAGCGGCGGGGGCTGGCGTTGGCGTCGGATCCGCCACCGGCGGAACATCCGCCATGCTCGGCGTGTCGGTGGCCGTGGGCGCCGCTTCCGGCGCCTCGCCGCCGACAACCTCCGAGAACTTGCTGAAGAACTCGTCGGCGAGCTTGCGGGCCGTGCCGTCGATCAGCCGGGCACCGATCTGCGCGATCTTGCCGCCGACCTGGGCGTCTGCCGTGTAGTTCAGCACCGTGGCGTCGTCCGCCTCGGTCAGCTTCACGGCAGCACCGCCCTTGGCGAAGCCGGCGGCGCCGCCCTGCCCCTCGCCGGTGATCTTGTAGCCGTTGGGCGGGTCCATGTCGGACAAGGTCACCTTGCCGCCGAACTTGGCGCTGACCGGCCCGATCTTCATCCGCACCGTCGCCTTCAGCTCGGTGTCGCTGACCTTCTCCAGCGTCTCGCAGCCCGGAATGCATTGCTGCAGCACCGCCGCGTCGTTGAGCGCGTCCCACACCTTCTGGCGCGACGCCGGGATTCGGTACTCGCCGGAAAATTCCATGGTTCATTCCTTTCACAGCGACGCCAGGCAACCGGTCCGCAGACGATCAGGGCTCGGGGTGGCGACCGAAGCTGCGCTCACCACTTCCCGGTAAAGGATTCCGGCGGCGGCTCGGCCAGTGGCTGGCGCAGGGAGACGTAGATCGTAGCGATATAGGGCACCGCCATCAGCAATGCCATGGCCGAAAACCAGTTGGACTGCACATTGGTGAACAAAGCCCGGATCACCCATTTGCCGCCGTCCGGGGCCGGCCAGCCCGAGGCCAGCAGCGCGGCGGCGCCATGGATCTTGATGGCCCCTTCGGTCAGGGTGAGTACCACGGCGCCGCCCACCAGGAACGCCGTCAGCAGCAGTTCCGGCCACAGCGGCGCCCAGCGGCTATGGGTCGGCTCCATGCGCACATAGCCCTTGCCGCCGTCGTAGCCCAGCAGCCGCCCGAACGACAGCGCCTTGGCGACCGCCTGCGCCCGCGGCACGCCGCCGGTGCGCAGCAGCGTGGCCAGCTTCCAGGTCATCAGCACGACCGCGGGCACCGCGAAATCCATGATCGGGAAGTCGCGATAGCGGCCGTCGATGGCGATCACGCGCACCGAATCACCGATCGGGATGGCGGCGATGTACCAGTCCACCGTCAGCACGATCAGGTGGAAGATGCACAGCACGGTGAAGCCGAGGAAGGCGATCTGCAGCAGCAGGTCGGGCCGCTGCAGGATATGGGCGCGCGGCAGCGCCCGCCACGACGACCACGCCTCGCGCACCCGGGCGCCGTAGAGCGAGGCATCCGTCATGCGCGCGGTCAGGATGTCGCCGATGCCGCGCAGCAGCGCGTAGCCGAAGACGGCCCCGGCGATGAGGTAGAGCACGGTGCCGATCATGCGCGTGGTGTAGAAGGCATGCGCATAGTTGAGCCAGGTCGCCTGGGTCAGGCACGTGGCGACGGCCTGGGCGAAGAGCGCGAAGGCGACGATGGCCAGCGGCCCGGGCCGGCCGCGCGACAGGGCGAAGGCCAGCACCAGCAGCACGCCGGCGACACTGGAGATCACCAGCGGCGTGCGCCAGTGCGGGTCGGCGCTGACCTTGGCGCCGATCTGGAATTTCTGCTCGCGGGCGGTGTCGAACAGGCCCCATTCGGCGCCGACCGTGCCCTCCTGGTAGCTCTTCCACTGCTGGTCGAACGCCTCGACGAGGTTGTATTCGAGCTTCTCGGTCTCGGCCAGGCGCTTGAAGAGCGCGTAGTAGCGGGCCTGCTCGACCAGCCCCGGCCGCGCGTCGGCGCGCATGCGGCCGGCGCTGGGCCAGCCGCTCTCGCCGATCACCACGCGCTTGCCGGGAAAGGCGTTCTTCACGCGCGCCATGACATCCATGATGTGCGTCTTGATCGCCAGCTTGCCATAGGCCGGATCGCCGTTGGGGTCGATCCGGTCCATCCCGATCGGCTCATCCTCCCAGTAGGGCAGGATGTGGATGGTGATGATGTCGACCTCGTCCGCCACCTGCGGGTTGCGCAGCCAGTACTCCCAGACCTCGGCATAGGTCACCGGCTGCTTCACCGCGCGCTTGACCTGCCGGATGTAGCGGATCAGCTGGTCGGCCGTGAGATCCTTGCGCAGCAGCACCTCGTTGCCGACGATCACGCGCTCGACGTTCTCGGAGTAGCGGTTGGCATGCTCGACCAGGGCCGAGATCTGCTCGAGGTTCTCGCGCTCGACGTTGTTGAGCCAGGCGCCGTGCCAGACCTTCAGCCCGTACTTGCCGGCCAGCCGCGGCACCGCCTCCATGCCCTCCAGGCTGGTGTAGGTGCGCACCGACTGGGTCTTGCCCTGCAGCAGCTTGAGGTCGGCCTCGATCTGGGCCGCCGTGGGGAACGTCTTGGTCAGCGGGCTCTGGCCGGGGCGGTACGGCGCGAAGGACAGGCCCTGGACGGGTCCCGGCTGCCAGTCGATCGTGCGTGGCTCGTTGGGAACGCTCCACCACAACCAGTTCAGGGCCGTCACGGCGACGAGGGCGATAATGGCGGCCAGCACACGCGTCATGGTTCGTTTTAGCAGCCTTGCTCTGAAGGTCGATGGGGAAAAATCTTCCCTCCCCCGACGAAGTTGGGGGAGGTGGCCGAAGGCCGGAGGGGGAGCCTACGTGGTCTCAGTTATATAAACCACGTCGGGTCCCCTCCGCCCCTTCGGGGCACCTCCCCACTGCGTGGGGAGGAAGATCAAGGCGTCCATGTCGTGTGCTCGTCCAGGGGGTAGACCGGGCGCGGCAGGCGGCTCCAGGGGAAGGTCGCGAGGTTGGGCGAGGTCAGGCCCGGGCAATCGACCTCGTAGGTGCGCTCGGCCGGCACGAAGCCGTCGAAGCCGGCACGGAAATGACCGCGGCTCTTCACCACGATGGTGCGCGCCAGCGCCGGATCGAGGCCGAACTGCTCGAACTGCATCGGATCGAGGCATTGCTGGCGGTGGGTGATCACCACCAGCGAGATGCCGTCGAGGTCGAGCAGCGCCGACGGCCCCATCTGGCAGGACATGCCACGCGCCAGGCCGCGGCGGCCGACATGGCGGCCGTCGGACAGCGCCTTGACCCGGACATCGCATTCCCAGGCCTGCGAGAACGCATCCTGCTCGCGGCTGTTGAAGCGCGCCCGGAAGGCGCCGCCGCGGCCGCGGCGATGGGCCTCGGCCGCCACGGCCGGGTCGTTGAACACGCCGAAGATCACGCCCCTGGCGCCGGCGTCCTTCAGGGCCCGCAGCAGATGCACGGTGTTGCCCCGCCCGCCGCCGCCGGGGTTGTCGGCCACGTCGGCCAGGATGATCGGCGGCTGGGCCGGGTCGTTGCCGACGGCGACGGCCATGCGCACCGCCTCCTCGAGCGCGGTCATCGTGCGCTTGAAGCGCGCGCGCATGTCCCAGGCACGGCTGCAGATGTCGAGCGCCAGCTTCTGCGCCAGCGCCAGGTCGCGATCGCGCGTCGTGATGATCGCGGTGAGCCCGTTCTTGGGACTGTCGCTGTAGGAGAACCCGGCCATCACCGACACGTTCATCACCTTGCCGCCGACCAGCGACAGGCCGTAGCTCATGACGTCGGCATAGGGGCCCGATGCCGTCAGCAGCGAGATCTGCGGCGCGACCAGCGGAATCTTCACCATCGCGGTGGCCGTGCGCACGCCGCCCAGCAGGGTGCGCATGTGCTGCGCCGCCTCGACGCCGCGCTCGCGGATGTCGGTGTGCGGATTGCAGCGATAGCCGACGAAGACGGAGATGTTGTCGACCATGCGGCGCGAGACGTTGGCATGCAGGTCGAAGGTGCCGATGATGGGCACGTCCGGCCCGACGATGCCGCGGATGGCCTCGTAGAGGTCGCCGTCAGGGTCATCGCTGTCGGTCGTGAGCGCCGCGCCGTGCGAGGAGACGTAGACGCCATCGAACGGTCCCCTGCGGCGCAGGCCGTCCTCGAACTCGGCCATCAGCTCGCGGAAATAGCCCTGCTCCACCGGGCCGCCGGGCTGCGCCGCGGCGGTGCGCAGCGGCACCGGCGTCCAGGCGCCGCTGCGGTCCATCTCGGTCACGAAGCCGGGCATGTCGGGCATCATGGCGGGCGCCGGCTTGCGTGCCTCGACCAGCAGCTCGTTGCCGCGCATGTCGCGGAAATCCTCGCGCGTGCTGACCGGCGCGAAGCGGTTGCACTCGATGGCGAACCCCAGAAGCGCGATGCGCGGCGATGCGGGCGGCACGGGCTGCTCCTCTACTTGTTCAGTCGATGTCGGTGGGCATGACGGGCCGGACCGCGTCGCTCCAGCGACGCACCGGCGCGCAGCGCCGGATCATGAGCGCCGCTGGAGCGGCGCGGTCCCAGCCGTCACCAGCAACGCTCGTGCTCATTCAAAGCGGCGCATTCAATCCCGCGATCGCCTGGCGGATGGCCTGGTGGCCGCGGAACAGCACCATCTCCTTCCACTCGTCGGTGTCGGGATAGAACTGCTTGCGCATGGCGGCGCGGATCGGGCCGGCCTCGCGGCCCAGCGGATCGCCGTATTTGTGCAGCCAGTGATCGCCGCGGAAGGCGCGCCGGCCGCTCTCGCGGTCGTAGGTGCCGAACTCCAGCGTCGCCATCGTCACCCGCGCCTGCGGCAGTGCCCGGTTGTAGCCGTAGTGCCCCAGCCCGTCGCGCGCCTGCGATGCCGTCTGGCCGCGCTTGGACTCCGTCACCGACTCGCCCCAGAAGGCGCGCACGCGCCGCGAGCCGTCGGTGTCGGGATCGTAATGCGTGATCAGCTCGCCATAGCCGAACGGCCCCAGACCGGTATGGAAATCGATCACGGCGATGTCGCCGCGGCTGGCGAGGTAGCGGGCGATGATGGCGTGCGTCGTGCGGTTGGACCAGGACGGCCCGCCGCCGCCGAAGAAGAAGCCGTCGGCGTGGGTGTACTGCCCGCCCGACATGGCGCGGTGGAAGGCGGTGTCGCCGACCTGCGCCCGGTAGGCCTTGAGCCTGGCCTCCGCCGCCTCGAACGCCGGTCCGCTCAGCGCCGGCGGCACCAGGGCATCGGCGATCTCGGCATAGCCGGCATTGTCGGGATAGGGCTTGCCATGGTCGACGAAGTTGCGGTTGAGGTCGTTGCCCTCCTCCGTCACGCGCCGCAGCCAGGCAAAGCCATAGGGATTGATGGCGTGCACGAACAGCGCCGCCGTGCCGCGCAGCAGCGCCGCCGCGCCCTTGCGCGCCAGCCAGTCGACCTGGAAGCCCGAGCCGCAGAACCCCTCGACGCCGTGGGTCGAGGAGACGGCCACGACCACCTTGCCGGCGTCGTGCGGCCCCAGCCAGGCGACATCGGTCGACAGGGACTCGCCCTGGGGGCCCTTGGCCGTGGTGTCGTAGCGCGCCGTCACCGCGCCGGCGATGCGCGCGGCGGCGAGGAACTTCTCGCGGGCCTCGCTGTAGTCGGCGGAAAAGGAGGTGAAGGTCGACATCGGCGCTCCGGGACAGTTGGCCGGCATTATGGCCGCCGGCGGCGCGGCAGCGAAAGAGGGGGTGACGATCATGATGGTCGGGCCGCGCCGCTCCAGCGGCGCTCTTCTTCATTTTCAATCATCAAGGAGAAAGAGCGCCGCTGGAGCGGCGCGGCCCGACCACAGCCGAAAAAATAACGGCGAATCAGGGGCATAGCATTTTTCATACTCGGAGCAGCGTGACGCAAATATCGGAAAATACGAAAATTCGTTGTCACGCTTCATGGGTCACCCCATCCAGCAGCCCGGGATTCACCTGCCAGCGCAGCCGCGGCCGGCCCCGCCCTGCCCTGATGGCATCGACCGGCCGCAGCCAACCGGCGGCCACGAGCCCATCCAGCAGGAGATCGGCGTCCGGCGCGTTGCGGGCGGCGCGGGCGTGGCGCCACACATCCTCGCGCCCGATCTCGGCCAATCCCCGGCGCCGTATCCACAGCAGCACCTTGCGCATCCGGCGCCGCCGGCCGCCAGTACCGATCGTGCCCAGCACCGATCGGGCATGCGGCCACAGATAGCGCAGCCAGAGATCGCTTGCCGCCGTCAGCGCCGGCGCCCCGACAGCGCGAGGCTCATTGCCCGTGGCCTGCGCCGCCCAGTCGAGGAAGGTCCAGATGCCGGCGAGGCGCAGCACGAGGCTGGGCCCGCGGCTGCACCACGCCGCTTCGGCATCCTCCAGCCCATCGATATCGAGCATCTTCCGGAAGCCTTCGAAGGCCGCCTGCGCGCCGGCGGACAACGCCAGGGTGCGCGGCGTGTCGGGTATGTCGCGCAAAAGGCGCAGCGCTGCCTGCGCCGGCGCCGCCAACGCCGCCGCCCCTTCCCCCAACACCGCCACCGGGCCGCGCCCGGGCTGCGCAAACAGCAGCCGCGCCCCGACGCTGTCGTCGTCGCCGGCCAGCGCGGCGGCGAGCGCATCGGGCTCGATCGCGCCCAGGACGCTGGCGGCGCCGCAGGCCTGATCGCCGGCACGCCGCACCGGCCCGCCGCCAGCCGACCATGCCTTCAACCACCACGCCCGCGCCGGATCCGCCTTGCCGGCGCCGGCCACGGTGTCGAGCCAGGCGGCGAGTCCGTCAGGCGCCAGCAGCAGGCCACGCGGATTGCCGCGCAGCGCGCCGGCGACCGTGTCGACGGCCGCACCCTCGAGGACGAGCCGGCGCGGCGCGAAGACCGGCGCTTGCAGCACGGCGGCGGGCATCGGCGGCCGCTCGCGGTTGGTGATCACGGCCCGGCGCATCATCTTGCGCCACCAGAAGGCGGCCCAGCGCGCCTCCTCCTGCGCCACGGTGTGCCGGCCCAGCAGATCGGCGTTCGCCGGCTCGAGCTCGCGGTCCAGCGCACGCACCAGATGCAGCGCGGCATCCATGCCGGCCGTCTTGCCGCAAGCGGACGGCCCCACCAGCACCGTCCACAGCAAGCAGGGCTCCGTCCATCCCGGCACCGGACCGACGCAGCGCGCGGCGCCGATCAGCCCGGCCGCCGCGCTCAGCAGCGCCATCGCCACATAGTCGACCGGCACGCCGTGGCCGCGCGCGGCACCATCGCACCAGCTGGCCCAGAAGCCCGGCAAAAGCTCGACTGGAAATGCCGGCACATCGCCCTGCCGGTCGTCGAGCAGCGACCGGTCCGGTGCCGGCCAGGCGCCGTCAGGTGCCGATGGCGGGACCGACGGCGGCTCGGGTTGGACAGGCTGGGTCACGGGCGCTTCTCCCGTCGGCGCAGGGTGATCGCACATCTTCATTGTCATCCCGAGCGCAGCGAGGGATCTCCTGCGAGAGACGCACGGTGCGCCATTCGCGGGAGATCCCTCGCTGCGCTCGGGATGACAGTCGTGATCTTCCCGGCGCAAGCTGGTGCCGCCGTGCAGTTCCATGCCGGGCAGCATCGCGCGCAGGGTCTCGGCCGTGATGCCGGCCGGCAGCGGCCTGGCGATGTTCCATGATGCCGGCCACGCCTGCGGCACCGCGACCTGCACGACGGTGCGGGCCACGCCGCGCAGCCGCGTCGCCAGCCGGGCCATCGCGGTCGCGCCGGCGCCATCGTTGTCGGGCCACAGGATGACGTCGCGGCCATGCAGCGGCATGACATCGGCTTTGGCGACACCGTTGCCGCCGCCCGCCCATGTGATGCACACATGGTCCGTGAACAGCCCGGCCGCCGCGTCGGCGGCGCTTTCGCCCTGGACGACCAGCACCGGCGCCTGCGCCCGCAGCTCAAGCGTCGCGGCACGATAGAGCGGCAGCGGCGGCGCCGGCTCGCCCCAGTAGCAATGCGCGCCGTTGCGGACTGCCGGCAGGGCCAGAAGACGGCCGGTGCGCGCAACGACGCTGGCGACGGCGAAATCGTCGCCGTAGCGCCACCAGCGCAGCGGCTTGCCATAGTGGGAATGCGTCAACGCCTCGAAATCGCGCGCGCTCATGACGTCACATCCGTTCGGGAAACAAAGCGTTGCTTGACGGCAGCAACCGGCGGAACGCCCGTTTCAGATGCCCGGCGGCGGCATCGCCCCTTGCGGCGGGGCCCACGAAAGCGCCCGTTGGCCCCGGCGGCAGGCACGCGTTGACTGGCGCTGAATATACGCAGCGCCCCAGCCGGCAACAAGGAGTCCAAAAAGCGACGAACGGATTTATTTTCGGCTTCAGGCAATGGGCAGCAGCCAACGATCACGATGCGCTTGACCTCGAGCATCCGGCTCTGCTTGTCCATTCTCTTGAGCCAACCAATCCCAAGCCAGCAAGAGAGATTGAACGTGGTTACATTGAGGTCGCTCGGCGGGGCCGGGACGGTGACCGGATCGAAGCATCTGCTCGAGCTCGACGGTCATCGCATACTCATCGATTGCGGCTTGTTCCAGGGGTTGAAGAACCTTCGTGAGCTGAACTGGGCACCGCTTCCGGTCCCGCCGCGCGATATCGACGCCGTCGTTCTGACCCACGCCCATCTCGATCATTGCGGATATCTGCCGCGGCTTGTCCGCGACGGCTTCCGCGGCAAGGTCTATGCGACGGAAGCAACCCGCGATGTTGCGGAACTGATCCTCAAGGACAGCGGCTTCCTGCAGGAGAAGGACGCCGACTTCCTCAATCGCTACCAGTTGTCGAAGCACAAGCCCGCCCTGCCGCTCTACAGCGTGCGGGATGCGCAGCGGGCGATCGAGCATTTCTCGACGGCGGATTTCGATCAGGTCGTGCGGCTCCCGAACGGCGCGACGCTGCGGTTCCGTCATGCCGGGCACATCCTCGGCGCAGCGCATGCGGAGATCCACTGGGGAGGCCGCCGCCTGGTCTTCTCGGGCGATATCGGCCGATACGGCGATGCGCTGCTTCCCGACCCGGTCGCGGGAGGTGATCCCGACTACATCGTGGTCGAATCGACCTATGGCAACCGGGCTCATTCCGACGAGGATCCGACCGAAGCCCTGGGCGCGATCGCGGAACGGACCATAAGACGCGGCGGCACGCTCATCATACCGGCCTTTGCCGTCGGCCGGGCGCAACAGCTACTCTACTGCTTCTGGACCTTGAAGCGGGCGGGCCGCCTCAGCTCCATCCCGATCTACCTCGACAGCCCGATGGCGATCGACACCACGGACCTGATGAGCCGCCATGCGCGCGACCACCGCCTGGATCGCGCGACCTGCCGCGACGCCTTCGGCATCGCCCGCTACACCAATGACGTCGAGGCGTCGAAGGCGATTACCGCGAGCCCGTTTCCGAAGATCGTCATTTCGGCCTCGGGCATGGCCACCGGCGGGCGCGTCCTGCACCATCTCAAGGCCTTCGGCCCGGACCCCAAGAACACGATCCTGCTCTCGGGCTTCCAGGCTGCGGGAACGCGAGGACGCTCGCTTCAACAGGGAGCGAAGGAGCTCAAGATCCATGGCATGTGGGTGCCGATCAACGCGGAGGTAGCGCAGCTGGACATGCTTTCCGCTCATGCGGACAGCAACGAGCTGATGCGCTGGCTTTCGGGATTCGAGCGGGCTCCGCGGCAGGTGTTCATCGTCCACGGCGAGCCGGAAGCATCCGAAGCGCTGCGTGTGCGGATCGAGCGGGAGCTGGGTTGGCCGGGTGTCGTTCCGCGGCAGGACCAGGAGTTCCGCCTGTGAAGGTGGCCGTTTCTTCGTGCCCTCTCCAGACGCCGCCCAGCGGGCATCGAAACACCTTGCGGTGGGTCGAACGCGGACCATGAGAAGATCAACCACAGAGGCACAGCGCAGCCCTTTGGCGGCAACCAAATAGTGGAGGAGTGCTTCATGGTGAGCACAGGTGAATGCTTCGCATTCACCTGTGCTCACCATGAAGGCTATCCAAATCACCGCGGCTCGCGGAGATTCTCGAGGTCAGTAGTACAGAGAAGCACAGAGAGAAAGGACCGCGGGCCTTCGGCGCGCCGCTATATCTCCGTCTCCGTTGATTGAATCGATCTTGTCTTCCTCAGTGACTTAATCCTTCCCCGGAGGGCAGGGCATTCGCATATGACCTCGCTGTCATCCCGAGCGCCCCCTTCGACAGGCTCAGGAGAGGGATCTCCTGCGGCAAGGCGCACGGTGCGCAAATTCGCGGGAGATCCCTCTCCTGAGCCTGTCGAAGGGGGCGCTCGGGATGACGGTAGGAGCATATGCGAATGCCCTGCCCCGGAGGAGGAAGGATAGGGTCTCAAACTCCGAGTGCAGCGATCACCAGCACCTGCGGTGCCTGGGATCACCACTGCAAGATCCTTCGCTGCGCTCACGATAACAGCTGTGAGAACCACGCCTCTGCCTGAGCTCGATACGCCTTCAAGAGCCCGCGGATCGGGTCTTCATGCACACGTTCCCGTGCTCAGGTTCGCGTTGGAGCGAAGGGTTCAGGCAGACCTGCCAACGAAGGGCTTGATATCGATCAAGGACGACTGCCCGGCTTTGTCCCAAAGGAAACTCCGGATCAGTCCGACAAGCTGGCGCGAGGCCCTGCGCCTCGTTCCATTCGTTGCAGAGAGCCACAGGATTTCCATGCCTTACGTTGAAATGCCAAGCCTGCAGGAGTTCAAGAGCCTCAGGGCCACGCGGGCCGATGCCTGCGTTTCCATCTATCTTCCAACCACGCCTGCCGCACAGGACAGCGGCGTCGAGGCGACGGCGTTCGGCAATCTCGCCAAGCAGGCGCTGGCGCAGCTCGAGGCAGCGGGCTTTGACAGGCGCCGGCTCGATCTGCTCGCCGAGCAATTCGACGATCTTCTCGCGGATGACAACTTCTGGCGCTTCCAGAACCATTCGCTTGCTGTGCTGGCGACGCCGGACAACATCCGGACCTTCCGTCTGGCCAACAGGCTTCAGCCGCTTGTCGAGGTGGCGGATCGCTTCTACATGAAGCCGCTGCTGCGCGCGATCACCTTCCCGCATCACGCCTTCGTGCTGGCGATCTCGGAGAACGATGTCCGGCTGGTCGAGGTCCTGCCCGATCTGCCTGCCCGGCTGATCCAGGTGCCGGACCTGCCGAAGAATGCCGCAAGCGCGGTCGGGACATCCTCGCTCAACAACCGCACCTCGCTGCGCCGGGTCATGGGCGCCGAGGGGCAGAAGGTGCGTCTTGCCCAATATGCCCGGAAGGTCGACGCAGCGATCCGTTCGGTCCTGTCAGGCAAGGATGTGCCGTTGGTTCTCGCCGCCCGCGATCCCCTCGCGGCGATCTTCCGCTCCGTCAACAGCCATCCGAAGCTGCTGCCCGAAAACCTGGCCGCGACCGACGATCGTTCGAGCGAGGCGGCGATCGCCGATGCTGCCCGCCCGCTGCTGGACGCGCTTTACGCCCGCGAGGTGGCGCAGATCCGCGATCTGTTCGAGACCCGCGCCGGCGCCGGTCGCACCATCACGGATATCGCGGATGCGGCGCGGGCCGCGACATTCGGGATGATCGACACGTTGATCGTCGATATCGACACCGTGATCCATGGCACGGTCGACGCGGAAACGGGCGCCGTCACCTTCAGCGAGGAAGGGCCCGGAACCTATGGCGTGATCGACGAGACGATCGGACGCGCGCTTGAAAGCGGCGCCCGCGTTCTCGCCGTCAGGCGAGACGAGGTTCCCGGCGGCGGCGCATTGGCGGCGATCCTGCGCTACGCCGGTTGACAAGAGCAACCGGCCGGCCGGTGCTTGCCTGGCAGGGCATATCCCGACCGGATAGACTCGGCCTCGTGTCGTCGTGAACGCGGCGAACGACCTTGCGGTGCGCCGAACACATCATTCGGTGGCCGAGACTTGAAGACTTAACCACAGAGGCACTGAGACACAGAGCCTCACAGAGATGCTGCGGCGCGCCGAAGGCGCGCCGTCTTTTCTCTCTGTGCTCCTCTGTGTCTCTGTACTACTGACCTCAAGAATCTCCGCGAGCCGCGGTGATTTGGATAGCCTTCATGGTGAGCACAGGTGAATGCGAAGCATTCACCTGTGCTCACCATGAAGCACTCCTCCGCTATTTGGTTGCGGCCAAAGGGCTGCGCTGTGCCTCTGTGGTTGATCTTCTCTCGGTCCTTCTGCCATCCGCCTCGTCGGCGCCATCCTGCTCGAATGGACCGACGAGCGGGCCGTCCGGCGCGCCCGCTGCATGCCCCTGAAAACCATTGCTCCCTTGCGCGACGATCCCATCGTCAGCCTGCCCGCCATGGCAACCCGATCATCGGCCCAGCCCCGCCGCAGAGCGCGACACCATCGCCAACACTGACCCGATCGCACGGCAGCCAGGCCGCTTTCGTCCTACTCAATTGACGTGCCAGTCCAAGCGCGCACGCGCCGCGATCGGTAGGAATTGCAGTCCAGCGCGACCACTCGACCACGAGTGCGAGCACACTAATCTCGCCGGGCTCAGCGCGGCGAAAGGAAAGCAGGATGAGCGATCTACCGATCATCGACGGCGTTGGCTACGGCGCCGCCGGCCTCGTGCTCGCGACCTTCTGCATGCGCTCGATGCGCGCGCTGCGCTGGGTGGCGATCGCCAGCAACGTGGCTTTCATCACCTACGGCTATCTCGGGGGCCTCGTGCCGGTGCTGCTGCTTCACGCGCTGCTGCTGCCAGTCAACATCTGCCGGCTGGCGCAGCTGCGCGGCGCCCGCGTCCAAAGCCGCCGGCAAACGGCCACGGCCATCCGCGCAACCGCATGCACAAGGGGGCTTTGACCATGACATACACCCTGCCTCACACGTTCGAAGGCGGCGGCTACGAGGTGACGATCAACGTCGATCGCTCGATCCTGGTCAGGCAAGGCGACTGGTTGAGCAAGTATTCGATGGCGATCTATGGCGACTTCAATCACATCAGGAAGTTCAAGGAGAAGATCGGCACCAACCTCTACCGCGACGTCCCCAACCCCAACCTGATCAGGACGGGCGCGACCCTGTATCACCCCGACCCGCTGCCGGACGAAGCACCGGTGAACGGGACGCCGGTGATCGGACCGCCGGAAACCGAGCCGAAGATCCCGCAGAACCGCGTCAAGGCGTTGTTCGACTGGATATGGAACCGTTTCTTCACCTGCGACTGGGAGCTGGAGGGAACGGCGGGATTCAATCTGTCCGGGTTCTTCATCAGCGGCCAGTACATGACCGTCGACGTGAAGCACACGGCCGCGCAGGTGACCGGGCGCTTCTACAATATCGCGGGTGGCCTGACCCTGAACCTCCCCAAGAGCATGTTCGGTGGATCGGGCTCACCCTGGTTCTTCCCGACATACGGCATCATCCGGCGCACGCCTTGGCGGAATCACCTGACCCTGGAGGATTTCTGCCACGGCACGCTGGTCGCGGAATTCAGCCTCGCCTACGGGCTGGGCACATCGCCGTCGATGCTGTTCTTCGGCATGGGCATGCCGCCGTGGCGCATGCTCGATGCCTTGAACCGATATCTCCAGTCCGGCGACCCCACCATCTTCGCCATGCTGGTCCTGGACACCGGGCCGAAAGGCGTCATGTTCTTTGCCGGCGCCGAGCTGTCGTCGCCTGGCGTCGGCCTCGCCTGCCGGGTCGGCGTCATGTACGACCGGCTCCCCTGGCACGCGCGATAGAGGCCCGCGCCGTGCGGCGTGGCGGCCAACCGTCCAACTTTTTTTGGAATGCACCAGCGGACCGCGGTGTCCAGCTGACAGGATGACCCGATGCCGGCTGCGCTACGCAAATCCGCGAGGGACTCATGCTGACGCTGCACCTGTACGATGACAGCACCAACCCTTTTCGCCAGTATATGTGCACCAACAACAATCAACCCGGCAGCATCTGGACGCACGTCACCAGCCGCCAGGACGTCATCAACGAGCTTGGACGTCTCGCCGGCAAGCAGATCGGCGTTCTGTGGTTCTACCTGCACGGATCACCGGGCATCGTCCGAACCCAGAAGACGTTCCTGCAAAGCATCGCCTTCGATGCCGGCACGATAGGTCTGCTGAGGAATGTCTGCTTCAGCGCATTGACGCCATACGCCTGGATCTACTGGATATGCGGCGACCTCGGCCAGGGGCCGGCGGGCGACGCCTTCCTTCGCGCGGCAGGGCCGGCCATGCTGGGCCGCGGCGGCACGATTCTCGCCTCGACGTCGGTGCTCTACCCGCCTCCCCCTCTCAATGGCTGGGCTGACGCGCGCGGGGCCACAGTCAGCCCGGGCGGCGCGGCCGTCACCAACCCCATCAGCTACCGCGTTCCGTTGTAGCGTTTCCCTCGCTGCGCTTGGGAGTCACAGAAAATGCCGGCCTACAGGCTGAGCGCAACGCGGAAGCCGTAGTCGTTGCAGCGGAAGCCACGGCTATTGCGGTTGCGGGCAGCGGCGCGCAGCAGGCGGGGCGGGTCGCACCATGAGCCGCCGCGCAGGACGCGGGCGTCGCAGCGCCCGGCGCGCCAGGGGGACCCGTCATCAGGCGCATCGAGATAGAACTCGTTCCAGCAATCCTCCACCCACTCCCAGACATTGCCGTGCATGTCGTGCAGCCCGAAGGCATTGGCCGCGAAGCTGCCGACCGGCGACGAGCACGTGCCGCTCCATTCGCAGCCGCTGTCGATGCCGTTGGCGCGGCCGGCCTCGAAAGGCTCACCCCAGTGATAGGCGGTCTGCGTGCCGGCGCGGGCTGCATACTCCCATTCGCTCTCGCTGGGCAGCCTGCAGGGCCGGCCGCAGCGCGCCGCCAGCCAGCGCACATAGGCCTGGGCATCGTCCCAGGAGACGTTGACGACCGGCCGGCCCGCCCGCCCCCACCCTTCGTCCGCGGGACGGTGGGCCGCCGGCGCATGCGCGAGGAACACGTCCCACTGCGCGAATGTCACGGGCGTTCGCGACAAGGCGAATGCACGTGCGATCACGACGACATGGCGCGGCCCTTCACAGTCTTCCTGGCCCTCCTCGCCGTCGCGGGCACCCATCTCGCATCGTCCGGCAGGAATGACGACCATGTCGGGCATCCCGGCGCCGGCGCTGAAATGCCCGCAGCATTCCGCCTGCGTTTCCACCGCCCCACTCCTACTCTTCCAGGGCCATCAGACCTGGTGCCGCAGCGCCGCCTGGATCCTTCGGGCTTGGGATGACGCCGAAGGCCCGAACGGCCACCTCGCCGGTGCCTGCCGCCACTGGCACAATGCAACGTACCCCGCCGGCGTGCCGGCGGCATCCACAAAGCCAGGTTGGAGGATGGATGAGGCAGCATACCCTTCGTGACGGCGTCCTGTGCCGCATCGGCCGCCACCTTGAAGCCGGCGCGGCGAGGATGCGCCTGGTCCGGCCGATAGCGGCATGCACGTCGTTGCTGGGCATCCTGGCGCTGACAGGTTGCGGCGAATGCCCCGGCGCACCCGCCTCCGCCGCTTCCGACAACGGCCAGCCACCGTCCAGCGAGCTGGCCCGCTGCGAGGCGCTCTACGCCCAGTACTGGCGCTACATGCCGGTCAACAACCGCTTTGTGCGCATCAGCTACGCGGGAATCCTCGAGGCGGAAGCAGCCGTGGAGAATTGCCGCCACGGCAACACCAAGGACGGCATCGCCACGCTCAGGCAGAAGGTCGGATCGGGCGGGTGCGGGTGATGGTGGTGGCCGCGTTGTGGTGCAACGCCGGATCGCGCTACAGTCTGCACCTGGAAGACGCAGGGGATTGGCGACATGCCCCAAGCCACGCCACGCCGGACGACCTGCAACGCGCGCGGCGATCCGACGCCTGCCGCACGGTCGATCATCGCATGCATGTCGTTGCTGGGCACCCTCGCGGTCGCGGGCTGCGTCGAGTGCGCCGCGCCCACCGCCTCCGCTTCCGATGTCGGCCAATCGCCGCAGGACGCGCTGGCGCGTTGCGAAGAGCTCTATGCCCAGTATTGGCGCTACAGATCGACCGGCGGCCAGAGCCCACAGGGCAGCAGCTACCAGGGGATGCTCGAGGCCGATGCGGCGGTGGAGAACTGCCGCCGTGGAAACACCAGGGACGGCATCGCCGCGCTCAGGCGGAAGGTCGGGTCCGGCGGGTGCGTGTGAGGGTTGCGTCGCGTTCACCCCTCGCCCCGCGGCAGCGGGGAGAGGGCGGGGCCCATCGCAAAGCGATGGGAAGGTGAGGGGTACGAGCGATCAGTCCCTATTTTTGCCGCATGGCTTGATCGTTTCTACCCCTCACCTTCCCATGCCTTCGGCATGGCCCCCTTCCTCTCCCCGCTGCCGCGGGGCGAGGAGACGGTGGCAAGGGGGTTCAATCATGCCCCTGCACGGCCCGGCGCAGCGCGGCGCGGGCCAGCAGGCGGGTCGAATCGAGCGTCGGCAGCGGCGAGCTGGCGTCGTCCATGATCAGCGGCAGCTCGGTGCAGCCCAGCACCACGGCGTCGCAGCCCTCCTCGTCCTTCATGCGCGCGACGACCTGCCGAAGGCCGGCGGCCGATTCGGGCTTGAAGATGCCGTAGACCAGCTCGTCCATGATGATGCGGTTGATCGCGTCGCACTCGGCCGCGCTGGGCCGGACATATTCCAGCCCGCAGGCGGCGAGCTTCTGCGGATAGACCTCGCTGTCGACCAGCCAGCGCGTGCCGGTCACGGCCAGGCGGTGGAACCCGCGCGTGACGGCTTGCGCGGCCACCGTATCGGCGATGTGCAGCCAGGGCAGCGGCGACTGCGCCTCCACATGGGGCAGCGCCTGGTGGATGGTGTTGTCGGGGCAGATCAGGAAGTCCGCCCCGATCGCCGCCAGCTTGCGGGCGGAGGCCAGCATCAGCGCGCCCACGCCCTGCAGGTCGCCGCGGTCGAGGCAGGCGACATAGTCGGCCAGCGACGGCGTGTGCATCGAGACCTCGGGATGCGCGTGCGGCCCCATCAGCTGCGCACCCTCGACGCAGATCGTGCGATAGCAGAGCGACGCCCCTTCGGCGGAGCAGGCGACGATTCCGATATGCTGCGGCATGGTGATGGTCCTGGTGTCCTCGGCGGCGCGCAGCCTAGCGTCGCGGCGCGACAGAAACCATGCATGGGCGCCGCCGGCGCGTCGGGATGGCTATGGTGCCGCACGATGACCCGTGGTGCTATGGCGCCACCCGGCGCTGCAAGCGCCCACAGGCCGGAGGCCGCCATGCTCACGCGCTTCTCACGACGCGGCTTCGCCAAGGCCGCCGGTGCGTCCGCCCTGGGATCGGCGGCGTCCTTCGAGGCCCAGGCGCAGCCAGCGGCATCGACCCCGCCGGGATTTCCGGCTGGGTTCCTGTGGGGCACGGCCACGGCGTCGTACCAGGTCGAAGGCGCCGTCCAGGAGGACGGCCGCGGCGCCTCGATCTGGGACACGTTCTCGCATACGCCCGGAAAGGTGCGGAACGACGACACCGGCGACATCGCCGTCGACCACTACCATCGCTACAAGGACGACGTGCAGCTGATGAAGGCGCTGGGCGTGCGCGCCTACCGCTTCTCGATCGCCTGGCCGCGCGTCTTCCCGCAGGGCACCGGCGCGGCCAACCCCAAGGGGCTGGATTTCTACGACAGGCTGATCGACGCGCTCCTGGCGAACGGCATCGCGCCCTGGGCCACGCTCTATCACTGGGACCTGCCGCAGGCGCTGCAGGACCTCGGCGGCTGGGAGTCGCGCGACACCGCCCGCGCCTTCGCCGACTATGCCGGCCACGTCGCCGCCCGCATCGGCGATCGCGTCAAGCACCTCTTCACGCACAACGAGATGTCGGCGTTCATCGAGCTGGGCTACGGCCAGGGCATCCACGCGCCCGGCCTCAAGCTGCCGCCCAGGCGCCTGAACCAGGCCCGCCACCATGCCGTGCTCGGCCATGGCCTGGCGGTGCAGGCGATCCGCGCCGCGGCGCGGCCAGATGTCAAGGTCGGGCCGGCCGAGAACATCAATGTCTGCGTGCCGGTGATCGAGACCGAAGAGCATATCCGCGCCGCCGAGCGCGCCACGCGCGAGCTCAATGCCGGCTACCTGACCGTGATGCTGGAAGGACGCTACACCGAGGCGTTCCTGGCCTGGACCGGCGCCGACGCGCCGACCTTCACGGCCGAGGACCTGGCGGCGATCGCAAGCCCGCTGGATTTCGTCGGCATCAACATCTACGCGCCGCACAACTACGTGCGGGCGGCGCCCGATGCGCCTTCCGGCTTCGCGCTGGCGCCGATCACCGCCGGCTTCCCGCACATGCAGACGCCATGGCTGAAGGTCGGACCCGAGGCGCTCCACTGGGGGCCGCGCCATGTCGCGAGGCTATGGGACGTGAAGGACATCTACATCACCGAGAACGGCTGCGCCGGCACCGACACGCCGGCCGCCGACGGCATCGTCTACGACACCGACCGTGTGATGTTCCTGCGCAACTACCTGACCCAGCTGCAGCGCGCCACCGCGGCGGGCGTGCCGGTGCGCGGCTACTTCCTGTGGAGCCTGCTGGACAATTTCGAATGGGCCGACGGCTACGCCAGCCGCTTCGGGCTGCACCATGTCGACTACGCCACGCAGAAGCGCACGCCCAAGCTGAGCGCGGAGTTGTATCGGGAGATCATTGCGCGCAATGCGCTGGCGTAGCCAACATGCCCGTCAGGGAGCTCAAGGCGATCACACGACCAAGGCGCAAGCTCTTGCGCGCGTGGCACACGAACGTGGAGGCAAGGAACCCGATGTTCTGCGGTTTGGCGTTTGGCATGCCAACGGTCGATGAAGGTGGGCAGCATTCATCAGCCGGAGCGCTACGATGCAGCGCTCCGCAGGTCGACAGTGTCGCCGAGGCTACGCCGCCCTGTCCGCAAGCAATCTCCGCATGACCTTGGGATCGCGCTCGATGGCCAACAACAACGCGCGAGCTGGCGCGTCCGGCGTGCTACGGCGCTGTTCCCAATCGCGCAAAGTCGTGACCGGGAGGTGGAAGGCTTCGGCAAATTCCATCTGCGTCATCCCGAGGCGCCGTCGCAGAACCTTGACGCGCGATACCCGACGCATCCTCGCTAGCTGCTCCGGGGTGAGAGGCTGCGCATCAGGGTCGGACAGGGCGGCCGCTACCACCTCCTCATCTGTCATGGCATCGAGTCGCGCCCAATCGGTGTCGCCCCGAGGCAGGGGCTCACCAGATTTCACGGTCACCCGCGTAGTACCGGTCTTGCTCATGTCGTGTGGCCTTTCGGGCCGATTCGTATTGCACGCGGAGCATGGTACCGGATACCGGTGGCTGCCGCACGAAACCTGTGCGCGGTCACTCTGGCGTGGATTGGCGCACGGCCGGGCGCCGAAGGACATCGCCGTGCATGTCGAGCGCGCAAGCCAATGGGCGAAGCTCAAAACCCTCGACGCAATCTCCCCGCGAAGGCGGGAGAAGGGAAGTTTCCCCGGACAGCCCTGCGCCTTCGCGGAGAGAAGGAAACTACGTGCGCAGGGTCAGGCCGCCGTCGACGACCAGGCCGTGGCCGGTGATGAAGTCGGCCTCGTCGCTGGCCAGCAGCAGCGCGCCGCGGGCGATGTCGATGGGCTTGCCCAGGCGGCGCAGCGCTGCCTTCTTGGCCCAGATGGCGGCGATCTGGGGGTTGGAGAAGCTGGCGGCGGTCATACCGGTCTGGATGGCGCCGGGGCAGATGTAGTTGGCGGTGATCCGGAACTTGCCCAGCTCCAGTGCCAGGGTGTGCGTGAGCCCGGCGACGCCGGCCTTCGAGGCGCAGTAGGCGGAGAGCCCGTAGTCGGTGTCGAACGCCATCACCGAGGCGGTGTTGATGATGCGGGCGCGGCCGGTCTTGGCGGCGCGCTCGCGCAGGGCCGGGATCGCCTGGCGGCACATGCGGAACACGGAAGTCACGTTGACCTCGAGCGTGCGCGCCCACTGCGCGTCGGTCATCACCTCGGCCAGCGCATTGGCGCTGACGCCGGCATTGTTGAACAGGATGTCCAGCGCCCCGAAGCGCTCCAGCGCCGCGCCGATGATCGCGGCGGGCGCGTCGGCGTCGGTGAGGTCCTTGGCCAGCGGCACGATCGCGGCCTGACCGGCATGGACGGTGTTGATCGCCGATTCGGGGCGGTCGACGGCCAGCACCTGCGCCCCCTCCTCGGCGAAGAGCTGCGCGCTGGCGGCGCCGATGCCCGATGCGGCGCCGGTCACGATCGCGATCTTGTCCTTGAGCCTGGCCATGTCACTCCTCCTTGGTTCGCGGCAGCCTACGCGCTGACGCGCCGAGCCACGAAGCCTGCTGTGCGCCGATGTTCCGCAGGGAGAGACGTCGGTGAGAGCGCACGCGAGAGCTCTGTCGCGCGGCTTCGTCCGGATCGGCGCGCCCCTGGCGTCTGCCCACATCAGCGGGCGCCGTTTCAGCCGTTGCTTCTTGTCAGCGGCGCCCGGCTAACGCCGCGGCTTCTTCTTCGGCAACGCGTGCGCCCAGGCCATCTCGAGCGCGCTCTTGAGCTCGGCCGCGCCGAGCCTGGCCAGGGTGGCCGTGGTCCAGCCCTGCCGGCCCCAGGCGTTGGCGATCGGCGCGAAGGCGTCGGGCGCCATCATGCACTTGAATTCCTGCTCGTCGGGCGTGAACTTGAAATTGGCGCTGCGGCCGTCGGCCGCCAAGGTGACGTAGGTGCGCGCGACCTTGAAGGCCGCACGGTCGAAATGCGGCGCTTCCGTCGTGCCCTCGAGCGCCAGCGCCATGCGGCGCAGATCGTTTCCCGTCGCCATCAGGCGGTTATCGCATGGCGGCGCACGTGGCGTCATCTCGGGCGGTCGGACACACCCGGGATGACGGTCCGG
Organism: Vineibacter terrae; assembly: GCF_008039615.1. Taxonomy (GTDB): domain Bacteria; phylum Pseudomonadota; class Alphaproteobacteria; order Reyranellales; family Reyranellaceae; genus Vineibacter; species Vineibacter terrae. The sequence goes on along the minus strand of NZ_VDUZ01000029.1, from coordinate 41,567 downwards.
CCGCTATGCCGCCGCGGCACCATCGCGGGCGCGCTGCAGGGCGGCGATGTCGAGCTTGACCATCTTCAGCATGGCCTGCATGACGCGCTGGGCGCGCGCCGGGTCGGGATCGCCCAGCAGCCGGGGCAGCACGCTGGGCACGATCTGCCAGGACACGCCGAAGCGGTCCTTCAGCCAGCCGCACTGCTCGACCTTGCCGCCGGCTGAAAGCGCGTCCCACAGCCGATCGACCTCGGCCTGGTCGGCGCAGTCGATCTTGAACGAGACGGCATGCGTGTATTCGAAGCGCATGCCGCCGTTGAGCGCCATGAAGCGCTGGCCGGCCAGGGTGAAGTCGACGACCAGGACGGTGCCCGCCTTGCCCGTTGGACCGTCCACGACATTGCGCTGCACGTGCTCGATGCGCGAGTCGGGCAGCAGCGAGACATAGAGCTTCGCGGCTTCCTCGGCCTCGCCGTTGAACCACAGGCAGGGGGAAATCTTGGACATCGCTCTTCTCCGTAGGGCCAGGCGTCGTGGACGTCGACGGAGGGCGCGAGCGCCCCGCCGTCACAGCCAAGGACGCGCGGCCCTGCCGGCTCCCGACATCCGCAGGCGGATTTTCTTCAGCCTGTCATTTCGGGCGCAGCGAAAGGATCCTGAAATTCATCTGGCCATCGGCCCCGGGCTTTGCTCATCCTCCGGTGCGGTTCAATGCCCCAGCGGCTCAAAGGAGCATGATCATGCCAACGCCAGCCGATGCGACTGTCTACACGGCGAGCCCTGAGGCGCAGGGCACGGTCGCGCTTGCAATCCTGGTCGAGCTGCTCAGGGCCATGGCGGTCAAGAGCGCGGTGGGCTGGGACGACGTCGGCCCGATACTGGACGCGGCAGCCCGCTCGCAAGTCGGCCCGACGCAACGGCAGTCCGACGCGCGCGCGGTGCTGAAGGCGATCCGCGACATGATGGGGTAGCGCTCTCCTCGTTCGGCAGGAGATCTACCGCTGCAAGACGTAGGTCCCGGGCGCGTCGTCCAGGGGGGCGTAGCCCTTCGCGGCGGCGCCCATCGCCGGCGGCGCGACGCGGCCAGGGGTGGACCGGGCGGCGAGCCAGTCGGCCCAGGCCGGCCACCATGACCCCTCGCGCGGCGGCGCGGCCGCGACCCACTCGTCCGGGCTGAGGCAGGGATCGGCCGGCTGCTTGCCGGCGATGCGGAAATGGCGCCGCTTGCGGCCGGGCTCGCTCACGATGCCGGCGTTGTGGCCGCCGTTGGTGAGCACGAAGGTGACGGCCGTGTCGCTCAGGTAGTGGATCTTGTAGACCGAGCGCCAGGGCGCCACGTGATCCCACTCGGTGCCGACGACGAACAGCGGCGCGCGGATGTTCTGCAGCGCCGCGGGCCGGCCGTCGACCATCAAGCGGCCGGCGGCGAGCTCGTTGTCGAGATAGAGGCGCTGCAGGTATTCTGCGTGCATGCGGTAGGGCATGCGTGTGGCATCGGCGTTCCAGGCCATCAGGTCGATCATCGGCGTGCGCTCGCCGATGAGGTAGTCGTGCACCAGGCGCGACCAGATCAGGTCGCTGGAGCGCAGCAGCTGGAAGGCGCCGGCCATCTGGTCGGCGGCGAGGTAGCCGCGGTTCCACATCATGCTCTCGAGGAAATGCATCTGGCTGTGGTCGATGAACAGCGCCAGCTCGCCGGGCTCGCTGAAGTCGGTCTGCGCCGCCAGCAAGGTCACCGACGCCAGGCGATCGTCGCGGGCGCGCGCCATGGCGGCGGCCGCGATCGACAGCAGCGTGCCGCCCAGGCAGTAGCCGACGGCCTGGACCTGGCGGTCGGGCACGATGGCGTTGATGGCATCGAGCGCCGCCATCACGCCCAGGCGGCGATAATCGTCCAGCGTCAGGTCGCGGTCCTGCGCCGTGGGATTGCGCCAGGAGATGCAGAAGACGGTGTGGCCGCGCTCGACGAGGTAGCGCACCAGCGAGTTCTGCGGCGACAGATCGAGGATATAGTACTTCATGATCCAGGCCGGCACGATCAGCAGCGGCTCGGCCTGCACCGACGGCGTGGCCGGCGCGTACTGGATCAGCTCGATCAGGTGGTTGCGGTAGACGACGCGTCCGGGAGTCACTGCGACATTCCGGCCGACCGCGAAGGTCTCGGCGCCGGCCGGCGGCTGGCCGGCCGCCAGCCGGCCGGCGTCCTCGGCCCAGTTCTGGAAGCCCTGCACGAAATTGGCGCCGCCGGTCTCGTGGGCCCGCCGGATGATTTCGGGGTTGAGGAACGGCACGTTCGAGGGCGAGGCCATGTCGAGAAGCTGGCGCGCGGTGAAGGCGACGACGTCCTCGTGATGCGGCGTCACGCCCGGCACGCCGCGCGTGACGTTGTGCCACCATTGCTGATTGAGCAGGAAGGCCTGCGCCCACAGACGGTAGGGCAGCGCCTGCCAGCCCGGGTCGCGGAAGCGCCGGTCGCCGGGCAGCGGCTCGATGCAGGGCGGCGTGCCGGGATCCGAAGCGCTGGCCGCCATGTGGGCGGCCAGCCGGCCCGCCTTGCGCCACGCCTTGCTGGCGAGCTCGGCCTGCTTGCCGGGCGCCGCGGCGAGGTGGATCGACCAGTCGAACAGCGCCAGCCCCAGGGCGGCGGGCGACAGCCCACCGGTGAGCTGCGCCGTCAGCGCCTCGCGCATGCGATCAAAGGCCCGGAAGCCTTCGAGGCCGGATGGATCATCTTTTTGCACTGACGAGCTTGTCATGGGGACCATGCCTATTGCGGTTGCCGTGGCATGCAACCACGCTTACCGTCGGTGTGCTCAAGCGCGTTGACTTGGGTCAAGGACCGGCGCGCCGCGCCGGCGCAGGCTGCGGCCCCCACTTTCATGTCGATGACATCGGCGCCTCCAACGCGGAGACCCTGCGGTGACAGCGTGGTTGAAAAGGTCATGGATCGCGATCGCGGCCGCCGTGCTCGTGGCCGCCGGCGGCTTCTACGCCTGGCGCGCGCTGCAGCCGGCGGGCCTGCCCGAGGGCATCGCCAGCGGCAACGGCCGGATCGAGGCGGTGGACATCGACATCGCCACCAAGATCCCGGGGCGGGTCAAGGAGATCATGGCCAACGAGGGCGACTTCGTGAAGGCGGGCCAGGTGCTGGCGCAGATGGACAGCGCCACGCTGCAGGCGCAGAAGCGCGAGGCCGAGGCGCAGCTGCAGCGCGCCATCATCGCCGTCGAGACCGCCAACAGCATGGTGACCCAGCGCAACGCCGAGCGCACGGCCGCGGTCGCGGTCGTGGCGCAGCGTGAAGCCGAGCTCGACGCCGCCAGGCGCAAGCTGGCGCGCACCGAGGAGCTGGCCAAGACCGACTACGTGGCGCTGCAGGTGCTGGACGACGACCGGGCCCGCACCCAGGGCGCCACGGCGGCGGTCGGCGCGGCGCAGGCCCAGCTGGCGGCAACGGAAGCGGCGATCAGCGCCGCGAAGTCGCAGGTGGTGGACGCCAAGGCGGCGATCGACGCGGTGCGCGCCACGATCCAGCGCATCGACGCCGATATCGAGGACAGCGTGCTGAAATCGCCGCGCGACGGCCGGGTGCAGTACCGGGTGGCGCAGCCCGGCGAGGTGCTGTCGGCCGGCGGCCGGGTGCTGAACATCGTTGACCTGGGCGATGTCTACATGACGTTCTTCCTGCCCACCGGGCAGGCCGGGCGTGTCGCCTACCAGGCCGAGGCCCGCATCGTGCTCGACGCGGCGCCGCAATACATCATCCCGGCGCAGATCTCGTTCGTGGCCGACGTCGCGCAGTTCACGCCCAAGACGGTCGAGACGGCGCAGGAGCGCCAGAAGCTGATGTTCCGCATCAAGGCCCGCATCCCGCCGGAGCTGCTGCGCAAGTACATCCTGCAGGTCAAGACAGGCCTGCCCGGCGTCGCCTACGTGAAGCTCGATCCCAAGGCGGCATGGCCGGCCAGCCTGCACGGCACGCTGGTGCAATGAGCGCCCCGACCCAGGCAGCGGCCGATGCCGGCGCGCCCGTCGCGCGCCTGCACGGCGTGGGCCTCGCCTACGGCAGGACGCGGGCGCTGGACGGCATCAGCCTCGACATACCGGAAGGCCGCATGGTGGGGCTGATCGGGCCGGACGGCGTCGGCAAGTCGAGCCTGCTGGCACTGATCGCCGGCGCCCATGCCGTGCAGGACGGCCGTGTCGAGGTGCTGGGCGGCGACATGGCTGATGCCGCGCACCGGCGCGACACCTGCCCGCGCATCGCCTACATGCCCCAGGGCCTGGGCAAGAACCTGTACCACACCCTTTCGGTGTTCGAGAATGTCGACTTCTTCGGCCGCCTGTTCGGGCACGCGCAAGACGAGCGCGAGCAGCGCATCGCGCGGCTGCTGGAAAGCACCGGGCTGGCGCGCTTCGCCGACCGGCCCGCAGGCAAGCTCTCGGGCGGCATGAAGCAGAAGCTCGGCCTGTGCTGCGCGCTGATCCACGATCCCGACCTGCTGATCCTGGACGAGCCCACCACCGGCGTCGACCCGCTGTCGCGCCGCCAGTTCTGGGACCTGATCGACGACATCCGCCGCAGCCGGCGCGGCATGACGGTGCTGGTGGCCACCGCCTACATGGAGGAAGCGGCCCGCTTCGACTGGCTGGTGGCGATGGATGGCGGCCGCGTGCTGGCCACCGGCAGCCCGCACGAGCTGCTGGCGCAGACCGGCGCCGGCTCCCTCGACGCCGCCTTCATCGCGCTGCTGCCCGAGGACAAGCGCCGCGGGCATCGCGACGTGGTGATCCCGCCGCGCAGCGTCGAGGCCTCGTCGGAGATCGCGATCGAGGCCGAGGGGCTCACCGTGCGCTTCGGCGACTTCACCGCCGTCGACCATGTCAGCTTCCGCATCAGCCGCGGCGAGATCTTCGGCTTCCTCGGCTCCAACGGCTGCGGCAAGACCACGACCATGAAGGTGCTGACGGGCCTGCTGCCCGCCAGCGAGGGCACCGCCCGCCTGCTCGGCAGCGTGGTCGATCCGCGCGACATCCAGGTCCGCCGCCGGGTCGGCTACATGTCGCAGGCCTTCTCGCTCTATGGCGAGCTCACCGTGCGGCAGAACCTCGACCTGCATGCGCGCCTGTTCCGGCTGCCGGCCGCCTCCATCCCCGAGCGGATCGCGGAGATGGCGCGGCGCTTCGACCTGCTGGACGTCATGGACGCCCTGCCCGACGCCCTGCCGCTGGGCATCCGCCAGCGCCTGTCGCTGGCGGTGGCGATGGTGCATGCGCCGGAGATGCTGATTCTCGACGAGCCGACATCGGGCGTCGACCCGGTGGCGCGCGACGCGCTGTGGCAGATCCTGGTCGACCTGGCGCGGCACGACAACGTCACGATCTTCATCTCGACGCATTTCATGAACGAGGCGGCGCGGTGCGACCGCATCTCGCTGATGCATGCCGGCAAGGTGCTGGTCAGCGACACGCCCGACGGCATCGTGGCGCGGCGCGGCAGCGCGACCTTGGAGGACGCCTTCGTCGGCTACCTGCAGGACGCGATCGGCGAGCCCGCGGCGGCGGCGCCCGCGATCGATGCAGCGCCGCCAGCGGCCGCCCATGCCGCGGCGCCGGCGCGGCGCTTCTTCGATGTGCGGCGCATGTTCAGCTACACCAGGCGCGAGGCGCTGGAGCTGCGCCGCGACCCGATCCGCGCCACGCTGGCGCTGATCGGCAGCGTCATCCTGATGTTCGTGATCGGCTACGGCATCAGCCTGGACGTCGAGGACCTCACCTTCGCGGTGCTCGACCACGACCAGACCACCGTGAGCCAGAACTACGTGCTGGAGATCGCCGGCTCGCGCTACTTCGTCGAGCGCCCGCCGCTCACCGACTACGCCGACCTCGACAGGCGCATGCGCGCCGGCGAGATCAGCCTGGCGATCGAGATCCCGCCCGGCTTCGGGCGCGACGTGGCGCGCGGGCGGCCGGTCGAGATCGGCGCCTGGATCGACGGCGCCATGCCGCAGCGGGCCGAGACGGTGCGTGGCTACGTGCAGGGCATGCACATGAAGTGGCTGACCGAGAAGGCGCGCCTGCTGCTGGGCGAGCAGGCCGCGGCCGACACGTTCCGGATCGAGACCCGCTTCCGCTACAACCCCAATGTCGAGAGCCTGGTGGCGATGGTGCCGGCGGTGATCCCGCTGCTGCTGCTGCTGATCCCGGCCATGCTCGCGAGCCTCAGCGTGGTGCGCGAGAAGGAGCTGGGCTCGATCGTCAACCTCTACGTCACGCCCGTGACCCGGCTGGAGTTCCTGCTCGGCAAGCAGCTGCCCTATATCGGGCTGGCGATGCTGAACTTCCTGCTGCTGACGGCATTCGCCACCTTCGTGTTCGCCGTGCCCTTCACCGGCAGCTTCCTGGCCTACGCCACCGCCGCCCTGCTCTACGTGACCGCCGCCACCGGGCTGGGGCTGCTGCTGTCGACCTTCATGAGCAGCCAGATCGCGGCCATCTTCGGCACGTCAGTGCTCACCATCGTGCCGGCGGTGCAGTTCTCGGGCATGACCGACCCGGTGTCCTCGCTGCAGGGCACCGGGGCGCTGATCGGGCAGATCTACCCGACGACGCATTTCATGACCATCGCGCGCGGCACCTTCTCCAAGGCGCTCGATTTCGCCGACCTCTCGGCCTCGTTCGTGCCGCTGCTGCTGGCCGTGCCGGTGCTGCTGTTCCTGAGCGCGGCGCTGTTGAAGAAGCAGGCAGGCTGACCATGCGCATCGCCAACATCGTCAACCTCGGCATCAAGGAGCTGCGCGGCCTGGCGCGCGACCCGATGCTGCTGGTGCTGATCGCCTATGCCTTCACGCTGTCGGTCTACAGCGCCTCGACGGCGATGCCCGAGACGCTCAACAAGGCGCCGATCGCGATCGTCGACGAGGACCGCTCGCCGCTGTCGACGCGCATCGTCGCCGCCTTCTACCCGCCCTACTTCGTGGCGCCGCAGCTGATCACACCGACCGAGATGGACCAGCGCATGGACGCCGGCCTCGACACGTTCGCGATCGACATCCCGCCCGACTTCCAGCGCGACCTGCTGGCCGGGCGGTCGCCCACCATCCAGCTCAACGTCGACGCCACCCGCATGACGCAGGCGTTCAGCGGCAGCGGCTACGTGCAGAGCATCGTGACGGGCGAGGTCGATGCGTTCGCGCAGCGCTACCGCTCGGCGGCGACGCCGCCGGTCGACTTGGTGCTGCGCGCGCGCTTCAATCCCGAGCTGAACCGGGCCTGGTTCGGCTCGGTGATGAACGTGATCAACAACATCACCATGCTGTCGATCATCCTGACCGGCGCCGCCCTGATACGCGAGCGCGAGCACGGCACCATCGAGCACCTGCTGGTGATGCCGATCACGCCGTTCGAGATCATGACCAGCAAGGTGTGGTCGATGGGCCTGGTGGTGCTGCTGGCCTCCGGCTTCTCGCTGGCCGTGGTGGTGCAGGGCCTGCTGCAGGTGCCGATCGAGGGCTCGGTCTGGCTGTTCATGCTGGGGGCAGCGCTGCAGCTCTTCGCCACCACCTCGATGGGCATCTTCCTCGCCACCCTGGCCGGCTCGATGCCGCAGTTCGGCCTGCTGCTGATGCTGGTGCTGCTGCCGCTGCAGGTGCTGTCGGGCGCCACGACGCCGCGCGAGAGCATGCCCGAGGTCGTGCAGACCATCATGCTGGCGGCGCCCAACACGCATTTCGTGATGCTGGCCCAGTCGATCCTCTACCGCGGCGCCGGGCTTGGCGTGGTGTGGCCGCAATTCGCCGCCCTGATCGCGATCGGCGCCGTGCTGTTCACCTACTCGCTGCGCAAGTTCCGCGCCTCGCTGCGGTGAGCGTCGCCTCTCCCGGAGGGCACTACGGCGTGACCGGGTGAACTCTCCCCCAACGCAGTTGGGGGAGGTGGCCGGAGGCCGGAGGGGGAGCCGACGTGGTCTCAGTCACATAGATCTCGTCGGCTCCCCTCCGCCCCTTCGGGGCACCTCCCCAGCAAAGCTGGGGAGGAAAAATGTGTCTATTTCCCAGCGCGAGAGGAGAGGTGTTGCCCCTCAGATGCTGAGGTCGAGCAGGTTGTAGTCCTTCAGCCCGGCCTTGGCGGCGGCGTCCCAGGTGTAGGCCTCGCCGGCGGCGGCGTGCGGCTGGTAGACGAACGGCGCCTCGTCGGGGAAGCGCCGGCGGCGGGCGTCGATGGCGTAGCCGATGACGCGGGCGCGCTCGCGGATACGGGCGGTGTCGTAGACCGCAGGCGCGTTGTGCACGCCGCCGCCCTTGACGCCCAGCACCGAGCGGCGCCGGTGGAAGCCGAAATTCACCGTCACCCGCCACTGCGGGCTGGTGTTGGCGAAGGACCCGTGCACGGCCTGGCGGTTGGTGATCGCGACATCGCCGGGCCGGCAGACCAGCGGCACGGCATCGGGCAGCCGCTCGCTGCCGGCGGCCGCCACCATGGCCTTGATGTCGAGCTTGCCCAGCTTGTGCGAGCCGGGAACGACCCAGACGCCGTTGGCCGGCGTGCAGCCGTAGAGCTGGGCCATGAAGTTGAAGCCGTGCGTGCCCTGGTCCCAGTCGGGGCTGTCCCAGTGCGTGACGCCGTCCTGATGCCAGGCCACCGACGCGCCCAGCCCCGGCTCCTTGATGAACAGCGCCTCGTTGAACGGCACGAAGTCGTCGCCGTTGACCGCCGCCGCCACCGCCAGCAGCTGCGGATGGCCATAGACGCGCAGCGCCGCCTCGGAGAACTGCAGCGAGCCCAGGATCAGGTAGACGACCTCCTCGGGCGCATCCGCCGCCGGCGTCGGCTCGAACATCTTCACCTGGTGCCGGCCGTTGGCCAGCGTGGTGCCGCCCAGCGGATCGCCCAGCGGCTTGGACCACAGCAAGGTCGGGGCGGCGCAGTCGGCGGCCAGCGCCGGCCGGCCCTTGCGGTCGAGCGCGGCGCCACGCGCGGCCGGCAGCCGGTCCTGGATCGCGTGCAGGTCGGCCTCGATGTCGGCCAGCTCCTCTTGCCGCAGCACGCCTTCGAAGACGTAGAACCCGCAGCGCCAATAGGCCTCCAGGATGTCCGGGTGCACGCGGCCGTCGAGCGTGAAGCGGATCGGACCGCGATTGCCCAGTGCTTGCGCCCGCTCCGCGCCGGCCTTCAGGTAGGCCTGCATCGCGGCTTCTTCCGACCCGTAATCCACGGCTGGCTTGCGCATCGGCTGGTTCATGGCTGTTTCCTCCTGGACCGAGGATAGAAGGCCGCCACAGCGCCTGGCAATCGGCGCGCGCCCAGCCAAATGGCACCGCTGCTTTGCGCGGGAATGGCGCTTCAACGCGAAGCGCGCGCGACAGTATGTCAGGCGGCCATCTGCCGAGGACCACATGTCGACCACTGAAGCCGATACCGATGCCCCTGCCTTCGCCAGGAACGACCGCAACCGCCTGCGCCGGCTGCACGAGCGCGGCCGCTACGACAAGGCGAGCGTCCATGCGATCCTCGACGCGGCGATGATCTGCCACATCGCCTATGCCATCGACGGCCAGCCTTTCTGCACCGCGACCGCGTTCTGGCGCGAAGGCGACCGGCTGTACTGGCACGGCTCGTCCGCCAGCCGCATGCTGCGGGCGCAGCGCCCGGGCCTGCCGGTCTGCCTCACCGTGACCCATCTCGACAGCCTGGTGCTGGCGCGCTGCGGCTTCAACCACTCGGTCGACTACCGCTCGGCGATGTGCTTCGGCGTCGCGCATATCGTCGAGGACCCGGCCGAGAAGGCCGCCGCGCTCGACCGCATGATCGACCGCTTCTACCCCGGCCGTGCCGCATCGCTGCGCACCAGCACCGTGCAGGAGCTGAAGGCCACGACCGTGATCGGCATGCAGATCGAGGACGCTGTCGGCAAGGTCCGCTCCAAGGGCGTGGCCGACGAGGAGGAGGACTACGCGCTGCCGATCTATGCCGCGCGCTTCCCGGTGCGCACCGTGATCGGCGCGGTCGAGCCCTGCAGCCGCCTGCCGGCCGGCGTGCCGCGCCCGGATGGCCTCGACGGCTTCACCCCTGACCGCCGGCTCGACGAGATCATGCTGGAGAACCACCACAAGTACGAAGAGCCGTGACGGCGCGCGGAGCGCCGCCGGGCTCGCTTATCGATATATACAGATATATATAGAGGCTAGATTTCCACCATCGGGAAGAAGCTCGACCTGTCATCCCGAGCGCCCCCGCGGCGTTGCGCCTGATGCGATCACCCTATCCCCACCGAGGAAGGATAACTTCGAGGCCCGCGCTATACTGCGGCATCGGCGTCGGACCGACGCGCCACGATGGGAGCCATTGCCGTGACCATGCATCCCGCCCTCGCCGCCGGACGCGCCGCCGTCATCACCGGCGGCGCCAGCGGCATCGGACTTGCCGCCGCCAAGCGCTTCATAGCGCTGGGCATGAAAGTCTGCCTGGCCGACACCAACGATGCGGCGCTCGCGGCCGCCGTTGCCGCACTTGGTGCGCCGGCGGGCACGGCGCTGGCCGTGCGCACGGATGTCTCGCAGCTGGCCGACGTGCAGCGCCTGAAGGAGACCGCCTACGCCACCTTCGGCGAGGTCGCGGTGCTGATGAACAACGCCGGCACGGCGCCCGGCGGCGGCCCGTGGGACCACTACGAGCGTTGGCGCCGGGTCCTGGACGTCAACCTCTGGGGCGTGATCAACGGCGTGCAGACCTTCGCCCAGGCGATGATCGACCAGAAGACGCCCGGCGCCATCATCAGCACCGGCTCCAAGCAGGGCATCACCTGCCCGCCCGGCGACACGGCCTATAATGTCAGCAAGGCAGGCGTGAAGGTCCTCACCGAGGCGCTGGCGCACGAGCTGCGCAACGTGCCCGGCTGCCGGATCAGCGCCCATCTGCTGGTGCCGGGCTTCACGTTCACCGGCATCACCCGGCCGCGGCGCGCCGAGAAGCCGGATGCCGCCTGGTGGCCGGAGCAGGTCGTCGACATGATGGTCGAGCGCATGTCGGCCGGCGATTTCTACATCATCTGCCCCGACAACGACGTCACGACGCCGGTCGACCACAAGCGCATCCAGTGGGCGGCTGAAGACATCATCCAGAACCGTCCGGCCCTGTCGCGCTGGCATCCCGACTACAAGGACGCGTTCGCCGCCTTCATGAAGGCGTGAGGCAAAGGCGTCTCTCGGCCGGGCCACGGCGCTCCAGCGCCGCTCATGATGCGGCGCTGGAGCGCCGCGGCCCGACCGGAAGACATCAGACTCCCGGCGCCGCGGTGATCGCCTTCACCTCGCTGCGGCCCAGCGCCGCCACGAACGCGCTCAGGCCGGCGCTGCGCAGCGGCACGTAGGGCTTCGACGCCTGGCGGCAGAGGCGCTTCACTGTGGCCACGGCATCGTGGCTCACGCAGTCGACCGGGAACATCACCACGTCGGCGCGGCTGACCAGGCCGGCCAGCAAGCCGCTGCGATCCTCGATGCCGCCGTCATGGTGCAGCACCTGGGCGCCGAAACGCTCGCCCACGGCACGCAGATGGCTGAGCTGGTTCGGCCGTCCGCCGATATAGAGCAGCGACAACCCGTCCAGGCCAGCCGGCACGTTTGCGGCTTCGTCCGGCGCCGCCGCGACGCTGGACGCCAGGCGCGCGTCGACCGCCCTGAGCTCGTCGCGCAGCGCCGCTTCGCGGCGCTCGGCAGCGGCACGCTGCTCCTGCTCGCGCCGCAGCGTGTCGGCCATGCGCTCCAGCCGCTTCTCGACGGCATCGCGGCGGCCGGCCTCGGAGGTCAGCCGCCGCTCCAGGTCGCGCACCACGCGCTCGAGCGCCGCCTGCTCGTCGCCGGCGCCGCCGTCCGCCACCGCATCGCTGTGGGCGCTGCCCGCGATCCGGCGCGCCAGCAGCGCGCCGAGCTCACGCAGCTTGGCATCGCGCGCGGTGATGCCCTCGCGCAGCTGCTCCTGCTGGCGCCGCAGCTTCTCCTGCAGCTCGGCGTTCTGCGCTTCCAGCGCGCTCAGCCGGCGGATATCGGCGCGGTTGGCCGCCCCCACAAGATGAGACAGCATATGGACCTCGCCGAAGATCTCACGGACCAGGGTCTCGGTGGTCGCCGGATGCGTGAACGCCGCCCAGTAGGCGCCGGGAATGTCGCCGCGCTTGACCGCGTCACGCCATAGGCCGCGGACCGCGTCCTCGGTCCGCGCCTTCTCGAACCGGCTGATCGCCAGCCGATGCCGCCGATCGAGCGCCCTGTGCAGCAGCTTGCCGGCACCGTCGCGCTGGCCGGCGAGCAGCACGCCCTGGCCGTGCAGCTCGTGATCGGTCTTGCCGTCGCAGGCCACGCCGGCGCGGACCAGGACCTGGCGCAGCTCGGCGGCCGACAGGCAGGTGCCGACGATCGAGCAATGCAGATGCTTGGACAGTTCCCAGATCTTCGTCCGCCGAGTCGGCGCCGGGACCGCCTCGAGAGATGGTGTCCGGGTGATCAGCACAGGGCCCAGCGGCGCCAGCTGCAGCACGTGCCCGGGCGCGCCGGGACGCGGCCTGATGCCCAGGATCGCCGGGTCGAAGGAGGTCGCCGTCTTCATGCGCGTCGCGCTCCCGCCGAGATATCCTTACGGATATATCGACTGCCAGACCAAGGGACTCGATATATCTATTCAGATATATCGTAGAAGCGCAACCCGGCTGTCGTGCGGACCGGCCGCCGTCATCCCGAGAATGTGTGACGTAGTCCTTCTCCGGGGGGCGGGACAATCGCATATGGCGCTGTTCACCCCTCGCCCCGCGGGAGCGGGGAGAGGGAGGGGCCCATTGCGCGTAGCGCAATGGGAGGGTGAGGGGTACGCGCGACCAGTCCCTGTTTCTTGCTGCATGCCTGATCGTTCCTACCCCTCACCTTCCCATGCCTTCGGCATGGGCCCCTTCCTCTCCCCGCTCGCGGGGAGAGGAGATGCGGAAGATCCCCTGCTGCGCTCGGGATGACAGTCCTTGGCCGCGTCCACGCGACCACGTGACTTGCCGGGAGCCGGCTGCTGGGCCAGTATCGCCCTATCCAATCACCCTGGCTGCTGGGCGACGGTGGGCATCGTGTCCGCTGGCTCGAGCCTTGAAGCTGGTCCGAAGGAGGGAAGACGAATGTACCCCAACGTCTTGTTGTTGATTGACGGTGTCTGGACGGAAGCGGCCTCCAAGAAGACATTGCCGGTCGTCAGCCCGGCCACCGGCGAGCCGGTGGGCACGGTGGCGCATGCCGAGCGCGCCGATCTCGATCGTGCGCTGGAGGCGGCCGACAAGGGCTTCCGCGTCTGGCGCAAGGTGTCGGCCTTCGATCGCTCGAAAGTGATGCGCAAGGCCGCCGACCTGCTGCGCGAGCGCGCCGACAAGATCGCGCCGCTGATGACCATGGAGCAGGGCAAGCCCCTGCCCGAGGCCAAGGGCGAGGTTCTGGCCGGCGCCGACGTCATCGACTGGTTCGCCGAGGAAGCGCGCCGCACCTATGGCCGCGTCGTGCCGGCGCGCGCCGACGGCATCTACCAGCTCGTGATCAAGGAGCCGGTCGGTCCGGTGGCGGCGTTCACGCCCTGGAACTTCCCGATCAACCAGGTGGTGCGCAAGCTCTCCTGCGCCGTGGCGGCGGGCTGCTCGATCATCGTCAAGGCACCGGAGGAGACGCCGGCCTCGCCGGCCGAGCTGATCCGCTGCTTCGTCGACGCCGGCTTGCCCGCCGGCGTGGTGAACCTCGTCTACGGCGTGCCGGCCGAGATCTCCGAATACCTGATCCCGCACCCGATCATCCGCAAGATGTCGTTCACGGGCTCGACCGCGATCGGCAAGCAGCTCGCGGCGCTGGCCGGCGCCCATATGAAGCGCGTCACCATGGAGCTGGGCGGCCACGCGCCGGTGATCGTGTTCGACGATGCCGACGTCGACACCGCCAGCAAGCTGCTGGCGGGCGCGAAGTACCGCAATGCCGGCCAAGTCTGCGTGTCGCCCACGCGCCTGCTGGTGCAGGAGCGGGTATATGACCGCTTCGTCGACGGCTTCCTGCAGCACAGCAAGTCGATCAAGGTCGGCAACGGCCTGGAGGCGAGCACCACCATGGGGCCGCTGGCCAACCCGCGCCGCATCGACGCCATGCAGACGCTGATCGGCGATGCCACCAAGCGCGGCGCCAAGGTTCGCGTCGGCGGCAATCGCATCGGCAACAAGGGCAACTTCTTCGAGCCGACGGTGATCACCGACGTGCCCAAGGATGCCCGCGTGATGAACGAGGAGCCGTTCGGCCCGCTGGCCATCATCTCGCCGTTCAGCTCCTTCGAGGACGCTGTGACGGAAGCCAACCGCCTGCCCTACGGGCTTGCGTCCTACGCCTACACGCGCTCGGCCAAGACCGCGAACGCCATCGCCGCCTCGGTCGAAGCCGGCATGATGTCGATCAACCACCATGGCCTGGCGCTGCCCGAGGTGCCGTTCGGCGGCATCAAGGATTCCGGCTACGGCTCGGAGGGTGGGCTGGAGGCCATCGAGGGCTACCTGAACACCAAGTTCGTCACCCAGGCCGGTCTGTAGGCCCGGCCGGCAGCGGCGGCGCCGTGCAATGACCACACGGCGCCGCCTGCCCTGGCAGGATCCGGCCGGGCGGTTCTCGCCTTTCAAGCTGGCCGTCTTCGTCTTGCTCTTCGTTCCCGCGATTGTAATCGCGGCGCGCTACGAAAGCGGTGTGCTGGGCGCACGGCCGGTCAACGAGGCCGTGCACCAGATCGGCAACTGGACGCTCAAGCTGATCCTGATCTCGCTGGCGATCAGCCCCGGCCGCGCCATCCTCAAATGGCCGCGCCTGATGCAGGTCCGCCGCATGGTCGGCGTCGCCGCCTTCACCTACGCGGCGATCCACCTGACGCTCTATGCTGCCGACGAGGCCTTCGACCTGCGCAAGGTCGGCCTCGAGATCGTGCTGCGCATCTATCTCACCATCGGCTTCTCCGCCCTGCTGATCCTGGCGGCGCTGGCCATGACGTCGACGGACGGCATGATGCGCCGCCTCGGTGCCCCGCGCTGGCGGCGGCTGCACCAGCTGGCCTATGTCGCGGCGCTGCTGGGCGTGGTGCATTTCTTCATGCAGACCAAGGCCAACTCGGCCGAGCCCTATGTGATGGCCGGCCTGTTCGCCTGGCTGATGGGCTGGCGCCTGCTGGCCTGGCGCGGCCTTCGCGACGCGCGCTGGGCGCGGTGGTGGCCGATGATCCTGGCGGTGCTGGCCGCCGCCGGCACCGCGATCGGCGAGGCCGTCTATTTCTGGATCCGGCTGGGCGTGCCCCCTTCCCGGCTGCTGGCCGCCAACATCACCTTCACGGCCGGCATCCGGCCGGCCGTGGTCGTCTTCGCCATCTGCATGGCCGCGGCGGTGGCGGGCGTCCTGCGCCCGCCCGCCAGCACGCGCGTCAGCCCAGCGGCTGATTGAATGCCCAGAGCACGCCGAACGGATCGCGCACCTGGCCGTAGCGGGCACCCCAGAACATCTCCGTGACCGGCAGCACCGCCGTGGCGCCGGCATCGACCGCGCGCTTCCACCAGGCGTCGATGTCGTCGACCTGCAGCGTCAGGGTGAAGCCCTGCGGCTTCTCGAGCGCATGGCCGTGCTCGGGATAGGCATCCGCCAGCATGACCGAGCCATCATTGATGTAGAGATGGACATGCATGGTGCGACCCTTGTCGTCGGGCGGCATGGCCATCGCCAGCTCGGCGCCCAGGGCCCGCTTGTAGAAATCGGCGGCCTTCATCGCACCATCGACCTGCAGATAGGCCACGACGCCACCCTTCACGGGGGGCTGGGGCGCTTGAGCCTCGGTTGCCATGACAATCTCCTCTCAACGGACCAGAACGGAAGCACCATGCTTCGGTCCAAGGACGCGGGAGGACACCGCCGGCCGACACCGGGCGGGACAATTTTTTCGCCCGCCGACGTGCCGGCAAGCCTCCGATAATACCTCGATCATGACTGTCATCCCGAGCGTAGCGAGGGATCTCCCGCGAAAGACGCACGGTGCGCCATTCGCAGGAGATCCCTCGCTGCGCTCGGGATGACAATAATGCTCCGGTTCGGCTCGGGCGCTTCGGCGCAAGACGCCGAAGCGCTGGTATCGGATCCCCGGAAGGAAGGATCAGCGCGTCGTGATCACCACCTTGCCGGTGGCCTTGCGCGACAGCAGGGCGTTCATCGCCTCGGGCGCCTTCTCCAGCGGGAAGCGCATCGAGATGTGCGGCTTGAGCTTGCCTTCGCGGAACCAGGCGAACATCTCGTCGAAGTTCTTGCGCGCCTCGGCCGGCTCGCGGCCGCGCCAGGCGCCGTAGAAGACGCCGCGCACGTCGCAGCTCTTGAGCAGCGCCAGGTTGGCGGGCAGCGCCGGGATGCGGCCCGATGCGAAGCCGATCACCAGCAGGCGGCCGTACCAGGCGATGCAGCGGACCGACTCGTCGAAGGCATCGCCGCCGACCGGATCGTAGATCACGTCGGCGCCGTTGCCGCCCGTGAGCTCCTTGACCTTGTCGCGCAGCTTGTCCTTGGCATAGTTCACGAACATGGTGGCGCCGTGCTTGCGGCAGATCTCCATCTTCTCGTCCGAGCCCACGGCCGCGATCACATTGGCGCCCATCACCGCGCCCAGCTCGACCGCCGTCAGGCCGACGCCGCCGGCCGCGCCCAGCACCAGCAGCGTCTCGCCGGGCTTGAGATCGCCGCGCTGCTTGAGCGCGTAGTAGCTGGTGCCGTAGGTCATCGTGAAGGCGGCGCCCTCCTCGAACGACATGTTGTCGGGCATCGGCAGCAGGTTGCCCTGGTCGACCACGACCTCGTCGGCATAGCCGCCATGGCCGATCATGCCGATGACGCGGTCGCCCTTCTTATAGGCGCTGACGCCCTCGCCGATTTCGGCGACGACACCGCCGACCTCATGGCCCGGCGCGAACGGCCGCGGCGGCTTGAACTGGTACTTGTCGGCGATGATCAACGTGTCGGGAAAGTTCACCCCGGCCGCGTGGACCTCGACCCGCACCTGGCCCTTGCCCACCGGCGCCGACGGCAGCTCCTTGAGCACCAGGCTCTCCGGCCCCCCGACTTTCTCGCTGATCATCGCCCGCATGGCATCATCTCCTGTCGTTGATCGATGCCGGCATTGATAGCCAATGCCTTCGAGCGGCGCAAAGGCAGGCTGTTTCGCGGATCGAGGCGGGAGCGCCGTGCTGACCAAGCCCGGCGCCTGGGAACGCCTTCGGTGATGCGGCGTTTATCTGGCGGCGCATGGCGGGAGGGTGGTGTAGAGGACGGGCGTGGGCGAGACGACCGCATCGATATCCTGGCTGGCCGTGGCGCTGGGGCTGCTGCACCTGGCCGGGCTGGCCGTGGCCATGCGCGCCCTGATGTTCGGCCGCACGGCACAAGGGACCGTGGCGTGGATGGTCGCGCTGGTGCTGCTGCCCTACATCGCCCTGCCGCTCTATGCCGTGTTCGGCCACGGCAAGTTCCACGGCTACGTGCGGGCCCGCCGCACGCGCAACGGCCGCCTCAACGACCTCATGCGCAGCGTGCGGCCGCTGCGCGACTCGGAGCGGGCGCTCGACCCGGACACCGCCCCGCGCGAGCTGCTGGCGCTGGAGCGCCTGGCCGAGCTGCCGTTCACGCGCGGCAACACGGCGCAGCTGCTGATCGACGGCGAGCAGACCTTCCAGTCGATCTTCGCCGGCATCGCCGCTTCCCGCCGCTACGTGCTGATCCAGTTCTACACCATCCACTGCGACGGCGTCGGCACGCACCTCAAGAAAGCCCTGATCGAGCGGGCGCGGGAGGGTGTCGCGGTCTTTGTGCTCTATGACGAGATCGGCTGCGAGGACATGCCGAGCAGCTATGTCGAGGAGCTGCGCCGCGGCGGTGTCACCGTCAGCGCCTTCAACGAGTCCAAGAGCTGGTTCGCACGCCACTCCCGGATCAACTACCGCAACCACCGCAAGATCGTCGTCGTCGACGGGCACACCGCCTGGGTCGGCGGCCTCAATGTCGGCGACGAGTACCTGGGCCGCCACCCGACGCTCAGCCCGTGGCGCGACACGCATGTGCGCGTGACCGGCCCGTCGGTTCAGGGCTGCCAGCTGAGCTTCATGGAGGATTGGCACTGGGCGACCGGCGAGATGCTGACGCTCGACTGGCAGGCCTATCAGGCTGCCCCCGACGGCCTGCCGGTGCTGGTGCTGCCGACCGGCCCGGCCGACGTCCTGGAGACCTGCGGGCTTGCCTTCGGCCAGATGATCGCCGCCGCGCGGCAGCGGATATGGATCGCCAACCCCTACTTCGTGCCCGATTCGCATATCGTGGCGGCGCTGCAGCTCGCGGCCTTCCGCGGCGTCGATGTGCGCGTGCTGATACCGGGCAAGCCCGACCACCGCACGACCTGGCTGGCAAGCCTCTCCTTCCTGCCCGACATGACCCGGGCGGGCGTGAAAGTCTATCTCTACGAGGCCGGCGTCCTGCACCAGAAGACCTGCGTCTTCGACGACCGGCTGGCGACGGTGGGCACCGCCAACTTCGACAATCGCTCGTTCCGGCTCAATTTCGAGATTACACTGGTTTTCCTCGATGCCCGCTTCAACCAGGAGGTGGCCGACATGCTGCTGCGCGACTTCCAGGAAAGCCGCAAGGTCGGCGCCGACGCGCTGGCGTCGCGCTCGCTGGCCTTCCGTGTGGCGGTGCAGGGCGCCCGCCTGCTGGCGCCGGTGCTGTAGATGCGCCGCGACGAGCCCGACGCCGCCTCCCTGCCTATGCCGATGGCCGATATCGACCCATCGCGGCCGATCGACGAGGTGGTCAGCGAAAGGTTGGCGGCACGCACGCCGCCGGCCGCGCTCGGCCGCGTGCTGACCTACAATGTCCATTCCTGCATCGGCGCCGACCGCAAGTACGATCCACACCGCATCCTGGACATCGTGCGGCGCATCGATGCCGACGTCGTGGCCTTGCAGGAGGTGCGCGCCTACTCGACCACGGACGATCAGTTCCACCTGTTCGAGGAGCACCTGCGGCCGATGGCTGCCGTCTTCGGCACCACCTTCCGCCGCACCCGCTTCAAGTTCGGCAACGCGCTGTTCGTGCGCGGCGAGATCCTTGAGACGCGGCTGCTGGACCTCAGCGTCGCCCCGTTCGAGGAGCGCGGCGCCATCGACTGCACGGTGCGCGTGCGGGGCCGGCGCATGCGCTTCATCGCGGCCCATCTGGGGCTGTTCCGGCGCGAGCGCGCCGAGCAGCTGGTGCGCCTGGCGGCGGCCCTGAAGCTTCACCGCGAGGAGATCACGGTGCTGCTGGGCGACTTCAACATCTTCGGCGCCGAGCGCCGTCGCCTGCGCACGGTGGGCGCGCCAGCGCTGCTGCCGCGCATCCGCACCTTCCCCTCGTTCCAGCCGATCATGTCGCTGGACCGCATCTGGACCATCCCCAACGACCGGCTGGTGCGCCTGGCGCGCCACCGCGATTCGCCGGCGAAATGGGCCTCCGACCATCTGCCGCTGGTGGGCGAGGTATCGCTGACCGATTGAGCCCTGCCGCCGGCTCGAGCCGATCTTCCTTCCGGACCGCGGCCGCTGGAACGGCGATCCGCCAGCCAATAGCCTGCCCATGATGCCGCACGACATTCCTGCCGCCGATCGCGAATCGCTGGTCGACCTGCTGGCGCAGCTCTTTGCCGGGCCGCGCGAGGCGCCCGTGACCATCGCCCGCCTGATGGACGACATGAAGGGACGCGCCTACCCGCTGGTGGTGATCGTCTTCGATATCGCCAACTGCATCCCGACGGGCATCCCGTGGCTGTCGACCATAACCGGCATCCCGATCGTGATCCTGCTCGGCCAGATGCTGATGGGCTACGAGTCGCCGACGCTGCCGGCGTTCGTCGCCGGCAAGTCGATCCAGCGCGGCCGGCTGCAGGACTTCCTGGCGCGCGCCCGGCGCTGGATCTTGCGGCTGGAGAATGCCGTCCACCCGCGGTGCTCGGGCTGGACCACGGGCGCCGCCGGAGTCTGGCTGTCGCTGGCGATGCTGCTGAACGCCGTGGTTCTGGCGCTGCCGATCCCGTTCGACAACCTGCTGCCGGCCTGGGCCGTGATGTTCTTCGCCCTGGCCCTGCTGGAGCGCGACGGCGTGATGGCGATGGCAGGCTGGGCGATGACGCTCGCCACCCTGGTATGGACGGCGCTGCTGCTGTTCTTCTACAGCGAGGTGATGGCCCTGCTGCCCGGCTTCGCGCGCCAGATCAAGGAGGCGCTGTTCGGGTGAGTGGTATCACCTCTCCCGCTTGCAGGCGAGGTCGGCGCGTAGCGCCGGGTGAGGGCCTGCAGACGAGGTGCCTCATCCCTGGTCCCTCACCCTCCCATCGTGCTGGCGCACGATGGGCCCCTCCCTCTCCCGCATGCGGGAGAGGGGATTCAGTTGCGTGTCACGTGGGCGGAGACGGCGAGCCAGCTGCCGTCGCGGCGGGCCCAGACGTCGGTGTAGCGTCCGCCACCGGGCTTGCCGTCGGGCAGCGTGTAGCGGGTGCGGGCGTGGATGATCGCGAAATCACCCATGATGCGCACCATCACATCCAGCGCCTCCAGCCCCGTGATGCGCACGGGCTGCGCCGTCTGCTTCAGGAACGCGGCACGGTCGATCAGCGAGCCGTCCGGGTTGGAGCAGTAGAAATCGTCGGCCAGGATCTCCTCGAAGCGCCCGACATCCGAGGTCTGCACCGACCGGATGTAGTCCCGATTGAGAGCCAGCAGGATGTCGAGATCCGATGCGGGAACGGCGGCCCTTGGGCGCGCTTCGGCTGCAGGCATGGCTTTTCTCCCTGAAGGATTCCAGACTGCCGGTCGGGAATCTGATACAAACCGACTGACGGTCTGTCAATGTTGAAGGGCGTGCCGGTGGATAAGCGGGCGACGGACAAGAAGGCCGCCAGGGGCCAGGCGACGCGTGCGCAGATCGTGCAGACCGCCACCCTGCTGTTCTCCACGGCGGGATACGAGGCGACGTCGATCGAGACGGTGCTGGCGAGATCGGGAGTCAGCCGCGGCGCGCTCTATCACCACTTCGCCAGCAAGGAGGCGCTGTTCACGGCCGTGCTCGAGGCGATGGAGGCGCGGATCGCGCAAGCCACGATCGACGCCTCACGCGGCATCGCCGACCGGGTCGAGGCGATGCGGGTCGGCGGCGAGGCCTTCCTCGACCTCAGCCGCGATCCGGCGATCCGGCAGATCGTGCTGATCGATGCCCCGGCCGTGCTGGGCTGGCAGAAATGGCGCGACATCGATGCCCGCTTCGGCTTCGGCCTGCTAAAGGGATCGCTGCAGGCGGCCGCCGACGGCGGCCGGCTGCGCCCGGACCTGGTGGACATCTACGCCCATATCCTGCTGGCGGCGCTGCTGGAGACGGCGCTGGTCATCGCCCGCGCCGAAAACCCGGCCGAGGCGGCGCGGCTCGGCCGCGCGGCGCTGCAGGAGCTGATCGACAAGCTGCTGGGCGCGCCGAAGCCACGTCCGCCGCAGCGCAAGGCACGGTAGCGCCTTTCATCCATCCGCCGGAGGGCCTACGGTATTCGCGTCTTTCAGTACCGTCATCCCGAGCGCCCCTTCGACAGGCTCAGGAGTGGGATCTCCGGCGGAAGACGCAGGGTGCGCCATTCGCGGGAGATCCCACTCCTGAGCCTGTCGAAGGGGCGCTCGGGATGACGGTCTTGATTTTCGAAACGGAGGTCGTCATGGCAAGCCCTGGACCAGCCCCGGAAGTGTACCAGCATGGGCACCATGCCTCGGTCCTCAGCAACCACGCCAAGCGCACCGCCGAAGCCGTCGCCGTGTTCTTCCTGCCGTTGCTGAAGCCGGGCATGCGCCTGCTCGACGTCGGGTGCGGGCCGGGCACGATCACGCTCGGCCTGGCCAGGCGCGTCGCCCCCGGCTCCACGATCGGCATCGATGCCTCGCCACAGGCGATCGAGGCGGCACGACAGGCCGCCGGCACCACATCACCTGCCCTGTCGTTCGAGGTCGGCAACATCTATGAGCCGGCCTTCGCCGCCGACAGCTTCGATGCGGTCTTCGCGCACCAGGTGCTGCAGCACCTGGCGCGCCCTGTCGATGCCCTGCGCCAGATCAGGCGCCTGCTCAAGCCCGGCGGCGTGGCCGGGATGCGCGACGTCGACTGGGGCAGCACCACCTTCTATCCAGAGAGCCCGGGCATCCGGCGCTTCCTCGCGCTCTACTACGCGCTGGCGCAGCGCAACGGCGGCGAGCCCGACGCCGGCCGGCACCTGCGGCACTGGTTCCGCGAGGCCGGCTTCTCGACGACACGTGTCACGACCTCGACGGTGTCGTACGCGGATGCCGACGCGACACGGGAGTGGGCCGACACCTACGCCGAGCGCACGCTGCACTCCAACATCGCCGACAAGGCCGTGGAATACGGCCTGGCGTCGCGCGCCGACCTGGAGGCCATGGCTGCCGGCTGGCGCGACTGGGGCCGCGATCCGGATGCCCTGTTCTGCTTCTCGCACACCGAAGTGGTGGCCTGGAAAGGCTAGCGCCGGCGATCCACGACCCGGCGCGCGCAAGTTAGTCCCTCTAACAAGGCTGCTTAGAAAAACTAACGCCCGCCGGGCGACGCGATCCCCTAGATGTGGCCGCGAACCACGCTGCCTGCTCCATGGAGATCCAATGCCCGCACCCACGCTCGCCCGACGCCACTTGATGGCCATCGCCGGCCTCTCGGTGCTGCCGCTGCGCGCCGCCGCCGCGGCGCCGCCGAAGGCGATCTCCATCGACTGGGCGACCTACAACCCGGTGTCGCTGGTTCTCAAGGACAAGCGGATCCTGGAGGATGCCTTTGCCAAGGACGGCATCGCCATCCGCTGGGTGCAGTCCGCCGGCTCCAACAAGGCGCTGGAATTCCTCAATGCGGGCTCGGTGGACTTCGGATCGACCGCGGGCGCCGCAGCCCTGATCGGCCGCATCAATGGCAACCGGATCAAGTCCGTCTATGTCTACTCGCGGCCCGAGTGGACTGCGCTGGTCACGCGGCCCGACACCGGCATCAAATCCCCCGCCGACCTCAAGGGCCGGCGTGTTGCCGTCACCCGCGGCACCGACCCGCATATCTTCCTGGTGCGCGCGCTGGCCAATGCAGGCCTGTCCGAGAAGGACGTGAAGCTGGTGCTGCTGCAGCACGCCGACGGCCGGCTGGCCCTGCAGCGCAAGGATGTCGATGCCTGGGCCGGCCTCGATCCGATGATGGCGTCGGCCGAGATCGAGGACGGCGCCGTCCTGTTCTTCCGCAATCCCGATGCCAACACCTGGGGCATCCTGAACGTGCGCGAGGCGTTCGCGGTCCAGCACCCCGAGATCGTCGGCCGGATCCTGGCAGCCTACGAAAAGGGGCGCCGCTGGGCCGTCGACAACCCCAAGGAGCTTGCCGCCATCCTGGTCGCGGCCACCAAGCTGCCCGACAACGTCATCGCGCGGCAGCTCGAGCGCAACGGCCTCACCTACGGGCCCATCGGCAAGCCGCAGCGCGACAGCATCCTGGCCGCGGGCCTAGCATTGCAGCAGGCCGGGGTGGTCGGCGCCGGCGTCGACGTCACGGCGCAGGTCGACGGCCTGCTCGACAGCCGGTTCCTGCCGCCCGGACAATGAGCGTCTCACAGACATCGGATGCCACCGACCTCGGCGCGCCCGCCGCGCCGGCGGCGCGGCCGATCCCCTGGCGGCTGCTGCTGGGCTTCGTGCTGCCGGTCGGCGGCGCGCTGCTGTGGGAAGCGGCCGTGCGCGGCGGCCTCGCCGAGGGCCGCCTGATGCCGCCGCCCAGCCGCATCCTGCAGACATTGGCCGAGCTGGCGAGCAGCGGCGATCTGTGGCTGCACATCCAGGCGACGGTCGCGCGGGTCGTCGCCGGCTTCGCGCTGGGCGTGCTGGCCGGGACGCTGCTGGGCGCTCTGGCCGGCGCCTCCGGCCTGGCGCGCGCGCTGCTGGACCCGACGCTGCAAGGCCTGCGCGCCATCCCCTCGATCGCCTGGGTGCCGCTGTTCATCCTGTGGCTCGGCATCTTCGAGGCCTCCAAGGTCGCGCTGATCGCGGTCGGCGTCGCCTTCCCCGTCTATCTCGGCACGCTGGGCGCCATCCTGTCGATCGACCGCAAGATCATCGAGGTCGGCCGGGTCTTCCGCCTGTCCGGGCCGGCCCTGGTGCGGCGCATCATGCTGCCCGCCGTGCTGCCGCACTACGTCATCGCCCTGCGGTCGGGCCTCGGCCTGGGCTGGATGTTCGTGGTCGCGGCCGAGTTCATGGGCGCGTCCGAAGGGCTGGGCTATCTGCTGGTCGACGGCCAGCAGCTGGGCAAGCCGGCGCAAATCATCGCCGCCATCGTCGTCTTCGCGGTGCTGGGCAAGGCCACCGACGCCATCCTGGTGGCGCTGACCACGCCCTTGCTGCGCTGGCAGGACGTCGCGGTCAGGTCCTGAGATGCTCGAGCTGCACGCCGTCTCCAAGAGCTACGCCAACGGCACCCGCGCCCTGGCCGACATCTCGCTGTCGGTCGATGCCGGCGAGATCCTGGCCATTGTCGGCGGTTCCGGCTGCGGCAAGAGCACCCTGCTGCGGCTGGTGGCGGGCCTCGACGTTCCGACCAGGGGCACGATCCGCGTCGACGGCCAGGCGATCGCCAGCCCCCACGAAGCCGTCGGCCTGGTGTTCCAGGAGCCGCGCCTGCTGCCGTGGCTGACGGTGGCGCGCAATGTCGGCTTCGGCCTGACGGCGCTGCCGCCTGCCGAGCGCGCCGCCCGGGTCGATGCGGCGCTGGCGCGGGTCGGCCTTGCCGACTACGGCGAACGCTGGCCGCGCGAGCTGTCGGGCGGCCAGGCGCAGCGCGTGGCGCTGGCGCGCGCCCTGGTGACGCGGCCCCGCGTGCTGCTGCTCGACGAGCCGTTCTCGGCGCTCGACGCCTTCACCCGTGTCGACCTGCAGGACCATCTGCTGGACCTGTGGGCCGACACACGGCCGACCCTGGTCCTGGTCACGCATGATGTCGAGGAGGCCCTGGTCCTGGCCGACCGGGTGATGGTGATGCGGGCCCATCCCGGCCGCATCGCCGGCGTGATGCAGCTCGACACGCCGCGGCCACGCGACCGCCAGTCCGGCACCTTCGATCGCGCCAAGCGTCAGCTGCTGGCCGATCTCGGCCGCGCCAACACATGGCGGCCGGGAGAAGAGGCGTTTCCCACCGCGGCGATCTGAGCGCCGCACCGAACAGTCCTGTCGGTAACATCGTTGCGACAATGCGCGTCGCTTTCGAATCGTAAGATCAGTCCCGGCATCGTGATTTGCCGCCCCCTTCGAGCATGGCTCTTCTTTCTGCTGTCACGATGCGCATCTTCAACGATGAAGCATCGTCACGCAGGAGGAACATGCCATGTTCGACAACCGTCGATCCGGACTCGCGATCACATTCCTCGTCGCGCTCGCGCTGACAGGTGGTGCTTCGGCGGCGCACGCCGAGATGATGAAGATGAAGGCCACGCTGGCCGGCACGTCGGAAGTCCCGCCCAACACCAGCAAGGGTCAGGGGCAGGCAACGTTCGACTACGACAGCGGAACCAAGAAGCTGACTTGGAACATCAGCTATTCCGGCCTCACGGGACCGGCGACGGCCGGCCATATCCACGGGCCCGCCGCAGCGAACGCCAACGCCGGCGTCGCCATCCCGTTCGCCAAGCCGGCGTCGCCGATCACCGGATCGGCCACGCTGACCGAGGCGCAAGCGGCCGACCTGGTGGCCGGACGGATGTACGTCAACATCCACACCGCCGCCCACCCCGGCGGCGAGATCCGCGGCCAGATCGGGAAGTAGGGAGCGTGCTTGCGTCATCCGGAGCGCAAGCGAGGGATCTCTCGCGGATAGCGGACTGTGCGTCTTCCCGCAGGAGATCCGTCGCTGCGCTCGGGATGACGGACTGGTCCGCGCTCAGTACGATCGCGGCAGATCCAGCACGTGCTCGGCGACGAAGTTCAGCACCATGTTGGTCGAGATCGGCGCCACGGTGTAGAGGCGCGCCTCGCGGAACTTGCGCTCGACATCGAACTCCTCGGCGAAGCCGAAGCCGCCATGCGTCTGCACGCACATGTCGGCCGCCTGCCACGACGCCTCCGAGGCCAGCAGCTTGGCGACGTTGGCTTCCTCGCCGCAATTGATGCCGCTTTCGTACAGGCTCGCCGCCTTGCGCACCATGAGCTCGGCGGCCTGCACGGCGATATAGGCGCGCGCGATCGGATACTGCACGCCCTGGTTCTGGCCGATCGGCCGGCCGAACAGGTTGCGCTGCTTGGCGTACTCGGTCGCCTTCTCGATGAACCAGCGGCCATCGCCCAGCGACTCGGCGGCGATCAGGATGCGCTCGGCGTTCATGCCCGAGAGGATGTAGCGGAAGCCCTGCCCCTCCTCGCCGATCAGGTTCTCCGCCGGCACCTCCATGTTGTCGAAGAACACTTCGGTGCTGTTGTGATTCATCATGGTGCGGATGGGGCGGATCGTGAGGCCCTTGCCCAGCGCCGCGCGCATGTCGACCAGGAACACCGACAGCCCGTCGGTGCGCTTCTTCACCTGGTCGCGCGGCGTCGTGCGCGCCAGCAGCAGCATCAGGTCGGAATGCTCGGCGCGGCTGGTCCAGATCTTCTGGCCGTTCACGATGTAGCGGCTGTTGTCCTTCTTCACCGCCTGGGTGCGCAGGCTCAGCGTGTCGGTGCCGCTGGTGGGCTCGGTGACGCCGAACGCCTGCAGGCGCAGCTCGCCGGTCGCGATCTTCGGCAGGTAGCGCTGCTTCTGCGCCGCGCTGCCGTGCCGCAGCACCGTGCCCATGGTGTACATCTGGGCATGGCAGGCGGCGGCGTTGCAGCCGGCGGCGTGGATCTCCTCCAGCACGGCGGCCGCGGCCGAAATGCCCAGGCCGGCGCCACCGTACTCCTCCGGAATCAGGATTGACAGCCAGCCGGCTTCGGTGAGCGCCCGCACGAAGTCGGTGGGATAGGCCCGCTCGCGGTCGAGCTTGCGCCAGTAGGCGCCGTCGAACTTGCTGCAGAGCTGCCGGACCGCATCACGGATCTCGGGATGGGAGCGGGCATAGGGGTGATCGCTGGGGACGGCGGTCGCGGCCATTGGGCGTTCCTAAAAATCACAGGCAAAAGCCCGTTACCAGACGCGACAGGGCATGACGAGCCGGTTTTCAACAGGGCAGCCAAGAGGCCGTCACGCAGCGGAACGCCGGCGCGCGCCAGACACATCCGGGCGCCGGGCCGCTGCCTCGCTCTCCCACCAGGCGCCCAGCGCGTCGACCAGCGGCACCAGCCGGCGGCCGCGCGCGGTGAGGTCATAGTCGACCCGCAGCGGGTAGCCGGGGTGGACGGTGCGCTGCACGATGCCCGCCGCTTCCAGCTTGCGCAGCTCCAGGGAGAGGATGCGGTGCGACACCGTGGGATTGTCGCGCCGCAGATCGCTGAAGCGCTTCGTCCCGTCCTTCAGATAGTAGAGCAGCAGCGTCGGCCAGCGACCGCTGAGCACCCGCATGACCTGCTCGATCGGGCAGCGCGAAACGACGTCTTTCATGGACCGGCCTGGTTACAGAAATGTGCGTAATTTACATGGGAGCCGCGGCGCATAGAGTCCAGCGCGCTGCGCAGCACGATCCCTCAACGCCACGGAAGAGACATGGAACCGATCCTTCTCTACGGCTTCCCGCTGGGAAGCTCGATGGGGCTCGTCGCTGCGCTGGAGCGGCTGGGCCAACCCTATCGGCTGAGCCGCGTCGACATGCTGGCCGACATGGCGACGGACGGCTATGGCCGCATCAACGATCGCCGCGAGACACCGGTGCTGATCACCGATGACGGACGCGTGCTGACCGAGACCATGGCCATCGCCCTGTGGCTGGAGATGCGCGACACGGCTCGGCGCATCAGCTTCGCGCCCGGCAGCCCGCAGGCCGACCGCATGCATCAGCTCATGGCCTTCCTGAACACCGGCTTCACCGGCGCCTTCAGTCCCCTGTGGGCGGCCCTGGAAATGAAGGCGCCCGACCCGGCCGTGCAGGAGACCCTGCGCGCCTTCGGACGCCGATCGGTCGCCAACCGCCACGACCGGCTCGAAGCCCTGATCGGCGACACGCCGTTCCTGGCCGGCGACAGGCTGACGCTGGCCGACACCGTGCTGGTCGGCGTGGCGCGCTGGGCGGAGTTCCACAACGCCGTCGACACGGCGTCCTACCCGCGGCTGGCAGCGCTGCGGCGGCGCATCGAGGCCGAGCCTGACGTGCGCTTCGCACAGGCGATCGAGGCCGGCGAGGCGCCTGCAGGCAGCGGCGCCTTCAAGGGCCACGTGAAGCTGGCCGAGGTGATCGAGCGCTTCGGCACGCCACGACCGTCGCGCTGACACCTCTCCCCGCGGGAGCGGGATGATTGCATATGACCTCGTTGTCATCCCGAGCGCCAGCGAGGGCTCTCCTGCGGCAAGGCACACGGTGCGCTATTCGCGGGAGATCCCTCGCTGCGCTCGGGATGACGGCAGGGCATGCGCATGCGCTGACTCCCGCAGAGATGAGCCCCCTCAGCCGCGGGTGGCGGCGAGGACGGCTTCGATGACGGCGGCGTGCACGGGATGCGCGAAGCCGTCGACCGAGGCGGCGCGCACGCCGGCGACCGGATCGGCCGACGGGCCGTCGCGCACCAGGGTCTCCAGGATGCGCAAGTCGGCTTCCGGCGTCAGCGTCGCCAGCAGGCTCGCCGCCTTGGCCGGAAGCAGCAATGACAGCGCCGACAGCAGGGCATAGGCGCCCCAGTTGGAAACGCCGCAAACCATCAAATGATCGGCCGGCGTCACGCAGGCGATCTTCTCGCCGTTGGGCACCGAACGCCCGATCAGGTCGCGCGGCAGGCTGCCCATGCCGACCTCGTTGCCGCCGTCGCCGATCGCGATACGGACCCAGGCGCCGGCCGTGAACAGATCGTCCAGCGGCGCCGCGGCTGCCGACACATCGATGCCGCGCATCGTGTAGCTGCGGCCGTCGGCGGCCCGGCCGCAGCGCTCGATGGCGATGGCGTGGGTCACGCCCGCCGCGCGCCAGCGCTCGGCCACGGCAGCGATCGCGCGCGGCGCGTCGTCGGCATCGACCACGTCGAGCGCGATGTGCGGGCCGAAGGGCTCGCCGCTGCCCTGCATCGCCGCCGTCAACGCGCCGGCGCAAGGCGAATCGGTGGCCAGCCGCACGCGCCAGCCGCTGCGCGCGAAGCCCACCGCGAGATGCGCCGCGCCCACCGGGCCGTCAGTCTCGGCCATCGGCGGCTCCAGCGTCGGCACGAAGAAGCCGGTGATGATGCCGATGACAGGCTGCTCGGCGGCGGCGATCGCCTGCGCGGCGCGCGCGAGCTGGCCCTGCGTGGCTGCCATCAGCGGCGCCGCGCCGCGCCCGACCTCGCGGCAGACGGCCGCTTCGATGGCGGCCAGCCGCGCGTCGATATCCCCTCGCTGCATCACTTCTCCTTGGCCTCGTAGACACCGTCCCAGACCGCCGGCGGATCGGCGATGATCACCTTCAGCCGCTTGCGCATGCGGTCATAGTACGTGCCGGACCAGCCGGCCAGTTCGGCTTGCGCCTTCGCCGCCGACGCCAGCCGGCGGGCCTCGGCGAAGCGCCCGGCGCGATACTCGGCCAGGAAGGCCGCGTGCGCCGCCAGCAGCGCCCCGAACCCCGCAGACTCGCGCAGCCCGGCGTCGCCGACCAGCGCGAAGATGCGCTCCGGCTCGGTCTTGCCCTTCACCTTGATGAGATCGAGCTCGACATAGGCGAAGCCCGGCGCCTGGACCCGCGTGTCCTCGCCGACGATGACCGCCACGCCGTAGGCCTTGCACTGGCCTTCGAGGCGGGCGGCGAGGTTGACGTCGTCGCCCAGCACCGAATAGGTGAAGCGCTGATCCGATCCGAAATTGCCGACCGAGGCGCGGCCGGTGTTCAGGCCGATGCCGATGGTCACCGCGATATGGTTGCGGCCCTCGGCGTGCGCCTGCTCGCGCCACTCGACGTTCAGCGCCTTGAGCCGCGCCTGCATGGCCAGCGCCGTGCGGCAGGCGCGCGCGGCGTGGTCGGGCACGTCCAGCGGCGCGTTCCAGAACGCCATGATGGCATCGCCCATGTATTTGTCGATCGTGCCGCGCTCGGCCAGGATGATGTTGGTCATCGGCGTCAGGAAGCGGTTCATGAACCGCGTCAGGCCCTGCGGGTCGAACTGCTCTGCGATGGTGGTGAAGCCGCGCACGTCGGTGAACATCACCGTCAGCGCCCGCTCCTCGCCGCCCAGCTGCAGGCGCTCGGGGCTGCGCGCCAGCTCCTCGACCACATCCGGCGACAGGTAGAGGCCGAAGGCGCCGCGGATCTGGGCCCGCTCGCGCTCGGTCAGCATGAAGCTCGATGCCGAGCTGGCGGCGTACATCAGGGCCAGCGTGGCCGGCGGATAGATCGGATCGACCAGCATGCGCTCGCCGGCGAACAGGATCCAGGGCACGGCCAGCCCGGCGGCCACGCCGGCCACCGCCAGCACCGCCTCCCAGCCGGCCGACAGGCGCGGCATCAGGAACACGAACAGCAAGCCGACGGCGAGCAGGAAGCCGCCCTCCAGGAAGCCGGCGAAGAAAGGCCGCCAGAGATAGACGTCCGTGAAGATCTGCTCGACCGCCTGGGCGTGGATCTCGACGCCGGGGATGGCGGTATCGACCGGCGTGTTGCGGATGTCCTTGAGGCCGGCCGCGCTGGTGCCGATGAAGATGATGCTGCCCTCGACCTTGTCCCTGGGGACGCGGTCCTCCAGCACGTCCTTGGCTGAAATGAATCGCTGCGGCTGGTGGCCGCTGTCGTAGAGCAGCAGGTTGGCGTTGCGGTCGGTGGGCACGACCTTGTCGCCGACCCGCACCGACTGCACCCCCTCCTCGAACGGGGCGATCACGCGCGCCAGCCACGGCAGGTCGCCGCCCGAGGTGGCGCCGCGCACGATGTAGGTCGAAGCGCCCAGCGCCGTGCGCACCGCTTCCATCGCCAGCGCCGGATAGACATGCGGCTGGTCCTGCAGCCGCAGCAGCAGCGGCACGCGCCGGATGACCGTGATGTCGTAGTCGGGCGTGATGCCGCCATTGCCCTTGGCGCCGGCCTCCAGCAGCGGCAGCGTCGTGACGACGCTGGCATAGCGGCCGATGAAGCGCTGCGGATCCTCGCCGCTGATGGCATAGCCGTGGCGCAGCGCCGGCGGCCGGCTCGCGCGCGTGGCGACGTCGAAGGCGTAGGCCGTGACCACGGTCGAGTGCGCGAAGGCGTCGGCCAGCAGCTGGTCGTTGTCCTGCACCGCGTTGGCGATGCGCTGCACCGTCTCGGGATCGACATACGCGATCAGCTCGCGCACCCGGCGGCGCCACGACGAGGCGTCGGGCTCGGCGAACAGCACGTCGAAGGCGATCACGGCGGCGCCCTGCTCGGTGAGCTTGTCGACCAGCCTGGCGATGCGGTCGCGCGGCCATGGCCACTGGCCGTAAGCCGCCAGCGACGCCTCGTCGATATCGACGATGCGCACGTTCCATTGCGGGTCGTAGCTGCGCGGTTGCAGCCGCTGGAAGGTATCGAAGGCGAAGTCGCGCAGGCGGGCGACGCCGGGCGGATCGGCCACGCGCAGCGCCAAGGCGGCGACCAGGATCAGCAGCGGCGCCACGACCGGCAGCCGCCTGCTCCACCGCCTTGCCAGCGCCAGCCTCATCGAGCGCTCCCCGTCGCGCCAGGGCGAGCGCATATGGCGCAAGGTCGCGCGGCCGCCACTCCTGTCATCCCGAGCGCCCCTTCGACAGGCTCAGAAGAGGGATCTCCCGCGAACAGCGCACCGTGCGTCCTGCTGCGGGAGATCCCTCGCTGGCGCTCGGGATGACAGAAGGGCCTTATGCGATCGCCCTGCCCGTCGCGCGCCGCGACGCCTGCTGCGATCATCCCATGTCTGTTCGGATGACACCACCGCGGCGCAATGCTATTTCCGCGTGCGATGTTGCGTTGCGCCTTCCTGCCATGTCGCTGATCGATCCCGTCGGCGGCATCTACAACAAGATCATGGCGATCGCGCTCCTCTCCACCATGGACGCCATGGTGAAGGGGCTCGATGCACACTACCCGACCCTGCAGGTGATGTTCTGCCGCAGCCTGTTCGGCCTGCTGCCGCAGCTCTGGCTGATCCAGGCGGCAGGCGGCTGGCAGACCCTGGCGACACGGCAGCCGCTGCTGCAGTCGGTGCGCGTGGCGGCATCGCTGCTGTCGCTGTACGGCTTCTTCTACCTCTTCCCGCTGATGCCGCTGGCGGAGCTCTACGCGATCTCCTTCGCCGCACCGCTCTTCATGACGGCGCTGGGCGTGCCGCTGCTGGGCGAGCGCGTCGGCTGGCGGCGCTGGAGCGCGGTCGGCGTCGGCTTCGCCGGCGTGCTGATCATCGTCCAGCCGGGCTCGGCCGCCTTCCACCCGCTGTCGCTGGCGGTGCTCGCCGCCACCCTGTGCTATGCGCTGTCGATGATCTGCGTGCGCCGGCTGAGCCGCACGGACAGCGACCAGACCACGATCACCATCTATTCGCTGGCGGCGATCGGCGTCAGCGGGCTGATCATCGTCACCAACGCCGTGGCCGGCGAGCCGCTGGGCACGCTTTGGGTGTGGCCCACCGCTATCGACTGGCTCTGGATGCTGGCGCTGGGCGTGATCGGCGGGCTGGGCCAGATCCTGGTGACGCGTGCCTGGCGGCTGGCGCCGGCCGCGGTGCTGGCGCCGTTCGACTACATCTCGATCGTCTTCGCGCTGGGCTACGGCTGGCTGTTCTGGCGCGAGATACCGACACCGTGGCTATGGGGCGGCCTGCCGCTGATCATCGGCTCGGGGCTTTACATCCTGCATCGCGAGCGGGTGCGGGCACGCGAGCGCATTGCAGGCGCCTGACGCTCGCGGATCGGGCGGCTCGGTTGCGCCGGCATGAATTATCCTATAAAGTTTCCTATGTGATGGCCGTGTGGGGCGCGGCCATCCCAGCGTGCGACACTGCCGATGGGAAGGTGGGCCGGCGGTGAGCGTGTGCCGATGGCGTACGCGTTTCAGTTCCGTGGCCTCCACGTCGTTCGTTTGACAATTTGAATGCTTCGTCACGTGCATGCGCGCAGCCGCAGCGGCGATGCTGCGGCACAGGGGATCGTGTGTCGTAACGAGGCCGGGGAGTTTGCAGAACGCAAGTCACGGGGGGTGAGTTGCGTGGATCAACGTGGCTGCGGGCAGGACTCCTGTCCCTGTGCCTGACATGCGGCGTGCCGCTTGGATCGACCGCGCAGGCACAGCCGGCGCCGTCCGACCGTGCCGCCTATGATGCCGCTTTCAAGGCGATGATCACCGATCCGGGCGACCTCCAGAAGGCGTTCGCCTTCGTCGAGCTGGCGATCAAGGTCGGCGACCTGGAGGGCGCCGTTGCCGCGCTGGAGCGCATGCTGATCATCGCGCCCAACCTGCCGCGCGTGCGTCTGGAGCTCGGCGTGCTCTACTACCGGCTGGGCTCGTACCAGGTGGCGCGCCGCTACGTGACGGACGTACTCGCCCTGCCGGACGTGCCGCCGACGGTGCGGACGCGGGCCGAGGCCTTCCTGGCCGAGATCGACCGCCAGATCAATCCGCACAAATTCTCGGGCAGCCTGCTGTGGGGCTTCCGCTACCAGTCGAACGCCAACGCCGCGCCCACCGGCGGCACCGTCCGCTTCGGCGGCATCGACGCGCAGCTCGACCGGCAATCGACGTCCAGGAAGGACTGGAACGCCTTCATCATCGGCACCTTCCAGCATCTGTGGGATTTCGGCACGCAGGGCGGCGAGGCGCTCGACACCCAGGGGACGCTCTATGTCGCGCGGCAGTTCAAGGCCACCGACGTCAACCTGCTCTATGCCAGCCTGTCGAGCGGCCCGCGCCTGTGGCTGCTGCCCTCGGCGCTGCCGCAGGTCAGCATCCGGCCCTATGCCGCATTCGACTATGTGATCCTGGGCTCGTCGACGGAATATGTGGCGCCCGGCCTGGGCGTCAACATCGACAAGAAATGGGCCAGCGTGTCGGCCGGCTTCGTCGCCGAGCTGCGGCGGCGCGACTACCACAACAGCGCGACGCGGCCGTTCAACGATTTCCGCACCGGCTGGGAGAAGTTCGGGCGGCTGTCGGCCGACTGGCAGGTGCTGCCGTGGCTGTCGCTGGGCGCCACCGCCGGCATCGGCCGCTTCGATGCCAACAAGCCGTTCGAGACCTACAACGAATGGCTGCTGGGCGTGGGCCTGATCGCGACGATGGGACGGCCCTCGTGGGCGCCCGATGACCAGATCTCGCTGGCGCTCTCCGCGGCGCGCCTGTGGGACAACTATGCCGAGCCGGACCCGACCATCGATCCGAACACGACGCGGCGCGACCGCGAGTGGCGCCTGTCGGCGACGCTGCAGATACCGGTCGCCGAGCGCCTCGCGGTGGTCGTGCAGGGCGCCCGCAACTCGCGCTCATCGACGCTGCCCAACTTCGCCTACGTCAACTACATCGCCATGGTCGGCATGACATGGCGGTTCTGAGCCGCCTCGGGCGGCAGGGAGAGACATCATGAGGATGACCTCCGTTCCTGGGCTGTTGTGCGCCACCATGCTGGCGCTGCACGGTGTCGGCGCGCAGTCCAAGGTCGGCGTCACCAGCTCGGCAGCAGGCGAGCCGATCGGCACGCCGCCGGCGCAGCAGGACCGCATCCTGCGCGTCGGCACCGACGTCGTCGCCAACGAAGCGATCCGCACGTCGGCCAACGACCGGGCCCACCTGCTGTTCAACGACGGCACGGCGCTCACCATCGGGCCCAGCAGCCAGATCGTGATCGACCGCTACGTCTACGACCCGGACAAGAAGGCGGGCGACATCGCGGTCACCGTCACCAAGGGCGTGTTCCGCCTGGTCGGCGGCAACATCACCAAGTCGTCGGAAGCCGTGGTCAAGACGCCCGCCGCCACGATCGGCATCCGCGGCGGCATCAGCGTGATCGACGCCTCGGTGCCGACGGCCGTGAAGGCGTTCTTCCTGTTCGGCGAGCGCATGCGGGTCACCAACGCCAACGGCGAGGAGGTCGCGCGCCGCCCCGGGTCGATCATCGAGATCGCGACCGGACGGCGGCCGGGCGAGCCGCGCCTGGCGCTGCGCACCGAGCTGGCGGCGCCCAACGGCGCCCTGGAAGCGTCGCGGCCAGCGTCGGCCGCGGGCACGCCGGCACCGTCCAGCATCGAGCAGGGGCTGGCGCAATCCGGCGTGAGCGGCGTGAACTCCGCCTTGGCCCCCGGCGCCATCGCGCCCGCGACCACGGCCAACGGCACGGCGTCCGCCACCACGATGGCGCAGCTGACCAACACGGCCAGCGCCGATGCCAACAGCCGGTCGGGGCAATCCTTCCTCCTGCCGGCACCGCCCGGCCCGACCGGACCGTCGCAGCAACCGCCGCCGCCCGAGCCGGTGCAGCAGGCCGCGCCGCAGCCACCGGCACCGCAACCCCAGCCCCAGCCCCAGCCGACGACGCCCCAGCCCCAGCCGCCACAGGCGCAGCCGCCCTCGCCGCCGGCACCGCCACCGCCGCCAGCACCACCCAGCGTGGTGTTGATCCCGGGCCAGGGGCGCTACATCGCCGACCGGCCCTACACCCAGTTCAACAACGCCACGCTGGCCGCGCCGCGCGATCCGGCCAACAACGCGGCGCTGATCAGCGCTTCGGTGGTCGGCGGCACGACGCTGGCGCTCACCACCCAGAGCGGCGCCGCGTTCACCCTGCCCTGGAGTCCCGGCGCGGCCGTGACGCTCACCGCCGGCAACACCAGCTCGAGCTTCGGGCCGCTGACCGGCCTGGGGCTGACATCGGTCGGTGGTGATTTCTTCGCCTATGTCTTCGTGCCCAACAACGCCCCGGACAAGCTCAGCGGCGTGTTCGGCGGCACGCCCACGGCCAGCGACGGCCTGCCGATCTCCGGGTTCGGCGCCCATGTCCTGGTCGGCGTCCAGTCGGCAACCCTGACCTCGCCGACCGCCTTCGTGCCGCCGCAGGACGCGCTGCGGCCCGCCATCCTCTCGGCCTTCAACTCGCCGCTGCTGTCGGTCTACTCGCCCAACGCGCACGTGCCGCTGATCGCCAGCGCGCCCGATCCCAACCAGCGTGCGGTGGCGATGCAGGCCTCGCTCGGGATCGTGGGCCAGGGCAGCGCGCAGTCCTCTTACATCGGGCTGATGCTGGCGACCTACATCACCGACTACACCAAGCCTGACGCGATCGCGCTGTCCGGCCTGTTCAGCGGCTCGCTGCGCGCCGCGGCCAGCGACCACACCGTGCGCTTCGCGTCGGCGGCCTCGACGATGGAAACCCAGACCGGGACCGCGATCTACGGCCCGCACGCCGAATACATGGTGCTCGGCCCCGACAGCCTGGTGACCAACGGCATCAACGACAGCACGCGCACGCAGCAGGCGGCCCTGCGGCAGCCGCTGGACAACCTGAGCTCGACCGACAGCTACTATCCGCTCGCGCTCGCGGTGCCGGCGGCGGTGCCCGACGGGCTCGGCAGCCGGCGGACCACGCGCCCGATGAACGGCTATGCCGGCGCCAATGTCGAGACGGTCGACGCGTCAGGCAACATCTCCGAATACAGCCTGCGCAACAGGCGCCCGACCGATGTCGGCATCACCACCGACGCGTCCAGCAACCGCGTCGAGGCGACGCTGCGGCTGAAGCGTGCCGGCCATCATCACCACCATCCCGACCTGACCCTGGCGCTCGGCGGCCTCTCGGGGCCCAACCGGTCACGCTCGGCTTTCATCGACGACGCCAATTTCGCGATGGCGCAGAGCGCCACGGTCGGCGCCACCTACGGCCACGGCAATCCCGCCGATGCGCGGGTGTTCGCCGTGACCCAGTCCAGCGTGCCGGTGCAGAACCTCCTGCCCAGCGGCGTGAGCTTCTGCGACTGCCAATACCTGTCGTGGGGATATTGGGCCGGCGATGTGCGCTACGACAGCGGCCCGCGCGCTGGCCAGCGCGACCGCATGCACCTGGGAACCTGGGTCGCCGGCGAGCTCGCGAGCGTGGCGCAGATCCCGGTCTACGGCACCGCCTCCTACAGCGGCCACATCATCGGCAACGTCACCAACGGCAACGACCGCTACGTTGCAGCCGGCGGCTACCGCCAGGCCTGGAACTTCGGCACCCGCTCGGGCTCGGTGGCGATCACCAGCTTCGACGGCACCGACTACACCGGCCCCTCCGCCGCGCCACGGACGCCGCGGGACTTCGTCGCCACGGTCACCGGCGGTGGCCGCAGCGGCGCGCTGAACGGCTCCTTCTTCCGCAGCCCGACCGACCCGGTCGCCTACCAGGCCGGCAGCTTCGCGATCAACGGCGCCGCCTACCGCGCCACCGGCATCTTCGCTGGCAAGCGGTAGGGAGATCCTGTCATCCCGAGCGCAGCGAGGGATCTCCTGCGGACGGGCGCACGAGTGCGTCATTCGGGGGAGATCCCTCGCTACGCTCGGGATGACAGTGTGTATCGGGTTATGCCGCCGCCTTCTTGCGCTCGGCGGCGAGGTTGGCGAGCGCGTTCCAGCAGCCGAACGACAGCAGGTGGGCGTAGGTCCAGGCCAGCCAGCCCTTCTCCCGCCAGGCTTCCAGGGTGGCGGCCGGCAGCTTGTTGAACCGGGCCTCGTCGACCACCTTGAAGCCGGCCAGCGACAGGCGCTCGGTGCCGGCGATCGTGGCCTGCGCCTGGTTGTCGACCAGCACGTCGTTGGCCTGCAGGGCCGCGACATACTCGGCCGTCGCCTTGTGGTTGTTCTGATAGGCGGCGCAGAATTGCAGCGCGCTGTTGACCAGGTTGGTGGGCTTGTTCTCGGCATCGAACAGCGGCAGCTTGCCGCCGTCGACGACGAAGCCGCCGCCCTCGTCGATCGCCAGGATGAGCTGGCCGCCCGCCGCCTCGATGAAGACGAACGGATAGCGGCGCACATAGGCCGGAATGTAGAGGTTGGGCTCCCAGGTGCCGTCGCGGCGCACGAACAGGTTCTCGTCAGCCCGCAGCCCCAGCACCGCCACCGGCACGGCCCCGTCCTGACCCGAGAACACGATCGGGTAGTGGCGCTGCGCCAGCGCGAACTCGGCGCCGCTCACCGGCACGGAATTGGTGCGCACCGAGAAGCCGAAGCCGGGATTGTCGCGCAGCGACTTGCCCCTGTGCCGATTGGCGTCGACCGGTGCCGGCTGGGTGTAGAACAATGGCATGGGCGGGGCCGGCGTCTGGCTGACAGGTGTGGACACGACAAAATCCCCGCTTTTAGTGTGGCTAATGACCAGTCATGCAATTTTATAATCCGAACCGGCGCGGAGCCATTGTTTTCGGTGGCGTCCGACCGACTTGGACCTGCATTTGGTTGACAGTCCCGCCGGCAGCACCACATTAGGCACGAGAAGGGCCGGACGCGGCCCGCCAGACAAGGTTCGAGCCATGCCGGATGCCTTCATCGATGTCCCGGTCGATGCCCAGGTGACGCTGAGCGACAGCGCCGCCAAGCGCATCGCCTTCCTGCTGTCGCGCGAGTCCGCCGAAGCCAAGCTGCGCGTGGCGGTCAACGGCGGCGGCTGCTCGGGCTTCCAGTACATGTTCGATTTCGACACCAACACGGGCGACGACGACGTCGTGATCGAGAAGGACGGCGCCCGGGTGCTGATCGACAGCGCCTCGCTGGAGCTGCTCAAGGGCAGCCAGATCGACTACGTCACCGAGATGGTCGGCGCCTCGTTCCAGATCAAGAATCCCAACGCCAGCAGCTCGTGCGGCTGCGGCAACTCGTTCAGCGTGTGATGTCGGATCGCGGGCGTCCACGCCCGCATTGGCGCGCAAGCGCCGACAGTCAGGATATCGCCTTGCGCTCCGCTGCGGGCGATTGCGCGCGTGGACGCGCGCGGTCCGAAGAAGCAGACGGCCGCACGTAAGCGCCCTGCTTCTGGAGGGCACTCTGGAGCACCGTGACGTCCAGCGCGCGCGGCGCCACGCCGACGGACGCGGCCAGCGCCGCGGCGGCCCCGGCGGCGTGGCCGGTGAGCCAGCATTGCGGGATTTCGCGCATGAAGGAATGCGAGGTGGCATCGCACGACAGGTGCCGGCCGGGGGCCAGCAGCCCGTCGACGGCGCGCGGCAGCAGCGCGCCATAGGGCACCGAGATATTGCGGAACCTGGGTGACAGCGAGGGGCTGACGCCGACCTCGCTCGACAGCGGCGTGCCGTCATCCCATTGCGCGCGCACGACCTTCTCGACACCGACCATGCGCCGCGTGTGGCGCACGCCCATCTGCGGCGCGCTCTGCACGGGATAGGCGTTGGCGAAGCCCGGCGCGTGGGCGCGGAACACCTCCAGGTGCTGCCACATCAGACGCCGGCACAGCGTCTCGACCTCGGTGAGGTCATCGACGTTCAGCGCATCGAAGCCCGACTGGCGCGGCCCCATGAACAGCGCCACGTCATCGCGCCACGAGGTGAAGGGCCGCTCGAAGTGCCGCACCTTCTCGCGGCCCAGCGCCATGAAGGCGCTGTAGCCGTCGGGATCCGAGGTCCGGAAATCCATCCACCGCTTCATGTCGACGCCGGCCCATATCCAGGCCGTGTTCATGCAGTGGTGGATGTCGTTCTTCTCGATGTCGTTCTCCGACGGCACACCGGCGCGATGGAAGATGTCACCGTCGCCCGTGGCGTCGACCGTGACCTTGGCGAGGATCGCCTGCCGCCCCTCCTTGCTTTCGAAGACGACGCCCTTCACGGCGCCGTCCTCGACGACCGGCACCGAGGCCCAGCCGTGCAGCGCCAGCCGCGCGCCGGCCTCCTCGACCATGTCGAGCGACACCAGCTTCAGGCGCTCCGGGCAGACCATGGGCGACCACGTGACGATGCCGTGGAAGGCTGCGGCGCGCAGCGACCAGTAGGCGGCGGTGGCGGCATCGCGCGAGCCCCAGTCGGCGCGCGCCGGGCCACAGACATACTCCTTGGGCAGGCGGTCGAAGACCTCCTCGGCGAAGCCGCGGATCACCGGCTTGCCATCCCAGTCGGTCATGCGATCGATCCAGAACACCAGCCCGCCGGTCGACAGACCGCCGAGATGGTTGTAGCGCTCCAGCAGCACGACATCGGCGCCCAGCCGCGCGGCGCTCACCGCGGCGGCCGTGCCGGCCGGCCCGCCGCCCACCACCAGCACGTCGCACTCGGCGAACACCGGCAGGGTGCGCGAGGGCTCGACCCAGGTCTTTTGTGGCCGGGCCACGCGCCGGCGACGGCGGCCGCCTTCGAATATCTCCGACGTGAAGAACAAGCGCCCTTCGGCCATGGAACACGCCCCAGCGTCATTTTGAACGCACAGACCGTATCCCGAGCGCAGCGAGGGATCTCCCGCTTGCAAGAACGCGTTCTCCTTTCCGGGAGATCCCTCGCTGCGCTCGGGATGACGGTGCGTGGACAATGATACCGCTCCGGCCGCACCCGTAAACCTTCCCTTCGCATCGCAGACTTGCGATGGTGCGGCCATGAAGATCGCGACCTGGAACATCAACTCGGTGCGCCGGCGCACCGGCAACCTCACGGACTGGCTCAAGCGGGCCCAGCCGGACGTGCTGCTGCTGCAGGAGATCAAGTGCCAGGACGACCAGTTCCCGCGCCTGGAGGTCGAGGCGGCGGGCTATTGCTGCGCCGTCGTCGGCCAGAAGAGCTGGAACGGCGTGGCGCTGGTGTCGCGCACCCAGCCCGAGGTCATCAACCGGGCCCTGCCCGGCGATGACGGCGATGTCCAGGCGCGCTATGTCGAGGCGCGCTTCGCGACCAGCGCCGGGCCCTTGCACGTGGCGTCGATCTACCTGCCCAATGGCAATCCGGTCGGTACTGAGAAGTTTCCCTACAAGCTCGCCTTCATGCGGCGGCTGCACCAGCGTGCCCACGAGCTGCTCGACAGCGAGGCGCTGGTGGTGCTGGCCGGCGACTACAACGTCTGCCCCACCGACAAGGACGTCTACGATCCCATCGCCTGGGCCAACGACGCGCTGTGCCGGCCGGAGTCGCGCCAGGCGCTGCGCGCCATCCTCAACCTCGGCTACACCGACGCTTTCCGCGCCCTGCACCCGGGCGTGCAGGCCTACAGCTTCTGGGACTACCAGGCCGGCGCCTGGCCCAAGAACAACGGCCTGCGCATCGACCACCTGCTGCTCTCGCCACAGGCCACCGATCGCCTGAAGGCCTGCGGCATCGACCGGGCCGAGCGCGGCCGGCCGGAGCCGTCGGACCACGTGCCGGTATGGGTCGAGCTCGACGCGGCGGTGGCCGGGTAGCCTTTCGGACCGCGCGCGTCCACGCGCGCTCATGATCCGGCGCTTTCGCGCCGGTGCGCGCGTG
>NZ_VDUZ01000028.1 GCF_008039615.1 Vineibacter terrae | reverse complement strand
ATGGCGGCACTCCAGCTGAACCAAAGTGCGCCATACAGAATCACATCGCCCACCCGCACGGGAAGCCGCTATCCTCGGCCCGAGTCAATCTGCCGCGCCAACGCGCCAAGATGTGTAGACGCCCTAGCGCTCGCGGGGAGAGGAAACTGCGCCGGTGGAAGAAAGAGGCCGTCAGGCTGTCCGTTTTTGCGCCGATACCGAACCGGCGCAGCGGTCGACCGGCAGCGTGCGCAGCGAGCGGTCGCG
Organism: Vineibacter terrae; assembly: GCF_008039615.1. Taxonomy (GTDB): domain Bacteria; phylum Pseudomonadota; class Alphaproteobacteria; order Reyranellales; family Reyranellaceae; genus Vineibacter; species Vineibacter terrae. Next base: position 112,576 of record NZ_VDUZ01000028.1, on the reverse strand, counting down.
GGCTTCGGCATGGCGGACCTGCCAGCTGCCGCCCGCCGAGTACATGAAGAGATCGAGGTCGCAGGCATCGCTGCGGAAGCGCAGCAGGCGCGCGCCACCGCTTTCGTCGCGCTGGAACACCGGGCGGCCGAACGTGCCGGCGACCTGACGGTCGTCCATGGTCTTGATGGTGGCCAGCGGAATGGGCGTGCCCGGCCGGCTGGATTCGAAGCGGCCCGGCTCGACGCTGGTCAAGGTCACCGCCGGGCGGTCACCGCCATCGCCGCCGCCACCGCCGCCCGTGCAGGCGGTCAACAGAAAGACGCCTAGCGCGGCGGCAATGACGCGCGGGGGGCAGTGCATGATGGCTCCTGGCGAACACGGTGCGGACAGAGGGCGGCATCTTATGCCGCCGCGCCGGACACGAAAAGCAGGGTTGCATCTTGTCCGCGCACAGGTGCGTGCGTTTCGCGTGCCGCGATGCTCAGCCGCCCGGCACGGCTTCGATCAGCCGCGCCCAGTCAGCCGGCGCGATGAGCGCGATCAGGGTCTTTCCGCCCTTGCCGTCCGGCAGATAGATGGCGGCATGGCCATCGGCCAGCTCGCTCAGCTGCGAGATCTGGGCCGTCGTCGGGGCCAGCAGGTGACCGACCACGACCAGGTTGCCGCCGACCGGCGGCGTGTCGAGGTAGCGCCGGTACGCATCGATCTGCCCGGGATTCTCCGGCCCCAGGTCGGCTGCGATCACCGGCTTGGTGCGGAAGGCGATCTCGGCGAAATCGCGCGCCCGGTAGTAGGGGCTGGCCACGACCTTCGTGACGGGAACCCCCAGCGTCCGCAGGCCAACGCCGATCAGGCGCGCCTGCGCCTTGCCAGCCGATGTCAGATTGCTCTGCGCCCGGCGATCGCCGGTGATACGCCAGGGCGCCGGGTCACGATCGTTGCCCGCGGCCTGGCCGTGCCGCACCAGCATCACCAATCCGCCACGGCGCAGCGTATCGACCAGCGCCGGCGGATCCAGCGTCGTCCATGCGACAACAGCACCTTCTTCGCGCGGGGCTTCGCGCATCGCCATGGCGTCGGCCTCGGGTGGCCAGGCAACGATGCCGGCGCGCTCCTGGGCATGCACGGCACCCGCCGACGCAACCAGCGCCGCCGCGAGCACGAGCACTGGCGCCCATCTCCTGGGTTGCATGATTCCCTCCGCGTCGCGCGACTGGCCATAGCCTGTCGGTACGCACGCGATGCCCGGCGCATCCCCGGTCATCGTCATGGTTTTGCCCACGCGCCGTCCTGTTTGACCAGAACTCGCCATGGTTGCACCACAAAGATGCGTCTATCGCGGCTTGGATCGGCCTGTCGATGAGCTTACGCTCGCGATGCGTGCTCAGATGTGGCGATCCTGTGGCGACGCTTCAACCCCGGCGCACCATTCCGTGATCGTCCAAGGCACGGGACAAGAGGGAAGCCGTCAGCCGGGGCGCTGGCCAAACAGCGCCGTGCCGACGCGCACATGCGTGGCGCCGAAACGAACCGCGGTTTCATAGTCGGCGCTCATGCCCATGCTGATCGCAGCAAGCCCGTTGCGCTCGGCGATCTTGCGCAGCAGCGCGAAATGCAGCGCCGGCTCCTCGTCGACCGGCGGGATGCACATCACGCCGGTCACGGGCAATTGGTAATCGTCGATGCAAGCGCGCACGAACGCATCCGCCTCGTGCGGCAGCACGCCTGCCTTCTGCGCCTCCTCGCCGGTATTGACCTGCACGAAGCAGATCGGGCGACGATTGAGACGTGCCATCTCCTTGGCAAGCTCGGCCGCCAGCCTGGGCCGGTCGACGCTTTCGATCACATCGAACAACGCCACCGCATCGCGCGCCTTGTTGGTCTGCAGCGGACCGATCAGGTGGAGCTCGAGGCCGGGATGCGCTGCCTTCAGCGCCGGAAACTTCGCCTCGGCCTCCTGCACACGGTTCTCGCCGAACACGCGCTGTCCGGCGGCGATCAAGGCCGCGACTCGTTCGGCACCGTGCGTCTTGGAGACCGCGACCAAGGTCACGTCATGCGGGTCGCGGCCGGAAGCCGTCGCTGCCGCTGCGATGCGCGCCCGCACCACAGCGAGGTTGGCACCGGCATCGAAGGCAGGATCATCCGGCATGGCAGGCCCTTCACGCAGACGGCGGCGCCGACAGGTTGGGCATCGCCCGCAGGCGCTCCATGCCAGCCTGCGCATCGGTATTGTTGGGATCCACGACCAGCGCCTGCTGATAGGTGGCGCGCGCTTCCTCGAGATGGCCGCGCGCCAGCAGGCAATCGCCGTAGTGCCCCAGCAGCCGTGGGTCGCCGGGCAGCAGCTCGAGCGCGCGCCGATGCAGGACCGCGGCTTCGTGGGCCCGATCCATGCGGGTCAAGGTGCGGCCGTAGTTGGTCAGCACCATCGGATCGTTCGGCGCCAGGCGATGGGCGCGCTTGAGGGCGGCATGCGCGCGCTCCAGCTCGCCCAGCATCAGGAACGCGATGCCGGCGTTGTTCCAGGCCTTGGCATCGTCGCGATGCTGCTCGAGATAGGGCTTCAGCAGATCGAGCGCACGGCCATACTCGCCGCGCTCGACCGCCAGCGCCGTCGCATCCTGCAGCGCGTCCGCGAATCCAGGCCGAATCTTCAAGGCGCTCTCGAAGGCTTCCATGGCGCCGGCCACATCGCCGGTGTGCTCGCGCGACAGGCCGAGCAGGCGCACGGTGTCGGCGCGTGACGCATCGAGCTCGACGGCCCGCTGCAGCGAGGCGATCGCGTCGGCCGGACGGCCGCCGTGGAACAGCACGTGGCCGCGGCTGTGATGCAGCGCCGCCCGATCCGGCGCCAGGGTCAGCGCCTCGTCGATCGCCGCCAATCCATCATCGACATTGCCGGACGCAGCCAGCGCCAGGCCGCGATCGGCCTGGACCCCCGGCCATTCCGGTGCCGTCGCCGGCATCGCCGTGATCGCAGCGTTGAACGGCGCCAGCGCCTCCTCCGATCGCCCCAGGCGGTAGAGCACATAGCCCAGGCCGGCCTGCGCCATCGCCACTTGGCGCCAGCGCTGCGCCACCGCCTCGGGCGGGACATCGCCGTCAGCCGCCGCATCGAGCCCCGCCACCAGCTCGCGATAGGCGCCTTCGGCCTCGGCGTGCCGCTCGAGCTCCGCCAGGGTCGCCGCCAGCCGCAGCCGCGCCTCGTGATAGGCGCCGTCGAGCCGCAGGACATGGCGCCAGCTCTTCACCGCGTCATCGAACCGGCCCTGCCGGTGCTGCACGGCGCCGAGGTTGAAATGCAGCATCGGCTCGTCGGGATCGCGCTTGATCGCCTTGCGCCACAGCTTCTCGGCGGCCGCCGCATCGCCACGATTGACCACGCATACGGCGAGGAAATGCAGGATGTCCGGCCGCTCGCCGAAGCGCACCATGGCCGAGCGAAAACGCACCTCGGCATCGGCAAAGCGCCCGCCGCGCAAAAACTCAAGCCCGTCGCGCAAATCCGGGTCAGGCCCGCCGCTCGGCAGGGTCGGCACAGCAATCGTGGGCGCAGCCATCGACGATATCCTCACGCTTCCGATGCGGCTTGTAGCGACCACGCCCGGCAGCGGCAAGGGACGGGGCCAGGGCGATCGCATATGACGCCGTTCCCCCTCGCCCCGCGGCAGCGGGGAGAGGGAGGGGCCCATCGCGAAGCGATGGGAAGGTGAGGGGTACGACTGATCAGTCCCCATTTTTGCTGCATGGCTTGATCGTTCCTACCCCTCGCCTTCCCATGCCTTCGGCATGGGCCCCTTCCTCTCCCCGCTGCCGCGAGGCGAGGAGATAGCACCGATGCTCCCATATGCGATCGCCCTGGGGACGGGGCCACCTGTGCTACAAGCCCGGCCATGGCGAGCGATGACGACGATCCCGCGGCGCTGTTCCGCGCTGCGATGAAGGATGCCCGGCCGCTCAAGGGGCGACGACGGCGCGTGGAGCGGCCACTGCCGGGACGCGCCCGTCCGTCGGCCAGCGAGAAGCCACGCCCGGCGGCAGCCCTGATGCGGGCTCCGGCCACGCGCCCGCCGCCGCCACAGGCGCTCGATCCGGCCGGCGCGACGGGCCTCGATCGCGCCACCGCCGACAGGCTGCGGCGCGGCCGGCTGATCCCCGACGCGCGCCTGGACCTGCATGGCCTGACCCTGGCCGAGGCGGAGCGGGCCTTGTCGCGCTTCCTGGAACGCGCCCAGGCCACCGGCTGCCGCGTCGTGCTGGTGATCACCGGCAAGGGCCAGCGGGCGCAGGAAGGCCGGCCGGCCGGCGGCCGCATCCGCGCCGAGTTCCCGCACTGGCTCAACCGCCCCGCCAACCGCGCCCGGATCTACGGCGTGCGCGCGGCGCATGCCCGTCATGGCGGCGGCGGCGCGTTCTATGTGATGGTGCGACGATCAAAGTGACAGACGAAGGCCATCACGATCCGATCGTGCTATCACACGATGCAACACCAACAAGCTGAGCATTAACAATCACGAAAATCTCGCGCGTTTGAGGCGCATGACGCCGTCAATCTCTGAAACCGCATCGTTAGCCGCTTGCATATCGATATGCGGCTTGTGTTCGACAAGACGCTTAGCTCTTTCTCCAACGCTTTTGTTTTCACCAAGTTCATCAGTTACGTACAAGGCTGTTGCGAGCTTCTCAAGTTGAGATACACCTTTTCCGGCGACAACATCGGAAACAAAATTGACAAGCTCTGAATACCGATCGACGGTCTTCGGATACATCTCCTTCAGTGTCCCAGCTCCATCCCCGAATCCCAGTGACGGACCATAGGGATACGGCTGTGGCTGAAGCTTAAGCAAGCCGGAGACGCGCATTCTAGAAAGATGATCACTAAGCTCGAATGAATATGGCCCATGCTTATAGAGCACGAACTCAAAATCATTAGGAACGCCAAAAAGCGACGACATTATATAGGTCGCCTTTTGCACATGAGTTTCGCCACACCAGCTACCTTTCGCCTTCATCTTCTCAATAAGGCTCAGCAGCACGGCAGAGTTTTGTGCTGGCTTCATTACTCTTCTCCCCGAGGCTTGATGATGTCTGGGATGCGTCCAACCAGTAGTTTTTTGGCTTTTCCTTGTAAATCTTTAGGTGCAAACAAGTAATTTATCGATATTGGCAATCCCTGCCCCATGATTCTAGAATAACCAGTGGCATCAATTACCCGCCCATCACTTGTTAACACGGGAAATGATTGACCCGAACCTCCACTCGCTATTTGATCTGCCTCTGGATCATGGAAACGTCATCGTCATCCCAACTATGATCGCCTGAACGCCCGCAATATCCGCTCCAGCGCTTCCGCCACGCGCGGCTTGAGGGTCTGCGGCGTCTCGCTATCGGCCAGCAGCTGCGCCACCTCGCAGATCATCGCCGCCAGCATGCGGCTGAGCAGGTCGGGATCATCGAAGGTGAGCTCGCCGTCGCGCCGCAGCGACATCAGCGTCGCGATCAGCAGGCCCAGCGGATAGGCCTCGTCGATCTCCTGATAGCGCTTGCGGCCCAGGATCGCGGGCGCCTCCTGGATCACCAGCCAGCGATAGGCCGGGTCCAGGCAAGCCTCGAGATAGGCTTCGGTGCCGACATGCAGGCGCCGCCACTTGTCCGGCTCCGCCCTGGCGCGGCGCGCCACGGCCTGGGCTGCGCCAGCCTGCAGCTGCACCACCACGGCGTCGAACAGGGCCTTCTTGTCATCGAAGTGGTGATAGAGCGCGCCGCGCGTGACGCGCGCCGCCTGGGCAACAGCCTCGATCCCGGTGGCGTGGTAGCCCTGGGCCGCGAACAGCTGCCTGGCCGCCGCCAGCAAGGCCTGCCGGGTCGCTTCCGAATACTCCTCGCGCCGGCTCTTCTCCCGTTCCGTCTCCATGCGCGTCTCTATAAACATTGACATGTGAGATACTGTAATTATATTACATACTATCGGTATCTGGAACCAGATCGAGGAGCGCCAGCATGGAAACGCGTATCCACGAGATCGCCGACAAGATCTATCGCCTGTCGACGTTGATCCCCGGGCCCGACGGATCGGGCGGCTTCACCTTCAATCAGTTCCTGATCGATGCCGACGAGCCGCTGCTATTCCACACCGGCATGCGTTCCCTGTTCGCGCCCGTTTCGATAGCGGCCGCCAAGGTGATCGACCTGAACCGGCTGCGCTGGATCACCTACAGCCATGCCGAGGCCGATGAGTGCGGCGCGCTGAACGAGTGGCTGGCGGCGGCGCCTCAGGCCACCGCGATGCAAGGCCGCTTCGGCTGCGCCATCTGGCTCAACGACCAGGCGCCGCGGCCGCCGCGCTCGCTGGCCGACAACGAGGTGCTCGACCTCGGCGGCAAGCGGGTGCGTCACCTTTCGACCCCCCATGTGCCGCATGCCGTCGACGCCAGCCTGCTGTACGAGGAAACGACCGGCACGCTGTTCTGCAGCGACCTGTTCACGCAGCTTGGCGACAGCCCGGCGTTGACCGACAGCGACATCATGGGTCCGGCGATCGCCGCCGAGAAGGCCTATGGCTTCACCAGCCTGACCCCCAGGACCGGGCCGACCATCCGGCGGCTGGCGGCATTGGCGCCGCGCACCGTGGCCGTGATGCACGGCGCCTCGTTCGCGGGCCAGACCGTGCCTGTGCTGGAAGCGCTGGCGGGTTACTACGAAACGCAGCTGCGCGAGGCGATGGCGGCATAGCCGCCGGCTATCGCCGGGTCGGCGCCTGCAGCCATGCCATCAGCCGGGCCAGGCCGGCGCCATCCAGGCCTGGAAAGCCATCGACGAGGGCCAGGACCTCGGCCGCGGCATCGGTGCCCAGCGCGGTCGCGAGGCAATCCTCGGCCTTGGCCCGCAACCGCTCGGCCGGCACCGGCCGGCCCCAGATGCCGGGCGGCCCATCGCATTCGCCGCGCGCGCGGCCGCCATCCCACTCGACGTCCACGGCGACCGTCATCGCATCGAAGCGACCCTGCCGTCGCGGATCGGGCCGGATCTCGATCCGCGGCAGCAGGGCCGCGAGGTCCGGCGCGAAACGGCGCGCATCGCTGAAGCTCGCCACGCTCACCGTGCCGTCGAGCAGCGCGATTGCGGCGGTGTATTGGAAGCTGAACTTGCCGGCCAGCCCGGTCGCAGGATCAGGCCGGTCGACATAGGCCATCGGCGGGCCGTGGATCACGACACGGGCGGCCATGCCGCCGGCGGGCATCGCGGCCCGCGCCGCCAGCGCGGCGGTGATCACGAAATGTGTGCCGTACTGGCTGGGATAGAGCTTGTAGGCCGGCCCCGGCTGCACGATGTGCAGCACATCGCGCGCCCGGGTCAGCGCGTCGGGTGCGAAGGCATCGCCGAAGAAGGCCTTGCCGTAGCCGCGTGGACCGCCCAGCGCATCGGCATCCGCCGTGAAGCCGCGCGCCGCCAGCATCGCGCTTTCCAGGCCAGAAGCCGCGGCCTGCCCGCAATGCAGCGCCTTCGTCATACTGCCGATATTGGCCTGGACGCCGCCCGCCCGCGACGCGGCGATGGCGATGGCATGCCGGAACCGATCCACATCCAGCGCCATCAGCAGGCCGCAGGCCGCGGCACTGCCGATGGGACCGACCGCGCCGGGAGGATGGAAGACCAGGCTGCCGGGCTCGAGCTGCCCCGACGACAGACGCAACCGTGCCTGCGCCTCGATGCCGACGGCAAGCGCCGTCAGGATCTGCTCGCCGAGCGGCACGGGACCATCGGCGCCGGCGGTCTCGGCCAGCGCCAGCAAGGCCGGCAGCGTGGTCGACAGCGCATGGTTGGCCGGGTTCCACATCGGCTCGAAATCGAGCACATGCATCGCCGCGCCGTTCACGCGCGCGGCCTCGGCCGCAGCGGCATGCGTGCTGCGGCCGATCAGGCTCGCCGGACGTCCGTCGGCCGGCCGCAGCGCCGACGCGGCAAGGATCGTCGGACCCGCCTCGCCCGCCCCCAGCGCGGCCACCGCCAGACCGTCGCGGACCAGCGCCATGGCGCTTTGGCGCGCCGCGTCGTCGAGGCCACGGGCGGCCAGCGCCAGCAGGCAGTCGGCAAACTCGGCTGTCACGCTCATCGGCTATCACCCCGGATCCGGCAGGGACGAACGGATGGCGTCAGATATAGGCCAACTGTTGACAGTTGACAAACAGGCGAGTCAATCTGTGCGCAAGAGCGTCCCGCGAGCGGCGCAAGAGGGAGTGGACGTCATGACCGAGCAGCATCCCGCCGGACTGACGCGGCGCGCCATCCTTGCCGGCAGCGGCGCTCTTGCGCTTGCCGGCACGGCCCGGGCGCAGACGGCGGCGCCCGACCTGGCCGCGGCGCGCAGCGAGGGCAAGGTCGTCATCTACAACAACTGGCAGCCCAACGGGATCGAGCCGCTGCTGCGGCGCTTCCGCGAGGCCGTGCCCGGAATCCAGACCGAGCAGATCCGGCTGGGCAGCAACCCCTTGATCGAGCGTTTCCAGACCGAGTTCGCGGCCGGCCGCCATCTCTGCGATGTGCTCGTGACCTTCCCGGACGAACGCATCGACGAGGGCATGAAGCAGGGCTGGATGGCGGCCTGGACGCCGGCGGAGATCGGCCACTTCGCGCCCGAGTTCAACAACGGCAACATGCTGTTCACCATCCAGCACTCGCGCGAATGCATCATCTGGAACAAGGCCCAGGTGCGTCCCGCCGACGCGCCCAAGGAGTGGGCCGACCTGCTCGACCCGAAATGGAAGGGCAAGGTCGGGATGAACCCGCCGTGGCGCTCGGTCGCGATCCAGCAGATCTGCGCCTTCTGGGAGGATCTCGGCATCAAGGACGCCGCCGCGCGGCTGAAGGCCAATGAGGTGCGCTTCTTCGAGGGTTCCGGCGGCATCATCCAGGCGGTGATCCGCGGCGACGTGCGCGTGGCCGAGCTGACCGACCTGCCGCTCAATCCGCTGCTGGAGGACGGCGCTCCCGTCGGCTTCGTCTATCCGAAATCGGGCACGACTTTGTCGGCCAACAAGGCCTTCGTCGCCGCCAAGGCTCCGCACCCCAACGCCGCCAAGGTCTTCCTGAACTGGCTCATGACCGCCGAGGGCCAGGTGCACCTGCAGACCTATTGCGGCCTCTCCGTCACGCGCAAGGGCGCACCGCCGCTGAGCAAGCTGCCCGCGACGGCGCAGCTCAGCAACGTCGTCGACGGCGAGAAGATCCTGACGCCGGATCGCCAGAAGGCCATTGTCGAGACGTGGCGGTCGACCTTCGGCATCCGCTGATCCGCGGCGACCGACGACAGGGGCCGCCGATGCCCGCGCATGCCGGTGCCGGCCGGGTCCTGACCGGCGTCTACTGGGCCACCTTCGCGCTGGTCGCGGCGATGGTGGCGATCCCGGTGGTCGCGCTGGTGTACGGCAGCTTCCGCACCAGCGCGCCGGGCCTGCCTGGGGAGTGGACACTGCGCAACTACGCCGGGCTTGCGTCAGGCGGCGTGCTGTCGTCGATGCTCACGACGCTGGTGATCGGGCTGTTCACGTCGGTGATCTCGATCGTCACGGGCGCCGCGATCGCGCTCATCCTGCACCGCACGGATTTCCGCTACACCCGCATCGTGATGCCGCTGATCGGGCTCACGTTCTATTTCCCGTCCTTCATCCTGGCCATGGCGTGGATCATCGTCGGCGCGCCAGGCGGCATCTACAACACCGTCGTCGACGACATGCTGGGCATGCCCTGGCTGCGCGCCGACATCTACACCGCCATCGGCATCGTCTTCGTGATGGTGCTGCACCAGGTGCCGTTCGTGTACCTCACCATGCGCGGGCCGATCATCGGCATGGACCCGATCTATGAGGAGGCCGCCAGCGCCGCCGGCGCCAGGCCGCACCACGTGCTGCTGCGGGTGACGCTGCCGCTGCTGGGCTATTCGCTGATCTCCAGCTTCATCCTGACCTTCGTGATGACGATCGAGCAGTTTGCGATCCCGGCGCTGCTGGGCATCCCGGGACAGGTGACCGTGCTGGCGACGCAGCTCTACCTGCTCGTGCGCTTCTCGCCGACGGACTACGGGCTGGCGGCCGCGATCGGCGTGGCGCTCAGCCTGATCACGGGCGCGGCGATCTGGGCGCAGCGGCGCGTCACGACCGCCGGGCGGCTCACCACCGTCACCGGCAAGGCCGGCCGCATGCGCGACCTGCCGCTGGGACGCTGGCGCTGGGCGGCGAACCTGCTGTGCTTCGGGTTCGTGTTCCTCGGGCTGGTGATGCCGATGGTAATCCTGCTCTACACCTCGGTGCTGAAGTGGTTCACCGTCAACCCCCTGGAGGGCATCTACACGCTGCGCAACTACGCCTTCATCTGGGAAAGCGGCTCGACCATGGGCAGCTTCACCAACACGCTGATCGTGTCGGGCGCCGGCGCGGCGATCGGCGTGGGGCTGGGGCTGCTGTGCTGCTACTTCACGCTGCGGCTGCGGCCTGCCGGACATCGCACGCTGGATTTCCTCGCCAGCCTGCCTTTCGGCGTGCCCGGCGTGGTGCTGGGGCTGGGCCTGCTATGGGCCTACGCCTACCTGCCGGTGCCGCTCTACGGCACGCTGGCGCTGATGGTGATCGCCTTCGTGACGCGCTTCCTGCCCTACGCCACGGAGACCATCGGCGGGCAGATGGTGCAGATCGACCGCAGCCTGGAGGAAGCCGCCTGGGTCAACGGCGCCACCCGCCTGCAGGGAATGTCGCGCATCCTGCTGCCGCTGGTCTCGCTCTCGCTGCAGGGCGCCTACTTCCTGCTGTTCATGGCCTTCTTCCGTGAGATCTCCTCGGCGATCCTGATCTATTCAGTCAACACCTCGGTGATCTCGATATCGATCTGGTCGTTCTTCGAGCAGGCCAACTGGGGATTGGCGAGCGCGCTGGCTGTCGTCGCCACGGTGATCATCTTCGTCGCCATGGCGCTGATCCTGCGCCTGGCGCCGACGGCGCGCCGCGGATGAGAAAGAGAGAGTGAAGAAGGGCGTGCCATGAGCATCCAAGTCGAGGCCCTGACCAAGGGCTACGGGCCGCTCACCGTCGTGCACGGCATCTCCTTCGAGGTCGCCCGCGGCGAGTTCATGTCGCTGCTGGGGCCGTCGGGCTGCGGCAAGTCCACGACCTTGCGCTGCATCGCCGACCTGGAGGACGCCAGCAGCGGGGTGATCCGCATCGACGGGCAGACCGTCTCGGCGCCGGCGCAGAACCTGGTGGTGCCGGTGCACGAGCGCCAGGTCGGCATGGTCTTCCAGTCCTACGCGATCTGGCCGCACATGACGGTGGCCGCCAATGTCGGCTTCCCGCTGGCGATCCGGAAGGTGCCGGCCAGGGACGTGGCGCGGCAGGTCGACAACGCGCTCGAGATCGTGGGCATGCGCCATCTGCGCCAGCGCCATCCGGCGCAGCTCTCCGGCGGCCAGCAGCAGCGCGTGGCATTGGCGCGCGCCATCGTCGGGCGGCCGCGCGTCCTGCTGTTCGACGAGCCGCTGTCCAACCTCGACGCCAAGCTGCGCGAGAGCACGCGCGCCGAGATCAAGCGCCTGCAGCGTGAGCTGGACGTGGCGACCGTCTACGTCACCCACGACCAGGAAGAAGCGCTGTCGATGTCCGATCGGGTGCTTGTCATGGATGGCGGCCGCATCGCGCAGGCCGGCACACCCAAGCAGCTCTACCGCCGCCCGGCCAATCGCTTCGTGGCCGACTTCGTGGGACGCGCCAGCTTCATCGACGTGACGCGCCGCGACGGCGCCGGCTGGACCACGGCCGGCGGCCTCGCACTGCGCCTGGACGATACCGACGCGCCCACGGCGCCGCGCTACCAGGCGATGCTGCGTCCGGAAACCATCGCCATCAGCGCCGGCGGCGGGGCGGAAGCGCCTGACGACGGCCTGAACGTGCTGCGCGGCCAGGTGGTCGAAAGCCACTACCTGGGCGCCTACACCGAATACATGGTCGACGTCGCAGGCGCGCGCATCAAGGTCCACGCCGCCGCCGATTTCGATGTCGGCGCCCAGGTCACGCTGCGCGTCGCGCCCGAATTCTGCCGGCTGGTGGCGATCGACGACACGGCGCAGGCGCCGTGATCGGCGCGTCCGAGGCGCGGGCACCTCGCCCGCCTCCCAGGACGATCGCATATGGCGTAACGCCGTGCTGCTGCCCTTTCTGTCATCCCGAGCGCAGCGAGGGATCTCCCGCGAATGGCGCACCGTGCGCCTTGCCGCAGGAGATCCCTCGCTGCGCTCCGGATGACGGGAGAGTCATAGGCGATCGCCGCGCCCGCGCTCCAAGAACATCAAGGCTCGACGATGATCTTACCGGTGATGGTGCGCTGCTCGAGCGCATGCAGGGCGGCCAGGCCGTCGGCAAGCTTGAAGCGCTGGTCGATGCAGGGGTCGAGCTTGCCCTGCTGCACCAGGTCCAGCAGCGCCTCGATGTCCTCCTTCATCCAGCCGTTGGAGCCCATGATGTTCTGCTCGAACGTCCAGATGTAGCGGATGTCCTCCTTGGGATCGAAGCCGGCCGTGGCGCCGCAGGTCAGCAGGCGGCCCTGGCGGCGCAGGCAGCGGATCGATGGCACCCAGGTGTCGCCGCCCGTGAAATTCACCACCACGTCGGCGCCGTCGGGCGGCGCCGATGCACCGAACACGCGCGGCCGGCCGAAGACGCGATGCGAAGCCGCCATGAAGTTTTCGGTGGCGTAGTTGATCAGGTGGTCGGCGCCCAGGGCGCGCAGCCGCTGCAGCTTCTCGTCGCTGCTGGCGCAGACCGCGACCTCGGCGCCCACCAGCTTGGCGAGCTGCACGCAGCAGGTGCCGACACCGCCCGAGGCGCCCAGGATCAGCACCTTCTCGCCGGCCTTCACGGCGCCGCGCGTCATCATCATGCGATAGGCGGTGCCGTAGGCGCAGGGCAGCGCGGCCGCGGTGTCGAACCCGACTCCTTCAGGCAGGCGCAGGAGCTGGTGGGCGGCGATGCGCACGTACTCGGCCATGCCGCCATCGAAGGTCTCGCCGGTCAGGCCGCCACGCACGCGGTCGATGGGATCGACCAGGACGCGGTCGCCCACCTTCCAGCCCGTGACATCCGGCCCGACCTCGGCGATCTCGCCGGCGAGGTCCAGCCCGACGACGCGCGGCATGCTGATCTTGATGCCGGGCATGCTGCGGATGGTGAAGACGTCGTGGTAGTTCAGCGCACAGGCCTTCACGCGCACGATCACGTCGCCTGATTTGGGCGTCGGATCGGGGAAGCCGGTCTCGTAGGTCATGTCCGCGATCGGCCCATGCCGATGCAGCACGATGGCACGCATGTCTCTGCTCCTTGCTTATTTCGCTCTCCCGCCGGCGGGAGATGATGGACGCCGCAGCGCGGCGGCCGGATGAAGAACTGAAGGTCTGCCGCCTCCCCCTCCCGCAAGCGGAAGAGGGATTCAACGCCCTTCGCGCACGCCGTTGGGGAACATCTCGCGGGCCCGGCCGATCAGCGCCTTGCGGTCGATCTTGTTGGTGCCGGCCAGCGGCAGCTCGGGCAGGAACACCACGCGGCGGGGGTGGGCATAGGCCGGACCGTTGGCCAGCGCGTGCTGCTTGATATCGGCCTCCGTCGGCGACATGCCCTTGCGCGCCACCAGGAACGCGACCGGCACCTCGCCCTTGATCTCGTCGGCGACCGGCACGACCGAGGCCTGGTGGATCGCGGGATGGCGCTCCAGCATCTTCTCGACCTCGCCGGGATAGATGTTCTCGCCGCCGCACACGAACATGTCGTCGGCGCGGCCCACGAAGTGGAAGAAGCCGTCAGCGTCGCGGCGCATCACGTCACCGGTGTCGTACCAGCCGTCGTTCAGCTTCTCGCGCGTCTTCTGCGGCAGGTTGAGGTAGCCCGGCATCATGGTGGGCGTGCGCAGATGCAGCACGCCTTCGTCCGGCGTCGCGCCGCCCACCAGCTTCACCTCGGCATAGGACTGAGGATAGCCGATCGCCGTGTCGGGGCGCGGCTTGCCCTGCGGATGCGGGCCGAACTGGCTGGGTCCGCCCTCGGTGGTGCCGTAGCCGTTGGAGAACACGGCGCCGGGGAAAGTGGCGCGCACGGTGTCGGCCAGCGCCTGCGTGAGCGGCGCCGAGCCGGTGAAGACGAACTTCACGCAGGAGAGGTCGGCCCGCGCCAACGCCTCGCGCTCGCGCACGGCCAGCGCCAGCATGGTCGGCACCGAGGTCAGCACCGTCACGCGATAGCGGTCGATGGCCTCGATATAGGCACGGCCGCTGAACTGGCGCAGCAGCACGTTGGTGGCGCCGAGCTGGGCGATCTGCTTGGAGAAGAAGAGCGCGTTCATATGGAACAGCGGCGCGGCGACGATCGCGGCCTTGCCGCTCAGCACGTCACGCAGGCCGATGTCGCGGTTGACCATCCACACATACGGACCGTGCAGCAGCGGCACCCCCTTGGGCATGCCGGTCGAGCCCGACGTGTAGAGGATCGTGGCCGGCTCGTCGGGCTCCATGGCGACGGCCGTGAAGGCGCCGGGATCGAGATGGTCGCGCCAGCCGGCAGCGGTCGCATCGAGTGGGATCATCGGCAGATGCGAGGGCACCATCGTGGCGCGTTCGGCATCGGCGTACATCAGCGCGATCGCCGAGTCCTTGACGATGTGATCGACCACGTCGCGCGGCAGCTTGTGGTTGATCGGCACGGCCACGAATCCGGCCCGCATGATGCCGAAATAGGCGATCAGCACCTCGGCCCGGTTCGCCGACAGGATCCCCACGGATGCGCCCCGCGACAGGCCGCGGCGCGACAGGCCGCGCGCGACCGCATCGATGAGCGCGCGCGCCTCGCCGTAGGTCAGCGTGGTCGCGTTGCCGTCCGGCTCGACATCGATCACCCAGGCACGGTCGTCGGGTGCCTGGGGATCGAAGACGTCGCCAAGGTTGGTGACATCCGGGTCCCGTTCATACGGAGGTCGGTACATGACCGTCGCTCCTAGCCCACTTGCGCGGAATAGGTGCCGCGACCGACGGCGCATAGCCGGCCCTGATCGTCGGTCACGTCGATGTCGACCACCGCCACCGTGCGACCCAGCCGGCGCACCGTGGCCTTGCCGCGCAGGAACGTTCCCACCGAGGGACGCAGGTAGTCGACGCGGAAGTTGATGGTCGGCACGCCGCCCTTGAGCACGATGGCGACGGCATAGTCGCCGACCGTGTCGATGAACGAGGCGATCGGACCGCCATGGAACTGCCCGGTGCCGGCCGCGCGCTCGAGCTCGGGCCGCATCGGCATCTTCATGGTGACCGTCTGGGCCTTCTCATCGAGCGACTCGACCGTGAGGTTCAGAAAGCTGATGAACGGCGAATCGGCAAGCCAAGCTGTGACAACCTCGACAGTCAGCGGTTCCGACATGGACTCCCCCAAGCGGCACGTCCTCGGACGCGCGGTGTTGCAAACGCAGATGGCGCGGCCGTGGCCGCGTGATGCCGAACGCTAGCGGAGAGCTGGGAAAATTGCTTGGCTTTTTTGCCCGCATCGCCGCAAGGCGGGCAAACTGATTTCGCGCTTTCACCCGTTGCCGAAATGTGATTCTCAAGGCCGCTTCACGCGCGCGCCGGTGCCTGCAATCCTGCTATACACATCTCGGGGGTCAACGCCGCTGTCATCCTGAGCGCGTGTGACTCATTCCCTCCCCGGAGGGGGAAGGTGCTCCGAAATGACGTTTCGACGCTGTCGCGTCGACAGAGGCGGATGGGGGATGTTCGAACGGATTCGCTGTTCCATGGGGGAGGATTAGAATCACAAACACTCAGGATAACGGACGAGTGCTTCGCGTAAGATGTCGCGCTTGCCGCTGACGACCTTGATATCGTCGTCGGTCAGCTTGCCAGCCTTCCTTGATCTTGCCCGAGAATTGCCTCCAGTTGCCATCAATCCGCTCCCAGCTCATCACAATGCCGCCTCGGCTCGCCGCGCATCGCAGGCAGATCGGGAGCGAGGGCAACGCCGCAACCCATTGACGGTTCCTGCAAATCCCGGACGCCACAGATTAAGCCCTTCTCTCCACGGTGCTCAGGCCCCATGTGCGGTGCATGAACGAAGGCACCAAGACGCAACCCGAAAGCCTTGCCCCGTCGTCGGGCGGCATGGGTGCGTTGAAGGAAGAGCTGATCACCCTGCTGCCTGACCTGCGTGCCTTCAGCCGCTTCCTGTGCCGTGAGCGCGCCGCAGCCGACGACCTGCTGCAGAACACCATCGCGACAGCGCTGGCCAAGCAGCACCAGTTCGAAGCCGGCACCAATCTGAAGGCCTGGCTTTTCACGATCATGCGGACGCAATTCTATTCCGACCTCAGATCGATGCGCCGGCGCCGCGACGCCCTGGACAGCGCCTGCAGCGATAATGTCGTGCCCTCGCCCGAGCATCGGGCTGAGCTGATGGACCTGACGGCAGCGCTCTGGCGCCTCAATCCGCAGTACCGGGAAGCGCTGATCCTGGTTGGTGCAGGCGGCTTCTCCTACGAGGAGGCTGCCGAGCTGTGCGGCTGCGCCGTCGGAACGATGAAGGCCCGCGTCTCGCGGGCTCGACGGCAGCTGGCCGAAGCCATGGCATGAACCGGACACCACTACTGAATGTGGTTGATCGGCAATTTTAATCAAAATCCAGCAAAATGAAGGAATCCGGCAACCCTTTCACTGGCCGCGGCATTGATCCCACGCAAGCCTAATCAAGAACCTCGACGGAGCAGCACGATGTCGACGGCAGAAGCCAAGGCCACCAACTTTCACGCCGACCTGAAGGCGATCCTCCCCCGGCTGCGGGTCTACGCGTTGTCCCTGACGCGCGACCGCGACCGTGCCGATGATCTGGTGCAGGAGACCGTCGTGAAAGCCCTGGCGGGCCAGAAGAGCTTCCGGCCGGGAACCTGCTTCTCGGCGTGGGTGTTCCGCATCCAGCGCAATGAATTCATCTCCGGCCTGCGGCGCTT
The DNA here is from genome assembly GCF_008039615.1 of Vineibacter terrae. Lineage (GTDB taxonomy): Bacteria > Pseudomonadota > Alphaproteobacteria > Reyranellales > Reyranellaceae > Vineibacter > Vineibacter terrae. The sequence continues at coordinate 95,575 of NZ_VDUZ01000028.1, read as the reverse complement.
GCGCCCGACCGTGCCGCTCGACGAGACCATCTGCAACGCGCTGTCGCATCCGGCGCACCAGGACCGTGGCCTGGTGATGGCGGAGTTCCTGATGGCCTTCGGAAAGCTGTCCGTCGGGCAGCGCGAGGCCCTGGTCCTGGCCGTCGTCGACGGCCAGTCCTACGAGCAGATCGCGCGCCATGCCGGTGTTTCGGTCGGCACCATCAAGAGCCGCATTTCGCGTGCCCGCGACATGCTCGAGCGGCTGCTGGTCGGCGACGGCGACACCGCGCAGGCGGCAATCGATGCCGTCAACGGCGAACGCGCGGACGCCTCCCGCCACGATCGGCGCGGGACATCGTTTTCGTCCCCGCCTGAGCCCAATCCGTGATAGCATACCCAGCTGTTGCGTCGGGGTTGTGCTGTTGGCCGGACGGCATTTGAGCCCCATATGGTCGGTGAAGCCCTCGATGTACGGTGGTTCACGCATTGATGCCCGGAAGCCGCGCGAGGGGCGTCATGGCCGATGATCGGCACGAGACCCCTCCAGAGCTGCGTCCGCGCAAGCAGCCGTCGCACGCGTCCCGCGAGGAAAGGCCGTTCGACGTCTGGCTCAACCGCCAGCTCCATGCGATGTACGACGACATTGCGCACGAGCCTTTGCCGCAGGACGTCCTGGACCTGATCGAGCGGGACGGTCAGCAGGCAGCGGTCGAGGGTGCGATGAAGGATGGGGCCAGCCATCAGTCCGAGTCGGAAGATGAAACAGGGCGCGACAAGCGCTGAGGCGCCTGCCGCGCTGCTGATTGAAGCAGATTTCAACGCGCCGCGCGGCGCTTCTCCTCGGCCAGGATCTTCCTCTTGCGATCGACACCCCAGCGGTAGCCGGTAAGCGCGCCGCTGGCCCCGACCGCGCGATGGCACGGCACGACGATCGCCACGGGATTGGTCGCGCAGGCGCGGCCGACGGCGCGGGCTGCGCCGGGCTCGCCGAGCCTCTCGGCGATCGCACCGTATGTCAGCGTCTCGCCGACCGGAATGTCGGTCAACGCTTTCCAGACGCGCCACTGGAACGCGGTGCCGACAATGTCGAGCGGCAGGTCGACGGCATCGATCGCGCTGGGCTTGCGGCCGTCGAGCCGCGCCAGCACCGCCTTCACGCGCGGCTCCAGCGCATCGTTGTCGCGGACGATCTCGGCTGCCGGGAAGTCGCGGAGCAGGTCGTCGGCCAGCTTCGTGTCGTTGTCGCCGAGATAGACCGCCGCAATGCCCTTGCGCGTGGCGCCGACCAGCACCCGGCCGTGATCGCTGTCGGCGATGGCATAGGCGATGCGGGCGCCGGCGCCGCCCTTGCGGTAGGTCGCCGGCGTCATGCCCAGCACCTTGTCGGCGTTCTCATAGACGCGACTGGAGGAGCCGTAGCCGGCGCCGTACAGAGCTTCCGTCACGCTCTCGCCGCTCTTGAGCGCCGCCTTGAAGCGACCGGTCTTGCGCGCCGCCAGCCAGTCGCGGGGACTGACCCCGAGCTCGCGCTGGAAGCGACGGGTGAGCGTCGAGGCGGTGATGCCCACCTTGCGCGCGATGGCCTCGAGCGACGGCGGTGTGTCGGCATCGATATCATCGAGCAGCCGGCACGCCGTGGCCACCGCCCGGCTCAGGCCCTTGTCGGTCAGCCACTCACGCGGCCGGCAGCGCTTGCAAGGGCGGAATCCTGCCGCCTCGGCTGCCTCGCATGAAGCATGGAAAGCGACATTCTCGCGCCGCGGCGTGCGCGCGCCGCACGACGGCAGGCAGTACACGCCCGTCGTCCTCACGGCGAAGTAGAACCGGCCGTTGAATGCCCGGTCGCGGCGGCGCAGCGCCGCCCAGCAGGCCTCGGCATCCGGCATGTCACCGTCGGACGCGCTCATGGCGGGGGCCGGCACGACGGCTTCACGCGGCGTCGCGCGGCTCGGGGCGAAGAAAGATCGGCTCATCTCGGTCATGCCCGCAGTGAACATCCCGCGACGATCCTGCGCTATCCGCCACCTGACGGCAATTTCCGACGGCGCCCCGGCGTCCGGAACCGGGCTAGCGCAGCTTGGGAATCTGCAGGGGCAGGGCGTCCGACGGGACCACCAGCTGCGCGGCGTCCTGCGGCCCGCGCGTCACGCGCGAGGCTTCCCAGATCACCCGGTTGCGGCTGACATCGCGCGTGCGCAGGGCAATGCCGTCACGGGTGACACAGGTCACCACGGTATGCCCCTTGGCGGTTTCGAACTCGTACTCATCGCACGTTTCGCCCGCGATCTTCGCCTCGCCGACACGCCTGGCATCGCGGTCCAGCATGCTCACGGCCTCGCCCGCCCGCTCCGGATCGATCTGCATGGCGATCTTCTGGCCCAGGCGCTGGCTGACCACGGTGGCCGTGCGCGCCTCCAGATCGATGAAGATCGCTGCCTTCTTGCCGTCGACCTCGGTGTCGACGCGCAGCTTGCCGGCGCCGTGGCGCACCGAGGCCGGGCTGCTGCCTTTCTTGCCGGACGTGATCGTGCCTTCGGCGACATAGTCCGTGGTTGGCTTCGGCAGCGGCTCGGCGCGCAGACCTGCCGATGGCAGCGCCAGCGCCAGCAGGGCGAGCGGAGCGGGACCGAGGCGTCGCATGGGGTCTCCGACAGGCATATCAGGTTGATGCGATGTAGGAAGCCATTGGGGCGCCGGCGTGGCATCCGGCCCGGCCGTCATTCATCGCCGGGCCGCGGCATATTGCCCATCCGGTGGCTCATCTGCCGGCCCCCGAAGATGTGGACATGGAAGTGGAAGACCAGCTGGCCGCCATTGGGGCCATGATTGGCAACCAGCCGGTAACCATCCGGCTCCAGGCCCAGCATCTTCGCCGTCGTGCCGACGGCGCGCCAGAAGCCCACCACAAGGGCGTCGGGCGCGCGGGCCGAAAAGTCGGCGTTCGACACGTACTCGCCCTTGGGCACGACCAGCACATGCACCGGCGCCAAAGGATTGATGTCGTGAAACGCCAGCGCATGCTCATCCTCGAAGACCTTCTTGCACGGCAGCTCGCCGCGCAGGATGCGCGCAAAGACGTTGTTGCGGTCGTACTCCATGTCCTGCTCCTGTCAGCGCGCCATAACGGCGATCACCGCGAAGGGAGTCAAGACACGGTGCCGGGTGGGGCCCTATTTGGCCTGGGCGCGCACCATGTGGGCCGCCAGTCCGATGAAGAAGACGCCGACGACGGCATCGAGCGTCCGCCGCACCCACGGGACCCGGCGCAGCGAGGCCGTGGCTCGGCCGCTGACGGCCGCCAAGCCGATCAGGTAGAGCGTGCCCGGCACGTTGAAGATCATGCCCAGCAAGGCCAGCTGCAGCGACGTGTGGCCCAGCGACGGCTCGACGAACTGCGGCAGGAAGGCGACGAAGAAGACGGCGGCCTTGGGATTGAGCGCATTCGTCACGGCGCCGCGCAGGAACAGGCCCAGCGTCGACCGGTCGGCGGGAACTGCCGGCCTGGATGTGCCGGCGCCGAGGGCGTGGCCCCGCCAGGCGTCGCGCAGCGCCAGCACGCCCAGCCAGCAGAGATAGGCGGCGCCGGCCATCTTCAGGATGCCGAACGCCCAGGGCGATGCCGCGATCAGGGCGCTGATGCCGGTCGTCGCCAGGGTGACATGGACCAGGCAGCCGCAGAACACGCCCAATGCCGCCAGCGTGCCGGCACGCACGCCATGCGTGGCGCTGGTGCTGGCGACCAGGAAGGTATCGGGCCCCGGCGTGAGGATCAGCAGCGCCACGGCCCCGAGATAGAGCCACAGAAGTTGCGGGTCGAGGATCACGGATCGAGGATCATCAGTTGGTTGGACGGTCCAGGCTGCTGGGTGCCGGGTCGATGACACGGACCTGGTCCTTGCCGATCTCCAGCACTGCCAGCGCCCGTTCAACGCGCCCATCGGAGCGGAAGCGGAAGAGCCCGTCAAGACCGCGGAAGCCCTCCGGATCGTTCAGCGCCGCGGCCGTGAAGTCGCCGCCGGGCCTGGTGCGCGCCAGCTTCGCCGCCATGTTCACCGCATCGTAGGCCAGGGTCGCGAGCCGGTGCGGCGCCTTGCCATGCACGGCGGTGTATTTGCGCTCGAAATCGGCGCGGCGGGAAGGATCCGGCGCCGCGAACCAGGCGCCATCCAGATTGCCATCGACCGCGATGGTGGGCGTGTCCCATATCCCGGTGCCGATGTACTGCGCCTTCCTGGCATCCGGGCTGGTGGCCTCCAGCGCTTGCGTCGCCGCGGCCAGCGGCGGGCCTGCTACCGGCAGCAGCACGGCGGTCCTGCCTTCGGCGCCGGCCGCCTGGGTCACGCGGCCGGCGCTGCCGGTCAGGTTGCCGCCGCTGAAGTTGAACCGCTCGGCCGCGACCACGCTGCCGCCGCGCGTCGTGACGGCATCGCGCAGAGCCAGCGTCGCCTGGTCGCCATAGGCGGTCGCCGGCGCGAAGACGGCGAACCGGCGGATACCCTGCGCCAACGCATAGTCGGCCACACGGCGGACCTGCGTCTGCACGCCCAGCCCCATGGGGTAGACACCCGGCTGCGCCACGCCCTCGTCGTTGGAGAAGCTCACCATCTCCAGATTGGCATCGCGCGCGGCTGGCGCGGCAGCGGCGGTCGCCGGCCCGAACAATGGCCCGAGCAGGATCACCGCGCCGTTCAGCGCCGCCCGCTCCACGGCCGCGACGGCGCGATCGGGGGTATCGCCGGAATCGACCGGCATGATGGCGATGTCGCGGCCGGCGCCATCGAAGATCGCCATCTCGGCGGCCTCCAGCATGGACGTGCCGATGTCGCGCGCCCGGCCCGACAGCGGCAGCAGCAACGCCACCTTGAGCTTGCCGGTGGCGGTCACGCGCGGCGCCGGCTCCGGCCTGGGGGTCGCCACCGCGACGGCAGGTGCTGGCGGCGGCGGCGGCGTGCTAGATTGCATGGTGCCGGCGCAGGCGCCCAGCATGAGGCCGATGGCCGACAATGCCAGCCATCCGGCAGCGCCGGATCCCGGGGCGCGGCCCATCGACGGAAACGGCGCGAGCGAACGGAGCATCATGGCCCTCCCAACACGAACAATGCCGGCACTCGAGGACGGTAGCGACCGGGCCGACGCAAGTAAACCGGCGCCGGGCCTTTACCTTGTCGCGACACCGATCGGCAATGCGCGCGATATAACGCTGCGCGCTCTGGACATCCTGCGCGCCGCCGACATCATCGCCTGCGAGGATACAAGGGTCACGCGCACGCTGCTGACGCTTTACGGCATTTCAACGACGGTGATCGCCTGCCACGACCACAACGAGGCCACGGCCGCCGACCGCATCCTCGCCGAGGTCGCAGCCGGAAAGGTCGTGGCGCTGGTGAGCGACGCGGGGATGCCGCTCGTATCCGATCCCGGCCACCGCGTGGTTCGCGCCGCGATCGATGCCGGACGGCCCGTCACCGTCGTGCCCGGCCCGTCGGCGCCGCTCGCCGCCCTGGCGCTGGCGGGACTGCCCAATGAACGGTTTCTGTTCGCCGGCTTCCTGCCGGCCAAGCCATCGGCGCGGCGCGAGGCCATCGCGTCGCTGGCGTCGGTGCCGGCCACGCTGATGTTCTTCGAGGCGCCGCATCGCCTGGTCGAGACGCTGGCCGATCTCGCTGATCTCCTGGGCGCACGGCCGGCCGCCGTGGCGCGCGAGCTCACCAAGCGCTTCGAAGAGGTGCGCCGCGCCCCGCTCGATGCGCTGGCCGGGCATTACGCGGAAGCGGGTCCGCCCAAGGGCGAGATCGTGCTGGTGATCGCGCCGCCGGGGCCGCAGGCCGGGCCTGCCGCTGGCGATATCGAGGCTGCCCTGCGCACGGCGCTCGCCCAGACGGGTGTGCGCGAGGCCGCGGCCGAGGTCGCGGCCCGTTTCGGCCTGCCGCGCCGCGAGGTCTATGCCCAGGCGCTGGCGTTGAAGCGATCAGCGCCATGACATCGGTGCCATCCGGCGGCGCCGCCGATCCGCGGCGCATCGCCGCCGACCGGATGGGACGATGGGCGGAATGGCGGTGCGTCTGGCGATTGCGGCTGAGCGGCTATCGCGTTCTGGCCCGGCGATGGCGTGCGCCGGCCGGAGAGATCGACATCGTGGCTCGCCGCGGCACGCTGGTGGCATTCGTCGAGGTCAAGGCGCGCGCCCGGGCGGCCGATGCCGCCTTCGCCTTGACAGAACCTCAGTGGCGGCGCATCGCTCGTGCGGCAGAGCTGTTCATCGCGCGCCGTCCGGGACTGGCCGGATGCGCGATCCGCTTCGATGCCATGCTGGTGACGCCGCGCGGCTGGCCGACGCATATCGTTGACGCCTGGCGACCGTGACGGCGCGGATGGTCGCAATGGCAGCAACGCGATGACGGACCAGGCCAAGGCGGATCGCCCCGCGCTGTTGCGGCGGCTGACGGCGCTGTGCGCCGCAGGCGATGTGGCCGTCGATATCGTCGAAGCCGGCCTGGTCCTGTCGGCGCTGCGCCGTCCCGGCCTGGAAGATGCTCCCTATCGGGCCCACGTGGCGACGTTGTGCGCGGAGGTCGGCGACCAGGTGCGCCGCCGGCGGCGGCCGGTGGAGGCGCTGCGCGAGGTTCTGGTGCACGGCTACGGCTACCGCGGTGACCGCGAGACCTACGACGACCTGCAGAACGCCGACCTGGCTGCGGTGATCGACCGGCGGCGCGGCCTGCCGGTGGCGCTCAGCCTGGTCTGGCTGCAGGCGGCACGCGCGCAAGGCTGGTACTGCGTCGGCGTATCGTTCCCCGGGCATTTCCTGGTGCTGCTCGATGCCGAGGGCACGCGCACGGTGCTCGATCCATTCAACGCCGGGGCCACCCTGCAGCCGCCCGACCTGCGGGCGCTGCTGAAAGCCATGCATGGCGCGCAGGCAGAGCTTCAGCCGCAGCATGTCGCCACCGTGCCCGACCGCGACGTGCTGCTGCGCCTGGAGAACAACATCAAGATCCGCCAGCTCAACAGCGGCGACACGACCGGGGCCACGGCCACGCTGGAACGGATGACAGCCGTCGCCCCCGAACGATCGGAGCTGTGGTTCGAAGCCGGCTCGCTCAACGCACAGGTCGACGCCGTCGGCGCTGCCTGCCGCGCCTTCGACCGGTTCCTGGCTGTCGACGCCGAAACCCCCGAGTCGCACGATCCCGAGGTGACGGCAGCCCGCGCCAAGGCACGGCGCGACGCCACGGCTCTCTTGCGCGAACTGCGGCGGCGGCTTAACTGAGCGTGGCCGCCGGCCGGGCGGTGCCGGAGGAATCGCGCATGGGTCTCGTCGTCGCCTTCCAGATGGATCACATCTCGACCGTCGACATCGAGGCCGATTCGACGTTCGCGCTGGCGCTCGAAGCGCAGACCCGCGGCCACACGATGTACCACTACACGCCGCCGGACCTGTTCTTTCACGACCGCAAGGTGATGGCCAAGGCGCAGCCGATGACGGTGCGGCGCGAGAAGGGCCGCCACTACGAGCTCGGCCCCGCCGAGATCCTGGACCTCGCGACCCTCGACGTCGTGTGGCTGCGGCAGGATCCGCCTTTCGACATGGCCTACATCACCACGACACACCTGCTGGAGCACATTCATCCCAGGGCGCTGGTGGTCAACGATCCGGCGAGCGTGCGCAATGCGCCGGAAAAGCTGTTCGTGACGCATTTCGACGGCATCATGCCGCCGACGCTGATCGCGTCAGACGGCGCCCGCATCCGCGAGTTCCGCGCCGAGCACAAGGACATCATCCTGAAGCCGCTGTTCGGCAACGGCGGCGCCGGCGTGTTCCGCGTCAAGCCGGACGACGAGAACCTCACCGCGCTGCTGGAGATGTTCTCCAAGACGTCGCGCGAGCCGATCATCGCCCAGCGCTACGTGCCGGAAGTGCGCCAGGGCGACAAGCGCATCATCCTCATCGACGGCGAGCCGGTCGGCGCCATCGACCGCGTGCCCGCAGAAGGTGAGGCACGGTCGAACATGCATGTCGGCGGCGTGCCCGTGAAGGCGACGCTGACCCGGCGTGATCGCGAGATCTGCGCTGCGATCGGCCCGGCCCTGAAGGAGCGCGGCCTGATCTTCGTCGGCATCGACGTCATCGGCAACTGGCTGACGGAAATCAACGTGACGTCGCCCACCGGCCTGCAGCAGATCAACCGCTTCGATGGCGTGAACCTGGAGGGCCGCATCTGGGATGTGGTCGAGGAAAAGCGCGCGCACGGCGCGCGATAGAAGCGGGCGTACGGAGACATCCCATGAAGCACACCAGGGCTTTGGCCTGCGCCGCGATGTTGGCGCTCGGCGCCTTGTCCGCCGCGCCGGCGCAGGCGCAGATCGAGATCCAGCTCACGCGGCCGATGGTGACAGCGGTCGAGAAAGGTGACCTCACGGGCGTGCGGCAAGGCCTGCTGAAGGGTGAGAGCGCCAATCAGATCGACGTGCAGCGACAGCCGCTGCTGATCGTGGCCGTGTCCAAGGGCTATGTCGAGATCGCCGATGCCCTGTTGAAGGGCGGCGCGATCATCGACGGAACGGACCGCGACGGCCGCACGGCCCTGATCCGCGCGGCCGAACGCAACGATCCGGAGATGGTGCAGCTTCTGCTGCGTCGCAATCCTCGTGTGAACGCCCAGGACCGCCAGGGCCTCACGGCGATGATGATGGCCGCCCGCAACGGCTCGACCGAGATCGTGCGGGCGCTTCTCGACAAGCGCGCCGACCCCAACGTCGCCGACTACACCGGCCGCACCGCGATGGCCTATGCGCGCGAGTCCCGCCGTGGCAGCAGCGTCACCGATCTGCTGCGCCGCGCCGGCGGCAAGGGCTGACCTCTGCTCGGACCGGCCGTCTGAGGACTTCACCGGGCTCGAGCAGCGCGCCGCCTAGTTCGACGGCGATCCGGTGACGGCCGCCGACTGGCGCTGGAGCCCAGGCTGACGCAGCCCGAGAAAGGCGACCTGGTCGCCTTCCTGCGGGCCCTGTAGCGGCGGCGCCGCCTCACCAGTAGCGCACCGGTCCCGTGTCGAGGTGCACGAAGCCGCTGCGCGGGTAGTAGCCGACGCCGCCCAGGCCCAGGGCGCGGGCCGCTTGACGGATCTGCCCGGCAGTGCGGCCGGGCAGCATGATGTCCATCGCCTGGCCGCGCATATGCAGGCTGTCGGAGGCCACGCCGCTGCTGACGCTGGCGAGCCAGGCGTTGGTCTGCGGCGAGCGGTAGGCCGACAGCACGCGATACGTCGCCGTCGACCGCAGCTGGCGGCGGACCCGCCACAGGATATCGAACAGAGCCGGGTCCATCTGCACCTGGTCGCCGTTGCGGCGATCGGCCAGGAATGCATTCAGCCGATCGAGCTCGGACTGCACGTACTGGCCATCGCGCCAATAGGTGACGACCAGCGACTCGCCCGTATGGACATTATAGAAGGACAGGGTCCGGTCCGCGCCCGTATCGGGCAGCGGCCCCAGCGGCGGCGTGAAGGTCGGCATCCGGCCGAAGCGTGTCGAGCGGCGCTTGTTGTCGGCTACGACAGCGGCGTCGGACGTCGCGGCGGGCCGGCCTGAGGTCGGCCGCGCCGGCAGGCGCGAGCCTGGCCGCGCCATGCGCGCCGAGGCCCGCATGGCGGTCTTCTTGGCCGGCCGGGCATTGCGCGAGGGCGCCGCCGACCGCTGCGATGTCCTGACGGCCTGCGGCCGCTTGGCGGCGGGCCGCTGCGCCTTTGTCCCCTGCGCGACCGCCGGCTTCCTCTTGGCGGGGCGGGGCTGCGCCGCCGCCGGCTGCCCCTTGGGCGCAGCTTTGTGAACCGGCTTGGCTGGCTTGGCAGGCGCTGCCGGGGCGGCCGTGGCAAATTCGATACCGGCAGTGGAAGCGATAGACAGGCTCAATACGAACGCGATGATCTTTCCCAGCATGGGCAACTACTCTCAACTCAACGCGGAAAGGAGGTGCTGCCGCGGCAACACCTGACGACGGACGGCAATGGTGGGGTCGCGCGCCCCAGCGTGGGGACGCGCCGCAGCGGGTTCAGTACCGTGCCAGATACTGGCGCAGCCCGTTCGCACCGGGGTTCGTGTAGCGCCGGTCCATGACGATGTCGCGACCGCGCGCGCCCTGGCCGTAGTAGAGCGCGTTCCAGTCGTTGTCCGGCTCCAGGTACGAGCCTTCGAGGGCGCCGCCGATAAACAGTCCGCTGGCCTTGGAATAGGCCACGATGTCGGCGCCGACGGCGCCGGTCGTGGCCCCGGCGATGCCGACGCCGGCATTGATCACCGTGACGCCGCCCTCGGCGCCGAACTTGAACCTGCTGTCGAGCAGCGCATTCAGGCCCTTGTCGGTGAGCACGATCAGCAGGATCTCCTGCACGCGGCCGCCGATCTGCAGGCCCAGGCTGCCCGAGCCCATGGTCATGAAGGCCGGGTAGCCCCAGTCGCCGGCGCCGTAGCGGGCCATCAGCACGCCGCGGCCGCCAGCCCCGCCGATCAGGAAGGCGGCCTGGGCGAAGCTGGGCAGGATCAGGACTGCCCGCGCCCGTTTGAGCTGGTTGGGAGCATCGGGAAATTCATTGCTCTCGAGCACGCGTTGCGCGGCCGCAAGCGCATCGTTGACCAGGGCCTGGCGCTTGGCGTCGGCCATGGCAGGTGTTGTTGCAGCGATCAGGGGCCCAAAAGCCGCCGAAGCAACGAGTAGACGACGCGAAAGCGTCGGGCGGGACGTCGGCATATTTTGTTCTCCGTTTCTGGCCATGGCCGGCGGAGGGACGCCTTTTTCGCCATGGCGAGACCACCATAACACTCCCGGGCGCCGGGATCATCGATTTCGGTCAGGGCAGAAATGTGGCAGCTTTTCAGCAGTCGGCGCTCACTTGCCCAGCAGCGCATGGGCACGGGCGATCACGCCGTCGATGGCGGCACTGTCGGTCAGCCACAAGGTGGATGCCGGCAGCGTCGTGCCGTCGGCGAGATCGATGCGCAGGCGATAGGCCGGCTCGCCGTCGCGCCCCGGCCGCTGCGCGCGCACGAAGCGTACGACCTCTGCCGCCGGCCACCGGCGGTCGGTCCGACGCAGAACGGTCCGACGGACCAGCCGGACCACGCCATGGGCACCGTCGACGTGAAGGAAGGTATCGGGCCGCGCCAGGGCCCGCCACAGGCCCAGCGCGGCGATCAGGATGGCAAACGGCACGATCAGGAGCAGGAAGACGTCGCGCAGCTCGCCGCCCGGCCGGTAGTGGTCGATGGCGATCGCGGCGCAGGCGCCGGCGATCACGCAATTGAACAGGCCGACCCACCGATCGAAGGTCGGATGATCGTCGACCACCAGGTCGGTCCCCGAATCACGCACACGCATATGCCAGCATAACGCGGCATGGCGGCGGCGCCATCGCTATCCATCACCAGGAGGAGCGTCAGGCGCTTCGATGCCGAAGGCGCCGCCACACGCGGCCGTCGATCGCCACCAGCCCGCCGCCGATCAGGGCGAGGCCCAGCAGATGGCGCGGCAGCACGTGCTCGCCGAGCAGCGTCACGCCGAAGGCCAGCGCGCTGGGCGGAATCAGGAACGTCACCAGCAGCAGGTTGGTGGCGCCGGCGGTCGCGAGCACGCGGAAGTAGATGACATAGGCCAGCGCCGTGCTGGCCAGGGCGAGGCCGACCAGCGCCGCAACCGCGGCCGAGCCCGGCGCGGCTGCGGTCCAGGGGCGATCGACCAGCAGCACCAGCGGCAGCATGATCGCCGTCGCCGCCGTGACCTGCCCCGTGGCGACCGACAGCGGCGCCAGCCCCATGCGCGCGAAGCGCCGGCCGAAGATGCCGGCGCAGGCATAGGACAGGGTCGCGAGCACGACCGCGATCATCGCCGGCACGTCGCCGCCGATGCCCGCCAGCGCCGACGGGCCGATCAGCGCGGCAACCCCGGCAATGCCGAGCAGCACCCCCAGCAGCTTGCCGGCATTCATCTTCTCGTCGGTGGTCAGCAGATGCGCCACGACCACCGTCCACAGCGGCGTGGTGGCGTTGAGGATCGAGGCCAGGCCGGCGCCGATATGGACCTGGCCCCAGAAGATCAGCGTGAACGGCACCGCGTTGTTGAGCAGCCCCATCCCCAGGAACGCCCGCCAGCTGGCCCGGCCCAACGGCAGGTGCTGGCCCCGCGCCAGCAACAGCAGGTTTAGGGCCAGCGCCGCCAGCGCCACGCGGCCCAAGCTCACCGACAGCGGCGCCATCTCGGCGACCGCGATCTTGCCGAACAGGAAGGAGCCGCCCCACAGCACCGACAGGCTGATCAGCAGCAGCCACTCGAGGCCATTCATGGAACGTGCTGCGGGAGAGGACATCGATCGACGGCTCCGAAGCGGCACAGCCGCGTCCCGAGAGCTATCCCGGCAAGGCGCCGCGGCACCATCCGCCCGCGCGCGGCGAACTCGGCGCCAGCAGCTTCCGTCAAGCCGGCAGCACGCCCTTGATCGCCATCGGCAGGCCGGCCACGAGCAGCACCACCTGGCCCGCCTGCCGCGCCAGGCGCATGTTCAGGCGGCCAGCTTCGTCACGGAAGCGGCGCGCCAGCGCATTGTCGGGCACGATGCCCAGGCCGACCTCGTTGGCCACCAGCACGACGGTCGCCCGCGAGTCCGCGAGCGCCGCCGCCAGGGACTCGCCGGCGCTGTCGACGTCATGGCCGCGCAGCAGCAGATTGGACAGCCACAGCGTCAGGCAATCGACCAGGACCGGCCGCGTGCCGTCCTGCCGTCGCAGGACCGCGGCGATATCGACCGGCTCCTCGATGGTCTGCCAGTGGGCGCCGCGGCGCCGGCGATGCATCGCAACCCGTGCCGCCATCTCATCGTCGCTGTGGCGGGCGCTGTCGGCGAGATCGGCGGTGGCGACCAGCAGCGCCGGCCGCGGCGCGCCGCCGGCCAGCGTGCCCTCGACGAGCTTCTCGGCATAGGTGCTCTTGCCCGAGCGCGCCCCACCCAGCACCAGCGTGACATGCGGCAGCGGCAGCGCGGCGGCCACGGCCGGCGCCTCACGCCAAGGCGCGATGCGCCCGGTGCTCGCTGGGCATCACGTTGGTGAACACCACGCGCCAGGCATGCGCCGGGTCGGCATGCTCGTAGTGCTCGATCAACGTCACCGACACGTTGTCGGCCTCGAAGCGCACCGCCTGCTCGGGATCCAGCGTCATGGCATGGGCGATGGCGGCACGGATGGTGCCGCCATGCGTGACGGCGATGATGTCGCGGCCGCGATGGCGCGCCGTGTGGTCGAGGATGCCGTCGCGCGTGCGCTCGAACAGATCGACGAAGCTCTCGCCGCCCGGCACGCGCACGGCCGGCGGGCCGAGCCAGAACAGGTGGCTGTTGCTGCTGCGCAGCTCGACATAGGTGCGCCCCTGCCAGTCGCCGAAATGCTGCTCGTTGAAGCGCGCCTCGGCGATCGGCTCGCCGCAGTCGGCGCCGCAGGCCGCAAGCGCGGCGGCCGTGCGCTTGGCGCGCAGCAATCCGCTGGTCAGCCATACCGCGCCCCTGGGCAGCATGCTCGCCTGATGCCGGAACAAGGCATCGTTGGAGACGTCGCAATCCTTGTCCTGCTGGCCGTAGCAGCGGCCTTCCGGGTTCGGCACCGGCGCGTGCCGTACCCACCACCAGCGTGTCACCGCGCTGCCATTCACCGCCGCTGTCATCAGCCTCCTCCGCCGACACATAGCGCGACCAGCACCAGCACGGCGATCTCGACCACCTGCTGGGTCGCGCCCAACGTGTCGCCCGTATAGCCGCCGATCCGCGCTCGCGCCATTGTTGTCATGCCGGCCGCCAGCGCCAGCGCCAGCGGCGGCGCTGCGATGGCCGCCAGCGCCGAGACCCCCAGCAGGGCCACGAATGCGATGCCGCCGCCGATCACCAGAGTCCAGCCGATGCTGCCGGCCGCCGGCCTCCCCAGGCTGGCGCCCAGGCCGTCGGCACGCGCCGGCATCGTGCAGAGGATCGGCCACACCATAGCAGCACGCGAGACGGCATGCGCCGCGCCCAGGGCCAGCAACGCCGGCCCGGTGCCCGCCACGACAGCCACCTGAGCCAGCGCCGCCAGCCGCAGCAGCAGCGAGAATACGAGCGCCAGCGCGCCATAGGTGCCGATGCGGCTGTCGCGCAGGATCTCGAGCCGTCGGGCGCGGTCGACGCCGGACGCGCCGAAGGCATCCGCCGTGTCCGCCAGCCCGTCCTCGTGCAGCGCCGCCGTGAGCACGACGCCGGTCAGCAGGCCGACCACGGCCGCAAGCCAAGGCGCTGCGCCCAGCCAGCGCGCGACCGCCAGATCGATGCCGCCGGCCACGCCGATGGCCAGTCCGACGACCGGCCAGGCCGGCAGGATATCCGCGACGCGAAACCGCGGCGCGCGCTGCCCCAGTGGCAGGCAGGTGAAGAAGGTGGCGGCCTCGCCTGCGGCGTGCAGCCAGTCCTCCGGCGTGCGCGGCCCGCCGGGAGGGGGATTTTCGCTGGTCATGGCCGGACGATTGTAGGAGAAGTCCGCGGCGTCGGCGCGCCCGGCGTGCAGCCTCGCCGACGCTCGATGACCACCAGCTCACCTCCGCCTTCTGCCACTTTCATGGAAATGCGTGCCGTGCTGGCCCGACTGCCGGGGCCGGACGAGGCGGCCCGCGCCAAGGTGCGGCTGCGCCAGGCGGACCTGACCAAGCCGCCGGGATCGCTCGGGAGGCTCGAGGAGATCACCGAATGGCTGGCGGCGTGGCAAGGCAGCAGCGAGCCGCGCTGCCGCCGGCCGCGCGTGTGCGTGTTCGCCGGCAGCCACGGGGTCGTCGCCCGCGGCGTCTCGGCCTATCCGGCTGATGTGAACACGCAGATGGTGCAGAATTTCGTTTCCGGCGGCGCGGCCATCAACCAGCTCACTGCCGCCATCGACGGCGACCTGCGCGTCTACGAGATGGACCTGGCGCATCCGGTCGGCGACTTCACCCAGGGCCCGGCGATGGACGAGGCGCGCTGCGCCCGTGCCATGGCCTATGGCATGATGGCGGCCGAGACCGGCATCGACGTGTTGTGCCTGGGCGAGATGGGCATCGGCAACACCACGTCCGCGGCCGCCCTGTGCCTGGCCCTGCTGGGCGGCCAGGCCGAGGACTGGGTTGGTCCCGGCACCGGCGTGGCCGGCGCGGCGCTGGAGCGCAAGATCGAGACGGTGCGGCTGGGCGTCGAGCGCCATCGGGCCGTGCTGGACGACCCGCTGCAGGTGCTCGCAGCGCTGGGCGGCGAGGAGCTGGCGGCGATCTGCGGCGCCATCCTGGCGGCACGCATGGGCCGCATCCCGGTGCTGCTCGATGGCTACGCCAGCACGGCCGCAGCGGCGGTCCTGCAGGCAGTGGATCCGCACGCGCTGGACCACTGCCTGGTGGCGCACCGCTCGGCCGAGCCGGCACATGCGGCGCTGTGCGCCCGGCTTGGCCAGAAGCCGCTGCTCGATCTCGGCATGCGCCTGGGCGAGGCCAGCGGCGCGGCCCTGGCCGTCAGCCTGCTCAAGGCTGCGTGCGCCTGCCTCGACGGTATGGCGACCTTCAACCGGGCCGGCGTCTCGGGTCCGGTCTGAACGCCGGCGGCTCGCCTGCTGCCAGGCAGGCCAGCGCATGTCGGGCACGCCATGGCGTCAATGAACGCGTTGCGCCTGCTCTTCCCGCACCCACCACAGCAGGGTGAAGCCGGTGACGAGAAACACAAGCACGACCACCAGGCCCAGACGGTTGGAGCCGGAGAGGCCCGTCAGCACGCCGATGAGGAACGGCGCCATGAACGTCGTGGCGCGTCCCGACAGCGCGAACAGGCCATAGAACTCGCCCGACATCCCCTGCGGCGCCAGCCGCCCGATCAAGGTCCGGCTGGCGGCCTGCATCGGCCCCATGCAGATGCCGACCAGCAGGGCGAAGCCCATGAAGACCTGCTCCTGCAGCGACCCGAACAGGCCGCGGCCATCGAGCGGCTCGGGCACGTCGACCACAAACAGCACGCCGGTGCGCGATACCGACAGGATGCCCAGCGTGGCGATGGTGACGCCCAGGATCGCGGCCTGGACCGTGCGCTTGGAGCCGATGCGGTCGTCGAGCCAGCCGCCGAGGAAGGCGCCCGCCACCCCCAGCACCGTCAGCATGATGCCGAACACGCCCAGCGTCTGGGTCGGCCATCGGAAGGTCGCCGAGGCATAGACGCCGCCGAAGGCGATCACCGCCGCCAGACCGTCGTTGTAGATCATGAAGGCGATCAGATAGAGCAGCGGATTGCGGTAATGGCGCAGCTTGCGCAGCGTGCCGATGAGCGTGCGAATACCCTGCCGGGCAGCTTCGACCTGGCCCAGCCCGGTCGCCTTGCCGTCGGGTGTGAACAGGAACATGGGGGCGACGAACACGATCAGCCACAGCGCCGACGCCGGCCCGATCAACCGCTCGACCTCGTAGGCAGCGGGGTCGAGGCCCAGCAGCGGCGGGCTGCCCGGTGGCGCCAGGCCCAGCAGGCTGGGGCGGGCGATCGCGAGCACGATGAACAGCGCCACGAGCCCACCGAGATAGCCCATGCCCCAGCCGAAGCCGCTCAGCCAGCCCATGCGTTCCGGCCGCACGATGTTGGGCAGGAAGGCGTTGTTGAACACGATCGAGATCTCGGCGCCGATCGTGGCCGCGATGACGGCCAGCGAAATCAAGCCGATCGTGTCGGCGCGATCCGGCCGCGCCCACCACAGCGCGATGCAGCCCAGCACCAGCACGAGCTGGGATACGAGGATGAAGGGCTTGCGCCGCCCGGCGGCATCGGCCATCGCGCCCAGGAACGGGCTGAGCAACGCGATGAGGAGGCCCGATGCCGACTGGGTGAAGGCCCATGCCGATTGCCCGGCGGCTGCGGCAAGCTGGGACAGCTCGGTAGCGCTCTTGTCGGGATAGGCCGCCTTCAGGGCCGTGAGCTCCTGCTGGTAGACCAGCACGTTGGCGAAATAAGCGCTGAAGATGAAGGTGGTGATGATGGTGAAGAACGGCTGGTTGGCCCAATCGAACAGCGCCCAGGACACCTGCCCCAGCCTGGAGGCCTCCACCTGCGGCGCGCTCACGGTGGACGCGGATGTCGCCAACTCGTTGCGCGCGATTGCCATGCTGCCTCCCCCGACGCGGTCGGCGTCACCTTGTGGGCCCCCGGCACGCTTGGCAAGGTGGGCGGTGATCTTGCAGTGGCGGGCCGCGCTCCCCATGTCGTAACGCGGCTCATCAGGAGGGGCCCGATGCAGAACAGCGACACCTTGGGCCGTGACGAAGTCCTTGTACGCGACGGTTTCGTCAACAAGATCAAGGCCGTGGCGCGGCGCATCCCGTTCGCCGAGGACGCCGTGGCAGCGTGGTTCTGCACCCGTGATCCGTCGACACCGCTGAGGGTGCGCGCCACGCTGATCGGCGCGCTGGCCTATTTCGTGCTGCCGACCGACATGGTCCCCGACTTCGTCCTGGGGCTGGGCTTCACCGACGATGCGGCCGTGCTGCTGGCGGCGCTCAAGCTGGTCGGCAGCAACATCAGCGAGGCCCACCGCACCCGGGCGCGGCGCTGGCTGCAGTCGATTGACGTCGCCTGACTTTTCCCGCCGGCCGGGTTGACCGATTGATCCTCGGCCGGCGATCTGCGACTCTGGTCGTCAACGACAAGAGTCGCCTATGCCCCCTTTACCGTCTATCCCACCGGACCTGATCTGGCCGTTGCTGGCCGCCGTATCGCTGGTCGGCATCATGCTCGGGCTGATGCTTGGCTGGCTGTTGCGCGGCCGCGGCGAGCGCGCGGCGCTGGCCGACCGTGACACGGCACGCGCCGAGCTCGAGCAGCAACGCGAGCTTGCAGCCCAGGTGCGAACGCAACTGGCGGCGAGCCAGGCCATCGCCGAGCGCGTGCCGGCCCTGGAGACCAGGCTGGCAACCGCCGAGCGCCTGGCGGCGCATGCCGAACGCCTGCCCGTCATGGACCAGGAGCTGGTGCTGCTGCGCGGCCGCGTCGAGGCCCTGGCCGCGGCCAAGACCAAGCTGGAAGAGACGCTGCGCAAGACCGAGGAAGCCCATGGCGAGAAGGTCGCGACGCTGAGCGCGCTGCGCGCGGATGTCGAGGCCAAGATGAAGGCCCTGGCCGACGCCGCGCTGCGCGACAGCCAGAGCGCGCTGATCGACGTCGCCAAGCAGCTGCTGGACAACCACAAGCAGGTGGCGGCGGCCGACCTCAAGGAGCGCCAGGGCGCCATCGACGGACTGGTCAAGCCCGTGGCCGAGACCCTGGAGAAATACCAGCAGCGGCTGGCGGTGCTGGAGCAGGAGAACGCCAAGGCGATGGGCGCGCTGTCGGCCGAGCTGCGCAACGTCGTGCTGGGCCAGGAGACCGTGCGCGGCGAGGCGGCCAAGCTCGCCAATGCGCTGCGTGCCGCACCCAAGACGCGCGGCCGCTGGGGTGAGCAGCAGCTGCGCCGTGCGCTCGAGCTGTCGGGCATGAGCGAGCATGTCGACTTCGAGGTCGAGCAGACGGTTGCCACCGACGACGGCGCCCGGCTGCGGCCCGACGCCGTCCTGCGCCTGCCGGGCGGCCGCAGCATCGTGATCGACGCCAAGACGTCCTTGTCGGCCTATCTCGAGGCGCTGGAGGCCACCGACGACGACGCCCGCGATGCCAAGATGGCCGAGCATGCGCGCCAGATCCGCACCCATGTCAGTACCCTGGCCGGCAAGGCCTATTGGGCGCAGTTCAGGGACGCCCCCGATTTCGTGGCCATGTTCGTGCCGGGTGAGAATTTCTACAGCGCCGCCGTCGAGCGCGACCGCACCCTGTTCGACGACGCCCTGCGCGAGCGGGTCCTGGTCGTGACGCCTACGACGCTCATCGCCCTGGCCAAGGCGGTAGCCTATGGCTGGCGCCAGCAGCGCATCGAGGAGAACGCGCGGCGGATCGGCATGCTGGGGCATACGCTTTACGAGCGCATCACGACCCTGTCGCGGCATCTGTCGGGCGTCGGCCGCAATCTCAACAGCGCCGTCGGCGCCTACAACGAGTATGTCGGCAGCCTCGAGGCCCGCGTCATGCCGGCCGTGCGTCAGCTGCGCGAGCTGGCGCCGGGCGAGAGCAGCAAGGATCTGTCCGACATCGCGCCGGTCGATACCCGGCCGCGCGAGACGCATGAGCCGGAGGCCCCGCTGCTGCCGTCGCCCGTCGAGGCGGCGTGATCGGCCAGCCGAGGCGCCGGCTACGCCGGCGCCTTGTGCGGCTTGACCCCGGCCGTGATCTTCTTTCCCAGCTGCGCCTCGCGGTAGGCGATGTAGAGGCCCGAGGCGGCGATGATCAGCGTGCCGACCAGGGTCCAGATCGTCGGCAGCTCGGCAAACACCAGGAAACCCATCAGCACCGACAGCGGCATGCGCAGGTAGTCGAACGGCGCCACCGCCGAGGCCTGCGCGATGGCATAGCCGCGCACCCAGAAATACTGGCCGATGGTGGCGCACAACCCGATGGCCGCGACATAGAGCCAGACCGTGGGGGACGGCCAGCGCCAGACGACGATCGCCGGCACCACGGTCAGCAGGGTCGAGAAGATCGCGAACGTCGCCAGGACGCGCAGCGCCGATTCGTGGGCCGACAGGCGCTTCACCATCATCGCCGAGACCGACGTCAGCAGCGCCGCGGCCACCGCGACCAGCGCCGCCACCTGCAGCACGTCGCCGCCCGGGCGCACCATGAGCAGAACGCCGAGGAAGCCGATAATGGTGGCGGTCCAGCGCCGCCAGCGCACGATCTCGCCCATGAACAGCGCCGCGATCATGGTGATGAACAGCGGCGTGGAGAAGCCGATCGAGGTCGAATCGGCAATCGGCAGGTGCGCCGCGGCATAGAAGCCGCAGAGCATCGACGCGGTGCCCAGGAAAGCGCGCGTGAAGTGCTGCCCCAGGCGCGGCGAATCGAACGGATTGACCCGCAGACGGATCAGCAGCGGCGCGATGAACAGCAGGCCGAACACGGCGCGGAAGAACGACACCTGCAGGCTGTCGAGCTCGCGTGCCGACAGCCGGATGAAGACGCTGACCAGGGTGAACATCGCGCCGCTGGCGATCACCCACAGCGCACCGCGCAGGTTGGGCGGCAGCGCCCGGATCGTTGCGAACAGCGGCAAGGCAGACAGACGGGCGACGGCGGCGGACATCATGGGCTCCGACGGAAGTCGCGGCCTCAAGCCCGATCGTCCGTGCCGCGCCTACATACGTTATGCATAATTTGAGCACCAGAAGCGAGACTGCATAGCTCGGATGCGACCTTCCCCGCGATGCCGTTCACAAATCGGCCCAATTTCCTGGTCGCTCTCGTGTGTTGCTCAGGCGCCGGATCGTTCGGCCCGCTCCTTCAGCGCCGTGTTCATCGCCTCGAAGCCGGCGCGGGTCGCCGACAGGGGACCTCGGATCAGACCCACCAGGAGGCCGGAGAAAGCCTGCCCGTGAACGAAATGGACGGTGCCGCTGCGGTCCTCGATGCGAAAGAAATGTTCGCCATTGAACATGCCCGGAATGAGCAGCCGGCCGCGCCAGCGCAGCTCGCGGTTGACGTCGGCGACCAGCACGGTGGGGCGGAACATCATGGTGCGCCTGCCGCGTCGCTGGATATGGACCTCCAGCCAAGCGCCCGCGGCCGGCTTGCCATACGCCGACACGATGTAGGGGTTCCACGACGGATAGGCCGCGAAATCCGTCAGGATGGCCCAGACGCGTTCCGGCGGCGCCATGATGTCGATGGCGGTTTCGATGTAGCGCTCGAACATTCAGCCTGACCCGAAAAAGGGCCGTTTGCCGGGCCGGGCGGCGCCGGCGCCGCCCGGCCCGTGGCTAGGCGGCTTTCACCGTCGCCGGTACGGTCAATTTAGCCTGCGTCTTGGCCTTCACCTCATCGACGCTCACGCCATCGGCAAGTTCCACCACCGTGACGCCGCCGTCGCCCTGCTTGTCGATGGCGAAGACGCCCAGCTCGGTGATCACCATGTCGACGACGCGCTGGCCGGTCAGCGGCAGCGTGCACTGCTTCAGCAGCTTGGACTGACCGTCCTTGGCGACGTGCTCCATGACGACGATGACGCGCTTGACGCCGGCGACGAGGTCCATGGCGCCGCCCATGCCCTTGACCATCTTGCCGGGGATCATCCAGTTGGCGAGATCGCCGTTCTCGGCCACTTCCATGGCGCCCAGGATCGTCAGGTCCATGTGGCCGCCGCGGATCATCGCGAAGGAATCGGCGGACGAGAAATAGGCGGTGCCCTTGACCTCGGTCACCGTCTGCTTGCCGGCATTGATGATGTCGGGGTCGACCTCGTTCTCCAGCGGGAACGGTCCGACGCCCAGCATGCCGTTCTCGCTCTGCAGCGTGACGTCCATCTCCTCCGGCACATAGTTCGACACCAGGGTCGGGATGCCGATCCCGAGGTTGACGTAGTAGCCGTCCTTCAGTTCCTTGGCGGCGCGGGCAGCGATCTGGTCACGGGTCCAGGGCATATGTGCCTCCTCGAATTCGTCTCAGGCAGCTTTGCGTACGGTGCGCTGCTCGATCTTCTTGTCGTACGGCGCGCCGCAGATCAGGCGCTTCACGTAGATCCCCGGTGTATGGATATGGTCGGGATCGAGCGCGCCGGCTGGCACGATCTCCTCGACCTCGGCGACCGTGAAGCGTGAGGCCGTGGCCATCATCGGATTGAAGTTACGCGCCGCCTTGCGATAGACCAGATTGCCGACGGTGTCGGCCTTCCACGCCTTGACCAGCGAGACGTCGGCGAACAGGCCGGTCTCCATCACGTACTTGCGGCCGTTGAACTCGCGGACCTCCTTGCCCTCGGCGATGATCGTGCCGACGCCGGTGGGCGTGAAGAAGGCCGGCACGCCGGCGCCGCCGGCGCGGATGCGCTCGGACATCGTGCCCTGCGGGTTGAATTCCAGCTCCAGCTCGCCGGCGAGGTACTGCTGGGCGAAGATCTTGTTCTCGCCGACATAGGACGAGATCATCTTCTTGATCTGCCGCGTCTCCAGCAGCAGGCCCAACCCGGCGCCGTCGACACCGGCATTGTTGCTGACGCAGGTGAGATCCTTCACGCCCGTATCGCGCAGCGCCAGGATCAGCTTCTCCGGGATGCCGCAGAGGCCGAAACCGCCGCACATGACCATCATGCCGTCGCGGACGACACCGTCGAGCGCCGATTTGGCGTCCTTGTAGACCTTGTTCGCCATGTCGGATGTATCCTCACCCCATGCTGCGCTGCAAAATCGTCCCGCAGATATGAGCCGGCCGGCGGGGCAGAGTCAATGCGATGCCGCGTCCCCCCGGACAGTCTCTGGCATCGGCATGGACGCGACCATGCCGGGCGGTCATCATCCGCGGCCACCAAAGACGGAGAGGATTTGGGATGCCGGGCGCGCTGCAGGGACTGAAGATCGTCGACATGACCATCGTGGCGCTGGGCCCCTACGCCACGATGCTGCTGGCCGAGCAGGGCGCCGAGGTCATCAAGGTCGAGTCGCCGGACGGCGATACGACGCGCCATATCGGCCCTTCCAAGGTCAACAAGGGCATGGGGCCGCACCATCTGTTCGTGAACCGAAACAAGCGCTCGCTGTGCCTGGACCTCAAGCAGCCGGCCGCGCGCGAGGCGCTGTTCAAGGTGATCGCCGGCGCCGACGCCCTGATCTACTCGATCCGGCCCCAGGCCATGGTTCGGCTCGGCCTGGGCTACGACGCGGTGCGCGAGGTCAATCCCGGCATCTGCTACATCGGCGCCTGCGGCTATGCCTCCGACGGCCCTTACGGGCGCCTGCCGGCCTATGACGACGCCATCCAGGCGCTCTGCGGCGTCGCCTCCCTGATGGGCGGCAACGGCGAGCCGCGCTATGCGCCCACCGTGATGGCGGACAAGACGGTCGGCCTCACGCTCGCCTATGCCGCGCTATGCGCCCTGATGCACAAGGTGCGCACCGGCGAGGGACAGAAGGTCGAGGTGCCGATGTTCGAGACCATGGTGACATGGCTGGCGCTGGAGCATCTGTGGGAGCGCACCTTCACGGACGACGGGGCGCTGGGCTATCCCCGCACGCTGGCGCCCAGCCGCAAGCCCTACCGTGCCCGCGACGGCTGGCTCGCGATCCTGCCTTACACCGACCGCCATTGGCGCAAGTTCTTCGAGATCGCCGGCCGGCCCGAGGTCATGGACGAGCCGCGCTTCGCCACGATGAACGCACGCAGCCAGCACGTCGAGGAGATGTACGGCCTGATCGAGGCCCTGGCGCCGCAGAAGACCGTCGCCGAATGGGTGGCGGTGCTGGAGGCGGCCGAGGTGCCGTGCATGCCGGTGAAGTCGCTGGCGGAGCTGTTCGACGATCCGCATCTGAAGTGGCGTGGCCTGTTCCGCAAGACGCAGCATCACAGCGAAGGCGAGATCACGATGCCGATCTCGCCGCTGATGTTCAGCGCCACGCCGGGCGCGCATCATCGCGGCGCGCCGCTGCTGGGCGAGGACTCCCGCGCCATCCTGCGCGAGGCCGGCGTACCCGAGTCGGAGATCACGGCGCTGGCCGAGAATGGCGCCATGATCGCCCCCTCTCCGCCCGCGCAGCGGGGGGAGAGGGAGGGGCCCACGCGCAGCGTGGGAGGGTGAGGTGGGCGTTCAAGACATACAAGCTTTCTGGAACGAGACCACGTTCTCCCGCAACACCCACCTCACCTTCCCATCGCTAGCGCGATGGGCCCCTCCCTCTCCCCCCCACTTCGTGGGCGGAGAGGTGTAAGATGGCTCCATGAACGACACCTTGATCACCGCGGCGCCGCCTGTCGTCACCCTCGCCGATGTCGAGGCCGCCGCGACACAGCTGGCGGGTCAGGTCGCCCGCACACCGACCCTGCTGTCACGCACGCTCTCGAACGAGCTCGGCTGCGCTGTCTGGGTGAAGTTCGAGAACCTGCAATTCACTGCCTCGTTCAAGGAGCGCGGTGCGCTGGTGAAGCTCGGCAGCCTGACACGCGACGAACGCCGGCGCGGCGTCATCGCGATGTCGGCAGGCAACCATGCCCAGGGCGTCGCCTATCACGCCGGCCGGCTGGGGATCCCGGCCACCATCGTGATGCCGTCGTTCACGCCCTATACCAAGGTCAGGCATACGCAGGCGCATGGCGCGCGTGTCGTGCTGTTCGGCGACACCCTGGCCGAGGCCGCCGAGGAAGCACGCCGCATGGCGCAGGCTGCAGGCCTGGTGTTCGTGCACCCCTACGACGATCCCGCGATCATCGCCGGCCAGGGCACGGTGGCGCTGGAGATGCTGCACGATGCGCCCGACATCGACACGCTGGTGGTGCCGGTGGGCGGCGGCGGCCTGATCTCGGGTTGCGCGGTCGCGGCCAAGGCGCTGAAGCCGGACATCCGGGTGGTCGGCGTCGAGACCGCCGGCTACCCGGCGCTCTACCAGCAGCTGCACGGCCAGCCGGTGGTGGTGGGCGGCGACACGATCGCCGAAGGCATCGCCGTGCGCGACACCGGCGCGCTGCCGTTGGCGCTGTGCCGGCGTCTCGTCGACGAGGTGCACCTGGTCGACGAGGAGCATCTCGAGCGCGCCATCGTCATGTTCCTCGAGATCGAGAAGACCGTGGCCGAGGGCGCCGGCGCTGCCGGCCTGGCGGCGGTGCTGGCCAACCGCGAAGCCTTCGCCGGCCGCACCGTCGGGCTGGTGCTGTGCGGCGGCAACATCGACACGCGCCTGCTGGCCTCGATCCTGATGCGCGGCCTGGTGCGCGACGGGCGCATCGTGCGGCTGCGCATCAAGATCAACGACCGGCCCGGCCAGCTCGCGCGCGTCTCGCGCATCATTGCCGACATCGGCGCCAACGTGCTGGAAGTCTCGCACCAGCGCCTGTTCGGCGGCGTCGCCGCCAAGTCGGCGACGCTGGAGGTGATCGTCGAGACGCGCGACGCGGCCCAGGTGCGTGACATGATCGCGGCGCTCGACAGCACCGGCTACAAGGTCAAGCTGCTGGAAGGCACGACCGAGGATTGATATCGACTCGCTGCTTTCGTGCTGGGATCGATTCGTAACCGGCGCTCGCGAAACAACCGTCATGCAGCCGCTCGACTGACAACGATTTGAGCGTCGCCTTCAGGCTGACGGTGGTATTCTCGACGATCGAGGGCAATGCATCAGACCAAGCCGGATGGCCGGCAAGGCGCGTACCCTGCGCGCCGGCCATGGCGGCTTCGATTAAGAAGGCTGCATCGATCATCGAGAGTTGGGCGCGCGCTGGTCCCGCGTGGATGACGTGTCAGACCGGCAGCGAGGCCAGACGCGATGCGGACATTTCCGCCCTACCCGATCACGATCAACGGCTCCTATCTCGGCGAGGCCCTGCGCCCGCAAATCGAGGCGGCCCGCAACGCCCATCGCTTCGAGGAGATGCGGCGCCTGCTGGGCGAGATGGACAAGCGCGCATACCAGGAAGACAAGAGTCCGAATTCGCAATGGTACGAGAAGCGCGTCAGCGCCTTGCTGGCTTTTATCCGCCACACCGTCACAGGCAGGACGCTGCTGGACGGCCTGCCGCGCGAGCCGCATCTCTGGATCATCCCTGTCGACAGCCAGGCAGCGCACAACAAGAAGACATTCGCGTTCGCCGACACCAACCCGCGGTCGGGTGGGCTGAAGCAGGGCGTGCGCATCAAGTTCTCGCCCGAGACATGGGCCTATTCGGCCTATGGCCAGCTGCCGAACTCGCGACCCGACGAAGTGCTCTTCCACGAGCTGGTGCATGCCTACAGGTTCGCGAAGAAGGGATTGCCGGCGCCACGGCAGGCCATCCTGAGCGATGGCGGCACGGCGGCGCCCAACGGCACCAGCCCGGAGGAGTTCCTGGCGACACAGATGGCCAACATCTACATTTCGGAGAAGGGTGGTCACGTCTTCACCATCGACTACGACACCAGCCAGCTGGGCGACCAGGCCGCGGCCGAAGACACGCTCAGATCCTTCAAGCCCTACCTCGAGACGCTGGCCGCTTTCGCCAAGGATCCCGTGGCGCAGGCCGTGGCGAAGATCGGCACCAGCTACAACCCGTTGCGCGACCTCGGCCGCCTGACGAGGCCCTGATATCCGAACGGTGCGCTCACCACAGGCTGGGCTTGGCCACCATCAGCCAGAACACCACGATCAGCGCCGCGAATGCCGGCCAGCCCAGCACGAACCATCGGCGCATGATGCGGTGATACGCCGGCGGCAGCGGCGCGCCCTCTGCCGCCGCCACGGCAGCAAGGCTGCGGGCGTGCATCTGCAGGATCACGACCGGCACCCAGCAGGCCAGCGCCAGCAGGTAAAGGGCATAGGTCGCGACGAGCCATGACTCGCGAGGATCGAAGCCGGCCATGAGCGCCATGGTGAAGCCCGTCGCCGGCTGCACGATGCCGGCCGGCAGGGTGAACAGCCAATCGGCCAGCACCACGTTGCCCGCCACCGTGGCGATGGCGCGCGCATCGCCGCGCCGATGCGCCATCCACATGTGGAACGCCGTTCCCATGCCGGTGCCGAACAGCACCGTGCTGCTGAGGATGTGAATCCACTTCAGCGCCAGGTACGGATCGATCATCGCTCCCGCTCCAGGACGGCCCACACGGCGATCAATGCCAGGATCGGCAGGTTCTTGAGCAGCGGGCCGAACGGGTGGAGCCATAGATCGGACACCAGCACCGACAGGACGACCGTGTAGCCTGCCACCACGATGGCCTGGAGCGTGGCGAGCAGCGCCGGGCGCCAGCGCAGAAGGATCAGCACGCCGACCACGACGTCGAGCGCGCAGAATGCGTTGGCCAGCAGCGCGGCCGGGATATCGAGCCGAGTCAGCGTCGCCGACAAGTCACGCCAGGCTTCGGGCGGCGCGAACCACCCCAGGATACCCGACAGCAGCCACAGCAGCGCCAGCACCGTGCGCACGGCCGGCCGCATCAGCGCCAGGCGTGCGTGCCAGAGATCCTGCGTGCCGGCCGGCTGGCGCGCCAACGCGTCGTCCATGGCACGCGGCTGGAAGCCGATCTCAGCCGCGAAGTGGCCATCGGGCTGGCTGCCGGCGTTCCCGGCCAGCAGCTGCGCCAGCGACGCGCTGCCCATGGGCCCGCCGCCGACCATGTCGGCGATACGCGCCGTGATCTTCAGGACCGGCACAGGCACCATGACGAACCGGGCCGGCTTCAACCCCAGCCATCGGCGGATCCTGGCGACGATGTCGCGCATGGAAAGCCGATCGGGCCCGACGGGCTCGAGGACCTGGCCGGCGTGACGATCGGCATGCAGGACCAGGTGCACGGTCTCGACAAGATCATCGACATGCATGGGCCGGAAGGATGCCGAGCCGTCGCCCACCAGCGGCACCACCAGTGGCGCCGCCGCAAGGCTGCGCAGCGTGGTCATCCCGCCGTAGCTGGTCGGCCCATAGATCAGCGATGGCCGCAGCACCGTCCCGGCCAGCGGCGCCGACTGCAGGTGCTCATCGGCACGGCGCTTGGTCTCGGCGTAGGCCGTCGTGACGCCAGGCAGGGCGCTCACCGCCGAGATCTGGATCACCTTGCGCACGCCGGCCGCGACGCAGGCGTCGAACAGGGCGATCGGCGCGTCGGCGTGGACCCGGGACATCACCTGCCCGCGTCCGCCATGCAGCACGCCGGCGCAGTTGACGACGGCGTCGATGCCGGCCAGCCGCGGCAGCCAGGCTTCAGGCCTGACGTCGCGGTTGAAATCGCAGGCGACCGCCGTGGTGTGGGGAAACCGCCGGCGCAGCGCCTCGGGGTCGCGCACGGCGGCCACGACCTGATGCCCCCGTGCCTGCAGGCCCGCCAGGAGGTGGCTGCCGATGAAACCGTTGGCGCCGGTCAGAAGAATACGCATGGTCACTCTGCAGCCACGTCAGGGCTCCACTATTACCCGGCATTCCGGCGATAGGGAGGGTTTCTCGCCGCCGGCCTGCGGCGCTGCGTATCTGGCCTGCAGCCGGCCGGCCGGCTATAGAGCCGCCGCCACGTTCCGCCCTCGCAGGAAGCCGCCATGCCCGCGCCCGCCCAATACGTGCCCTCGCCCACGCCTGACCGCGCCAAGATCGGCCGGGCGCTGATCTCGGTGTCCGACAAGGCCGGGCTGGTCGAGCTCGGCCGCTTCCTGGCCGATCGCGGCGTGGAAATCCTGTCGACCGGCGGCTCGGCCAAGGCGCTGCGCGATGCCGGCATCCGGGTCGTCGAGGTGTCGGATCACACCGGGTTTCCCGAGATCATGGACGGCCGGGTGAAGACGCTGCAGCCGGCGATCCATGGCGGCATCCTCGCAAGGCGCACCGACAAGACGCATGCCGCCGCGATGACGGCGCACAAGATCGCGCCGATCGACCTGGTGGTCGTGAATCTCTATCCCTTCGAGGCCACGGTCGCGCGCGGCGCCGACGTCGCGACCTGTGTCGAGAACATCGATATCGGTGGCCCGGCGCTGATCCGCGCCGCCGCCAAGAACCATGATTTCGTGACCGTGGTGGTCGATCCCGCCGATTATGCGGCCGTGCGCCAGGAGATGGAGGCCAATGACGGCGCCACGACCCTGGCGCTGCGCCGCAAGCTGGCCGCTTCCGCCTTCGCGCGCACCGGCAGCTACGATGCGGCCATCGCGCAGTGGTTCGGCAAGCAGCTCGGCACACCCTTCCCGGCCCGGCTCGCCATCGGCGGCAGCCTGGTGCAGACGCTGCGCTACGGCGAGAACCCGCACCAGCAGGCCGCCTTCTACAGCGACGGCAGCCAGCGGCCGGGCGTCGCCACGGCCAAGGTCGTGCAAGGCAAGGAGCTCTCCTACAACAACCTTGCCGACACCGAGGCCGCCTACGAGGCCGTGGCCGAGTTCGACCAGCCGGCGGTGGTGATCGTCAAGCACGCCAATCCCTGTGGCGTGGCGATCGGTCCCGACCTCAAGACCGCCTGGCTGCGGGCGTTCGCCTGCGATCCGGTATCGCCCTTCGGCGGCATCGTGGCGATGAACCGGCCGCTCGATGCGCCGCTGGCCGAGGAGCTGGCCAAGATCTTCCTCGAGGTGATCATCGCGCCCGAGGCGACGGCGGAGGCGCAGGCCATCATCGGCAGGAAGAAGAACCTGCGCCTGCTGCTGGCCGGCGGCATGCCCGACCCGGCGCAGCCGCGCATGACATTCAAGAGCATCGCCGGCGGCATCCTGCTGCAGACGTCGGACAACGGCCACGTCTCGCGCGAGGCGCTGAAGGTCGTCACCAAGCGTGCGCCCACGGCCAAGGAGCTGGACGATCTGCTATTCGCCTTCCGGGTCTGCAAGCACGTGAAATCCAACGCCATCGTCTACGCCAAGGACGGCGCCACCGTCGGTATCGGTGCCGGCCAGATGAGCCGCGTCGATTCCAGCCGCATCGCCGCCTGGAAGGCCGAGGAAGCAGCCAAGGCCGCCGGCCTGCCGGAAAGCCTGGCGAAGGGCAGTGTCGTCGCCTCCGACGCGTTCTTCCCCTTCGCCGACGGGCTGCTGGCCGCGGCCGCCGCGGGCGCCACCGCCGTGATCCAGCCCGGCGGCTCGATGCGCGACGCCGAGGTGATCGCCGCCGCCGACGAGAAGGGCCTCGCGATGGTGCTCACGGGGATGCGGCATTTCCGGCACTGATCGCCGCGCGATCCGGGGCGGTTGCCTGGTACCTGGAACCGCTGGTCGCTGACACACCCGTCATCCCGAGCGCCCCTTCGACAGGCTCAGGAGAGGGATCTCCTGCAAGCGACGCACGGTGCGCCATTCGCAGGAGATCCCTCTCCTGAGCCTGTCGAAGGGGCGCTCGGGATGACAGTCGCGACTCACCTTCCACCGATAGCTCGTACGCCCGGATCTTCCGCGAGCAGCCAATGGTGAAAGCCCTCGCGCCGATCATGCGCTGCACGCCGTGCGGCGTGCTAGGCTTGGCCTCCATTCCTGGGTGGCTGCCATGATGGGCTCGCCGTTTCCGCGCCGTCGCTTCGTGCGCAACATCGCCGCGATCACCGCCGGGTTCGCCGGATATGCCGGCGTGCGCGCGATCGCCGCGCCGGAGGCGCCCCTGGTCGAACGGCGCCTCTTCTTCGACAACCCCGATTACGGGAGCGTCGCGATCAGCCCGGATGGGCAGCACCTTGCATGGCTGGCGCCGATCGGCAGCGTGCGCAATCTCTGGGTCGCGCCGCTCGACGATCTCGCCGCCGCGCGGCCGCTGACGCGCGTCACCGACCGCAGCCTCGGCGCGTTCCGCTGGGCCCATAGCAATCGCCACATCGTGTTCTTCCAGGAGCGCGACGGCGATGAGAACTGGCGCGCCTCCAGCATCGACATCGTGTCGGGCGATATCGTCGCGCTGACGCCGGAGCGCGGCGTGCGCGCGTTCGTGCAGGAGGCCGACCGCCGCTTTCCCGAGGAGATGCTGCTGGGCCACAACCAGCGCGATCGCAGCCGCTTCGACCTGTTCCGCGTCAACATCGTCACCGGCAAGAGCGAGCTGGTCTATGAGAACCGCGACCAGGTCAAGCTGGTCACCGACAGCCGGTTCCAGCTGCGGCTGGGGTTCCACTACGACGCCGACGGCAGCAGCATCTATGTCGAGCGCCAGGCCGACGGCAGCTGGGCGCCGTTCACGACGGTGCCGATCACCGATGTCGATTCGACCTGGCCTCTCGATTTCAGCGACGACGGGAAGACGCTGTTCATGCTGGATTCGCGCGGGCGCGACACGGCGGCGCTCGTCGCCGTCGACATGGCCACCCGCCAGTCGCGCGTGCTGGCGCAGGACGACGAGGCCGACATCGCGGCGGCGACGTTCGATCCCGCGACGCGCCGGCCCATCGCGGCCCTGTCGTTCAGGGCGCACGCCCATTGGCAGGCGATCGAGCCGATAGCGCGCGACGAGCTGGAGCAACTCGCTGCCTTCGGCCCCGGCGATATCAGCTTCACGAGCCGTAGCGCCGACAACGGCCGCGTCACCGTGTACTACGAGCGCGACAGCGCCAGCGGCGCGTATGTGCTGCTCGATCGTGCATCCAATCTGGTGCGGTCGCTGTTCATCCAGAGACCCAGGCTCGCGGATGTCACTCTCAGGCCCATGGAGCCGGTGGCCTTCCCCGCCCGCGACGGATTGATGCTGCACGGCTATCTGACCAGGCCGTCGGCCGGCGCGGTGGCGGCAGACGGTCGGCTGCCGCTGGTGCTGATGGTTCATGGCGGCCCCTACCTGCGGGACCGCTGGGGCTTCTCCGCCACGCATCAGTGGCTGGCCGATCGCGGCTATGCGGTGCTGAGCGTGAACTACCGGGGCTCGACCGGCTACGGCAAGGCTTTCGTCACCGCCGCCGACGGGGAATGGGGCGGCAAGATGCATGACGACCTGATCGACGCCGTCGGCTGGGCCGTCGCGCAGGGTATCGCCGACCGTCGGCGCGTCGGCTTCTACGGCGCAAGCTATGGCGGCTACGCCGCGTTGACGGCAGCCACGAAGACGCCGGATGCCTTCGCCTGCATCGTCGACGTGTTCGGCATTTCCAACCTGCTGACCTTCATGGCCACCGTCCCGCCCTACTGGGGGCCGTGGTTCAGCATCTGGAAGAAGCGGCTGGGAGATCCCGACACGGAAGCCGGCCGCGCCTTCCTGCGCGAACGCTCGCCGCTCACGCATATCGCACGCGCCAGGCGGCCGATCCTGATCGCGCAGGGCATGCGGGACGTGCGGGTCGTGGCCGCTGAATCGCAGCAGATGGTGGATGCGCTGAAGCAGCGCCGGGTGCCGGTCACGTACCTCACCTTTGCCGACGAAGGGCACGGCTTTGTCCGTCCCGAGAACCGGATGGCGTTCCATGCGGTGGTCGAGGCCTTCCTTGCCCGGTATCTGGGCGGCCGCTTCCAGCCGGTCATCGATGACTTCACCGGCTCCAGCCTGAGGATCGAGACCGGCGGCGACCTGATTCCCGGCCTGCCGCCGTGAACGGAGGGAGCCTCATCCTCGCATAAGAAGAACTATCGTTGAAAGCGCGGTCGCTCTTGCGCCTCGCGGCGGCATCAACGATATGCAGGAAACCGGTAGCACCTACCGGCAGCGGCTCCTCAGGTCCAATCAGAAATTCGGCGATGCGCATTTCCCTCAGCCGGCTGCCGCCGCTCAACGCGCTGCGCGCGTTCGTGGTGGCGGCGAAGCATATGAGCTTTTCCAGGGCTGCCGGCGAGTTGCACGTCACGCCAGCGGCGATCAGCCAGCAGATCAAGCAGCTCGAGGACCAGCTGGGTTGCGAGCTGTTCCGGCGCTCCAACCGCAACCTGGTGCTGACCGACGAGGGCCAGGCCTGCCTGCCCGGCCTCGCCGAAGCGTTCGAGCGCATCGTGCATGCATTGGAGCAGATCGACGCCGCCGGCCAGGCCGGGCCAATCACGGTCTCGGTCGCGCCCTCCTTCGCCGCCAAGTGGCTGGTGCCGCGGCTAGACAATTTCCGCACGGTTCATCCGGAAATCGACGTGCGCATCAGCGCTTCCATGCACCTGGTCGACTTCGACGTCGAGGATGTCGACTGCGCCATCCGCTACGGTGCCGGAGATTACGGCGACTTGTTCGCCGAGAGGATCCTGGAAGAGACCGTCTTTCCGGTCTGCAGCCCGGCCTTGGCGCAGAACGGCGGCGCGCTCAAGAAGCCGCGCGACCTGGCGCAGCTCACCCTGCTGCATGACGACAGCCCAGATCAGGACCCCAGCTGCCCCGACTGGCGCATGTGGCTGAAGGCTGCCGGCGTCACGGACGTGGAAGCGGCGCGCGGCCTGCGATTCAACCAGTCGAGCCTGGTGCTCGAGGCTGCGGTCGCCGGTCAGGGCGTGGCGCTGGCCAAGGGCACGCTGGCGGCCGAGGATCTCCGCACCGGCCGCTTGATCCGGCCGTTCAACGTCACGCAGACGCTCGATTTCGCCTATTACCTCGTGTGCCCGCGGCGCAAGACGTCGCTGGCCAAGGTCGTTGCCTTCCTGCGCTGGCTGCGCGCCCAGACCGGCAACGATGCGACGCTGGTCGACGCCTCGCTGACATCCTCATCGCTGTGAAGCACAGCCGACCGTAGCCCTGCTGTCCTTCCCAGCGCAATCGGTGCTGTCTCCTCGCCCCGCGGCAGCGGGGAGAGGAAGGGGCCCATGCCGAAGGCATGGGAAGGTGAGGGGTAGGAACGATCAAGCCATGCGGTAAGAACGGGGACTGATCGCTCGTACCCCTCACCCTCCCATCGCTTTGCGATGGCCTCCTCCCTCTCCCCGCTCCCGCGGGGCGAGGGGTCATCCCGAGCGCCGCGGTTCCGTCTCAGTTCGTGCGCGCGGGCGTTTGGTACAGCGCTGCGTCGGCATCGCGCAGCAGCGCCGTGATCCCGACATTGTCGCCGGCGCCATCGTCGATCGCGCCGACGGCGAGCAGGCCCAGGATCAGCAGCGACGTGCTGCCCAGCGCCGCGAGCCAGAAGCGCAACGGCAGCCAATCGACATGGATCATCTCCATCAGCAGCCTCCGGATCGGTACCAGCGCGTTCGCCGGCCGGCTTGCCGCAGGAACGTGACCGCACGTCATCACACGCACTCCAGCAGCTCGAGGCCCCGTCGATCAGGTCGACCGCCGACGGGTGCAACACTAGAAAGCGCGGCCCATCGGCAACAAACGATGAATTCTTGAAGGAAGCTTAAGCGGCGCTTGCGCGGACGGCGTTCGGATCCCTCACATTCACCCGTCATCCCGAGCGCAGCGAGGATCTCCTGCGGCAAGACGCACGGTGCGTCCTTCGCAGGAGATCCCGCGCTGCGCTCGGGATGACGGTCCCGACCGATCTTTGCCGTCGGCAGGATCTGGCACGCCCCGTAACTCATTGATATACAAATACAATCAAAGGGAATGACAAAACGCCGACCGTTTCCCATATATGACTCTGTCTGCTACACTGGTAGGCAGTTGAAACTGGTTGGTCCGTCTCGGACGATTGGTCATGAGCGACAAGCACGCGGCGCCCACGCCCTGTAACGCCAGCAAGGCTGCCATCGTGGCGGCGGCCGAGAAGTTCGCACGCGACGTCGAGCTGCAGCCGGGCGACCCACTCGAGCCACTGGTCGAACGCCTGGGCGGGCAGGTCTGCTACAAGCGTCTCGACGATGCCGACTTCGACAACGGCTCGATCGTGGTGGAGCGCCACGGCAAGTTCACCATCACCTTGCCGACCTACACCGGCGCCGCGCGCGACCGGTTCACAATCGCGCACGAGCTTGGCCACTACTTCCTGCATTTCCCTCTGTGCTCGTGCCCCATGGCGGCACGGCGCTACGGCAGCGACCGCGTCGAGTGGGAGGCGAACTGGTTCGCAGCCGGCTTGCTGATGCCGTCCGAGCAGTTCCGTGGCGCATTCGAGGCGTATGCCGGCGACGTCGGCAAGGTCGCGGCTCTCTTCCAGGTGTCGACGCAGGCGGCGGCCATTCGCGCAAAGAGCCTCGGACTGGCATAGGTGCCCGCCGCGCCGGAAATGGCCGATCGCTACGACTACCTGGCGCCGCGCCTGAGGTTGTTCGTCAGCCTCGATATCCAGGGATCGACGTCTTTCAAGTATGCGTCCGACAACGTCGAGACGTGGCTGCCGATCATCCACTGGTTCTACATCG
Organism: Vineibacter terrae; assembly: GCF_008039615.1. Classification (GTDB taxonomy): domain Bacteria; phylum Pseudomonadota; class Alphaproteobacteria; order Reyranellales; family Reyranellaceae; genus Vineibacter; species Vineibacter terrae. The sequence goes on along the minus strand of NZ_VDUZ01000028.1, from coordinate 60,843 downwards.
AGACCCAATCTACCGTCGAGCGAAGCTGGCTCAAGATCGCCCAGCGGCTGCGCCACGACGTGCCGGCCGCCGAGCCGGGCCCGGAGCCCGTGTTCTGGAAGTCGGCGGGCGACGAGCTGCTGTTCGTCAAGGAGATCACGCATCCGCTGCAATGCCTGAGCGCCGTCCTGGCCTTCAAGGACGTGCTGGTGCAGCAGAACGACGCCATCCTGCGCCGCAGCGAGGGGCGGTTGAAGCTCAAGGCCACCGCTTGGCTTGGCGGCTTTCCCAACCTCAACAAGGAGATCCCGCTGGTTGGCTCGTACGCGGACGCGTACGGCGACGATGCGATCGTGCAGGACGCGATCGTGCAGAACACCATGGTGCAGATCGCGCGCCTGGACCAGGGCACGCTGCCGCATCAGCGCGATTTCGTCGGTCCCTCGATCGATCTCGGATTCCGGCTCGCCGAGCTTGCCACGCCGCGCCGCTTCGTCGTCTCGGTCGAGCTCGCCTACGTGCTGGCCGACATGATGGTGCGCAACGACCTGATCGACCGCGTGAACCTGCAGGTCGACGAAGGCCAGGTGCTGAAGGGGATCCTGAACGACAAGGAGTATCCGGTGATCTGGGTCGATGCGCTCTCGCACCGCTCGCCGCGCTCGAGCCTCGAACGGCTGATGAGCCGCACGTCGTGCAATGCCGAGGCGCTGCGCGACATGTGCGGCCATTTCATCGCCGAAGCGCCCATCCTGGTGATGCCGTACATCGTTGTCGCCGACCGCTGCGTCTACGGCACCGTCCCGCCCGAGCACAGCGAGAAGCTGGCCACCATCCGCCGGCGCATCAGCCAGGAGATGGGCAAGGAGGAGCAGTTCGTCCACGACCAGGCCGCTGCGGCGGGCTCGGGTTCGCTGGACCTCGAGCTGTCCAAGAACCTGGAGGAGCAGGCCGCCAAGGTCCGCGGCCGGCAGCTGGGCGACGACAGGGCGCCCGACGACAAGGAAGCGTGATGGCGGCGCGGGCCGCGGATGCCTATGTTCCCCGGGCATGCCGGATGACATCCAGACGCCCCGCCTGTCCGAAGCCTCCACGGCTGCATCAGGCGTGCGGCCAGCCCATCACACGCGGCGCGGATTTCGCAATCCGCCGGGCAGCGCGCGCGATCACGGCACGCTGGGCCATCTCTGGGTGATCCTGCGCTATTTGTGGCTGACACGGCATGTGCCGCGACAACCCGAGGTGCCCGACGGCTTCGTGCTGCCGCGTGAGGCCGTGCGCGACGAGCTGCGCCGCCATCGCGGCATCGACAGCGTCACCTGGCTGGGGCACGCCTGCTTCCTGATCCGCCTCGGCGGCCGCACGATCCTCACCGATCCGTTCCTCGGCGACTATGCCGCGCCGATCGAGGGTTTCGGGCCGCGCCGCTTCACGCCGCCGGCCTTGCGGCTGCGCGACCTGCCGCCGCCCGACGTGGTGCTGATCTCGCACAACCACTACGACCACTTCGACGTCGCGACCCTCTCGCACCCGCGTTTCCCGCGCGGCGGGCGCATGATCGTGCCGCTGGGGCTGGGGCCGCGGCTGCTCGAGCTGGGCTATGCCGACGTCACGGAGGTCGACTGGCATCACGCGCTGACCGTGGGCGGCAGCAGCAATGCGCCGCTGCGGGTGGTGGCGACGCCGGCGGTGCATTTCTCCGGCCGCGGCCTGTTCGATCGCAACCGCACGCTGTGGTGCGGCTTCGTGCTGGACGGCGGCGGCAAGCGCCTGTTCTTCGGCGGCGACAGCGCCTTCGGGCCGGTGTTCGGCGAGATCGGCCAGCGCCACGGCCCGTTCGACCTGGCGATCCTGGGCATCGGCGCCTACGAGCCGCGCGCCATCTTCAGGGTTAGTCACGCCACGCCCGAGGAAGCTGTCGAGATGGGACGCCTGCTGGGCGCGCGCCAGCTTGTCGGCATGCACTACGGCGCGATCGTGCTGTCGGGCGAGCCGGCCTTCGAGCCGCCGCAACGCCTGCGCGCTGCCGCCCGCGCCGCCGGCTACGCCGACGAGGATGTCTGGACCCTGCGGCTGGGTGAGACGCGGGCGCTGTAATCAGCGCGGACCTCCCGGCCCGCCACCATCAACCCAATTCCTTGCGCACGATGGCCGCGCCGGCCGCGAGCGCGCGAAGCTTGGCGTACGCCGTGTCGCGCGCCATCGGCGCCATGCCGCAATTGGTGCAGGGCTGGATGCGCTCGGCATCGACATGCTTCATCGCCGCGCGGATGGTCGCGGCGACCTGGTCGGGCGTCTCGACAGAGTCACTCGCGACATCAATGGCGCCGACCAGCACGGTCTTGGTCTTCAGCAGCGCCATCAGCTCGAGCGGCACCTTGGCATTGGCGCATTCCAGCGACACCTGGTCGATGCGGCTGCGGTCCAGATGCGGGAAGGTGCGCTCATACTGGCGCCATTGATCGCCCAGCGTCGTCTTCCATTTGATGTTGGCCTCGATGCCATAGCCGTAGCAGATATGAACCGCCGTGCGGCAGCGCAGCCCGGCGGCAGCGCGGTGCAGCGCCTCGATGCCCCATTCCGGCACCTCGTCCATGTAGACGTTGAAGGCCGGCTCGTCGAACTGCACGACGTCGACGCCGATCTGCTCCAGCTCGCGCGCCTCCTCGTTGAGCAGGGCGGCGAACGCGAAGGCCATCTCCACCTTGTCGGCATAGTGCTCGTTGGCCAGCGTGTCGACGATGGTCATCGGCCCCGGCAGGGTGAACTTCAGCTTGCGCGTCGCTGCCGCCCGCGCCGCACGCGCTTCCTCGGCGTGCACCGGGCGGCGGCGCTTCAACGGCCCGACCACTGTCGGGCAGTCGGCCTCGTAGCGGTTGTTGCGGATGCCGATGCGCTTCTTGCGCGCGAAGTCGACGCCGTCGACCTCGGCCAGGAAGCCGTGCACGAAGTGCTGCCGCGCCTGCTCGCCGTCGCTGACGATGTCGATGCCGCAGCGCTCCTGCGCCGCCACCGACAGCATCGTGGCGTCGAGCTTGGCCTCGTGCAGCGGCGCGCCGGCGAGCGTCCACGGCGCCCACAGCACGCCGGGCTGGGCCAGCCAGGACGGCTTGGGCAGGCTGCCGGCCAATGTCGTCTCGAGCATTTTGCCACCTCCCTTTTGGCGGCGAGCCTAGCATAGCCGCGACATGGCTGCGGCCTTTGCTGCAACGGGATTCCTCGCTACCCTCGCCGGGACGCTGAAGGACACGCCATGACCGAATCCTATTCCCGCATCGCCGTACGCAAGATCGCAGGCGCGCTGGGCGCCGAGATCGACGGCGTCGACCTGGGCAAGCCACTCGACAACCAGACCTTCGCCGAGATCCACCACGCCTTCCTCGACAACCTGGTGATCTGCTTTCGCGGCCAGCGGCTGACGCCCGACCAGCACAAGGCGTTCGGCCGGCGTTTCGGCAGCCTCAACGTGCATCCCTACGCGCCGGCGCTGGAAGGTCATCCCGAGGTGATGACCATCTTCAAGGAGAAGGCGGACAAGGCCAATTTCGGCGGCGGCTGGCACTCCGACATGACCTTCCTGGAGACGCCCGTCCTGGGCTCCATGCTCTATGCCCGCGACGTGCCGCCTCATGGCGGCGATACCATGTTCCTCAACATGTACCTCGCCTACGACGCGCTGTCGGACGGCATGAAGCGGATGCTCAGCGGCCTGCGCGCCGTGCACAGCGCCAACAAGCAATATGGCGTCGACGGCAGCGAGGCCGCGAAGCTCAACGACCAGCGCACCATGAAGCCACGGACCTCGGCGGAGGCGCGCAAGGAGGTGACGCATCCGGTGGTGCGCACCCATCCCGAGACCGGCCGCAAATGCCTGTTCGTCAACCGTGCCTTCGTCGAACGCTTCGATGGCTGGACCAGGCAGGAGAGCCAGCCACTGCTGCGCTGGCTCTACGAGCATTACACACGGCCCGAGTTCACTTGCCGCCTGCGCTGGGAAACCGACACTCTCACGTTCTGGGACAATCGCTGCACGCAGCATTACGCCCTCAACGACTACCACGGCTTCCGCCGCGAGATGCACCGGGTCACGATCGACGGCGACCGCGTGTTCTGATGCCCGGCGGGCCGGGAACCCGGCCCGCGCAAGGCGCGTTCCCCCTGCATCGAATGCGGATGCAGAAGGAAACCTCGACATGGGACGCGCGGCGATTCTGTGGCTCCTGGGCGTACCGATCCCGGTCCTGTTGTTGATGTGGGCGCTGGGCTGGCTGCACTGACCTGACGTGCGCGGCCTCAGCCGACAACCCCGGCCGCGGCGCGTGCGAAGCGCCCCGGCGCCATGCCGAAGCGGCGCTTCAGGTTGCGTGTCAGGTGGCTTTGATCGACGAAGCCGGCGGCAAGCGCGGCCTCGGCTGCCGGCACGCCGGCGGCAAGATCCTGCCGGGCGCGCGCCAGGCGACAGGTCAACAAGTAAGTGTAAGGCGGCACGCCGTAGGCGCGCCGGAATGCGCGGCACACGGCGAACCGGCTCATGCCGGCGAGCGCCGCCAGTTCATCCAGCGACCAATGCTCCTGCGGCGCATCGGCGAGCGCGTCACGCACACGCGCCAGCCGATACGATACTGACGGCACGGCCTGCCCGCGCGCGCGGTTGCCGGCCAGCGACTGCCACAACCGCACCAGCGCCTCGTCCTGGCGCAGGCGCTCGCCCGGCTCGCCGAGCGCATCCCACAGGACCGCGAATGCGCGGCCTAGATGAGGATCACGCGTCAGCGGATCGGGCGCAAACGGCAGATGCGGCCCGAGATCCGCTTCGCGCAGCAGCTCCAGGCCATAGGACGGATCGAGATAGACCATGCGGTAGGCGAAGCCGTCATCGGCGCCGCACTCGCCATCATGCGCTTCCCCGGGGTGCAGCACGATCATGCCGCCGCATGTGCTGTCGTGCTGCCGGCCGCGGTAGCGGAAGCGCTGGACGCCGCTGTCGGTGCACGCAACAGCCAGCGTCTCGTGCGCGTGCCGATCGAACGCATGGCCGCGGAAGAATGCGTTCAGCGTCTCGATCCCGCGCCGCGGCTGATCGTAGCGTACCCAGTCCCGGTCGTGCGTGTACGTGCCCATGGTCCCGGCTCCACCGCGCAACATCGTACAAGAGCGCGCCGCCGGCCGCAGCTAGAGCTTGCCGATCCTCGGGAGCCTCAAGGTCACGCCATGCGCTTCGACACCAAGATCGCCGTTGCCGTCCACCAGGACCTCGCCGTCTGGCAGAAGCTCAACGTGGCCGCGTTCCTGACCAGCGCCATCGCGGGCGCCGACCAGACGCTGATCGGCGCGCCCTATTGCGACGCGTCCGGCAACCTCTATCTCGCCATGTCACGCCAGCCGATCCTGGTCTTCGCGGGCACGGGCGAGGCGTTGAAGGCCACGCACCGGCGGGCGCTCGACCGCAACGAGCGCATCGCCATCTACACCCGCGAGCTGTTCGCCACCGGCCACGACGAGGCCAACCGCGCCGCGGTCGCGGCGGTGGCGGCCGAATCGCTCGACCTCGTGGGCCTGGCTTTGCACGCCGATCGCAAGACCGTCGACAAGGTCATGAAAGGATTGGTTTTGCACCCCTAGTGTCGGCCGCTCGCGGGCATCCCGGCGGGCGCTCACGAACAGATCACGCGCCTTCACAAGGCCGATCGCGCCGCGGCGCCCCGTCGCACGGCGCTGGAAACGCCTCGAGCCGGACCGCACGTAGTGCGTGCACGTGCGGTCAATTGACCCTGCCCGCAGTCCGGGATGCGCTGTCAGCCTGTTCTCACTGGCCCGCAGCATCATGCGCCGACGTCGCCCCGGATGATCGCGGCCCGATGGACGACGGAGGGCGACATGCGCGACCGACTTCCAACCCGCGGCCTGGCGATCGGCGCGCTCATCGCCGTGCTGGCCGGCGGCATCAGCCTATTCGATCCCGTCACCTCCGCAGCGCCCATGGCACGAGCGGCAGGCTGGCTCGATGCCCCGGCGACACCGGCAGCGTCACCGGTATCTCCCGTCGTCGGCCCGGATTTTTCAGCCATCGTCGAGCGCTACGGACCGGCGGTTGTGAACGTGGCGGTCGAGGGCAACGGCAGCACGCCGGGCCCCGGCGAAGCGCCGCAGACTGGCCAGCCGCCGGTCACCCAGCCGCACGCCTTCGGCGCGCCCAGCCGCCCGGACAACCAACCGACATTCGGACTTGGCTCCGGCTTCATCATCAACCCTGACGGCGTGATCCTGACCAGCGCCCATGTCGTCGCCGACTCCACCACGGTGACGGTGCGCCTGTCCGATCAGCGTGAGTTCACCGCCAAGGTGATCGGCCTTGATCGTCCCAGCGACGTGGCGCTGTTGAAGATCGACGCCCAGAACCTGCCGACCGTGGTCATCGGCGATCCTACCCGCCTGCGCGTCGGCGCCTGGGTGCTGGCGATCGGCTCGCCCCACGGCTTCGACAGCACGGCCACTGCCGGCATCGTGTCGGCGACCACCCGGTCGCTGCCGCATCAGGCTTACGTGCCGTTCATCCAGACCGACGTGCCGGTCAATCCCGGCAACTCCGGCGGCCCGCTGTTCAACGCCAACGGGGAGGTGATCGGCGTCAACTCGCAGATCTACACCGACACGGGCGGCTTCCAGGGCTTGTCATTCGCGGTGCCGATCGATGTCGCGATGAAGGTCGCCAAGAGGCTGGAGAGTGATGGCGTGATCCGGCGCGGCTGGCTGGGCGCCGGCGTGCAGGATGTCTCCCAGGCGCTGGCTGACGCCTTCGGCCTGCCCACACCGCGTGGCGCGCTGGTGAACAACGTCGACAAGAACGGCCCGGCCGCCGAGGCCGGCCTGCAGCCGGGCGACGTGGTGCTGGCGATCGACGGTGTGGCGATCAACCGCTCCTTCGATCTGCCGCCCAAGGTCGCCGACCTGGCGCCCGGCGCGCGCAGCACGCTCGACGTATGGCGGCGCGGCGAGACCAGGCAGCTCGCCGTCGTGGTCGGCGCGCTCAAGGTCGAAGCCGCGGCGGCACCGGCCGCGCCGGCGCGGGGCCAGGGCCGGCTGGGGCTATCTGTGCGTGCCCTGTCGCCCAAGGAGGCCGATGCGCTCGACGAAGGCGGCGGCTTGCTGGTGCAGTCCGTTTCGGGCCCGGCGGCCCGCGCCGGCATGCAGCCCGGCGATGTCGTGCTGGCGATCAACGGCGAGCCGGTGACGACGGTCGAGAAGCTGCGCACGCTGGCGGACAAGAGCGGCCATCATGCCGCGCTGCTGATCCGGCGCGAGGGTGCCAAGCTGTTCCTGCCGCTGACCCTGGGCTGAGATCCGTCATCCAGAGCGCAGTGCGCCATGCACGACAAGCCTGCTCATGCGATAGTCGTCTCGAACGACGAGGTCGGTGATGCGACTGCTTGTTGTCGAGGACGATCGCATGATCGGCGAGAGCGTGCGCACGGCGCTGCGCCAGGAGGGCTATGCCGTCGACTGGGTGCGTGACGGTGTCGACGCCGAGGCGGCGCTGCAGGCCGAACCCTACGACCTGATCCTGCTCGACCTGGGCCTGCCCGGCAAAGGCGGCCTCGATGTCCTGCGCACGGCGCGCGCCCACGGCAGCGAGATGCCGGTGCTGGTGGTGACGGCGCGCGATGCCGTCGGCGATCGCGTGACGGGCCTCGACGCCGGCGCCGACGACTATCTCGTGAAGCCGTTCGACCTCGACGAGCTGCTGGCGCGGGTACGGGCGCTGCTGCGCCGCCCTTCCGGCCAGCGCGAGGCGGTGCTGCGCCATGGTGCGCTGGCGCTCGATCCGGCACGGCACGAGACGACGCTGGACGGCGCGCCGGTGCGGCTCACCACGCGCGAGTTCGCGCTGCTGCGCACGCTGCTGCAGCGCCCTGGCATGCCATTCTCCCGCTCGCGCCTGGAGGAGGCAATCTACGGCTGGGGCGAGGAGGTCGAAAGCAACGCCATCGAGGTGCATGTCCATGCCCTGCGCCGCAAGCTCGGCGCCGGCTGGATCCGCACCGTCCGCGGCGTCGGCTACATGATGCCGCGACAGCCATGAGGTCGATCCGCCGCAACCTCCTGCTGGTGCTGATGGCAGCGGCCACGGCCATCGTCGGCCTGAGCGCCGTGGTCACCTACCGCATCGCGCGCCAGGAGGTCGACACGCTCTTCGACTACCAGCTGCGCCAGGTGGCCTTGTCCGTGGGCGAGCGAAACATGGACATGGCGCTGGTGCCCGGGCTCGTCACGCCCGATCCGGCGCTCGACCTGGTGGTGCAGATCTGGCGCCGCGACGGCGTGACGATCTACTTCTCGCACCCGCATCGCGTGCTGCCCAACTGGGCGCGCATGGGCTACGCCGACGTCGAGACCAGCGACGGCACATGGCGGGTCTTCGCGCTGCAGCTCCAGGGCCGCACGGTGCAGGTGGCGCAGCCGATGAGCGTGCGGCGACGCCAGGCGCTGTCGGCGGCATCGCACATCCTGGTGCCCTCGCTGCTGCTGCTGCCGGCGCTGGCCATCGGCATCTGGATCGCGGTCGGACGCGGGCTGCAGCCGCTCGAGCAGCTCACGGCTGCATTGACCCGCCGCAGGCCGGGCGAGCTCGGGCTGCTGGCGCTGTCCTCGCCGCCGGCGGAGATCGCGCCGGTGGTCGATGCGCTCAACGACCTGCTGGCGCGCCTCGAGAAGGCGCTGTCGCTCCAGCGCGCTTTCGTCGCCGACGCTGCGCACGAGCTGCGCACGCCGCTGGCGGCGCTGCGGCTCCAGGCCCAGCTGGTGGAGCGGGCGACGGACGATGCGGCGCGCGCCAAGGCGGTCGGTGAGCTCAAGCGCGGGCTCGACCGCATGACGCATGTGGTCGGTCAGCTCCTGACGCTGGCCCGCCAGGAGCCGGGCGCGGCCGGACCGCCGCCGGCCGCCGCCGACCTCGCGGCCCTGGCGCGCGAGGCCATTGCCGGCCAGGTCGACGTCGCGATCGCCAAGGGGATCGACCTCGGCGCTGCGGCGCTGGACGACAATGCCAGGACCGTTGGCGATCCCGCCGCCTTGGGTGTGCTCATCAGCAACCTGCTGGACAACGCCATTCGCTACACCCCGCCGGGCGGCACGGTGGACGTGACGGTGGGCATCGCCGACGGGCGCCCTTACCTCGAGGTCGCCGACTCCGGGCCCGGCATTGCGGCCCAGGACCGGCCACATGTGTTCGACCGGTTCTATCGCGGCAAGGATACGCACGAGCCGGGCAGCGGCCTGGGCCTTGCCATCGTCAAGGTCATCGCCGAGCGCCACCGCGCCGACATCGTGCTGGGCGATTCACGCGCGGGCGGCCTGAGCGCCCGCGTCGTCTTCGCCGCCGGCACCTCGGAAATCGACATGCAGCCGCTGCCCCTAAGCAAACCTTAAGCTTGGCCGACTACATCGGCTCCACTGCAACAGTCCGGTGCCTTCCAGCGCCGCGACGACACGGAGCCCGATATGTCCAAGAAGAACATCCTGACCCGCGGTCTCGCCGCCGTCGCCCTGGTGAGCGTGCTGGGCGGCGCCATCGTCGAATTCGCGCCCAAGACCCTGACCTCGACCGCCGCGCTCGCAGCCGGCCTGGGCGACGAGCCGGCGCGTGCCGCCACCGCCGCGCCGGCCATGGGCGGCCCGGATTTCTCACCGATCGTCGAACGCTTCGGGCCTGCGGTGGTCAATATCCGGGTCGAAGGCACCGCCAGGGCGGCGTCGGACGACACGCCGATGTTCCCCGGCATGCCGCCGGATTTCGCGCGCCGCTTCGGGCTGGAGCGCCCGGACCGCCCGGTCAGGGGCCTCGGATCCGGCTTCATCGTGGCATCCGACGGCCTGATCCTCACCAACGCGCATGTCGTGAAAAACGCCAGGACGGTCACGGTGAAGCTCTCCGACCAGCGTGAGTTCGCCGCCAAGGTGATCGGCCTCGACCAGGCGACCGACGTCGCGGTCCTCAAGATCAACGCCAAGGACCTGCCCACCGTCACCATCGGCGATGCCGACAAGGTCCATGTCGGCGAATGGGTGCTGGCGATCGGCTCGCCCTACGGCTTCGAGAACACCGTGACGGCGGGCATCGTGTCGGCGACCTCGCGGGCCCTGCCGAACCAGTCCTATGTGCCGTTCATCCAGACCGACGTGCCGGTCAACCCCGGCAACTCCGGCGGACCGCTGTTCAACACCCGCGGCGAGGTGGTCGGCATCAATTCGCAGATCTACAGCGACACCGGCGGCTACCAGGGCCTGTCGTTCGCGATCCCGATCAGCGTCGCGATGAAGGTCCAGAAGCAGATCGTGGCCCATGGCACCGTGCATCGCGGCTGGCTCGGCGCCACCGTGCAGGATGTGACCCAGGCGCTGGCCGACGCCTTCGGCCTCGCCAAGCCCGGCGGTGTGCTGGTCAGCAGCGTCGAGCAGGACAGCCCCGCCGCCAAGGCCGGCCTGCAGTCGGGCGACGTGATCCTGAAGCTGAACGGCAGCGAGGTGCCGCGCTCCGGCGACCTGCCGCCGCGCATCGCCGACCTGGCGCCCGGCACGCGCGCCCATCTCGACATCTGGCGCCGCGGCGAGGCCAAGCAGCTGGCGGTGACGATCGGCGAGCGCCATGCCGACCAGCAGGCGCAGGCCGACTCCAGCACCCCCGCCACCCAGGGGCGCCTCGGTCTTGCCGTGCGGCCGCTGTCGCCGCAGGAAGCCCGCTCGATCGACGAGAAGGGCGGCCTGCTGGTCGAGGGCGTCACCGGACCGGCAGCGCGCGCCGGCGTCCAGCCGGGCGACGTGGTGCTCTCGTTCAACGGTCAGCCGGTGACCTCAATCGACGCGCTGCGCGGGCTCGCCGCCAAGGCGCAGGACCACGCTGCCCTGCTGATCCGACGCGAGAACGCCAAGATCTTCGTGCCGCTCGACCTCGGCTGACGGCCAGGTGGCACGCCCCACGGCCGTCCCGCGCCCGGACGGCCTTTTCTCCAGGCAACAGGAGTACGACCCATGAAACCGTTCATCATGCGCTCCCTCGCCCTTGCGCCGGTCGTCGGCATGGTCCTGCTGACCGGCCTCGCGCCGGCTGCCAGCGCCCGCGCGGTCATGCCAATGGAGCATACCTACGGCACGGTGCATTTCGTGTCCGGCGGCATCGGCTCGGATGAATCGGCAGCCATGAAGCAGGCCGCATCGCGCTATGGGCTGGAGCTGGTGTTCGCCAAGCGCCAGCGCGGCAATGACGACTACCTGGCCTATGTGCCGGTCGTCATCCGCAACGCCGAAGGCCACGTCGTGCTCGACACCAGGTCACGCGGCCCCTACCTGCTCGCAAACCTGCCGGGCGGCACCTATACCGTGACCGCGACCGAACGCGGCATCGCCAAGCAGCAGACGGTGCATGTCGCTGCGGGAAACCACCAGAGCCTTGTCTTCGAGTGGTGAGATGACCGGCGGCGCGCGGCGCTATTCGGCCGCGCGCGCCGGCAGGGACGGCACCACGATCGCCTTCTTCGCGACCATGGCATCGATCTCGGCAGCCGAGTAGCCCAGTTCCCCCAGGATGGCGCGGCTGTGCTCGCCGACATGCGGCGCATGATGCCGGGCAGGATCCTCCCGCGCCGGCGGCAGCCCGGCGATGTTGGCAATCGGCATGGACGCAAACCCATCCTGCTTGATCCAGTCGACGGCGCCGGTTTCCTTGACGTGGGGGTGAGCGAGGTAGTCCTCGTAGTTGCTGACGCGCTCGCAGAACACCTCGTTGGGCTGCAGCAGCGCGATCCACTCCTCCGTGGTCCGGGCCGGCATGGTCTCGTTCAGCGCCTTGACGATCTTGGGCGCGTTCTTGATGCGGTTCTCGTGCGTCTGCAGGTCCGGATCGGCAGCGACGTCGGGCCGGCCGATCAGCTCGAACATCTTGCGGAAGTGATGCGGGCGCATGGCGCTCAGCATGATGTAGCCGTTGCTGGTCTTGTAGCTGCCGGCCGGCATGTAGAGGGGCTGCGGGTTGCCCTCCGTGTGCACCCACTCCATCAGCTTGGCGCCCTGCCAGGCGGCCGCGGCGCGCATCAGGCTCGAATCGATATGGCAGCCCTCGCCGAAGCGGAACTGGCGCAGGATCGCCGTCGACAGGGCCTGGAAGGTGTAGAGGCCCGTCGTCACGTCGACCGCGATCATACCCTGGCGCCAGGGCGTCCCGTCGGGCAGGCGGTTCATCACCATCATGCCGCTGAAGGCCTGAATCAGGCCGTCGACGGTCGGCCGCTTGCTGTAGGGCCCGGTCTGGCCGAAGCCCGACACCGAGCAGTAGATCACGCTGGGATTGATCTTCTTGATGGCCTCGTAGCCGAAGCCCAGGCGGGTGATGACGCCGGGCCGGAAGCTCTCGACGACCACCGCGGCCTTGGCCGCGATCTTGTTCACCGCCGCGATGGCGTCCGGCGCCTTCAGGTCGAGCGCCAGGGAGCGCTTGCCGCGATTGAAGGCGACCGAGTGCGCGCAGTGATCACCCTCGATCTTGCCCAGGCCGCGGCCCCAGTCACCCTCCAGCGGCTCGATCTTGATGACGTCGGCGCCGTGCAGGGCCAGCAATGTGGTGGCGTGCGGGCCGGCGACGCCTTGGCTGAAGTCGAGAACCGTGAGGCCGGAGAAGGCCTGGCGATCCGTCATGTCGGGCATCCATCCGTGGTGGCGCAATGAAGCCGTGGCTAAACCATTGCTCACCTGCCGTCCACCGCCGCCGCGCCCGGCGCCGTCAGGGGAGCCATGCGCCGCCGCCGCTATATCTGGTGGCTCGCCGCTCCCGTGACGATCGTCCGCGCGTCACGGGCGCCCCAGCGCATCGAGCACCGCATCGCCCATCGCCGCTGTCGACAGGTGGGGTTTTCCCGGGGCAGCGAGATCGGCCGTGCGCGCGCCGGCGGCCAGCACGGCGTCGACGGCGCGCTCGAGCCGGTCGGCCTCGTCGGCCATCTCCATCGTCTCGCGCAGGCACATGCCGAAGCTGAGGATCGCGGCCAGCGGGTTGGCGATGCCGCGCCCGGCGATGTCGGGCGCGCTGCCGTGGATCGGCTCGTAGAGGGCGCGCCGGCGGTTGCTGGCACCGCCGCGCGCCGACAGCGAGGCCGACGGCAGCATGCCCAGCGAGCCCGTGATCATGGCGCCGCAATCCGACAGCAGATCGCCGAACAGGTTGTCGGTGACGATGACGTCGAACTGCCGCGGCCAGCGGATCAGCTGCATGGCGCAGTTGTCCGCCAGCATGTGATGCAGCTCGATATCGGCATAGTCGGCATCGTGCACGCGCTGCACGATGCGCCGCCACATGGCGCCGGCTTCCATCACGTTGCTCTTGTCCACCGAGTGCACGCGCCCCGGCTTGCCGTCGGCGCGGCGGCGGCGCGCCAGCTCGAAGGCGAAGCGCGCCACCCGCTCGACCTCGTCGCTGGTGTAGACGTGCGTGTTGACGCCGCGCTCGCGCCCATCGGACAGCGTCTCCACGCCGCGCGGCTCCCCGAAATAGACGCCACCGGTCAGCTCGCGCACGAACACGAGGTCGACACCGTCGACGACCTCCCGTTTCAAGGTCGAGGCATCGAGCAGGCCGGGCACGGCGCGGATCGGTCGCAGGTTGGCGAACGTGTCCAGGTTCTTGCGCAGGCGCAGCAGGCTGCCTTTGCGGCGCTCGCTGGGCGGGATCCGGATCGCCTGGTCGAGCGAATCCATGGCCCCGAACAGGATCGCGTCGGCCGCCTCGATCTCGGCCCAGGTCTCGTCAGGCATCAGCGAGCCATGCGCCTGCCAGGACGCCAGGCCGAAATGCCGCTGTCGCAGGTCGATCGGCAGCGCCCGCCGATCGCGGAACCATTCGGCGACCCGGCGCACCTCGGCCATCACCTCGGGGCCGATGCCGTCGCCGGGCAGGATCAGCAGGCGGTAGCTGTTGCTGGAGCTGGACACAGTGGTTCTCCCGACGCGACGCTGTTGCTGGCTTTGATCGTTCCGCGGCTGGGTCAGACGGAAACGGTCTTGCCCTTGAAGGTGCAGATATCGGCAACGACGCAGACCGGGCAATTGGGCGCGCGCGCCCGGCAGACATAGCGGCCGTGCAGGATCAGCCAGTGATGGGCATGGCGCAGGAATTGCGGCGGCGTGCGCTTGAGCAGCTTGCGCTCCACCTCGAGCGGCGTCTTGCCTGGCGCCAGGCCGGTGCGGTTGCCGACCCGGAAGACATGGGTGTCCACGGCGATGGTGGGCTCGCCGAAAGCGATGTTGAGCACGACATTGGCGGTCTTGCGCCCGACGCCGGGCAGCGCCTCCAGCGCCTCACGGTCGTGCGGCACCTCGCCGCCATGGGAGTCGACCAGGATCCGGGACAGGCCGATGACGTTCTTGGCCTTGCCGCGATAGAGGCCGATGGTCTTGATGTATCCCGTGAGCCCCGCTTCGCCGAGCGCCAGCATCTGCTGCGGCGTCTTCACCTTGTCGAACAGCGGCCGCGTCGCCTTGTTGACGCCGGCATCGGTCGCCTGCGCCGACAGCACGACGGCCACGAGCAGCTGATAGACGTTATGATGCTCCAGCTCGCCCTTGGGCGCCGGGTCGCGTTCCTGCAGGCGCCGGTAGAATTCCTCGATCTGCGCCGGCTTGAGCTGGGCCATTCAGGTCTCTCCTCGCGGCCATCCGACGCAGCATCCCGCCCGTGGTCGTGCGACGTTTTGACGACTATGGTGTAGCGATGAGCGATGCGGTCGCACAAGCTGTCCATTTCAACGCCACGCTGGTGCCGCACAGGAGCCTGTCGCGGCGCGGCTTCCGGTGGCTGATCGGCGTGCTGCTGGCGGCCAACCTGCTGATCGGCCTGCCGGTCTTCCTGCTGGGCGCCTGGCCGGTGATCGGTTTCATGGGCCTGGACGTGGCCCTGGTGGTGGTGCTGTTCCGGCTCAACTACAAGAGCGGCCGCCTGACCGAGACGCTGAAGCTGACCGACAGCGCGCTGATCGTCACCCGCCTGGACCCCGAGGGGCTGGTGGAGGAGACCCGGCTGGACGCCTATTGGCTGCGGGTGGACATGGACGACCCGCCCGAGCACGAGAGCCGCCTGACCCTGATCTCGCGCGGCAACCGGCTGGTCGTCGGCCGCTTCCTGACGCCCGACGAGCGCCTGGAGGTGGCCAAGGCGCTGCGCGCCGCCGTCGCCCGCATCCGGACGCCGACCTACGATCACCGGTGGGAATGACAGGGAACGCCGGCATCTCGCCGGCACCGGCGCGAAGCGACGGGTCATGAGCCGGCTGGAAGCCGGCGCTCCCAGGGATCGGCAGCCGCCCTACCCCAGCCCCAGCACGTCCTTCATCGTGTAGAGCCCCGGCTTGCGGTCGAGCAGCCAGCGCGCCGCCTTGAGTGCGCCGTTGGCGTAGATCTCGCGGCTGAAGGCACGATGGGTCAGTTCCAGCCGCTCGCCGATCCCGGCATACATCACGGTATGGAAGCCCACCTCGTCGCCGCCGCGCAGGGTGGCGAAGCCGATCTCGCCACTGGGCCGCGCTCCGGTGTGGCCGTCACGGGTCTTGCGCCAGACCTCCTCCAGCTTGACGGTGCGGCCGGCTGCTGCGGCATGGCCCAGCGCCAGCGCCGTGCCCGATGGCGCGTCGATCTTGTGACGGTGGTGCATCTCCAGCACGTCGATGTCGTAGTCGGCATCGAGCAGGGCTGCGGTGCGCTCGACCAGCGCCAGCAGGACATTGACGCCCAGCGACATGTTGGCGGCCCACACGATCGCCACGCTGCCGGCAGCAGCCTCGATGCGCTTGGCCTGGTCCGGCGTCAGGCCCGTGGTGCCGATGACCAGGGCGCTGCCCTTGGCAGCCGCGATCTCGGCATGCGCAACCGTCGCGGCCGGAACCGTGAAGTCGATCGTCACCCGCCCCGCCGCGATGGCGGCACCGGCATCATCGGTGACCTTCACACCCAGCGCCTCGAGGCCGGCCTGCTCGCCTGCGTCCCGGCCCAGCGCCTTGCTGCCCGGCGCCTCCAGCGCCGCCGCCAGGACCGCGCCCGGCGTCTTGGCGACCTGACGGATCAGCATCTGGCCCATGCGGCCGCCCGCGCCGGTGATGGTGATGTTCATGCCCGATACTCCCCTTGCTGGTGGCGTTGTAGCGCAGAGCTAGGGCTCGATGCACGAGCACCCGACGACATGATCGTCGACCATGCCGGTGGCCTGCATGAAGGCGTAGCAGATGGTCGGGCCGACGAAGC
Organism: Vineibacter terrae; assembly: GCF_008039615.1. Taxonomy (GTDB): domain Bacteria; phylum Pseudomonadota; class Alphaproteobacteria; order Reyranellales; family Reyranellaceae; genus Vineibacter; species Vineibacter terrae. The sequence continues at coordinate 44,589 of NZ_VDUZ01000028.1, read as the reverse complement.
GGAAGCCGAGCTTGAGCAGGGCCTTGGACATGGCCTCGCTCTGCGGCGTCTGCGCCGGCACCTGCTTGAGCGACCGCGGCCGGTTGATCCTGGGGCTGCCGCCGACAAAGGACCACAGGAACGCCACCGGATCCTCGCGCTCGGCGAGCGCCAGCCAGGCGCGCGCGTTGGTGACGCTGGCGTCGACCTTGCTGCGGTTGCGCACGATGCCGGGATCGGCCAGCAGCCGCTCGAGCTTCCTGGGCGTGTAGCGCGCGATCCTGGCCGGGTCGAAGCCGTCATAGACCTTGCGGTAGTGCGCCCGCTTGCGCAGCACGGTGATCCACGACAGGCCGGCCTGGCAGCCTTCGAGGATCAGAAGCTCGAAGAGTGCTTGCGGATCGCGGTGCGGCCGGCCCCATTCATCGTCGTGGTAGGGCAGGTAAAGCGGATCGTCGCTGACCCAGCCGCAGCGCGGCTTGCCATCCGCCAGGGTGATGATGTCTTGCTTCAAGGCCATGGCCGACGGTGGCGTGCCCGGTGGCGTCGGTCAACAGGACAGCGACCGTCATCCCGAGCGCAGCGAGGGATCTCCTGCGAATGGCGCACCCTGCGTCACCCGCGGAAGATCCCTCGCTGCGCTCGGGATGACGGTGGCTTGACGTCGGCGGCGCGCTCAGTCGCCGCCGAACATCTCCTTGACCTTGTTGAAGAAGCCCTCGGACTCGGGCGACGTGCCGTTGCCCTTGCCGGCTGCGTCGAACTCCTTGAGCAGCTCCTTCTGGCGCGCCGTCAGGTTCACCGGCGTCTCGACCACGGTCTCGATGTAGAGATCGCCCTTCTGGGTGGTGCGCAGGACCGGCATGCCCTTGCCGCGCAGGCGGAACTGATGGCCGGCCTGGGTGCCGGCCGGGATCGACACGCGTGCCATCTTGCCGTCGAGCGTCGGCACCTCGATCGAGCCGCCCAGGGCCGCCTGCACCATGCTGATCGGCACCCGGCACAGCAGGTCGGCGCCGTCGCGCTCGTACAGCCGGTGCTTGCGCACCGACAGGAAGACGTAGAGATCGCCCGGCGGGCCGCCGCGCGCGCCGGCCTCGCCCTCGCCCGCCAGCCGGATGCGGGTGCCGTCCTCGACACCCGACGGGATCTTGACGTTGAGCGTCTTGTCCTTGCGCACGCGGCCGGCGCCGTGACAGACGCGGCACGGCTTCTCGATCTTCTGGCCGGCACCGTGGCAGGTCGGGCAGGTGCGCTCGATGGTGAAGAAGCCCTGCTGCATGCGCACGCGGCCACGGCCCTGGCAGGTCGGGCAGTTGACCGGGCGCGACCCGGGCTCGGCACCGCTGCCATGGCAGGTGTCGCAGCTCACCGAGCTGGGCACGCGCACGCTGGCATCGCTGCCGGCGAAGGCCTCCTCGAGCGAGATCTCCAGGTTGTAGCGCAGGTCGTTGCCGCGTGCCGGTCCGGAGCTGCGCCCGCGGCCAGCCATGTCGCCGCCGCCGAACATCTGCTCGAAGATGTCGCTGAAATCGAAACCGCCGCCGCCGAACGGCCCGGCGCCCGGCCCGTTGGGGCCGGCGCCGCCTTCGAACGCAGCCGCGCCGTACCGGTCGTAGGCAGCGCGCTTCTGCTCATCCTTCAGGATGTCGTAGGCGTGGTTGATTTCCTTGAATTTCTTCTCAGCCGCCTTGTCGCCCGGATTGCGGTCCGGGTGATGCTGCATGGCGAGCTTGCGGTACGCCTTCTTGATCTCGTCCGCACTTGCGCTGCGCCCAACGCCAAGCAGTTCGTAGAAGTCCTGCGCCATGCGGCCTGTCCTCAGGCAACGGCTCGGCGGATGCCGTCGCGTCTCCTCCTAGAAGAAGTCCCGGCCCACCGCCCTTCAGCGGCTGTCGACCGCCTCGCCGGGAGGCGGTCAACATCGCAGGCAATGCGGGCCGGCAACGTCATACCGTTATTGCAGCGGTTCAGCCAGTGCCGCTCTTCTTCTTGTCCGTGACGTCCTCGAAATCGGCGTCAACCACCTTGTCGTCCTTGTTGGCTGGCTCGCCACCGGCGGCGCCCGCCGCCGCGGCACCTGCCGCTGACGCATCCGGCGGCGGCTGGGTCTTGTACATGGCCTCGCCGAGCTTCATGGCGGCCTGGGCCAGCGCATTCGTCTTGGACTTGATCTCCTCGACGTCCTCGCCGGTCATCACCGCCTTCAGCGCTTCGACCGCGCCCTCGATGGTCGCCTTGTCGGCGGCCGGCACCTTGTCGCCGTGCTCCTGCAGGTTTCTCTGTGTCGAGTGGACCAGGCCCTCGGCCTGATTGCGCGCGTCGATCAGCTCGCGCTTCTTCTTGTCCTCGGCGGCGTTGGCTTCCGCCTCCTTGATCATGCGCTGGATGTCGGCGTCGCTGAGGCCGCCCGAGGCCTGGATGCGGATCTGCTGCTCCTTGCCCGTGGCCTTGTCCTTGGCCGACACCTGCACGATGCCGTTGGCGTCGATGTCGAACGTGACCTCGACCTGCGGCATGCCGCGTGGCGCCGGAGGAATGCCGACCAGGTCGAACTGGCCCAGCAGCTTGTTGTGGGCCGCGATCTCGCGCTCGCCCTGGAAGACACGGATCGTCACGGCCGTCTGGTTGTCGTCGGCCGTCGAGAAGATCTGGCTCTTCTTGGTCGGGATCGTGGTGTTGCGGTCGATCAGGCGCGTGAAAACGCCGCCCAGCGTCTCGATGCCCAGCGACAGCGGGGTCACGTCGAGCAGCAGGACGTCCTTGACCTCACCCTTCAGCACCGCGCCCTGCACCGCCGCGCCGACCGCGACGACCTCGTCGGGGTTGACGTTGCGGGCCGGCTCCTTGCCGAAGAACGACTTCACCGTCTCGACGACCTTGGGCATGCGGATCATGCCGCCGACCAGAATCACCTCGTCGATCTGGCCGGCGCTGACGCCGGCGTCCTTGAGCGCCGCGCGGCACGGCTCGAGCGTGCGCTGCACGAGATCGTCGACCAGGGCCTCCAGCTTGGCGCGCGTCAGCTTCAGCACGAGGTGCTTCGGGCCCGAGGCGTCGGCGGTGATGAAGGGCAGGTTGATCTCGGTCTCCTTGCTGGTGGAGAGCTCGATCTTGGCCTTCTCGCCGGCTTCCTTCAGGCGCTGCAGCGCCAGCTTGTCGCCGCGCAGGTCGATGCCGTTGTCCTTTTTGAACTCGTCGGCCAGGTAGTCGATGATCCGCTTGTCGAAGTCCTCGCCGCCCAGGAACGTGTCGCCGTTGGTCGCCTTGACCTCGAAAACGCCGTCGCCGATCTCCAGGATGGAGATGTCGAAGGTGCCGCCACCCAGGTCATAGACGGCGATCAGGCCGGACTTCTTCTTGTCCATGCCGTAGGCGAGCGCCGCTGCGGTGGGCTCGTTGATGATGCGCAGCACGTCCAGGCCGGCGATCTTGCCGGCATCCTTGGTCGCCTGGCGCTGGGCGTCGTTGAAGTACGCCGGCACGGTGATCACGGCCTGCGTCACCGCGGAGCCGAGATAGGCCTCGGCCGTCTCCTTCATCTTGGCGAGGATGAAGGCGGAGATCTGGCTCGGGCTGTACTGCTGACCGTCGGCCTCGACCCAGGCGTCGCCGTTGGCGCCCTTGACGATCTTGAAGGGGACCATGGCGGCCTCCTTCTGGACCATCGGGTCCTCGAAACGGCGGCCGATCAGGCGCTTGACGGCATAAAGCGTCTTCATCGGATTGGTGACGGCCTGACGCTTGGCGGCCTGGCCGACCAGGCGCTCGCCGGAGTCGGCGAAGGCGACCATCGAGGGGGTGGTACGCGCACCCTCGGAATTCTCAATGACCCGGGTGTCGCCCCCTTCCATGACGGAGACGCACGAATTGGTCGTGCCCAGGTCGATACCAATAACTTTCGACATTGCCATGCCTCTCTCTTCTGCGGCGGGCCGGGCCGGCCCTGACGGCGCCGGGGCAGCCCCCTGGAGGTGGGATTATCGCCACACCGGGCGATAAACCCGTGTGTGACAAGGGCTATATAGGGTGCAACCGCGCCCCTGCAACGGGTCCGTTCGGAGGCCAGCCGGGCATTTTTGCCCGGCCAGGCGCCTGACTTGGGAGGCCCGGACGCCCATTATGCTCCGTCGGCATCCACGGCGGTGTTGGCCGGCTCAGGCTCGGCGGCGTGTGCGGGTGCAGTAGCGGGGCCGCCCTTGGCGACCACGACCATGGCGGCGCGCAACAGCCGGTCGTTCAGCGTGTAGCCGTCCATGAACACCTGCGCGACCGAGTTGTTGGGCCGCGAGGGGTCCTGGATCTCGCTCACCGCCTGGTGGAGCTGCGGATCGAAGGGCGCGCCCAGGGCTGCGATCTTCTTGATGCCGTTGCGCTCGAAGACGCTCTGCAGCTCGCGCTCCGTGGCCTGGACGCCGGCAGCGATGTTCTTCAGGCGGTCGTCCAGCCTCTGGTCCTGCGGCGGCATCGACGCCAGCGCACGGCCGAGATTGTCAGCGACGGACAGTAAATCCTTCGCAAAGCGCGACACCGCGAACTTGTGCGCCTCCTCGACGTCGAGCTTGGCACGACGGCGGGCGTTCTGCGCATCGGCAGCCGTGCGCATCCAGGTCTCGCGCGCCGTCGCGAGCTCAGCCTCGAGCTGCTCGATCCGCGCGCCGGCAGCAGCACGGATCACCTGGGCGGGATCGGCGGCGTCGCCTGGCACCTCGGGAATATCGAGGCTGCTGTCGTTCTCAGGCGCATTGGCAGCACCCGACTCGGCGCCGGATGGCTTGTTCTGCGCGGGGTTGGTCGGCATGGCGATCCTGATTGGCCTCATGTCTCGAAAACAGCGGCGGCGAGACCCAAGCCCCGCCGCATGCTCCGCACTTAGGGGCTGTGGTGCCCGGGGTCAAGCGGGTGCGGCCATGGCACTGCAAGCACTGCCAGCGCACCCGTCGGATACACCCCCCTGCCGGCAGGGCCAGCGCATGGCGCACCGCGGTGTTGATCGGGGCGATCAGCAGCGTCAAGGCCATGACGCGGGCACCGTGCCCGCAAGAGCCACGCTCCAGGTTTCTCAGCCCAGCAGCCGCCCCACCACCCGGGCCGTGTAGTCGACCATCGGCACGATGCGGGCGTAGTTGATCCGGGTCGGGCCGACGACGCCGACGGCGCCGACGATCCGTTCCTGGCTGTTACGGAACGGTGCCACGATCACCGAGCAGCCGGCATGTCCGAACAGCGGATTCTCGGCGCCGATGAAAATCTTCACGCCTTCGGCGTCGCCCGCCAGCTGGAGCAGGCGCATGAACGACTCGCCACGCTCCAGGGCATCGAACAGCCGGCGCACGTTCTCGAGGTCCTCCAGCGCCGTGACATCCTCCAGCAGCCGCGCCTGGCCGCGCACGATCAGCGCCGAGCCGGGCTCGCCGCTCCAGCGCGCCAGGCCCGCCTCGACGATGCGCTGCGTCAGGGCATCGAGCTCGGCCCGCTGCGCCAGCAGCTCCTCCTCGATGAGGCGGCGCGACTCTTCGATGCTGCGGCCGACGAGCCGGGCTGAGAGGTAGTTGGAGGCCTCGATCAGCGCCGATGGCGGCAATCCCAACGGCGTCTCGATGATGCGGTTCTCGACCGCGCCGTTCTCCGTCACGATCACCACGAGCGCGCGGCCGGGGCCCAGGTTGACGAATTCGATATGCTTCAGCGGCTGCTCGACACGCGGCGAGATGACCACGCCGGCGCAGCGCGACAGCCCCGACAGCAGGCTGGAGGCTTCGCTCAGCACGTCCTGCATGCTGCGGCCGACGGCGGCGCAGCGGCCGTCGATGCTGTCGCGCTCCTCCTGCGACAGGTTGCCGATCTCGAGCAGGCCATCGACGAACAGCCGCAGCCCGGCCTCGGTCGGCACCCGGCCGGCCGAGGTATGCGGCGCGAACAGCAGCCCGGCATCCTGCAGGTCGGCCATGACATTGCGGATCGTGGCCGGCGAAAGCTGCTCCGTCAGGCGGCGCGTCAGCGTGCGCGAGCCGACCGGCTCACCGCTCTCGACATAGGCTTCGACGATGCGCCTGAAGACCTCACGGGCCCGCTCGTTGAGTTCGGCGACAGGCGCGCCGGCGCCGGCCAGCGTGCGGGCGACAGCGCTCGGATCGCGCCGGGACGCGGCGGCCGGAGAGGGGTCGATGCGGGTGACGCGGCTCATCGCGGGCTGCACCTCCGATACCATCCAGAGTTAGGCCGTGGCCTGCCGGGCGTCAATGTGGGATCGTGCCCGGCCCGCGCCGGGCCAGGGATGGCGGGCGGGCGAAATAACAGTTGTCGACCGGGCGGGTTCCGGTGTTGGTGATGCCCGGACAACAGGAAAGAGACCATCATGCGCCCCTCCGGCCGCGCCCCCGATCAGCTGCGCCGTATCGAGCTCGTCCCCGGCTTCTCACGCCATGCCGAGGGATCATGCCTCGCCAAGTTCGGCGACACGCATGTGCTGTGCACGGCCAGCGTCGAGGACAAGGTGCCGTCCTTCCTGCGCAATTCCGGCCGCGGCTGGGTGACGGCGGAGTACGGCATGCTGCCGCGATCGACCCATACGCGCTCCGACCGCGAGGCGGCGCGCGGCAAGCAGTCGGGCCGCACCCAGGAGATTCAGCGGCTGATCGGCCGCGCGCTGCGGGCCGTGGTCGATCTGGAGGCGATGCCGGACACCACCATCAAGATCGACTGCGACGTGCTGCAGGCCGATGGCGGCACGCGGACCGCCAGCGTGACCGGCGCCTGGGTGGCGCTGCGCCAGGCCATCGACCGCCAGCGTCAGGCCGGCAAGCTGGCGCGCGACCCCATCACGGGCCAGGTCGCCGCCATCTCCTGCGGCATCCACGAGGGCGCGGCGGTGCTGGACCTCGATTACCCCGAGGATTCGGGCGCGCAGGCCGACGCCAACTTCGTGCTGACGGGCAGCGGCGGCATCGTGGAGGTGCAGGGCACGGCGGAGAAGGCGCCGTTCAGCGAAGCCGAGTTCCTGGCGCTGCTGACGCTGGCGCGCAAGGGCATCACCGAGCTTTGCGCCGCGCAGCGTGCGGCGCTCGGGCTGACGGCCTGAGCGGGCGGTGGATCATGGCTCGGCGCTTCAGCGGACCCAGGCTGGTCGTTGCGACCCACAATCGCGGCAAGGCAGCCGAGATCGGCCACCTGCTGGGAGATGCCGCGATCGATGTCGTCTCGGCCGCCGAGCTGGGGTTGGCGGCGCCGGAGGAGACCGGCGCCACGTTCGAGGACAACGCCACTCTGAAGGCACGGGCGGCGGCCCTGGAGGCCGGCCTGCCGGCGCTGGCCGACGATTCCGGCCTCTGCGTCGCGGCGCTCGACGGACAGCCCGGCGTCATCACGGCCGACTGGGAGGGCCCCACGCGCGACGCCATGGTGGGCATGGCACGTATCCAGCGCGAACTGACGGCGCGCGGGGTGCCGGAATCACCCGAGGCCCGGCGCGCCACCTTCGTCTGCGTGCTGGCGCTGGCGTGGCCGGACGGCCATTGCGAGCTGGTGCGGGGCGAGATGCCCGGGCACATCGTCTGGCCGCCGCGCGGCACGCAGGGACACGGCTACGACCCGACATTTCAGCCGCAGGGCTCGGCGCTCACCTGCGCCGAGATGGACCCCGCGGCCAAGAGCGCGATCAGCCATCGCGGCAACGCCTTCCGCAAGCTGATCGCCGCCTGCTTTTGATGAGCCAAGCGATCCGGTCGGGCCGCGCCGCTCCAGCGGCGCTCAGTGTCGAAGGTCGTATCCGTCCGGAACGTCGTTGCATGAGCGCCGCTGGAGCGGCGCGGCCCGACCCATGACTCATTTGCGGCGGTGCCCATGACATCGACCTCGCGCACGCCGTTGTTCGGCATCTATATGCACTGGCCGTTCTGCCGGTCGAAGTGCCCGTATTGCGACTTCAACAGCCATGTGCGCGATGCCGTCGATCAACGGCGCTGGCGCAATGCGCTGCAGGCCGAGCTCTGGCACTATGCGACACAGACGCCAGGCCGTGCCGTCACCAGCATCTTCTTCGGCGGCGGCACGCCCTCGCTGATGCCGCCGGAGACGGTCGCCGCCGTCATCGAGAGCATCCGCAACCTGTGGCCGGTGAGCCAGGACGTCGAGATCACGCTGGAGGCCAACCCCACCTCGGTCGAGGCCGCCCGGTTTGAGGCCTTGCGCGCGGCCGGCGTCAACCGTGTGTCGCTGGGCGTGCAGGCCTTCGACGCCCAGGCCTTGCGCTTTCTGGGCCGCGAGCACGACGTCGGCGAAGCGCTCGCGGCGCTGGCGCTGGCGCGCGATATCTTCCCCCGCCACTCCTTCGATCTGATCTATGCCCGCCCTGGCCAGACGGTCGATGCCTGGCATGCCGAGCTGGATCGGGCGCTGGGCTTCGTGCGCGACCATTTGTCGGTCTATCAGCTCACGATCGAGCGCGGCACGCGCTTCTGGCAGGATCACGCGCGCGGCCTGTTCGCGCTGCCGGACGAGGACACCCAGGCGGCTTTGTTCGAAGCAACCCAGATGCGGCTCGCCGATTCAGCCCTGCCGGCATACGAGATATCAAATCATGCCCGGAGCGGCGGGGCTTGCCGGCACAATCTCGCCTATTGGCGCTATGAGGACTATGTCGGCGTCGGCCCCGGCGCCCACGGCCGTGTGTCGTCTCCGGGTGGCGGCGACGCAAGCGCGCGCAAGCGTGCCACGCGCCAAGCCACCGGCCCTGAAGCCTGGCTCGAGCAGGTCGAAGCCCATGGCCATGCGACGGTGGAGGACACGATCGTCCAAGGCGCCGACCTTGTGGCCGAGGCGTTGATGATGGGCTTGCGCCTGACGGACGGGATCGACCGCATGGTCTTCCGCCGCGTGACCGGCGTCGATCCGGTGGCCGCGTGCGATGCCGATGCGCTGCATCGCCTGGTCGAGGGCGGCTTCCTGGCCATCAGCACGCAGACGCTGCGCGCCACCGCCCACGGCCGGCAGGTGCTCAACGCCGTGCTGGCGCGGCTGCTGGACGCGGTTCGCACCTCATCCCGAGCTTAGCGCTCTCGGCGCCACACATCTTCACTGTCATCCTTTCACTGTCATCCCGAGCGAAAGCGAGGGATCTCCCGCGAATGGAGCCTCGATCCTCAGGAGATCCCTCGCTTCGCTCGGGATGACAATGGGGGCGTATATGGCCACAAAAAAAGAGAGCGGGCCGCAGCCCGCTCTCCCTGTACTCAGACCCGTGAGTATCGATATCAGAAGGTCAGAGCCGTACCGAAGACGAACGCCCAGGAGTCCGCCTTCTCGCTCTTGCTCTGGCCCGAGCCCATGTAATAGAACACGCCGCCAGTGAGCTTGATGCCCGGCGAAAGCGCGTAGTTGGCGCCCAGCTCGAAGTAGTCGATCTTGTCCTTGCCCGGCGCGTTCTGCGAGCCCGCCACGGCGTTGCCGTCGTTGTTGCGACCGCCCCACCAGCCGGCCGAGAGCTGCCACGGACCCGTTTCGTACATCAGCGAGGCCGTATACCAGCGGGTCTGGTTGTTGCCCTTCAAGCCGTTGTTGTCGCCACCGGCACCGCCACCCAGCGTAAAGCCGGCGAAGCCGATCTGCGCGCCCGCAGCCCAGGTCTTGTAGCGGCCAGCCTGGCTACCCAGCGTCGTTGAAACGCCCACCAAGCCCGGACCACGATCGAAGCCGGCAGTCGCGTAGCCGCCGTACAGGGCGATCGACACGTCACCGAACTTGTTCAGGTAGTTCGCCGCGATGTCGAGGCCGTTGTGCCAGATGTTGGAGTTCTTCGGGCAGTTGTTGAAGTTCGCGTTGCCGTTGCGCGAAGTGCACGTGGCGAGCGCGCCGAGGCCGAACGACGGCGTGTACGAGAAGCCGAGCTGGAAGCCGGCGAACCGCGGCGTGAAGTACGTGAACTTGTTGGCGTCAGCGCTGAAGCCGGCATTGTGGGCAGCGCCGGTTCCAAGGATGTTGCCGCCACGGCCGGCCTGGTTGCTGGCGTTGAAGCCGTTGCCGAAGTAGTTGAAGTTGTGATCGTTGAAGCCCCAGCCGATCAACGCCGACGGCGACGAGTACTGCATCTTGAACGACGCCGAGTCGGTGCCGCCGAACTCGATGCGGCCCCAGTCGCCGAACGCGAACAGGTATTCCTCGTCCATCTGGTCGTTGGTCGAGGTGGTGCCGCCGCCCTGTGACCAGCCTTCCAGCTCGACACGGATACCGATGGAGGTGCCGTTGTCCAGCTTGGTCGTGCCGGTGAACCAGATTTCGCCTTCGTACTTCAGGTTCTCGGGGCGATAGCTCGTTCCGGTCGTGCCAACCACGTCACGGTCGGTGTGGCCGACCACGATCATGAACTGGAAGTAGCCACGCAGCTCGAGCTTGATCGGATCGGCAGCCATCGCCGGCGCGGCGAGGAGACCACCGGCGACCAGCGCGGTCGAGCCCAGTAGTGCTTTTTTCATGTTCTCCCTCTCTCGTGGGTCTGAATTACGCTACGCATGTCGGACCGTCTTTGGCCGGTTCGAGGGGTCTAGCCTGAGCCGGCCAACAAACCGCCCCCGCCACGAACGGACGACGCCGCATGTAACCACCGGGTCGCAATCAGGGTCAAGGAACCAAAGCGCTTTGACATGATTCTGTCGGAAGGTGTGGCTATTCGGCAACAGACTGTGTCTTCAGGATTATTTGCCGATCGCGGGTGCTGCGGACGCGGTCCGGGACGGCGGCATCGACAGCGGGTCACCGTCGGTCACACCAAGTTTCGATTTGCCACTTACGCCCGCAAAACGGAATCTGCACGCCATGGGCTGTTTCATTTCGATACGGCGCCGGGCGGTTTCTCAGCGACTGTTCCTGCAATGCGATGCGCAAGCGGCTTGCCGCGCGGTTGGAAGTCCCTCATAACGCCGGCTGGGCAGCAACGCCCGAAGTCTAAGGCAGCCGCCTGGGGGGCAGGGAGTCGCCGGCGGCGCAGGAGCAAGGCTCGATGAATCGTATCGTCCGCCCGGGTGCAATGGCATTCGCCGGTCTCTTCCTGGTCATGACGGCAGGCAGCTTGACCGGATGCAATTCGAACCAGGGCGCCGATGTGGACACGATCGACCGCCGCCGCGATGCGATCCAGCGCGGCATCGGCGGTCGCACCCAGCCATCGGACAGCGGGCTGTTCGGCCCCGGCGGCCTGTTCGGCTCGCGCGATGACAAGAAGAAGGGGCTCGACGAGCCCGGCATCGCGGTCAACGCCTTCCTGTGGCGGGCCTCGCTGGACACAGTATCGTTCATGCCGCTGGCATCGGCTGATCCGTTCGGTGGCACCATCATCACCGACTGGTACAGCCCGCCGGAGAGCCCCAACGAGCGCATGAAGGTGCAGATCACGATCCTCGATCGCGACCTGCGGGCCGATGGCGTGCGTGCATCCGTGTTTCGCCAGACCGGCGGCAATCGCGGCTGGGTGGATGCCAGTGTCGACCCGCGCACCAGCCTGGAGCTGGAGAACCAGATCCTCACGCGCGCACGGCAGCTGCGAATCGCCCAGACGGGTCAGTAAGGGCGCCGCGCCTGGTCGGGCCGCGCCGCTCCAGCGGCGCTCTTGCATTTTGACCGAATTTGACCGGCGTTGGCCGAATCGCACGTCATCGGAGGCTCGCGCCACCCGGACTGACCTATTGACGAGTCATTGATAGAAGAGCGCCGCTGGAGCGGCGCGGCCCGACTAAACGCAAGCCCAGCCTTCCTGAGATCGAGTGGTGCGCTTGCGGGAATTGCCAACGCAAAACGGGCGCCCCTGGGGGGCGCCCGTCGCGTTCCGTCCCGGATGGTACGGATCAGTTCAGCACGATCTCCACGCGGCGGTTCTGCGGCTCACGCACACCGTCCGCCGTCGGCACCAGCGGCTGGCTCTCGCCACGGCCCACGACCGCGATCTGCGTCGCCGGGATGCCGGTGCGCACCAGCTCGTTCTTCACCGCGTTCGCACGGCGCAGCGACAGCGCCATGTTGTACGCATCCGTGCCCGCGCGGTCCGTATGGCCCGTCACGTCGATCCGCGTCGTGCGGCCAGACTTCGCCTGGTCCGACGCCTGCTTGATCGTCTGCACCGCCGTCGGCGTCAGGTTCGACTTGTCGAAGTCGAAGAACACGATGAACGAGCGCGTCGCGCCCGGCACCGGCGGCGCCACCGCCGGCGCACCCGGAGGCGGCGCGCCCCAGTTGTACGCCAGACGCACGAACGGGCCGTGCACCAGCTCGCCCGAGCGGCCCTTCGGGCCACCGCCGCCCTGCGACAGCGCATGGTTCACGCCGTCAAACCACTCGACCTTATAGCCGACGCCCAGATGCCACAGCGGCGCAAGCTCGACGTCGATGCCGATGCGGCCGCCGATATCCCAGATCAGCCGCTCGCTGTTCAGGCTGCCGCCCGGCGGCACGCTGGTCTTGCCCTTGGTCTTGCCGTACAGGAACGCCGTGTCGATGCCGCCGAACAGGCTGACGATGTCCGTCAGGCGCAGCGAGGCATCCACGCCGATGCGCGGGCCGACGCCCCACGAGTACTCGCCGCCGCCGAAGACCGGCGCGACGCTATCGGCGAACGAGGCACGCCACTGCTGGTAGCGGATGCCGATGAACGGCCGCACGCCGTAGCCCGGGCCGGTGATGTTGTAGCCGACCTCGGCGTCGATGTTCCAATAGGTGTTCTTCGTGCCGTGCCAGTCGAAGACGCCGGCGCCCTTGCCCTTGCTGCGGTCGAAGTAGCGGCCGCCCAGCGCCAGGTCGTACGCGCCATCGAAGCGATAGCCCAGCTTGCCGTCGATGCCCCAGCCGTCGCCGCGGCCCGCCTTGCCGGGAATGGTCGACGCTTCGCTCATGCCCGTGTTGCCAGGCAGGATGTACATCCCGTCCATGTAGCCGAAGAAGCCCGGGCCCGACTGCACCTGGGCCTGGGCGCCGCCGGCCACCATCAGCGTGCCAATCGCGGCACCCGCAAGCAGTGTCTTCCGCATGTTCATTCACTCACCTCTCTCTTTGGCGACGATCCGCGCGGCCGCCTCACGGGGATCGCCAGTCGTGCCGCGTGCATTTAATCCCGAACGGCGCGCAATCAAAAGCCTCGACACGCGATTCCCATGCGCTTGACGCGGTATTTTTGGAAGATGTGGCATTCTCGCAACAGAAACGGGCGCCCCTGGGGGGCGCCCGTCGCGTTCCGTCCCGGATGGTACGGATCAGTTCAGCACGATCTCCACGCGGCGGTTCTGCGGCTCACGCACACCGTCCGCCGTCGGCACCAGCGGCTGGCTCTCGCCACGGCCCACGACCGCGATCTGCGTCGCCGGGATGCCGGTGCGCACCAGCTCGTTCTTCACCGCGTTCGCACGGCGCAGCGACAGCGCCATGTTGTACGCATCCGTGCCCGCGCGGTCCGTATGGCCCGTCACGTCGATCCGCGTCGTGCGGCCAGACTTCGCCTGGTCCGACGCCTGCTTGATCGTCTGCACCGCCGTCGGCGTCAGGTTCGACTTGTCGAAGTCGAAGAACACGATGAACGAGCGCGTCGCGCCCGGCACCGGCGGCGCCACCGCCGGCGCACCCGGAGGCGGCGCGCCCCAGTTGTACGCCAGACGCACGAACGGGCCGTGCACCAGCTCGCCCGAGCGGCCCTTCGGGCCACCGCCGCCCTGCGACAGCGCATGGTTCACGCCGTCAAACCACTCGACCTTATAGCCGACGCCCAGATGCCACAGCGGCGCAAGCTCGACGTCGATGCCGATGCGGCCGCCGATATCCCAGATCAGCCGCTCGCTGTTCAGGCTGCCGCCCGGCGGCACGCTGGTCTTGCCCTTGGTCTTGCCGTACAGGAACGCCGTGTCGATGCCGCCGAACAGGCTGACGATGTCCGTCAGGCGCAGCGAGGCATCCACGCCGATGCGCGGGCCGACGCCCCACGAGTACTCGCCGCCGCCGAAGACCGGCGCGACGCTATCGGCGAACGAGGCACGCCACTGCTGGTAGCGGATGCCGATGAACGGCCGCACGCCGTAGCCCGGGCCGGTGATGTTGTAGCCGACCTCGGCGTCGATGTTCCAATAGGTGTTCTTCGTGCCGTGCCAGTCGAAGACGCCGGCGCCCTTGCCCTTGCTGCGGTCGAAGTAGCGGCCGCCCAGCGCCAGGTCGTACGCGCCATCGAAGCGATAGCCCAGCTTGCCGTCGATGCCCCAGCCGTCGCCGCGGCCCGCCTTGCCGGGAATGGTCGACGCTTCGCTCATGCCCGTGTTGCCAGGCAGGATGTACATCCCGTCCATGTAGCCGAAGAAGCCCGGGCCCGACTGCACCTGGGCCTGGGCGCCGCCGGCCACCATCAGCGTGCCAATCGCGGCACCCGCAAGCAGTGTCTTCCGCATCCCTAGTCCCCTCTCTCTTGCTTGTCCTCGACCCTCGACTGGAGGATCGCCGTCCAATCTCCGGGGCGCATACTATGCTGGAAGGCGTGTCCGTCCAAAGGCTTGATCAGCGATCGACGGGCAATGGCGCCAGAATCACGAAAGGTGTGGCATTCGCGCAACAGATGATCCGAGGAATATTCACCGCCATGAATGAATTAGCGTGGGTGCTTCGACAGGCTTTGCAGTGCGGCAGGAAGGGCCCGCCGACAGGACGACAACATGCTTGACGCCGCCCAGGCTGCGCGGCATGCCGCTTCGTTCCTGATTTTCGCGTCGTTTGCCGGCATGTCCGCGCGACGCCAGGCAAGCGCCAGGAGTAGAGATCGTGTCGCAACCGACCAGCGCCACCGGCCGCAGCGAGCCGCCGCGCTATAATTTTCGCGAGACCGAGGCCAAGTGGCAAAAGGCCTGGGAAGCGGCGGCGACATTCAAGGCCACAGCCGATCAATCGAGGCCGAAGTACTATGTTCTGGAGATGTTTCCCTATCCCTCGGGACGCATCCATATGGGCCACGTGCGCAACTACACCCAGGGCGATGTCGTCGCCCGCTACCGGCGCGCCAAGGGCTTCAACGTGCTGCACCCGATGGGCTGGGACGCCTTCGGCCTGCCGGCCGAGAACGCGGCGATGGAGAAGAAGGTCCACCCCAAGACCTGGACCTATCAGAACATCGAGGCGATGAAGGCCCAGCTCAAGGTGATGGGCTTGTCGCTGGACTGGAGCCGGGAGGTCGCGACCTGCGATCCGGCGTACTATCGCCACCAGCAGAAGATGTTCCTGGACTTCTGGAAGGCCGGTCTGGCCTACCGCAAGGAAGCCTGGGTGAACTGGGATCCGGTCGACAACACCGTGCTCGCCAACGAGCAGGTGATCGACGGCAAGGGCTGGCGCACCGGCGCCACGGTCGAGCGTCGCAAGCTGGCGCAGTGGAACCTCAAGATCACGCACTTCGCCGACGAGCTGCTGAAGCGCCTCGACACGATGGATCGCTGGCCGGAGAAGGTGCGCCTGATGCAGGCCAACTGGATCGGCAAGAGCGAGGGCGCGCGGGTCTTCTTCGAGCTGACCGGAGCGGGGGTCGAGCCGGGCGAAACCCTGGAGATCTTCACGACGCGCCCCGACACGCTGTTCGGCGCCTCGTTCATGGCGGTGTCGCCCGACCATCCGCTGGCCACCCGCCTGGCGCGGCACGACCCGGCGCTGGCCGACTTCATCGCCGACTGCCGGCGCACCGGCACCAGCGCCGCCGAGATCGAGACCGCCGAAAAGAAAGGCTACCGCACGGCCGTGTCGGTGAAGCACGTGGTCAAGCCGGGCGAGACCCTGCCGGTCTACGTCGCCAATTTCGTGCTGATGGACTACGGCACGGGCGCCATCTTCGGTTGTCCGGCAGGAGATCAGCGCGACCTCGACTTCGCGCGCAAGTACGGCCTGCCCGTGATCCCGGTGGTGTTGCCGCCGGGCGAGAGCCCGGCCGATTTCGTGATCCGCGACGTCGCCTATGTCGATGACGGCACGCTGTACAATTCCGGCTTCCTCAACGGCCTGCCGGTGGCGGATGCCAAGCGCAGCATCATCCGGCACCTGGAGGAGAACGGCGTCGGCAAGGGCACGGTGCAATACAAGCTGCGCGACTGGCTGGTGTCGCGCCAGCGCTACTGGGGCTGCCCGATCCCGGCCATCCATTGCGAGAGCTGCGGCGTGGTCCCGGTGCCGGCGCAGGACCTGCCGGTCACGCTGCCCGATGACGTCGAGTTCGACACGCCCGGCAATCCGCTCGACCGCCACCCGACCTGGAAGCATGTCGCCTGCCCCAGCTGCGGCAAGCCGGCGCGGCGCGAGACCGACACGTTCGATACCTTCATCGATTCGAGCTGGTACTTCGACCGCTTCACGTCGGCACGATGCACGACGGCGCCCTTCGACAGGGCGGAGCACGAGTACTGGATGCCGGTCGACCAGTATATCGGCGGCGTCGAGCACGCGATCCTGCATCTGCTCTATTCGCGCTTCTGGACGCGCGCGATGCGCACCGTCGACCTGGCCGATCGCGACGAGCCTTTCGCTGGCCTGTTCACCCAGGGGATGGTGTGCCACGAAACCTATCGCGCCGCCGACGGGTCGTGGCTGTTCCCCGACGAGGTGAAGCACGGCGAGGATGGCGCCGTGGTGCGGGCCAGCGACGCCACGCCGGTCAGCGTCGGCCGCTCGGAGAAGATGTCGAAGTCGAAGAAGAACGTCGTCGACCCCGACCAGATCATCCGCGACTACGGCGCCGACACCGCACGCTGGTTCATGTTGTCGGATTCGCCGCCCGAGCGCGACCTGGAATGGACCGAGGCCGGCGTCGCGGGCGCCTGGCGGTTCCAGCAGCGTCTATACCGGATGCTGGGCGGCGCCATCGCCGGGCTGCCGCCGGCGGGCGCTGCAAGGCCGCCTGCGTTCTCCGATGCCGCGACGGCGCTGCGCCGCGCCGCGCATCGCGCCATCATCGGCGTCGGGGAGGATGTCGAGCGCTTCCACTTCAACAAGGGCGTGGCGCGGCTCTACGAGCTCGCCAACGCCATCGAAGCGTTCAAGCCGACGACGGACGCGGACCGCTGGGCGCTGCGCGAGACGCTCGATATCTTCGTGCGCCTGATCGGCCCGATGACTCCGCATCTGGGTGAGGAGCTATGGCAGATGCTGGGCGGGCAGGGGCTGCTCGCCGACGCGTCGTGGCCGACGCCGGAGACAGCGCTGCTGGCCGACGACGAGGTCACGGTCGCGATCCAGGTGAACGGCAAGCTGCGGGCGACGATTCGCCTGGCGAAGGACACGGCCAAGGATGCCGCCGAGGCCGCGGCGCTGGCGCTGCCCGAGACCCAGCGCGCCATGGCCGGCAAGCCGGCGAAGAAGGTCGTGGTGGTGCCCAACCGCATCGTCAATATCGTGGTGTGAGCCGGATTACCTGTCATCCCGAGCGCAGCGAGGGATCTCCCGCGGCAAGGCGCACAGTGCGTCGTTCGCGGGAGATCCCTCGCTGCGCTCGGGATGACAGCGAACTCTCTCGGGCAAGGCGTCAATAATCGTATTCCAGGGCCACGCCGGCCCGGCCGGTCGATTTCGTGCCGACTTCCGCCTCGATCTTGACGTGCGGGATGACCTCGATCTGCACCACGCCGCGGCTGTCGCCCTGCATGCCCTGGCGGCCTCCGAGATAGACACCGGGCGCTATGTAGCGGCCACCTTCGACCGTGGCGCCGCCGACGGCGCCGCCGTTGCCGGACTTGCCGCTGTCCTGGCCGCCGGCACCAATGCCGAGACGGTCCAGCCCGAGCGCCTGGCGCATCGAATCGACCACGCCGCCGCCCGATCCGCCGCCGGCCAGCTGCGCCACCGCCTCGGCCACCTGCGCCAGCTGTGACGGTCCCAGCTCGGCGGCGCCCCGGCCAAACAGGAACTGCGCCAGAATCTCGTCCTGCGGCAATGTCGGCGTCGAGCTCAGCTTGATCTTCGGATTGGAGGCCGATCCCGTGACAGCAATATTGATGGTCACGTTGCCGTTGCGCGACACGGCCAGCATGTCCAGCAGCGGCTCGATACGGTCGGCGCTGACGAAGCTCACCACGCCGCGGGTGAAGTTCAGCGTGCGGCCCAGGATCTGGAAAGTGCCGCGGCGCAGCTGCAGGCCGCCCGTGACGCTGGGCTTGTCGCTGGTGCCGGCGATCGCCAGGTCACCCTGCACTTCCGCATCCAGGCCCTTGCCACGCACGAAGATGGCCTGCGGCGCGCTGATCTTGAGATCCAGCGTCATCGGCTTGGCCGGCGTCGACGCCTTGGCCTGCTTCGGCGCCCCGGTGCCGATTTCCCGCACCGGCACAGAGGGCACAGCCGCGGAGGCACCACCCATCGCGACATTGATCTCGGCCCGGTCGATCCGGATCGGACCGCTGATCGTCAGGCCCTCGGCGACCGACCCGCTGAACTGCAACGACGATGTCAGCTCTGCCAGCATGTCGCGCCGTCCCAGCAGGCGTGCCCGGCGGGTCTCGATCCGCAGGTTGACGGGCAGCGTGAAGCGCGGGTCCAGCCGCACATCGCCCGAGGCCGAGATATCGCCCTTGCCGACGGCAGGGAAGATGAACCGCTCGATGACGACGCGGTCGTCGGCGAGCCGGATCAGGCCGGTGCCCTTCGACAGCACCAACCCCTCCGACGGCAGCGCCAGGTGCAGATCCTCCAGGCGCACCGTGCCGGTGCCGCTGGGTCGCCCGCCGCGGCTGGCGATGACCGCGTCGAATACGGCGCGGCCGCCCACCTGCTGGATGTCGGGGCCCAGCACGCTGGCAAGCATCGCGAGGTCGACCGGGCCTTTGACGGTGAGGCGCAGATCGGGCGCGCCGCTCTGCGGCAGCTGGGCGGCAACGTTGAGCGACAGATTGCTGGCACCGGCGGCAAGCTGTGCCTCCGCCGTCGCCTGGCGGTTGCGCAGCGCGCCCTTGCCGGTGAGCGTGACCGCCGGCACCGAGGCCAGGGCGAGGCCGCGCAACCGCGCGTCCCTAATTGCGTAGGTGACGTCGATATCCGGGTTGGCGCTGGACCCGCGCATGCGCACCTGGCCCTGCAGCGCGCCGGCCAGCTGCAGCTCGGCGCCGCCCAGGGCCGCCAGCTCGGCCAGCGGCAATCCTGTGAGGTCGACCTGCAGGTCGCTGTTGGCGGCATCCACGACACCGGCGATGCGGATCTGTCCGCCGACAACGGCCAGCTGCATGGGGTCGATCGTGGTGCGTCCGTCCGCCAGCCGGATCTGCGCCGCCTTGGTGAGCGCCAGCGTGCGGCCGTTGCGCACGGCCTTCAGGCTCTCGATGTCGATGGTCGTCTCGCCGCCGTTCAATCGCGCCTTGATCGCCGTGCTCGCCTGCACGCCGGGGCCGGACACGTCGGTGGTCGCAGCGACCGCGGTGCGATCGCCGGACGCCTTCAGGTTGACGCTGGTGATCTCGGCGATGCCGCGCAGCGCGTGGGCCACGATGGTGGCCTCGAACCCGGCACGCCCCAAGGGGTCCACGACGGTGGCGTCGCCGGTCAGCGTGCCGACACCGAGGTTCCCCGAGGCCAGATTGCTGCCGCGCACCGCGATCTTCAGCTTGCCGTCGGTGGCCGCCGGATCGGGGGCCACCGTGACCTCCAGCTTGCCGGCCAGCTTCTGGCCGACAAGCGCGCCGACCTCATACAGATCTTCGACCAGCAGCCGGGCGGATCCCGTCGCCGATGTGCGATCCACCGTGAGGTCCTTCACCGACAGGCTGACCTTGCCCAACACAGCCTCGAATGTCGGGATCGACAGGCGCTGCCCGGCTGTCGCCGCGATCCGGCCGTTGGCATGCAGCGGGCGGTCGCCGCTGCTGCCGTCCAGCGCCAGCGTCGCTTCGATGCCGTCCTGGTGCAGCGTCATGTCGGCCTCGAGGTCGAGGCGCTCGACGGCCGTGCCGTCGAGGCGGCCTTGCGCCAGCTGCGCCTTGAGCTGCACCGTGCGGCGTTCGCCGGTTGCGTCGATGCGGATGTTGCTGCGCAGGTTGCCGGTGTAGCGCGGATCCACCGCCTCCAGCCTGGGCAGCACGATGGTGACATCCGCCGTCCCTGCGGCACCGCGCCCCTGGCCGCTGCCTTCGATCGACAACGCGTCCGACGCAATCGTCATCTTGTCCAGGCGCCAACTGCCCTGGCGATCGAGCGCGGCATTGGCCGTGAGGCGCGTGCTGGGCGTCAGCAGCCCCGGCGGCACGTCCGGCACGACGGCGTCGCGCAGCGTGGCATCGACCGCAACCGCGGGCGCATCGGGCTTGCCGGTGACCCGCGCCGTCAGCTGCACGGCGCCACCCAGGGCCTGACCGGTGACCGCGGCCAGCGCCTTGAGATCGGGGACCTCAAGGGTCGCCGTCGCATCGAGGCTGCTGTCGGCCGCCAGCCGGCCGGTCGCCGTGACGTGGCCCAGCGACGAGGCGAGGTCCAGGCCGCTGATCGTGACGACGCCGGCTGTGCTGCGCTCGGCCCGCAGGGCCAGGCGCATGTCGTTGACGACCGCCTCCTTGCCGCCTTCCAGCTGCGCGGTGAGGGAGCCGACGGTGCCGTCGAGCTGTGCCCGCAGGGCAGGGCCGGTCAGGTCGGCGCCCTGAGTCGATCCGGTCAGGCTCACATCCGTCGCTGCCGCTGTCGGCGCCATCATCAGCGCCGCTGCCCGCAGCGACACCGTAGCATCGAGCGCCGCCATCGTGCCGCTGGCGTTCACCTCCAGGCGCAGGTCACGCCAGGAGGCGCCGGGCAGAATCGTGGCCAGCACCGCCGGATCGCCCCCGGTCGCCGCCAGCCGCAGGTCAAGGCGCTTGTCGTTGGGGACGTAGCGGCCGCTGGCGGTGGCCTCCAGCGGCGCCGTTGCCACGCGCAGCGTGCGGATATCGATCGCGCCGGCGCTCTGCAGCAACACATCGGCCTCGACCGTCGCCGGCTGTGCCAGCGCCGCCGCCCAGGTCGGGTTCGGCATGTGGCCGCCTTCGATCCGCAGGCTCAGCGCGACATGGCGGCCTGCCGGATCCGGGCGCAGGCGGCCCGAGCCGTTGAGGCGCAGCGCATCGCCGGCCTCGACCGTCATCTCGACGTCGCCGCTGTCGCTGGAGCCTTCCGCTTTGATCCTGCCTGTCGTGCGCGGCAGATCGGGCCGGCCGAGCAGGGCGGCCAGCACGCCGCCTTCGCCTTCAACGACATCGCCGTCGATGCTGGCGACACCCCGCGCCGCGTCATAGTTGGCGCGCAAGGCCAAGCGCCCTTCGCGGCCATCGCTGCGGGCGGCCGTGAGCGTCACGCTGTTGACGCCCTGCGCGCCCTCCAGGCGTGCCGCGCCGTCGATGCGCCAGCGCGACTCGACTCCGGTCAGCGCGGCGCCCAGCTGCAGCTCGTCGATCGCGAGCGCGCCCAGCGATACCTGCACGGGCAGGCCGCCGCTGCCGCCGGACGTCGTGGCCGGCGGTGGTGCCGGTTCCGCCGCGGGCTCGGGCGGCCGGGTGACGGCGAGACGCGCGGCGCGCACCGCCTGCACCTCGAGCTTGCCGCCGAGCAGGGGCAGGAACGACCAGGACAACTGCACGTCATCGGCCGACAGCCACGTGCCCTTGGCGTCCGCCATCTCGACCCGGGCCAGGCGCAGGTCGGTGGGGAAGAACCCTGATGGGCCTTCGAGACGGATCGTGCGGCCCGGTGCCGAGGCCAGCGATCCCGCCATGTCGAACAGGGCCCGCTGGCCGGGGCCGGTCTGCAGGCCGGCGAAGGCCACGGCGACGGCACCGGCGATGACGGCGGCCGAACGCAACAGGATGCGGCGGACTCGCATCAGAAAGCCTGCCCGATGCTGATGTAGAGGCCGTACCAGGAATCGCCCGGCCGGCGGTTGATCGGGGTGGCGACATCGGCGCGGATCGGCCCGAAATCGCTGTAGTAGCGCACGCCCACGCCGGCGCCGATCCGCGGCGGATCGCCCTTGCCGGGCAGGCTGCTGGAATAGGTCGTGCCGGCATCGACGAAGACGACGGCGCCGAACTTTTCCGTCAGCCGCTGCCGCAGCTCGACGCTGCCCTCGATGAGGCTCTGGCCGCCCAGCGGCCGGTGGTCGGCGTCGCGCGGGCCGGCGCTCTGATAATCGAAGCCGCGCACCGAGCCGCCGCCGCCGGCGTAGAAGCGCTTGTCCGGCGGCACCGCGTCCTTGGTGGCGCCGGGCATGACGCCGACGGATGCCCGCAGCGCCACGACCGTGGAGCCGCTGCCCGTCAAGTCGAGATACGTGCTGCCGGTGGCGCGCAGCTTCACGAACGGATGGCCGGGGTTGCGCAAATCGAAATAGGGGATGACGTCCAGCGCCAGCCGATAGCCGCGGGTCGGATCGAGGGGGCTGTTCGCGCGGTCCAGCGTCATGCCCATCGGCAGGCTGAGCGGCAGGTAGGTGGCGCGCCGCTCCGCCGTCTCGACGACCTCGGTCTCGAACGCGATGCCGGCGCGCACGACGAAGCCCTTGTTGATGAGGCGCTCGATGCCACCACCGATCATCGCCGATTGGCGGCGATAGGCGTCGTTGATCTCGCGGATAACCGCCGCCTGCAGGGTCATCGCCTGGTCGATGCGCAGGAAGTCGGGCTTGCGGTAGTCGGCGGTGATCGCAAAGCCGGTGTCGGCCAGCGAGTGCTCGACGAGGCCCGTGGCCCCGGCCGACAGGCGCAGCGAGTCGGCCTCGCCGGTCAGGTTGCGGTGCTGCCAGTAGGCGCGCAGCGCCGCGCCCTCCGACGAGGCATAGCTGGCGGAGAATCCGATCGTGCGTGGCGGCCGCTCCGTGACCTCGACCACGACCGGCAGGTGGCCGTCAGCGTCCAGCGCATTGCCGCGGATGATGTTGACGCTGCTGAAGATGCCCAGCTCGGTCATGCGCGTGCGCAGATCCTCGATCCGGTCGGGATGATAGGGCTGGCCCGGCTGATAAGGCACGCGCCGTTCGAGGAACTCGGTTTCGGTGCGCTGCTGGCCGCGGAACGTCACCGTCCCCATGGTCGCGGGCGGCCCGGGATCGATCCGCCAGGTGATGCGTGCCGTGCGCGTGTCGTGGTCGATGAGGACATCGCGTTTGACGATGCGCGCCAGCGCATAGCCGTGGCGCTGCAGCTGGTTCAGTATCTCGTCGTCGGTGGACAGGATCTTGGCCGCTTCAGCCGGCTGGCCTACGGCCAGCGGGAGCTTGTCGCGCGCCAGCATCCCGCTGGCCGCGGGCGGCAGCACGACGTCGATGCTCTGCACGTTGAACCGCGGACCGCTCTCGACCGCGACCTCGACCGGCACGTCGGCGCCGGCCGGCAGCGCGTCGATGGCATCAATGGCGGCCGGGTCGTCGACATCCCGTCCGGCGGCGCGCGCCGTGACGCGATTGGCGTAGTAGCCATAGGCCCGCAGTGCCTTGATCACCAGGTCGCGCTGCGCATGCGCGCGCTGCAGGATCGTGATCGAGGTCGCGCCGGCGGCCTGCGCCTCGGCGTCGGCGCCGACCAGCTTCTGCAGCTCCTCGCGCAGCTTCTCATTGCCGGTGAACTGCAGCGAGACCACGGCCTTGCCGCGCGCTCCGGGCGTTGCCGGCGCCGGCGCGGCAGGTGGCGTGGCATCGGGCGCCTGCGCTCCGGCCGTGGCCGCGGCCAGCGCGAGCGCGATGGCACCTGCCGGGGAGCCGAACTTGCGGGAGAGCGCGGCCGACAGGACGCTGAGCCTCGCCAGGGGACTATATCTATCCTGCATCCTGACCAGACCGTGCTCCTGTTGACACCCTGTGAAACAGCGCCGGCCCGTGCCTGGGCGCCAATCGGTCCACACCCAAGGTGCAGGTTCGATGCAACCGGCACCAACTATCACAGCTACTCTCTCCTTACCGCAATGGAACTGCACCTGCAGGCTTTCATCCATCGTTGCCGGATGGTACCTGCTGCACGATAGTGGCGCCGTGGCGGCACGGCCGTGACGCCCGAACGTCCTGCTGCTGCTGTCGAGGCTGAACGTGCCGCTGTGTCTGCCGTCCTGCATGACTGCCCGCCTGTCGGTGCATTTGCACAATCGTGAAGTGATCGCGCGGTGCGCTGCTGCGCTGCTACTGATGACGCTTGTGGCGGCCTGTGGTTTCGAGCCGATGTACGCCGATCGCACCGGCACCGCGCCACCCGACCAGCAGACGGCGCAAGGCAGCGTGCAGAACGACCTGTTCAGCACGCGCGTGACCACGATTCAGGACCGGGCGGGCCAGATACTGCGCAACCGGCTGATCGACCGGCTCAATCCGCACGGCGAGCCGGCGCAGCCGATTTACTATCTGGTCATCCGCACCCACGAGCAGAAGGACTCTGTTCTGACGCGCAGCGATGAGTTTTCGACCGCAACCAACCTGCGCCTAAGCGTCGACTACGAGGTGCGCGACCCGCAGGGCAATGTGCTGACCACGGGCTATAGCCGCACCATCACCCGCTACAACACCCTGGAGTCGCAATACGCCACCATCGCCGCCGAGGACAACGCGCGCGAGCGCGCCACGCGCGAGCTTGCCGAGGACATCCGCGCCAAGCTGGCGGTGTTCTATGCCTACCGGCGCAAGCTCTGAGCGATGGATATCAAGGCCGGCCAGTCGGAAGCCTTCGTCGCCGGCTATGTGCGCAAGCCGGATCCGGCGCTGCGCGTGGCGCTGATCTACGGCAATGACGAAGGCATGATCGCCGAGCGCGGCCGCACGCTGGCGCAAGCCGTCTGCCCGGATCTCGGCGATGCCTTCCGCGCCGTCGAGCTGAGCGGGGCGCAGCTCAAGGACGACCCGGCACGGCTGGGCGACGAGTTCCAGTCGCTGTCGCTGATTGGCGGCCGGCGCGTGGTGCGCGTGCGGCCGGCGGGCGACGAGTCGGTTGATGCCGTTCAGACCGTGCTCGACGCCACCGCCGGCGATGCCCTGATCGTGCTCGAGGCCGGCAACCTGCCGCCCAGCTCACGCCTGCGCCAGCTTGTCGCCGCCGCCCCGGCGGGTGCTGCGATCGCCTGCTTCGAGGACGGCGAGCGCGCGCTGGAAGGCCTGATCGAGCAAGTCCTGGGCGCCGCCGGGCTGCGCGCCGACAACGATGCCCGTGATTACCTCGTCGACAACCTCGGCAGCGACCGCGGATTGTCGCGCAGCGAGCTTGAGAAGCTGGCGCTGTACAAAGGCATCGCCAAGCCCGACGCGCCGCCGGCGGCGCGCATCGTGACGTTCGACGATGCCGTGGCGGTGATCGGCGACAGCGCCGCGATCGGCCTGGACGACGCCATCTTCGCTGCCTTCGACGGCGATCCGGGGGGGCTCGACCGCGCGCTGGACCGCGTCTTCGCCGAGGGCGTGGCGCCGGCATCGGCGATCCGCGGCCTGCAGCGGCACGCCGACCAGCTGCATCGCCTGGCCGGCGCCATCGAGGCCGGCACCCGGCCGGACGACGCCGTCGCCCGGCTGCGCCCGCCGCCGCATTTCAGCCGGCGCGCGGCCCTGCAGCGCCAGGCCCGCACCTGGCCATCGCGGCGGCTCGCCGACCTCGTCGACCTGCTGCTGGAGGCCGAGATGCAATGCAAGACCACCGGCCTGCCCGACGAGGCGATCCTGCGCCGCACCGCCCTGCGCATCGCCCAGGGCGCCCGCTCCCTGGCGCGTGCGCCGGCGCGGCGGTAAGGATCGAGGGAGCTCTTCGAGTAGCGCGCTCGGCGACTCAGCACCCCAGCTTGTGGGCGAGGTCCACGAAGCTGTCGGCGGCGATGTCGACGACGCTTGCGTCGGCCGCCAGGTCGGTCTTCTGGTCCGGCCCGTGCTCAGTCGGCCGCGGCACGAACGCGGTGCCAAGCCCCTGCGCCTTGGCGGCCTTCAGATCGCCGTTATGCGCCGCCACCATCAGCACCTGCGCCGGTTGCAGGTCCAGCATCCGGCACGCCGCGAGATAAGCTTCCGGCATCGGCTTGTAGGCGCGGGCCGTCTCGGCGCCCAGCACGCAGTCCCAGGGCAGGCCGGCGCGCCTGGCCATGTTGACGATCAGGGCGATGTTGCCGTTGGAGCAGGGCGCGATGATGTGCCGGCTCTTCAGCCGTGTCAGCCCCGCGACGGCGTCGGGCCATGGATCGAGCCGATGCCAGGCGCGGTTCATATGGTCGATCTCGGCCTCGCTCAGCCCCGTGATGGCGAACTCGCCGATCAGCGTCACCAGGCTCTCGCGGTGCAGCACGTCAAGGACGGTGAAGGCGCGGCGGCCGCTGCGCACCTCTTCCATAGCCGGCTGGTAGAGCTTGCGCCAGGCCACGGCGAAGGCAAGCCAGTCGACACCGCTGATGCCCTTGTCGGCACCGAAGGCGGCGAGGTCGCGGCTGACGCTGTTGCGCCAGTCGACCACCGTGCCGAAGACGTCGAAGATGCAGGCTCTGATGTCGGCGGCCATGGACATTTCCTCGCATGATGAGCAGGCTGCCGATCAAGGACCAAGTTGCGCGCCCTGTCGAGCGCCGCCGTCGCGCGCTCAGCGTCGCGCCCGGAAGAGGGCATTGAGATCGGCCGCCGAGGCGATGCCCGCCAGGCCGCCGAACGTGCCCTCGCGCGCGATGTCGCCGGCGACGCGCATGAACGCTGCCCAGGCCACGCGCGCCAGCGCGCCGCCCACCGATATGCGTCGCACGCCCAGGTCCTGCGCCTGCCGGGCGCTGACGCCGGGCGCCCCGATCAGCAGGTTGAACGGCTTGGGTGCGACGGCCTTGACCAAGGCCGCGATCTCCTCGGGCTTGCGCACGCCCGGCGCATAGAGGCAATCGGCGCCGGCCTCGGCATAGGCGACGAGGCGCTTGGTGCTTTCCGCCAGCGGCTCGGGATGGCCGACGAGCCAGCATTCGGCGCGTCCGGTCAGCACGACGGGAAGACCGCTGGCATCGATGGCGGCGCGCGCCGCCCGGATGCGCGCGACTGCGTCGTGCAGGCCATACAGCGGCCGCGCCTTGTCGCCGGTGTTGTCCTCGATCGAAAGCCCGGCGACGCCGGCCTCGACGCACAGGCGCACGCTTTCGTGGACGCCATCAGGATCATGGGCATAGCCCGATTCGAAGTCGGCGTTGAGCGGCAGCGTCGTGCCGGCCGCCATGCTGGCGATATGCGCCAGCATCTCGTCGCGCGTCACCGCCCATTCGAAATCCGGCTTGGCTATGCTGAAGGCGTAGCCCAGCGACGTCGTGGCCAGCGCCTTGAAGCCCAGGCTTTGCAGATAGGCCGCGCTGCCGAGGTCCCAGGGATTGGGCATCACGAACAGCCCGCTTTCATGCAGGGCGCGGAACTGCGCGATCTTCTGGGCCTGGGTCATGGCTTCCTCCCGCTCCGATACCTGGCGGCCGTCTATCAGGCGGGCCATCGCGCATGCTTCGCTGCGCGCCGAAGCGAGACCGTCGTCACGCCACCGCGACGGCCTCGACATCGAACGTGTACAACTCCTGCGGGCGCGCGACGCCGCGCAGTGCATAGCGGCCCAGCGACACCAGCTCGCGCCGGCGCGGACCGGCTTCGATCGCGAACGCCTGCGAGACGATCACCCGCTGGTCGAGCGAGCGGCTCAGCGCCGCGATGCGCGCCGTCTCGTTGACCGCCGGACCGAGCACCGTGAAGTCGAGCCGCGTGGCGCTGCCGAAATTGCCGTACAGCACCTCGCCGACATGCAGCGCCAGGGTCACGTTGGTCACCGGCAGGCCGTCGGCGCGGCGCCGGACCTTCAGCGCGTCGACCTTCGCCAGCATGGCGCGCGCTGCGTCCAGAGCCCGGCCGCAGGCGCCGTGCGGATCCTCGTCGCGGAAGATCGCCAGGATGCCGTCGCCGATGAACTTCAGCACGTCGCCACCTTGGGTCGTGATGGCATCGACCACGATCTCGGCATAGGCGTTGAGCATCGCCAGCATCGCGCCCGGCGGGATCTCGTCGGCCACGCGCGTGAAGTCGCTCAGGTCGCTCGACCAGATCACGGCATGGATCGCCTCGGCCTGGCCGCGCACGATGTTGCCGGCCAGCACCCGCTCGGCGGCGTCGCAGCCCAGGTAGGTGTCGAGCAGGGTGCGGCTGGCGATGCCCAGCCGCTGGGCATGCAGCGCCAGCGCCAGGGCCGGGATCACGTCGCGCAGCGTCGCGATGTCCTGGTCGCGGAAGCCGCCCGCGCGGTCGGTCGCGAAGGACGCGTAGATCTCCTCGACCTGGCCGAAGCGCAGCATGCCGCCGAACGGCACCATGAGCGCCAGGTAGTCGGTGCCGCCTTCCTGCTTCAGGTCGGGCAGGACGGGGAAGCGTTCGATCCTGGCCGGATCGTCCAGCGTCACGCGCAGCTCCGAGCTTCCCTGCTCGATCATCGCGAAGAACGGGCTGGTCCGCCACGCTTCGGCGGTGTCCGTGCCGTCGCCGCGCACCACGTCGGTATCGACCAGCGTGCTGCCGCGACGCCAGCGCAGCGTGCGCGCCGCCAGCGTCGGGTGCAGCACGTCGGAACCGACGAAGACGCGGAACACCGGCACGCCCTGGGCCAGCAGACGCTCGCAGAAGCCCTGCATCAGCGCGGTGTCGCCGCAGCCGCGCAGGCTCTCGGCGATCAGCCAGGCCTGGAGGAAGGGCAGAGACGGCGCCTCGGGCATGGCCGCATGCTAGCACGCCACCGCTTCCGGCGCTCACCACCGGCGCGCCGGCCCTCGGCCCGTGCGAGACCTATCGCCGGCGCGTCAGGCGCTCGACCACGTCGTCCATCTGGTCGAAATTGTCCATCCAGATGGTCAGCCGCGCCTCCTCGCGAGGGCCGGTGACATCGATCGACACCTTCAGCCCCAGCGCCTCCTCGATGGACCTTTCCAGCCCGCGGGTCTCGGCCGTCTTGGCCTTGGCGTTCGGCATCGCCTCGGCTGCCGGCGCCTTGCCGGCGCGCGGCGTGCCCGCCGCATCGCCTGCCGCCGGCTCGGCCCAGGCCGGCGGCAGGCCGCGACCGTCCCAGCCTGATTTGCGCGCCTCCTTGGCGTCGGCGGCCAGCTGCTCGGCGCGGCGCGCGGTGAGCTTCTTGTTGATGACGTAGTCGGCCAGGAACACCGGGTCGGGCGTCCCGATCAGCGCCCGCGCATGGCCCATGTCGAGGCGACCCTGCTCGACATGCGCCTGCACCGGCGCCGGCAGGTCCAGCAGCCGCAGCAGGTTGGCGACATGGGCCCGGCTCTTGCCAATGGTCGCGGCGAGCTGCTCCTGCGTATGGCTGAACTCGTCGACCAGGCGGCGATAGGCGCGCGCCTCCTCGATCGGCGTCAGGTCGGCGCGCTGCACGTTCTCGATCAGCGCGATCTCGAGGACCTCGCGATCGTCCAGCGCGCGGACCACCACCGGGACGTCATGGAGCTGCGCCTGCTGCGCCGCCCGCCAGCGTCGCTCGCCGGCGACGATCTCGTAGCGGTTGGGCGCGTCGGTAACGGGGCGCACAAGCAAAGGTTGTACAAGCCCGTGCGCCCGGATGCTGTCCGCGAGCTGCGTAATATGCGCCGGATCGAACACGGTGCGGGGCTGATAGCGGCTCGCCTTCAGCCAGGTGATGGGAACGGTGGTGGTTCCCGCCGACGTTGCAACCGGCGCTGCCGGCGGGCTCGCTGGCGCAGGCGTGCCGGCCGCAGGCGCGCTTGCCGGCGATGCGCCCGGTGGCGGCGCCGCCTGCACGTCGTCGCCCAGCAGGGCGGCCAGCCCGCGGCCCAGTCCGCGATGCTTGGGTTCCTTGGTCATGATGGACGTCTCATCGCGTACGCCGGTCGCTATCGCGCTCTACGCGTTCGGGTTGAAGAACTATGCCGCTGCCTGTGGCCGCGGCGGCACGCCGTGGCGGCGGCGGTGCAGCAATTCGCTGGCAAGCAGGATGTAGGCCTGGGAGCCGGTGCAGGTATGGTCATAGAGAAGGACGGGCAGGCCATGGGACGGCGCTTCGGACACCCGGACATTGCGCGGTATCGTGGTGCCGAACACCACATCGGCGAAATGCCCTCGCACGTCACGCTCGACCTGCTGCGCCAGCGTGTTGCGGCGGTCCATCATCGTCAGGATCACACCCGCGATGTAGAGCTTCGGATTGAGGGCGCGCCGCGCGCGCTCGATGGTGCGCGTGAGCTGACCCAAACCCTCGAGAGCGAAGAATTCGCACTGCAAAGGAACAAGGACGGCTTCGGCGGCAACCAGGGAGTTGATGGTGAGCAGCCCCAGGGAGGGCGGGCAGTCGATCAGGATGACATCCCAATGGGACTGCTTGCCCTCCAGCGCATCCCGCAACCGGAACTCACGCTTCTCGAGGTCGATCAGCTCCAGCTCGGCGCCGGCGAGATTGACGTTGGCCGGCACGATCTCGAGGTTGGGAATGCGCGTTGCCGCAATCGCTTGCGGCAGCTGCGCGAAACCACACAACAATTCGTAGGTGCCGATGGTTCGGTCGGCGATGTCGATGCCCAGGCCGGTGGAGGCATTGCCCTGCGGGTCGAGGTCGACCAGCAGAACCTTCTGCCCCACGGCGGCCAGCGCCGTGGCGAGGTTGATGGCGGTCGTCGTCTTGCCGACGCCACCTTTCTGATTGGCCACGGCGTAGACCCGGGGCGGCACCACAGCCGCGGTCGAGGTCAGGGCCGAAGCAGGCGAGGAAGAGGGGGCGTCGGCCATCAGGGATATGCTGCGCGTAAGGACTCTCGGTCAGTTGAGACTTATCACTTGATGTTGGGTGGCAGCAAGGACACCTGCACCACGTATCGTTAGGAGGACCGCGCGCCCAGTGGTAGCGCGGCGCTCAGCGTCGGGGCCGCAGGCGGGCGACCCTCAGGATCGCGGCGTCCGGCGCCGTCACACTCGGCACGCGGTCCATGGTCATCATCCAGCGCCGTTCGGCATCGGTCAATTCGTCGTCGATGCTTCTGCCCTTGTGGAAAAGGCAAATAGTGGGATCAATTGTGAATCGGTGAGCCCAATCAAGGAGTTCGGGGAGAGGAGCCAGGGCCCGTGCGGTGATCACGTCGGCCGGATCGGGCGCTGCCGCCTCGATCCGCTTGTTGACGATGACGGTCGTCGGCGCCGCCTGGCGCGCGACCTCGCCCAGGAACACGGCCTTTCGATTATCCGATTCGACGAGCCGGACCGACAGATCGGGACGTGCAATGGCGACGACAAGGCCGGGAAAGCCCGCCCCGGAGCCAAGGTCGACCAATGTCCGGGCGCCGGCCGGGATCAGCGGCAGGAGCTGGAGGCTGTCCAGGACGTGCCGGGTCCACACCTCGTCAAGCGTGCTGCGGGAGACAAGGTTGATACTGCGCTGCCATTTCAGAAGGGCGCCGACATGGATCTCCAGCCCACGCCACACATCTTCGGGAAGGCTCAGGCCAAGCTGGGCGACCGCGCCAGCGATGTCGTCTCGCGCCATTGTTCCACATGAAACAGTCAATCGGGTGGAGGTTCCATACCACACCCGACACCCCTGTTTCGCCTGCCCGGACGGTTGGGTGCCAAATCGAGCCGCCGCCAGCGTGCGCAGGGGCGCGTTCACCATGGAGCAGCCGGTCTATCGACCCTCACGATGGACAATTGCGGCTGGGACACGGGTCCCGTCGTCCTGGAGAGACAGGCAGCGCGCGGGCGTGCGGCCCGATGGGGAGGAGGGCCCTCATGGTGCGCACGGTTGAATGCTACGCATTCGTCGAGTCGAACCGTGAAACGGCGCTACAGCGAGGCTCGTTCGCCGACACGCAGTCTCCTTTTCATTGGAGGCTGGATGGCCGATCACGCCACATCGGCGAGTTCCGCCGTGTTCCACATGAAACAATGGGGCAGGTGGATCTCCCACTGAACGCTGCCATCGCATCCGACTGCGCCATGAAAAGGTGTTGGGGACCGCCTCTGGACCGGGGTCGGAAGCCCGCGCCGTCAAACGCGATTGCCGCTACCGAGCCGATCGCGCTGACAGCCCGCGAAGCCATCCCAATCGACACGCCGCCTCCAAGTGCGCGCTTGGTTCCATAGGGGATGCTCCTTATTTGCCGACAGGCGTGTCGATCGGGCAGAGGCTGGCAGCAGGAGAGCCCCGCAGGGCCACCGAGGCGTCAACCATTCCCATTGTCGGCAGCAAGCGCCGCGGCTCCGTTCGATTCGCCGTGCAGCGAGGCCAGTGGCCCCGACTTGTAGGCCGGCAAAGCCCAAGACGCGGTTCCACACCTGAGGTCAGGTTGGCGATCCCGAGCGCAGCGAGGGCGACTGTGAAGATGTGTGAATACTGTAGGCCCGGAGGGCGAGGGGGCGCGAAGCGCTGGAGGGGAAGTGCTTCGACGGATTCGGTGCGATTCGAGACCCGTGAATCCGTTCAGGTATCCCCCATCCGGCTCTTCGGGGCTCCTTCCTCTCTGGGCTGCGGCATTCACACATCGCGCCCGCTACCTGAGACGCTGCGCGCTGTCCCTTCCCCTGGAGGGAGATGATGGCGCGCAGCAGCCTGCCCTGAGCTTACCGAAGGGCCAGAAGGGGATGTTGCAACCGCTTCGATGCTGCTGAACAGCCGCCGATTCTGCCCGAGCATTCCCTTTCGCCTCCGAGGGATGGGACGCTTAGGATGTATGGATCCGATAGCTCGTTCGGGAGAGAGACAGCCAGCGCACGCAGCTCGATGGGAGAAAGAACCTTCATGACGAGCACCGGTGAATGCTTCGTGTTCATGTATGCTCGCCATGAGGTGTTGCTGCGATGGTGCATGCCACCACCTCGGAGCCTCTTCTCAGAAGAGAATTCGGTCACACACGTCGCAAACAGGGCAGGCGCCGTCCGTGCTTCGGATCCCGTTTCCTTCGAGCGCAAAGAGATCGGACGCTGCGGTCTGGTGTATCAATCACAGACGATGATTCGTTCGGGTTCGGGTTGAATCAGCGAGTCGCGCCTCCGACCTCGCTCGCAACACGTTGCCAACACCCGCAGAAAGTTTCACGTGGAACGGTCTGCCTGTCCTCCTGCCTGGCAGGGTGGCAGAACATCGCTGGGCTGGATTGTTCCACGTGGAGCAATCGCGACTGCGATATCGCTCGGATCCCTCTTGTCGTGCGACCCGCGCCGAATCTCGGGCCTGAAGCGTATCGCGACCGGACGGAAGCGTCGTCCTCGCGAAGCTAATCCCAGGTATTGCCTGGTGCTGCCGACAATCAGACGGACCCGTTCGCTGCGATCGGAGCGACGCGGTCGATCCGATCAGGGCAGAATGCTTTAAGCCGCTCGGGCGCGGCGTCGCACGTGCTTGAGCAGCGCCACCAGCGCCGCCGGCGTCACGCCGGCAATCCGCGCCGCCTGGCCCAGGGTCGTGGGGCGTTGTGCCGTGAGCTTCTGCCGGATCTCCCCCGACAGGCTGCCGATGGCCCCATAGTCGAGATCGACGGGCAACAGCAGCGCCTCGTCCCGGCGGTAGGCGTCGATATCGGCCTGCTGCCGGCTGAGGTAGCCATCATACAGGGCGTCGATCTCGAGTTGCTCGGCAACGGACGCTGTGATCTGTGCCAGCGCCGGCCACACGGAGGACAACCGCTTCACGGACATGCCCGGATAGGCCAGGAGGTCGGCGGCGGACCGCACGACACCGTCCTGGTTGACGGCGATGCCGAGCCTGGCCAGCGCGGACGGGCTCATGGCCAGCGACCGCGCCAGGGAGCGCGCCGAGTCAAGCGCCGCCATCTTGCCCTGGTGCATCATCCGGCGGGCGCTGCCGACGCAGCCCACCGCGAGGCCCAGCGGCGTGAGCCGCTGGTCGGCATTGTCCGTGCGCAGCTTCAGGCGATATTCCGCACGCGACGTGAACATACGGTAGGGTTCAGGCGCGCCCTGGGTCACCAGGTCGTCGATCATCACGCCGGTATAGGCGTCGGCACGGTCGAGCACAAAGCCCGCGTCCGCCTCGACGGCCGACCCGCCGGCACGCAAGGCGGCGTTGACGCCGGCGATGATGCCCTGCGCCGCGGCCTCCTCGTATCCCGTCGTACCGTTGATCTGGCCGGCCAGGAACAGACGGGGAATGCGGCGGGTCTGCAGCGTCGGCCACAGCTCGCGCGGATCGACGTAGTCGTATTCGATCGCATATCCCGGGCGCAGCATGACCGTGCGCTCGAGACCGGGTATCGTCTTCAGCACCTCGATCTGCACCTCACGCGGCAGCGAGGTCGAGATGCCGTTGGGGTAGACGGTGATGTCGTCCAGGCCTTCCGGCTCCAGGAAGATCTGGTGCCGGTCACGCTGGCCGAAGCGCACGACCTTGTCCTCGACCGAAGGACAATAGCGGGGGCCCGTCGAGTCGATCTGGCCCGAATACATCGGCGCGCGATGCAGATTGGCGCGGATCAGTGCGTGGGTCGCAGCAGTCGTGGAAGTAAGGAAACAAGAAATCTGCGGAACCGTGATTTCCGACGTTGCGTAGGAGAAGGGAAGAGGGGGATCATCGCCCTTCTGCTCCTCCAGGCTGGCCCAATCGATCGTGCGGCCGTCCAGGCGCGGCGGTGTGCCGGTCTTCAGCCGCCCCAGGCGGAAGCCGAAGCGCGCGAGGGTTGCCGCCAGGCCGGAAGAGGGCGGCTCCAGCGCGTCGAACGACGCGACTGCGGCGGATGCGGGCAGGTCCAGAGGCCCCCCGCCGCTGCGCTGCCCGCGCGCACGCCCGGCCGGAATTTTCACTTCGCCGCAATGGATCAGCCCGCGCAGGAACGTGCCCGTGGTCACCACCACCGCTGCGGCGGCGATGCGCCGCCCCGACGCCGTCAGCACGCCGCAGGTCTTGCCCCCGCCGTCCAGCAGCACGTCCTCGACCGCGTCGGCACCGATCTCCAGGCCCGGCTGCTGCGCCAGCAGCGCCTGCACGGCCTGGCGATAGAGGGCGCGATCGGCCTGCGCGCGCGGCCCGCGCACCGCCGGCCCCTTGCTGGCGTTGAGCATCCTGAACTGGATGCCGGCCTGATCAATGGCCCGCGCCATGACCCCGTCCAGCGCGTCGATCTCGCGCACCAGGTGCCCCTTGCCCAGGCCGCCGATCGCCGGGTTGCAGGACATCTCGCCGATCGTCGCCGGATCATGCGTCAGCAGCAGCGTGCGCGCGCCCATGCGCGCGGCAGCACCAGCCGCCTCGGTGCCGGCATGGCCGCCGCCGATGACGATCACGTCGTAGGATGCCCGCACCGGGGTGCCGTCCGTCATGCGGCGCAGAGTGGGAATCCCACCCGCCGAGTCAAGCCGGACGTGGCCGTGCCAGATTTTCCCAGGAGCTTGTGGTTTCAATCTTCCCGTGGAGGGCAGGACATTCGCATATGACCTCGCTGTCATCCCGAGCGCCAGCGAGGGATCTTCTGCGGCAAGCGCACGGTGCCCAATTCGCGGGAGATTCCTCGCTGCGCTCGGGATGACGGTAGGGGCATATGCCAATGCCCTGCCGCGGAGGGGGAGGATTCAGTCACGCGTTCCGCGTGCAGTGAAAAATGCCGGTAATATTCGCGCGTATCGCGCTCTGCTTCCACAACCGCTTGCTATTCCCGCCGAAACCAGATCGCCCATGCGGCCACGAGCATCGGCAACGCCAGCGTCGCCCACGAAAGCGCGTCCCAGAAACCGTCGTCGAGCAGCGCCGAGACCAGGCCGATGACGGTGACGGTCGCCAGCAGCAGCGGCACGCCGAAGATGCGCTGCAACGACAAGGTCGACCCGGAGGGCGGGCGCATCGTCATCGTCCGGCCCTCACGGCTTGATCGTCCTGCGCCAGCGCGGCCAGCCGCACATCCATCGACACGCCGCGGCGCGCGATCCAGAGATACAGGCCGCTGCCCAGCACGACGATCGAGATGATGTCGAGCAGCGCCCACACGATCTTCAACGGCAGGCCGCCATAGTCGCCGAAATGCAGCGGCTGCGACACCAGCAGCGACGTGATGTACCACGGCATCTTGCGCAGATCGGTCAGCCCCGCGGTCTGGGCATCGACCAGGACCGGCTGGATCAGCCGCTTGGTCAGCGGCGCCTCGCCGCGCATCGCCACCATGTAATGATGGCCGCTGCTGAACAAGGTGCCGGGGAACGCGACGAAGCTCGGCCGCATGCCGGGCGCCGCCGCATGCGCGGTGACCATCGCCTTGTCGAGCGACCCCGGCTTCCCGACCGGCGGCTGGCCAGCATAGGGCGTCACCATGTCGGCGAGCTGATCGAAGCGCCAGAGCTGGATCAGCAGATCGGCCCAGGTGTTGATCACGCCGGTTGCGCCGACCACCAGCACCCAGCCCACCGTCACGACGCCCAGCAGGTTATGCAAGTCGAGCCATCGCGTGCGCGTCGCCTTGTCCTTGCGCACCGTGCCGAACGGCAGCTTGCGCATGAACGGCGCGTAGAGCACGACGCCGGAAATGATGGCGACCACGAACAGCAGGCCCATCAGGCCGAGGAACAGCTTGCCCGGCAGGCCCGCGAACAGATCGACGTGCAGGCTCAGCATGATGTCCATGAAGCCGACATGTCCGCCTGGCTCCATCAGCAGCTCGGCCGTGCGCGCATCGAAGATCATCACCTGACTCTT
This sequence comes from Vineibacter terrae, assembly GCF_008039615.1. Classification (GTDB taxonomy): domain Bacteria; phylum Pseudomonadota; class Alphaproteobacteria; order Reyranellales; family Reyranellaceae; genus Vineibacter; species Vineibacter terrae. The sequence goes on along the minus strand of NZ_VDUZ01000028.1, from coordinate 8,023 downwards.
GTCGAACGGCTCGACCAGCGTCCTGGCGATGTTGACGATCACGACGTCGGGCTCGTCCTTGTCCCACACGACGAACTGCACGACCTGCCCGGGCCGCCGCGCCAGCCCGGCGGCGATGATCCGGTCGAGGCTGGCCCTGGGCGTGTCGGCCGCCATGACAGGCGGCTCGGGCTTGTCGCCCAACAGGTGCTCGATCTCCTCATGGAAGATCAGCGGCAATCCCGTGATGCACAGGAGCAGCAGGAAGGCCGTGCACACGAGGCTCGACCACTTGTGCACCCAAGACCATTTGCGGATCGTGCCCGGGCTCATCGCTCGCCTCGCCGATCAGAATGTTGCCTGCACGCCGACGCCGAACCAGCGCGGGCGCAGAATGTTGGCTTCCTCGACCGCGCCGAACGGCCACACCGCCACCGGCTTGCCCGAGTCGAACAGGTTGTTCACGAACGCAAAGACGCGGGCATTGCCGTAGGTGAAGCCCGCCTGCGCGTTGACCACGACATAGGGATCAACGCGGCCGCGCGGATTGTTGGGCTGGCTCGTGTTGGCGTTGGCGCTGGAATAGTACGAGGATGAGTAGCGGGCATCGACGCTGACGTCGAAGCCGCTGCTGTGCTTGTAGCTGGCGCCGGCCGTGGCGGTGAACGCCGGCGACCGCGGCAGCGCCTCGCCCTCGATCCCGGAGTTGGGATACTTCAGGATCTCGGTCTTCAGGAGGCCGATCTCGCCGAACAGCTCAAGTCCGGGCAGCGCCAGCCAGCGCGCGCCCAGCTCGGCGCCGTAGGTGATGGCCGACTTGGCATTGCGGATCTCGGTCGAAACCGGGCTCAGCGCAAACGGCAGCTGCATGTCCTTGTAGCGCGAGTAGAAGACGTTGCCCGTCAGCTGCAGCTGCTTGTCGAACAGCTCGGCACGCGCGTAGGCCTCGTAGCTCCACACGTATTCCGGCTTGTAGGTGTAGCTGACGAACGGGACGTTGAAGCTGACGCCGGCACCGCCGCCATTGTAGCCCCGCGATATCGTGGCGCCGACGGTCAGCTCGTCGGTGGCGTGCCAGGCAACGCCGACCTTGGGCAGGAACACGTTGTAGGTCTCTTTGAAATCCACGTCGAACAGGGGCGGGATGCCGCCGACGCGACGACGGTGCTCGCGCTCGAAGCGGCCGCCCAGCGTGAGGTCGAGGTTGCCGAACACCCGCAGCGTCGCCTCGCCGTAGGCGGCCAGCGTCGTCGTCCGGTCATCCCACCGGTTGAAGCCGTTGAAGTTGAGCCAGTCGTCCTGGTTGGCGCGGAAGAAATAGAGGCCGGCGAAGCCCTTCAGGCGTCCCTCCATTCCGGTGAACTGCAGCCGCGGCTCGGCCAGGATCTCGCGGCTGTGCACGTAGGCCGGTCCGTCGCTTAACTGGGCCACGAGCCGCTTCACCTTCACATCGGCCAGCGAGAACGTGTTCTGAAAGGTGAGCGTGTCGGAGATCTTCCACGTGGTCTCCATGACCCCGCTGGTCGCGGTCGGCTCGAACACCGGCATGTCCGGCGTCGACGGGATATGTTCGCGATACGGCTTCTGAACGATGTCGGTCTGCGGTCCGCGATAGTCCTGGTGGGTCACGGTGATCAGGGTCGAGAACCCCGGCAGCGCTTCCGGCTGAATCAGCACCTTGCCGCGCACGGTCAGCGAGCGGTAATCGCCCGGATCCTTGGCCCCACCGAAGCCCTGGAAGTGCACGAAGCTGTCGTAGGCCTTGTAGTCGACGGCCAGGCGCAGCGCGAGCTCGTCCTTGACCACCGGCGCCGACACGACCGCCGAGTATTGCTGCTGGTTCTGGTTGCCGACGATCACCTGGCCGCCGATCTCGGTCTCGGTCAGAGAGGGATCGCGGGTCTTGACCACGACGGCGCCGGCGATGGAATTGCGCCCCTGCAGGGTGCTCTGCGGACCGCGGAACACCTCGACGCGCTCCAGGTCCCACAGCGACAGGTCGCCGAAGATCGCCTCGTTGAAGCTGAGCGGCCGGCCATCCACGGTGTAGGTGATCCGCGGCCGGATGCCGCCGACGAACGCATCGACACCCTGGGCCGGCCCGGTGCCGTCGATGCCCCGGATCGCCGGCGCCAGGTTGTTGGACTCGGTTGTCACGACGTTGGGAATGCGCGCCATCACGTCGTTGGTGGTCGACAGGCCAGGGCGCTTGCGGCCCAGATCCGCCGGTCCGAAAACGCTGACGCTGCTGGCCGTGTCGCGCAGCGAGCGCTGCACCTTCTCGCCCGCGACCGTCACCGGCGCCAGCGTCGTGACATCCGGCGCCGAGGCTTGCACCCTCTCCAGCGTCGCGGCGCGCGGGCCGGTGAACCGCACCAGCAGGCCCGTGCCGGCCACCAGCCGGCGCAGCGCTTCCTCGGGCGCCAGCGGCCCGGTGACGCCGCCTGACCGCAGGCCGCTGGTGATGCGGCTGTCATAGAGCACCTGCACGCCGGTGGCGGCAGCGTAGGCCGCCAGCGCCGAATCCAGCGGCTGTGCCGGGATATTGAAGGGCCGGGTCTGCGCCACGAGCGTCGGGCGTGACGCTGGCGCGGGTTGGGCATGCACCCCGGCCGCCGGGAAGAACGTGGCCGCCAGCACCGCCATGACCACATGACCTTGTCGCCGGTTGGCCCCCTGATGGTTCGTTCTGCGGAATTTCCCTGTCAGGCTCGTCAGGCTTTGCATCAGTCCCCCAAGGCACGCACGGTCACGCCCATTCTGAAATGCGAATAGGTCTTACTTTCAAGGACGTGCGGCAGTGCGCGGGACCGAATCCCGCCGGACGATTTCTTTGAATTTCAGCGCAAGAAGACGATTCCGCCGGGCAGCTGCGTGGCCTGCAGGCCCAAGGTGCGCTGGATGTGGGTGATCGCCTCGTCCAGCCGGTCGAGATGGAAGACGCCGCTCAGCTTGCGCTGCGCCGCCGCCGCGTTCTCCAGCCAGATCCGGCCGCGGCGGTAGCGGTTGATCTCTTCCACCACCTGGCGCAGCGTCTGGCCGCGAAACACCAGCATGCCCCGGCGCCACGCGGTCTCCGCGGCGGCATCGGCGCGCGCCACGCTGTGCAGGCCGCGATCGTCGTAGGTGGCAAGGTCGCCCGCCGAGAGCCGCGCCGTCTCCCTGGCCCGCACCTCGACCGATCCTTCCACGCAGACCACGCGCACGACGTCGTCCTGGTCGCGCACGGTGAACAGCGTGCCCGTGACCGTCGTCGTGCCGCGACCCGCCATCACCACGAAGGGCCGCGATGCGTCCTTCGTCACCGCGAACGAGGCCTCTCCGTCCAGCAGCTCGACCCCCCGCTGCGCCGGTGTGAACCGCAGCGACAGGCTGGTGCGCGTGTTGAGCTCCGCAACGCTGCCGTCGGGCAGCACCACCCGCTTCTGCTCACCGGTGCCCGTGCGGTGCTCCGCCAGCCACGCGCTGGGCTCCGCCACGTAGCCCAGCCGCACGCCGGCGAGCATCACGCCCGCAGCGCCGGCTGCCAACGCCGCGCCTGCCATGACCATCCGCCGGCCGGGCAACTTCGGTCTTGGCCGCACGCCGTTCGCCAATGTCGCCGCCGCGCCCGCCTGCTGCCACAGCCGCACCGCGGCCCGGAACGCTGTGTCATGCGCCGGCGTACGCCGGCGCCAGGCCTTCAGCCCATCGGCGTCGGCCTGCGTCGCGGCACCGGATGTGAGGCGGACCACCCAGGCGAGCGCCTCGCGCTGGAGAGCTTCTGCGGCAATCTTGTCGTGGGAGTGATCGGCCATGACAACTCGGGTCGAGCGGCACCTGCTGCGCGCAGCAATAGCAGCGCCGGCACCAATCGCAATTCCTCGCCTATCAAGACGACGCGACGCGGCGCGGACCGAAGCGGCGGACCGGATTTTTTTCCAGCCGCCGTGCGCAATGCTCCAGGGCGCGCTGCAGGTTGATCTCGACCGCACGCGTGGAGATGCCGTGGCGGTCGGCGATCTCGCGATGGGTCTGCGCGCCCAGGCGCGCGGCCAGGAAGATCGCCCGCCGCCGCGGCGGCAGCTCGTCGAGCGCTCGCTGCAGCATGATCAGCTCATCACGCGCTGCCGCGATGGCAGCCGCATCCGGTGCATCGTCAGGCACGTCGAGCAAGGCATCGATTTCCGCGGCCGCCAGTGGCTGGCGCGCCTCGCGTCTCTGATGGTCGACCGCCAGATTGGCCGCGATGCGGAATAGATAGGCGCGCGGGTTGACGACCGCCGATGCGCCGCCGCCCGACGCGCGCAGCCACGCCTCCTGGGTAAGATCCTCGGCCGTGTCGCGGCTGCCCAGGCGCCGCGCAAGGAAGCGCGTCAGCGCGGCGCGCTGCTCGGTGAAGACGGCAAGAAGCTTGAGATGCGAATCTGACATCGGCGGCACGCAGACCCTGCTTTGCCAGTCTGCGGCATCGCGGAATCACCACCGCCGACGCTACCCCTGTTGCGAGCGACTCGCAACCACCTCTGATGTCATCTACCTTCCCCCGCTTGCGGGGGAAGGTGCCCGAAGGGCGGATGGGGGATGGTGCAACAGCGCCGATGCTCGATCGGATGCACCATTTGCGGTGAAGCACCCCCCAATCCGGCGCTGCGCGCCACCTTCCCCCGCAAGCGGGGGAAGGTAAACCACACACGCCTATTTCCGGATCAAGGTGGCGCGCAGGTTGCCCCGGCTCTGGATCGTGATCCGGCCGGCCGCATATTGACCCCAGATCTGGGCGCCGCCGGGCAGGCATCTTTCGTTGAAGCCCATGACGGTGCCGGTCAGGGCCCCGGTCGGGTCGATCTTGAATGTCGCCGATCCAAACGAGCCGTTGCCGCAACGGCCGACCCGCCAGCGAAAGCTTCCCACGCCGCCGGTCACGACCGCGCTGACCGCCCGGCATGACACCTCCTCGCCCTTGAGGCCCGAGCAGTGCTCTCCATAGTACGATCCGTCGGCCGCTGCCGCGCTCGGCGGTGGCGCCACTGCGACGGAGGCGGGCGGCGGCGCCTGCCGGCGCTGGTCCTCCTCGGCGCGCTTGCGGGCGTCCTCCTCCTGCTGCCGCCTGGCGTCTGCATCGGCCCGCTTTTTGTCCTCCTCGATCTTCCTTTGCTCATCGTCGTAGCGCGCCAGCGCCGAAGCCGCCTGCTGCCGTAGCGCCGCCAGCTCACCCGCCGTGAGATAACCGGTTTCCAGCGCACCCTGGCTCTTCTGCCAGGCCGCGATCATCTGGCGCGTCCGCGGACCAAAAGCGCCGTCATTGCCCTGCGTGCTGTAGCCGAGGGACGAAAGCGCCACCTGGATCCGCTTGCGGTCCTGCTCCGACAGGCGCAGCGCTGTCTCGGCCGCTTCGGCCTGCCGCTCCGCGTCCGCCCTGGCCTGGGCCTCGGCGGCGCGCGCTTCGGCCTCCGCCCGGTGTTTGGCCTCCTCCGCCTCGGCCTGCTGCCTGGCGGCGGCGGCGGCCCGGGCCTGCTCTTTCGCCTGGCGCTGCGCCGCCTCGGCCGCCGCCTTCTCCTGGGCCACCTTGCGCGCCTGCGCTTCCCGGCCCGCGCGCTGCTCGTCCGCGCCACGCCGCTGCGCGTCATCCGTCTGTGGCGGCGGCACGCCTTCCATCGCCGTCCTGTCCTCGCCCGGACGCAAGGCCAGCCACGCGCCGCCGACGGCGACGGCCAGCGCCACGATGCCGGCCGCGATCCGGGCCACGGGCATGCGCTTGCGGCTCTGCGCCGGCGCCGCCCCCTGCGGCGTGGAACTGCCGATCCGTCGCGTCGCCTACATCCGCCGCGTGTCATCCGGCGATACATGGCCGGCGCTGTGTGCGATCCCCGACAACACCTGCCGCCATTGCGCGATCGCCTGCGGCCGTTCCGTGGGCTTCAGCGTCAGGCCGGCATCGATCGCCGCCAGCAGGCTGGGCGCGTAGCGCCCCTTGCCCGCGTCCGCTGCCGGCACGAGGCGATCATCGATCATGCGGTCGATGGCGCTGGGCGGCGGCGCGCCCGTGATGCAATGATAGAGTGTGGCGGCCAGGGCGTAGATGTCGGTCCACGGTCCCTGCCGGGCCGAGGTCGACTGCTCGAAGGCGGCATAGCCCGGCGTGTACACGGCCGTCAGCGCCTGCGTGCGTCCCTGCAGCGCTACGCGCGAGGCGCCGAAATCGATCAGGGTCGGCCGGCCGTGGCCGTCGAGCAGGATGTTGGCCGGCTTGATATCGCGATGCAGGAAGCCGGCCGCATGCACCCGTTCCAGGCCGTCGAGCAGCGGGTAGACGAGCTGCTCGACGGCCGGTTGCGGCAGGCGGCCGTCGCTTCAGCCGCGCCTCGACGGTCTCGCCGCGCACCAGCCCCATCACCATGTAGGCTGTGCCGTTGGCCTCCATGAAGTCGTAGACGTTGACGATGCCCGGCGCGTCCTCGAGCGTCGCCAGCGTGCGGGCCTCGTCGAGGAAGCGCTCGCGGCCCCAGCGGAAATCCTCGGCGGTCTGGGTCGATCGCGGCAGCACCGTGGTGCCGCCCTGGCGCACGGCGAAGCTGGTGGGCAGGTACTCCTTGATGGCCACGTCACGGCGCAGCTGCGCGTCGCGCGCGCGATAGGTGATGCCGAAGCCGCCCTGGCCCAGCATCTCCACGATCTCGTACTTGCCGACCTGCGTGCCCGGCCGCAGCCCGCCGAACGGGTCTTCCTGACCGGTATCGGATGCCGTCGTGATCGGCGCCGCCGCCGGCCGCTCCTCGTTCATTATCGCGTTCCCTGATCAGACAATGGCGTGGCCCCCTGACATCGCCCTTACCTTGCGCAGTGGCATCGGGATCCCTGTCGAGGATCACCTCTGCTGATGTATTGAGCCTACGCCATGACCGAGAATTTATTCCCTCAGGCCGATCCGTTCGATTCCGGGTTCCTCCGCGTCGCCGACGGCAACGAGATCTATTGGGAAGCATCGGGCAATCCCGCCGGAAAGCCCGCTCTCTATCTGCACGGCGGCCCGGGCAGCGCGCTTCGCTCGGGCAGCTATCGCCGCCACTTCGACCCGCAGAAGTATCGCATCGTCGGGATCGATCAGCGCGGATGTGGTCGAAGCCGCCCCCTTGTCACCGACGCTCTGGGCGAGCTGCACCGCAACACGACACAGTCGCTGCTCGCTGACATCGAAGCGCTCAGAACGCACCTCGGCATCGATGCGTGGCTGGTGTCGGGCGTGTCCTGGGGAACGACGCTTGCGCTCGCGTATGCCCAGGCCCATCCAGACAGGATCTCGGAACTGGTTCTCGTCGCCGTAACCACGATCAGCCGCGAGGAGGTCGATTGGATTACCGACGGTGTCGGGCGCTTCTTTCCCGAAGCCTGGCAACGGCTCGAGCATGCCTCCGGCAGGCGCGATGGAGAGCGCATCGTCGACGCCTATGCCCGGCGCCTTGCCACGATGGATGTGGCGGATCGGCGGCGGGCGGCGCGCGCCTGGAACGACTGGGAGTCAACGCACATCTCGCTCGATCCGAACTGGGAGCCGATCGGCCAGCGCTTCGACGAGCGGCAGAGCCTGGTCTTCGCAACCCTCGTCACGCACTACTGGTCGAACGATGGATTTCTCCACGACGGAAAGGAAATACGACGCCGTCTCGGCACGATCGGCCATATCCCCGCTGTTCTGATTCACGGTCGCCGCGACATCAGCGGGCCGGCGGCGACGGCCTGGCATCTCCACCGCCACTGGCCGGCAAGCCGGCTGGTCATCGTGGAAGCCGAAGGACATGGCGGGCCGCTGTCGATGGCGCAGATGCGTGCCGCGCTGGATGCATTCGCACCGGGCGAATGACGAGCGGCTCGTAAAGCGCACATCGTGAGGGCAGCCTCGTTGTCATCCTTATATGAGCATTTGGAAGTCAAGAGGCTTTCATCGACAAAGCATCCCTTTGTTTGATCGGCACAGACCATCCCTTCGTCCCGACCATGAAGATTGCAGAGCGCCGCGCGCAAGACGGGTCAAGGCTGGCCGCAGGCCACCGCCGCAGGCGGCGCG